>CAWEPQ010000019.1:0-797082 GCA_963811055.1 uncultured Thermoleophilaceae bacterium
TCCGCGCTGGATCCTGATCGCTCTCTTCGACCATCCCGCGCATCTCGCCACGTCGGCCTGGTGGCGCTCAACCTCCCGTCGCGCTCGCCGCGCTGGCACGCGGGCTTCATGGCCGGCTCGCTCCTGCCGGACGTGGACCACGTGCCGCTCGCCCTGGCCAAGGAGCACCCCACCCCGGGCACCAGGCGCCCGGCCACCCATTGCCTGGTGGCCATCGCTCCGCTGTTCGCGCTCGCGCGGGTATCGCGCAGCGACCTGGCGGACGGGGCCGCGTGGGGGACGGTGGCCCACTTCGCCCGCGACGTCTCGATCCCGCCCGGCGCCCCGCTGCTGCGACCGCTGAACAAGGACGACCTCCTGATTCCCTACGCCGTCTACGCCGCCGCGCTGACGGCGCTCGCCGGCCTCGCGCTCGCGCGGGACTGACGCTTCGCCGCGCCGATCGCTATGCTGTTCGACGGCCTATAGCTGTAGCCGTCCCTCGTTAGTGCGCCGGCACATATCTCCGGCGTCTCGGGACGGGGTCCATGATGGCCGCGCCGCCCGAAGTAGTGGGTGGCAGCCGCCCCTTGCGGGGGCGGACATGAGTCTGCTATTCTGGTCGGTCGCGCTTTGCGCCCTGCCCGCCTGTCCTCGAAGTTCGAATTCTGAAGGAGTCGCCGAGTTGGCACCCGTTGACGCTGCTCGCACCCGCCGCTCGTTCTCCCGTCTGGAGAACGCCCTCGAAGTCCCAAACCTGATCGACATCCAGCGGCGCTCGTTCGAGTGGCTCGTCGACACGGAGAAGGGCGGCCTCCGTGAGACCATCGATGACGTCTCGCCGATCGAGGACTACACCGGCAACCTCGCCGTCGTCTTCGAGGAGATCCACTTCGACGAGCCCGTGGCCTCCATCTCGGAGTGCCGCGAGAAGGACATCACCTACGCGCGCCCGCTGACCGTCAAGGTCGCGTTCCAGAACCGCGAGACCGGCGAGATCCGGGAGCAGTCCGTCTTCATGGGGGACTTCCCGTGGATGACCGACTGGGGCACGTTCATCATCAACGGCACCGAGCGCGTGGTCGTCACGCAGCTCGTGCGCTCGCCGGGCGCCTACGTGATGGAGCCCAAGGACCGCGAGAAGCAGGTCTTCATCGCGAACCTGATGCCGGCCCGCGGCTCCTGGCTCGAGCTCGAGATCGACAAGAAGGGCAAGGTCTTCGTCCGCATCGACCGTAAGCGCAAGCTCCCCGTGAGCGTGCTGCTGCGTGCGATGGGCGACGTCCTGCGCGAGGGCAAGCACGTGCCCGAGACCTGGACGGGCACCGACGAGGAGATCCTCGACGCTCTTCGACAACAGCCTCTACATCCGGCTGACCCTCGAGTCCGACACGGAGGTCATCGAAGTCGGAGGAGGGCTCGCTCATCGAGCTCTTCAAGAAGCAGCGCCCGGGCGAGCCGCCGTCGATCGACGCGGCCAAGAACCTGCTCGGGCAGCTCTTCTTCGACCCCAAGCGCTACGACCTCACGCGCGTGGGCCGCTACAAGCTGAACTCGCGGCTTCACATCGACGAGCCGCTGGACCGGCGCACGCTCACCCCGCGGGACATCATCGAGCTCATCAGGGAGCTCATCGCGCTGCCCCGCGAGCTCGGGATCCCCGAGTCGGGCATGTTCGAGAACAGCGGCGACGAGCGACGATCCGATCAAGGACTTCGCGCTCGAGGCAGCGTCGATGCCGCGCGAGCCGATCGAGGAGCGTCTCGACGAGTACGAGCACTTCGGCAACCGCCGGCTCCGCACCGTGGGCGAGCTGATCCAGGAGGCCTTCCGGATCGGGCTCTACCGCATGGAGCGGGTCGTGCGCGAGCGCCTCACCACCGAGGACGCGGACACGATCACGCCGCAGACGATCATCAACATCCGTCCCGTCGTGGCGGCCCAGAAGGAGTTCTTCGGGTCGAGCCAGCTGTCGCAGTTCATGGACGCAGACGAACTCGCTGTCCGGGCTCACGCACAGGCGCCGCCTGTCGGCCCTCGGGGCCGGCGGTCTCACGCGCGAGCGCGCACCCATCGAGGTCCGCGACGTGCACCCCACCCACTACGGCCGCATGTGCCCGATCGAGACCCCGGAGGGTCCGAACATCGGGCTGATCGGATCGCTCTCCTCGTACGCCGAGGTGTCCGAGCACGGCTTCGTGACCACGCCCTACCGCGTGGTCACCGACGGCGTGGTCCAGGACGAGATCGTCCACCTCGACGCCACCCAGGAGGAGCACCGGGTGATCGCCCAGGCGAACGCCCAGGTGGACGCCAAGTCCGGCAAGCTCAAGGGCCCGCAGGTGGAGTGTCGCTCGCGCGACGGTGAGCTCTCGCTCAACTCCCCGAAGGACGTCGAGCTGATGGACGTGTCGCCGAACCAGATCTGGTCGGTGGCCACGGCGCTGATCCCGTTCCTCGAGCACGACGACGCCAACCGCGCGCTGATGGGCTCGAACATGCAGCGCCAGGCGGTTCCGCTCCTCAAGACCGATCCGCCGCTGGTCGGCACCGGCATGGAGGTCCGCGCCGCGAAGGACACCGGCGACGTGGTGCTCGCCGGACAACGCCGGCACGGTGGACTTCGTCGACGCCACACGCGTGGTGATCGACACGGGCTCGGGCAAGGACGAGTACTCGCTCGAGAAGTTCATGCGCTCGAACCAGGGCACCCTGATCCACCAGAAGCCGCGGGTCACCCCCGGCGAGACGGTGGCGAAGGGCGCGCTGCTCGCGGACGGCTCCTCCACGGGAGGCGGCGAGCTCGCGCTCGGCAAGAACGTGCTCGTGGCCTTCATGTCCTGGGAGGGCTACAACTTCGAGGACGCGATCATCATCTCCGAGCGCCTCGTGAAGGAGGACGAGCTCACCTCGATCCACATCGAGGAGTACGAGATCGACGCCCGCACCACGAAGCTCGGCGACGAGGAGATCACCCGGGACATCCCGAACCGCTCCGAGGAGTCGCTGCGCAACCTCGACGACCGCGGCATCGTCCGCATCGGCGCCGAGGTCGGCTCGGGCGACCTGCTGGTCGGCAAGGTCACGCCCAAGGGCGAGACCGAGCTCACCGCCGAGGAGAAGCTGATCCGCGCGATCTTCAAGGAGAAGGCGCGCGAGGTTCGTGACACCTCGCTCAAGGTGCCGCACGGCGAGGGCGGCGTCGTCATCGACGTCAAGACCTTCAGCCGCGAGAACGACGACGACCTGCCGCCCGGGGTCAACGACCTCGTGCGCGTGTATGTGGCGAAGAAGCGCAAGATCGCCGAGGGCGACAAGCTCGCCGGCCGCCACGGCAACAAGGGCGTGATCTCGAAGATCGTGCCCGAGGCCGACATGCCGCACCTCGAGGACGGCACGCCGATCGACGTGATCCTCAACCCGCTCGGGGTGCCGAGCCGCATGAACCTGGGCCAGATCCTGGAGACGCACATCGGATGGGTCGCGGGTAACGGCTGGTACGACGACGGGTCGGATGAGTACAAGGAGGTGCAGAAGAACGGCGGTCGCGTGACCGTGGCCACGCCGGTCTTCGACGGCGCCACCGTGGAGGACGTGGACGAGGCGCTCGTGCGCTGGGCCGAGGAGCACGGCGAGGAGCGCGGCATCCACTTCGACATCGACAAGAACGAGCGTCCGGGCCGGCGCGCCTCGGGCAAGCTCCAGCTCTACAACGGCCGCTCCGGCGCGCCGTACGAGGAGAAGGTCACCGTCGGCTGCATGTACATCCTGAAGCTGCTGCACCTCGTGGACGACAAGATCCACGCCCGCAGCACCGGTCCCTACTCGCTCGTCACCCAGCAGCCGCTGGGCGGCAAGGCGCAGTTCGGCGGCCAGCGCTTCGGCGAGATGGAGGTGTGGGCGCTCGAGGCATACGGCGCCGCGTACACCCTCCAGGAGATGCTCACGATCAAGTCCGACGACACGGTCGGCCGCGTGAAGGCCTACGAGGCGATCGTCAAGGGCGAGAACATCGCCGAGCCCTCCATCCCGGAGTCGTTCAAGGTCCTCCTGAAGGAGATGCAGTCGCTCGCGCTCGACGTGGACGTCCGCTCCGAGGAGGGGGCGGGCGTGGAGCTGCGCGACGAGGACGACGACCTCCTGCGTGCGGCCGAGGAGCTCGGCATCGACCTCTCGGGCGTTCGGGCCACCGACGCTCAGGCGGCCGACGAGTCCGAGGAGAAGATCGAAGCCGAGGGCGAGGGCGGCCAAACGGCCGAACCGAAGGCGGAGCAGGACGCGGAGATGGTCGAGGAGTAGGCGCCAAGCAGCTCCCGGACCGACTTAGAGACGCACAAGAAAAAGGATCCCTTTGATCGATATCAACAACTTCGACGCCATCAAGATCGGGCTCGCCTCCAGCAAGCAGATCCGGTCGTGGTCGAGCGGCGAGGTCACCAAGCCGGAGACGATCAACTACCGCACCCTGAAGCCGGAAAAGGACGGGCTCTTCTGCGAGCGCATCTTCGGTCCGACCAAGGACTGGGAGTGCTACTGCGGCAAGTACAAGCGCGTCCGCTACAAGGGCATCGTCTGCGAGCGCTGCGGCGTCGAGGTCACGCGCTCCAAGGTGCGCCGCGAGCGCATGGGGCACGTGGACCTGGCCGCGCCGGTCTCGCACATCTGGTTCTTCAAGGGCGTTCCCAGCCGCATCGGCTACCTGCTCGACATGGCTCCCAAGGAGCTCGAGAAGGTCCTGTACTTCGCTGCATCGATCGTCACGTGGGTCGACGACGAGGCGCGCCAGAAGGACATCGGCTCGCTGGAGAAGGAGATCCAGAAGGTCATCGACGCCTACGAGGCCGAGCGTGAGGAGCGCGTCCTCGAGCTGAAGGAGTCGCTCGAGCGCCGCCTGGAGTACCTCTCGAGCGGCAAGCAGACGGGCTTCTCGGACGACGATCACCTCTGGGCCGACACCCTCGACGTCAACCTCAAGAAGCTCTCGGACGACGAGCGCGAGAAGATGGAGAAGGACATCCGCAAGCAGTTCGACGCGGACATCTCCGACACCGAGGCCTACATCGAGGACGCCGCCGAGCGCATGCGCGGGGTCTGGGAGCTGTTCCAGACGATGGAGCCCAAGCAGGTCGTCGCGGACGAGACGCTCTTCCGTGAGCTGAAGGACCGCTTCGGCTCGCCCTTCGGCTTCGGCGAGTACTTCCGCGGTGGCATGGGCGCCGAGTCGGTCCGCGACCTGCTCCAGCAGGTGGACCTCGACGCCGAGCGCGAGGAGCTCGAGGACCAGGTCAAGACGGCCAAGGGCCAGAAGCAGAGCCGCGCGGTCAAGCGGCTCAAGGTCGTCTCGGCCTTCATCCACTCGGACAACCGGCCCGAGGACATGGTCCTCGAGGCGGTGCCGGTGATCCCGCCGGAGCTGCGCCCGATGGTGCAGCTCGACGGTGGGCGCTTCGCCACGTCCGACCTGAACGACCTCTACCGGCGCGTGATCAACCGGAACAACCGGCTCAAGCGCCTGCTCGACCTCGGCGCTCCCGAGATCATCGTCAACAACGAGAAGCGGATGCTGCAGGAGGCCGTCGACGCGCTGTTCGACAACGGCCGCCGCGGCCGGCCCGTCACGGGCCCGGGCAACCGCCCGCTCAAGTCGCTCAGCGACATGCTCAAGGGCAAGCAGGGACGGTTCCGCCAGAACCTGCTCGGAAAGCGCGTGGACTACTCGGGCCGTTCGGTCATCGTGGCCGGCCCCGAGCTGCGCATCCACCAGTGCGGGCTGCCGAAGCTGATGGCCCTCGAGCTGTTCAAGCCGTTCATCATGGCGCGGCTCGTCGAGCGCAAGTCGGTGCAGAACATCAAGGCGGCCAAGAAGATGGTCGACTCGATGATCCCCGAGGTCTGGGACGTGCTCGAGGAGGTCATCCAGGAGCATCCGGTGCTGCTCAACCGTGCTCCGACGCTGCACCGCCTCGGCCTTCAGGCCTTCGAGCCGGTGCTCGTGGAGGGCAAGGCCATCCAGGTGCACCCGCTGGTGTGCCACGCCTTCAACGCCGACTTCGACGGCGACCAGATGGCCGTGCACGTGCCGCTGTCCGCGGAGGCGCAGGCGGAGGCTCGCCTGCTCATGCTCTCGGCGAACAACATCCTGTCCCCGGCGCACGGCGCTCCACTCGCCACGCCCACCCAGGACATGGTCCTCGGCTCGTACTACTGCACCTACGGGCCCAGCCCGGAGGAGCTCGCCGAGCTGGAGAAGGAGCTGTTCGGCGCGGGCGAGTGGAGCAAGAAGAACGAGAAGGAGCACGGCGCACGGCCGCGCGTCTTCCGCTCGGCGCAGGAGGCGGAGCTCTCATACGAGGGCAAGATCGCCAAGCTGCACGACCTCGCCGAGTACCGCCCGCGGCATCGTGACCACCACGTGCTCACCACGGTGGGCCGGGTCATCTTCAACGAGGGCGTGGAGCGCGCTCTCGAGGAGGCGCTCGGCGACGAGTACGACCCCAGCACCTACGAGTTCGTCAACACCCCCCTGCGCAAGCGGGACATGAACAACGTGATCGAGCGGCTCGTGGCGATCCACGGTCCCTACGCCACGGCGCTGGTGCTCGACGCCTTCAAGGAGCTCGGGTTCCACTTCGCCACTCAGGCCGGCATCACCATCTCGAAGAACGACGTCGTGATCCCGCCCGACAAGGAGCAGATCCTCCAGGGCTACGAGAAGGACGTCAGCGAGATCCAGGACCAGTACGACACCGGCCTGATCTCGCAGGAGGAGCGCAAGGAGGCGGTCATCGAGAAGTGGACCGCTGCCACCGAGGAGGTGGGTCAGGCGATGCAGGACAACCTCGATCACCTGAACCCCATCTTCATGATGGCCAACTCGGGCGCCCGTGGATCGTTCAAGCAGATCCGCCAGCTGGCCGGGATGCGTGGCCTCATGGCCAATCCGAAGGGCGAGATCATCGAGCGCCCGATCAAGGCCAACTTCATGGAAGGCCTGACCGTGCTCGAGTACTTCATCTCGACGCACGGTGCCCGCAAGGGCCTGGCCGACACGGCGCTCCGCACCGCGGACTCGGGCTACCTGACCAGGCGGCTCGTGGACGTGGCGCAGGACGTGATCGTGCGCGACGAGGAGTGCGGCACGAAGGAGCACATCGTCATGCCGCTCTTCGACGAGGCCGGCCAGCCGAACAACCAGCTCGAGGGGCGCTACGCGGCCGCGGACTTCGCGACCAAGCGCGGCCGCGAGCTGATCGACAAGGGCACGCTGATCACTCGCGCTCAGGTCGCCGAGGCCGCCGAGGCCTACGGTGACGATCGCGACGCCTTCGTGCCCGTGCGCTCGGTGCTCAAGTGCCAGGCGGAGGGTCTGTGCCAGAAGTGCTACGGCAGGGCACCCGCCACCGGCAAGGTCGTCGCGATCGGCGACGCGGTGGGCATCATCGCCGCGCAGTCGATCGGCGAGCCGGGTACGCAGCTCACGCTGCGTACCTTCCACACCGGTGGTGTGGCCGGTGCCGACATCACGCACGGTCTGCCGCGCGTCGTGGAGCTGTTCGAGGCACGCAAGCCGAAGGGGCAGGCCGAGCTCGCCACGGTGGAGGGCACGGTCACGGTCGAGGACACCGAGAAGGGCCTCCGGGTGCTCGTCACCGACGAGCAGGGCGAGGAGCAGGCGTACGCCGTTCCCGCGCCGCACCCGGCTGCTGGTCGAGTCGGGCCAGAAGGTCAAGCCCGGCGATCAGCTCAACGAGGGCTCGATCTACCCGCACGACCTGCTGGCCTACGGCGGGCCGGACCAGCCGTCGCGGCGCACCGCGACCGAGGTCTACCTCGTCAAGGAGGTCCAGGCCGTCTACCAGTCGCAGGGCGTGGACATCAACGACAAGCACATCGAGGTCATCGTCCGGCAGATGATGAAGAAGGTCCGGGTGGACCAGAAGGGCGACACCACCTACCTGCCGGGTCAGTTCGTGGACCGCAACGAGATGCTCGCGGTCAACGCCGACCTGAAGAAGGCGAAGAACGAGCAGGCCGAGTACGAGGAGATCATCCTCGGCATCACCAAGGCCTCGCTCGCCACCGACTCGTTCCTGTCGGCGGCTTCCTTCCAGGAGACCACGAAGGTGCTCACCGACGCGGCTCTCGAGGGCAAGACCGACCGCCTGCTGGGCCTGAAGGAGAACGTGATCATCGGGAAGCTGATCCCGGCGGCCACCGGGCTCCGGCGCTACAGGCGGCTCGAGATCGAGCCCACCGAGCCGATTCGCCGGCATGCGCCGGACGAGATCGGGCTGCTCGACGAGTCGGAGCTCGCTGCTGAGCTCGGGCTCACCGACTCGGGTGAGATCGAGGGCTTCGGCTTCGGCAACGGGGGCGACGGCGCCGACGCGTTCGGCGACCTGGCCGATCTCCCCGCCGCTGACGGCGACGGCGAGAAGAAGTCCTAGAGAACTCCGTCTGACCACCCGCTCCCGCGCCGCCGCGGGGGCGGGTGCTCAGCGCTTGCGCGCCTTCTTGACGGCGCGCTTGGGCGCGTGGACCACGTAGAGGCGGGCTTCGAGCCGCTCGGCGTGACCGTCCTTCGACAGTCGCTTCAGGACCACCGGGCAGCGCTTGCAGCGTGGGCTCGACCCACAACAGCGCTTCTTCGTCCTGACGGTGCGGGCGGCGGCCACCGCGCCGGACCGTAGCAGTACTTAGGTATCCCTAACTTCTTCCCCTACCTTGTCCCCATGTCCTCGGCCCAGCTCAACAGCTCCTCCACGTGCTCGTCGGTGATGCCCACCGCCGGCAGCGTCTCCACGAGCAGCGTGGGCGCGCTGCGGCCGTCCGCCCAGGCATGGCAGTCGGCGTCGAGGTTGTCGTCGATCCAGGCAGCGGGGCGCTCGGCCGCGTACTCCTCGATGGCGTCGAGCTTCCAATGGGCGGAGCCGAACACCGCCCGGCCGTCGAAGTGCAGGCAGGGGAGCTCCGCGAAGGGGAGGTTCAGCAGGAACGGCAGGTGCTCGTTGGCGCGCTCCTCCCAGCCGGTGGCCCACACGAGCTCGAAGCTGGGCGCAAGCCGCGCGAGGCGCGGGCCCACGTCGTCTGGGATGCAGTGCGCCACGCCGTCGATCCAGTGCAGCGGCCCCGGCAGCTCGCGGATATCGGGCGTGAATCCGAACAGGCTGAGTACCCCGTCGACGTCGACGAAGAGGATCGGGCGAGTTGTGTCGTTCGTCACAGGGGTATCGGAATGTCGTTACGTGGGTATTGACCGTTCTACGACTTCAGCGCCTTCTCATTCAAGTGGCAGGCGCAGAAGCCGATATCACGAATAGCGCAGGGGATCGCCGCCACCGACTCCCAGGGCGCATGAAGCACTTCTTGAAGCACCTCTGGATCTTCGCCTCTTGACTATCGAACTCGGCATTCTCCTAGCGCTCTTCTGCGCGTTCGCGACCAACCTCGCGTTTCTGCTCAAGCATCGCGGAGCCTGCGCGGCGCCGGACGTGAGCCTCGGCCACCCGATCGCCAGCGCCGTCGGCCTCTTCCGCTCCAAGTGGTTCGCGCTCGGCATGCTCGTCGCTCTCTTCGCCTGGTGCCTCCACGTCTTCGCCATGGCGCTGGCGCCGCTCTCGCTGGTCCAGGCAGTCATCTCCGGCGGGCTCGTCTTCCTCACGGTCCTGGCCGAGCGCTGGTTCGGCTTCACGGTCGGCTTCCGGCAGTGGGCCGGCGTGGGCCTCACGGCCCTCGGCCTCGTGCTGCTGGCCGTCACGCTGCCGTCCGGTGAGGGCGCCAACTCGAGCTACTCGCTGGCCGCGATGGTCGCGTTCGAGTCTGCTCTGCTGGTCGTGGGCACCGTGCTGGTCCTCTCGCCGAAGCTCGGTTCGCACGAGCACCACGGAGTGATGCTCGGCACCGCAGCCGGCATCCTCTTCGGAGTCTCAGACGTTGCCATCAAGGCGCTCACCGGCTCCGTCGGCTCCGAGGGCGCCCTCGGGCTCCTCTCGCCCTGGCTCGTCACCTGCATCCTCGCCTCGATCATCGCCTTCTACGCGTCCGCGCGCGGGCTTCAGAAGGGCGAGGCGGTCCCGGTGATCACCCTCACCAGCGCCGCGGCCAACGTCACCGCGATCAGCGGAGGCATCCTGGTGTTCGGTGACCCGATGCCGAACGATCCGCTCGGGATCGTCCTGCAGAGCTTCGCCTTCGTGCTGGTGATCGTGGCGGCCGCGCTTACGCCGGCTCCGCTGCGCGCCGCTCGCGCTACGGCCTAGCTTCGTCTTGCCCAGGCCGCTGGGCTTGCGCTCCGGCGTCGATCACCGCCCTCGCTCGCTTCGCTCGCTCGTTCGGTAATCGACAGCCGTCGCCGCCCGCGGTCGATCCGCCCAGGGCCAAGCACTGCCTTCCGTTGAAGGAGTGGCTGAGGGACCAGCGGCCACGCTCACCCTTTCTCCCTGCTTAAAGCAAAAAGATACGGGAGCCCCTGTGTTCCGGGGGCGGCGACGGCAACGCTGCCGGAGCGCAAGCCCACCGGCCAGGGCAGCTGCGCTGCTAACCTCCCGCGCCGCATGCCAAGCATCAATCAGCTCGTCCGCAAGGGCCGCGTGAAGCCCAAGAAGAAGGTCTCCACGCCAGGCCTCAAGTCCGGCCAGGGACGCAAGCGGCGTATCGCCGCTCCCCAGCGCCGGGGGGTCTGCACCCGCGTCTACACCACCACGCCCAAGAAGCCGAACTCGGCGCTGCGCAAGGTCGCGCGCGTGCGGCTCACCAACGGCATGGAGGTCACGACCTACATCCCGGGCGAGGGGCACAACCTTCAGGAGCACTCGGTCGTGCTCGTCCGCGGAGGCCGCGTCAAGGACCTCCCGGGCGTGCGCTACAAGGTCGTCCGCGGCACGCTCGACGCCGCCGGCGTGTCGGACCGGAAGAAGGCCCGCTCCCAGTACGGAGCCAAGGCCCGCTAGTGCCCCGCAGAGCTGCAGCAGGCGTCCGGCCGGTCGAGGCCGACCCCATGTACGGGTCGAAGCTCGTGGCCCAGGTCATCAACAAGGTGATGTCGGACGGCAAGAAGTCCACCGCCGAGAAGATCGTCTACGACGCGCTCGACATCCTCGCCAGGCGCACCAAGCAGGATCCGGTGCCCGCCCTCGAGGACTCGATCAAGGCGCTCACCCCCGTGCTCGAGGTTCGCTCGCGCCGGGTCGGCGGCGCCACCTACCAGGTGCCGGTCGAGGTCCCCTCGCCGCGCGCCCGCACACTTGCAGTCCGCTGGCTCGTCGAGTTCTCGCGCCAGCGCCGGGAGAAGTCCATGTCAGAGCGCCTCGCCGGCGAGCTGGCCGACGCCCAGTCCCAGCAGGGCGGCGCCTACAAGCGCAAGGACGACATCTTCCGCATGGCTCAGGCCAACAAGGCCTTCGCCCACTACCGCTGGTAGCAGCGGACGCCCTAACCCCTGCCACCCTCATAGCGGAAATCGCCCAGGTCGGTGGTCGCTCTACCCAGCAGCGTTGTCGTTCGCGCTTCGGTTCCGGGCTGAGCGCCGCCACGGCGGCCACCATCGCCAGCAGCCCGCCGGCGGCCTCCAGGTAGAGCCCGGGCCCCGGCTCGGCCTTCGCTCCCGCGAAGTCGCGGCCGATCACCCCGGTCTCGTTCGATGCCGGCAGGTCGTTGAGCAGCACGATGCCGAGCGCCACCGCGCCGAACACCGCCAGCGCCGCGGCCGCCGGGCGGGAGCCGCCGAGGCCGGCGCCCAGCCCCATCGCCAGCACTGCCACGGCGAGCAGCGAGGAAGACCACGCTGTGGCGGTCGAGTCCGGTCTGGTCGCACTGCTCGGCCAGCGCGGGATTCGTGTCGTTGAGCGCCTCGCAGCTGCCGCTCGCCACGTCCACCGAAACCACCGTCGAGAAGGCGGACAGGAGCATCAGCAGAGCGGCCGCCACGGCGAGCGCCGTCACCACCGCGACGCGCGCTCTGCGATCCCGCACGGGGAGGGAAAATCCGGCCTTTCGCGCGCGCCGATTGCCTGCTACCATCACGTGTCGCTTCGCGGCCGGACTCCCTCCGACTGCGATGCCGCTCAGCCACGTGGTCCAAAGGGCTGCGGCGAGCGGGCTCGAAGCTCGATGGAGGCTCCTACCAAATAAGACCGCGCCGGGCGACATCCTCCACGCAGCACCGGGCCCGGCAAGGGCCTTTTTTCTGCCCGGAAACGACGAGAACGAAGAGAACATGGCACGCAAGGTCGCACTAGATAAGACGCGCAACATCGGGATCATGGCGCACATCGACGCCGGTAAGACGACGACGACCGAGCGCATCCTGTTCTACACCGGACGCACCCACAAGATGGGCGAGGTCCACGAGGGCGCGGCCGTCATGGACTGGATGGAGCAGGAGCAGGAGCGCGGCATCACGATCACCTCCGCCGCCACCACCGCCGCGTGGCGCGATCACCGCATCAACATCATCGACACGCCGGGCCACGTGGACTTCACCGTCGAGGTGGAGCGCTCCCTGCGCGTGCTCGACGGCGCGATCGCCGTCTTCGACTCGGTCGCAGGCGTCGAGCCGCAGTCCGAGACGGTCTGGCGCCAGGCCGACCGCTACCGCGTGCCGCGCATCGCCTTCATCAACAAGATGGACCGCATCGGCGCCGACTTCGAGTACTCGGTCAAGACGATGATCGACCGCCTCGGCGCGCACCCCGTGCCGGTGCAGCTGCCGATCGGGGCCGAGGGCGACTTCACCGGCGTGGTGGACCTCGTGAACATGAAGGCGATCGTCTACAAGGACGACCTCGGCCAGGACTGGGAGGTCACCGACATTCCCGGCGAGCTCGCCGACGCCGCCCACCAGGCGCGCACCGAGCTGATCGAGGCCATCGCCGAGTACGACGACGAGCTGATGTCCGACTACCTCGAGGAGAAGCCGATCGAGGCCGCTCGCCTCGTGCGGGACATCCGCAAGGCCACGCTCGACATCTCCATGACCCCCGTGCTCTGCGGCTCGGCCTTCAAGAACAAGGGCGTGCAGCCGCTGCTCGACGCGGTCATCGACTACCTGCCGAGCCCGATCGACGTGCCGCCGGTCGACGGCATCGAGGGCACGCAGATCCAGGACGGCGAGGGCACCCACACCACCCGCGAGGCCTCCGACGAGGCGCCCTTCGCGGCGCTGGCCTTCAAGGTCATGGCCGACCCCTACGTCGGCAAGCTCACCTACTTCCGCGTGTACTCGGGCAAGCTGAGCGCCGGCGGCCGCGTGCTCAACTCGATCACGGGCCGCACCGAGCGTGTGGGCCGCATCCTGATGATGCACGCCAACAGCCGCGAGGAGCAGGAGGAGGTGTACGCGGGCGACATCGCCGCCGGCGTGGGCCTCAAGCAGACCTCGACCGGCGACACCCTGAGCGCGCCCGACGCGCCGGTGGTGCTCGAGCGGATGCAGTTCCCCGACCCGGTGGTGCACCTCTCGATCGAGCCGAAGACCAAGGTCGACCAGGAGAAGCTGAGCGTCGCCCTCTCCCGTCTGGGCGAGGAGGACCCGACCTTCCAGGTGCGCAGCGACGAGGAGACCGGCCAGACCGTGATCTCCGGCATGGGCGAGCTGCACCTCGAGGTGATCGTGGACCGGCTGCGGCGCGAGTTCAACGTCGAGGCGGCCGTCGGCCGCCCCCAGGTGGCCTACCGGGAGACGGTGCGCGAGCCGGCCAGAAGGTGGAGGGCAAGTTCATCCGCCAGACCGGCGGCTCGGGCCAGTACGGCGTGGTCTACATCGACCTCGAGCCCGCTCCGGGCGAGGGCTTCGACTTCGTGAACAAGGTCAAGGGCGGCTCCGTGCCCTCCGAGTTCATCCCCGCCGTCGAGAAGGGGATCGAGGAGGCGCTGGACTCCGGCGTCCGGGCCGGCTACCCGATGGTCGACGTTCGCGCGACGCTCACGGACGGCAAGTACCACGACACCGACTCTTCGGAGATCGCCTTCAAGATCGCGGGCTCGCTCGCGCTGAAGGAGGCCGCCAGGCGCGCCAAGCCGGTGCTGCTCGAGCCCGTGATGGCCGTGGAGGTGGTCACGCCGCAGGAGTTCATCGGCGACGTGATCGGCGACCTCTCGCGGCGGCGCGGGCGCGTGGAGTCACAGGAGCCGCGCGGCAACGCCATCGCGGTCAAGGGCAGCGTTCCGCTGGCGGCGATGTTCGGTTACGCGACGGACCTGCGGTCCACGACCCAGGGCCGTGCCAACTACACGATGCAGTTCGACCGTTACGAGGAAGTGCCGGCCAACATCGCGGAGGAGATCGTCGAGCACCGCACCGGGGAGCCGGTCGGAGCTTCCGCGTAACGCGGGCAATTTTAAAAATAGGAGTATGTTTCGCGAGTTCGGGCCAGGTCCCGGGCCGGAAACTTTGAAAGGAGTAGTTCGGAGTGGCGAAGGAGAAGTTCGAGCGCAACAAGCCGCACGTAAACGTCGGCACCATTGGCCATATCGACCACGGCAAGACCACCCTCACCGCGGCCATCACGAAGGTGCTGTCGGAGAAGTACGGCGGCCAGGCGAGGAGCTTCGAGGAGATCGACAACGCGCCCGAGGAGAAGGAGCGCGGGATCACGATCGCCACGTCGCACGTCGAGTACGAGACGGAGAACCGTCACTACGCCCACGTGGACTGTCCCGGTCACGCCGACTACATCAAGAACATGATCACGGGCGCCGCCCAGATGGACGGCGCGATCCTGGTGGTGTCGGCCGCTGACGGCCCGATGCCGCAGACCCGCGAGCACATCCTGCTCGCGCGCCAGGTGAACGTGCCCTACGTGATCGTCTTCCTCAACAAGGTCGACATGGTCGACGACGACGAGCTGCTGGAGCTCGTCGAGGTCGAGGTGCGCGAGCTCCTCTCCGAGTACGAGTTCCCGGGCGACGACGTTCCGGTGATCTCCGGCTCGGCGCTGAAGGCGCTCGAGGGCGACGAGAGCTACGTCGAGAAGATCGTCGAGCTCGCCGAGGCCCTCGACACCTACATCCCGGAGCCCGAGCGTCCGCTGGACCGCCCGTTCCTGATGCCGGTCGAGGACGTCTTCTCGATCACCGGCCGCGGCACGGTCGCGACCGGACGCATCGAGCAGGGCGTGGTCCACACCGGCGACACCGTCGAGATCGTGGGCATCCACCCCGAGACCAACAGCACGGTGGTCACGGGCGTCGAGATGTTCCGCAAGATCCTCGACGAGGGTCAGGCCGGCGACAACGTCGGCTGTCTGCTCCGCGGCGTCGACCGCGAGGCGATCGAGCGCGGGCAGGTGCTCTGCAAGCCGAAGTCGATCACCCCGCACACCAAGTTCAAGGCGCAGGTCTACTGCCTGAAGAAGGAGGAGGGCGGCCGCCACACGCCGTTCTTCAACGGCTACAGGCCGCAGTTCTACTTCCGCACCACGGACGTCACCGGAGTGGCCAACCTGCCCGAGGGCACGGAGATGGTCATGCCCGGCGACAACGTCGAGATGACCGTGGAGATGATTCAGCCGATCGCGATGGACGAGGGACTCCGCTTCGCGATCCGCGAGGGCGGACGCACCGTCGGCTCGGGGGTGGTCACCGAGATCATCGAGTAGGCGGTCGTCCAAAGACCACCTTCTCGGGGGCGGGCAGCAGGAAGGCCCGCCCCCAAGCCTGTCCAGACACACCATGGCCACACTCACTCAGAACAAGATCCGAATCCGGCTCAAGGCCTACGACCACTCGGCGATCGAGACGGCCGCCAAGGAGATCGTGGACACGGCCGTGCGCACGGGCGCCTCGGTGTCGGGGCCCGTCCCGCTGCCGACCGAGAAGAACGTGTACTGCGTGGTGCGCGGCCCGTTCAAGGACAAGGACTCGCGCGAGCACTTCGAGATCCGCACGCACAAGCGGCTGATCGACATCCTCCAGCCCACGCCGAAGACCGTCGACTCGCTCCAGCGGCTCGATCACCTGCCGGCGGGCGTGGACATCCAGATCCAGCTGATCTGATGGCCGGGCTGCTGGGACGCAAGCTGGGCATGACGCAGGTCTTCGACACCGAGGACGGCCACGTGGAGCGCGTGACCGTGATCGAGGCGGGCCCCTGCTTCGTGACCGCCATCCGGCGCGCCGAGCGCGACGGCTACGACGCCGTCCAGCTTGCCTTCGGCGAGATCTCCGAGAAGAAGCTCCAGAAGGCGCGCCGCGGCCATCTCCAGAAGGCCGGCGTGGGCAACCTCCGCCACCTCTGCGAGTTCCGCGGCGAGCGCCGGCGAGCTCGAGGTGGGCGCCGAGGTGAAGGTCGACGCGGTCTTCGAGAAGGGCGAGACCGTCAAGGTCTCCGGCGTCTCGAAGGGCAAGGGCTTCGCCGGCACGATCAAGCGCCACAACTTCCACCGCGGCCCGGTGTCGCACGGCTCGCACAACGTCCGCGCGCCGGGCTCGATCGGCGCCTCCGCCGATCCCGCGCGCGTGTTCAAGGGGATCCGGGGCCCGGGCCAGATGGGCAACAAGCGCGCGACGCAGCGCGGCCTCGAGGTCGTGGACGTCCGGGCCGACGGCAACCTGCTGTTCGTCCGCGGCTCGGTGCCGGGCCCCAAGGGCAGCGTCGTCGAGATCAGGAAGGACGCCTGATGGCCGCCCCCCAGGCGCCGTTCATCGGCAAGAAGCAGGGCAAGCTCGACGCTCGACGAGAGCGTGTTCGGCGAGAGCTTCCACGGGCCGCTCGTGCACGAGGCGGTGCGCGCCGAGCTGGCCGCGCGCCGGCGCGGCACGGCGTCCACCAAGACGCGCGCCGAGGTCGCCATGACCGGCGCCAAGGCCTGGCGCCAGAAGGGCACGGGCCGCGCCCGCGTGGGCGCCCTCTCCGCTGTCGCAGCCGCACCGGCGGCGGCGTGGCCTTCGGGCCCAAGCCGCGCTCGCTACACGGTGAAGGTCAACCGCAAGGCCGTCCGCCGCGCGCTGCGCGCCGCGCTCGCCCTGCACGCCGAGCGCGGCTCGATCGCCGGCGTGGACGCTTCCGCGTGGGACACCCCGTCCACCAAGGCAGGCCGCGGCCGCGCTGGACACGCTCGACGGCCAGGGCCGCGTGCTGCGTGGTGCTCGGCGAGGGCGAGGAGAACTGCGCCAAGTCCTTCCGCAACATCTCGCGGCGTGAGCGTGCTCGACGCGGACCAGGTGGGCGTGGCCGACGTGATCGGCGCCGCCCGGCTCGTGGTGTCCGAGGCGGCGCTCGAGCGGCTCGCCGCCAAGGCCCGCTCGTCGACACGGGGCGAGGAGGCGGCCTGATGCACGCCGCGCCAGGTGATCCTCCGGCCGGTCGTCTCCGAGAAGAGCTACGCGCTGCTCGCGGCCAACAAGTACACGTTCCGCGTGCACGAGCGCGCCAACAAGACGCAGGTGCGCCAGGCGATCGAGGAGATCTTCGGCGTGCGCGTCGAGGGCGTTCGCACGGCCTGGGTCAAGCCCAAGCCCAAGCGCCGCGGCGTCAGCAGCGGCACCCGCCGGCGCTGGAAGAAGGCGATCGTGACCCTCCACCAGGAGGACACCATCGAGCTGTTCGAGGGCCAGGAGATCGGAGCCTGATGGCCATCAAGAAGCACAAGCCCACGAGCCCCGGCCGGCGCTTCGCCACCTGGCTCCAGCACGAGGCGGTCACCAAGACCGAGCCCGAGAAGTCGCTCGACGGAGGGGCTCAAGAAGTCCGGCGGGCGCAACGCGCACGGGCGCATCACGTCGCGCCACCGCGGCGGCGGCGCCAAGCGCAAGTACCGGAAGATCGACTTCAAGCGCCGCAAGGACGGCGTGCCGGCCAAGGTGGCCGCGATCGAGTACGACCCCAACCGCAGCGCGCACATCGCCCTGCTCCACTACGTGGACGGCGAGAAGCGCTACATCCTCGCGCCGGCCCGCATCTCGGTCGGGGACACCGTCTCGTCGGGTCCCGACGCGGACATCGCGCCCGGGCAACACGCTGCCGCTGAGCGCGATCCCCACCGGCACCATCGTCCACAACGTGGAGCTGGTGCCCGGCAGGGGCGGCCAGCTCGGCCGCTCGGCGGGCACCTCGATCCAGGTCGTGGCCAAGGAGGGCACCTACGCCACGCTGCGGCTGCCCTCGAGCGAGATGCGCCTGGTGCTGAGCGACTGCCGCGCCACGATCGGCGCGCTCGGGAACGCCGAGCACGAGCTCGTGGAGCTGGGCAAGGCGGGGCGCTCGCGCCACCGCGGCAAGCGCCCGCAGACGCGCGGCGTGGCCATGAACCCGGTGGACCATCCGCACGGCGGCGGCGAGGCGCACCACACGCCCGGCGGCCATCCGGTCACCCCGTGGGGCGTGCCGACGCTCGGCTACCGCACGCGCAAGAAGCGCAAGACGTCCGATCGCTACATCGTCCGCGGCCGCCGGCGCGGCAAGAAGGGGAGGCGCTAATCCATGTCGCGCTCGAGTAAGAAGGGCCCGTTCATCGAGGAGCGCCTGCTGCGGCGCATCGAGCGCATGAACGAGTCCGGCCAGCAAGCAGATGGTCAAGACCTGGTCGCGGACCTCCACGATCTTCCCCGACATGGTGGGCCACACCATCGCCGTTCACGACGGGCGCAAGCACGTGCCCGTGTTCGTGTCCGAGTCGATGGTCGGTCACAAGCTCGGCGAGTTCGCCCCCACGCGCGTGTTCCGCGCGCACGCGGGCGGGGACAGGGTGAGAATGAGATGACCCCGCCGGGCGGAGACGCACCCGAGGGCGGCTGGGAGTCGCTCAAGGTCGCCGAGCTCCAGGAGGAGCTCGAGGCACGCGGGCTGCCCAAGAGCGGCAAGAAGGCCGAGCTCGTGGCGCGTCTCGAGGAGGACGATCAGGGCGGCGGCGAGGCCGACGCGCCCGAGGCCGCCCCTGAGGCGGAGGCCGGCGAAGAGCCGGAGGCGGTCGAGACCGAGGCCGCCGAGACGAGGCCGCCGACGACGAGGCCGCCGAGAAGCCGGCGCGGCGCCGCCGCGGCTCGGCCGAGACCGGCGTGCCGGAGCGCCGCCCCGCGCGACGGGCGCCCGACGGCGAGATCGTGGTCCGTGCGCGCGCCCGCTACGTGCGCACCGCGCCGCGCAAGGCGCGACTCGTGATGGACCACATCCGCGGCAAGCCGGTCGAGCAGGCGCAGGCGCTGCTGCGTCACGCCCCGCGCGCGGTCTCCGTGGACATCCTCAAGCTTCTGAACTCCGCCGTGGCCAACGCCGAGTCCGGGCACGAGCTCGGCGCCGACGAGCTGCGGATCCGCAAGTGCTTCGTGGACGAGGGTCCGACGATCAAGCGCTACCGGCCGCGCGCCCTCGGGCGCGCCACGCGCATCAACAAGCGCACGAGTCACATGACCATCGAACTGACGACGACTGAAAGGAAGGGGAGGTAGCCATGGGGCACAAAGTGCACCCCGAGTCCCTCCGGGTCGGCTACATCCACGACTGGAAGTCGACCTGGTTCAACGAGCGCGAGTTCTCGGACTATCTGCTCGAGGACATCCACATCCGCGAGCACATCACGAACAAGCTCGCGCACGCGGGCCTGTCGAACATCACGATCAAGAAGAACAAGAACGAGGTCGAGGTCAACATCCACACGGCGCGGCCGGGGATCGTGATCGGCAAGTCCGGGTCCGAGGTGGACGCTCTCCGCAAGGAGCTCCACCGCATGACCGGCAAGGCCGTGAAGGTGAACATCCTCGAGATCAAGCGCCCGGAGCTCGACGCGAACCTCGTGGCCCAGTCGATCGCCGAGCAGCTCCAGAACCGCGTGGCGTTCCGCCGCGCGATGAAGCGGGCGCTCACGTCCGCCATGCGCTCGGGCGCCAAGGGCGTGAAGATCCAGGTGTCCGGCCGCCTCGGCGGCTCCGAGATGGCGCGCACCGAGGGCTACTCCGACGGCCGCGTGCCGCTGCACACGCTGCGCGCGGACATCGACTACGGCTTCTACGAGGCGCGCACCACCTTCGGCCGCATCGGCGTGAAGGTGTGGATCAACAAGGGCGAGATCATGCCCAAGGGCTTCGCGCAGGACCTCACCGACCTCGAGGCCCCGCAGGCGGTTGGCGCCGGCGGCGGTCCCGGACGCGGTGGCGGCCCCGGTGGGCGCGGACGTGGCGGCGGTCCCGGTGGCGGCGGCGGTGGCCGCGGTCGCGGGCCCGGCGGCGGCGGCCGGTCCGGGAGGAACGGCTGAGTCGTGCTGCAGCCGAAGCGAGTCAAGTGGCGCAAGGAGCACCGCGGTCGCCGGCGCGGGTTCGCCAAGGGCGGCACGAACGTGGAGTTCGGCGAGTACGGCCTGAAGGCGCTCGATCGCGGCTGGGTCACCAACCGCCAGATCGAGGCTGCCCGAATCGCCATGACCCGCCGCATCAAGCGAGGCGGCAAGGTCTGGATCAACATCTTCCCGGACAAGCCCTACACCCAGAAGCCGGCCGAGACCCGCATGGGATCCGGCAAGGGCTCCCCCGAGGGCTGGGTGGCCGTGGTCAAGCCGGGCCGCGTGATGTTCGAGCTGTCCGGCGTTCCGGAGGAGCTCGCCCGCGAGGCCATGCGCCTGGCCGGCCACAAGCTGCCGGTGAGGACCAAGTTCGTGACCCGCGACGGAGCTGGCCAGTGACGATGACGAAAGCTGTCGAGGTGCATAACCTGGAGGACCCGCAGCTCGTCGAGTTCGTGGACAACGCCCGCAAGGAGCTGTTCAACCTCCGGTTCCAGCACGCGACCGGCCAGCTCGAGAACACCGCGCGGCTGAGGCAGGCAAAGAGCGACCTCGCGCGCGGGCTGACCGTGGCCGGCGAGCGGGGAATCGACGTGGAGGCGGAGATCCGTAGGCAGAGACTTGATGGCTGAGAACGAAGAGAACGTGAACGAAGAGCAGACGCCCGACGCGACGGAGGAAGAGCCCGTGGCCGAGGAGACCCCGGCCGAGGAGACCCCGGTGGAGGAGACCCCGGCGGCGGAGGAGGCTCCCGCGGAGGAGCCGGCCGCCGAGGAGACTCCCGAGCCCGAGCCCGAGCCCGAGCCCGAGCCGGAAGCGGAGCCGGAGGCCGAGCCGCCCCCGCGGCCAAGGCCGAGGAGCCTCCCGCCGAGCCGGAGGAGCAGCTCTCGCCCAAGGAGCTGCCGCAGGCGCAGGCGCTCGCTGCACACCGGCGAGGCGACAGCCCGCGCGCACGATCGAGGAGCGCGCTGCCGCGCGCGCCGAGGCGCGCCGCGTGAAGGCACGTCACCGCACCGCCTACCGCGCGAAGCTGCGCGAGCGCCGCGCAGCCGCAGCCCCGGCTGGAACGCCTACGCCCGAGCCGGAGGAGACCAAGGCCGGCGGCCGGGCGAAGATGCGCCAGGGCATCGTCGTCTCCGACAAGGCCGACAAGACGATCACGGTGCGCGTGGACATGGCCCGCCAGCACCGGCGCTACGGGAAGATCGTGCGCACCTCGTCGACGCTGCACGCGCACGACGAGACCAACGACGCGCACATCGGCGACACCGTGCGCCTGATCGAGAGCCGGCCGCTCAGCCGCACCAAGCGCTGGCGCCTCGTCGAGGTCCTGGAGCGCGCCCGGTGATCCAGCAGGAGTCGCGGCTGAAGGTGGCCGACAACACCGGCGCCCGCGAGGTGCTCTGCATCCGCGTGAGCGGAGGCTCCCGCCGGCGCTACGCCGGCGTGGGCGACGTGATCGTCTGCACCGTCAAGCAGGCGATCCCGCACGGCTCCGTGAAGAAGGGCGAGGTCGTGAAGGCGGTCGTGGTCCGCACGAAGAAGGAGTTCGGGCGCGACGACGGCACCTACATCTCGTTCGACGAGAACGCCGCGGTGCTGCTCGACGCCCAGAACAACCCGCGCGGCACGCGCATCTTCGGGCCGGTGGCCCGCGAGCTGCGCGACCGCAACTTCATGAAGATCGTCTCGCTGGCGCCGGAGGTGCTCTGATGCCGCGCGATCCGCCGGGACGACCAGGTGAAGGTGATCGCCGGCAAGGACCGCGGCAAGACCGGCCGCGTCCTGCGCGTGGAGCCCGAAGCGCGAGCGCGTGTTCGTCGAGGGCCTCAACATCGTCAAGCGCCACACGAAGCCGCGCACGCTGCGCGACACCCAGCGCGCCCAGGAGATCGGCGGGATCGTGGAGCGCGAGGGCCCGATCCACATCTCGAACGTGATGCTGCTCGACCCCGACTCGAACCAGCCCACCCGCGTGTCGCGTCACCCGCGAGGGCGGCCGGCGCGTGCGCGTGGCCAAGCGGTCCGGCAAGGAGGTCGACTGATGGAAGCCACAGGCGGCCGTGCCGCCGCGCCTGAAGGAGCGCTACGAGAAGGAGATCCGCCCGGCTGCTCAAGGAGCAGTTCGGATTCACCTCGATCGATGCAGTCGCCGCGGATCGAGAAGATCACGCTCAACATGGGCGTCGGCGACGCGAAGCAGGACTCGAACGTGCTCGACGCCGCCATGGAGCAGCTCGCCACGATCGCCGGCCAGAAGCCGAGCGTCCGCCGCGCGCGCAAGTCGATCGCGAACTTCAAGCTGCGCGACGGCATGCCGGTCGGCGTGAGCGTCACGCTGCGCCGCGCGCGCATGTGGGAGTTCCTCGACCGGCTGACCTCGGTCGCGATCCCGCGCATCCGCGACTTCCGCGGGCTCAACCCGCGCTCCTTCGACGGGCGCGGCAACTACTCGATGGGCGTCCGCGAGCAGATCATCTTCCCCGAGATCGACTACGACGCGATCGACCAGGTGCGCGGCCTCGACGTGACGATCACGACATCGGCCGCCACCGACGAGCAGGCCTACGATCTGTTGCGCGAGCTCGGGCATGCCCTTCTCGCGCGAGGGCGCGCCCGGGGAGGCGCCGTCCGAGGAGGCGGCGGCCGCCGAGGAGCAGCGCAAGGAGGAGGCCCGCCTGCGGGCCGAGGCCGAGCAGGCGGCGCTGGAGCAGCTCAAGGAAGAGAACCCCGAGGCCTACGAGAAGCCGGTCGCGGCGGAGGACGCGGCGAGGCCGAAGAGCAGCAAGGCGAAGAGGAGTAGATGGCCAAGACTTCACAGGTGGTCCGCCAGAAGCGCGGATCGAAGTACAAGACCCGCAACTACAACCGCTGCAAGCGGTGCGGGCGCCCGCGCGCCTACCTGCGCAAGTTCGGGCTCTGCCGCATCTGCCTGCGCGAGATCGCCCACGAGGGCAATGATCCCCGGGCTCACGAAGTCGAGCTGGTAGCCGATGTCGCATGACCGACCCCATCGCCGACTTCCTGACCCGCATCCGCAACGGGCTGCACGCCGACCACGACGACGTGGAGATGCCCGCTTCGACCTTCAAGGCGGAGCTCGCGCGCATCCTGCGCGAGCAGGGCTACATCGAGGACTTCGCGTCGAGCCCGCCCGCGTGGGGCGGATCCTGCGCGTGCGCCTCAAGTACACGGAGGACCGCAAGCCGGTGATCTCGGGCATCCAGCGCGTGTCGAAGCCGGGCCGCCGCCGCTACGTGGCCGCCGGCGACGATCCCGAAGGTCCAGGGCGGCATGGGCACCACGATCGTCTCCACCTCCCGCGGCGTGATGACCGGCCACGACGCCCGCCGCGAGGGCGTGGGCGGCGAGCTCGTCGCGAGGGTCTGGTAACGGAGCGTCGTGAGCCGCATCGGAAAGCAGCCCATCCCCGTGCCCGACGGGCGTGGAGGTGGCGATCGAGCCCGAGCTCGTGCGCGTGAAGGGCCCCAAGGGCGAGCTGCACGAGCGCGTGAGCGCGCGAGATCGGTCGTGAAGCAGGAGGACGGCCAGATCGTCGTCAGCGCGCCCCACCGACCGCGGCGAGCACCGCGCGCTGCACGGCCTCACCCGCAGCCTGATCGCGAACATGGTCGAGGGCGTCACCAACGGCTTCGAGAAGCGCCTCGAGATCCAGGGCGTCGGCTACCGCGCCCAGCTCCAGGGCACGCAAGCTCGTGCTGGCGCTCGGCTACTCGCACCCGGTCGAGATCGAGGCGCCCGACGGCATCGAGTTCGAGGTGCCGCTGCCCACCCGCATCGTCGTGCGCGGCATCTCCAAGCAGGCGGTCGGCGAGATCGCCGCCAGCATCCGCAAGCAGCGCCCGCCCGAGCCCTACAAGGGCAAGGGCATCCGCTACGAGGGCGAGCACGTGGCCCGGAAGGTCGGTAAGCGCGCATGAGCGACCACCACGAAGCCCAGTCGCGCGGCTGCGCCGGCGCCGCCGCGTGCGCGCCAAGGTGCGCGGCACCGCCGAGCGGCCGCGGCTGTCGGTGTTCCGCTCGAACCGCGGGCATCCAGGCGCAGCTGATCGACGACGTGCACGGGCCACACGCTGGCCGCCGTGAACTGGACCGAGGCCGACCTGAAGGCGCTGGGCCGCATGGACCAGGCCAAGCGCGCCGGCGAGCTGCTCGCCGAGCGGGCGAAGGCGGCCGGGGTCGAGACGTGCGTGTTCGACCGCGGCGGCTACCGCTACCACGGCAGCGTCAAGGCGCTGGCCGACGGCGCCCGCGAGGGCGGGCTCAGCTTCTGAGCGGACGATCGCTACGGTGAGCGACTGAGCAATGGCTTCTAGAGACAGGACACGAGGCGGCGGCGGCCCACGGGATCGCGCCGGGCAGGACCTGCAGGAGCGGGTGGTCGAGATCAACCGCGTCGCCAAGGTCGTCAAGGGCGGCCGGCGCTTCTCGTTCACCGCGCTCGTCGTGGTGGGCGACGAGAAGTCGCAGGTCGGCGTGGGCTACGGCAAGGCCAACGAGGTGCCGGTGGCGATCCAGAAGGGCGTCGAGCGCGCCCGCAAGGACCTCTTCAAGGTGCCGATGCACGGCTCCACGATCACCCACGAGGTCATCGGCGTGCACTCGCGCCTCGCGCGTGCTGCTGAAGCCGGCCTCGCCCGGTACCGGCGTGATCGCCGGCGGCGGCGTGCGCGCGGTGCTCGAGCTGGCCGGCATCCACGACGTGCTCTCCAAGTCGCTCGGCAGCCAGAACCCGATCAACCTCGTGAAGGCCACCGTCGCGCGCTCTGCAGGCGCTGCGCAGCCCCGCAGCGAGGTCGCCGAGCTGCGCGGCCTGACCGTCCGCGAGGTGCTCGGCATGCGACGACCGTCGAGCCGGCCGAGGCCGCCGTGCCGCCGCGGGCGGCCCGACGGAGGAGCCGGCGCCTGATGGCCGCCGATGGCGCTGCGCATCACCCAGGTGCGCTCGGCCAACGGCTCGAGCCGCAAGCAGCGCGAGACGCTGCGCACGCTCGGCCTCGGCCGGATCGGCAGCACCACCGAGCGCCCCGACGATCCGACCGTCCGCGGCTCGTGGCCAAGGTCGTCCGCACCTCGTGGAGGTGACGATGGCTGAAGGCGCAGCTGACGAACGAGCGCATCGGCCTCCACACCCTGAAGCCGGCCCCCGGCTCGCGCAAGCCGCGCAAGCGCGTCGGCCGCGGCGAGGGCTCGGGCACCGGCAAGACCTCGGGCCGCGGCCACAAGGGCGCCGGCTCGCGCTCGGGCGCGAAGAAGCGCGTCGGCTTCGAGGGCGGCCAGAACCCGATCCACATGCGGATGCGCAAGCTGCGCGGCCCGCACATGAAGAAGTCGATGCCCTTCGAGAAGTTCCGCACGCACACCCAGCCCGTGAACCTGCGCGACCTCGAGGCGCGCTTCGACAAGGGCGCCGAGGTCACGCCCGACTCGCTGCGCGCAGCCGGCCTGGCCACGCGCCGCGACGTGCCGGTGAAGGTGCTCGGGCAGGGCGAGCTGTCCAAGGCGCTCACCGTGCACGCCCACGGCTTCTCCGCCACCGCGCGCGAGAAGATCGAGGCCGCGGGCGGCACCTGCCAGTCGTGATCGAGGGGTAGCCGCGTGCTCGAGACGTTCCTGAACGCGTTCCGGGTCCCCGACATCCGGAAGAAGCTCGCGTTCACCGCCGGCGATGCTGGCGCTCTACCGCATCGGCGCCTACATCCCGGCGCCCGGCATCAACATCGACGCCGTCAAGGACATCTCCGAGAACTTCAGCGGCTCGAACGTCCTCGGCTTCCTGAACCTGTTCTCCGGCGGCTCGCTCCAGCGCTTCGCGATCTTCGCGCTCGGGATCATGCCCTACATCACGGCCTCGATCATCCTGCAGCTGCTGACCGGTCGTGGTGCCCTCGCTCGAGAAGCTCCGCAAGGAGGGCGAGGTCGGCCAGCAGAAGATCACCCAGTACACGCGCTACCTCACCGTCGCCCTCGCCTTCGGCCAGTCGATCGGCTACGTCTTCCTCTTCCGCACCTTCTCGAGCGGCAGCGCCGACGTGGTCGAGAACTTCACCTTCGGGCGCGTCTTCGTGATCGTCATGACGCTCACCGCCGGCTGCGTGCTGCTGATGTGGCTCGGCGAGCTGATCACCCAGCGCGGCATCGGCAACGGCATCTCGCTGATGATCTTCGCCTCGATCGCGTCCGGCCTGCCCGAACGGCATCCAGGCGTGGTGGACCAACCCGGACCAGATCTTCGTCGTGATGATGCCCTTCCTGGCGCTGGCGATCATCGCGGCGATCGTCTTCATGCAGGAGGGCCAGCGGCGCATCCCGATCCAGTACGCCAAGCGCGTGGTCGGGCGCCGCATGGCCGGCGGCGGCTCCACCTACCTGCCGCTGCGCGTGAACATGGCCGGCGTGATCCCGGTGATCTTCGCCGCCTCGCTGATGGCCTTCCCGCCGACGGTCGGCGAGCTCATCCAGGCCGAGCTGGGCCCAGGACTTCTCGGCCTTCTTCAACCCGAACGGCGCGCCCTACCTGATCGGCGAGTCGCTCCTGATCATCCTCTTCACCTACTTCTACACCGCCGTCACGTTCAACCCGGTGGAGCAGGCGGACAACCTGAAGAAGTACGGCGGGTTCATCCCCGGGGTGAGACCCGGCCGGCCCACGGCCGAGTACCTCGACCGCATCCTCGCCCGGCTGACGTTCCCGGGCGCGCTCTACCTGGCCGCGGTCGCGGCGCTGCCGACGATCCTGATCAACCAGACGAGCGCGAACTTCTACTTCGGCGGCACCTCGATCCTGATCGTCGTCGGCGTGGCGCTCGACACGATGAAGCAGCTCGAGGCGCAGCTGATGATGCGCAACTACGAGGGCTTCCTGAAGTAGCTGCGTCGTCACCCGACCACGGTAGCTCTCCCTCCCATGAGCGAGCTGAACCTCGTCCTGCTCGGCCCTCCCGGGGCCGGGCAAGGGCACCCAGGCCGAGCGGCTGGTCGACGACTTCGACCTGCCCTACTACGCGACCGGGGACATCCTGCGCGAGGCGGTGAAGGAGGGGACCGAGCTCGGCAAGGAGGCGAAGGAGTACATGGACGACGGCGACCTCGTGCCGGACGAGCTGATCTGCAAGGTGATCGCTGGAGCGGCTCGACTCCGGCGAGGCCGACGACGGCTTCCTGCTCGACGGCTTCCCGCGCACCGATCGGCCAGGCCGAGGTGCTCGAGGAGGCGCTCGAGCGGGCGCGGCCGGTAGCTCACGGCGGCGTGCTGATCGACGCGCCCGACGAGGAGGTCGTGCGCCGCCTCTCCGGCCGCCGGATCTGCGTCAAGAACGAGCACGTCTACCACGTGGAGTTCGACCCGCCGAAGAACGAGGGCGTCTGCGACCAGGACGGCTCGCGGCTGATCCAGCGCGACGACGACAAGCCCGAGACCGTCGAAGAAGCGGCTCGCGGTCTACCACGACCAGACCGAGCCGCTGATCGAGTGGTACGACGACGCGGGGCTGCTGCGCCGCTTCGACGGCACCCGCTCGCCCGACGAGGTGCACGGCCACATCCGTGCCACACTGGCCACGCTGCAAGCTCGAGGACGAGCTCTGACCGGTGATCCTCCGCAAGACACCCGAGGAGATCGAGAAGATGGCCGCGGCCGGCGAGTGCTCGCCCGCTGCCACGAGATGCTGCGCGAGAAGGCGCGCCCGGGCGTCACCACCGGCGAGCTGGACGAGGCCGCCGAGCGCTTCATCCGCTCGCAGGGCGCCGAGCCCGCCTTCAAGGGCTACCGCGGCTTCCCCGGCTCGATCTGCGCCTCGCCGAACTCGATGGTCGTGCACGGCATCCCGGGCTCCTACGCGCTGCAAGCGCGGCGACATCCTGTCCGTCGACATCGGCGTGGTCCTCGACGGCTGGGTGGCCGACGCCGCGATCACCCACCCGATCGGCAACGTCACGCCGGTCGCCACAGCGCCTGCTCGCCACCACGCGCGCGTCGCTGTTCGACGCGGTCGAGCAGTGCCGGCCCGGCAACCGCCTGGGCGACGTCTCGCACGCCGTGCAGACGCGCGTCGAGAGCGACGGCTTCGCCGTGATCCGCTCGCTGGTGGGCCACGGAATCGGCCGCGACATGCACGAGGACCCGCAGATCCCCAACTTCGGCGAGCCCGGCACCGGGCCCGAGCTGGAGGAGGGCATGGTGCTCGCCATCGAGCCGATGGTCAACGTGGGCGGCCACCAGGTGCGGATGGGCTCCGACAACTGGGCGGTCTACTCCGCAGGACGGCTCGCTGGCGGCCCATTTCGAGCACACGGTGGCCATCACGGCCGACGGCCCGCGCATCCTCACCCCCTGGCACCTCGACGCCGAGTGAGCGCGGCACCCGGTCGGGGCGCAGGCTGCCAGCGCGCCTGACTGCTACTCTTTCCGGTCGGCGCTGGAGCCGTCTCCTGGGCTCCGCGCCGTCCCTCTTTCGATACGTCCCGGATCACGGAGCTATGAAGGTCCGAGCCTCAGTCAAGCCAATGTGCGAGAAGTGCAAGATCATCCGCCGCGGCGGTGCGGTTCTCGTGATCTGTCAGAACCCGCGTCACAAGCAGCGGCAGGGGTGACCCGGAGCTAGATGGCGCGCATCGCAGGCATCAACATTCCCCTCAACAAGAGGGTCGAGATCGGCCTCACGTACATCTACGGCATCGGCCGCTCGACCTCGAACGAAGGTCCTCGCCAGGCCGGCGTGGACCCCGACACCTACGTGAAGGACCTGACCGAGGACGAGGTGCGCAAGCTCCGCGAGAAGGTCGACGACCTGCTCGTGGAGGGCGACCTCCGGCGCGAGCGCTCGCAGAACATCAAGCGCCTGATGGAGATCGGCGCATACAAGGGCCTGCGCCACCGGCGCGGCCTGCCGGTGAACGGCCAGCGCACCAAGACCAACGCGCGCACGCGCAAGGGCCCGAAGCGCGGCTCGCATCCGGCGGCGGCAAGAAGAAGGTGAGAAAGCACTAGAACGCTAGATGGCTCAGCAAGACCAGCGACGCCCACGCGGCCGCAGGCGCGTCCGGAAGAACGTGCCGTTCGGCCAGGCGCACATCAAGACGAGCTTCAACAACACGATCGTGCCTCACCGACCGCAAGGGGCAACGTGATCGCGTGGGAGTCCGCCGGCGGCGCCGGCTTCAAGGGCTCGCGCAAGTCCACGCCGTTCGCCGCGCAGGTCACGGCCGACGCCGCCGCGCGCAAGGGCATGGAGCACGGCCTCCAGAAGGTCGAGGTCTTCGTGAAGGGCCCGGGCTCCGGGCCGCGAGACCGCGATCCGCTCGCTCCAGGCCGCCGGCCTCGAGATCACCGGGATCCGCGACGTGACCCCGCAGGCCCACAACGGCTGCCGGCCGCGCAAGCGGAGGCGGGTCTAGCGATGGCCCGCGACACGGGGCCTCAGTGCAAGCAGTGCCGCCGCGAGGGCATGAAGCTCTTCCTGAAGGGCGAGCGCTGCCTGACCGACAAGTGCGGCGTCGAGCGGCGCAACTATCCGCCGGGCGACCACGGCCGCGGCCGCTCGCGCCAGTCGGAGTACCGCCTGCAGCTTCGCGAGAAGCAGAAGGCCCGCCGCTACTACGGCGTGCTCGAGAAGCAGTTCCGCAACTACTACGCGAAGGCCAGCCGCCAGCCGGGCGTGACCGGCGAGAACCTGCTCCGCCTTCTCGAGAGCCGCTTCGACAACGTGCTGGTGCGGCTCGGCTTCGCCGCCTCGCGGCGCCAGGCCCGCCAGATGATCCTGCACGGCCACTGGACGATCAACGGCCGCCGCGTGGACATCCCCTCGTACCAGGTGCGGCCCGACGACGTCATCACGATGAAGGCCGGCGCTCCCGTCGAGCCGGTCGTCCGCGACGCGACCGAGCTGACCTCCGCCGTGCCGGCCTGGCTCCAGGCCGACCACGACGGGCTCACCGCGAAGGTGCTGCGCCTTCCCGAGCGGCGGAGATCACCACGCCGGTGCAGGAGCAGCTCATCGTCGAGCTTTACTCGAAGTAGTGAACGCGACGTGCGCGGCCGCTCGGTGGCCGTGCGCGCCCTAAAAGCGAAGGAAGCACCCATGATCGAGTTTCAGACTCCGCAGATTTCCGCCGAGAAGGTCGAGGACAACCGCGGCACGTTCACGATCGAGCCGCTCGACCGCGGCTTCGGCTACACATTCGGCAACTCGCTTCGGCGCGTGCTGCTGTCGTCCCTGGCCGGCGCGGCGGTGACCAGCGTCCGCATCGAGGGCGTCGCTCACGAGTTCTCCACGATCAACGGCGTCAAGGAGGACGTGACCGACATCGTCCTCAACCTCAAGGAGATCGTCTGCCGCATGCACTCCGATGCGGCCGAGATCGAGGCGCCGCTGGTGGTCACCGGCCCCGGCGAGGTCACCGCCGGCGACATCGACCTGCCCTCGGGCGTCGAGATCCTCAACCCCGAGACCCACATCGCCACGCTCGAGAAGAAGACCAAGCTCGAGATGTACCTGACGATCGGGCACGGCCGCGGCTACTCCCCGGCGGAGGACAACAAGACGCCGGACCAGCCGATCGGCGTGATCCCGATCGACTCGATCTTCTCGCCGGTCAAGCGCGTGGCGTACTCGGTGGACGCCGCCCGCGTCGGCCAGAAGACCGACTACGACAAGCTCACGCTCGACATCGAGACCGACGGCTCGCTCGACCCGCAGGCCGCGCTGCGCGAGGCCGCCGAGATCCTCATCAAGTACCTGGCGATCTTCACCGACGCCGACCGCGTGGAGGCCCTGCGCGACCAGGGCGCCGCGCTCGTGGCCGGCGAGCGGCGGGCTGGCGGCGACGGCGCCGGAGCGCCCGGTGCCGGCGGGATGGACGACATCCTGATCGAGGAGCTCGAGCTGGGCGTCCGCTCGTACAACTGCCTCAAGCGCGCCGGCATCCAGACGGTCGGCGACCTGGTGCAGAAGTCCGAGTCCGAGCTGGCGGCGATCCCGAACTTCGGCCGCAAGTCGATCGAGGAGGTCAAGGAGACCCTCGACGCGCGCGGCCTGGGGCTGCGCGCGGGCTAGCAGAGGTAGGATCGTCCGGCCATGCGCCACCGCAAGCAGAGGGGCAAGCTGTCGCGTGACGCGGCGCACCGCAAGGCGCTGTTCATGAACCTCTGCCGCGAGGTGATCGACCACGAGCGCATCCAGACGACCGAGGCCAAGGCCAAGGCGGTCAAGCCGGAGCTCGAGCGGCTGATCACGCTCGCCAAGAAGGGCGACGGCCACTGCCCGCCGCCTCGCGATGGCGCGCCTCGGCCAGGACAAGTTCGTCGTCTACAAGCTGTTCGAGGAGATCGCCCCGCGCTACGCGGAGCGCGAGGGCGGCTACACCCGCATCCTGAAGCTGGGGCCGCGGAAGTCGGACTCGACCGAGATGGTCTTCCTCGAGCTCGTCTAGCGGTTCTCCTGGGTTTCTGGGCGGTGGGCTTGCGCTCGCCCGGCACGGTCCGTCCTCAGCGAACGGGCTTTCCTGCTGGGTTCACGACCAGCCAGGTTCCGCCGAACTCGACGACGTTCTGGCAGAGGATCTGGCGGGGCGGCTCGTCGTAGAAGTAGAGCGGGTGGCCGCCGTAGGTGACCTGGCGGCGCCCGTCGCGGCGTTTGGTGGTGCCGAGCAGGGACTGCTTGACGCCGCGTCCGGCGCGCGGGCGGCCCTTCGAGTAGAAGGGGGGCCAGGCCTTCGCGCAGTCGCCGTAGCAGCGGCTGCGCCGGCGGTCGTCCTCGGTGAAGAGGTAGACGGCCTGGTCCTTCCCGCTGAAGAGCACGCGGCCATATTCGGAGTCGCGCAGCTTCACCAGCGGGCCGCGCCGTGGCGGAGGCGCCTCGGAGGCGGTCGGCTCCGACGGCGGCGGCGGCCGCCGGCCGTGGTCGTCCTCGGAGTCCTCGCCACATGCCACCAGGCCTGCGACCGCCAGGCCTGCGACCAGTGCTCGTCTCACCCTCCTTACCATAGGGGACGTTATATGCCAAATGAGTTATATTCATCTCATGGCAACTGCCTTCGCGGTCCTCGCAGAGCCGGCCAGGCGGCGGATCCTGGATCTCCTGAGGGAGGAGCCCAGGTCCGTGGGCGATCTCGTGGAGCGGCTCGGCCTCAGCCAGCCCGGCACGTCCAAGCACCTGAGGGTCCTGCGCGAGGCGGGACTGGTTCGCGTGCGGCCGGAGGCCCAGACGCGCTGGTACGAGCTACGACCGGACGCGCTGGCGGAGGTGGACGCCTGGATCCAGCCCTACCGCCGGCTGATGGGCCGGACGACTCGACGCCCTTGAACGGCACCTCGATGAGAAAGCGAGAGACGATGACCACCGCTGACGGAGGGCTCGAGGTTCGAGCCGACGGCAAGAGCGTGCTGCGCTTCGAGCGCAGGCTCGCCCATCCGATCGAGCGGGTCTGGGCCGCCGTGACCGACCCGGATGAGCTGATCGCTTGGTGGGGCAGGGCGCAGGTGGAGCTCGAGCCGGGTGGTCGCTTCTCGATGGCCTGGCTGAACGTCGACGACGAGGGCAACCGGGCCGAGATGGAGGCCACCATCACCGAGCTCGACCCACCCCGCCTGCTGAAGCTCAGCGGTGACATTCACGGCGTGCTGCGCTTCGAGCTCGCCGCCGAGGGCGACGAGACGGTGCTCACCTTCACCAGCATTCTCGACCTGCCCGGCGAGTACCGGACGAAGGTGCTCGCCGGAAGATCCACCTGGACGCGCTTGCGGACGCTCTGGACGGGCGGGCGACGGACCTCGTGACGCTGCCCGGCTGGGAGGCGATCCACGAGCGCTACCTGGGCTGAGGCATCAGCCCGCCGCGAACGCGGCGCAGCGCCTCGCGGGCGCCGCCGACCACCGGTTCGCCGTGGGCCAGCAGCAGGTTCTCGAAGTCGAGCTCCTCGCTGAGGCGCGGCGTAGGCCGCCCGCAGGCCGGCCTTGGTCTCCTCGGGATCGTCCATCAGCCGGTCCGACACGAAGCGCAGGCCGCCGTAGCCCACCACGCCGTCCGCCACGGCCAGCGCCGAGACCTCCGCGATGTGGAGCGCGGCCTCGTCCGGGGCAGATCGCGTCCACCTCGTGAACGCTCACCGAGCCGCCGGCGACGGTCTCCCCGAAGTCGTAGGGCTCCACGGGGTCGCCGTCGTCGAACTCGTGCATGCCCGTGCGCGGCGCGCGCACGGTGATGTCGTAGCGCTCCGCGAGCTTGCGTGCAGTCGCGCCAGTGGTGGCGGTTGGTGAGGAGGATGTGCCGCGGCGGGCCGAGCTCGTCCAGCTGCTCGAGCTCGGCGTCCGGCACGAGCGGGTCGAGAAGCACCGCCGGGCCGGGGAGGAAGTACGAGCTCACCTTTGCCCCGATCCGCGGGTGCTCGGCCTTCCAGTGCCAGATGCCGGGCGCGATCTCCTCCACCGCGAGCGACCCTAGCGCGCTCCCGCTCAGGTGACGAGCGTCACCGTGCCGGCGGTAACCAGCGCGCCGGCCCACACACGGTCGACGTTGACCCAGCCCCTGCGGAGGAAGCCCACACCCACCACCTGGTAGACGAGCAGCGAGATCGCGGCCATGGTCGCCAGCATCGCGGCGGTGTGCACCGCAGCGAGTCCGAAGGCGTCCAGGGACATCCCTCCGACGGCGGTGAGCGGGTCGTGTGGGGCCTGGTCGTGAGAGTCCACGACCGGCAGCAGCATCAGCCCGGCGCCGTGCGCGGTGGACATCAGGAACGACACCAGCGAGCTCGCGGGCCGTAGCCCGCCCGACCCACTTCGGGTGCGCGGCCGCCAGCAGCTTCAGGCCCGAACGCGACAGAGAAGCGCCGCCCCGTGATGCCCACCCCGCGCGGACCCGCACGCGAGCCGTCGACGATCGCCAGCAGTCACACCGACCGAGGCCGCGTGGCCGATCGCGATCGGCACGAGCGCCCGGCAGCGCCCGGCGCGACGCTCCTGCAGACCGAGCGCGACTGCAAACAGCCAGCCCATCGCGGGATTGAGGCCGTGAAACGCGCCGAGCCCGCCAGCGCACAGGGCCGCGCTCATCGGCCGGCTCTCACGGGTAGCAGTACGAATCGGACGAGGAGTCGCCGCCCTCGAGGCGGACCTGGTGCGGCCGCTGCCCTCCGAAGTCGGTCAGGAAGAAGTCCGGATCGACCGTCATGCCGCCGTCCGGCGTCGGCGTCGAACTTCGCCATCCAGCCCTCGATGCCGTCCGGATAGAACTGCGCGTCCCACGCGAGTAGAGCGAGTTCGTGAAGTAGATGCGCCCCCGTCGCGGCTGACCTCGACCATCTGCGGCCCGCCGTTCAGCGGTGCCGGGCGCCGGATGCGCCGCGCGCCGCACGATGCCGCCGAGCCGCACCGAGCCGGTGAGTTTCGGGGCTGAACGGATCGGACACGTCGTACTGGCTGAGCTCGCCCGTGCCCCAGCACGAGACATAGAGGAAGCGGTCGTCGAGCGACAGGTTGATGTCGGTGACCAGCGGCGGCACCGCCTTGAATCCCTTGAGCAGCGGCGGCAGCTGGACGGGGTCGGCCGGCTCGGCAGGGATCGTGATGATCTTCTTGACGCCCAGCGATCCGTTCGCGGGACCAGAGCCAGATCGACGCGGACAGATCGGCCACGCGACCACCACGCCGACGAACCCGTACGGCGCGTCGGATCGTGCGCCGGCCGCAGCTCGAGCACCATCTGGTGCTCCGCGCCGAGATCGAGCGCCTGCAGATGCTGCGGCGGCGCAGGTCCCAGACGTGCAGCTGGTGGCCGTACTTCTTGCCCAGCAGCAGCTCCGGCACGAGGCCGTCCTCGACCATGTTCGGCGTGCCCCACTCGCTCGTGATCAGGGTGTCGTGCCGAGGTGCCACCAGAAGTCGTAGCGAGATGCTGCGGGCCGCGGTCGATCTCCCAGCGCCCGCGCACGTCGAACGAGTCGCGGTCGAGCAGGAAGATGCCGCCCGGGCCGTCGCCGTCTCGGCGCGCCCAGCGCGCTCACGTAGATCGCGTCGGGCCCGCAGTGAAGGTGTGCGGGCGCGAGTAGCCGGTCTTGTGCGACAGTTCTTCGGGCTCGATGGCCTTCACGATCTTCGGCGCGCGCGGGTCCGGCTTCGAGTCGAAGACGTGGATGCGCGACGAGCGCAGGCCCGGCACGATCAGGTAGCGCCGCTCGACGTGCGGGTGCGGCGCGTAGGGGCACAGCGCGGCGCTGCACGCGTTCCAGCCGAAGTGGTGCAGCTCGTCGCCGGCATTCGGCATCTCGAGCTTGCCGACGATCGAGCCGTACGTGGCCGAGCCCTCCTCGAGGTCGACGACGCCGAGCGCGTCGGGCGCGACTGCTGGTCGGGCTCGAGCAGCGCGACGTAGCCGAACGTCTCGCGCGGCGCGTCCATCGCCAGCCGCGGTGAGGGGTAGAAGCTCGGGTCGGGCGTCCAGCGTGCCATGTCGCTCCTTCCGTGAAATCGAGGCAATTAGCCTAAACCAAAGCGTGTTTGAGTGGTTTCGCGCGGAGCATAGTCCGATTTCCGACCTTGTTGGTGGACATTGTGGTACGGTCCGCCGCCGTTAAAGTCGACTCGCAAGGTGGAGAATGTCCCGAACTTGGACTCGTATGTCGCTCCGTTTCATCCTCTCGCTGACCGCTCTGCTGTCGCTGGCGGTTCTCGCCGCCTGCGGCGGCTCGAGCGACGACGTCGACGGTGACGACGCCGGCCGCGAGCGGTGGGGACACGAAGCTCTCGCTCGTCGCCTACGCCGTGCCGAAGGTCGGCTTCGACAAGGTCATCCCGCTGTTCCAGAAGACCGAGGCCGGCAAGGACGTGTCCTTCAGCCAGTCCTACGGAGCCTCGGGCGACCAGTCGCGCAAGGTGGAGGCCGGCCTGCCCGACGGACGTGGTCAACTTCTCGGTCGAGCCTGACGTGACCCGCCTGGTCGACGCCGGGCTCGTCGACGCAGGACTGGAACGCGAACGAGCACAAGGGCTTCCCCTTCGGCTCGGTCGTGACCATCGTGACCCGCAAGGGCAACCCCAAGAACATCAAGACCTGGGACGACCTGCTGAAGCCCGGCATCGAGGTCGTGACCCCGAACCCGTTCAGCTCGGGCTCGGCCAAGTGGAACCTGCTGGCCCCCTACGCCGAGAAGAGCGACGGCGGCAAGAACCCGGACGCCGGGCTCGACTACCTCAGCAAGCTGATCGGCGACCACGTCAAGGTGCAGCCGAAGTCGGGCCGCGAGGCCACGGAGACGTTCCTCCAGGGCACCGGCGACGTGCTGCTCAGCTACGAGAACGAGGCGATCTTCGCCACGCGGCAGGGCGAGGACGTCGACTACGTCGACGCCGGACACCACGTTCAAGATCGAGAACCCGGTGGCCGTGCTGAACAACAGCCAAGGACCCGGAGCAGGCCAAGGCGTTCGTCGACTTCCTCTACACGCCCGAGGGCCAGCGCGGTCTGGGCCGAGGCCGGCTTCCGGCCGGTGGACCCGACGGTGGCCGAGGAGTTCGCGAGCGACTTCCCGGAGCCGAAGCAGCTCTGGACGATCGATGACCTCGGTGGCTGGAGCAAGGTCAACGACGAGTTCTTCGACGAGGAGAACGGCTCGGTCGCGAAGATCTACGAAGAGGCCACCGGCTAGGGCCTGATGGAGTCGTCTGCGGCACAGATCGGCGGCGGCGTCCCGGTTCCGGGGCGCCGCCGCAGCCGTGGACGGCGCGCCGGAGTCGGCGGCGTCGGGCCCCTCGGGCTCGGCATCACGATGGTCTGGCTGAGCCTGATCGTGCTGCTGCCGCTCGCGGCCCTCACGGTCAAGGCGCTGGACGGAGGGCTCGGGGGCATCTGGGACGCGATCACGGCGCCGTCGGCGCGGGCGGCGCTGGTGCTGACGGTGGTCGATCTCGCTGATCGTGGCCGCCGTCAACGTGGTGGTCGGGCACGCTGATCGCCTGGGTGCTCGTCCGCGACGAGTTCCGCGGCAAGGGGCTCGTCAACGCGGTGATCGACCTGCCCTTCGCGCTGCCGACGATCGTGGCCAGCATCGTGCTGCTCTCGCTCTACGGCCCGCAGAGCCCGATCGACGTCGCACCTCTACGCCACGCGGCCCGCCGCTGGTGGTCGCGCTGCTGTTCGTCACGCTGCCGTTCGTGGTGCGCGTCGGTGCAGCCGGTGCTGATGGAGGTGGACCGCGAGGCCGAGGAGGCCGCCGCGTCGCTCGGGGCGAGCAGGCTCACGACCTTCCGGCGCATCATCCTGCCGGCCCTCATCCCGGCCCTGCTCAGCGGCGCCGGGCTGGCGTTCGCGCGCGCCGTCGGCGAGTTCGGCTCGGTCGTGCTGATCGGCGGCGGCATCCCGCGCGAGACCGAGGTCGCCTCGCAGTACATCGCCAAGCAGATCGAGGTGGACCGGCCGGAGTCCGCGGCCGCGGTGTCGGTCACCCTCCTGCTGATCGCCTTCGCGGTGCTGGTGGGCCTCCGCCTGCTGGCCGCGCGCGCCCAGAGGCACGAGCGAGGCTGACGCGTGGCCACCGGACTCGCGCCCCGCCTCACCCTGCGCTTCATCGCGATCGGCTACCTGGTCGCGCTCGTGATGGTGCCCGCTGGGCATGATCTTCTACCGCACCTTCGAGGACGGCTTCGTCGCGTTCTGGGAGCAGGTGACCACGCCGGCGGGCATCTCGGCGCTCAACCTCTCGCTGATCATCGTGGCCATCGTCGTGCCGCTGAACGTGATCTTCGGCGTGGTCACGGCGCTGGCGCTGGCGCGCGGCAACTTCCGCGGCAAGCGCGTGATCGAGACGCGTGGTCGACCTGCCCTTCGCGGTCTCCCCGGTGGTGGTGGGCGTGTCCCTGATCCTGCTCTGGGGCGTCGACGGCTGGTTCGGCGGCCTCGCCGGACCACGGCATCAGGATCATCTTCTCGCTGCCCGGGCATGGTGATCGCCACGATCTTCGTGACGCTGCCGTTCGTGATTCGCGAGGTGTCGAGCCGGTGCTGCACGAGATCGGCACCGACCAGGAAGAAGCGGCAGCCACGCTGGGGCGCGACCTGGTGCCAGACGTTCTGGCGCGTGACCTTTCCCTCGATCCGCTGGGGCCTCCCCTATGGGGTGGTATTGACCGTCGCTCGTTCCCTCGGGGAGTTCGGGGCGGTGATCGTGGTGGCCGGCGGCGTCTCCGGCGAATCCCAGACCCTCACGCTTCTCGTACACGCGCGCTATATCGATGACCACAACGCCTTCGGCGCCTACGCGGCGGCCACCGTTCTCATGGTGTCGGCTCTGGCTCTACGCTGTTCCTGATGACCTTGCTGAACAAGAAGCGGGAGCCCTGTGATCTCAGTCAAGGGAGTGACCAAGCGGTTCGGCGAGTAGGTCGTTCGACAGGGTGTCGCTCGAGGTCCCCTCCGGCTCGCTCACCGCGCTGCTCGGGCCGAGTGGCTGCGGGCAAGCGACGCTGCTGCGCATCTCGGCGGCCTCGAGCGGCCCGACCAGGGACGATCGAGATCGCCGGCGAGGACGCCACGCCCCCCCCCCGCAGCGGCGCGGGGTCGGCTTCGTCTTCCAGCATTACGCCCTTTTCGGGCACATGACCGGCGCTACAACGTGGCCTTCGGCCTCACGGCCCGCCCCCAGCCGCGAGGCCGCGATCGCGGCGCGCGAGAGAACTTCTCAAGATGGTCGAGCCTGGGCGGCGACGGAAGCCGCACCCGAGGCAGCTCTGGGGGGGAGAGCGCCAGCGCGTGGCCCTCGCCCGCGCCCTCGCCGACGACCCCGCGTCCTCGGCTCGACGAGCCCTTCGTCGCTCTCGACCCGAAGCTGCGCGCCGAGTTGCGCGAGTGGCTCCGGAGGCTCCACGACGACGTGCACCTGACCACCCTGCTCGTGATCCACCCCCAGCAGGAGGCGATAACGTCGATCGCCTCGCGCATCGTGGTGATGGACGACGCTCGCGTAGAGCAGGTGGGCAGCCCCGCTCGAGCTCTACGACCAGCCGGCCAATCCGTTCGTCATGGGCTTCCTGGGCGAGATCACGAAGGTGGGCGACGATCGTCCGCCCGCACGACATCGACGATCAGGCGCGAGCCGGGCGAGGGGTCCCACGAAGGGGTGGTCACTGGCATCGCGTTGCTCGGATTCGAGTGCGGGTGGAGCTGATGCTCGGCGGAGGAACACGATCTCGGCGCAGCTGACCCATGCGGAGGCCGACGCGCTGGAGCTGACCAGGGCGACGTCGTGTGGCTGAGCGCAGAGGTCAAGGGTGCTCCCTTCGGAGTCCCTCGGGGAGCGCCTCGGAGCGAGCCCGAAGAAGCCCCGGCCGGCCTAGCGGCGTGACCAGGCGTCCGGCTGCTCGGTGAGGCGCTGTGCGCGCCGGCAGCCGGTCGGCCGCGACGTCCGCGAGCGTCACCTCGTCGACGACGCTGCGCAGGCTCGCGCGCACGGCGATCCAGGTGGTGCGCAGGTGCTCCGCCGCGCCGTCGTAGGCCAGGTCCTCCGGCGCCTCGCCGCGCACGGAGGCGAGCGGGCCATCGACCGCGCGGATCACCTCGCCGACGGCGATCCGTCGGGCGCCCGGGCGAGCCAGTAGCCGCCGTCGGCGCCGCGCTGGGAGCGCACGAGGCCGGCGTGGCGCAGGTCGATCAGGATGTTCTCCAGGAACTTCAGCGGGATGTCCTGGGCCTGGAGAGCCGCTCGCCCTTGACCGGGCCCTCCCGGCCACCGCCAGCTCCAGCATGGCGCGGACGGCGTAATCGCTCTTGGCCGAGAGCGCCCCCATTGCACCGCCGCCATTCTGACGATACGCTCGCGCCGTATGGACGTAGATCGGCATCAAGGAGCGCACGCCAGATCTGGGGCCTCGGCGACTACGCCGCGCTCTCGCGGGCGCTGCGAGCCGGCCGCCGAGGCGCTCGCGACGCCTGCGCCGTCTCCGCCGGCCAGGAGGTGCTCGACGTGGCGGCGGGCGACGGCAACTTCGCGCTCGCGTGCGCGCGCGAGGGCGCCAGCGTCGTGGCCTCGGACCTCTCGCCCGGCATGGTCGAGCGCGGGCGCGCGCGCACGCGGCGGAGGGCTACGACATCGAGTGGGTGGAGGCCGACGCGGAGGCCCTCCCCTTCGAGGACGCGCGCTTCGACTGCGTCGGGTCGGTGTTCGGCGCGATGATCGCGCCCGCGGCCGCGAGGTCGTGGCCAGGAGCTGTTCCGGGTCGTGCGCCCGGGCGGCACGGTCGGGCATGACCGCCTGGACGCCGGAGGGCTTCCCGTCGAGCTGTTCGGCTCGGGCAGGCGCTACGCGCCGCCGCCCTCCGACCAGCCGCTGGCGCGAGGTGGGGCGTCGAGGAGAACGTCGCGCGAGCGCTTCGACGGCCTGGCGGCGCGCATCGAGATCGAGCGGCGCACGCTGGTCTGGGAGGCGCGAGTCGCCCGAGGAGCGTGGCCGACGCTCGAGCGCGACGCGCCGCCGCAGGTGGCGGCCGCGAGGCGCTGCTCGCCGGAGCAGCTCGGGCCATGCGCGCCGAGTACGCTCGAGCTCGTCCGCAGCCGCGAGGCGGCGACGGGCCCGTTCGCATCGAGTCCGAGTACCTGCTGATCGTCGCGCGCAAGCGCGGGTAGCCTGACCGCGCGGCTGCTGCTCGAGTACGACGGCTCGGATTCGCCGGCTGGGCGCGTCAGCCGGGCCGGCGCACCGTGCAGGGCACGCTCGAGGACGCGCTCGCCACCGTCGCCCGCCGGCCGCTCGGCTGACCGTCGCCGGGCGCACCGACCGCGGCGTGCACGCGCGCGGGCAGGTGGCGAGCCACGCGGGCGAGCCGGCGCGCGGCCGCGCGGCTGAACGGGCTGCTGCCCGACGACGTGGCGTGCTCGCCAGCGAGGCCGCGCCGGACGGCTTCGACGCGCGCCGCGACGCCCGCTCGCGCACCTACCGCTACCGCGTGCTCACGCGCCGAGCGGCCGGAGCCCGTTCGAGCGCGGCCGGGCGCTCTGGTGGCCGCGGCCGCTCGACCGCGAGGCGCTCGACGCCTGCGCCGCGGCGCTCCCCGGCACCCACGACTTCACCGCGTTCACGCCCACCGCAGACCGACCACGTGCGCTTCGAGCGCGAGTGTTCCGCGCTGAGTGGGTGGAGGAGCAGGGGACGTGCTGGCGTTCTGGATCGAGGCGGACACGTTCATGCGCCACATGGTGCGCGTCGCTCGTGGGCACGATGCTCGCGGTGGCCGGCGGGCGCATGACGCTGGAGCGGTTCGCCCAGCTGCTCACCGGGCGCCCGCGCTGCGAGGCGGCGCGACACGGCGCCCGCCCACGGCCTCTACCTCGAGAGCGTGCGCTACTGAGCTAGGGGTCGCCTCCAACTATCCTCGAAGGCCATGAAGGTCCTCCTCACCAACGACGACGGCATCAGCGCCACCGGCCTGCGACGCGATGCGCGAGGCGCTGCTCGAGGTCCCGGAGGTGGAGCTGGCGGTGATCGCGCCGGACTCCAACCGCAGCGCCACGGCGCGCAGCATCACCACGCGCCAGCCGCTCTGGGTCGAGGAGATGGAGTTCGGCGACGGCACCATCGGCTTCGCCACCGACGGCACGCCGGTGGACTGCGTGCGCTTCGCGCGCTCGGGCTGATCGAGTTCGAGCCCGAGCTGATCGTGTCGGGCATCAACCACGGCGCGAACCTGGGCGACGACATCACCTACTCCGGCACCGTCGCCGCGGCGCTCGAGGGCATCGTGCTCGGCATCCCGGCGATCGCCGTCTCGCAGCAGGCCGACCCGGGCGGCTCGACTTCGCGGGTGGCGCACGAGTGGCAGCGCGCGACTTCGAGCAGGCGGCCGCGTTCGTCGCGCGCATGGTCGAGAGCTCGCGACGTGCCGATGCCGGAGGGCACGCTGCTGAACGTCAACTGCCCGGCGGGCGAGGCTCGGGGCGCGCGCGCCTGCCGCCTCGGCAAGCGCATCTACAACGACCGCTGGAGCTCGACGAGGAGGAGGGCGGGCGCCGCCGCTACCGGATCTACGGCGACGAGCCCGGCTATCGCGAGGAGGAGGGCACCGACTTCGCGGCCATCGCCGAGGGCCGCATCGCGGTCACTCCGCTCCACTTCGACCTCACCGACCAGGCGGGCATCGAGGCGCTCGCGGGCTTCGACCTCGACCGCCTGCTGCGGCCGGCCGCGCGCGAGGTTTGAGCGAGCCCGGCCGCCGCGCGCGCGCCGAGCTGCGGCAAGCAGCTCGAGCACCACGGCCACCGCTACTACGTCCTCGACGACCCGGAGATCTCGGACGCCGAGTACGACGCGCTGCTGAACGAGCTGCGCGACCTCGAGGCCGAGCACCCCGAGCTGCTCACCCCGGACTCGCCGACGCAGCGCGTGGGCGCGCAAGCCGCTCGACAAGTTCGAGCAGGTGCCCCACCTCCAGCCGATGCTGTCGCTCGCGAACGCCCGCAACGAGGAGGAGCTGAAGGCCTGGGTGGTGCGCAGCGAGCGCTACCTCCAGCGCCAGGGCGTCGAGCTGGGCGAGATCCGCTTCGTGACCGAGCCGAAGATCGACGGGCTGGCGATCTCGCTCGTCTACGAGGACGGCGTGCTGGTGCGCGGCGCCACGCGCGGGAACGGCGAGGTGGGCGAGGACGTGACCCAGAACCTGCGCACGATCGGCGCGATCCCGCTGCGCGTGGAGGACGCGCCGCCGCTGCTCGAGGTGCGCGGCGAGGTCTACCTGCCGATCGCCGCCTTCGCCCGGCTGAACGAGCAGCGCGCCGAGGCCGGCGAGCCGACCTTCGCGAACCCGCGCAACTCCGCGGCCGGCTCGATCCGCCAGCTCGACCCCGGGCTCACCGCCTCGCGGCCGCTGTCGATGTGGGGCTACGGCATGGGCGCGGTGGAGGGCGATCGAGTTCACCCCAGAGCGAGTCGCTCGACTGGCTGCGCGAGCACGGCTTCCGGGTGAACCGCGACATCGAGGTGCACGACGACGTCGACGCGGTGGTGGCCGCCTGCCGCGCGTGGGAGGAGCGGCGCGACCGGCTCGACTTCGAGATCGACGGCGTGGTCGTGAAGGTGGACGACCTCGAGCTCCAGCGGCAGCTCGGCGTGGTCGGCCGCGAGCCGCGCGGGGCGATCGCCTGGAAGTTCGCCGCCGAGCACCGCCACCACCACGCTCAAGCGGGTCGCCTGGAACGTCGGCCGGACCGGGCACATGGTCCCGTTCGCGCAGCTGGAGCCGGTGCAGGTGTCGGGCGTGACGGTGAAGCTCGCCACGCTGCACAACGAGGAGGACCTGCGCCGCAAGGACGTGCGCGACGGCGACGAGGTGATCGTCATGCGCGCCGGCGACGTGATCCCGCAGGTCGTGTCGCCCACGGCGAAGGCGCAGAAGGCGCAAGAAGCGCGCCAACCGCCCGAGCCGCCGGCGAAGTGCCCGTCCTGCGGCACGCCCACGGTCAAGCCCGAGGACGGCGTCTGGACGATCTGCCCCAACCGCGCCTCGTGCCCGGGCCAGCTCTTCCAGGCCGTCAAGCACTTCGTGGGGGCGATGGACATCGACGGCCTCGGCGAGGAGAACGTGCGCCGCTTCCTCGAGCGAGGGCTGATCGGGAGCGTGGCCGACATCTACGAGCTCGACGAGGACGGCTCGACCGCGCTCGAGGGCTTCGGCGAGATCTCGGCCCGCAACCTGGTCGCCGCGATCGAGGCGTCGAGGGAGCAGCCGTTCTTCCGGGTGCTCTACGGGCTCGGGATCCCGGGCATCGGGTACGTGAACGCGCGCGCGCTGGCCCAGCACTTCCGCGACATGGACGCGCTGCTGGAGGCCGACGCGGAGCAGATCGAGGAGGTGCCCGGGATCGGCCCGATCCTGGCCCGGACGATCGCGCAGACGCTCGCCGAGGAGCGCACCCGCGAGCTGATCGAGCGGCTCCGCGGGCACGGCCTGCAGATGGAGGAGGAGGGGCCGCCGCCCGGCGCCGCCGAGGGGCCGCTGGCCGGCAAGACGCTCGTGCTCACCGGCACGCTGCCCGAACCTCAGCCGCGAGGAGGCCACGGAGCGGATCGAGGCCGCCGGCGGCAAGGTCACGGGCTCGGTGTCGAAGAAGACCGACTACGTGGTGGCCGGCGAGGACCCGGGCACCAAGTTCACCAAGGCGCAGGAGCTCGGCACCGAGATGCTGGACGAGGACGGCCTGCTGGCGCTGCTCGAGAGGAGCTCCAGGATGGACGCCGACCAGGTTCTCGCGTTCCGGCTGGCCCGCTCGGGGCTGGCGGCCCGCGAGCGCGCGCGGTCTCGCCGAGGCGGCGGCCTGCCCGGCGGCGGACTTCACCCGCGACGCGGCGCTGCTGGCGCTGGGGGCGCGGGTCGAGGGGCTCACCCGCGAGGCCTACGATGGCGCGGTCGACGCCGGCGACCTCGTCGTGGCCCACGTCGTCCGCGGGGCCATCCACGCGCTCGCGCCGGGCGACCTCGCGCTCTACGGGCGGGCCCTGATCGCCCGCGACGACGACGAGCTCGGCGTGCAGCTCGGGCCAGCAGGTCCGGCGGCTCGCCGCCGAGAAGGGATTCGCGCCCGAGCGAGGCGCTCGACGAGGTGGCCACGGCCACCAAGGATGCGCTGTCCGAAGGCCGGACGCTCGACAAGAACGAGCTGCACGAGGAGCTGAGGGGGCGCGTCGGCGCACGACCTGATGCCCTGGTGCCGGGGCTGCAAGAGCCACCACGTCGGCTCCGATGCTGTGGCGCTACGCGACGGTGAAGGCGGGCGTCCGGCTCGACTCCGAGCGCCGCTACACGATGGGCAAGCCGGGGCGCGACGCCGGCGGCGAGCGAGGCCGTGCGCCGCTTCCTCGGCTTCTACGGACCGGCCAGGCCCGGCGACTTCGCCGAGTGGGCCGGGCTCGCGAAGCCGCATGCCCAGCCGCCTGTGGGACGAGATGGCGGGCGACCTCGCCGAGGTGCGGGTCGGGAAGAGCAGGGGCATGGCTCATGAGCGAGGACGTGGACGCGCTCGAGTCGCCGCCCGCCGCCGAGGGCATCCGCCTGATACCGCCGGGCGACCCCTACCTGCAGAAGCCGAACCGGCCGCTGCTCGCGCCGGAGCCCGAGCTGCGCAAGCGGCTGTTCCGGCCGGTGGCGAGCCCCGGGGCGGTGCTGAGGGACGGCCGCCTGGCCGGCCTGTGGCGGGTCAAGGCGAAGGGCAAGAAGGCCGAGCTCACCGTCGAGGAGCTCGGCCGGCTTCGCGCGCGGCGACCTCGAGGAGGAGGCCCAGCGCGCTGGCGGAGCTGCGCGGAGCCTCCGAGGCCGCGCTCGTCCTCTAGCGGTCACCGCGCGATCGCCTGGACCATCCGGTCCTGGATCGTCGCGCGCCGGTGCCCGGGTAGATGCCGTTCATCAGGATCGAGAAGGCGTAGGTGTCGCCCGAGCGCGCGTCGCAGTACCCGGACAGCGCGCTCACGTCCGAGAGCGTGCCGGTCTTCGCGCGGCAGCGGCAGCGCGCCGGGCCGCTGCGCATGCGGTCGTAGAGGGTGCCGTCGCTGCCGGCGATCGGGAGCGAGTCCAGAAGGCGTCGTCCTCGTCGCTCCGCGTCATGGCGGTGAGCAGCCGCGACCACCCTGTAGGGCGAGGCGCGGTCGCTGCGCGAGAGCCCGGAGCCGTCCGCGAGCGCGCGCCCGGCGCCCGAGCCGGCGCGCGAAGGCGGCGGCGATCCGGGCGCCCCCGGCGGTGGTGCCGCGGCCGCGCGGCCTGGAGCGCCAGGTCCTTGACGAGCGTCTCGGCGAAGAAGTTGTCGGAGGGCTTGTTGGTGAGCCTCATCAGCCGCGACATCGGCGGCGAGTCCACGCTCGCCAGCACCTCGCAGCGCTGGCCGGCGTGCAGCCCGCCGCGGGCTTCCGCCGCACCGTCACGCCGCGCGCCTCGAGCGCGGCGTCCAGGCGGGCGGCCGCGAACGCCGGCGGGTTCGCCTGGTACGCCGGGCCGCTCTCGTTGGCGAGCCCGCGGTTGTAGGAGAGAGCGCTGAGCGGCCCGACCCAGATCGAGATCCCGTAGCCGGAGTCCGGGCCGCCGCGGAGCGAGTCGAAGCGCGACTCGTCGCCGAAGACCCGCCCGGTCACGCGCTCGATCCCGGTCTGCTCGAGCGGCGCGGCCAGGTCCTCCACGGTGGCGCCGCCGCCGTAGGAGCGCCGGTGAAGCGGCGGCTGCCGAAGGTGGGGTCGCCGCCGCCGCGCAGGTAGAGGTCGCCGCGGCAGACGCCGTCCTCGTCGAGGCTGCCGCGCCGAGCACCTCGGTGCCGAGGCGTGCCCTCGGTGCCGAAGCGCGCGAGCGCGGCCGCGGTGGTGAAGAGCTTGGTGTTGGAGGCGAGGATGCGGGGGTGCCTGGCTTGCCAGCGGAACACGCGCCGGCCGCTGGTCACGTTCACCACGTAGGCGCCGGAATAGGCGCCGGCGGCGCGCATCTGGCGGGCCAGAGCGCTTCCGAGCGGCGGCGCGCGGTGGCCGCAGCGGCGGCGGGGCCCGCAGCGGCCAGGAGGAGCCGCGGCCAGGCCAGCGACGACGGCCATTGCGATTCGGCGGCATGAAGCCGGGAACACGCTAGCGGCGCTTCCGGAGCGGTTCGCCTGTCGATCCGCGATACTGCGTGCGCGGATGGGCGAGGTAGTCCGGCTCCAGAAGCCGGCCAAGACGGCCAAGGCCAGCGGCAAGCAGGCGCGCACGGCCGCGGCGCTCGCGCACCGCGCTGGTGCTGGGCGGCGGCGGCTTCACGGGCGGGGTCTACGAGATCGGCGCCCTGCGGGCGCTCGACCTGCTGGCCGTGAACCGCACCGTCAACCAGTTCGACGTGTACGTGGGCACCAGCGCCGGCTCGTTCGTGGCCTCGCTGGTGGCCAACGGAGTGACCCCCGAGGAGATGATGCGGGTGGTGAACCAGCAGGTGCCCACCCCGTTCCGGGACGTGGACCGCGGGCACGCTGATGCGCCCGAACGCGCTCGAGTTCGCCCAGAGCGCCGCGCTGCTGCCGCTGCGGATCCTCGGCCTGGCCCGCAACTTCCTCGGCCAGATCCGCTCGGCTCGCTGATCGACCTCGCCGTGGGCCTCGCCGAGGCGCTGCCGTCCGGCCTGTACGACGGCCGCGGGATCCAGGAGTACCTGGAGACGGTGCTGGGCGACCCGGACCGCGTGAACGACTTCCGCCTGCTCGAGAACGAGCTCTACCTGACGGCCACGGACCTCGACACCTGCGAGCGGATCGTGCTCGGCGGCCCGGAGTGGGACGACGTGCCGATCTCGCGCGCCGTGGCGGCCTCGACGGCGCTGCCGATGGTCTACAAGCCGGTCGAGATCAAGGGCCGCCACCTGGTGGACGGCGGGCTCCGCTCGACCACCAACGTGGACATCGCCGTGGAGCGCGGCGCGAAGTTCGTGATCGTGGTGAACCCGCTCGTGCCGTACGTGAACGACTTCCAGAAGGTGATCCCGACGATGCTCGGCAGCCGCGTGCGGCGGGTCGCGGACATGGGCTTCCCGCAGATCGGCTACCAGGCCTTCAAGCTGCTGGCCCACCAGCGCCTGCACGAGGCGGTGAGCCACTGGAAGGAGAAGTACCCGGGCGTGGACATCATCCTGATCGAGCCCGACCCGAACGACGAGCTGATGTTCGAGACGAACATCCTCAACTTCACCCGCCGCGTGGAGATCGCCCGCCACGGCTTCGAGTCGGTGACGCTGAAGCTCGCCGCGGACTACGACGAGCTCAAGGCCGTCTGCGCGAAGCACGGCATCGAGATCTCGGCCACGCGCGTGCGCAAGGTGGTGCAGAAGTTCGCCAAGGAGCGCGAGCGACGGCGGCCTGGCGCCGCATCCTCGAGCAGACCACGGGCGCGCTGCTGCGGCAGTCCGAGACGCCTAGGCGCTCTAGGCCCGAGCAGCGCGTTCTCGAGCGCGCGCACAGCCGATCCGTGGCCGGCTCGTCGCGCACGGTGGCCGCACGTGGTGGTCCGCGCCGAGCGGGCCGCCGGCGGCCACGATCACGCCCTGGCGTGCGCAGGCGGTCGGCCAGCTGCGTCGCCGTCCATCGCCGCGCGCGCGGAGCCAGAGGAAGTTCGCCTGGCTCGGTCGCGTCCACCCCAGGTCGCGCAGCGCCTGCGAGCAGCCGTGCGCGCTCGCGCGACACGGCGTCGCGGCGGCGCTCGATCTCGGCGTCGCCGTGCCTGCAGCGCGTGCTCCACCGCCGCCTGGGTGAGCGCGTTCACGCCGAGCACGGGCGCGACGTGCCGCAGGAGGTCGCGCGTCCGAGCCCACCGCGTAGCCGGCGCGCAGGCCCGACAGCCCGTAGATCTTCGAGAAGGTGCGCACCACCAGCAGGCGCGGGAAGGCGTCGACCAGGCGCAGGCACGCGTCGACGTCCTCGGCGTCCTGGAAGTGCACGAGCGCCTCGTCCAGCAGCACGTACACGTGCTCGGGCAGCACCGCCAGCAGGCGCCCCAGCCTCGGAGGCGGGCAGGTAGTGGCCGGTCGGGTCGTTGGGGTTGCAGATCACGAGCGCGCGCGTGCGGTCGGTGACCGCGCCCGCCAGAGCGGCGCAGTGGTGGGCGTCGTCGCCACGGCCACCGGCGTGGCGCGCCCGCGCGCGCGCGGCCAGCAGCGGGTAGAGCGGATAGGAGGGCCACGGCATGACCAGCTCGTCGCCCGGCGACGAGCAGCGCCAGCGCAGCCGCCTGGAGCAGCTCGGCCGCGCCGTTGCCCAGCACGATCTGCTCGGGCGCCACGGCGTGGCGCTCGGCGAGCAGGCGGCGGACGCCGCCGGCGTGGCGGTCGGGGTAGCCGTTCACGCGCCCGCGCGCGCGCGCGATCGCCGCGTTCACGATCTCCGAGTGCGGCAGGTCGGGCCACTCGGTGCCCGACAGGTCGAGGTCCGGCATCCGCTCGAGCGCCAGCGCTGCTCTCGCGCGGCGCGGCGCTCGCGCCGCTCCCCGTTCAGCTCCAGCTCGTCGAAGTCGTCGAACTGCCGGTAGTAGTCGAGGAGGCCCACCGCAGCTGCTCGGCGCGAGGCTCGGCCCCGGGCCCTGGATGAAGAGGAACCAGATCCCGAACACCACCAGCGCCACGCCCACGCTGGCGGCGAAGATGCGCTCGAGCGCGCCGCGCTCCTGGCGGTGCCCGGCCGCGCGCCGCACCAGCTTCCACGCGTGGTCCACCCGCTTCGCCAGCGCCATCGTGAGCATCAGCGACGCCAGGCAGCCGAGCATGATCGTGGCGATGCCCGCGGTCACGTAGCCGGTCTGGTACTCGACCTGCGAGCCGACCCAGAGCCACGCCGCGCGGCTGCGGTCCGAACAGCCACAGGCACATGACCAGCTCGAGCGCGAGCAGGCCGTGCGCGAGCAGCGCGTCCGCGCGGCGCGCGGCGCTGGGACGCCGGCGGCCGTCGGGGTAGCGCACCGGCGCCGTGCCGGGGCGCCGGCCGATGAACAGTCCGCCGGTGTCGGTGGGGTCGTTGCTGGCCAGGCGGCACGCGGCCTCCGGCGAGCGGCCGCTAGCTCAGCTGCGGCGCGCTCGTAGACGCCGTCGATCACGTCGGCGTACTTCTCGTGCACCACGTTGCGCTTGACCTTCAGCGTCGGCGTGAGCTCGCCGGTCTCCTGCGAGAGGTCCGCGGTCGAGGATCTCGAAGCGCTTGATCTGCTCCACCGGGCCCGACGTGCGAGTTCACCTCGTCGACGGCCTTCTGGATCTCCGCGCGCACGCGCTCGTCCTGGGCCAGCGCGGCGGGGTCGGCGCACCTCGAGCCCGTGCTCCGGCGAGCGCCGGCGCCTCCTCGGGGTCGAGCGTGACGAGCGCGACCAGGTACGGGCGGCGGTCGCCGATCACCACGGCCTGCGAGACCCAGCGGTTCTGCTTGAGCCCGTTCTCGAGGTTGGCGGGCGTGATGTTCTTGCCGCCCGCGGTGATGATGATGTCCTTCTTGCGGCCGGTGATGTAGAGGAAGCCGTCCTCGTCGAGCCGGCCGAGGTCGCCGGTGTGGAGCCAGCCGTCCTCGAGCGTCTCCTTCGTGGCGTCCTCGTTCTTGTAGTAGCCCTGGAAGATGTTCGGGCCCTTGATGAGCACCTCGCCGTCGTCGGCGATCCTCACCTCGACGCCCTCCTGGGGCTTGCCCACCGAGCCGAAGCGGAAGTTGTCGCGGTCGGGCGGTTGACGGTGGCGCTGGTGGAGGTCTCGGTCATGCCGTAGCCCTCCATCACCGGCACGCCGCAGGCGTAGAAGAACTCGAGGATCTCGGGGGCGATCGGCGCGGCGCCGGTCACGCACTCGCGGATGTTCCCGCCGAACAGCCCGCGCACGTTCTTGTAGAGCGCCTCCTCGGCCTGCGTCGAAGGCCGCTGGAGCTCCGCCGGCACCTCCTCGCCGGCCTCGCGCATCATGCGCACCTTCACGCCCACCTCCACCGCCTTGTCGAGCTGCTCCTGGTCGGGTGCCGCGTGGTGGCGAGCGTGTAGATCTTCTCGAACATCCGCGGCACCGACGGGAAGAAGCTCGGCTTGACCTGGGTGATGTCGGCGATGATCAGCTTCGGGTCGCGCGACCAGTAGGCGAGCGTCGCGCCCAGCTCGAAGACGGCGAACTGGATCAGGATCGCGAAGGCGTGCGCGAGCGGGAGGAAGAGGTACGCGCAGTCGCCGTCCTCGAGCGCGCTGTCCTTGATCACCGGCGTCCGTGATCGCGCGGTAGTTGGCGTGCGAGAGCAGGCAGCCCTTCGGCGGGCCGGTGGTGCCGGACGTGTAGATGTAGAGGCAGATGTCGTCCGGCGTGACGGCCTCGTAGCGCGCCTGCCACTCGGCCTCGTCGCGGCCGCGGCCGCGCTCGCGCAGCTGCGTCGAGCGAGAGCGCGTCGTCGAGCTCGGCGCCGCCCGGGTCCATCACGATCACGTGCTCGAGCTCGGGGCAGCGGTCGCCGACCTCGCGGATCTTCGCGAGCTGCTCGGCGTCCTCGACGAAGATCGCCCGCGAGTCCGAGTGGGCCAGCACGTACTGGCACTCCTCGGCCGAGTTCGTCTGGTAGATCGTGACGAGCGTGCCGCCGGCGGTGAGGATGCCGAAGCAGGCGTGCGTCCACTCCGGGCGCGTGTGGGCGAGGATCGCGACCTTGTCGCCCGGCTGGATGCCGAGGTCCACGAGCCCGAGGGCGATCTCGCGGACCGCCTCGCCGAGCTCGGCGTAGGAGGCGTCGACCCACTCGTCGCCGACCTTGTGGCGCTGCGCCGGGGCGTCGCCGTACTTCTCGACGGCGAGCGGCAGCAGGTCGGCGATCGTCTTGGAGCCGGTGCCCCCGGCGCGCGCCGCGCCGGCGGTCACTGCTTCCATGGACTCTCTCCCTCCGGAATCCTGGTGCCCGCCGGATTCTAAGCGGAAGGCGAACCGCGGTGGCCGGGTGCTTGCCCCGGCACGCTGACCGGCCTACGCCTGCAGTAGCTGCTTGCTGCTCTTCGCGTCCTTGAGGCTCGAAATGAAGAGGGTCTTGTCGATCCTTCCCTGGAAGATCGGTACGCCCATCTCCATGCACTTTGAGATGACCTCGCGGCGGTGCATGCCTGCCTCGCGGCCGAGCTCGGTGGGCGTCAGATGGATCGCCATCTAGCAGTTCCTCCTCGTCGCGTGCCTAGCTGCTATGGAGGGTAACGGCTGCCCGAGACGCCGCAAGCCAATTCTCGGAATTTGCGCTGATCCTGCGATCGCGCTCGATTGCCGCGCCGGGGTAATCTCCGCCCGGTGACCGCCAAGCGACCGCCCCGGCGCCGAGGACACGTTCCTCGAGTCGCTGATGGACACGAGCCTCTACTCGATGGGGGCCTACTTCAGCGACGAGCACCCGGACCTCGTCGGCGAGGTGATCGCCCAGAGCGAGGCGATCGAGCGCGGCGGGCCTGCGCGCCTATGCGCAGGAGCACGACATGACCGTGTCGGCGTGCTTCGAGACGCTGCTCACGGGGCTGGCGGTGCGCTACTACAACGCCGTGGCGGCGTAGCGGGGCCATGTCGCAGGAGAACGTGGACATCGCCCGGGAGTTCATCGAGGCCTACAACCGGCGCGACTTCGACGCCGCCGTGGCCGCATTCGACCCCGCGGTCGAGTGGGTGCTGCCCGAGCACCAGAGCATGGACTCGTGCTGTGGGCCTGCGGAGATCATCCTCTTCTGGGAGGGGATCGACGAGACCTTCGAGGATCTCAGGCTGTTGCCGCAGGAGTACATCGACGCCGGCGACCGGGTGGCGACCCGGCTGCGCCACCACGGGCGCGGCAAGGGCAGCGGCGTCGAGATCGACGAGGAGCTGTACCACCAGGTCGCGACCTTCCGGGAGGGGACGATCGTGCGCATGGAGTACTTCGTGGAGTGGTCCGACGCGCTCAGGCGGCCGGACTCACGGACCAGCACGGGCGCTAAGGCGCAGCACCCGCCTGGCTTCGCCCGAGAGCTTCAGCTCGCTCCCTCGACGCCCGGCGATCGCGATCACGCGGAGCTGGGGTGGCGGGCGGGTCCCGGATCGGAGTAATGCGGCGCTGAGCTCGTAGCCCGAGAGCGCCGCCTGCCGCCCATGGACCTCTGCTACGTCGGGGCGGCTCGTCCCGGTTGCGTTGGCGGCGAGGAGGCGCCGTCCCCAGAAGAGCAGCACCCAATCGACCTCCCTGAGTCGTTCCGTACCACGCTCACGCGGCATCCGGTTGGGGCCGGGGGGAAGTGGATGCAGCGTGAACGAAGCCGCTCACCGCTGATCCGTCGCTCGATGCTCTCTCCAAGCAGTAGCCGCCGGGTCGTTCTTCGACGCCGTGCCCTGCGCACTGCAGGGACGACCGGGCCGGCGAGGGGCAGCGCGGCTCCTCGCCGACGTCGAGCGTGGTCACCGTGTAGCGGTAGAGCGCGGGCGCCCACGCCTCGAAGAGCGTGAACGACCGCACGATCCACATGCGGCCGCTCCCTTCGCGCGCGATTCGCCAGGCGCCGCGCAGGGCGGCCACGATGGCCGGGTAGCTGCCCTCGCGGGCGACCACGATCCCGGAGCTCGCGGGATAGGAGACGCTCCAACCCTGCAGCAGGCTGTGCTGCGGGGTCAGGCGGGGCCGGTAGGCACTCCAGTAGTAGCCGAAGCCGAAGCCGCCGCGAAGGTTCACGGCGATCGCGTCCCCCGGGCGGCGGTGCTCCTCGATGTAGCGGACCTGGGAGGGCACGTCGCTCGCCGGGATCGACGTGCGGCCGCGTAGGTGCGGCTCGGCCTCGTTCAGGTCGAGGCCCCCGGCGATGGCGGCGACGCCCACGGACGCGACGAACGTGACGCGACCCGCGAGCACGGCGATGCCCGCGACTCCGAGCGCGGCGACCACGGCGACCGTGACGAGCAGGAAGTGCGAGGTGCGGAGGTCGAGCAGCGGGTACTGCTTGGTGGCGCCGGCCACGAGCATCTCGACGAGGAGAACGGGTACGGCCAGTGCGACGGCGCGGCGCCCGGCAAGCGCCAGCGTCACGATCCCGGCGAGCACCAGCAGCGCTGTGAGCCACGTGTCCCCGAGCCCCAAGGAGGGCCGGATCTGCTCGAAATGATCCACCAGGTAGTCCTGGAACCCGGACCAGCCCCGGTCGCGCGGTGGAAAGAAGTCCTTCCAGTACTCCTGCAGCTCGGCGGTGTCGCTGCGCCGGTCGAAGGCCAGGTAGACGCCGACGACGCCGACCGCCGCGGCGGCGCCCGCGGCAAGCACCTCCCGGCCCGGCGCCAGCGGCGCCCCGCAGCCGCGACTACGGCCAGCGAGAAGAAGGCGGCGCTGCCGACGAAGACCACCGTGTGCGCCAGGAGCTTGGCGGCGACCACGCCGGCGGCCAGGGCCACGAGGCTGCGGCGGGTCCAGCGGCGCTCCACATTGGCGGTGAGCGCGAGCACCGTCAGCGCCGCGAACGCCTCGGCGGTGAACTGCTTGAGATCGTTCCGGAAGAGAGCAGCGGGCACCAGCAACGCCGCACCTGCGGCGAGCACGGCTGCGAGGACGGCCTGCCTGCGGTCGCGCCATGCGAGCAGGCGAGCGAGGCAATACGCGGCGGCCACGCTCCCGGCCGAGAACGCCAGCGGGAGCAGCCGGTGGCCCTGGTCCCCCGTCCAGGACACCGCTCGCATGAGCAACGCGAACCCGACCGGGGTGGCGGATGTGTGGTCCGGCACCTCGGTGACGGGTATCCGGGTGCTGATCGCGACCCAGCTCTCGTCGAGCCAGAACGGCTGGGCGAGGACCCATGGAACGTCGTGCACGACGAACACGAGGCCGGCCAGAGCCGCGACCAGCAGGTACTCCCAGCTCCGCCAGTGAGCTTCGGTGGGCGAACCACTCGACGGAAGCAGAGTAGTCAACCCGCGTAACCTAACCCAGCCGGGCGCATACCCTCGCACCGCACCCGCTCTGGTGCGGGGCGGTGCGGGTGCTGCAGAGGACCGGGTAATCGGGCTGCCCAGATTTGAACTGGGGACCTCTCCGACCCGAACGGAGCGCGCTACCAGGCTGCGCCACAGCCCGAAGGGCCCAAGACTAGCGTTGCCATACTCCAGCTGCGTGAGCGCCCGCGCACGCCGAGTCGCAGTTGTGGCCGCCGCCTTCATCGCCGTCGCCGGGTGCACCTCGGGCGACGACGAGGACGGCTCGGCCAGCGCCGAGTCCACCGCGCCCGCGTCGGGGGGCCGCCCGCACCGAGGCCGCGCGCCGCCCGCCGCGCCCGCGGCCACGCAGCTGCGCCTGCTGCGGCTGGGCAGCTTCGACCAGCCGACCTACCTCACGGCGCCGCGCGGCGACAGGCGCCGCTTCGTCGTGGAGCGCCCGGGCCGGATCCGCGTGGTCAGCGGCGGCCGCGTGCTCGGCACGCCGTTCCTCGACATCGCCGACCTCGTGACGACCGGCGGCGAGAGCGGCCTGCTCTCGATGGCCTTCGCGCCCGACTACGCGCGCTCCGGGCGCTTCTACGTCTACTACACGGACTCGGACGGGTACATCCGGATCGACCAGTTCCGGCGCGCGGCCGGCAGGCCCGAACCGCGCCGACCGCGGCTCGCGCCGGCTGGTGATGCGCGTGCCGCACCCGCGCTCCAACCACAAGGGCGGCCAGCTGCAGTTCGGCCCCGACGGGAAGCTCTACGCGGGCTTCGGGGACGGCGGCGGGGGCGGCGACCCGGACCGGAACGGCGCAGGACCTCGGCGCCCAGCTCGGCAAGCTGATCCGGATCGCGCCGAAGCGCGGGCGGCGGATACAGCGTGCCGAGCGACAACCCGTTCGTCGACCGCTCCGGCGCGCGGCGCGAGACCTACGCCTACGGCCTGCGCAACCCGTACCGCTTCTCGTTCGACCGCCGTGCGCGGCCACCTGATCGTCGGCGACGTGGGCCAGGACGCGGTGGAGGAGATCGACTTCGTGCCGAACCGCCGCGGCCGCGGCCGCGCTCCGCGCGGCGGCTACAACTTCGGCTGGAGCATCTTCGAGGGGCTCAGCCGCTACCGCGACGGGCAGCGCGCCCGGGCACGTGCCGCCCGCGATCGCGCCACTCGCAGGACGGCGGCTACTGCTCGATCATCGGCGGCTACGTGATCCGCGACCGCGCCCTCGGACGCGGGCTGTACGGGAAGTACGTGTACGGCGACTTCTGCAACCCGAACCTGCGGCTGTCCGACCCTGCGCGCCCGCAACGCGCCGTCGCGCTCGCTCTCGGCCCAGGTGCCGAGCCTCGTGTCGTTCGGCGAGGACGGACGCGGCCGCGTGTACGCGATCTCGCTCGACGGCCCCGTGTACCGCCTGGCCGCGCGCTGACGGCTAGGAGAACGACAGCTCGACGGCGCCCAGCGCCTCGAGCTCGAGCCGCACCACGTCGCCGGGTCCCACCGTCGGCGGAGGGCAGATCACGCCGGTGATGATGCGGTCGCCGGACCGGAGGCGCTCGCCGGCGGCCTGCGAGCCGGTCGCCCACGGCCGCCACCATCGCCTCGAGGTGGGCGGCGGTGCGCTCGGCGGGCACGCGGGCGTGCTCCTCGCCGTTCACGAGGACCAGCGCCGTCGCCCGGCGTCGCGGTCTCCACGCGCGGGCCGAACGCCACGGCGCGGTGGAAGATGTTCCCGGCCAGGATCCGCTCGACGTCCCAGGAGAGGTCCGGCGGGTCGGCCACCTCGAGCGCGGGCAGCAGCGCGACGATCGTGCGGCCGTCGCCGCCGAGCTCCACCGCCACCTCCTGCTCCACGACCGTGGGCCGTCCGGCCAGCGGGAGGGTGGCTCCGTCGGCCACCAGGCCCGCGGTGGACAGGAAGCCGGCCAGCGGCGCCGTCGATGCCGAGCTTCTCCTGGACGGCGGGCACGTTGAAGCCGACCTTCCAGCCGATCGCGCTCGGCGCCCTCCGCGAGGATCTCGCGGCGGCGCTCGAGCATGGCGGCGGTGGCCGCGGGCACGCGCGGCCTCGCTCATGGGCGCATCACGATCTTCAGCGCCTCGCGGCGGTCGTAGACCGCGTAGGCCTCGGGCGCCTCGGCGAGGCTCATGTGGCGGCTCACGAGCGGCGTGGGGTCGAGCACGCCGGCCGCCATCATCGCCAGCACGCGGTCCACGTGGCCGATCACGTTGGCGTGCCCCGAGGTGATCGTCAGCGCCTTGATCCACACGATGCCCATGTGTACCTGGATGCGCTCGGCGTAGACGCCGGTGGCCGACACCGCGCCGGCCTTGCGGGCCAGGCGGCAGGCCAGCTCGAGCGCGTCGGGGTGGCCCACGGCGTCCACGGCCACGTCCACGCCGCGGCCCTCGGTGGCGGCCTTGACGGCCGCGCGCGGATCGTCGTCGGTGAGGTGGACGGGCTGGGCGCCGAACTCCTCGGCGGTGGCCAGCCGGTCCGCGACCGTGTCGATCGCGATCACCTGCGAGGCGCCGCCCGCGCGGGCGGCCTGCACGGCGCACAGCCCCACCGGGCCCGAGGCCGAGCACCGCCACGGCGTCGCCGGGCTGCATGCCCGCGGCCGCCACCGCGTGGTAGCCGGTGCCCATCACGTCGCCGGCGAACAGCGCCGCGTCGTCCGACATCCCCTCGGGCACGCGCCTGAGCGTGAGGTTGGCGTGCGGGACCAGCACCTGGTCGGCCTGGGCGCCCTGGAGCGCGCCGAGCGTCTTGCCGTGGCCGAACACCCGGCCCTCGTCGCACTTGTGGTAATCGCCGCGCCGGCAGAAGAAGCAGTTGCCGCAGGCCGAGCAGTAGCACCCGAGCACGCGGTCGCCCTCGGACACCTCGGTCACGCGCGTCGCCGGCCGCGATCACGGTGCCCACGAACTCGTGGCCCAGCGTGAAGCCGGGCTCGATCGCCACGCGGCCGTGGTAGATGTGGAGGTCGGAGCCGCAGACGCCGGTGGCCTCCACGCGCACCACCGCGTCGTCGCGCTCGATCAGCTCCGGCTCGGGCCGCTCCTCGAGCCGCACCTCGCCCGGTCCCTGGAATGTGACCGCCTGCATCGGCCCGGAGGCTACCATCGTGCTGCCTGGCGCCGTAGGATCCCCGGCCGTGACCGCGGAGGCCTTCTACGAGCCCGACGGCGACCTGCTCGTGTCGAGCGAGCTCACGCGCGGGCCCTGGGATCCGGACGCCCAGCACGCCGGACCGCCGGCGGCGCTCCTGGGCCGCGCGGTCGAGCGCTGCGAGCCGCGCCCGGACGCCCAGGTCGGCCGGATCACCTTCGAGATCCTCGGCCCGGTGCCGCTCGCTCCGCTGAGCGCGTCACGCCCGGATCGTCCGGCCGGGCCGCAGCGTCGAGCTGCTCGAGGCGTCGCTCGTCGGGCCCGGACGGCGAGGTGATGCGCGCCTCGGCGTGGCGGCTGCGCACCGCCCCGGTGGAGCTCGATCCCGAGCCGCCCGCCGACCCGCCGCCGCCCGGCCCGGACGCGCGGCGCCGTCGCGCGACTTCTTCCCGGTCCGCGAGGAGGCCGGCTACCACACCGCCATGGAGATCAGCTTCGTGAAGGGCGGCTTCCTCGAGCCGGGGCCGGCCATGGTCTGGATGCGCTCGCGCGTGCCGCTGGTGGCGGGCGAGGACACCTCGCCGCTGCAGCGCGTGCTGATCGCCGCCGACGCCGGGCAACGGCGTGAGCGCCGCGCTCGACTGGCGCCGGTACCTGTTCATCAACACCGACCTGAGCGTGCACCTGCAAGCGCCTGCCCGAGGGCGACTGGGTGGGCCTCGACGCGGTGACCTACCCGGAGCCGAACGGGATCGGGCTCGCGGACACCGTGCTGTGGGACGAGCGCGGGCGGCTCGGACGCGCCGCCCAGACGCTCGTGGTCAGGCGCCGCTGACGGGCGGCGGGCGCGGCGGCATATGCTGGCGGCGCCGCAGAGAACGATCGGAGGGACCATGGCGGACAACGCCGGAGCGGTGCTGATCACCGGCTGCTCCACCGGCATCGGAAGGGCTACGGCCGAGCTGCTCGCCCGAGAGGGCCAGACCGTGTACGCCACGGCGCGCCGGCTCGAGTCGATCGAGGACCTGACGCGAGAGCGGATGCCGCACGCTGGCCCTCGACGTGACCGACGAGGCCTCGATGGCCGCGGCGGTGGCCGCCGTGGAGGAGGCCGAGGGCGCGGTGGGCGCGCTCGTGAACAACGCGGGCTACAGCCAGAGCGGGGCTGTGGAGAGCGTTCCGCTCGACAGCGTGCGCGCCCAGTTCGAGACCAACGTGTTCGGCCTGGTGCGGATGTGCCAGCTGGTGCTGCCCGGCATGCGCCGCGCCGGCCGCGGCCGGATCGTGAACGTCAGCTCGATGGGCGGGAAGCTCGTGTTCCCGGGCGGCGGCATCTACCACGCCACCAAGCACGCCGTGGAGGCGGTCTCGGACGCCATGCGCTATCGAGGTCAAGGGCTTCGGGGTCCAGGTGGTGGTGATCGAGCCCGGGCTGATCAAGACGAACTTCGCGGAGACGGTGGCGGGCGCGATGCCCGGGGACGACGGCCCGTACGCGGACTTCAACAAGTCGGTCGACCGAGGCCACCACGGGCGCCTACGAGGGCCCGCTCGGCGCGGCTCGGGGCGGGCCCGGAGGCGGTGGCCAAGGCCATCAGCCGTGCGCTCTCCGCGAAGAAGCCGCGCACGCGCTATCCGGTCACGGCGTCGGCGCGCCTGCTCCTCACGCAGCGCAAGCTGCTGCCGGACCGCGCCTGGGACGCGGTGGCGGGTGCTTCCTTCCGGCGGCCCGGCTCCTGAGACAATGCCGGGCACCATCACGCTGAGAGGAGCTGCACTTGCCGTATTTCAAGGACGCCGACGAGGTCTACGCCTACATCGGCAAGCTGTTCGAGGACCTCGCCGAGGACGAGGAGCTGTCGCCCAAGTTCCAGAAGGCGAACACGATCGTCCAGTACCAGTACCGCGAACCCGGAGTCGATCATCACCGTGAGCCTGCTCGAGGGCGAGGACGGCCAGGTGGACTGCGGCGAGACCGACCATGGAGCCCGAGGTGGTCATGACGATGGACGCGGACACCGCCCACCGCTTCTGGCTCGGCAAGGTCAACGTGACCGTGGCGCTCGCCCGCGGCCAGATGAAGGCCAAGGGCCCGGTGGCGAAGATCCTCAAGCTCGTGCCGCTCACGAAGCCGATCTTCCCGCGCTACAGGGCGATGCTCGAGGAGTCCGGGCGGCAGGACCTGCTCGAGGCCGCCTGATGGCGGCGGTGGAACCGGATCCGAACGCCCGCCAGCTGACGGGCTTCAAGGACTTCTACCAGTACGCCGCGCACGACCCGGGTGATCGCGGGGCGCGACCTGCTCGGAGTCGACCGGCTTCGAGTTCCTGAAGGAGGGCGCGCAGCGCGTCTTCGTGGTCACCGACGAGGTGATCCGCGGCACCGGCCTGGTGGAGCGCGTGGAGGCCGGCGTCGCGCGACGGCGGCCTCGAGGTGGCGGGCGTGTTCGACGACGTGCCGCAGGACTCGTCGACCGACGTGGTGGAGCGCTGCGCCGCCGCCGCCAAGGAGGCCGGCGCCGACTCGTTCCTCGCGGTCGGCGGCGGCTCGGTGATGGACACCGCGAAGGTGGCCGACGCGGTGTTCACCCACGGCGGGACCGCCGCGCGACCAGGAGGGCTTCTTCCTCATGCCGCGCGAGGACGACGGCATGGGCCGGCCGCTGCGACATCGCCCCGCTCGCGTGCATCCCCACCACCGCCGGCACCGGCAGCGAGGTGTCGATGGCCGCGGTGATCAAGGACCACGAGCACAAGGTCAAGCTCGAGATCGCCGACTTCCCGCTGTTCCCGCGGCTCGCGATCCTCGACCCGGACACCACGCGCACGCTGCCGCCCGCGCTCGCGGCCGCCACCGGGATGGACGCCATGACGCACGCGATCGAGGGCTACGTGTCGACTGGACTGGAGCCCCCACCAGGACGCCCGCTCGCTCCAGGCGCTGCGGATGATCCGCGACAACCTCGAGCGCGCGGTGGAGACCCCCGAGGACGACGAGGCGCGCGGGAACATGCTGATCGCGGCCAACCTCGCGATCACGATCGCGCTCGGGTCCGTGCACGCGATGTCGCACCCGGCGGGCGCGCACTTCGGCGTGCCCCACGGCGTGGCCAACGCGATCCACCTGCCGCACGTGGTCCGCTTCAACGCCGAGGGCGGCGACGACATCGCCGACCGCTACCGCGACATCGCCGAGCTCTTCGGCGTCGAGAGCGGCGGGTCCGGCGCCGAGGTGGGCGACGCGCTGGCCGCCCACATCAGCGCCACCGTGGAGCGGCTCGGCCTGCCGCACGCGGCTGTCGCAGGTGGGCGTGCCCGAGGCCGGCATCCCGGCGCTCGTGGAGGGCGCGATGGGCGACGGCACCACGCTGCTGAACCCGCGCGAGCCGAGCGAGAGCGACTACGAGGAGCTGTACAAGCGGGCGCTCTAGGCATCGGGCAGCGAGCCGCACGTGACGGCGTCCGTGCTACGGAAGTGTCGGCGGATTAGACGAGCGGTAGCTCGCGACGCTGCTCAGAGAGCACGCGCTGGCGTTCGACCTCTTCGGCCAGGTCGTCCGCGGACAGCGCGCGCAGCTCGCAGGTGAGCATGAGAGGCAGCTCGCACCGCGGGCAGCTGCCCGGGTCGCTGGCCATCCCCAGCCCCACTCTGTATCCGCACTGTGGACATATGACTCGATCCATCCTTGTACCTATTCACCTACCCAGGATCGGGCCAATGATTCACATCGCAGCGGGCAGCCACGGTGGGTGAGCGCTCGGCCTGGGCCATCTCGCGCAGCGTGGCCTTGGCGGTGTGCTTGGGCCGCCAGCGCAGCTCCTTGCGCGCCCGGTCGGTCTTCATCAGCACCGGCTTGCGCACCGAGTGGATCCAGCCGACGCTCTCGGGCATCAGCGGCAGCCGGGTCACGATCTCGGCGGTGGCCTCCACGGCCAGGCGCGGCACCGGCACCGAGTACCAGCCGAGCGCGTCGGCCACGTCCGAGAACGTGAGCGTGCCTCCGGCGGCCAGGTTGTAGGGGCCGGGCTCGCCGACCCCGCGCACGCCGGCCATGAACGCGCTCGCCACGTCGTCCTCGTGCACCAGCTGGAAGCGGCGTGCCGGGGTCGGGGATCACCGGGCGCAGCGCGGGCATCGAGCGACAGCAGCCGCGTGACGGCGCCGGGCATCGCCTCGCCGAGGCGGAAGTAGGGGATCTCCTGCAGCATCGTGCGCGCGTCGGGCCCGGCCACGATGCAGGGGCGGAACACGTACGCCACCGTCTTGCGGCGCCGCAGCAGCACCTCGCCCAGCACCCGCTCGACCTCCGCCTTCTGGTGCGAGTAGGGATGCTCGGGCGGAGCCGCGCGGCGGGATGTCCTCGGTCAGCCAGTCCGGGTTGTCGTCGTGGAAGCCGTAGGCGGCGACGCTCGACGCGTAACAGATGCGCTTGGCGCCGGCCTTGGCCGCCGCCTCGAACACCATGCGCGAGCCGTCCACGTTCAGCTCGCGGGTGGCGTCGCTCGCGCTGAGGATCGCGAACGCCAGGTGCACCACCACGTCGGCGCCCTTCACCAGGTCCGTGACGCTCGCCGGCGTCGGTCACGTCGCCCTGGCGGTACTCGGTCTTGCGCCAGCCGCGCTCCTGCGGGTCGAACGGCCGGCGCGCCATGCCCACGACCTTCCCAACGGCCCGCGAGCGCTCGAGCGCGTCGACGATCGAGATGCCCAGGTCGCCCGGTGGGTCCGGTGACTGCGACGGTCAGGCCGGTGGTGGCCACGCTCAGCCGTCCTCGTACCCCGGCTCGCCGGGCAGCAGCACGTGGCCCACGCCGTCCCGCGCCACCACGCGCGGCTCGATCGGCTCGACCACCCGCTCGCGCGCCGAGGCCAGCGCCTCGGCCACCGATCCGAATCCGGCCAGCTGCTCCAGGTGCTTGATCGTGGGGAACACCAGCATCAGCTCGTCGCGCTCGCCCGGCGGCCAGGGCGTCGGCGGGACGGATCCAGGTGAAGTCGACGCACTCGGCGCCGTCGCAGGCGGGATCGGCGCCGGCCGGCGCCTCGGCCACGAAGAACCAGGTGTCGAAGCGCACCTTCACCTCGCGCGGCGTGATCCAGCGCGAGAACGCCACCGGCTCGCCGTCGCCCAGCCGCACGCCGGCCTCCTCCTCCAGCTCGCGCACGGCGGTGGCCGCGTGGTCGGCGTCGTCCTCGTGTGTGGCGCCGCCGGGGAAGACCCAGGCGCCGCCCATGAAGCGCTGCTCCGGGTTGCGCTGGACGAGCAGCACCTCGGGTCCGGCGTCCGACTCGCGCAGCAGGATCAGGCAGGCGGCCTCGCGCGCCACCGCGGTCGGGCCCGAATTGAGCTCCTCGCCGGGTGGCGGCCGATCGATGCGCACGGCGCCAGCCTAACGCCGTCGACCGCTAGGCTTCCGCGCCCGTGACGCCCCAGCAGCTCTACATCTGCACCTCGTGCGGGTTCATCTACGACCCAGCCGAGGGAGATCCCGACGGCGGGATCCCGCCGGGGACCTCCTTCCAGGACATCCCGGACGACTGGTTCTGCCCGGTTTGCGGCGCGCGCAAGCGGGACTTCGAGGTCTACGAGGGGTAAACGCCTCTCGTCATCCGCCGGCCTGCGGCCGGTAGGTGCCGAAGACCCAGACGTTGCCCTCGGGGTCGCGGGCGGCGTACTCGCGCGAGCCGTACGGCTGATCCGTGAGCTCCATCACCACCTCGGCGCCGGCGCGCCTTGGCCCGGTCATGGTGGGCGTCGGGATCTCTGCACCGCCACGTAGAAGGTGCTCGGCCCGCCCGGGAAGAGGTTCGAGCCCGAGCTCGAGCTCAGCATCACCAGCCCGGCGCCCACGTCCAGCTCGGCGTGGATCACCTGGCCGTCGTCGCCCTCGGTGACCGACACCTCCTCGAACCCGAAGCTGCGCTTGAGAAAGTCGATCGCTCCGCGCGCGTCTCGGTACCGCGGAACGGGATAGATGGTCTGCGTCATTCGTCCTCCTTTCCAGCGGGAGGCTACGCGGGCTGGGCCGCGGGTGCGAGCGTGGCCGCAGTGGCGGCCTCGATCGCCTCGGCGGTGATGTCCACGAGGCTGCGTGAGCTCGGCCTCGGAGATCGACGAGCGGCGGCATCAGCACGACCACGTCGCCCAGCGGCCGGACGATCGCGCCGCGCCGGCGCGCCTCCAGCGTGACGCGGTGGCCCATCCGCAGCTCGAGCGGCTGCTCGCGCAGCTCGATCCCGGTCATGAACCCGCAGCGGCGCACCTCGGCCACCGCCGGGTGGGCGGCCAGCGGCTCCAGCAGGCTCTCCAGCAGCTCGATCTTGGGCTCGAGCCGCTCGATCGTGCGCTCCTCCTCGAACACGTCGAGGGAGGCCAGCGCCGCCGCGCAGGCGAGCGGGTTGCCCGTGTAGGTGTGGCCGTGGAAGAAGGTGCGGAGCTCCTCGAACTCGCCCGAGGAAGCCCTCGTAGATCGCGCTCGCTCGAGAGCGTCGCGGCCAGCGGCAGGTACCCGCCGGTGATCCCCTTGGCCACGCACATGCAGGTCCGGCGCCACTCCCTCGTGCTCGCAGGCGAACATCCGGCCGGTGCGGCCGAAGCCGGTGGCCACCTCGTCGAGGATCAGCAGCATGCCGTGGCGGTCGCACAGCTCGCGCACGCCGCGCAGGTAGCCCTCCGGGTGCACGAGCATTCCGGCGGCGCCCTGCACGAGCGGCTCCATCATCACGGCCGCCACCTCGCCGGGGTGCTCGGCGAGCAGCCGCTCCATCGACTCGAGGTCGCCCGGGCTCCGCCTTGAGCGTGGGGAACAGCAGCGGGCGGTACAGCGAGTGGAAGAGGTCGATCCCGCCGGCGGACACCGACCCGATCGTGTCCCCGTGGTAGGCGTCTCTCAGGCAGACGAAGCGGGTGCGCCGCTCCTCGCCCACCTGGCGCCAGTACTGGAAGGCCATCTTGAGGGCGATCTCGGTGGCGGTGGAGCCGCTGTCCGAGTAGAAGACGCGCGTGAGCCCCGGCGGGCGCGATCGCGACCAGCCGGCGCGCCAGCTCGATCGCCTGGGGGTGCGAGAGGCCGAGCATCGTGGAGTGGGCCACGCGATCGAGCTGCTCGCGCACGGCGGCGTCGATGCGCGGGTGGCGGTGCCCGTGGACGTTGCACCAGAGCGACGACACGCCGTCGATGTAGCGGCGGCCGTCCGTGTCGATCAGCTCGCTGCCCTCGGCGCGCTCGACGATCAGCGGGATCCTCGGCGCACCAGCCGCGCTGCTGGGTGAACGGGTGCCAGAGGTGCGCGCGGTCGGCAGCGGCCAGGTCCACGATCGGCGACGCTAGCTAGCGTTCCGGTCGGAAATGCCGCCCCTGCCGCTGCTCGTCTTCGCCGTGGGAACCGGCTCCCTCGGCGCCGAGATAGCCGCGGTCCGGCTGCTCGCTCCGTACTTCGGCGCGTCCACGATCGTGTGGGCCAACACGATCGGCGTGGTGCTCGTGGCGCTGTCGCTCGGGTACTGGCTGGGCGGTCGGCTGGCAGACCGCCACCCGACCATGCGCGGCCTCTGCCTGCTGGCGCTCACCGCCGCCGGGCTGCTGGCGCTGGTGCCCTTCGTCGCCGACCCGCTGCTCGACGTGGCGGTGGACGCGCTCGACTCGATCTCCGCCGGCGCGTTCGTCGGCTCGCTGCTGGGCGTGCTCGGGCTGGTGGCGGTGCCGGTGCTGCTGCTCGGCGCGGTGTCGCCCTACGCGCTGCGCCTGGCCGTGTCCTCGGTGGAGGAGGCGGGCACCGTGGCCGGACGCCTGTACGCGATCTCCACCGCCGGCTCGCTGGTGGGCACGATCAGCTCCGCGCTGCTGTTCATCCCGCTGGTGGGCACGCGCCGGACCTTCCTGATCTTCGCGCTGGCGATCTCGGTGGTGGCGGTCACGGGGCTGCGGCCGCGGCGCCGCTGGGCGCTGGCCCCGGCCGCCATCGCCGCGCTGATGGCCGTGCCGGTGGGCACGCTCAAGGCCGAGGCCGACAACGGGCGGGTGATCTTCGAGACCGAGACGCCCTACCAGTACGCGCGCGTGGTGGAGCGCCCAACGGCGTGCGCGTGCTCGAGCTGAACGAGGGGCAGGCCCAGCACTCGCGCTACGAGCCGGGCACGGTGCTCACCGGCGACTACTGGGACGGCTTCCTCACGATGCCCTTCGCGGCGCTGGACCGCCCGCCGCGCCGGATGGCGATCCTCGGCAACGCGGGCGGCACGACCGCGCGCGCATACGCGCGGCTCTTCCCCGGCACCTGGATCGACGGGGTGGAGATCGACGCCGAGCTGTCGGAGATCGGGCGCCGCTACTTCCACATGCGCAACCCGCGGCTGCGCCTGCACCACGAGGACGCGCGTCCGTTCCTGCGCCAGACCGACACGCGCTACGACGTGATCGCGCTGGACACCTACCGCCAGCCCTACATCCCCTTCTACCTCAGCACGGTGGAGTTCTTCGAGCTGGCCCACGACCGGCTGGCGCCGGGCGGGGTGGTGGTCGTGAACGTGGGCCACCCCGAGGGCCAGGACGGCCTCGAGAAGGTGCTCACCGCCACGATGGGCGAGGCGTTCCGCCACGTGGCGCGCGACCCGATCGAGGACACCAACACGATCCTCGCCGCGAGCGACGGCGAGGTCTCCGCCGACGCGGCTGCGAGCCGCGGTCCTCTCGCTGCCGAGCGAGCTGCGCCCGACGGCGCGCGAGGCGGCGGACCGGATCGAGGGCCCGCTCCCCGGAGGCAGCGTCTACACGGACGACCGCGCGCCGGTCGAGTGGCTGATCGACGAGTCGATCGTGGACTACGCGGCAGGCGACTGATCACATCGGTGCGCCGCCGGCCGAGCCGTCGGCTTCCGCACGGACCCGGACGACCAGCGCCTCGTTCGGCCCCAGGGCGCCGGGGCGGAACGTCAGCTTGCTCGCCGATCCTCACGCGCCTGCTCAGCACCGGCTGCGGCTCGACCAGCGGCTGCTCGCCGCTGTTGGGCAGACGCTCGACGGTGAGCAGGGCGGACCGCGCGCCCGGCAGCGCGCGCCGCAGTCCCTGCAGCTGCAGCTCCACGTCGATCGCGGCCGTGCCGTCGGCCGCGCGGTCGAGGCGGCCGAGCAGGACCTCGGCCGCGCCCGGACGCACGCTCGCCAGCGACGCCACGGTCCAGCTGTCGGACCTGCTCGGCACGCGCGCCTCCGCACCCTCGCCGTAGGCGCGGTACGCCCACCACGCGCTGCGCGGCCGGCCGGTGGGCGTGAGCAGGCCCTCGAGCGTGCCGTTCGTGCAGTTGTCCTCGCCCTGGAGGCCGGGCCAGCACGACCGCGCCGCGGCGTCGGCCCCGCCGGCCTCGAGCTGGGCCAGGTAGCCGACTATCGAGCCGGGGCTGTACTGGTCCACCGGCCCCACCGACTCGTTCACGACGATGCGGCGTCAGCCCCAGGTCGCGGTAGCGGTAGCGGTCCACGAGCTTCCGCAGCTCGCGGAGCCGCACGCTGATCTCCGGGATCGGCTGCGTGGGCAGGAGGTTGGCGTGGTAGGAGATGAAGCTCACGCGGCAGCCGTGCGCGCGGCAGTGGCGCAGCAGGCCGTCCGACCCACGCCGGGATCGGGGCACGCGTGCTCGGCCCGCCCACCACGGCCGCTTGGCCCAGCTCGTCGACGAGGGTGCGGGCCGCCACGGCGTAGACCCGGAAGAACTGCTCGCGCGTGCCGTTCCAGAAGTTCTCGGCGTCGGGCTCGTTCCACACGTCGAACTCCACTGGCCGGCCGCGGAGCGAGCGCGCCGCGCGGCGCACCGTCCGCGCCCACGCGTCGAGGTGCTCCCACGGCGGCCCGCGACCGTCCCAGCCGGCGCTCGGGATAGCCCCAGAGGTCGCTCAGCACCAGCTGGTAGGCGGCGCCAAGGCTCCTCACGCGCTCGTATGGCGCGCGGTGCGGCACGCTCCGCCAGAACCTGGGCCGGAGCGGCCTGATCGACAGCGTCGGCCGGCGTTTGGCCCTCCAGGCTGTGGAGGAAGCCGCTCATCGACGGTCCCCGGCGCGGCACGGCGCCGAGGTCGGCGAGCACGTGCGCGCCGGCGGGCGGAGGCGCGGGTGCCGTGGCCGGTGTAGTCGGCTCGCGGCTGCTCTGCTGGTCCTCGTCATCGCCGAAGCAACCGGGCAGCGCGGCCGCCAGCAGCACGAGCACCAGGGGTCGCATGCGGGCCATCCACTCAAGGATGGCGGGGTTGGGGATACTCATGACCGGAGAAGGAGGAGACGATGGGCTTTCGGAAGTACGAGGTCGGCAGCTACGAGGAGATGTGCGCCGCGCACAGCTGGGAGGTGCCCGAGCGCTACAACATCGCCCGCGACGTGTGCGACAAGCACGACCCGGACCGGCCGGCGATGGTCTGGGAGGACTGGCTCGGCAACGAGCGCCGGGTGAGCTTCGGGGAGCTCCAGGCGCTCTCGAACCGCTTCGCCAACCTGCTCGAGGAGATCGGCGTCGAGCGCGGGGACAGGGTGGCCACCCTGCTGCCCTCGCTGCCCGAGACGGCGGCCGTGTTCATCGGCACCTACAAGCGCGGCGCGATCCTGCTCTCGCTCTCGGTGCTCTACGGCGACGACGGCATCCAGCACCGGCTGACCGACTCGGGCGCCACCGCGGTGGTCACGGACGCGGCCAACCGCCACCGGATCCCCGAGGGGATGGTGGAGAAGGTGCTCGTGATGGGCGGCGGCGCGGAGCCGGGCGACGTGGACTTCGACGCGGGCATGGAGAGCGCGAGCGACAGCTACGAGATGGCCGACACGCTGGCCGACGATCCGGCCCAGCTCTACTACTCGTCCGGCACCACGGGCAAGGCCAAGGGGATCCTCCACGCGCACCGCTACCTGCTCGCCCACGAGGAGTTCGAGTTCTGCCACGACGTGCGCGACGGCGAGCTCTTTCACGGATCGGGCGAGTGGGCCTGGGCCGCCGGCATCGCGCCGCTGCTCGGGCCCTGGCGCTACGGCGCGGTGGCGCTCGTGCAGGCGCGCAAGGGGGGCTACGACCCCGAGGAGCACCTGCGCTTCCTCGCCAAGCACGGGGTGGAGAACATGTTCACCACGCCCACGGCGCTGCGGGCGATGACCGGCGTGGCGGACGCCGGCAAGCGCTACCCGCTCGAGAAGCTGCGCGTGACCTGCTCGGCCGGCGAGCCGCTCAACCCGGAGGTGATCCGCTGGTTCCGCGACCAGTACGGGATCACGGTGCTCGACTTCTACGGCCTGACCGAGAGCTATCCGCTCTGCGCCAACTTCCCGACCGTCGAGGTGCGCGAGGGATCGATGGGCAGGCCGATGCCGGGCTGGGACGTGGCGATCCTCGACGAGGACGAGCAGCCGGTGGCCCAGGGCGAGCGCGGCGAGATCTGCCTACGCGCGCGCTCGAATCCCCACTACCCGATCGGCTACTGGAACCGGCCCGAGGACACCGAGGAGGTGTTCGGGGGCGACTGGTTCCACACCAAGGACGCCGCGAGCATGGATGAGGACGGCTACGTCTGGTACGCCGGGCGGGCCGACGACGTGATCATCTCGGCCGGCTACCGGATCGGCCCGTTCGAGGTCGAGTCGGCGTGCGTGGAGCACCCCGCCGTGCAGGAGGCCGCCGCCGTGGCCTCGCCCGACGAGCGGCGCGGGAACCTCGTGAAGGCGTTCATCGTGCTGGCGGCCGGACACGAGGCCTCCGACGAGCTGGCCGGCGAGATCAAGGCCTTCGTGCGCGAGCGCCACTCCGCCTACGCCTACCCGCGCGAGATCGAGTTCGTCGCCGACCTGCCGAAGACGCTCACCGGGAAGATCCGGCGGGTGGAGCTCCGCGAGCAGGAGCGCGAGCGGAAGGCCAGCTCCGCTCCGGCCTAGCCGAGCTCAGCCAGCGATTTCCGGAGCCCGGCGACGCGTCGCTCGCCGATCGCTGCGACCACGTTCCCCTCCAAGCGTCCAAGCACGCGCTCAGCGACGGGTCGGAAGCGCTCCGCCTTGGGCGTGAGGTGGACCACGGCCGCTCGACCGTCGCCAGGATCCGCGCGACGCTCCACTAGCTCCTCCCGCTCGCAGAGGCGGACGAGGGTCGTCATGGTCTGCTTGGAGAGCCGGGCGCGCCGGGCGATCTCGCCCATGCGCAACCCGTCCTCCTCGAACAGGGGAACCAGCACCGAGCCGTACGAGGCCCGCACCTCCGGGAAGCCCGCATCCGCGAAGCCCGCTTCGAGCGACTCGTTCCAGCGCTGTGCCGCTTTCGCCAGCAGATAGCCGAGATTTGATCGGGTGGCGTGCGCCACCTGCTCGACTCTATGCCCCGCTGCCCCAGGGATCGTCCACGGCGATGCCCCAGCGGCCGTCTGCCCGGCGGCGCAGCACGTCCGCACTCACGCCCGACAGTTCGACCAGGTCGCCATCGGGTCCGGTCCCGGTAAGCGTCCAGCGGTTGGCTACGAGCGCGATGTCGCTTGTACGCAGGATTTTCTCGATCTCGCCCGTCATGCGGGGTTGGAGTTCGAGGAAGGAGCGGAGGGCGTCGCGGATCGCATCGCGGCCGGACACGACGGTGCCCGGCTGGGACACGAAGGTCGCATCCGGCTCGTAGAGATCAACGAGCGCGTCGAGGTCGCCTTCCGCGAGCAGAGCGGAGAAGCTCGTGATCGTGTCCTCTGGGTTCTGCGTGGCTGCCGACAAGGGGCCCTCCTCGAAAGAGTAATTAGTCCGATATCAGACTATCACCTTTCACGCTTCGAGGGTGCTCATAGGACCGGCATCAGCGGGATGTCCCAGAGGATCGCGGCCGTCACGAACCCAGCGAAGGCCAGCACGCCCAGCACTGTCGCGACCAGCCGCTGACGCGGCGTCGTGGCCTCGGCTCGCTCTGCCGCCCGCTCGCCCCAGCGGATCAGGCGCTCGAGCAGGCGCTCCGCGCGGTCGAACTCGAGGGCCAGGAAGGTGAGCCCGATGATGATCACCGCGATGCCGGGGCCGGGCACGCCGGGTCCGGACATGACGATTCCGGCGAGCACGATGAACACGCCGAGCACCACCACGCCGGCGCGGTGGACCACGTGGCGCTGCTTGTGGCGGACCTTGCGCTCCTGGAGCTTCTTCAGGAGCTCCGGCGTGTCGTCCTCGGCGGCCATCGCCCGAGCTTAGACAGGCGCCTCAGAGCCAGTCGGCCAGCGGGAGGGCCAGCGCCGGCGTCCGCCAGGCGCTCCGGGGTGGTGTTGGGCAGGCCGCTCACCTGTACGCCGCCGAGTCGCGTGACGGTGTCGAGGTTGGACACCTCGATCGGGTCGGGGCGCGCGGGCCAGGGGGTCATCACCACGCCCGCCACCGTCAGCCCGGCCGTGCGCGCCGCCTCGACCGTGAGCAGCGTGTGGCTGATCGTGCCGAGGCCGGTGCGCGCCGCGATCACCACCGGCAGCCCGAGGTCGAGCGCGAGGTCGCGCACCAGGTACCCGGGCGTGAGCGGCACCATCAGCCCGCCCACGCCCTCGCACACCAACAGCCCGGCAGCGGCCGCCTCGCGGGCCGCCTCGACCAGCGCCGCCGGCTCGATGCTCGTGCCGGCCAGCTGCGCTGCGTAGTGCGGCGACACCGGCGGCCCGAAGCGGTAGGGGGCCACCTGCTCGGGGGTCTGCCCGGCGCTCGCCACCTCGGCCAGCAGCTCGTGGTCGGCGCGGCCAGTCGCCCGGTGGATCGTCCAGGCCCGTGACGGCCGGCTTGAACGCGGCCACCTTCTCGCCGCTCTCCACGAGCGCGGCGCAGAGCGACGCGGCCAGGATCGTCTTGCCGACGCCGGTGTCCGTGCCGGTTACGAACAGCCCGCGCAAGGGGCGACGCCGCCTAGGCGGCGTCGCGGAGCGCGTCGAACACCCGCGCACGCCCCGTGGCGCTCGGCTCGCGGTCCCGGCGCTCGAGCGCCGGCCGCACGGCCTTGGCGAGCGTGCCGGCCGCCTCGCGCAGCTCGGAGCGCGTGTGCGAGGCCATCACGGCCAGCCGCAGCCGCGAGGTGTCGGCCGGCACCGTGGGCGGCCTGATGGCCTGGGCAAAGACCCCGCGCTCGAGCGCTCGCTCGCTCGCCTTCACCGTGTCGGCGGCATCGCCCACGATCAGCGGCACGATCTGAGTCTCCGAGTCGCCGATCGACAGGCCCTCCGCCACCAGCGCCTCGCGCAGCACGGCCGCGTTGCGCTGGAGCTTCTCGACGCGCCGCGGCTGCTCGCGGAGCAGCGTGAGCGCGGCCATGGCGGCGGCCACGGCCGGCGGCGGCAGCGCGGTGGAGAAGATGAGCGTGCGGGCGGTGTTGATCAGGTACTTGGCCAGCGAGCGCTCGCAGCACACGTAGGCGCCGTAGGAGCCCAGCGACTTGCCGAGCGTGCCCACGATCACGTCCACCTCGTCCTCGAGCCCGGCGGCCGCAACGGCTCCGCGACCCTCCGGGCCCACGGCACCGGTGCCGTGGGCCTCGTCCACCAGCAGCCGCGTGTCGTAGCGCTGCGCCAGCTCCACCAGCCGCTCGAGCGGGGCGATGTCGCCGTCCATGGAGAACACCCCGTCGGTCACGATCAGCGAGCCGCGGCCCTCGGACTGGCGCAGGCCCCACTCGAGGTGGTCCATGTCCAGGTGGTCGTACACGAAGGTCTCGGCGCGGCCGAGCCGGCAGCCGTCGATGATGCTCGCGTGGTTGAGGGCGTCGGAGAACACCACGTCGCCCTCCTGGGCCAGCGCCGACACCACGCCCACGTTCGCCAGGTAGCCGGAGCCGAAGAGCAGGCAGTTGTCGGCGCCCTTGAAGTCGGCGAGCTGCTCCTCCAGCCGGCGGTGGATGGTCATGTTGCCCGACACGAGGCGCGACGCGCCGGCGCCGGCGCCGTAGCGCATGGCCGCCTCGGCGGCCGCCTCGCGCACCCGCGGATGGTCGGCCAGCCCGAGGTAGTTGTTCGAGCAGAGGAGCAGCACGGGCTTGCCGTCGAGCAGCACGCGCGGGCCCTGCGGTCCCGACACCACCCGCATGCGGCGGTAGAGGCCCTGCTCGCGAAGCTCGTCGAGGCGTGCCTCGACGTCGGTCACGCCGCCCTCGGATTCACATGCACGAGCGCGGGCAGCTCCTCGGTGGGCTGCTCGTCGGGCTCGGGGCCGCGGTTGGGCGCGCCGTCGGGACGCGGGGGCACCGAGCGCTTGGGCTTGTGCCGCAGCTGGGTGGCCGGGTCCCAGAAGTTGGCCTCCGCCTGGGTGTCCACGAGCTCGTCGATCGGCGTCCTCGGGGTCTCGCCCTCGAGCCAGCCGGAGCGGTTGTCGGGCCGCGCGTTCGCGCCGTTGTCCTCCTGGCGCGCCACGTTCAGCCCCAGCCCCTCGAACATGGCGCGGTCCCACTCCGGCTCGGAGCCGAGCGTGGTGAGGAAGTTGCCCATCATCACGCCGTTGAGACCGGCCTTGACGGCGAGCTGCTGGAGCTCCTCGCCGCCGAGGTTCTCGTTGCGCCCGCCGCAGAGGCGGAAGAGCGCGTCGGGGATCACGAGCCTGAAGATCGCCACCCACTGAACGACCTCCATCGGGTCCATCAGGTCGCGGTCGCCGAACTTGGTGCCCGGCCGCGGGTTGAGCAGGTTGATGGGAACGCTGGTGGGCTCGAGCGCGCCGAGCTCGAAGGCCATCTCCACGCGCTGCTCGCGCGACTCGCCGAGGTTGAGGATGCCGCCCACGCAGGTCTCGAGCCCGGCGTCGCGCACCGCGTCGATGGTGCGGATCCGGCCCTCGTAGCGGACCGTGGTGGACACCTCGTCGTAGTAGCTCTCGGCCGTCTCCACGTTGTGGTGCACGCGCTGGATGCCCGCGTCCTTGAGCGCGTGGGCGCGGTCGCGTGACATGTGGCCGATCGAGACGCAGCGCTTGAGGTTCGTGTGCTCGGCCACCAGCTTCGCGCCCTCGATGACGTTCTCGAAGTCGCGCTTGGACAGGCCCTGGCCCTGGGTGACCATGCAGAAGCGGTGCGCTCCGGCAGCCTCGGCCGCCCGTGCGTGCTCGAGGATCTGCTCGGCGGTCATCATCGCGTGCATCGGCGTGTCCGCCTCGGCGAAGCGCGACTGGGCGCAGAAGCCGCAGTCCTCGGCGCAGCCGCCCGACTTGGCGTTGACCAGCGAGCACATGTCGGTGGAGTCGCCGAAGCGCTCCTTGCGCACGAGCCAGGCGCGCTCGACGAGGCGCTCGATCTCGGCGCGATCCTCGATCTCGCCCAGTCGCAGGGCTTCTTCTCGGCTGATTAGCGACGGCACACTGGAAGTCCCACGGGAACTGGGACTGGGACGGCACGGTAGGCGCGCCGCCGGACGGAGCTGTTGGCGGAAGCGGCCGGCTCGGCCGGCTGCGCCCCGATGCCCTAGCCGGTGTGAAGCGCCTGGGGTACCTGCTCCGGGCGCACGCAGAAGGCGCCCTCCGTGAAGCCCTGCGAGCCGATGCCGAAGGCCCAGTCGAAGCGCGCGCGGTAGTTCTCCACCGCGATCTCGTTCACGAGCTCCACGAGCTGGGCCTCGTCGAAGCGCGCGCACAGGCGCTCGAGCAGCTCGTCGGGCACGTCCACCGGCGTGCGCGTCATCCCCACGGCCAGGTCGAGCACGAGCTTCTCGTCGTCGGAGAAGAGGTCGCTCGTGGAGTACTGCGGGAGCGCGCGCAGCTGCTCCTCGCTGACGCCGGCCTTGCCGGAGATCATCGAGCCGATGTCCATGCAGAACTCGCAGCCGGCGAGCGCGGCGGCCTTGGTGGCGGCCAGGACCTTGAGGCGGTGCGGCACGCGGTCCGCCCTGGAGGTGGCGTACTCGAGGGCGGAGTATCCGCTGAGGATGCCGGGGTGGTGCGCGAACACGCGCGCGGGCTCGACGACGGTCCCGTACTCGCGGCGCGAGTAGCGGAAGGCGGCACGGGCCATCAGCCCCGCCCGGGCGTCGCTCACGCCGGCCACACGCCCGCCGCCGCCGGGCGCCGGCGTGGCGCGCCGCTCCCGCGGCCGGCGCAGCGCCAGGACCAGCACCAGCACGCCGCCCACGACCGTCCACCCGAGCGTGAGCGTGTTCGACGCGGCGTCCACGGTGTCGTAGGGCTCGAGGTTGAAGACGTGCCAGAGGAAGTGGGGAACCGAGAAGATCAGCCAGCCCGTGGCGGCCGCTATCACCGCCCCGCGGCGCAGGCTCAGGCCGGCGAAGACCAGCACGACGCCCAGCGCGACGAACAGCGCGCCCACGTCGGTCACGAGGTGCTCGTCGAACGGGCCGAGCACGTGCACCCACCCGTCCGTGCCGGCCGGGAAGTCGTCGTAGAACGTGCGCGGGGAGGCGAGCGCCCACAGGCCGATCAGCGCCTGCGGAATGCCCAGCGCGAGCAGGAGGAAGCGGATCGCTCCCCGGTGGGCGGTGAGATGGTCGCCGTTGCTCACTTGCGTGCCTCCTTGGTCGGGGCCTCCGGCACGAGCCCGTGCGCTTCGAGCACGCTCACGGCGGAGGCGGTCCAGGTGTCCAGGTAGCGATCCTCGTCGAGGTCCCCCGGCGTGCGGCCGAAGAGCGTCTCGAGGACCCGGTAGCTGATGATCGGGGCGATCAGGATCGCGGAGAGCGCTTCGACGTCGAGGCCCTCCACGCCCGCCCGCTCCGCCAGCCGGCGCAGGCGCTCGGCGGTCTGGGCGTGGCCGCGCCGGACGATGCGGTCGTGGAAGCGATCGCGCAGCTCGGGGAAGTTGTCGCCCTCGCGCATCACGATCCGGAGCACGTCCTGGTCGCGGCCGATCTCGCGGAAGGCGATCCGCGTGAGCACCCACACCTCCTCGCGCGCGGTGGGCGCCAGCGGGGCGGTGGCGGCCAGCGACTCCAGCTCGTCCACCGCCCGGCCGCGGCGCTCGACGGCTGCCTCGAGCAGGGCCTCCTTGCTGGGGAAGTGCTTGTAGAGCCCGCCGCGGCGCGGCACCAGGCCGGCCGCGCGCTCGATGTCGCCCACCGACGTGCCGCTGTAGCCGCCGCGGCCGAACAGCTCGACCGCGGCGTCGAGGATGCGCTCTCGGGTGGGTGCCGCAGCTTCGGTAATCAAGTGATTACCGAAATGTACCGCCTCAGATAGCGGCGGTCAACGTCCGCGCCAGACGGGCTTGCGCTTCTCGGCGAACGCGCGCACGCCCTCGCGGAAGTCCTCCGAGCGGAAGCACGACTCGCGCAGCTCGATCAGCTCGCGCTCGAGCTCCTCGGGGAGGCGCGGGTCGCGCAGCGCCCGCAGCACGCGCTTGTTCCCCGCCAGCGAGAGCGGGGCGTTGCCGGCGATCTCGGTGGCCAGCTCCAGCACCCGGTCCTCGAGCCGCTCGGGCTCCACCACCTCGTTCACCAGGCCCATGCGCTCGGCGCGGTCGGCGTCCACGGCGTGCCCGGTGAAGAAGAGCTCGGCGGTGCGCGCCACGCCGCACACGTCCACGAAGCGGCGCAGCCCCGTGTGCGAGTAGATCAGCCCGAGCTTGGCCGGGGGCATCGAGACCTTGATGCCGGTGGCGGCCACGCGCATGTCGCAGGTCAGCGCCAGCTCGAGCCCGCCGCCGATGGCGTGCCCGTTCAGCTGGGCGACGATCGGATACGGATAGGCATCGAGCGCCTCGATCGCGTCGTGGAAGGGGTGCGCCACGAGGCGCTCGGCGGCCTCCTCGAACTTCTGCCCCTCGAGGTTGCCGATGTCGTAGCCCGACGAGAACACGGCACCGGTGCCGCGGATCACCAGGCAACGGGCGTCCAGCTCCGCGGCCGCGCCGGCGAGGGCGTCGAGCAGCTCGTGGTCCAGGGCGCCGCGGCGCTCGGGGTTGCGGATCGTGAGCCGGGCGATCGACTCGCCGGGCTCGTCCAGGAGCAGCTTGCCTGAGGCGAGCTCCTTCACTCGAGGATGACGAGGGTGTCACCCTCGGACACCGACTGGCCCTCGGCGCAGACGATCTCCTTCACGGTGCCCTCGTCCTCGGCCTCCACGGGCATCTCCATCTTCATCGACTCGATGATGACGAGCGTGTCGCCCTCCTCGACCTGCTGACCGAGCTGGCACTCGATCTTCCAGACCGTTCCCGTGATGTGGGCCTCGACATCGGGCAACGCTGATCCTCCTGGTCGGCTTCGCGCGGTGGCGGCACGATAGTCGTTGCGGAAGCACCCGGCTCGGCCGGGTGCGCACCGATGCTCGTAGCCATATGGTCCGCCGGGTGATCCTCGCGATCGACCAGGGCACCACCGGCACCACCTGCATCGTGTTCGACGAGGAGGGCCGGCCCGCGGGCCGCGCCTACCGCGAGTTCGGGCAGCACTTCCCCCGCCCCGGCTGGGTGGAGCACGACGCGAACGAGATCTGGGAGGTCACGCGCGCAGTGGCCGGCGAGGCCCACGAGGACGCCGGCCGGCCGGCGCTGGCGGGCATCGGGATCACCAACCAGCGCGAGACCGTGGTGGCCTGGGACCCGCGCACCGGCGAGCCGCTCCACCGCGCGATCGTCTGGCAGGACCGCCGCACCGCCGCCCGCTGCGACGAGCTGCGCGCGGCCGGGCACGAGCAGCTCGTGCGCGAGCGCACGGGGCTGGTGCTCGACCCCTACTTCTCCGGCACCAAGATCGAGTGGCTGCGGCGCGAGGGCGGCGTGGCCGACGGCGCGGTGTTCGGCACGGTGGACTCCTGGCTGGCGTTCAAGCTCACCGGCCGGCACGTGACCGACTACTCGAACGCGTCGCGCACGCTGCTCTTCGACATCCATCGCCTCGACTGGGATCCCGACCTCTGCGAGCTCCTCGGCGTGGATCCGGCGTCGCTGCCCGAGCCGCGGCCCGAGCGCCGGCGTGTTCGGAGAGACGAGCGAGCTGGGCGGCTCGGTGCCCGTGGCGGGCATCGCCGGGGACCAGCAGGCCGCGCTGTACGGGCAGGCGTGCCACTCGCCCGGCCTCGGCAAGAACACCTACGGCACCGGCAGCTTCGTGCTCGAGAACGCGGGCGGCACCGCCCCGGCGCCGGTGGACGGGCTGCTCACCACCGTCGCCTGGGGGGTTGAGGAACGCGTGGACTACGCGCTCGAGGCGGCGATCTTCGTGACCGGCGCCGCGGTTCAATGGCTCCGCGACGCGCTCGGCGTGATCGAGGCCGCCGCGGACACCGAGGGCCTTGCCGGCTCGCTCGACGGCAACGACGGCGTGTACATGGTGCCCGCGTTCACCGGCCTCGGCTCACCGCACTGGGATCCGTACGCGCGCGGCACGATCGTCGGCCTCACGCGCGGCACCGGCACGGCGCACCTCGCCCGCGCCGCGCTCGAGTCGATCGGGTACCAGACGGTGGACGCCGTGCGGGCGATGGAGTCGGCGGCGGGCGTGCGGCTGGAGGAGCTCAAGGCGGACGGCGGCGCGGTCGTACAACGCGTGGCTGATGCAGTTCCAGGCCGACATGCTCGGCGTGCCGGTGGTGGTGCCCGAGGTGTCGGAGACCACGGCGCTCGGAGCGGCCTATCTGGCCGGCGTGGCCACCGGCACCTGGACCGAGCCCGAGGTGCGCGCGATGTGGCGCGAAGCGGCGCGCTACGAGCCGGCGATGGCGGCTCCTCGGAGCGCGAGGAGCTGCTCGCCGGCTGGCATCGTGCCCTCGATCGCGCGCGCGGGTGGGCGCGCGAGGCGTAACGAAGGCGCGTCGCCCGGGTAGGGACGGTTCGAGTGAAGGCGCAGGTGTACAAGGATCCGCGGCCGGCGGAGCACTTCACGGGCTTCCACGAGCGGGTCCGTCGTGGACGGCCGGACTGGATGTACGAGTTCGTGCGGCTCGTGCTCACTCCCTACCTGCTGCTCTTCTACCGGGCGCGCTGCATCGACTCCGACAAGGTGCCCGCGGACGGCCCGGCGATCATCGCCCCCAACCACTTCTCGTTCCTCGACCACTTCTTCGTGGCCGTGTACCTGCGCCGCAAGGTGCACTTCATGGCCAAGTCGCAGCTCTTCACACGGCCCGATCCAGATCGTCTACACGCACGGCGGCGTGTTCCCGGTGCGCCGCGGCCAGCGCGACGAGGAGGCGTTCAAGACCGCCGACGCGATCCTCAAGCGCGGCGGGCTGATCGTGATGTACGTGGAGGGCGGCCGCTCGCGCAGCGGCGAGCTGGGCGAGGCCAAGCCCGGCATCGGAAGGCTGGCGCTCCAGTACGGAGTGCCGATCGTGCCCACGGCCATCGCCGGCACCGAGCGGGTGCGCAACTGGAAGAAGCCTCCAGTTCCCCAAGGTCACCGTGCAGTTCGGCGACCCGATCCGCTTCGAGCAGGTCGAGTCACCCACACGCGAGCAGTCGCAGGCCGCCTCGGAGGTCGTCTTCGAGGACGTGCGCACACTGCACTCGCGGCTGCGCACCGAGGGACGCCGCGGCGTGGTCAAGGCCGCCCGCGCGGCACGCCGGGCCGCGGCCGCGGCGGCGCGGCGCCCGGTCACGCGCTAGGGGCCCAAACTGACGTTGACCGTGTAATGCACGGTCAACGTAAGGCGCGTCCTACTCGTACACCTCCGCGAGCTCCCGCCACTGCTCGAAGTCGTGCCCGCAGATCACGAGGGCGCCCGGGTTCTCGCGCGCGTACAGCTGGATCTCCTTGAGCGAGCGGCGGAAGCGGTGCTCGTCCTCCATCCGGTAGGGCAGCCGTGAGTCCTCGAGGGTGCGGCGCGTGTAGGCGGCGTCGCCGGTGAGCAGCACCTGGCGGTCGCGCAGCCGCAGCACCACCGACAGGTGGCCGGCGGTGTGGCCCGGGGTGAACACCAGCCGCACGCTGCCGTCGCCGAACAGGTCGAAGGCGCGGCCGAAGGTGGCGAACGAGCCCGCGTCGGGGGACTCGAAGTCGAGCGTGCGCCACTCGAAGGCGTGGTCGAACTGGCGTGGCCAGTAGCCCTTCGTGCGCCCGCTCGATCCGGCCGCGCTCCCACTCCGCGCTCGACACGACGAAGGTCGACTCGGGGAACTCGGCGATGCCGCTCGCGTGGTCCGAGTGGAGGTGGGTCATCACCACCACCTTCACCTCCGCCGGCTCGATGCCGAGCGCCCGCAGCTGATCCGGCACGCGCCTGGCCCGGCTCCATGCGCACGTCCTTGATCACGCGGCCCGCCACGCGCCCGAAGGCCTCGTGCGGGGTGACGGCGATCGACGGGTGGAAGCCGGTGTCCACGAGCACCGCGCCGACCCCCGGGTGCTCGATCAAGAAGGCCACCACGGGACCTCCGCCCACTCGTCGCGAGGCACCCCGATCCCGAGCGCGCGCAGTGCGGCGAGCCGGCCCGGCTCGCGGTGCATCGAGGCGTCCGGCGTCACGAAGCGCCCGCACAGCAGGGGGCGCAGCCGGACGGTCGCGTCCGCCCGTCCGCCGGGCAGCGGCGGGGAGGCGGGCCGGGGCTCCGCGGCGGTCGCCATCGCGGCTCACCATATCCGGCGCTTCGCGACCGATGGTCGCGGTTCCCCCTGGCGCGCGACCGGCGGATCGCTTAGGTTACGCCGCCAGTGCTCGCCGCCCCCGAGTCACGCAGCATCCGAAGCGTCGTCGCGCTGGTCGCCGCGCTTGCGCTTCTGGCCGTGCTGCCCGCGGTCGCATCCGCGAGCTGGTGGCACCCCGGTCCGCCGCCGCCCGGCGTGGACCTGACGAACGCCGACCGCTGCGACTTCCTCGACACGGCCCAGTGCCTGCTGCCCTGGCCGAACGACTACTTCACGATCGCCGATCGCCACAGCGAGACCGGCCGGCGCCTCAACATCTCGATCGACTCGGTGCCGCGCAACAAGAACGACGTGCCGATCGACCCGACCGAGCAGAACCGGTCCGACGGCTTCAGCCCGGGCAACATGATCATCACGAAGGTGCCCGGCCTCGACACGCCCGAGGCGTTCAAGCGGACCGGCGCCGTGCCGGTCACGGACATCGCCCGCACGTACGACCGCAGGCAGCCGATCGTGGTCATCAACACGCGCACGAAGAAGCGGCACCTGATCTGGTCGGAGCTCGACGCCAACCCGACCAACCCGGCCGACGTGAACCTGCTGATCCGGCCCGGCCGTGAACTTCGACGAGGGCACGCGCTACATCGTCGCGCTGCGCAACCTCAAGGACTCCGGCGGCAACACGCTCCCAGCGTCGGCCGCCTTCAAGCTCTACCGCGACGGCCGGCGCACCAACAGCCCGGTGATCGAGCGCCGCCGCCCGCACATGGAGTCGCTCTTCCGGACGCTCTGGCAGGCCGGCATCGCGCGCCATGACCTCTATCTGGCCTGGGACTTCACGGTCTCGTCCAAGCGCAACCTGACCCAGCGCGCCCTGTCGATCCGCAACGACGCCTTCGCGCCAGCTCGGCGACCGCGACCTGCGCGACCTGCGCGTCAAGGGCCGTGCTCCCGACTACACGATCACGAGCGTCACGGACTTCACCGCCTGCGGGGACGACGGCTGCCAGGACGGCGAGGACGCCGAGCTGGCAAGGCGTGTGGAGGGCACGGTCAAGGTGCCCTGCTATCTCGACCAGCCCGGCTGCCCGACCGGCTCGAAGTTCAACTTCGCGAACGCCTGGGACCAGACCCCCACGCAGATCCCCGGGAACACGATCGACGCGCGGTTCATCTGCAACATCCCGCACTCGGCCGTCGACGGCCCCGGTGTCAAGCGCGCCCGCCCGTCGCTCTACGGCCACGGCCTGCTCGGCGATCCCGACGAGGTGAACGCGGGCAACGTGCAGGCGATGTCGGCGGAGCACAACTTCGTGTTCTGCGCCACGCCGTGGGTCGGCATGGCGGAGGAGGACATCGGGAACGCGGTGGTCACCCTCCAGAACTTCTCGCGCTTCCCGGCGCTGACCGATCGGCTCCAGCAGAGCTTCGTGGACTTCATGTACCTCGGCCGGCTGCTGATCCACCCGGACGGCTTCAGCGCCAACCCGGCGTTCCAGGACGAGGGCCGCGGCGTGATCGACACCCGCCGCCTCTTCTACGACGGCAACAGCCAGGGCGGCATCTTCGGCGGAGCGCTCACGGCGCTCGCCCCCGACTTCACCCGCGCCGTGCTCGGCGTGCCCGGGGATGAACTACTCGACGCTGCTCCGGCGCAGCGTCGACTTCGATCTCTACGGCGACCATCCTCAACCCCTACTACCCGAGCCTCGCCGCGCGACCGCTGATCCTGTCGATGGTGCAGCTGCTCTGGGACCGCAGCGACCCGAACGGCTACGCGCACCACATCACCGACGACCCGCTGCCCGGCACGCCCTCGCACAAGGTCCTCATGCAGGTGGCGCTCGGTGACCATCAGGTGGCCAACGTGACCGCCGAGGTCGAGGCGCGCACGATCGGCGCGCGGCTGCGCACGCCCAGCCGTGGACGCCGGGACGCTCGTTCGAGAAGGAGCCCTACTTCGGCATCAAGCCGATCCGCTGGTTCCCGTTCGACGGCTCGGCCTTCGTCATGTTCGACACCGGCCCGGTGCGCCCCGACGGCAACGGCGGAGTGCTCGGCACGCCGCCCGCCCCGATCGAGAACCTTCCGCCGCGCGAGGGCCGCGATCCGCACTCCGCTCCCCGCAGCGACGTGAACGCGCGCATCCAGAAGTCCGCGTTCCTCAAGATCGACGGCCGCGTGATCGACGTCTGCGGCTCGCGCCCGTGTTACGCGGGCGGCTGGACCGGGCCTTAGCGCGCTGCCGGCTTCGCCGGATCGCCGCCGCGACGTTTAGCCCGCTTCCGCCTCCTTCAGCACCCACTCCCAGTAGCCGATCCAGCTCGTCTCGGCGCGGATCCCCGCCTCGAGCGCGAGCCAGGGGCCGCGCGGGGCGTCGCCGATGTCCTTGGCCGCGCAGCTCCTCGTACTCGGCGAGCTTCGCGGCGGTGCGCATCGAGCTGGGCCGGCGCCAGCGTCGCGGCGTCGGCGCCGAAGAAGAGCTTCAGCAGGCCGTGGTCGCGCAGCTCGGCCAGCTCGCCGGTCGGAGCCTGCCGCCAATCGGCGAGCGCCTCCCGGCCCTTGTCCGTGATCTCGTAGAGCTTGCGCCTGCGCCCTCCGTCCTCGCGCTCCTCGGTCACGTAGCCGGCCGCCGCCAGCCGCGCCGGCTCGGTGTAGAGCTGCGCATGCTGGAGCGTCCAGAAGTTCCCCACCGACAGCTTGACGAGCCCCTTGAGGTCGTACGGGGTGCAGCGGCCGCCCCATTCGAGCAGCCCCAGCACGATGTAGGAGGTGGGTGTGAGACGGGGGCCTTGCATTAGTCCAGAATAGACGGTATGTTGTCGACCATGGCTACCGCACTCTCGCAGATCCCCAAGACCGACTACCGCCTCGGCTTCCAGAGCCAGGAGGAGGAGACCGCCGTCGAGCGCCTTCCCGTGCAGGGTGAGGTGCCGGCCTGGCTGACCGGCTCGCTCATGCGCGTGACGCCGGCCAAGCTGGAGGTGGGGGACCGGCGGCTCGGCCATTGGTTCGACGGTCTGGCCGCGCTCAACCGCTTCGGGTTCGCCGACGGTGACGTGTCCTACCGCAGCCGCTTCCTCGACACGGAGGCCTACCGCGCCGCCAAGGCCGGCGGCCCGATGTCGGCCGGCTTCGGAACCGATCCGTGCCGCTCCATCTTCCAGAGCGTCCAGTCGGTCTTCTCGCCCGAGTTCACCGACAACGCGAACGTGAACCTCGTGCGGATCGGCGAGCGCCATATCGCCATGACCGAGACGCCGCTCCCGATCGAGTTCGACGAGGAGACGCTCGAGACCGTCGGGCCGCTGCGCTTCGCGGACAAGAACGGTGGGCAGGCCACGACCGCGCATCCCCACCACGACCCCGAGCGCAACGAGCTCGTGAACTACTCGGTCCACTTCGCGCGCAAGAGCGAGTACCGGCTCTGGGGACTGCCCGCCGACTCGAGCTCGCGCCGTCTGATCGCGTCGCTGCCGGTGCGCGAGCCCGCCTACATGCATGCGTTCGGCATGAGCGAGCGCTACCTGATCCTGGCCGAGTACCCGCTGATCGTGAATCCGCTGAAGCTGGCCTTCTCGGGCAAGGCGTTCATCAAGAACTACCGCTGGCAGCCCGAGCGGGGCACGCGCTTCCAGGTGCTGGACCGCGAGACCGGCGCGCTGCGCGGTACCTACGAGACCGACGCCTTCTTCTGCTTCCACCACGTGAACGCGTTCGAGCGCGGCGGCGACCTGGTGATCGACCTGGTGGCGTTCGAGGACACGGCGATCATCGACTCGCTGTACCTGGACGAGAACGGGCCGGTGGCCACGCTTCCGCCGAGTGAGCTGCGCCGCTACACGATCGGGCTCGACTCGGGGTCGGTGCGCCAGGAGCCGCTCAGCGAGGGCTCGGTCGAGCTGCCGCGCATCGACTACCGGCGCCGCAACACGCACGACTACCGCTTCGCGTATTTCGCCGGCAGCTCCGACGACACGTGGCTCGACCGGCTCGTCAAGGTCGACGTGGGGCAGGGCGAGGTCGCTTCGTGGGCCGAGGACGGCTGCTATCCGGGCGAGCCGATCTTCGTCCGCACGCCGGGCGAGGACGCCGAGGACGGTGGCGTGATCCTCTCGGTGGTGCTCGACGCGCGCGCCCAGCGCTCCTTCCTGCTCGTGCTCGACGCCGGCTCCTTCCACGAGCTGGCCCGCGCCGAGGCGCCGCACCACATCCCGTTCGGCTTCCACGGGCAGTACCTGCGATGAGCGACGTGGACCTGCTGGCATCGGACGCCGAGCGCGACGAGGCCGCGGAGCGGCTGCGCGAGGCCGCGGGCGAGGGTCGCATGACGCCCGATGAGCTCGAGCAGCGGCTGGGGCGCGCCTTCGGCGCACGCACGCGCGGCGAGCTCGACGCCCTGGTGGCGGACCTGCCGGCGCCCCGGCGCCGTCCTCGGGAGACCACGCGGCGGAGGCGGCCCGAGCTGGCGGTGTTCGCCTCCACGGCGTTGCTGCTGGTGGCCATCTGGGCGCTGTCCGGGATGGGCTACTTCTGGCCCGCGTGGCCGATCCTCGGCTGGGGCTTCTTCGTGCTGATGCCGGGCAAGGCGTTCGGGCACTGCTCGCACCGGCGTCACCGGCACCGCCGCCGCGCACCCGCCTGAGCCGCCGGCACGAGCAGACTGCGCCGATGGCGCAGGACGGTTACGCCGAGCTGACGGGGGCCGCGCTCGCTGAGAGCCTTCGGATTCGGCTCACGCGCGCAGCCATAGCCGCCAACCTCACCGGCGCGCTGACCGCGTTCCTGTTCGGAGTCATCAGCCCCGTGCCGATCGACGCCGACGATCAGGGCCGGCTCCTCCTCCTCAACATCGCCGGATTCGTGGTCTTCATGGGCACGTCGCTGCCGCTTGGGAACGCCTGGGCGCGGAAGGTCATCGGCGATCCGATCGAGCGCTGGCTCGTCGCGGACCGGCCTCCGAGCCAGGCGGAGCTCGAGGTGGTGCTGCGCCAGCCGTTTCGGGTGGTCGCGATCTCTGCGACGTTCTGGGGCGTCGGGGCGATCGTCTTCGGCGCGCTCAACGCGACCGTATCGCCGGAGCTGGGCGCGGCGGTCGCGCTGATCGCGATTCTCGGCGGCGCCACCACCTGCGCCGTCGCGTTCCTGCTCATGGAGCGCATCGCGCGCCCGGTCGTGGCCCTGGCGCTCGCCGGTGGCGCTCCACCGGCCGGCCTGGCGTCACCCGGTGTGGCCGTCCGCCTGACCGTGACCTGGATACTCGTGACCGCCGTTCCGCTGGTCGGCATCGCCGCGATGGCGATCGCCGACCTGTCCGGCGCGCGGCTCGACGAGAGCGCCGCCGTCGTGGCCACGCTGTTCCTGGCCGTGGTCGGGCTCGTGATCGGCGCCACGGCCAGCGTGATCGCGGCGCGCTCCGTGGCCGATCCGGTTCGCGCGGTCCGCGACGCAATGGGCAGGGTGGAGGCGGGCGACTTCGCCGCCCGAGTGCCGGTGGACGACGCCAGCGAGGTCGGCCTGCTCGAGGCTGGCTTCAACCAGATGGCGGCCGGGCTGGGCGAGCGCGAGCGGCTGCGCGACCTGTTCGGGCGCCAGGTGGGCCGGGACGTGGCGCGCGCCGCGCTCGAGGGGGAGCTGCGGCTGGGCGGCGAGCTCCGCGAGGTCGCCGTGCTGTTCGTGGACGTGGTGGGCTCCACCACGCTCGCGGCGCGCCGGCCGGCCACCGAGGTGGTAGCCCTCCTGAACGCCTTCTTCGCGCTGGTGGTGGATTGCGTGGAGCAGCAGGACGGCTGGGTGAACAAGTTCGAGGGCGATGCCGCGCTGTGCGTGTTCGGCGCGCCGGTGGACCTGGACGACCCGGCCGGCCGCGCGCTCGCCGCCGGCCGTTCCCTCCGCACACGCCTGGCGACCGAGCTGCCGGAGCTCGAGGCGGGAATCGGCATCTCGGCGGGCGCCGCGGTGGCGGGCAACGTGGGTGCTGAGCAGCGCTTCGAGTACACGGTGATCGGCGACCCCGTGAACGAGGCCGCCCGGCTCTGCGAGCTGGCCAAGCGCAGCCCGGGCCGGCTGCTGGCGTCCGAGGCCGCCCTGGTGCGGGTGACCGGTGACGAGCGCGAGCGCTGGTCGCTCGGCGAGGCGGTGCTCCTGCGCGGCCGCGACGAGCCCACGCGACTGGCCACCGCCGGCGCGCGTTAACGTCCGGCCGGATGCCCTCCAAGCTCTTCGCAGCCGGCCTCCTCGACGGACAGGTGGCGATCGTGTCGGGGGGCGGCAGCGGCCTCGGCCGCGCCTCGGCCCTCGAGCTTGCCGCATTGGGAGCGCACGTCGTCGTGTGCGGCCGCCGGCTCGAGCCGCTCGAGGAGACGGTGGCGAGCGCGGAGGGCGGGCGCTGCGAGGCACAGGTGTGCGACATCCGCGAGGAGGATCAGGTGAGCGCGCTCGTGGACGGCGTGCTCGAGCGCCACGGGCGCATCGACCTGCTGGTGAACAACGCCGGTGGCCAGTACCTCACGCCCGCCGAGGACATCACGCCCAAGGGCTTCCGGACCGTGATCGGGCTGAACGTGGAGGGCACCTGGCTGATGACCCACACGGTGGCCACCAGGGCGATGATCCCGGAGGCCAGGGGCGGCAAGATCGTGAACGTCACGCTCTCACCCCACAACGGGCTACCGGGCATGGCGCACTCGTCGGCGGCCCGCGCGGCCGTGGAGAATCTGACGCGCGTGCTCGCGATCGAATGGGCGCGCTTCGACATTCGCCTGACCGCCCTCGCCGCCGGGCACTTCGCCACCGAGACGCTGATGACGAAGTACCCGAAGGCGGTCGTGGACGGAGTGGCCGGCACCGTGCCGCTCCAGCGCCTCGGCACCGCGGAGGAGTTCGCCTGGCTCGTGGCCTACCTGGCCTCTCCGGCGGGCGACTACTTCTCCGGAGCCGTGCTCACCATCGACGGCGGGCGCGACAACTGGTTCGGCGCGTGGCCGCCGGCGCGGCTCACCGACGAGGCCGGCAAGCCGCTCGCCGAAGAGCGGCGCGAGCGCTAGATGTACATCCCGCCGAACTGACCGCCGGTCACGTTCAGGGTCTGGCCGTGAACGTAGTTCGACCACGGTGAGCAGAGGAAGAACACCGGTCCGGCGGCCTCCTCGGGGCTCGCTGCACGTCCCAGCGGAATGATCATCGCCGCCATGGCGCGCATCTGCTCGGGGATGCCCAGCTGGATCTCCTCGCCGTCCTTGGTCATCGTGTTGCCCGACTCCTTGGCGGCGGTCAGGCGCGTCTCCACGAAGCCGAAGGCCACGGCGTTCACGTTGATCTTGAACTGGCCCCACTCCTTGGCGAGCGTCTTGGTCAGTCCCACCACGCCGGCCTTGGCCGCCGAGTAGTTGACCTGCCCGGCGTTGCCCATGGTGCCGGAGATGGAGCTGATGTTCACGATCTTGCGGAACACCTCCTGACCCTCTTCGCGCTCCTTCTTGGCGGGATCGCGGAGGTGGGGCGCCGCCGCGCGCAGCACGCGGAACGGCACGATCGTGTGGATGTCGAGCATCGCCTGGAACTCGTCGTCGGTCATCTTGTGAGCGACGGCATCGCGGGTGTAGCCCGCGTTGTTCACGATGATGTCCAGCTGGCCGAACTCCTCCACGGCCTTCTTGACGAGCTCGTCGGGCACGCCCGGCTTGGTGAGGTCGCCTCCGAACACGGCCGTTTCGCCCGCGATCTCCGAGGCTGCCTGCTCGGCCACGTCGGCGTCCAGGTCGTTGATGAGCACGCGCGCTCCCTGCTCGGCGAGCAGCTCGGCCGTCGCGCGGCCGATGCCGCGCGCCGATCCGGTGACGATCGCCGCCTTCCCGTCCAGAACTCCCATTCAGCCTCTCCTTTTGCGCGCCCGCGGGGCGCGCGTTTCGATGCCATCAGTTGTCAACCCGGGATCATGACGACCGCGGCCACCCCGGTGCTCTGGTCGGCCTCTGATGCATAGGCGCCAAGCCGGGTCGCGAGGTGATCCGCTCCTCCAATCGTCACGGAGAAGGGTCAGCAACTTCAACCAAGGAGCGACCAGCACGATGCCTGACCTGATCACCGTAGAGGCCTTCGACCTCGACAGCCTGGACGCGGACGGCGCCATCCGCGAGGCCGAGGACGCAGTGGCCGGCGACACGCGCGCCGACTTCTTCCGCAAGGCCGCCCTCGGCGGCGGAGCCATGGTGGGCGGCGGCGTGCTGCTCTCCGGGCTGCCCTCGCTCGCGATGGCGGCGCCGTCGAAGAAGCAGGACATCGCGATCCTCAACTACGCGCTCACGCTCGAGTACCTCGAGGCCGCCTTCTACACCGAGGCCGTGGCCAAGTGCGCCATCTCGGGCGATGCGCTGGCCGGCGCGAAGGTTGTCAAGGGCCACGAGATCACGCACGTGAAGACGCTCAAGAGCGTGCTCGGCAAGAAGGCCGTGAAGAAGCCGAAGTTCGACTTCAAGAACACCACCGGCGACCAGGACACGTTCCTGGCCACGGCTGTTGCGCTCGAGGACACCGGCGTGGCCGCCTACGCCGGACAGGGGCCGCGGCTGAAGCAGAGGCCGATCGTGGTGGCCGCTCTCTCGATCCACTCGGTCGAGGCGCGCCACGCCGCCTACTTCCGGACGCTGGCGGGCATGAGCTTCGCGCCCAACGCCTTCGACGAGGCGAAGAGCATGAAGCAGGTACTGAAGGTCGTACAGGGAACAGGGTTCCTGGGCTAATAAGTCGGTGCGCACCCGGCCGAGCCGGGTGCTTCCGCGAGGCAGCAAGCCCGAGGGTTCCGCAGCAGCAAGGAGGGGCGCCCACGGCGCCCCTCCTTCTTTTATACGGGAGCCTCGCGGTAGAGGCGTGTCAAGAGAACCTGGGCCGGGACCGGACGTCCGAAGTAGAAGCCCTGCGCCAGGTCGCAGCCGAGCTCCGAGACCCGCCTGGCCTGACCCGCGTTCTCGACCCCTTCCGCCACGACAGAGAGGCTCAGCGCCTTCGCCATGCCGACGATCGCGCTCACGATGGCGATCCCCTCAGCCTCCTCCGGGCCGCCCAGTGACGCGACGAACGAGCGGTCCACCTTGAGGCCACTGACGGGTAGCTGCTGGAGAAGGCTCAGCGACGAATAGCCCGTGCCGAAGTCGTCGAGGACGGTCTCGACCCCAAGTTCGCGCAGCCGCTCGAGGGAGGCTGTCGCCGGTTCGAGTTGCTCGATCAGCGCACTCTCGGTCAGCTCCAGCCGCAGGTCGCCGGCCGCTAAACCGGTCTCGTCGAGGATCTCTTCGATCAGTTGAGGCAGGCCCTCGTTGGCGATCTGCCTGGCCGCGAGGTTGACGTGGACCGGCAGCGGGGCCCGGTCGCCGAACTCCCTCCGCCAGCGGCTCGCCTGAGAGCACGCGTTACGCAGGACCCACGAACCCAGGTCCAGGATGAGCGGGCCGCGTTCCGCGACCGGGATGAAGGCCCCCGGCGGCAGCAGCCCCGTCTCGGGATGCTCCCAGCGCACGAGTGCCTCGGCGCCGCGAACGCGGCCGTCCACGAGCGATACGAACGGCTGGAAGTGGAGGCGCAACTCGTCTTCGTCAATGGCCCGGCGAAGCTCCCGCTCGACGCGTAGGTGCTCGGTCGCCTGACCGCGCATGCCCTCGTCGAAGACCTCGTAGCGACCGCCCCCCTGCTCCTTGGCGCGGTACATGGCCGCATCGGCATCCCGGATGAGCGCCTCCGGAGCTGGTCGGTGGGAGGCCACCGCGATGCCGATGCTGGCGGTGACGAGGACCTCCTCGGCGTCGATCGAGATGGGTGCCAGCAGCTTGAGCTGCACGCGTTCCGCGATCGCCATTGCCTGGCCGCCGTCGGCCATGTCGTCGAGCAGGATCACGAACTCGTCCCCCCCGATCCGGGCGACCGTGTCCGTCGGTCGGAGCACGCCGTCCAAACGGGCCGCAACCGCCCGTAGGACCACGTCGCCGGCGCGATGGCCGTGGCCGTCGTTGATCAACTTGAACCCGTCGAGATCGATGAAGAGCAGGGCGACCGCGCTCTTCCTGGTCCGGCGCGCGAGCGCCCGGCCCAGCCGGTCGAGGAGCAGTCCCCGGTTAGCGACGCCGGTGAGCGGATCGTGGAGCGCACTGTGAGCGAGCTCTGCCTCGGTGCGCTTTCGCACCAGAAACTGACCGATCTGGCCGCCGGCCACGGAGAGGGTTTGCAATAGCGCCTCGTCGGCGGTCTGCCTCCCGGTCCCGAATGATTCGATGACGGCCAGCAGCTCCTCGCCGCTCGTAACGGGAATCGCCAGTTCAGCCTTCAGGCCGGCGCGCTCCGCGGCCTCGTTGCGGGCCATGACCGGCCCCCCGCCTGTCTCAGCCTTGGTCACAGGGCGCTTGCGTTCCCACGCGAGGCCGGCGAGACCCATGCCGCGCGCGAGCGCCAGCTCTCGGGTAAGGCGGTCGAACTCCGGCGCATCCACCCCCGGCGCGTGCCACAGGAGGTGGCAGCGAAGGAGCCCGCCCTCTCCGGGCACCCAGATCGCACCCACTGCCCAGTCCATGTCTCCGCCGAGTGCCTGAAGCAACTTCGGGAGAGCCGCCTCCTCGGTCGGTGCCTCGGCAAGCACCCGGGCGAGATCGTGCTGGAGCCTGAGCTGCCGCTCCGCCCGCTTCTCCCGCGTGATGTCGATGAGCACTCCCTGCGTGTAGCGGGGCTCTCCGTCATCGTCGAGAAGCAGCGTCTCCTCGTCGCGAAACCACACGACCCGTCCGTCGATGGCGACCATCCGATATTCGTCGCGGAACTGCTCGTTCTGCTCGTAGCAGCGAGCGACCTCGGCGACCACGCGCTCTCGATCCTCTGGGTGAATCATCCGCTGCCAGAGCCCCGGGTCCTCCGTCCACGCCGAGGGCGGGTGCCCCATGAGGGCCTCGATCTGCGGGCTGATGTAGAGGATCGTGCCCTCAGAATCGAAGGCGCAGACGTATGTGACGGTCGGGATCTGCTCGACGAGGGCGCGGTAGCGCGCCTCGGCCTCGCGCATGATCGCCTCGGATCGCTTTTGCTCGGAGATGTCGCGGACAAACCCGGCGTAGAGCGGAGGATTCTCGCGAACCCGCGTTACCGTCAACTCGATCGGGAACCGCTCACCGTCAGCGCGCATGGCCTCCAGCTCGAGCCGCTTGTCGAGGATGCGACCCTCACCTCCCTCGGCCATGCGGGCGAGCGCCTCACGGTGGCGCTCCCGAAGGGGGTGGGGGATGATCAGGTCCGCCAGCTCGCGGCCGACGACCTGTTCGCGGCGGTAGCCAAAGGTCCGCTCAGCCGCCGGATTGAAGCTGCGTACCGTGCCGCTTTCATCGATGGTGATGATGCAGTCGAGTGCCGAGTCGACGATCGAGGCGCTGGTCTCGACTCGCAGCCTGAGGGCGTCTAGAGAGCCGGACGGCGCGCGGGAGGACACGAATTCAGTCCTCGGTGGAGGGACCCCACATGTTTTCGTATCGACCTCGGGCCGCCGGCGCTTAAGTCGCCGCTAGGAAGTCACCCTGTTCCGCAGCACGCCGATGCCCTCGATCTCCAGCTCCACCTCGTCGCCGGGCTGGAGCCAGCGGCCGTCGCCGTGCTCGAGGATGCAGCCGCCGCCCACCGTGCCGGAGCCGATCACGTCGCCGGCCCGCAGGCCGGGCGTGTTGCGCGCCGCCGCCGCCAGGATCTGCGTCCCAGGACCAATGGATCGCTCCGGTGCGCGTGTCGGTCCGCACCTCGCCGTTCACGCGCGCGATCGCGCGCATGTCGAGGCCGTCCGGCAGCTCGTCGGGCGACACCAGCTCCGGCCCCAGGGAGGTGGCGAAGTCCTTGCCCTTGGCCGGCCCCAGGCCCACCGACATCTCCTTGCCCTGGAGGTCGCGGGCCGACCAGTCGTTCATGATCGTGAACCCCTCGATGCCGCCCTCGCTGCCGATCACCGCGGCCAGCTCGAGCTCGTAGTCGAGCATCGCCGTGTCGGCCGGCTTGGGCACCTCGTCGCCGTCGCGGTACACCGCCGCCGGGTTGGAGAAGTAGAAGACGGGGATCTCGTACCAGGCCTCCGGCACGTCGCCCCGGCCGGCGTTGGCGCGAGCGTTCCGCACGTGCTCCTCGAACGCGAAGAAGTCCCGGATCGAGGGCGGCTGCCGCATCTCCGGGTAGGCGCGCCTCATCGCTGCACGAGGGTCGAGAGCACGACCTCGGTGACGGTGCGGTCGATCCCGTCCACGCTGCGGATCCGCTCCAGCGCGAGCTCGAGGTCGCGCGTGTCCTCGGCCATCACGTGGATCAGAGCGCTGGCCTCGCCGGCCACGGTGTGGGCGGAGACCACCCCGGGCTCGTCCTGCCACGGCCCGCTTGATCGCCTCGCCGGGCATGCGGCCGGCGCAGTAGAGGTCCACGAACGCCTCGGTGTGCCACCCGAACGAGGCCGGGTCGACGATGGCGGTGTACCCGCGGATCACGCCGTCGCGCTCCAGCCGGTCCACGCGCCGCTTGACCGCCGGCGCCGAGAGGTGCACGTGCCGGCCGATGTCCTTGAACGAGCGCCGCGCGTCCTCGCGCAGCAGCGAAACGATTGTTCGGTCTACGGCGTCCATGGCGAGGTGATGGAGCCCGTACGCGCAACGAAATGACGTTGCGGCGGCGCTCAAACCGTAGAAACATTACAGGGAATGGCCACTGAACAGCTGACTCCGCGCCCTGCAGGTCTCCCGGACGTCGATCGAATGCCGGTTCACGGCATCGATCACCTCGAGCTATACGTGGGGAACGCCGCCCAGGCCGCCTTCTACCTCGACGCGCGCGTTCGGCTTCACGGAGACCGCGTACATGGGGCTCGAGACCGGCCGCCGCGATCGCGTCTCGCACGTGCTGGAGCAGGGACGCATCCGGCTCGTGGTCACGGGCTCGCTCTCGGGCGAGGACGAGATCGGCGACCACCAGCGCCGCCACGGCGACGGCGTTCAGAAGATCGCCCTGAGCGTCCCCGACGCCGCGGCCGCGTACTCGCACGCCGTCGAGCACGGCGCCCGCGGGGTGGTCACCCCGCATTGGATCGAGGACGAGCACGGGCGCGTGCAGCTCGCCTCGATCGCCACCTACGGGGAGACGGTCGCACCTGTTCGTGGAGCGCGGCGCCTACGACGGCGCCGTTCATGCCCGGCTTCCAGGCCCGCGACGGACGCGCCGACGCAAGCCGCTGTTCGCCGGCATCGACCACGTGGTCGGGAACGTCGAGCTCGGCCACATGCAGGAGTGGGTGGGCTACTACGAGCGCGTCTTCGGCATGACCGAGCTGATCCACTTCTCCGACGAGGCGATCTCCACCGAGTACTCCGCCCTGATGTCGAAGGTCGTGACCGACGGCAGCGGCAAGCTCAAGTTCCCGATCAACGAGCCCGCCGAGGGCAAGCGCAAGTCGCAGATCGAGGAGTACATCGAGTTCTACCGCGGCGCCGGCGTGCAGCACCTGGCCATCTCCACGCGCGACATCGTGGGCACGGTCGGCCGAGCTGCGCGATCGCGGCGTCGAGTTCCTCGCCATCCCCGGTGAGTACTACGACGAGGTGCCGGGCCGGATCGGCGAGATCGAGCAGGATCTCGGCGACCTGCGCCGGCTCGGCATCCTCGTCGACCGCGACGACGAGGGGTACCTGCTCCAGATCTTCACCAAGCCGCTCGGCGACCGGCCCACGCTGTTCTTCGAGATCATCGAGCGCCACGGCTCGCGCGGCTTCGGCGAGGGGAACTTCAAGGCGCTGTTCGAGGCGATCGAGCGCGAGCAGGACCTGAGGGGCAACCTGTGAGGTACGAGCGCCTCGGCGACATCCCGCGCAAGCGCCACGTGCAGGTCCGGCGCAACGGCGCCGGCTCGCCGCTCCTGACCGAGGAGGTCATGGGCTACGAGGGCTTCTCGGGCAACGAGACGATCCTCTACCACCTCCACTCGCCCTGCCGGCTGGACGCGGTGGGCGGCTTCACGAGCGATCGAGCGCGAGGAGTGGGTGCCGGACGCCCACGTGCACCGGCTGGCCGACACCGGACCGGTCGATCCCGGCGGCGACCCGCTGGGCGGCCGCCGGCTGCTGATGTGGAACGCCGACCTCGAGGTCTCGGTCTGCAAGCCGACCGAGCCGCTCACCGGCTTCTACCGCAACGGCGAGGGCGACGAGGTGATCTACGTGCATCGCGGCGGCGGCGTGCTGCGCACGCGTCTTCGGCCGCGTGCCGTTCCGCGAGAAGGACTACCTGGTGATCCCGCGCGGCACCACGCACAGCTTCGAGCTCGACGCCGGCGAGCAGACCTGGCTCTGCTTCCACACGCCCGGCGAGATCGAGACGCCCAACCGCTACCGCAACCGCTACGGCCTGCTGCTCGAGCACGCCCCGTACTCGCAGCGCGACTTCCACCCCCCGGCCGAGCTCGAGACCTTCGACGAGAGCGGCGAGTTCCCGGTCACGGTCCGGGTGCGCGACGGCCACCAGGAGTACCTGCTCGACCGCCACCCGTTCGACGTGGTCGGCTGGGACGGCTACGTCTGGCCGTACACGTTCAACGCGGACGACTTCGAGCCGCGCGCCGGGCGCTTCCACCTGCCGCCGCCGGCCCACCAGACCTTCCAGGGCCAGAACTTCGTGATCTGCACGTTCGCCCCGCGGATGCTCGACTGGGACCCCGAGGCGGTGCCGCTGCCCTACCACCACTCGAACATCCAGTCCGAGGAGGTCATGTTCTACGCCGAGGGCGACTACGCCGCGCGCAAGGGCGTGGAGGTGGGCTCGATCACCCTGCATCCCTCCGGCCTGCCGCACGGCCCGCAGCCCGGGGCCGTGGAGAAGGCGCTCGGCGCGAAGAGCACGGACGAGCTCGCGATCATGTGGGACACGTTCCGCCCGCTGCGCCTGAGCACGCTCTGGCGCGACAACGACAAGCCCGAGTACGCGCTCTCGTGGAACCCCGACCGGTCCTGGGCCCGTGTTTGAGGAGGGCCAGCTCTACTCGCCCGTCACCCAGGGCGAGAACGGCGTGGTGGTGCACCTCGGCGTGGACCATCCCGGAGCGAACGACCCCGAGTACCGGGCCCGGCGCTCGGAGATAGCCACCGCGGCGCTGGCCTGGCGCCCGGGCGAGCCCGCGCCGGCGATCGAGTACACGGACCGCGAGCAGGAGGTCTGGCGGATCGTGTGCCGCGAGCTGGCGGTCAAGCACGAGCGCTACGCGTGCCGCGCCTACCGCGAAGCCGCCGCGGCGCTGGCGCTGCCGCGCGACGCCATCCCGGGCCTCGACGAGGTGACCGCGCTGACTCGAGCCGCTCACCGGCTTCCGCTATCTGCCCGCCGCCGGACTCGTGCCGCTCGAGGAGTTCTACGGCGCGCTGGCCGACCGCGTGTTCCACTCCACCCAGTACATCCGCCACTGGGCGGCGCCGCTGTACACGCCGGAGCCGGACCTGATCCACGAGGTGATCGGCCACGGGAACCTGCTGGCCTCGCCCGAGCTCGCCGAGCTGAACCTCCTTGCGGGTCAGGCCGCCCGCCGTTGCGAGACAGGCCATGCCCTGAGGTTCCTCGCGCACGTGTTCTGGTTCACGATCGAGTTCGGAGTGCTCCACGAGGACGGCGAGCTGCGCGCGTACGGCGCCGGCATCCTCTCGAGCTACGGCGAGATCGAGGAGTTCCGCCAGATGGAGATCCGGCCGATCGACTACCTCGAGATGGGCACCGATCGACTACGACATCACGAAGTACCAGCCGGTGCTCTACAGCGCCGAGTCGATGACGCACCTGATGGAGTCGGTGGGAGGCTTCTTCGCGGGCTTCGACGACGACGCGCCGGAGCGTATGCAGTCGCGCTCGGCCGGCGCCCTGCGCTAGCGCCGCACCGTCGCGGTCGGCACGCTGGTCGTCCCCCACCAGGCCGGAGACCAGCCGCCTTCGTTGAGGAACTCCTCGTTGTCGCCGTCCGCGTCGATGACCCAGATGTCGAACCTGGCGTCGGTGTCGCGAAGCGCCGCGAACGCGATGCGCGTCCCGTCGGGGGACCACGCGGGCGTCTGGTCCTCGAACTCGTCGTCCGTCACGGCGACCTCGTTGTCGCCGTCGGCGTCCATGACGTGGATGTCGCTGTTGGGCCCGTCGTCGGAGACGAAGGCGATGCGTGTCCCGTCCGGGGACCAGGTCGGGTCCCAGTCCCGGATCGAGTTGTCTGTGAGGCGAGTCGCAGCGCTGCCGTCCGCGTTCATGGTGTAGATCTCGTAGTCCCCGCCGTCGCGCTCGCTCTTGAAGGCGATCCGGGTCCCGTCGGGAGACCACGCTGGCTCCTCGTCGACGCCACGGCTCGTCGTGAGCCTGGTGATGTTTCCCCCGTCGGCATCCATCGTGTAGATCTCCACGCCGCCGTCGCGGGTGGAGCTGAACGCGATCCGGGATCCGTCCGGCGACCACGAGGGATAGTCCGCGCGTGATCCCTCGTCTGTGATCGCCGTCTGCCCGTCGCCGTCGGCCTCCATCACGTAGATCTCGGAGGCGTTCGGGTCGTCGCGGGTGGACGTGAACGCGATCTTCGAGCCGTCGGGCGACCACCTCGGACGCAAGTTGCTGCCCGAGGCGTAGGTGAGCTGCGTGGGGTTGCTGCCGTCCTCGTACATCACGTGGATCTGCGGGGAGTTCTCATCCGGGCCGATCGGAACGAACGCGATCCGGCCCTCGGGCGGGTTTGCCACGAAGTCGTGATCGCGGCTGCAGATCCGCTCGGGCTTCTCCTGCGCGTCCTTGACGCAGAACTGGAAGTGGTAGTCGGCGCCGGGTGTGAGCCCGGTGAGAAGCTCCGAGACCTCGCTCGCCTCCAGCGCCTGCGTGGTCACGGTCCTGTGCGGCGTCTCCTGGCCGTAGGCCGAGGTCGGGCCGTAGCGCCACCAGTACTCGGTGTCGCCGTCGAGGGTCGAGTAGACGTTGCCGTTCAGCGTGACCGACGTGATGCCGGCCCTGGTCACGGGCTTCGGCAGGCCCACCGCGCACGCCGACAGGCCCAGCACGGCGACGCACGAGGTGATCAGCATGAGCGCCCTGGTCCGATTCATCACCGATGTCGATCCTGCCCAGACTCGGCCGCTGAGGTCAATGGGGATACTGCCGGCGTGACCGAGCCGGCCTTCCTGTTCGCCGACCTGTCGGGCTACACGGCGCTCACCGAGGTGCACGGCGACGAGGAGGCGGCAGACCTGGTGCTCGCGTTCGCCGACGAGGTGCGGGGGATGCTCCCGGACTACGGAGCCGAGCAGGTGAAGACGATCGGCGACGCGCTGATGATCCGCGCGGACGATCCCGAGCGCGCGGTACGCCTCGGAATAGCGATCGTGCACGACGTGGGGCGCCGGCACGGTTTCCCGAGCGTGCGGGTGGGCGTACACGCCGGTCCGGCGGTGGAGCGCGACGGTGACTGGTTCGGCGCGACGGTGAACCTGGCGGCCCGCGTGTCGGGAGAGGCGGCGGGCGGCGAGGTGCTGCTCACGGCCGCGACCGCCGAGCGGATCAGCGGGGACCGCGGCTCGCCGCGGCTGTTCCTGCGGTCGCGCGGGCGGCGCGAGCTCCGGAACGTGTCCGACCCGGTCGAGCTGGTGGAGGCGACCTGCGAGTTCACCCACGGCCTCGACGAGATGCCGGTGGACCCGGTCTGCCGGATGGCGGTGGATCCGGACCACGCCGCCGGCGCCATCTCCCATGAGGGTGTGGAGTACCTGTTCTGCTCGCTCGACTGCTTGCGCAGGTTCGCGGAGGCGCCTACAGGCCCAGCTGCTTCCCCAGGATCTCCTTCATGACCTCGTCTGTGCCGCCGCCGATCGGGCCGAGCCGCGTGTCCCGCACGGCGCGCTCGATTCCGTACTCCTTCATGTAGCCGGCGCCGCCGTGGATCTGGAGCGTGTCGTCGGCCACCTCGTAGGCGGCGCGCTGGCTGATCAGCTTGGCCTCGGTCACCTCGCGGATGGCGTCGCCGCCGTTGGCGAACAGCCATAGCGCGTAGTAGGTGAGCGAGCGCGCGGCCTCGAGCTTCACCGCCATCTCGGCGATCTTGTGCCGGATCGCCTGGTGCTTGCCGATCGGGCGCCCGAAGGCGGTGCGCTCCCCCGCGTAGGCCACGGCGGCGTCCAGCATGCGGCTCATCGAGCCCACCGCGCCCAGCGCCATCACCAGCCGCTCCCACTGGAAGTTGGCCATGATCAGGTAGAAGCCCTTGTTCTCCTGGCCGAGCAGGTTCTCGTCGGGCACGAACACGTCGTCGAACGCCAGCTCGGCGGTGTCGGAGGCGCGCCAGCCGAGCTTCTCGAGCTTCTTCGAGACGGTGTAGCCCTCCATCTCCTTCTCGAGGATCAGGAAGGAGAGCCCCTGGTGGCCGCCCTCCTCGGTGGTCTTGACGGCCGTCACGAGGAAGTCGGCTCGCACGCCGTTCGTGATGTAGGTCTTGGACCCGTTCACGGCGTAGCCGCCGTCGACCTTCCTGGCGAAGGTGCGGATGCCGGCCACGTCCGAGCCCGCTCCCGGCTCGGTGATGCCCAGCGCCGCGATCCGCTCGCCCCTGATCGCGGGCACGAGGTAGCGCTGCTTCTGGTCCTCGGTGCCGAACTTCCAGATCGGCGGGGTGGCGATACCGATGTGGGCGCCGATGCCCGCCGAGAGGCCGCCCGAGCCCGCGCCGCTCAGCTCCTCCGCGAGCACCGCGTCGTGCACGTAGTCGCCGCCCTCGCCGCCGTACTCCTCCGGGTACTTGAGGCCGAGGTAGCCGACCTCGGCCATGCGCGTGAACACGTCGTTGGGGAACCACTCCGCGTCCTCCCACTCGTCCGCGTGCGGGCGCAGCTCCTTGGCCACGAAGCGCCGGATCGCCTCGCGCAGCTGGTTGTGCTCGTCCGTGAACGGCGGCATGGTCATAGGCGCTTCTTCAGCATCCCGAACACACCCCTCAGCACCTTGCGCTGGACCGCCTTGCCCTCGCGCGAGTTCAGGAAGTCGCCGAGGGCGTCGACCCCGCCCGAGGGGGCGGGCGCGCGCTGCTTGGCCTTCGGCTTCGGCTTCTTCTCCGCCGGCTCGGTGGCGGCGTCGATCCGGGCCGCGAGCTTCTCCCGCGCGCTCTCGGCGTCCACCCGCTCCCCGTACTTGGCAAACAGCGGCGAGGCCTTGGCGGCTCCCTCCACGTCGTCGGCGGGCCCCATACGCGAGGCGGGAGCGCGGAGCCGCGTGTGCACCACGGGCGTGGGCACCCCCTCGTCGGAGAGGGTGGTCACCGCGGCCTCGCCGATGCCCATCTGCGTGAGCAGCTCCCTCACGTCGTAGAAGTCCGAGGTGGGATAGGTGGACGCCGCGGCCTTCAGCGCCTTCGCATCGTCGGGGGTGAACGCGCGCAGCGCGTGCTGCACGCGGTTGCCGAGCTGGCCCAGCACGGAGGCGGGCACGTCGTCCGGCACCTGGGTCACGAAGAACACGCCCACGCCCTTCGAGCGGATGAGCCTCACGGTCTGGGTCACCGAGTCGAGGAACGCGCCGGTGGCGTCCTGGAACAGCAGGTGGGCCTCGTCGAAGAAGAACACCAGCTTGGGCTTGTCGAGGTCCCCGGCCTCGGGAAGCTGCTCGAACAGCTCGGCGAGCAGCCACATGAGCGCGGTCGAGAAGAGCTTGGGCTTGTCCTGCACGGCCGCGAGCTCGAGCACGGAGACCACCCCGCGTCCGTCCGGCGCCGTGCGCATCAGGTCGGCGATGTCCAGCTGGGGCTCGCCGAAGAACTCGTTGCCGCCGCCGTCCTCGAGACCCACGAGCGCCCGCAGGAGCACGCCCACCGTCGAGGAGGCGAGGCCGCCGATGCCCTCGAGCTCGCCCTTGCCCGCGTCCGACTCGAGGAAGGTGAGGAGCGCCCGCAGGTCGGAGAGGTCGAGCAGGGGCAGGCCCTTCTCGTCCGCGTAGTGGAACACGAGGCGCGAGGCTCTGCTCCTGCGTCTCGTTCGACTCGAGCACCTTGCCCAGCAGCTGCGGGCCGAAGTCGGACACGGTGGCGCGCACCGGCACGCCGGGGCCGATGCCTCCCAGCGAGAGGTACTCCACGGGTGCGGCGGCCGGTGCGAAGGGCAGGCCGAGCTCAGTCATGCGCTTCTCGGCCGGCCCGCCCGGCGCGCCGGCCGCGCCGATCCCGGAGAGGTCTCCCTTCACGTCGGCGGCGAACACCGGCACGCCGGCGGCCGAGAGCTGCTCGGCGATCGTCTGGAGGGTGATCGTCTTGCCGGTGCCGGTGGCGCCCGCCACGAGCCCGTGGCGGTTCATCATCCGCAGCGGCACCTGCACGACCGCCTCAGCCGCCAGCTTGCCGTCGTGCACTCCGCGCCCGAGATCCACGGCGGGGCCGTCGGTCGCGTAGGCGTCGGCGATCGTCTTGCCGAACTCGGTCACCGCCGGTCCTCCAGCATCGTGTGGCCGCGGCCGGCGTGGTCGAAGCCGAGCAGGTCGCCGTTCGGGTTCCTCTTGTTGCCGTGGTGATAGGCGCGCACCTCGCGGATCCTGCCATCGCTGAACTCGAACCACTCGGTGCCGCGGTCGAGCCGGCGCTCGCCGGAACCCTCGTGCGGGCCGAGCCGCGTGTAGTAGATGCACGGCGTCGTTGGTGAAGTGGGAGGCCACGCGGTCGGGGTCACCGCTGTTCAGTGCCGCGTAGTACGAGCGGACGTGGTCGAGGAGCGCGCCGATCGCGGCATCCTCGCGCATGCCGTGCCCGGCCGGGCTACTTGCGCGGGATCACGTTGTGGGAGACGAAGGCGGAGAGCGGCGTCGCGAGCTTCTGGAGCTCCGCGGTGCGCCCGGCCTCGACCCATGTGCCCACCAGCTCCAGGATGGCGCCCACCACGCCCAGCGCCGCCTCGTCCGACAGCGGGCCGATGGCGCTCCTGCCCTCGCGCGCCTGAGCGTTGATATCCAGGTAGCGGTCGGCGAACACCCGGAGCACCGCGCGCCGGCGCGCCAGCGCCGCCGGGCCGGCCGCGTGCACCTCCATGATGATCGCGCGGCAGAAGGCGGGCTCGGCGGAGAGCACCGTGAGGAACGCCTGGAGCCCCATGACCACGCGCGAGTGCGGGTCGTCCTGTCCCTCGAGCGTGTCGGCCACCCGGCCCAGCAGGAACATGATGCCGGTGTCGTACATCGCCAGGAAGCACTCCTGCTTGTCGCTGAAGTGGTCGTAGAAGGTCTTGCGCGAGACGCCCGCGTACGACACCACGTGCGCGATCGTCGTGGAGGGGTAGCCGTGCTCCGCCACGGCCTGGGCCATGGCGTCGAGCAGCCGCCCGCGCTGGGAGGCCAGAACGGTCTCTCGCGTTAGCGAATGGCGCCCGGAGGGAAGAGGACCCACTGGGAACTCGTATATGGCTGAGCCGCTGGCTTGCACTTTGGGAAACTCTAGCGTACTATCCGGAAACTTCTGGGTTCTTCAAACGGGGGAGACGAGTGGGGATGAGAGCGGGCGGTAGGCGTTTGTTCGTGCTGATGATGGTGGCCCTCGCGGCGGCCGTGATCGTGCCGAGCGCGCAGGCCCGGGACGCGACGGTGCGCTCCTTCGACCAGACGCGGATCAACACGCACTTCTTCCCCGCGGCGGGGCTGGCGGCCGGCAAGCGCGCCCCCACGGTGATGGTAGGCCCCGGCTGGAGCCAGCCCGGGGAGACCGACGAGAACTCCACCTCCGACGAGCTCTTCGGCGGCGTGGGCGTGGGCGTGCTCCGCAACGCCGGTTACAACGTCCTGACCTGGGACCCGCGCGGGTTCGGTCAGTCGGGCGGGCAGGTCTCGGTCGACTCGCCGGACTTCGAGGCGCGTGACGCGTCGGCGCTGATCGACTTCCTCGCGCAGCAGCCCGAGGCCCAGCTCGACAAGGCCGGGGACCCGCGCGTGGGCATGAACGGCAGCTCCTACGGCGGCGGCATCCAGTGGATCACCGCCGCGCGCGACGCGCGCGTGGACGTCATCACGCCGAACATCTCCTGGAACTCGCTCACCACGAGCCTCTACAAGGACGGCGCGCTCAAGGCCGGCTGGGGCGTGCTGCTCTGCGGCCTGGGCACCGCCGCCTCGCTGCCCGGCGGGCTGTTGAACCCCGACGGGATCGAGCTGTCGCGGATGGACCCGCATCTGTTGAACACCTGCGTCAACGGCATCGCGAGCGGCTCCGTCGCCCCGGCCGACCAGGCCTGGTTCGCGGCCCACGGCCCGGACACCCTGCTGTCCAAGGTCAAGATCCCCACCCTCATCACGCAGGGCAGCGCCGGACACGCTGTTCACGCTGAAGGAGGCGGTCCGCAACTACGCGTCCCTGCGCAGCCGCGGGATACCCACGAAGATGGTGTGGTTCTGCGGCGGTCACGGCGTGTGCCTGACGGGCGCCGGCGAGGCCGGGCATGTGGAGCGCTCCGTGCTCAACTGGCTCGGGCGCTACCTGAAGCGCGACACCTCGGTGCAGACGGGGCCGCGCTTCGAGTGGCTGGCAGACGACGCGCAGTGGCGCTCGGCGGCCGACTACCCGCTGCCCCGGCGCGGATCGCTCACCGCGGTCACCGGCCAGAAGACGCTCCCGATCGTGCCGGGCAGCCCCTCGGGCGGGCTGATCGCGGCCACACCCGCACCCAACTCCGTCGAGGTGGCCCTGCCCGCGGCGTCCGCGAACGCGCACGTGGTCGGCGAGCCCACGCTGAAGCTCTCCTACAGCGGCACGGCCGTAGCGGCGTCCACTCACCTGTACGCGCAGATCCTCGACAGCACGGGGCGCGTGGTGGGCAACCAGGCCACGCCGATCCCGGTGACGCTCGACGGCAAGCTGCGGACGATCGAGCGTCCGCTCGAGGTGATCGCCTCGGAGGCCAAGGCGGGCTCGGGGTACAAGCTCCAGATCACGCCGGGCACCACGCTCTACACGCCGCAGCGCTCGGCGGGCCTCGTGACGTTCGGGCGCATCGAGATCTCCCTGCCGATCACCGGCTGAGGCTCAGGACGGGCCAGGTGGCGGTCCTCCCCGGACGCGGGATCCGGGGAGGTCCGCCCGCAACCCGTTCCTAGCGCTCGAACACGTCGAGCGGCAGCGCCGCCGACACCAGCGCGTTGGGCTTGTCCACCAGCTCGGACACGCGCAGCTCCACCGCCGCGCTCATCAGCACGTAGGCGGGCTCGCGCTCCATGCCGTGCTCCTGCTCGAGCCAGTCGAGCATCTCGAGCAGCGCGCGCCGGGTGGCCAGGTTGAGGTCGAGCTGCTCGTTGCGGCCGTCGTCGTCGAGCGGGATGCCGGTGGTGGCGAAGCAGGCGCGACCGGGTCGCGGCGGGCTCTCCCAGGCGGGGAAGCGTGGGCGCCAGCCGTCGCGGCGCAGGTCCACGCGCACCGTGGCGGAGCCGCCCGTCTCGATCGCGGAGATGCACACCTCGCCGTCGCCCTGGGCGAAGTGGAGGTCGCCGATCGACAGCAGCGCGCCGGGCGCGTGCACCGGCAGCAGCAGGCGGCTGCCGGCCACGAGATCGCGAATGTCGATGTTGCCGCCGTTCTCGCGCGGCGGGTAGGTGCGCAGGCCGTCGGCCGCGGAGGGCGGCGCCGCCCGCTCGGGGCTCGGCAGCTCGAAGTCGCCCCCGCGGCCGGCGAGGTCGGCCTCGCGCTCGAGCACGCGCTCGAGGAGCTCCCGGGAGGGAGCCACGCCGATCACGCCGGCGAACACGCCGGCGGGCACGGCCACGCCGGGCACGTCCTCGGAGCGGGCCAACCCGCCCTCGAGCTCCCAGCGCGCGAGGAAGGGGCGCGGGAAGAGATCGCCGAGGAACCCCGAGCCGGGCCAGATCGCCGTCCAGCCGAAGTCGTCGGTCTCGTAGCCGAGCACCTCGATCTCGAGCACGTGGCCGGGCTCGGCGCCGCGCACCTCGAGCGGCCCCGTGAGCGGGTGCGCGAGCGCCGGGATCGCGAGCAGGTCCTCGTGCGTGGACGCGCGCGTGATCGTCCGGTCGCGCGAGTCGCGCAGCTCGAAGGTCACCACCTCGCCCGGGTCGACCGCAAGCACCGGCGGGATGTCCGGATGCCAGCGGTTGTGGCCGCCGGGCGCCCCGTCGTCGAGGCGCCGCGAGCGGTCGATCTCGATCCGTGCGCTCACACGGCGAGTCTTACCCGATAACCGCCGCCGGGCCTACAACCCGTACGAGCGGCCGATCACGTCGAGCATGACCTCGTCCGTGCCCGCGCCGATGCGGTTCAGGCGCATGTCGCGCCAGGCCCGCTCGATGCCGTACTCCTTCATGTAGCCGGCGCCGCCGTGGATCTGGAGGCACTCGTCGGTCACCTCGCAGGCGATGCGCGCCGCGTACAGCTTGGCCATCGAGATCTCGCGCACGGGGTACTCGCCGTTCTGATGGCGCCAGGCCGTGGAATAGACCATCTGGCGCGCGGCCTCGATCTTCGTGGCCATGTCGGCGAACTTGTGGCGGATCACCTGGAACTTGCCGATCGGGCGGCCGAAGGCGGTGCGGTCGGTGGCGTACTCGAGCGTCTTCTCGAAGCAGCGCTGGGCGCCCGCCACGCAGCCCGCGGCGCCGATCAGCCGCTCGCCCTGGAGCTCCCACATGATGTGGTAGAAGCCCTTGCCCTCCTGCCCGAGGAGCGCGTCCGCCGGCACGCGCACGTCCTGGAAGGCGAGCAGCGCGGTGTCCGAGGCGTGCATGCCGAGCTTCTCGAGCTTCTTCTCGCGGATCACGCCCTCCGTGTCCATGTCCACCAGGAAGAGCGAGAAGCCGTCGTAGCCCGCGTCGGCGTCGGTCTTCGTCACGAGCACGATGAAGTCGGCGCGGTGCCCGTTCGTGATGTAGGTCTTGGACCCGTTGATGACCCACTCGTCGCCGTCGCGCACTGCGCGCGTCTTGATCCCGGCCACGTCCGAGCCGGCGTCGGGCTCGGTGATGCCGAGGCAGGAGATCTTCTCGCCCTGGATGGAGGGCACGAGGTAGCGCTGCTTCTGCTCCTCGGTGCCGAACAGGTGCACCGGGGGCGTGGCCATGTCGGTGTGCACCGCCACGCCCATGACGAGCCCGCCGGACCCCGCGTGCGACATCTCCTCCGCCAGCACGAGGTTGCAGTAGTAGTCGCCGCCCTGGCCGCCGTACTCCTCGGGGTAGGAGAGGCCGAGGAAGCCGAGCTCGCCCATGCGGCGGAAGACCGAGTCGGGGAAGGTGGTCTCCTCCCACTCGGCGGCGTGCGGAGCCAGCTCCTTCTTCGCGAACGCGCGGATGGACTCGCGGAGCTGGTCGTGCTCCTCGGTGAAGATGAAGTGCTTGCGCCTCGTCTCGAAGTTCGGCTTGAGCACCTTCTCGGCCGTTGCCATCGCGGGTCCCCCTCGTAGTGGATGCTGCGAGGCGCACCGTACCAAAGTAGGGAGTGGAACTTCCTACTACTGGCTCGGTCCTTCGGCTAATGTCGCCGCCCTTGGCCGAGCTGAGCTTCGACGTGATCGTGGTGGGCGGCGGCCCGGCGGGCGAGGTCTGCGCCGGGCGGCTCGGCGACGCCGGGCTGGAGGTGGCGCTGGTGGAGCAGGAGCTCGTGGGCGGCGAGTGCTCGTTCTACGCGTGCATGCCGTCGAAGGCGATGCTGCGCCCGGGCGAGCTGCTGGCCGAGGTCAGGCGCATCCCCGGCGTGCGCGAGGCCGTGACCGGGGACTCTCGACGTGCAAGGCGGTGCTCGAGCGGCGCGACGAGGTCATCCACGACCTGGACGACTCGCACATGGAGCCGTGGCTGGCCGACCACGGGGTCACGCTCGTGCGCGGCCACGGGCGGCTCGACGGGGAGCGCCGGGTGAAGGTCGACGGCGACACGCTGGTGGCGCGCCGGGCGGTGGTGGTGGCCGCCGGGAGCAGCGCCGCGGTGCCGCCGATCGAGGGGCTGCGCGAAGCCAGGCCGTGGACCAACCGCGAGGGCACCACCGCGAAGGAGGTGCCCGAGCGCCTGGCGATCCTCGGCGGCGGGGTGGTGGGCGTGGAGATGGCGCAGGCCTGGAGCTCGCTCGGATCGCAGGTGACGCTCGTCGAGGCGGCCGACCGCGTGCTGCCCCAGGAGGAGCGGTTCGCCGGTGAGGAGGTGCGCTCCGCCCTCCATGAGCGCGGCGTGGACGTGCAGGTGGGCGTCAAGGCCACGGCGGTGCGCGCCCGCGACGGCGAGGTGGAGCTCGAGCTCGAGACCGGCGGGCCGGTGCGCGGCGACCGAGCTGCTCGTGGCCGTCGGCCGCAAGCCGAAGACCGACGACCTGGGTCTCGAGTCGGTGGGGCTCGAGCCGGGCAAGTCGATCGAGGTGGACGACCGCATGCGCGCCAACGACTGGCTCTACGCCATCGGCGACGTGAACGGACGCGTGCTGCTCACCCACATGGGCAAGTACCAGGCCCGGATCGCGGCCGGCACGATCCTCGGCCAGGACATGCGCGCGATCAGCGACGACGCGCGCTCGCCGCGGGTGATCTTCACGGACCCGCAGGTGGCCGCGGTGGGCTACACGCTCGACGGCGCGCGCAACGCGGGCCTCGACGTCCGCGCGGTGGACGTGCCCACGCAGTCCACGGCCGGCGCGAGCTTCTACGGCCGCGACGACGCGCCGGGCACGGCGAGGCTCGTGATCGACGAGAGCCGCGGCGTGGTGGTGGGCGCCACGTTCACCGGGGTCGAGGTGGGCGAGTGGCTCCACGCGGCCACGATCGCCGTGATCGGCGAGGTGCCGCTGGACCGCCTGGCACACGCCGTGCCGGCGTTTCCCACTCGCAGCGAGGTCTGGCTGAAGCTGCTCGAGGGCTACGGGCTCTGACGTGGCGGCCACGTCCGCCGAGGAGGTGCTCCGCCGGGTGCGCTCTCTGCGCCCGGGCTCCGTGACCACCTATGGCGACCTCTCGCCCGGCGCCCCGCGCTTCGCTGGCGCGGTGCTCGCGGACTGCCACGACCCACCGTTCCGTGGCAGCGGGTGGTGCGCGCCGACGGCTCGCTGGCCAAGGGCGAGCGCCAGCGCCGCCTGCTCGAGGAGGAGGGCGTGCCCTTCCGCGGCCAGCGCGTGGACATGCGGGCAGCGTGGGCCCCTCCCGAGCCCGAGTAGTAGAACTGTCGGCGATGGCCTACGAGAAGCTGCTCTACGACGTGCGCGACGACGGCGTCGCGACGATCTCGCTGAACGCGCCCGAGACGCGCAACGCGCTCTCCGGCGACCTGCTCGGCGAGCTGATCGACGCCTTCGAGACCGCGCGCGACGACGAGCGCGTGCGCTGCGTCGTGCTCGCCTCGACGCACGAGAAGGTCTTCAGCGCCGGCGGCAACCTCGACCAGTTCGCCGCGGACGTGCCACTCGTCCACAAGCACTTCGGCACGGAGCGCTTCCCGCGGCTCTTCACGCTGATCATGCAGCTGGGCAAGCCCACGATCTGCGCGGCGGGCGGGCACGTGCTCGCCGGCGCGCTCGGGATCGCTCTCGCCTGCGACCTGATCGTGGCCAGGGACACCGCCACGTTCGGCACGCCCGAGATCAACGTGGGCGTGTTCCCGTTCATGATCATGGCCCTGATCTACCGCAACGTGCCCCGAAAGAAGGCGAACGAGCTGCTGCTCCTCGGCGAGCGGATCTCGGCGGAGGAGGCGCGTGAGGCGGGGATCGTGAACCGTGTGGTGCCGGGCGAGGAGTTCGACGCCGCGGTGGACGAGTGGGCGGTGAAGCTCGCGTCGAAGTCGCCGGTGTTGATGAAGCTCGGCAAGGACGCCATGTACCGTCAGTTGGACATGTCGCTCCAGGACGCTCTCGATCACCTGCGCAGCCAGCTCTCCATCGCCTTCACCACGGAGGACATCCAGGAGGGGGTGAGCGCATTCTTCGAGAAGCGGGATCCGAGCTGGACCGGCCGTTGACCATGGGCCTCTCGCTGGTGGCGCTCCGCTGCCGCACGGCCGACCGCACGCCGCGCGCCATGCGCGGCGTGGAGACGCTCGCGCCGCTGATCGAGAGCAGGCTCGAGGTCGAGGCGCGTGTGATCGGGAGCCCGTCGGCGGAGCGCGTGGTGCCCTACGACGAGGACCTGCGCGGCTCGCGCGGCTGCCTGCTCGAGGCCGGCGGCCAGGTGGACGACGCGCTCGACGGCGGTCGCGTGCCGGTGCTGCTCGCCGGCGACTGCTCGATCGGCATCACCACCCTTCCCTCGGCGCTGCGGCACGGCCAGGGGATCAAGGTGCTCTGGCTCGACGCCCACGCCGACTACAACACGCCGACCACCACCACCAGCGGCTACCTGGGCGGCATGGCGCTGGCCGGCGCCTGCGGCGAGTGGGACGCGGGCCTGACTGACACGATCGCCTCGGACCGCGTGGTGCTCGCCGGCGTGCGCGACCTGGACGACGGCGAGCGCGACCTGCTCGGCGCCAGCGGCGTGACGGTGATCGGAGCGAGCAACGTGGAGACGCTCGTGGCCGTGAAGAACGCCCTCGACGGCGCGCCGGTCTACGTGCACCTCGACCTCGACGTGATCGACCCCGAGCACTTCCCGGCGCAGTTCCCCGCCCCGGGAGGCCTGCATCCGGAGAAGCTCTACGACCTTGCCGAGGCGGTGGTGGAGGACTGCGAGCTGGTGGGCCTCGAGATCACCGCGTTCGAGGCCCCGGACGATCCCGGCGAGCACGCCGCGGCGGCGGAGACCGCCATGCGGGTGGTCGAGCCCTTCCTTGACCGCCTGCCGAGCGATCGTCAGAGTAAGAAGTAGTACTTCCCACTTCTGACCCGGAGGGGCATGGCCACAACTGAGAGGGCAGCCGCCGACACGCTCGTCGCTCGCCCGTCGCTTCGCTCGCTCGTGGACGATCTCCACGAACGCCGCGAGCGCGCCCGCGAGGGCGGCGGCGCGGAGCGGATCGAGCGCCAGCACGCCGCCGACAAGCTGACCGCCCGCGAGCGCCTGGCGCTCCTGATCGACGAGGGCACGTTCACCGAGCTCGGCATCCACGCGCGCCCGCACTTCTCGCAGCGCTCGATGGAGGGGCGCGAGGCCCCCGCCGACGGCGTGATCACGGGCTACGGGAAGATCGACGGCCGCCTGGTGGCCGTGGCGGCCTACGACTTCACGGTCATGGCCGGCTCGATGGGCATGACCGGCGAGCTCAAGGTCACCCGCCTGCGCGACCTGGCGCTCCAGAAGCGCATTCCGATGGTCTGGCTGCTCGACTCCGCCGGCGCGCGCATCCAGGAGGCGGCCGGCTCGCTGTTCGCCGGGTCGGGGCACCTCTTCCGCGAGGAGGTGATCATGAGCGGCGTGGTGCCGCAGGTGGCCGCGCTCATGGGGCCCTGCGCCGCCGGCACCGCCTACATCCCCGGGCTCGCCGACTTCGTGCCGATGGTCAAGGGCCGCGGCTCGATGGCGCTGGCCGGCCCGCACCTCACCAAGGCGGTCACCGGCGAGGACGTGACCCAGGAGGAGCTGGGCGGCTCGCGCGTGCACACGCGCGTGTCGGGCGTCGGCGACCTCGAGGTGGACTCCGACGAGGACTGCATCGACGCGATCAAGGCGTACCTCTCCTACATGCCGCAGAACTGCGAGCAGGCGCCGCCGCTCCGCGAGTCCGCCGACCCGGTGGACCGGATGGACGAGGAGCTGCTCGACATCCTGCCCGACTCCCCGCGCCATCCCTACGACATGTACGACGTGATCCGGCGCATCGTGGACGACGGCGAGTGGTTCGACCTGAAGCCGCGCTGGGCGCGCACGATCATCACCTGCCTCGCGCGCATGGGCGGCCGCCCGGTGGGCATCGTGGCCAACCAGCCGCGCCACCTCGGCGGCATCCTCGAGAACGACTCGGCGGACAAGGCCGCGCGCTTCATGAACCTCTGCGACGCCTACGGCATCCCGCTGCTGTTCCTCATGGACGTGCCGGGCTTCATGGTGGGCACCAAGGTCGAGCGCGCCGGGATCATCCGCCACGGCGCGAAGATGCTCTACGCGGTCTCGCGCGCGACGGTGCCGAAGGTGACGGTGATCGTGCGCAAGGCCTACGGCGCCGGCTACTACGTGATGTGCGGCAAGGCCTACGAGCCCGACCTGATCGTGGCCTGGCCGAGCGCCGAGATCTCCGTGATGGGGCCGGAGGGCGCGGTGAACATCATCTTCCGCAAGCAGATCGAGGCCGCCGAGGACCCGGACGCGGCGCGCGCCGAGATGATCGCGGGCATCAGGGCCACGATCGACCCGTACATCGCGGCCGGCAACGCCCTGATCGACGACGTGATCGACCCGCGCGAGACGCGGCCGACGGTGATCAAGGCGTTCGAGATGGCCGCCACCAAGCGGGTCGAGCGCCCGCACAAGAAGCATGGAGTGATGCCCGTATGAGCAGCTTCGAGAACCCCGCGATCATCACGTGCTCGATCTCGGGCGCGGTGGCCAACCGCGAGCAGTGCCCGGCGATCCCCTACACGCCCGAGGAGTACGCGGCGGAGGCCAAGCGGGCGGTGGACGAGGGCTGCTCGATGATCCACATCCACGCGCGCACGCCCGACGGCGTGCCGTCCTACGAGATCGAGGACTTCCGCGCGATCACCGAGGCCATCCGCGACGCGGTGGACGACGTGATCGTCAACTACTCCACCGGTGCGATCGGCGTTCCGATCGACAAGCGGATCGCGTACCTGCGCGAGCTGCGACCGGACGTGGCGGCGCTCAACATGAGCTCGATGAACTACGCGAAGTACTCGGCCAAGCGCAAGGACTTCGTGTTCAAGGCGGTGTTCGAGAACTCGTTCGACACGATCATCGAGTTCCTCGAGGCGATGAACGAGATCGGCATCAGGCCCGAGCACGAGTGCTTCGACTCGGGCCACGTGGCCAACCTCGACCCGCTGCTCGACATGGGCCTGCTCCACGAGCCGCTGCAGGTGTCGTGCGTGATGGGCGTGAACGGCGGCATCCGGCCCACCCCGAAGAACCTCGCGTTCATGGCCGACCAGGTGCCGGGCGGGGCCGAGTCGCGCAACAACTGGGGCGTGATCGGCATCAGCCGCGACCAGTGGCGGCTGGTGGCCACCGCGGCCGCGCTCGGCGGGAACGTGCGCGTGGGGCTCGAGGACAACTTCTACCTCCCGGACGGCGAGATGGCGCGCTCCAACGGCGACCTGATCGCCCGGGCGCGGCGGCTCGTGGAGGACGTGGGCCGGCGCGCGGCGACGGTGGCCGAGGCGCGCGAGCTGCTGGACGCGCCGGTGCGCGAGGTGGCCGCGTGAGCGGAGCGCTCGACGGCGTACGGGTGCTCGACCTGTCGCGGCTGCTGCCGGGCGGGTTCTGCTCGCTGCTGCTCGCCGACTTCGGCGCCGACGTGCTGAAGGTCGAGGACACCGGCATGGGCGACTACATCCGCTGGGCCACGCCCTACCACGAGGGCGCCGAGGACTCGGCCAAGTCCGCGCTCTTCCTCGCCCTCAACCGCGGCAAGCGCTCGATCCGGCTGAACCTGAAGGAGGAGCGCGGGCGCGAGGTGCTGCTGCGCCTGGTGCGCGAGCACGACGTGCTGCTCGAGTCCTTCCGGCCGGGCGTGCTCGACCGGCTCGGCGTGGGCTACGAGCGCCTGCGCGAGGAGAACCCCGGGCTCGTGTACTGCGCGATCACCGGCTACGGGCAGGACGGCCCCTACACGGCTCGCTCGGGCCACGACATGAACTACCTCGGCCTGGGCGGCGTGCTCGGGCCTCACGCGGCGAGCGCGGCGGCCCGCCGGTCCAGGCGGCCGGCCAGATCGCCGACATCGGCGGCGGCGCGCTGATGGCCGCCTTCGGCATCCTGGCCGCGCTGCGCGAGCGCGAGCGCACCGGGCAGGGGCAGATCGTGGACGTCTCGATGTTCGACGGCGCGCTGTCGTGGCTCGCGCTGGTGGCGGCCCGCTACCTCTGCGAGCGGCGTGGTGCCGCGAGCGCGGCACGCTCGAGCTGGCCGGCAGCCTCATCTGCTACCGGCCGTACGCGTGCAAGGACGGCTGGGTGACCCTCGGCGCGCTCGAGCCGAAGTTCTGGCAGGCGTGGTGCGCGCGGGGTGGGGCGCGAGGACCTCGTGGAGAAGCAGTTCGAGGCGCCCGGGCTCCGACGCGCACGCCGAGGTGGAGCGGATCTTCCTCGAGCGCACGCGCGAGGAGTGGCGCGAGTTCGCCTCCAACCACGACTGCTGCCTCGAGCCGGTGCTCGACCTGGACGAGACGCTCGACTCCGAGCTCGTGCGCGCGCGCGAGATGGTGGTCGAGGTGGACCAGCCGGGGACCGACGGCGTGAGCCTGCTCGGCGTGCCGGTCAAGCTCTCGCGCACGCCGGGCGCGCCGGCCGGGCCGGGCCCGGCGCTCGGCGAGCACACCCGCGACGTGCTCTCGACGCTCGGCTACGACGAGGCGAGATCGCCGCGCTGGAGGAGGCGGGGGCGGTGGCCGGACCCGCGGACACCGGCGCCCGCGGGAGCTTCATGGGGTGATGGCCAGCCAGAACGGGCTCCTGAAGATGAAGGAGCTGGCCGAGCGCAGCGGCGTGAGCGCGGGCACGATCAAGCACTACCTGCGCGAGGGGCTCCTGCCGGAGCCGGTCAAGACGTCGCGCAACATGGCCTACTACCCGCCCGAGTTCGTCGAGCGGATCCGCCTGATCAAGCAGCTTCAGGAGGAGCGCTTCATGCCGCTCAAGCTGATCCGCTCGGTGCTCGACGAGGACCCCGAGCGCGCCCGCGCGCTCGTGGAGCTGGAGGACCGGATACTCGAGCGCGCGCTCCAGGGGGACACGAGCCGGGTGTAGTGCCGCGGAGCTGCGGCGCCGCTACGACATCCCGCAGGAGGCGCTCGAGCGGCTGGCCGAGCTCGAGATCCTCACTCCCAACAGCCGCGGCTACGGCGAGCGCGACGTGCAGATCGTCGAGGCGATCAGCCGCTTCCGCGCCGGCGGGTGGGACGAGCGGATCGGCTTCACGGTCTACGACACCGTGCGCTACAAGCGCGCGCTCGAGGATCTGGTGAAGGAGGAGGTCCAGGTGCTGATGGACCGCCTGGCCGGCGAGCTCGAGCCCGACCGCGCCGCCGAGCTGATCCAGGCCGGAGTCGAGCCGCTGCGCGACCTCATCGCGGCGCTGCACCAGAAGCTGCTGGTGGCCGAGCTCCAGCGCCAGCGTGCCGCCCGAGGCTGACCTGCGATCGGTCTCGGCGCGCATGCGCTGGCAGGCCGAGTGGTGCGACCGGCTCGGATCGCCGCTGTACGGCGAGCTGCTGCGCCGCGCCGGCGACGACGCCGAGGCGGGCGGGGTCGTGGCCGAGGTGCTCGCCGGCCACGAGGACGATCCGCTCGAGTCGATGCTCCAGCTGCGCTTCATGGGGGCGGTGCACCGGCTGGCTCTGGCGGGGAGCGCGCCCGAGCTTGCCGCGGTGTATCCGTCCTGCGGGGGGAACGGTTCGGTGTCCGCCGCGTGGCCCGCGTTCCGCGCCACCGTGGCGGATCACCTGGGGGAGCTGGATGGGCTGGTGAGGAGGCCGGTCCAGACCAATGAGGTGGGCCGCTCGCGCGCTTTGGCGCTCGGCTTCCTCGTGCTGGCTTCCGAGACCGGCCTGCCGCTGCGGCTGATGGAGCTCGGTTCGAGCGCGGGCCTCAATCTGCGCTGGGACGCCTTCCGCTACACCGCCGGCGGGTTCGAGTTCGGCGATGCCGGGTCGCCGGTGCGTTCCTCGACTACGCCGAGGGCGCGCTTCCCTCACTGCCCGGGCAGGTGCGGATCGTGGAGCGCTGCGGGCTGCGACGAGGCGCCGGTGGCTCTCGACGACGACGGTCGCCTCACGCTGCGCTCGTACCTGTGGGCCGGACCAGCTGGACCGGCTGCGGGTGCTGGACGGAGCGCTCGAGGTGGCCGCCGGGATCCCGGTCTCGGTGGAGCGCTCGGGCGCGGCCGACTGGCTCGAGCGCCGGCTGGCCGAGCCCGTGGACGGCGCCTGCACGGTGGTCTTCCACTCGATCGTCATGCAGTACGTGGACGCCGCGGAGCGCGACCGGATCGGCGAGCTGATCGCCGCGGCGGGCGCGCGCGCCACCGAGCGCGCTCCGCTCGCGCGGCTCTCGCTCGAGCCCGGCGGCGAGCTCGCCGAGCTGCGCCTGACCGTCTGGCCCGGCGGCGAGGAGCGCGTGCTGGCGCACGCCGGCTACCACGGCGAGCCGGTGCGCTGGGAGGGCCGTTGAGGGCCGCCGGGCCGGACGACGCCCAGGCGGTTGCGGAGCTGATCGCACGCTGCGACGCGAGCTACGGGGAGTGGGCGCCGGACGGGTGGTCGCTCGCCGGCGGGCGCGCTGCTGTCGTGGCTGTTCACCGACCCCGGCGAGTGGGGCAGCGGCCTGGCTCAGAGGCTCCACGACAGCGCGATCGCCGCGATGCGCGCGGCGGAGGCACGCCGAGGCCGAGCTGTGGGTCCACGATGCCAACGGCCGCGCCCTAGTAGGTGATGACGGTCCGCACGCCCTCGTGGCGGTCCATGGCCGCGAAGGCGTCGTTCACCTCGTCGAGCGAGATGCGCCGCGTGATGAGCGAGTCCAGGTCCAGGTCGCCGGCCAGGTAGCGGTCCACCAGCTCGGGCACGCGGTCGCGGCCCTTGGCGCCGCCGAACGAGGCGCCGGCGATGCGGCGGCCGGTGATCAGGAAGCGCGGCACCACCTCGAGCACCTCGCCCTTCCCGGCCACGCCGGCCACGGTGCAGAGGCCCCAGCCCATGCGCGCCGACTCCACGGCCTGGCGCATCACCGCGACGTTGCCGGTGGCCTCGAAGGTGTAGTCGGCCCCGAAGCCGCCGGTCATCTCGAGGATCTGCTCGACCGCGCCGGGCCCGCCCACGAGCGTGTCGGTGGCGCCCTGGGCGCGCGCCTGCTCGAGGCGGCCCTCGTCGAGGTCCACGGCCACGATCCGCTCGGCACCGGCGAGACGGCAGCCGGCCACCGCGCCCAGGCCCACCAGGCCGGCGCCGAAGACCACGCACGTGGAGCCGGGCTCGACCTTGGCCACGTAGAGCGCCGCGCCGATCCCGGTGGTGGCGCCGCAGGCGAGCGAGCACACCACGTCGAGCGGGGCGTCCGGGTTGACCTTGGCCAGCGCGATCTCGGGCATCACGGTGGCCTCCGCGAACGTGCTCGTGCCCATGAAGTGGCGGAGCCGCTCCCCTTCCCGGTTGAGCCGGGTGGTGCCATCGGGCAGGTAGCCCTCGTTCTGCTTCTCGCGGATGGCGAGGCAGAGGTTCGTCTTGTCCGAGACACAGTGCACGCACTCGCGGCACTGGGGCGAGAAGAGCGTGACCACGTGGTCGCCCGGGGCGAGGCTCGACACGCCCTCGCCCACGGCCTCCACGACCCCGGCGCCCTCGTGCCCGAGCACCGTGGGCGCGTAGCCGGAGGGGTCGGCGCCGCTGGCCGTGTACATGTCGGTGTGGCAGACGCCGCAGGCGGCCAGGCGAACGAGCACCTCGCCCCGGCCCGGGCCGTCTAGCTCGACCTCCTGGACCACGAGCGGCTTGGCGAACTCCTCGAGAACCGCGGCTCGGATCTTCATGGCGCGGCACCCTATCCCGTCACACACCCGCCTTGAGTCGTAACGCCGCACCGACCACGATCGGCCCATGCACGACGAGACCCGGATAAAGCTGAATAGTTCAGCTCAAGTCGGGTCTCGTTCCGTAGATGTGGCGATTGCCGAACTGGCTCGGTCGCAGCACGGGGTCCTCGCGCGGAGGCAGCTGCTGGGTCTTGGGCTCAATCCGAACAGCATCCAGTACCGGCTCGATGTCGGTCGGCTGCATGGAGTCCATCGCGGCGTCTACTCAGTCGGACATCGCCTCATCTCGGCGAGCGGCATTTGTCTCGCGGCCGTACTGGCGTGCGGACCGGATGCTGTTCTCAGCCATCGCTCCGCCGGCTGGCTCTGGGCGCTGAGGAGCGATGACCGGCCACGGGTCGATGTGACGACCCCTCGGTGCTTGGGCCGACGACCTGGAATCCAGTGCTACGTCACCGCCCTTCCTGAGGACGAGCGCACAGTCAAGGACGGCATCCCCGTGACCACCGTCCCCCGCACGCTGCTCGACCTCGCCGCGGTGCTGCGCCCCGACCAGCTCGAGCGAGCCATCGAGCAGGCCGAAGTGCTGCGCCTCACCGACCCGCTTTCATTGCCCGCCGTTCTCAGGCGCTACCCGGGGCGTCGGGGGACCGCGTCTCTCCGTACGCTGCTCGCGAAAGGGCGGATCGGCGCCACCGTCACCCGCAGCAAGCTCGAGGAGCGCTTCCGAGAGTTCGTTGCCGCCACTGGCCTGCCGCGGCCGGAGGTCAACGCATGGCTGCACATCGCGGGCACGTGGATCGAGGTCGACTGCCTATGGCGCGCCGAGCGGCTGGCGCTGGAGCTCGACAGCCGAGCCGTCCACGCCACCGAGGCCGCCTTCGAGCGGGACCGCGCACGCGATCGCCGCCTGCAGGTGGCGGGCTGGCGGCCCGTTCGCGTCACGTGGAGGCAGCTTCACGACGACCCGCGCGCGGTGGAGCACGACCTCCGCGCGCTCCTCACCACCTGACGTCGTGCCACTCCATCACGCCGTGGCCCGACGCCAGTCGCAGCCCGCCCGGCAGCTCTCCCTGGAAGCTGCCGAACGGCTGCACGTAGTCGCTCCGGAAGAGAAGCCGCCGGGTGTGGTCCTCGCGCGCGCACCAGGGCGTGAACTCCAGGTCGCCCACGCGCGACAGATCTTCGGCGAACCCGAGCGGGGGGACCTCGACCGGCTCGCCGTCCACCCAGACCGTGCGCTCGCTCGACTCGGGCGCGTCGTGCACCCCGTCCACCAGGTTCCACGCCACGGTACGTCCCTCAACGGAGCGCCCGATACCGGCCGACCAGCGCCACACCGTGTGGCGCTCGTGGTAGCCGGCGGAGTCGTCCACGAAGCCCTCGTCGCCGTCCACCGACCACTCGCGCTCGCCGAGTCGCACGCTGCCGCGCAGGCGCACCGGCGCCTGCTTGCGCGTCCAGATCCACGAGCGCCCGCTCGGCGACGCCACCTCCACACCCTCGTCCTCGTCGAAGGACAGGTCCACGCTCACCCCGTCCGCCTCGACGCGCGCGCGCCCGGGCGAGAGGTCGATCCCGCCGCGGCCCGCGGTGGTCCGCTCGGCGAGCGTGCCGTCGGGAAGCGCGACCGCCCACCAGCGCTGCGGTATGCCGGCCACGCGCGCGTTGCCCACGCACACCATCAGGTCGGGCCGGTAGAGCGCCACGTAGCGCCAGCGCTTGAGCGGCCGGCCGCGGCGCAGCAGCGGCATGCGGGCGGGCGGCAGCCGGAGCCCCAGCGAACGCACCTGCGGCCCACGCACCGGAAGCGGTCTCACGGGCGCAGTACACTCCAGATTGACTAGTCAGTCAATCGCGGGGGAGAACTTCGTGCGCGCCGCCGCTGTGCAGCTCAACTCGGGGGAGGACAAGGCCGGCAACCTTGCGGTGGCCGATCGGCTCACGCGCGCGGCCGCGGCCGACGGAGCCTCGCTCGTCGTGCTGCCGGAGAAGTTCAACGTGCTCGGCACCCACGACGCCTACCTGGCCGGCGCCGAGTCCCTCGACGGACCCACGATCGAGTGGGCACGCGGGCTGGCGCGCGAGCTCGGGATCGACTTCGTGCCGGGATCGATCGTGGAGCGCCGCGACGACCGCGAGAAGCTCTCCAACACGTCCGTGCACGTCGGTCCCGACGGCGAGCTCAAGGGCGTCTACCGCAAGATCCACATGTTCGACGTGGAGGTCGGCGGGCAGGTCTACCGCGAGTCGGAGACCCAGGAGGGCGGCCACGACATCGTGCAGTCGCACACGGCCGCCGGCGTGAGCCTCGGCCTGACCGTCTGTTACGACCTGCGCTTCCCCGAGCTCTACCGCACCCTGGCCGTCGAGGGCGCGCGCATTCTGCTCGTGCCGGCCGCCTTCACCGAGGTCACCGGCCGCGCCCACTGGGACATCCTCATCCGCGCGCGGGCGATCGAGAACCAGGCCTTCGTGATTGCCGCCGACCAGTTCGGCCCGCACCCGCCGGACAAGGTCAGCTATGGCGGCTCGATGATCGTGGACCCGTGGGGCGAGGTGCTCACCCGCGCTCTCGACGAGGTGTGCTTCGTGGCGGCCGACCTCGACCTCGGCCGCCAGGACGAGGTGCGCGAGAAGCTCCCGAGCCTGGCCAACCGGGTGCCGGACGCCTACCGCCGGCCCGCCGAGGTGAGCTCCTGATGGCCACGGCACCGCGCCAGGCGCCGGTGGACAAGCGCCGTCTGATCCTGGACGCGGCCGTGAGCGTCTTTGCGCGCCAGGGCTTCCACCACTGCCGCGTGTCGGACGTGGCCGACGAGGCCGGCGTGGCCTATGGCCTGGTCTACCACTACTTCTCCTCCAAGGAGGAGATCCTGAACACGCTCTTCCTGGAGCGCTGGGAGATCATGCTGGAGGCGATCTCCGAGATTGACGCCCGTGATCTCCCGGTAAGGGAGAAGCTCTATTCGATCGCCGGCTTCATCATCGACTCCTACCGCCACGACCCGGACCTGATGAAGGTCATCATCGTCGAGGTCACGCGCGCAGCCAACTCCTTCGGCGCCACGCACCTGGACAGCATCCGCGAGGCCTACGACCGGATCGCCTCAATCCTGGAGTCGGCTCACGGGAGCGGCTCGTTCAAGTCCGGGATCCCGGCCGACTTCGCGGCCATGTGCTTCTACGGTGCGATCGAGCAGCTGCTCACCGGCTGGATCTTCGAGCTGCTGCCGCGGACCGACGAGGAATACGAGCGCGCCAAGGGCCTGGTGGTCGAGGCCATCTGCGGCGGACTCGAGACAACGCCGGTGGCGCCGCCCGCCGCCTCTGCTTGAATCACCCCGATGGGCAATGAAATGACCAAGCGTCTGATGTGGAGCGGCCTCGTGGCCGGGGTGGGCGCACTCATGGCGATCGCGGCCAACCGGGTGGCCACCGTCATCTGGATCCGCGTGTTCAAGGAAGACCCCCCGGTCGATTGATGGTCGACGCGCCGAACCAGGGCGCCACCGGAGCGGCCCCGCCGCCCCCGGCGCTGGAGTCACCGCTGAGCGTTGAGACCGACGACGGTGGGCCCTTCGCCGAGCATCCCGAGATCTTCGTGGGCGGCGCTTTCGTCGGCGGGCTCGCGCTCGCCCTGATCGTCAGGAGGGTGTCTCGATGAGCGCTCAGGTACCGGGCCAGAACGGCTCCGCAGACAAGACGCTCGGCGAGATCGTGTCCGAGGTGTCGGAGAAGGCCTCGCTCCTCGTCCGCGAGGAGATCGAGCTGGCCAAGGCCGAGATCACCGGCAAGATCTCGAAGCTCACCAAGGGCGCGGTCGTGGCCGGCGCCGCCGGCGTGTTCCTGATCTTCGGGATCACGATGCTCTTCCACATGTTCGCCTGGCTGCTCAACGACATGTTCAACTGGGACCCCTGGACCGGGTTCCTCGTGGTCACGGTGGTGCTGTTCCTGCTCGCCGGGCTCGCCGGCTTCATCGCGCTGCGCCTCTTCAAGAAGGGCTCGCCGCCCACGCCTGACCTCGCCATCGAGGAGGCCAAGCTCATGCGCGAGCAGTTCGAGGCGCAGCGGGTCCAGCGCGACCAGGTGCACCGCTCTCTCGAGCGGGGCGACGAGGTCACTCGCTGATGCCCGCCGGATCGCGCAACCCCGAGCTGATCCGCGCGTCGATCGAGGAGACCCGCCGCGAGCTGGCCTTCTCGGTCAACGACCTGCGCTCGAAGATGTCGGAGATCACCGACTGGCGCGGCCAGCTCACCCGCAACCGCAGCACCGCCCTGGTGGGCGCAGCCGTGGCCGGCTTCGTGATCGGCGGCGGCGTGGCCGCCACCATCTCGCTGCTGGGCCGCCGTCGCCGCTAGCGCCGCTAGGTCTCGGCCGGCTGCTCATCGCCCCCGTACAGCCGGCGGTGCAGGATGGCGGCCGCCCCGCCGGCGGGGATCGGCAGCCAGAACGACACGAGCCGGTACGCGAGCGTGGCCAGCACGGCGCTGCTCGCGCCCACGCCCGCCAGGGCGAGCGTTCCGGTGAGGCCCGCCTCAACGAAGCCGAGCCCGCCCGGGGTGAGCGGCAGCGTGCCCAGCAGCTGGGCCGCGAAGAACGCCAACAGCACCAGCGAGGGGCGCGGATGCGCCCCCACGGCGTTGAGCGCCGCCAGCAGGGTCGCGTAGTCGAGCAGCCAGCGCCCGCTCGCCGCGATCAGCGCCTCCCACCAGTTGCGCCCGAGCACCTTCCTCACCATGTCTCGCTCCTTGAGCAGGCGCCCGGGCAGGTCCCGGCGGGGCCGGGCTCCGCGCCGCACCTGGTTGCGCACCCACTGCGCGGCCCTCCCGAGCAGGGTCAGCGGCCGGTTGAACAGGAGGCACGCGGCCCCGAGCGCGAACATCAGCACGAAGACCACGGCCCCGATGCCGGCGGCGCGCTCGAGCCCCGGGTCCACGGGTGCCCCGCCGAGAACGGCGGGCACGGCCAGCACCGGGAGCGCGCAGAGCGTGCCGAACACGATCACCGACGACGCCGTCATTCCGGAGGCCGCCGCCGCCGCGGGAACCCCGGCGCGGGAGAGCATCGCGTACTGCATGGCCCCGGCGGCCGCCACGCCGCCCGGCACCACCCGCCCGAATGCGTTCGACGCGAGCTGTGAGGTGATCACAGGCCCCCACTTCCGGGTCCGGAGCGCGATCTTCTGGACCCACCACATGCAGCCGTAGCTCCCCACCTGGAGGGCGAGCATCGCCACGAACCAGAGCGGGTTCACGTCGTCGAGCCGGTCCCACGCCCCGAAGACGTTCAGGAGCGCCGGCGCGAGCAGGTACAGCGAGACGCCGGTGATCGCGAGCAGCCCGCCACGCTTGACGATCGCGGCGGCCGACATCAGGGCAGCTAGGCCGGTGCCGGATCGTCCGCCGGCGCCACGGGTGGTGGCGGATCCTCGGGCGGCGGCGCATTGCGGAGCGAGAGCGTGCGCGGGTCGAAGTACTCACGCAGCAGGATCTGGATCGACGCCGCGATCGGGATGGCCAGCAGCGCGCCGAGCACGCCCAGGAGGGTGCTGCCGATCAGGACGGCCACGATCGTGATGAACGGGTGCACGTCCACCGTCCGCCGCTGGACCTGCGGCTGGATCACGTGATTCTCGAACTGCTGGTAGACGATCGCCCAGATCACCCAGACGATCGTGGCGGTGGGGAAGTTCTCGAAGAGCGTGACCACCCCGATCAGGACCGCCGCGATGGTGGCTCCCACGAGCGGGATGAGCGAGAAGAGCCCGGCCACCACGGCAAGCGGGGCTCGGAACGGCACGCCGAGGATCGTGAGCATTACGTAGGTGGACACCCCCGCGACCAGGGCGATGAACATCGCGCCCGCCACATACCCGCTCACGGCGTGGGCGATCCGGGTGAGTGAGCGCTCCAGGCGCTCGCGTTGATCGGGTGGTCGCAGCCGCAGCGCCGAGTCCACCCACATCCTCCCGCTTCCGAGCATGAACGCGGTGAGGACAAGAATCGTGATGAGGGCGAACAGCGAGTTGACCACCGCGATGCCCACGTCCCGGAGGGTCGTGGCGGCGCCACCCAGCTTGGAGGGGAGCTTGTTGGCCTCCTCCTCGAGCTTTTCGGTGATGTCGTAGTCGTCGTTCAGCTCGCGCAGCCGCTCGTTGTCCTCGACGTACGCCGTCACCTGGCGCGAGTACTTCGGCAGGTTCTCGGCGAAGTTGTTGCCCTCGGTGATGAACGGCGGCACGATCAGCGCGATCAGGCCGATCGGCACCAGGAGCAGGCCCACGAAGACCGCCGCGATCGCGATTCCGCGCCGCATGTGCTGCGCCAGCCGGTCCACCGGGCCTGAGAGCGCGATGGCCAGGAAGGCCGCGATGAAGATCCACGTGAGCGGTCTGCGCACCTCGTAGAGCAGGTAGAGGCAGACCGCGACGGCAACGATGATCAGGACGATTCGGACGACCGTCCTCGGGGCGGGCTCGCGCACCGCGCGATTGTCCTGTTGGTTCCGGACAGGCCCGGCGGCGCGCTAGGAGAGGTACTCGAGCGAGAGTCCGCCCACGCCCAGCAGCCCCGGACCTGTATGGGTTGCGAGCACTGGGCCGATTTCGGTCGAGACGGTGGGCTCGCACCCGAATATCTCCAGGCAGCGCTCCACCAGCCGGGCATGGGTGTCGGGCGCGTTGATGTGCTGGGCGCACCAGCCGTCGGCGCCGGAGTCGTGGCACTGGCGCGCGTAGTCCACCATCCGCTCGAAGGCGCGCGAGCTGGTGCGCACGCGCTCCACGGGCGTCATCTCGTTCTGGACGGTGAGGATCGGCTTGACCCGCAATGTCGACCCGATCCAGGCGCTGGCCGCACCGATGCGGCCGCCGCGGCGCAGGAACTCGAGCGTGTCGATCGAGAACCACAGGTTGAGCTCCTGCCTGGCGGTTTGGAGCCGCTCTACGATCTCCGCCCCCGGCAGCCCGGCCTCGGCCGCGTGGGCCGTGGCGAGCACCATGAGCCCGAGCCCGCCGGCCGCGGTGGTGGAGTCGAACACGTGGACGCGTTCGCCGCCCTTGCCCTCCCGCTCGAGCGTCTCGGCCGCTTGCCGCGCTGACTCGGGCGTGCCCGACAGCCCGCCGGAGATGTGCACCGACACCACCTCGCCGCCGTCGGCGAGCAGCGGCTCGTACACCGAGGTGAAGTCGCCTACGGAGGGCTGGGACGTGGTCGGCAGGCTCTCCGCGCTGCGCAGCTCCTCGAAGAAGGCGTTGTAGTCCGTGATATCCGTCTCGGGCACCGTCCGGTCGCCGCCGAAGACGATGTAGAGCGGCACCACGTGTATCCGGTGTCGCTCCACGACATCGGGCGAAAGGTAAGAGGTGCTGTCGGTGACGACCGCTACGCCAGCCATGCGCGCGGCAGCCTATTCCTTCTAGACTCGGCCCAGAGGCTTAGAGGTGGAGGGATGACCCCCGACCAGCGGATGCAAATCGAATCTCGCCTCGATGCGCGCATGGAGGAGATCGCGCGCACGCGGGCCGCGATGCGGCGCTCGGCGGAGGGCTCGCGCGACGCGGAGCTCCCCCATCTGGACAACCATCCCGCCGACTACGGCACCGAGCTGCACGACGAGGAGCTCGACGAGACGGCAGGGATCTTCTTCACCGAGGTGGAGGCGCGCATCGCCGAAGCGCGGCGCGCGCTGGCCGCCGGCACCTACGGAACCTGCTCGGTGTGCGGCCGCGAGATCGAAGCCGGCCGGCTCGAGGCGGTGCCCGAGGCGGTGCGCTGCCTCGACGACCAGCGCCACTTCGAGGGCCTGCACCGCATGCAGACTCGGATCTGACCCGAGTGCGTGTAGCCGTAACCGGCGGGACCGGGTTCATCGGATCGCACGTGGCTCGCCTGGCTCTCGAGCGCGGCGACGAGGTCGTGCTGGGCGTGGAGGACGGCTCGAGCGACGACGCGATCGCCGATCTCGACTGCCCGCGGGTGCGGCTCGACGTGGGCGACCGGCGCTCGGTGCGCCGGCTCCTCCGAGGCGCGGAGCGGGTGTTCCACTGCGCCGGGGTGACGTCGGTGCGCCCCGCCGACGCCGAACGCATCTTCCGCGTGAACGTGGGCGGCACCAAGCTCGTGATGGAGGAGTGCCTGCGTGCCGAGGTGGAGCGGGTGGTCTACACCTCGAGCGCGGCGGCGCTGGGACCCGCTGAGCACGGAGGGGCGGCCGACGAGACGCAGCTCTTCACGGCCGGCCGGCTCGGGATCCCGTACGTGAACGCCGTTCACGAGGCCGAGGTCGAGGCCATGCGCGCCGCGGCGCGCGGGCTGCCGCTCGTGTGCGTCAACCCGACGATCGTGTTCGGCTCCGGCGATGTGCACGTGACCTCCACCAGGCTCGTGCGCAGCTTCCTGCTCGGCCGCGTCCCGATCTACACCGACGGTGCCGTGAACGTGGTGGACGTGAACGACGTGGCCGAGGGCCACCTGCTCGCCGACCGTCTCGGTGGGGTGGGCGAGCGCTACATCCTCGGCGGGCGCAACTTCACCTTCGACCGGCTGTTCGCGGACCTCGGCCGCCTCTCCGGCGTGGAGCCGCCCGTCAAGCTGGGCGCCGCGCCGGCCCGGGTGGCCGCCCGCGTGCTCGAGGCCACCGGGCGCACCGGCCCGCTCGCGGCCAACGAGGTGCGTGCCGCGAGCCAGTGGTGGACCTACCGGGCCACGAAGGCGCGCCGCGATCTGGGCTGGCGCTCGCGCCCGCACGAGGAGACGCTGGAGGCCACCGTGGCCTGGCACCTGGACCGCGAGCACGACCGGATAGCCCGGAGCCGGCGCTCTCAGCAGCTTCAGTACCGCGTGGCGGGCGCCGCCGTGGGTGCCGCCGAGGAGGCCGTGGGACTGCTGCGCCGCGTGGGCGGCCTGAGGCCCTAGGCTCACGGAATGGCCACCCTCTATCGCTGCAAGGCCAAGTCCGACCGCGTCTGCCGATGCGGCAAGGTGGCGCGCCGTCTGCGCTCGCTCGGAATCGAGTACGAGGAGATCCGAGTGGCCTTCCTGAAGCGCGACCGGCCTGAGCTCGAGGAGCTGACCGACCAGCGCTGGGTGCCGGTGCTGGTGCTCGGCGACGACGTGATTCACGACTCGCATCGCATCCTCGAGCACCTCGACGGGCTCGATCGGGAGAAGGCGGCGTGAGCGCCAAGCCGGAGCTGGGCCGCGGCCGCAAGGCCGTGCACAACGCGCGCCGGCTCTGGCCGTTCGTGATGATGGCCTGGCGGCGCTGGCAGAGCCTTACGCCCGCCGAGCAGGAGCGCTACAAGCGCCAGGCGCGCGAGTACGCCCAGCGCGGGCGCGACCTCGCCGCGCGCAAGCGCAAGCCGCGCTGACGTTCAGTCCAGGTTGTTCTCGAGCCCGATGCGCTGGCGGGCCGGGGCCGGCTCCTCCAGCTCCACCGGCTCCTCGGAGGGCTCGACGCCGAGCGCCTCGGCCAGCTCGCCCGACTCGAACATCTCCATGACGATGTCCGAGCCCCCGATCAGCTCGCCCTTGTAGAAGAGCTGGGGGATGGTGGGCCACCCGGAGAGCTCGGAGAGCGTCTCGCGGATGCGCGGGTCGGGAAGGATGTCGAGCGCGGCGTACTGGACGCCGAGCGCGTTCAGCGCACCGGCCGTGCGCGCCGAGAACCCGCACGCGGGCTGGTGGGGTGTGCCCTTCATGAAGAGCATCACCTCGTTCTCCTGGATCGCGTTGTCGATGAAGCCGCGAATCTCGTCGTTGGTCACGCTGCCCCTCCAGGGGTCGAAGTCTTGATTGACAGCGCGTGGATCGGTCCACCGATCTCCGCGCCGAACACGTCGTAAACCAGCTTGTGCTGCTGAATCCGCGAGAGTCCCGCGAACTGCTCGGACACCACCTCCGCCCGGAAATGGTCGCCGCCGCCGGTGAGATCCTCAACCGCGACCTCGGCGCCCGGAAGGGCGTCCTCGATTCGCTGCTGCAGTTCGCCGGTCGTGGGCATCTGATCTTCAGAGTACCGGGCGAATCACCGATACAATCAGGGCATGGTCATCCTCACCGAGATCGCGGCTACGAAGGTCCGGGAGTTCATGAACGGCCAGAGCGCGGGAGACGGCGTGGGGCTTCGCGTCGGGGTCCGCGGCGGGGGCTGTTCCGGTTTCCAGTACGCGCTGGCGCTCGATGAGAAGAACGACGACGACCACGTCTTCGACGCGTCCGGCATTCCCGTGCTCGTGGATCCGGCAAGCCTTCGCTACGTGGACGGGTCCACCGTCGACTTCACGGAGAGCTTCCAGGGCTCCGGGTTCGAGGTGTCGAACCCCAACACCGTCGCCTCCTGCGGGTGCGGCTCCTCCTTCCGCGTCGCGGATGAAGAGCCCAGCTGCGGCTCCGTAGCCTGACCCCCGCCAAGCGCAGCGCGGGCATTCTGCTCTACCGCCTGACGGGCGGCGAGCCCGAGGTGCTGCTCGTCCATCCGGGCGGGCCGTTCTGGGCGAAGAAGGATGCGGGGGCCTGGTCGATCCCCAAGGGGGAGTACGGCGACGATGAGGACCCGCGGGCGTGTGCTCGCCGCGAGTTCGAGGAGGAGACGGGCAGCGCGCTGCCGGCGGGGGAGCTCGTCGACCTCGGATCCGCCCGGCAGAAGAGCGGCAAGCTGGTCACGGGATGGGCCGTGGAGGGGGACCTCGACGCGGACACCATCCGGAGCAACAGTTTCGAGATGGAGTGGCCGCCGCGCTCGGGACGGATGCAGGCCTTCCCGGAGGTCGATCGCGCCGGGTGGTTCGGCCTCGAGGCCGCGCGCGAGAAGCTCAACCCGGCTCAGGTGACGTTCGTCGACCGCCTCAGCGAACTGCTCGAAAATTCCTAGGCAGGAGCGTTGTCCAGGGAGCGCCAGAGGTAGAGGCTGGCCAGCGAGCGGTACGGGCGCCACGGCTCGGCGATCCGCTCGAGCTCGGCGGGCGTGGGGGGCTCGTCGAGCCCGTGCATCACCTGGACCGCCTTGCGGATCCCGAGGTCGCCCACCGGCAGCACGTCGGGCCGGCCCAGATGGAAGATCAGGAACATGTGCACCGTCCACGGGCCCAGCCCCTTGATCTCGATCAGCTGCTCGGCCACCTCCTCGTCGGGCAGCTCCGCCAGCCCTTCGAGATTCAGCTCCCCGTCCTCGACGTGCTCCGCGAGGTCGCGAAGGAAGGTCACCTTGGCGCGCGACAGGCCGGCGGCGGCACGCATCTCCTCGGGATCGGCCTTGAGCAGCTCGCCCGGAGTGGGGGTGTGTCCGCCGAAGTACTCCACCAGCCGTTCGAAGATGCTGCGGGCGGCCTTGGTGGACAGCTGCTGCCCCACGATCGCGCGGATCAGGGCGCCGTAGGCGTCCCCGGGGCGCCGCCCGCGCGCGGCCCGCACGTCATCGGGATGCCCGAAGCGCTCGATCAGCTCCGCCATCAGCGGGTCGGCCGCGCGCAGGTGCTCGACGGCAGTCAGGCGGCCGCCTGCGCGTGGAATCCCTGCTCGGCGGCGCCGAGCTCGGTCAAGGGCGCGTCGCCGAACAGCCACTCGCACGCGATCAGATGCCAGTCGGCCGTGGCCCCGAGCTGTCCGAGCACACCGAGCGTCAGCGCCTCCATCCTGCGGGCGAGCATCGCCTGCGGGGGCATGGTCTCGCGCTTCATCAGCTCCCAGTGCTCTGAGCGCGGGTCGCCGAAGTCGATCAGCACCTGGGCCACCAGCTCGCGGTCGACGGTGCGCTCCCCGGGCTCGATGTACCAGCGCGTCACGTCCCGGATGTGCGCGAGCACGGCCTCGGGCGTGACCGCCTCGTCGGCGGGGTCGAAGAAGCCCATGCCGGCCAGCTGCCGGTGGAGCCCCTCGGCGTCGCCCTCCATCGCCAGTCGCACGGCCTCGACCTCGGCCGCCACGTCCTCGGCGGAGACCCGCTTGGTCATGCCGAAGTCGATGAACGCCACCCGGCCGTCCGGCATCAGCCTGTAGTTGCCGGGGTGGGGATCGCCGGAGAAGTGGCCGGTGCGGTAGAGCGAGCCGAAGAAGAACCGGAACACGATCTCGCCGAAGCGGTCGCGCTCGCCGCTGTCGAGCTCGCGCACCTCCTCGAAGCCGATCCCCTCCACCCACTCGGTCACGAGCACGTGCTCGGTGCACATCCCGGTGACCACGGGTGGGACGTAGATGAACGGGTGGCCGCTCCAGGTGCGCGCGAAGGCGCGGTGGTTCTGCGCCTCGTGCTCGTAGTCGAGCTCGTCGGTGAGGCGCTCGCGGATCTCGCGGGTCATCGCCTTCACGTCCATGCCGGGAGCCATGCGCTTGGCCACGCGCATGATCAGCCCGAGGTTCTGGAGGTCGGCCCGCACCGCCTGGGCCACGCCCGGGTACTGGACCTTCACGGCCACGGCACGTCCGTCGTGAAGGCGCGCGCGGTAGACCTGGCCGATCGAGGCCGCGGCCACCGCCACGGGGTCGAACTCGGCGAAGGCATCCTCGAGCGACTCGCCGAGGTCCTGTTCCACGACCTTGCGCATGTTCTCGAAGGGCACCCTCGGAGCCGCGTCGCGAAGCTCGGCCAGCTTGGCCTGCACGCGCTCCTGGAACTCCGGCGGGAACGCCCCGGTGTCGATGAACGAGGCCACCTGACCCACCTTCATCGCCGCGCCCTTCATCTGCCCGAGCACCTCGAAGATCTGCTCGGCCGCCTCCACCTGGCGCCGCTCGGCCGCCGCACGGCGTCCGGCCTTCGAGCGGCCTAGGTTGGTGGCCTTCGTGGCGTAGGAACGCGCCGTCTGCTCTCCCGCAAGCCGGCCGACCTTCGCGGCGCGCCGCACCCGGCCGGTGGGGAGGTCCTTGGGCATCGTGCTCACTGTACGCGGCAGTCTCTGACTAGGCTCTCGCTTCCATGCGACTGGTGAGCTACGACGCAGGTGCCGGTGCGCGCGCGGGTCTCCTGCGCGACGAGCGGGTCCACGACCTCCCGGGTGAGGCCCGGACGGTCGACGCACTGCTGCGCGACGAGTTGCTGGGAGAGGTACGAGAGGCGCAGAACGAGGGGCTGCCGCTCACGGACCTGCGCCTCCTGCCTCCGGTCGGGAGGCCCGGCAAGATCATCTGCATCGGCCTCAACTACCGCTCCCACTGCGAGGAGCAGGGCATCGAGCCGCCCGAGACGGCCACGTTCTTCGCCAAGTTCGCCAACGCGCTGACGCCCCCCGGGGGCACGGTGCCGCTACCCGCGTGGAGCAGCAAGGTGGACTACGAGGCCGAGGTGGCATTCGTGATCGGCAAGCGCGGCAAGGACGTGCCCGAGGAGCGGGCGCTCGACCATGTGGCCGGCTACATGCTGTTCAACGACCTGTCGGCGCGCGACTACCAGTTCAAGACGCCGCAGTGGATGCCCGGCAAGACCTTCGACGGAGCCGCTCCGTGCGGCCCGGCGCTGGTGAGCGCCGACGAGGCGGGTCCCCACGACGGCATCGAGATCGAGCTGCGCCTGAACGGCGAGGTCATGCAGCAGGGCAGCACGGCGGACCTGGTGCATTCGGTGCCCGCGCTGGTGGCATACCTGTCGCAGCTGATGACGCTCGAGCCCGGCGACGTGGTGGCCACGGGCACGCCCTCGGGCGTCGGCAGCCTGCGCGATCCGAAGATCTGGCTCAAGGCGGGCGACGAGATCGCGATCTCCTCGCCGCAGCTCGGTGTGCTCGAGACGCGCATCGCCTGACCAAGCGCGCGGGCTCCACCCCTGAATGCGGTGCAAGGCCGCGTCCACCTGGTCTCTCAGGTCTAATGGCCCGCGCGTTCGTGCCGATTGAGTCCATGTGAACGCGATATCGCAGTTTCCCGCCCGGGCGTCCGGGCCCCGCCTGGACAACCGGCGTGTGGCCGCGGGTGTCGTGGACCTGGCCGTGGTCGGCGTTGTCGGCGCGGTACTGAGCCTTGTGGCGGGCGGTGAGTTCACCCCCCTGCTGGCAGCTGTGACCGTCGCGTGGGGGCTCTTCTACCACTTCGTGACCGAGTCGACGTGGGGCAAGACGCTCGGCAAGCGCTGGCTCGGCCTGCGCGTGGAGCGCGCCGCGGGCGGTACGCCCGATGAGCGCGAGATCGCGCTTCGGACCATCCTGCGCGTGGTCGACGGCATCGGCTTCTACCTGGTCGGTCTCGTCGTGATGGTGCGGACCGGCGAGCGCCGCCAGCGGCTCGGCGACATCGTGGCCGGCACGTCCGTGGTGGACGCGCGCCAGCCCGTCAAGCCCTCCGTCAAGTCCACTCTCAAGACCATGGACTTCCCGATCGCCTCACCGGAGGTGCCCGCGGGCGCCGAGGTCGAGGCCGAGGAGGAGCAGGAGGCCGAGCCGCATCGCGCGGAGCTGCCGAGCAATCTCTTCTCACACGATCGCGACGAGGAGACGGACTCCGGCGCCGAGCTGGACGACGGTCCGCGCATCGAGATCGTGAGCCAGGGCCACGAGGACCCCGCCGCCGAGCCCGAGCCCGAGCCCGAGCCGGAGCTGCCTCTGCCCGAGCCCGAGCTGCCTCTCCCCGAGCCTGAGCTTCCCCTCCCCGAGGCCGAGGAGGCAGAGGAGCCTGAGGCTGAGCTGCCTCTGCCCGAGCCCGACGACGTGGAGGAGCCCGAGACGGAGGAGGAGCAGGAGCAGGAGCTCGAGCCGGCCGCGGAAGCCGAGGACGAGTCGATGCCCCGCGTGTCATCGGCTGCTCTGGACGAGCTCGCCGGCGACGTGGCCTCCACCACCTCCAAGCCGGGCCGCAAGCCCAGCAAGCCGGCCGAGCCGAAGAAGGCGCCTGCCGACGAGGAGATCACCGTCAAGCCCGTGGAGACCGTGTCGCCCATCGACCTGGTCATGGACGACGCCGGGGACGAGCCCGAGAAGGCCGCCCCGAGAGCCCGCGCTCGCTCGCGCGGCAGCGCCTCCTGAGCGCCCGGAACCCGCTCCTATAATCGGGGGCTCGCTCGGCTCGACTGAACATCCCCTGCGCGTGGCCATCGTGGGCTCCGGCCCCTCTGGCTTCTACTCGGCCGGGCACCTGCTCAAGGCCAAGTCGCATCCCGACCTGGTGGCCCAGGTGGACATGTACGACCGCCTGCCCACGCCCTGGGGGCTGGTGCGCGGCGGGGTGGCTCCTGACCACCCCAACATCAAGGCCGTCAGCCGGGTGTACGAGAAGACCGCGCAGCACCCCGAGTTCCGCTTCCACGGCAACGTCGAGCTCGGGCGCGACATCTCCCGGGCCGAGCTGACCGACCGCTATCACGTGGTGATCTACGCGGTGGGTGCCCAGACCGACAGGCGGATGGGCATCCCCGGGGAGGACCTGCCGGGAAGCTGGGCGGCCACCGAGTTCGTGGCCTGGTACAACGGCCACCCGGACTTCCGCGACCTCGAGTTCGACCTCTCCTGCGAGCGCGCGGTGGTGATCGGGAACGGGAACGTGGCGGCCGACGTGGCGCGGATGCTGGCCCTCACCCGCGACGAGCTGGCGGCCACGGACGTGGCCGATCACGCCCTCGAGGCGCTGGCGCGCAGCTCGGTGAGGGAGATCGTGGTGCTCGGACGCCGCGGGCCCGCGCAGGCCGCCTTCACCAACCCCGAGCTGCTCGAGCTCGGCGAGATGACCGACGCCGACGTGTTCGTGGCGGCCCGCGACGTGGAGCTCGATCCGCTCAGCCGGGCGTTCGTGGACAGCGAGCACGCGAGCATCACCGCGCGCAAGAACGTGGAGATCATCACCGGGTACGCCGGCCGCGAGGCGGCCGGCAAGCCGCGCCGGATCGTGCTGCGATTCCTCGCGTCCCCGGTGGAGATCCTCGGGGACGACCGGGTGACCGGGATCAGGGTCTGCCGGAACGAGCTCGCCGCCGACGACTCCGGTGCGATGCGCGCCTGCGCCACCGACGATCTCGAGACGATCGACTGCGGACTCGTGTTCCGCTCGATCGGCTATCGCGGCACGCCACTCGAGGACCTGCCCTTCGACGACCGGCGCGGCGTGATCCCGAACGAGAGCGGCCGGATCGTGGCCGGCGGAGACCCGCTGCCCGGCGAGTACGTGACGGGCTGGATCAAGCGCGGACCCACCGGGATCATCGGCACCAACAAGCGCGATGCGCAGGAGACGGTCGACGCCGTGCTCGCGGACTTCGACGCGGGGCGGCTCGTAACGCCGAGCGACCCCGATCGCGACGCGCTCGAGGACCTGCTGGCCGAGCGCAGGCCCGACCACGTGACCTACGCGGGCTGGGAGGCGATCGACCGGGCCGAGAAGGGCCTGGGCGAGCCGCAGGGCCGCCCGCGCGTGAAGCTCTGCAGCTTCGACGAGCTGCTCGAGGCCGCGCGCGAGCCCGTCAGCTGAGCGGGACGGCGGCGACGGCCTCGCCGTCGAGCGCGTCGAGCGCCCGCTCCGGAGATGCCGAGATGCAGGTGAAGATCGGCGTCTCCGACTCCGTGTAGGCGCTGGACTCGGTGGCGCGCAGCGCGTGCACGAGGTCCAGGAAGTGGGCCGGGTCGTCGGCGTCGAAGGCCACGACGAACTCCTGGTCGTCGAGCCCGAACGAATAGGCGGTGTTGGTCTCGATGCCGGGGAACTGGCGCGCGACGGCGATGTGATCGCGCATGACCCGCCCGCGCTCCTCCTCCGGGAGGGCGTACCACTCGCGCTTCTTCCACATCGGGTAGACGATCAGGTACTTCGAATCCGCCCCGGGGCGGGGCTCGGACGGGCGGTCCGGCTCGTCGCTGTAGGGGGACTCCTTGGTCATCGCCAGATAGGAGTGCGACACGTCGGCGAAGCGCATCAGGCCGGTCTGGTTGAGCAGCACGTGCAGCTCGTGGATCGGCTCGAGCCGGCTGGCGATCGAGCGGACCAGCAGGTCGCAGTCCCCGCGCGTGCCCACCAGTGAGTAGGTGCGCAGGAAATGGTCGTTGGCGAACTCTCGGCAGGCCGCCGCGAACTCGCGCTTGTCGGCGGCGCGCTCCTTGGCGCTGCGGCGCCGCCAGGCCGGATCGACCTTCACGAAGGTGTACTTGACGTAGTTCCGCTCGTCGGGCACGGCCCCAAGTCTGTCATCAGCCTGCACGCGCTTTCCCCGGCGCCTGACCCGGGCGCTACGATGGGCCGGTGCGCATAGCGCTGGTCTCGCCCTACTCGTACACGTATCCGGGCGGGGTCGGGCGTCATGTTGAGGCTCTTGCAGAAGAGCTGATCCGGCAGGACCACGAGGTCCGGCTGCTGACCCCCTTCGACCCCGACGATCGCCTGGCACGTGTAACCCATCGCGGCGCCTCGCCGGAGCGGCGACAGCTGCCCGAGTACGGCATCCCGCTGGGCCGCACCGTCGGATACCGGATGAACGGCGCGGTCTCGAACCTCGCCGTGTCGGCCAGCACCATGGGCAAGCTGGGCCACGAGCTCCGAAGCGGCGACTACGACATCGTCCATGTGCACGAGCCCAACGTCCCGGCGGTGAGCTGGTTCGCGGTCGAGGCGAGCCCGGTGCCGGTCGTCGGCACGTTCCACACCTATTCCACGAGCCGTGTGGTCAACGGCATCGCCGCCAACCTCGTGGGCGCGCGCCGGCTCTACGGCAAGCTGACCGCCCGGATCGCCGTGTCCGAGGCCGCTGCCTGGACCGCGCGCCGCTTCTACGGCGGCCGCTACCGGGTGATCCCGAACGGCGTCGACCTCGCCGCCGCCCGCCCGGAGGGCTCCGGCAGCGACGACCTCGAGATCCTCTTCATCGGCCGGGCCGAGGGCCGCAAGGGCCTGCCGATCCTGCTGCGCGCCTTCGAGGCGCTGCGCGGCGCCGGCATCGGTGCCCGGCTCACGATCGCCGGTGTGCCGGCGGAGGAGGTCGAGCCGCTGCTCCTCGATCCGGAGGGCGTGCGCATGGTCGGGCGCGTGACCGAGGAGGAGAAGTGGCGTCTGCTCGGCAGCGTCGACGTGCTCTGCGCACCCTCGCTCGGCGGTGAGAGCTTCGGCATGGTGCTCACGGAGGCCTTCGCCTCCGGAACCCCGGTCGTGGCCTCGGACATCGCCGGCTATCGCGACGTGGTCCGGAGCGGTGTCGACGGGATCCTTGTCCCCGCGGGCGATGCGGTGGAGCTGGGCGAGGCGCTGGGCGCGCTGGCGTCCGATCCCGCCCGCCGGGAGCGGATGGCTGCGGCCGCGCGCGAGCGGGCCGATCGCTTTGCCTGGCCGCGCGTGGCGACAGAGGTCACGGAGATCTACGAGCAGGCCCTGGCCGTGCCGCGCCTCGAGACGGGCATGGCGCGCGTAGCGCTTCGCACCGGGCTCAGGCCCTCTGAGCCCGGGCCGCGAGTGCCGCCGGAGCGGTTGCCTTCGCTCGAGCCCGAGGAGGCGGCGCTGGGCCGCCGCAAGACCGCGCGCCTGGCCCGGAGGGCGGTCATCGTGGCCGGAGCCGCCGCCGGTGCCGGGCTCACGGTTCTGGCGCTCGAGCGGCTGGGCATCGAGTCGATCGGGCGGGCACTGCTCGCCGCCACGCCGGTCTGGGTGCTGGTCGCGTTCATGCTGATGTGCTTCTCGATGCTGGTGCGCGCCGAGGCCTGGAACGCGATCCTGCGGGCCGCTCTGCCCGGCGTGCGCGTACGCCGTCGCGACACCGCCCGCGCGACGATGGTCGGCGTCCTGATGTCGGCCACCCTGCCCGCCCGGCTGGGTGAGCCCTCGCGCGCGCTGATCGTCGCGCGCCGGCTGGGCCGGATGCGTGACCGCTTCCCCGTGGTGCTCGGCACGCTCGTGTCGCAGACGCTGCTCAACATCCTTGCTCTCTGCGTGCTCGGCACCGTCATGTTCACGACCGTCGGGGTGTTCAGCCGCGGCGAGGACGCCCTGGTGATCGCCACCATCGCTCCCGTCGTGCTGCTCGCGCTGGTGCTCTCGGCGCCGTGGATCCTGCGCCGCGGCAAGCCTTCGCGCTTCCAGCGCGCGCAGCAGGCGGCAGCCGTGGCGCGCCACGCGATGCTCCAGGTGCGCACGGGGCTCCAGGTGTTCAGGCGGCCGCGGCTCGGTACCTGGGCGGTCACGATGCAGCTCAGCGCGTGGGCGATCCAGTGGCTCGCCTGTTACGTGCTGCTGGTGGCGCTCGGGCTGGACCACCAGGCGGGCATCGGGGCAGCCGCCGCGGTCCTGTTCGCGGTCAACGTCACGGCGGCGCTGCCGGCCACGCCCTCGAACCTCGGCGTCTTCCAGGCGGCCTGCGTGGCGGTGCTGTCCGCCTACGGCGTGAGCAAGACCAACGCCTTCGCGTACGGGATCATCCTCCAGGCGGTCGAGATCGCCACGGCGCTGGCGATGGGAATGCCGGCCCTGGTGCGCGAGGGAATGACCTGGAAGGACCTCCGCCTGCGCGCCCTGCACGCGTCCCCGGTCGAGCTCCGCAGCGTGGGCCGCCGGAACGACGCCGCCGAAGCCGAAGCCTGATTCCGGGCGCCGGGCGTTCGTGGGGAAGGCGTACCTTCTCCGGCGGCTGGGTATGCCTCTTTAGGTGATTCGACTAGGGAGGTTGGGGGCAGTGCGCAAGGCAGCGGCTTTCGCGATTCTCGGCGCCATGGCACTGATCGTGCCGCTCACGGCAGGCGCTGCCGGACGCGACACGGACAAGCAGACTTTCGTCGTGCTCCTGGAGCGCGGGGCATCCACCGATGCTGCCAAGGCGGCCGTCAAGGGCGCCGGCGGGCGGGTGGTCTCGATCAACCGCAAGGTCGGCGTAGCCACCGTCAGGTCCAGCAACGCCGACTTCGTGACCGACGTCTCGCGCACGCGAGCCGTACAGGGCGCGGCCCACAACCGCGCCGTGGGCGAGGCCCCGGTCTCGAGGCCCAGCGATCCGTTCGCAATCGAGCGCATGAGCGGGCTCCGCGCACGCGCCGAGGGCAACGGCCGCACGCGCCGCGCAGGCGGGCGCAAGCCCGCGCCGCTCGCGGAGCCGTTCGCGGACCTCCAGTGGGACATGAAGGCGATTCGCGCCACACCGTCCAAGTCGTACCGCCGCCAGCCCGGCAACGACGGGGTGCGCGTGGGGATCATCGACACCGGAATCGACGGATCGCATCCCGACATCGCCCCGAACTTCAACCGGGCGCTCAGCCGCAACTTCACCACCGACGACCCGATCATCGACGGCGAGTGCGCCACGGATCCGGACGGATCCTGCAGCGACCCCGCCGACGTCGACGAGGACGGGCACGGCACCCACGTGGCGGGGACCGTGGCCGCGCCGATCAACCGGCTCGGCATGGCGGGCGTGGCCCCCGGCGTCGAGCTCGTGAACATCCGCGCCGGGCAGGACTCGGGCTACTTCTTCCTCAAGCCGAGCGTGGACGCGCTCACCTACGCTGCGGACATCGGCGTGGACGTGGTGAACATGTCGTACTACATCGATCCGTGGCTCTACAACTGCGCGGACAACCCGGCCGACTCGCCGGCCGAGCAGCTGGAGCAGCGCACGATCATCCAGGCCACCGAGCGGGCGCTCGCGTACGCGCGGTCGCGCGGCGTGACCCTGGTGTCGGCGGAGGGGAACGGCAACACCGACCTCGGCAAGCCGGTGGTCGACGCGACCAGCCCCGACTACCCGCCCGAGAACGAGCGCGAGCGCGCGATCGACAACTCGTGCGAGAGCATGCCGCTGGAGGCACCGGGCGTGCTCGGCATCACCTCGTTCGGCCCGAGTGGCCGCAAGGCGTACTACTCGGACTACGGCGTGGAGCAGGCCGACTTGTCGGCGCCCGGCGGAGACCGGCGCGACTTCTTCGGCACGCCGGACTACAACACGCCGGCGAACACGATCCTGGCGCCGTACCCGAAGGCGCTGGCGATCGCCAACGAGGAGCTGAACCCGGACGGCACGCCCAACACGCCGTTCGTGCTGGCCGACTGCTCGCGCGGGGCGGACCAGTGCGCCTACTACCAGTACCTGCAGGGCACCTCGATGGCATCGCCGCACGCCGTGGGAGTGGCCGCCCTGGTGGTGGCCTCCCGCGGGCGCCACGACAGGCGACACGGCGGGCTGACGCTGTCGCCGAAGAAGGTGGAGCGGGTGCTGAAGGACACCGCTCGCGACAAGGCCTGCCCTGAGCCGCGGGTGTTCATCTATCCCGATCCCGACCTAACGCCCGACTACACGGCGGTGTGCGAGGGCGACGAGGAGTTCAACGGCTTCTACGGCCACGGGATCGTCGACGCGTACGCGGCGTCCGCGCGCCGCTGAACCGGTAGGGGGCGGGGCCCGCCGCCGGGCTTCGCCCCCTTACCGTTCTCTGTCGTGTCTCAGGAGACCCTCGAGCTTGTCCGGGCCGGCTACGACGCCTTCTTCCGGGGCGACCACACTGCGATGCTCGGCCTGTTCGCGCCCGATGCGGTCACGCATCGCGCTCCTCCGCAGCCGGACGCCGGCACCTGGCACGGGCCCTCGGGGATCCTGGAGGCGCTGGCCGACTGGACCACGGACTTCGAGAACTTCGAGATGAGCGCCGACCGCTTCACGGACGCCGGCGAGTCCCACGTGATCGTCCTGGTGCGCCAGCGGGCGACCGGCAAGGCGAGCGGCGCGCCCATCGAGGCGGACTTCTGGCTGCTCCACACGCTGCGCGACCGCCTGGTTACGCGCACCGACATCTTCGTCCGCGAGGAGCACGCGCTCGCGGCCGCCGGGCTGACCGCCTAGCGCCGGCTAGACGCCCCACTCGGGCTTGTGCGTGGGTGGCGGCAACTCGCCCGGATCGGGCCGGTTGGGCTGCGACCCGATGGCGGTTCCCAGCTTGCGCGGCCCCCCACCGGGCGCCTCGAACCGAACGACCTCCCACTCCCCGTCGTCGCCCTCACGGACGGACCAGTGAAACCGGTCCCGCTCGGGCGACTCGTGGTTGAGCCGTACTGCCTCAGCCTTGGCAGCGTCATGTTCCATGCGGCAATGCTACGCCCGACCAACCTTTACACGATCGTGTCAAGGTTCGGTACCATTGCCGCCAGTGGCCGATAGAGACTTCATCTCAGCCGCGCGCGAGCGCGTCATCGTCTTCGATGGCGGCATGGGCGCGACGCTCGAGCAGTTCGACCTGACGCAGGAGGACTACGGCGGGCTTCAGGGCAAGTGCCATGAGGCGCTGGTGCTCAATCGCCCCGACGTGATCCAGGGCGTGCACGAGTCGATGCTGGAGGCCGGCGCCGAGGTGCTCGAGACGGATACCTTCCAGGCCAGCCGCCTGAAGCTCGAGGAGTGGGGCCTTGACGCCCACACCCTCGAGATCAACGTCCGCGCCGCTGAGATCGCCCGCGCGGCGGCCGGCGAGGACCGCTTCGTGGCCGGCTCAATCGGGCCGACCGGACACCTGCCCTCCAGCGACGACCCGACGCTGGGCAGCATCAGGTTCCGCGAGCTCGCGACGGTCTTCGAGGAGCAGGCTCGCGGCCTCGTGGAGGGCGGCGTGGACCTCATCATCATCGAGACCGCGCAGGACATCCTCGAGGTCAAGGCCGCCATCTTCGGCGCGCGCGAGGCGTTCAAGGCCACCGGCAGGAGCGTTCCGATCCAGTGCTCGGTGTCGCTGCTCCCGCAGGGCGGCAAGATGCTTCTGGGCACCGACATCTCGGCTGTGCTCACCACGCTCACGGCGCTCGAGGTGGACGCGATCGGCCTCAACTGCTCCACGGGCCCGGAGGACATGCGCGACGCGATCCGCTTCCTCGGAGAGCACAGCCCGCTGCCGGTGCACTGCATCCCGAACGCCGGGTTGCCGCTCCAGGGTCCCGAGGGCGAGACGATTTTCCCCGAGAAGCCCGAGCCGTTGGCGGCCACGCTCCAGGAGTTCGTGGAGCGCTACGGCGTGACGGTGGTGGGCGGCTGCTGCGGCACCACGCCCGAGCACATCGCCGCGATCGTGGATCGCGTGGGCGGGCGCTCGGTCGAGCCGCGTCCCGCGAAGGGGCCGCCGCTGCTGTCGTCGATGATGACCGCCACGCCGCTGGCCCAGGAGCCGCGGCCCACACTCGTGGGCGAGCGCGTGAACTCGCAGGGCTCGCGCAAGGCCAAGGAGCTGCTGCTGGCCGACGACTACGACGGGCTGGTGCAGGTGGCCGAGGACCAGGTGACCGGCGGGGCGCACGTGCTCGACCTCTGCGTCGCGCTCACCGAGCGCCAGGACGAGGACGAGCAGATGCGGCAGGTGGTCAAGCGCGTGACGCTGAGCCAGCCGTCGCCGATCCAGATCGACTCGACCGAGCCCGACGTGATCGAGGCGGCGCTGGAGCAGCTGCCCGGCCGCGGGATCGTCAACTCCATCAACCTCGAGGCCGGCCGCGACAAGGCCGACCGGGTGATCCCGCTCGCGAAGGCGCATGGCGCCGCGCTGATCGCGCTCACCATCGACGAGGTGGGGATGGCCAAGACCGCGGACCGCAAGGTCGAGATCGCCCAGCGCATCGTGGATATCGCCTGCGGCGAGCACGGCCTCGATCCGGAGCTGCTGATCTTCGACGCGCTCACGTTCACGCTCACCACCGGTGACGAGGAGTGGCGGCCGAGCGCCGTCGAGACGATCGAGGGCATCCGGCGCATCAAGGCCGAGATCCCCGGCGTGAAGACCTCGCTTGGCGTGTCGAACGTGAGCTTCGGCGTGTCGCCCGTGGGCCGCGCGGTGCTCAACTCCGTGTTCCTCCACCACTGCGTCGAGGCCGGCCTCGACCTGGCGATGGTGAACCCGAACCACATCACCCCCTACAGCGAGATCGGCGACGAGGAGCGCGAGCTCACCAACGACCTGGTCTTCAACCGCCGCGAGGACGCGCTCGAGCGCTTCATCGCCCACTTCGAGCAGAAGGGCGAGGTGGAGGAGGAGGCCGGAGCGGACCCCACCGCGGAGATGGAGCCCGAGGAGGCGCTCCACTGGCACATCCTGCGCCGCAAGAAGGACGGGGTGGAGGACTGGATCGACCGCTCGGTCGAGAAGATCGGCGCGGTGCCGACCCTCAACCAGGTGCTGCTGCCGGCGATGAAGGAGGTCGGCGACAAGTTCGGCGCCGGCGAGCTGATCCTGCCCTTCGTGCTCCAGTCGGCCGAGGTGATGAAGCGCGCCGTGGCGCAGCTCGAGAACTACCTCGACCGAATCGAGGGGCACACCAAGGGCAAGGTGGTGATCGCCACGGTGTTCGGCGACGTGCACGACATAGGCAAGTCGCTCGTGAACACCATCCTCACCAACAACGGCTACACCGTGATCGACCTCGGCAAGCAGGTGCCGGTGGACACGATCATCAACGCCGCGGTGGAGAACGACGCCGACGCGATCGGCCTGTCCGCCCTGCTCGTCTCGACCTCCAAGCAGATGCCCACGTGCGTCCAGGAGCTCCACCAGCGCGGTCTCGACTTCCCGGTGCTCATCGGCGGCGCCGCGATCAACCGCGACTTCGGGCGCCGGATCCTCTACCCGCTGGGCAAGGAGTCCGACGAGATCTACGAGCCGGGCGTCTTCTACTGCAAGGACGCCTTCCAGGGGCTCGACACCATGGACGCCCTCGTTGAGGAGGAGGCGCGCGGCGCGCTGGTCGCGAAGGGACGGGACGAGGCGCGCACGCTGCGCGAGAAGGTCGTGGTGGTGGACGACGGCCCGTCGGTGGACGACGACTCCGTGCGCTCCGCCTTCCGCACCGACGTGCCGATTCCCGAGCCCCCCTTCTGGGGCGCCCGCGAGATCGCCGTGGACCTGGACGACGTGTATCCGTACCTCGACCGCCACGTGCTGTTCAAGCTCCACTGGGGCGGGCGCGGCAAGAAGGGCGAGGATTGGCGCCGCATCGTGGAGGGTCACGACGGCGAGGAGGGCTTCGCGCCGCGCCTGGAGCGCATGTGGCGCGAGCAGGACTACCTGCGCCCGCGCGCCAAGATCGGCTACTTCCCGGCCGCCTCCGAGGGCAACGAGCTGATCGTGTTCGACCCTGAGGACCACGACCGCGAGATCGAGCGCCTGCGCTTCCCGCGCCAGCCGCGGCATGACCGCATCTGCCTGGCGGACCTCTACCGCCCGGTCGACTCCGGCGAGCGCGACGTGGTGGTGCTCCAGGCCGTGACGGCCGGCGACGAGGTCACCGAGCTGATGGCGAAGCTCGAGAAGGACGGCGAGTTCGCCGAGCAGCTCTACACGCACGGACTGGGCGTGCAGACGGCCGAGGGCATGGCCGAGTGGCTGCACGCCGACGCGCGTCGCGAGTTGGGCATCGAGCTCGACCAGGGCCGCCGCTACTCGTGGGGCTATCCGGCCTGCCCGGACCAGTCCGAGCACGAGAAGGTCTGGCGTCTGCTCGGGCTCGAGGAGATCGGGATGAGCCTCTCCGGCGGCTACGCCGTGATGCCCGAGCAGTCCACCGTGGCGATCATCGCCCACCATCCCCAGGCCGTCTACTTCGGCATGAAGTCAGGCTTCGTACCCGCCGACAAGCGTCCGGACGAACTGATCGCGGGCACCGACCGCGGCGGCGACCTGCCTCCGGAGCTGGATCCCACCGAGGGTTCCGTGGAGGCCGAGGTCGAGCAGGACGAAGTTCCCGCCTAGAGCCCTGATAACTCAGGTTCGCCTGACTACAGTCTGCCGGTGGCTTTTCTCCGCTCCGGCAGGGCGCCCGTCTTGGCGATCGGGGCGCTCACAGCGATCGCGTTCGTGCTGCGGCTCCAGACCTTCGGCGAGAGCCTCTTCGGGGATGAGCTGTTCGCGTACGACGAGGTGCACGGGCACAGCCTGGGCCAGGTCCTCCACAACGTCACAGGCGGACAGGAGAACAGCCCGCCGCTGTACTTCGTGCTGGCCTGGGCGGCCATCAAGCTGGGCGATCCGACGGTCCTGATCCGGCTGCCCTCGCTCGTCTTCGGGACCGCCGTCATACCGCTGGTCTACCTGCTCGGCCGGCGAACAGTGGGCCACACGGCGGGCCTGATCGGGGCAGCTCTCACGGCGCTCAGCCCGCTGGCCGTCTACTTCTCGGTGGAGGCACGCCCATATGCGCTCGTGATGTTCCTGCTGACGGCGTCCACGGTCGTCCTGCTGCAGGCGCTGGATTCGCGGCGGCTCGCCTGGTGGGTCCTCTACGGAGCGGTCTCCGCCGCCGCGCTCTACACCCACTACACGGCGGTTGCCGTGCTGGCCGTGCAGTTCGCATGGGCCGTGTGGACGTACCGCGAGCAGCTGCGTGACCTGGTCCTGGTCCACACGGCGGTCGTCGTGGCCTTCCTGCCGTGGATTCCGGGGCTGGCCGAACAGCGGCGCGGCGCCCAGGACCTCGACATCACCGGCGCGATCTTCCCGCTCTCCATCGACTCCTTTGCGCGCACGACCGCGCAGCTGCTGCCCGGATATGAACGGCAGAGCCTCGGTGACGTGCCCGGTGGGACGGCCATGGGGCTGTTCGGGGCCGCCGTGGTCCTGGGGCTCGTGGGCGGCATCGTCGCCGCCGTTCGCCGCCGGGGGTCGCCGATATCCGAGGCCACGCCGGCCAGCATCGCGCTGGTCGCGGGGCTTGCGCTCGCCACCCCGGTCTGCATCCTCCTCTACAGCCTCTTCGGCGCGGACATCTACACGCCGCGGCACCTGCTCGCCTCGCTGCCGGCCCTCGCGCTTCTCCTCGGGCTGCTCTTCGCGGCCCTGCCTCGCGTCCTCATGGTCGCGGCCGTGCTGATGGCGTTCAGCGCTCTGACGCTGGGGCTCGTGCGCGCCTTCGACTCCGAGCGGTCGCGCCCACCGCTCAAGGAGGCGGCGCGGTTCATCGACGTCCGGGCCGACCCCGGAGATCCGGTCCTCGAATACGTGTTCCTCGCGTACAGGGGCCTGTTCTCCCGGCACCTCCAGATCAACTTCGAGCAGTCGCACCCGTTCGACCAGACCGGGTTCGTCTCCGGACCGGACCCCGGCTTCTGGCACCTGGTGGCCCGGGCACCGCGGCTATTCGTCGTCGAGCCCTGGACCGACCCTCCCCTGCGTAACCCGCTTCCGGAGGACATCGCGCGGCGGTTCGGCGTGGCGTCGACCAAGGTGTGGCCCGGGAGCGTGCCGGTGGCTGTGCTCGAGTATCGAGCGCGCTAGGCCAGATTGGCCCGACTGGCCAAACCGGTCTCGACCATTAGGAGAACTGGGCCCGCGAGATCTTCGACACCTGTCTAAAGACCCTTCCGCGCACCGCTCGTAGGTTGAGTGTGGGACTTTCGGAAGGAGGCTGAAACGGTGGATTTCGTTTTCGCGACCAGTGATGACCTCGCCCAGGCCGTCAATGGGACGCTCAGTGACACAGTGCCGGTGAACACCATGTGGGTGGTCATCGCCGCGGTGCTCGTTCTTTTCATGCAGGCGGGGTTCGCCATGCTCGAGATCGGTTTCTCGCGCATGAAGAACGCCGGAACCGGGGTGGCGAAGATCTTCACCAACCTGTCGATCGCTGCCATCTGCTACTGGGCGGTGGGCTTCGCCTTCGCCTTCGGCAGCCAGGACGTGCTCGGCATCTCGAGCTCGCTGATCGGCAGCAACGGGTTCTTCCTGCAGTTCTCGGGCAACGGGGCGGAGGCGTTCCCGGTGATGGGTGTGTCCGACGTGGTGCCGGAAGCGAAGTGGCTGTTCCAGTTCGCGTTCTGTGCCGTGTCGCTGGCCATCGTCTGGGGCTCCACGCTGGAGCGGATCAAGTACGGCGCCTACGTGATCTACGCGGTCGTGTTCGCGTCGATCATCTACCCCATCGGCTCCCACTGGGTTTTCGGTGGAGGCTGGCTCCAGAACGGTGAGACGGCGCTGATGCCGACCGGCATGCAGGACTTCGCCGGATCGACCGCGGTGCACCTCATCGGGGCCACCGGTGCTCTCGCGGCCCTGCTGTTGCTCGGCCCGCGCAAGGGCAAGTACGGGCCCGACGGGAAGCCGAGGGCGATACCTGGGCACTCGATGCCACTGGTGGGCCTCGGTGTGCTGATCCTGTTCGTCGGCTGGTTCGGCTTCAACGCGGGCTCCACGCTGGGCGTCGGCGACGTTCGCTTCGCCGAGGTGGCGGCCGTGACGATGCTGGGTTGCGCCGGCGGAATCCTGGGGGCCTTCGCGGCCACCCTGCTGAAGCAGCGCACGATCGACATCGGCATGGTGGCCAACGGCGCCATCGCCGGCCTGGTTGCGATCACGGCGCCCTCGGGCTACGTGGAGCTGTGGGCCGGACCGCCGATCGGATTCGTGGGAGGCCTCATCGTGGTCTTCGGCGTGATCGCGATCGACAAGCGCATCGACGACCCGATCGGGGCCACGTCGGCTCACGGGCTGGCCGGTATCTGGGGAACGCTGGCGTGCGGCCTGTTCACCGCGCCCCGGCTGGCTCAGTACAACGCGTTCGGCAACCCGGACGGGGGCCTGTTCTACTCGGGCTCCTTCGAGCAGCTGATCGCCCAAGCGGTCGGTGTGCTGGTGGCGTTCACCTTCGTGTTCGCCATGAGCTACGCGACCTTCGCCGCCATCAAGGCGACGATCGGGCTGCGTGTGTCCGAAGAGGATGAGGATGCCGGACTCGACATCGTCGAGCACGGCATGTACGGATACCCCGAGCAGTTCATCCCGCAGTCGGAGATCGGAGGTCCCGGATTTGGATCTGTGCCCGCACCGGCGACGATGGCCACTGCGTCACGTACAGGTGAGGTGACGGCATGAAGATGGTCATCGCGTACATCAGGCACGAGGCCTTCGAGGCGATCCGTGGGGATCTCCTCGAGGCTGGATTCCCGAGCATCACCATCACCGAGGTGAAGGGCTCGGGCAGGCAGAAGGCGATCACCGAGCACTACCGTGGCTCGGAGCTCGCCGTCCACCTGCGCCCGAAGATCAAGATCGAGTGCGTGGTGGAGACGAAGGACGTGGGCGTCATCAAGGAGACGATCCTGCGGCACGCTCGCACGGGCAACGTCGGCGACGGGAAGCTGTTCGTCCTGCCGGTCGAGGATGCCGTGCGGATCCGTACGGGTGAGGAGGGCGAGACCGTCCTCCAATCTCACGATTCGGAGGAAGTGCCGGTAAATGGCGGTCGCGCCTAACCGCGTGGGCACCCGGGCGAGCCTTGTGCTCGCCCGGGGCTTCCACCTGACGCCGGAGGCTCCGTGGCAGATCGTCCGGCCTCGCGGCGTCACCTAGCGGCAGCCCCTGCCGAGCCCGTGGATCCGGCGGTCGAGGGATCGACCCCCCGCACGGCCCACCTCGAGATGGTGGGCGCGGTGCTGGCCGGTGACGGGCTCGAGCGGGTTGCCGAGATCGCCTCCTCCCACGCCGGCGCGCCGGTTGCGGTGATCGTGCCGAGGCTCGGTGCCCCGGTGGAGGGGTGGGCCGACTACGAGCGCTACGTGGGCGCGCGGCTGGCCGGCGGCCGCCCGCAGGCACCCGAGGCGATCAAGCTCGAGGTGCCGATCTCCTCAGGCGGCCGCGAGCTCGGAGCCGTCCTGATGCTGGGACGCGGGAGCAAGGACGCCGGCGAGTATCTGCACATGGCGGCGATCGCGGCCCTGACCGAGGTGGCGGTGGTCGAGGCCCGCGACGAGACAGAGCAGTCGCTGCGCGGCTCGTTCCTCGAGGAGGCGCTAACGCGCACGGACATGGATCCCGCCGACGCCGAGCGGCGCGCGGCCCGGCTGGGGTGCGACCTCAGGGGCGGCTACACCGCCCTCTGCGGTGACCCCGGCGATCGCAGCCCCGGCCGGATGGTGGCTGCGCTGGCCGCCGAGGTGCCCGGGGTGCTGGCCCAGCCGGTGGACGGCAAGGTGTACGCGCTGCTTCCCGGCGATCCCGACCGTGCGCGTCAGGTGGCCACGCGAGTGGGCCGGCACGCGACCGTGGGGCTGTCCTCTCACTACGCGCAGGCCGCGGACCTCACGCGCGCCCTCGAGGAGGCCGAGCTGGTGCTCGGCGTGACCGCGGCCGGCGGCGGCACGCCCGTCGAGGAGATAGCCGGCGGCACCTACCGGCTGCTCTTCCGGGTGATGGCTAGCCATCCGCAGGAGGTGCGGAGCTTCTACGAGGACACCGTGTCCGCTCTCGTGAAGTACGACGAGCAGTACGCCACCGACCTGCTCGGCACCCTCGACGCCTACCTCGACAACAACTGCAACATGAACGCGACCGCGCAGGCGATCCACGCCCACCGGCACACCGTGGGCTACCGCCTCGAGCGGGTCAAGGAGCTCACCGGGCTCGACCCGCTGACCAGCGAGGACCGCGAGCGCCTGGGCCTGGGCCTCAAGGCCTACCGGATCATCGCCCCGTCGCTGCCGCGGTAACCACCGCTCCCGCGCGCTCTACATCCGGGCGGTTTGCGCCCCCCGATCTTTGGCCATTTGTCACTAGTCGCACATGGCCACGTGGGCCAGCATTGGGACATGCGATCGTCCTCCCCCCGCCGAATCGCTCTCGTGCCGGTCAGCGCCGACGACGGACACGTACCCGGCGCCGGGAAGGTTCGCCGCTACGCGCTTGCGCGGGTGGCTGTCTCGCCGCGGTCGGCGCTCGGAGTGGACCGGCATGAGCGCCTGGAGCGGGTCGCAGCCGCTGAACGCCGCAGGCTGGACGCCCGCCCGTAGCGTCCAGGGCGGTGGGCTTGCGCTCCGGCTCCGCACGCGCTGGCGTGTAGGGCTGGGCGGTGCTTTTTTTGCTTAAGCAGAAAACAGCGTCTCCCGCGAACAGATCCCTTCGACCCACGGCAGTTGTTGCACGTGTGGAGCAGGGGCGGTGACGGCTGTCGATTACCGAACGAGCAAGCGAAGCGCGCGAGAGCGGTGATCGACGCCGGAGCGCAAGCCCCTGCCCTGGACGTCAGGAAGCCTGCGGCAGCGCTGCCAGCACCGCGTCCAGCACCCGCCCCGCGCCGAAGCGCACCACGTCGTCGGCCGGGAGGCCGGTGGCGTCCTCGGCGGCGGTTACCGCCGAGCGGGCGGCGTCTTCGTCGAGCGTGCTGGTGTTGAGCGCGATTGCGGCCACCACGGCGGACCGGACGGGGCGGGCGATCGCCTCGTAGGCGGACACGAGCTCGGGTAGCGACGGCAGGGGCAGGTCCGGGTAGTTGCGCAGCGCGGTGGCGCCCGCCTTGTGCACCAGCACCAGCACGTCGGGTGCCGAGCCGTGCAGCAGGCCCAGCGTGACCCCCGAGTAGGCAGGGTGGAAGACCGCGCCCTGCCCCTCCACGAAGAGCAGGTCGCCGCGCTCCGACCCCTGGTGCACGAGCCGCTCGGCGGCGCCGGCCACGTAGTCGGAGATCACGTGGTCCACCGCCAGGCCCCAGCCCGCGATCGCCACGCCGGTCTGACCGGTGGGCACGTACACGGAGGCGAGACCGCGCTCGCGGGCCGCGCGGTCGAGCTCCAGCGTCACGACCTTCTTGCCGATCACCGTGTCCGACCCCACGCTGTGCACCACCCGCACCCCGGGCACACGGCTCGCGGGCCCGAGCGGCACGGTGAGGTCAGGGGGCGCGGCGCGCAGGTCGCGCAGGCCCGTGCCGCGGCGCTCGGCGGCCTCGCGCAGCTCGGGATCCGCGGACAGCTCGGTGTGGAGCCCCGCCTCCAGGTCGAGGCCCGCCTCGATCGCCTCGAGGAGCGCGGGGCGCCAGGCCGGGTCGAGCTTGCCGCCCGTCGGCGCAACCCCGATGAGAAGCGTGGTGGCGCCGAGCTCGATCGCGTCGGCCACGGAGGCCACCACCGGAACGTCGCGCACGCAGAACGGCTCGACCTCGACCGCGCTTCGCCCGGCGTTGGTGGAGTCCACCACCGCGACCACGTCGCGGTTGCCGTACCGGATCACGCCGTGGGCGGTCTTGCCGCTGTGGCTCTCGAAGAGCCCCTCGGCGAAGATGGCCAGGCGCTCGCTCACGCCGGCTCCACCCCGAGGCCGGGTTGTTCGGAGGGCAGGACCCGACCGTCGCGCATCTCCAAGCCCACGTAGGGCTGTTCCGCCAGCAGCAGGTGCCCGTCCAGGTCCACCCAGTCGGCGAGCGATCCGATGTGAGCGGCAGGTGCCACGGCCAGTTGAGACTCGACCATGCAGCCGATCATCACGCCCAGGCCGAGCGCGCGCGCCGCGTGGATCATGCGCACAGCCTCACGCACGCCGCCGGCCTTTGCCAGCTTCACGTTGATGGCGTCGGCGTAGCCGGCCACCGCGGCCACGTCGCGCAGGTCGTGGCAGCCCTCGTCCACCACGATCGGCGGTCGTGGCCGCAGCTCGCGCAGGGCGCGGAAGCTGTCCAGGTCGTCCGCCGGGAAGGGCTGCTCGATCAGCTCCACGCCCAGCTCCAACAGAGCCGGCAACAGCTCACGCGCGGACTCGAGCGTCCAGCCCTCGTTGGCGTCCACGCGCAGCGCCACCGGGGATTCCTCGCGTACGGCGGCCAGCCGCTCGAGGTCCTCGGCGCCGCCGACCTTCACCTTGAGCACCCGGAAGTCGCGCGCGCGGCGCGCGCGGTCATGCGTGCCCTCCAGACTGTCTATCCCGATCGTGTACGAGGTCGGGGGCAGGTCGCGGCTCAACCCGAGCAGCCGCCACAGGGGCACCCCCAAGCGACGGCCGATCCAGTCGTGCAACGCGGCGTCGAGCGCGGCCCTGGCGGCCGCCTCGGCACCGTCCGACCACACCGCACGCCCGATCTCCTCCAGCGCGAACGGATCCTCGCCGACGCGGCCCGGAGCGACGTCGCTGAGGAACGCGAGTGCCGAGCGCACCGTCTCGCCGCGGTAGTAGATCGGCGCGGCCTCACCGCGCCCCACCACTCCGTCGTGCTCGACCTCCACGCGCACGACCTCCTGGGTCGTCCGCGAGCCGCGCGCGATCGCGAAGTCCTCGGCCAGCGCAAGGCTGCTGGTGCTGGGGCGCAGCTCCAAGCGCGGAAGAATGACGGCGCGGCCCTAGGGACGCGCGCCGGTCTCCTCCGCACGCGCGAGGCGCAGCGCCTCGGCGCTGCCGGTGGGGCGCACGTCGAAGAGCGACGCGGGCGCCGGGTCGGTGACCACCGTCTCGCTCGCCAGGCTCTCGATCAGCGGGCGCGCCACCCCGGTGTCCACGGGGGTCACGAGGCCGATCCAGAGCGACGACAGCTTGGGCGTGATCAATGGGACCGGGACCCGCGGCCGGCGGCGCTTCCCGAGCGCGTCGGCCATCAGGTCGAGCAGCCCGCCGTAGGTGACCACGTCCGAGCCGCCGATCTGGAACTCACGCCCGGCCGACTCGGGCCGCTCAGCCGCCTGAGCGAGGTACTCGAGCAGGTCGGTGACGGCGATCGGCTGGGTGCGGTTGCGCAACCACGCCGGCGCGATCATCGCGGGCAGGCGCTCCACCAGATAGCGGAGCGTCCGGTAGGACTCGCTCTTCGCGCCGATCACCATCCCCGCGCGGAAGTAGGTGAGCGCCGGGCCCTCGCTGGCGAGCACCCGCGCCGTCTCGGCCCGGCTCCGCAGGTGCTCGGAGCGCGGCTCGCCGAGCCCGCCGAGGTACACCACGCGGTCGACGCCCTCGTCGTGCGCCATCCGGGCGAACGACGCGGCCGCCCGCCGCTCGCGCTCGGCGAAGCCCTCCTGGCTGCCGCCGCGGCCCATCGAGTGCACGAGGTAGTACGCCACGTCGACCGCGTCGCCGGCGCCCCGGAGGGTGGACGGCTCGAGCACGTCGCCCTCGTGGAGCTCGAACCCGGCGGCTTCGAGGTCGGCCGCCCGGCCGCGGTCGCGCACGAGGCAGCGAACGTCGTGCCCGCGCTCACCCAGCGAGCGCGCGATACCGCCGCCCACGAAGCCGGTGGCTCCGCTCACGAGCGCCCGCATTCAGGCGCGCCGGGCGACGGGGGGAAGTTTGCGCATGGGGAGGGATACGTGCCGGATCCGTCCCGAGGTCATCCGCCAAGGCTACTCCCGCGGCCTAGGCTTGATCCATGAAGGCGGGCCTCTGCGACACCTGCCGCCACCAGCGCGTGGTCCGGAACACGCGCGGGAGCGTGTTCTCCATGTGCGAGCGCGCCAAGTTTGACGAGCGCTTTCCCAAGTATCCGCGCCTCCCCGTGGAGCGCTGCCCCGGGTTCGAGCGGGCTCGCTCGGCCGACTAGTCGGACACGACGGTCTTGCCGTCGGCCGCGATGCGCGTCTGGTTGGCCTTATCGGAGATGGTGCCGGCGAAGCTGCCCTCGGCGGCCCCACCGCCCGCAACCACCACCTTCGCCTTGCCGTTGAGCCCGCCGGCCACGCGGTACTCCACGTTGTAGGGGCCGGCGGCCACCGCGGTGACGCTCCAGCGGAGCGTCTTCTCCGCGTCGGGTTCGAGCGAACCGCACGCCCAGGTGTTCACGTACGCCGTCTCGCAGCCCTCGGGCCCAGCCTCGCGCGCCTCCGGGAAGCCGCCCACCTCCTGGGCTCGCGCGTCGATCGCGAAGCGCGGACGGTTGGGATCGGCCAGGCCGGGACTGCCCCGCCGGAACGAGAAGCCCGTGACCGTCACGGCCAGGTTGGGCACCGCCTCGTCGCCGGAGTTCCGGACCGTGATCTCGAGGTCGGAGCTCTTGCCGAGCTTCTGCTTCTCGGGGAAGGTCGCGCTGACCACCTCGACCTCGAAATCGCCCTCCGGCTCGTTCGCGTCCTGCGGCTCACCGCCGCCGCAACTGGCCAGCGCCGCCAGGGCGATGACTGCGACCGCGCTACCAGCGTGCATGCTCCTCGCCCTCACAGCCGGGCGAACATACCACCCACCCGGGCGCCCCGGAGCCGCCCGGGCGCTCGGCCTGCAACCGGCGAGTGCCGCTCTAGACCGGCTATCGGGCGCTGCCCTTGCCTCTGGCGGTCGGGGGGCCCATGCCATAGGCTTGCAGCGTCGAGAGCGCCTCAGAGGGCGTTCCGCCGGAGGAGGAGCCAGTTGGTCCGTAGTGCTGCTGATCGGTTGTTTTTGCCGACTAAGTCCCTGTTGGAGCAGGTTGGGGACATGATGATTTTGACGGGCAAGACGCTGGTGTCGGCTGTGCGGCCGCCGTTTCCGTATGGGACGGAGTTCGTGCAGCAGTTTTTGTTCATGCTGCGGCTTTGTTGGTTGCCGTTGATGATCACGACGATCGCGTTCGGCTACGGGGCACCCGGTCTGCAGGCGGGCAATTTCCTGGTTCTGTTCGGTGCGATTGATCGTTTGGGCGGGTTTTTTGTGTTGGCGTCGATCCGGGAGTTCGCGCCGATCGCTTCGGCGATCATCCTTGCTGGTGTCGGCGGGACGGCGATCACGGCCGATCTGGGTGCGCGCAAGATTCGTGAGGAGCTCGACGCTTTGCAGGTGTTGGGGGTCGATCCGATCAAGAACCTTGTCGTCCCAAGGTTTTTGGCGCTGATGGTCGTTACGGGGCTGTTCAACATCTACGCGTTGATCTTCGGGATCTTCGGCGGCGTCTTGGCCACGCTCACCTTCGACGCGCCGCTGGGGCCGTTCTTCGCGACGTTGCTCAACAACGCGTCGACTACCGATCTGTGGGGGTCGGTTGTGAAGACGACCTTGTTCGGGGCGATCATCGCGATCGTGTCGTGTTACAAGGGCATGACCGCCTCCGGTGGTGCCGAGGGGGTCGGCAGGTCGGTCAACCAAGGCGTCGTGATCGCGTTCCTCGCGATCTTCGCGTTCAACTACGTCTTCACCCAAACACTGCTCGCCACCCACCCCGAAATCTCCGTGATCAAGTAGCCATGGGACGCACCTGGCTATCAGTGCCCAAGGACTGGATCTCCTCGTTCGGCGAGATCGCGCGGTTCAGCGGGACCGTCGTGGCGGGCGTCTTCAGCGGCCGCGTTTTCAGCTTCTTCGGCGAGGCGCTGCGCCAGGCCGGGATCCTGATCCTCGGCTCGGCGATGGTGATCTGGGGCCTGGCCTTCATCCTCGGCCTCCAGTGCGGGATCGAGGGCGCGTACTTCAATCGCTCGGTCGGCGCCCCCGCCTATGCCGGCGTGTTCTCGGCCTGGTGCGACCTGCGCGAGATCATGCCCTACGCCTTCGGCTACATGATGTCCGCGAAGGTGGGCACCGGGCTCGTGGCCGAGATCGGGGCCATGCGGATCTCGGACGAGATCGACGCGCTCGAGGTGATGGGCATCAACTCGCTCACCTTCCTCTGCGCCACGCGCCTGCTGGCCGCCTGGCTCGTGCTCCCGTTCATGTACATCGCGGCGGTGGGGGTGGGCTTCTTCGGAAGCTATCTGGCGGTGGTCCAGCAGATCGGCGAGGTGTCCTCGGGAGGGTTCTTCCTGATCTTCTGGATGTTCCAGAACCCACCCGATCTCCTTTACAGCTTGATTAAGGGCATGGCCATGGCCACGGTAATCGTGCTCGTTGGGTGTTACTACGGGTACAACGCCTCTGGCGGCCCGGTGGGTGTGGGTACCGCCACGGCGAAGTCGATGGTGTTGAACACCGTGCTGGTGCATCTCGTGGGGATGGTGGGCACACAGATCTTCTGGGGCTCGAATCCAAGGGCCCCGATAGGCGGATGAGGGACATGAGGAGAGAGGCTTGAGCGAGCGAGGAAGAGGACAGGGAGGCCCCGGGCCGCTCGACCCGCGGGAGTGGGAGGAGTCGCGCGGCGCCGCCAGCGATGCGCCGACTGCGAGCGAGGACACCAGGGCCCGCTTCGTCGAGGGCGAGGAGGTGCCGGCCAACATCCAGGAGCAGACCCGCGAGGGCGAGCATCCCTACCAGTGGCACAGCGGCCGCACGCGCGAGCACGGAGCCACTGACGCCGTGGAGTTCATCGACGTCAAGAAGTCCTTCGGGCGTAACAACACGATCCTCAACGGCCTGAACCTCGGCCTGCCCAACGACCAGATCTCGATGATCCTCGGTCCCTCGGGCACCGGCAAGTCGGTCTGCATCAAGCACATGGTGGGCCTGCTCTACCCGGACGAGGGCGACGTGCTCGTCCACGGCGAGTCCGTGCCGAACATGGCCGACGAGGAGCTCTTCGAGATGCGCAAGAAGTTCGGCGTCCTCTTCCAGGACGGCGCGCTCTTCGGCTCGATGAACGTCTTCGACAACACCGCCTTCCCGCTGCGCCAGCACACCGACAAGGGCGAGGACGAGATCGCCGAGATCGTGAACCGGCGGCTCGGAGAGGTCGGCCTCACGAGCGCCCGCGACAAGATGCCCAACGAGCTCTCGGGGGGGATGCGCAAGCGCGCCGGATTTGCGCGCGCGCTGGTGCTCGACCCGGGCATCGTGCTGTTCGACGAGCCGGACTCGGGGCTCGACCCGGTGCGCACCGCCCTTCTCTGCGAGCTGATCCAGGAGGTGCACGCCGAGAACGGCGGCGCCTACTGCGTGATCACGCACGACATCATGTCGGCGCGCCGTGTGGCGGACTACATCGCGATCCTCTGGAAGGGCCGCATCGTCGAGTCGGGGCCGGCGAGCGAGCTGTTCAACTCGGACAACCAATTTGTACGGCAGTTCCTGTCCGGCGAGGCACAGGGACCGCTGGGCATGGAATAGGTCTTGCGACCTTCGCGCGCCCACCGGCACGGTGAAATACTGGCCGGGGGGAAGGCGTAGGTCGCTGGTTCGCCCTTGGAATCTACGAGGAGAGATGCAAGCACCCGAGATGCGCTCCATGGAGAGCGTGGGTCGACGCTCGCCCGCGTCGCCGCTCTCGGCGCGCTTGTAGCCGCCGTCGCGCTCATCGCAATCGCCATGTTCGGCGGCGGCTCGGGCTACGAGGTCAAGGCCGTGTTCGACAACGCCGGCCAGCTGGTGCCCGGCAACCCCGTGCAGGTGGGCGGGGGGAAGATCGGGAGCGTCGACAAGGTCGAGCTCGACGACAACGCCAATGCCGTGGTCACGCTGAAGGTCGACGACGACTTCGGCCCCCTCCACGAGGGCACGACAGCCGTGATCCGCGCGACCTCGCTGTCCGGCATCGCGAACCGCTACGTGTCGCTCCAGCCGGGACCGAACAACAACAACGAGATCGACGACGGCGGTGAGATCGGCGCCGACGACACAGCCGCGCCGGTGGACCTCGACACCCTCTTCAACACGCTCGACTCGAAGACGCGCGAGGGCCTCCGGAACGTGGTGCGGGGCTTCGGCGACCAGTACGACGGCAAGGGCGCGCAGGCAAACGAGGCCACCAAGTACTTCAGCCCCTTCCTGGTGAGCACCAGCGACCTCACGCGCGAGCTCGCGCTCGACCAGAAGGTGCTCGAGCGCTTCGTGACGGACACCTCCACCGCGGTCACGGCGATCGCGGAGCGCCGCGACGACCTGGCCGACCTGGTGAGCAACGCGAACACGGCGTTCGGGGCGATCGCCGCCGAGAGCGCGGCGCTCGACAGGGCACTCGAGCTGCTGCCCGACACGCTGCGGAAGGCGAACACGACCTTCGTGAACCTCCGCTCCACGCTCGACGACCTCGAGCAGCTCGTGGACGTGTCGAAGCCGGCCACGCGCCGGCTCGCCCCGTTCCTACGGGAGCTGCGCCCGCTCGTGCACGACGCTCGCCCGACGATCGCCGACCTCAACACGCTCGTGCGGAGCCCCGGCCCGAACAACGACCTGATCGACCTCACCGCCAAGCAGCCGCGCCTGGCGGAGCTCACATCGTCCGTCTTCCCGCGCGCGATCAGCACGCTCGACCGCGCCCAGCCGGTGTTCGAGTACGCACGCAGCTACACGCCGGACCTGGCGGCCTGGGTGACCAACTTCGGGCAGCTGGCCGCCAACTACGACGCGAACGGCCACTACGCGCGCGTGCAGCCGATGTTCCTGCCCTCCACGTACTCGAACGGCACCCTCACCGCGAACCAGCCCAGCCAGAAGTTCCAGGGCTTCGAGACCGGCAACCTGACCCGCTGTCCAGGCGCGATCATCCAGCCGGCCCCCGATGGCTCGAGCCCGGTTCCGAGCGGCAGTGACTGCGATCCGTCCTCGACTCCGCCCGGCCCATGAGACGGCTGATCTGGATAGCGCTCGCGGTGGCCATCGTGCCGTGGCTCGTGATCGGCGCCGTGGACGCGGTCGGCGAGGACGACCGCGGCGACTCCTACTTCGTGCGCGCGATCTTCGACAACGCCTCGTCGCTCGTGAACGGCGAGGACGTGAAGATCGCCGGCGCGGTGGTGGGGGCCGTGGACTCGCTGGACGTCACCGAGGACGAGAAGGCCGCGGTGGTGCTGCGGATCGACGACGAGGACTTCACGCCCTGGCGGAGCGACGCCAGCTGCACCATCCGGCCGCAGTCGCTGATCGGGGAGAAGTTCGTGGAATGCGAGCCCGGCTCCACGTCATCTCCGCGGCTGCGGACGATCCAGGACGGGGACGGCGAGGGGGAGCGGCTCCTGCCGGTGACCAACAACAGCTCGCCGGTCGACCTCGACATGCTCAACAACGTCCTGCGCCTCCCGTACCGGCAGCGCTTCTCGATCCTGCTCAGCGAGTTCGGAGCCGGCCTTGCCGGACGTGGCGAGGAGCTGAACGAGGTCATCCACCGGGCCAATCCCGCGCTCCGCGAGACCGACAAGCTGCTGGCGGTCCTCGCCAACCAGAACCGCGTGCTCGCCCGGCTGGCCCGCGACTCCGACAAGGCGCTCGCCCCGATCGCACGGGAGCGCGCCCACGTCGCCGACTTCATCGTGCAGGCCAACGCCACCGGCGAGGCGTCGGCCGAGCGCAGCGAGGACGTCAAGCGCGGCCTCAACCGCCTGCCCGACTTCCTCCGCGAGCTCGAGCCGCTGATGGCGGACCTGGACAAGGTGGCCGTGCAGGGCACTCCTCTGCTGCGTGACTTCGGCACCGCGGCACCGCAGATGGGGCGCCTGATCCGCGGCCTCGGCACCTTCTCCACGGCCGCCAACGAGAGCTTCCCGAGCCTCGGCGACGCGCTGGAGCAGGGCCGGCCCGCGCTCATCAGGGCGCGGCCGCTGATCCAGCAGCTCGGGGCGCTCGGCCGCGAGGCCAAGCCCGCGGTCGCCAACCTCGACAAGCTCACCGCCAGCCTCAAGGACACCCAGGGCATCCAGCGCATCAACGACTTCCTCTACTACCTGACGCTTTCCACGAACGGCTTCGACTCGCTCGGCCACTATCTGCGCGCCGGCCTCGTGGCCACGGCCACCTGCTCCAACCGCGCGGTCGACCCTGCACCGACGGGTACCTGCTGGGCGCTCTTCTACGACCCGGAGGAGGAGGGGTCCGCGGCCACGGCCTCCAAGACGGACAGCGCGACCGGGACCGAGGGGCAGGCCGATGCCACGGCGCCAAGTCAGAGCCTCCTCGACAGCCTCATCGGCAGCCCCGAGACCAAGGCCCAGGAGCGCGAGCGGAAGCAGAAGATCGACGAGCTTCGCCAGCGCTCGGCCCAGCCCTCGTCAGCCCTCCAGTCGGACGGGGACGAGCCGGTGCTCGACTACCTGCTCGGAGGCGAGCGGTGAGCCCGCGCACCTCACGCGCCGCGCTCACGGCCAGCCCGGTGCTCGTGGGCGCGGTCACCGTGCTCGTCACGATCGTGGCGGTGTTCCTCTCCTACAACGCGAACACCGGCCTGCCGTTCGTGCCCACCTACGACCTCAAGGCCAACCTGCCGAACGCATCGCAGCTGGTGCAGGGATTCGACGTGCGCATCGGCGGCGCTCGCGTGGGCCAGGTATCGAAGATCGAGCCGATGCGGCGCGCGGACGGATCCACCTACGCTCAGGTCACGCTCAAGCTGGACAAGGAGATCGAGCCGCTGCCGGCCGACTCCACGCTGCTCGTGCGACCGCGCTCCTCGCTCGGTCTGAAGTACCTCCAGGTGGTGCCCGGCACCGGCCAGGCGGGCTTCAAGGCCGGCGCCACCGTGCCGATCCGCCAGGCGCGGCCCGAGGTCGTGGAGATCGACGACTTCTTCAACATGTTCGACGACAAGGCGCGCGTGGGATCGCGCAACTCGCTAGACGGCTACGGCACCGGGTTCGCCGGTCGCGGGCGGGACCTCAACACGGCGATCGACGAGCTGCAGCCGCTGCTCGCCGACCTCGAGCCGGTGGCGCGGAACCTGGCCAGCCCTAAGACGCGCATCGACCGCTTCTTCAGGGCGCTCGCCGACACGGCCACGGAGGTCGCGCCGGTGGCCGAGGAGCAGGCCTCGATGTTCGTGAACCTGGACACCACGTTCACGGCGCTGGCATCGATCGCACGGCCGTTCCTCCAGGAGTCGATCTCCGAGGGCCCGCCGAGCGAGGAGCTGGCGATCCGCGAGTTCCCCAAGCAGCGGCCGTTCCTGCGCAACAACGCGGCGTTCTTCCGCGAGCTGCGGCCCGGCGTGGCCACGCTGCCGCACTCCGCTCCGATCCTGGCCGACGCGTTCGAGGCCGGTACCGAGACCCTGCCCGAGACCCCCCAGCTCAACAGCGACCTCGCCGACGTGTTCGACACGCTGGCCGACTTCTCCGAGGACCCGCTCGTGCGCGGCGGCGTGACACAGCTCACGCGGCTGACGTCCTCGCTGCGCCCGACGCTGTCCTTCCTGACGCCGGTGCAGACCACGTGCAACTACGTCTCGCTGTTCTTCCGCAACGCGTCGAGCGTGCTGTCACAGGGCGACACGCTCGGCAACTGGCAGCGGTTCACGATCATCCCGACGACGCCCAAGACCGAGGTGCCGCCCACCCCGTATGAGTCGCTGAACAACGAGATCGGCCCGTCCTCCGCGCCCGCCAACGGGCCCGGGAGGCACAACCGCCTCCACTCGAACCCCTACCCGAACACCGCGTCGCCTGGTCAGACCAAGGAATGCGAGGCGGGCAACGAGCGCTACCTCGACAGGACCATCGTCGGCAACCAGCCCGGCAACCAGGGCCTCAAGACCAGCAAGAGCCCGGGTGTGAACGCACGCCGATGAGACACGGGGGAAGAAAACATCGTCTGACGGTCTTCCAGGCCGGTCTCGTCGCGATCGCGGTGATCGTGATCGGGGCCTACCTCGGCTTCACGAAGGACATCCCGTTCACCACGCCGTACCAGGTCTCGGCGGTGTTCGAGAACGCCCCGCCGATCCAGAGGGGCACCGCGGTGCGGATCGCCGGCGTGGACGTGGGCAAGGTCTCGAAGGTCGAGTCGCTCGGCGACAACTCGCCCGGCGTGAAGGTGACCATGAAGCTCGAGGACGAGGCGCTGCCGATCCACAAGGACGCCGAGGTCAAGGCGAGGGAGCGCATCTTCCTCGAGGGCAACCTCTTCATGGACATCAAGCCGGGCTCTCCGAGCGCGGACCTGCTGGAGGACGGGGACACGATCCCGGCCTCCCAGACGGCCGCGCCGGTGCAGTTCGACCAGATTCTCGGCACCCTCAACACGAACACGCGCAAGGACCTGCAGGACCTGCTCGTGGGCTTCGGCGACTCCCTCAACGGCCAGCCGCAGCCCGGCGAGGACGACGACCAGGACCCGGACGTGAAGGGCGAGACCGGCGCCGAGGCTCTGAACGACTCGCTCGACTACGCAGCCGAGGCGCTGCGCGGCGGTGCGATCGTGAACCAGGCCACGCTCGGCTCCGAGGCTCACGACCTGTCCAAGCTGATCGCCGGCCAGCAGAAGGTGTTCGGCGCCCTCGCCAGCCGCGAGGTGCAGCTCAAGGACCTGATCACCAACTTCAACACGACGGTCGGGGCGCTGGCCACCGAGCAGCAGAACCTCGGCGCGACGATCCATCAGCTGCCCCGGGTGCTCGAGGCCGCGCAGCCCGCCCTCGACAACCTCAATGCCGCGTTCCCATCCACGCGCGCCTGGGCGCTCGAGATGATCCCGGGCGTCGAGGAGACGCCCGCCACCCTCGAGGCCGGCTTCCCGTGGGTCGCCCAGACGCGGGCGCTGATGTCGCCGCCTGAGCTCCAGGGGCTCGTGAGTGACCTTCAGCCCGCCATCAGCGACTTCGCGACGTTCATCGACGGCCAGGTGAAGCTGCTGCCGGTAGTGGACGCCTTCAACCGCTGCCAGCGCGACGTGGTGCTGCCGAGCGGCGAGCAGGTCATCCAAGACGGCGGGCTGACCACGGGCATCCAGAACTACAAGGAGTTCTTCCAGTCACTGTCCGGTCTGGTCGGCGCTGGGCAGAACTTCACCGGCAACGGCTACTACACCCGCTTCCAGCCGGGCGGCGGCGCCAATGCCGTCTCGACCGGCACCGGCAACCAGGACACCGGACCGCGCTACGGCAACGCCACGGTGGCGGGCGGCGGCACCCGGCCGGCCAAGGCCCCCAAGGGGCCCTACAAGCCGAACGTCGCCTGTCACACGCAGCCGGTACCGGACCTCAACTCGGCCAAGACCGGGCCGGCTTGGACGGGCGGATGATTCGCCAGATCAAGAAGCAGGGCCGGGTGTTCGCCGCGATCGTGGTCCTGTTCGTGGTCTCGATGGGAATCGCCGGGTACATCCTGTCGAACCAGCGCTTCTTCCTCCCGGCCTGGTTCCCGCTCGTCGGCACCGACTTCTACGAGGTGCAGACAGAGCTGCCCACGGCCCAGGCGGTCGTGCCCGGCCAGGGTCAGACCGTGAACATCGCCGGGGTGAAGGTCGGCGAGGTGGGCGAGGTGAAGCTCGAGGACGGGCGCGCCGTCGTGACGATGCAGATCCGGGAGAAGTACAAGCCGATCTACAAGGACGCAACCATCCTGCTGCGTCCCAAGACCGGCCTGAAGGACATGATCCTCGCGCTCGATCCCGGCACCGAGAGCGCCGGCGAGGTGCCGGAGGGCGGGCGCATCACGGTCGGCAACTCCCTGCCCGACGTGAACCCCGACGAGGTGCTGGCGTCGCTCGACGGCGACACGCGCGCGTACCTCAGGATCCTGCTCAACGCCGGCGGAACGGCGTTCCGCGACGAGAACCTGAGCGCGGGCCAGCAGACCGCGTCGGCCGACCTGCGCGAGACCTTCAAGCGCTTCGAGCCCACGGCCCGCGACGGCGAGAAGTTCACGAAGAAGCTGATCAAGCGGCGCAAGAACATCCGCCGCGTGATCCACAACTTCCAGGAGCTGTCCACCGCGCTCGGGGCGAAGGACAAGCAGCTGGCCGCCTTCGTGGATTCCTCGAACAAGAACTTCGAGGCATTCGCCCAGGAGGAGGGGAGCCTGCGCGAGGCGCTGCAGCTCTTCCCGGGGGCCCTCTCACAGACCGCCACCACCCTCCAGCACACGAACTCGCTGGCCAAGGAGCTCGGCCCCACGCTCGAGGGGCTCCGCCCGTTCGCTCGCGAGCTGGCTCCGTCGCTCCGCCGCCAGCAGCCGTTCCTGCGTGACACCACACCGATCATCCGCGACCAGATCCGCCCGTTCGCGCGGGACGTGCAGCCCACCGTGAAGGACCTGCGCGCCGCCACGAACGACCTCGCGCCGGTCACCCCGGGCCTGAATCGCAGCTTCAAGGTGCTCAACAACTTCTTCAACACGCTGGCGTACGACCCGCCTGGCGATGCCCAGTCCTTCCTGTTCTGGAGCGGGTGGGCCGCGCACTCGGGCACCACGCTCACGAGCCTCCGTGACGCCCACGGCCCGATGCTGCGCGGGATCGTGCTCGCCTCGTGCACCCAGTTCGGGGTGCTCGCGCCGCTGATCCAGGGCAACCCGCAGCTGGGGATGCTCACCAAGCTCGCGAACTTCCCCGACGACCGCACGCGCTGCCCGAACAACCTGACGGGCTTCCTGTCCGAGACCCCGGTGACGGCGCCCCCCTCCGAATGATCAAGCAAGCCCCCAGCGTCGGCCGCATCCTGACCATGGTCGCCTTCGCGCTGTCCTGCTTCGGCATCCTGATCTTCCTCTGGCTCTCGTTCGGCGGCTCGGTGCCGCTCCAGCCCGAGGGATACCGGGTAAACGTGGCCTTTCCCGAGGCCACCCAGCTCGCGCAGGAGGCGGAGGTCCGGATCTCGGGCGTGAAGGTGGGCAAGGTGCGCAAGGTCGAGCCGAACGCGGACTCCGGGCTCACCGACGCCGTGGTGGAGATAGACGCGCGCTACGCGCCGCTCTCCAAGGACGCACGGGCGATGCTGCGCCAGAAAACCCTGCTCGGGGAGACGTACGTCGAGATCGCCCCCGGCAGCACCGGGGGCGGGACGGCAGGGACCGTTGCCGACGGGGGCAGCCTCCCGCGCGGCCAGGTGGCGGACACCGTGCAGCTCGACGAGATCCTGCGTACCTTCGACCCGGCCACGCGCGAGCGCTTCTCCACCTGGCTGGATCAGCAGGGCCGTGCTGCCACCGGGAACGCCGAGGCGATCAACGACGCGCTCGGCAATCTCACCCCGTTCGCCGAGAACACCGACGACGTGTTGAAGGTGCTGCGGGCCCAGAGCGGGGCCACCAGGAAGCTCGTGCTCAACACCGGTGAGGTGTTCAGCGCCCTGTCCGAGCGCCGTGGCCAGCTCCGTGGCCTGATCCGGAACTCCAACCGGGTGTGGGAGACCACCGCGCGCCGCGACGCCCAGCTGGCCGACACCTTCCGCGTGCTGCCGACGTTCCTGCGCGAGGGGCGCACCACCACCACCCGGCTGACCGCGTTTGCCGAGGACACCGACCCGCTGATCGACCAGCTGCGCCCGGCGGCGCGCGAGCTGTCGCCGACCCTCCAGGACCTCGACAAGCTGTCCCCCGACCTGCGCGGGCTCCTCCGCGGCTTCGGCCCGCTCGTGAAGGTGTCGAAGGAGGGCCTCCCGGCTACCTCCGAGGCACTCAACAACACGCGGCCGTTCCTTGGCCGGCTCGACACCTTCCTGCGCGAGTTCACGCCGATCATCGACTACCTCGGGCTCTACAAGCGCGAGATCGCGGCGTTCTTCGCGAACGACTCGGCTGTGACCCAGGCCAAGGAGGACGTCAAGCCGCGCTACCTGCGCACCCAGAACCCGGTGAACCCCGAGATCATGGCCGCCTATCCCAACCGCCTCTCCACCAACCGCTCGAACCCGTATCCGCTGCCCGGCGGAGCGGGCGATCTGGCCGACCATCTCAAGACCTTCGGGAGCTACCTGTGCACGTCGAACCCGGTGCCGGCCCCGCCGGCGGCCACGCCCGCGCTGCCCCAAAGCATCGTGGACGTGCTCGACTACTACGCCTTCGGCGGCGCGAAGAACCGGGGCGCCGCCCCGCCGTGCGACCCGCAGTCGCCGCTCGGCCCGCGGACCAACGGCGGCGCGGGCCTGTTCCCGCGGCTGCAGCCTCTGCCGTAATAGAGGCGGGTCCTCCCTAAGCTGACTGCGTGAGCGACAACGTGTTCGGCCGGCTCGTGCGTCTCGTGGCGCGCCGACCGGTTCCGGTGCTCGCCCTGACCCTGGTCCTGGCGCTCGGAGGCGCCGCGCTGGCGCTGCGGCTGGAGCCCAGCGCCGCCACGGACACGCTGGTCAGCCGCTCGTCCGACAGCTTTCGCGCCACCGAGAGCTTCCGCCGGGACTTCGGCGATGACGCGGTGGTGGTGCTGGTCAAGGGCGACCTGACCAAGACCGTGCTCACGCCGGACCTGTTGCGCGTGCTCGGGCTCGAGGGCTGCCTGGGCGGCAACATCCCGCCGGACAAGCTGCGCCCGCTCCTGGCGGAGAACCGCAAGAACCCGAGGCGCGGGCTGCCTGCTGCCTGCGGGGCGCTGGCCCGGCTCCACCCAGCCAAGGCCGTGTACGGCCCGGCCACCTTCCTCAACACGTCCGCCTCGCAGATCAGCGAGGAGTTCCTGCGCCGGTCGAAGGCGGCGAGCGCGGACGCCGAGAGGGCGGCCCGGGCGGCGCGCAAGCTGTCGGCCGCCCGCGGCGACTCCGAGGTGGAGCAGCAGCGACTCGGCCAGGCCGCCAGCCGAACCGTGATGACCAAGTTCCAGGTCTACGTGGCGCGGCTGGCCCTGAAGTTCGGGCTCGGGCTGACCGGCCTGCCCAGCATCAACGACCCGAACTTCGTGAGCCAGGTGGTGTTCGACGACGCCCAGCCGGGCGTGCCCAAGTCGCGCTTCGGCTACCTCTTCCCGAGCAAGGACGCCGCGCTGATCCAGGTCCGCATGCGCCCCGAGCTCACGGAGTCGCAGCGCCGCCGCGCGGTGGAGCTGATCCAGGACGCCACGCGCGCCGAGGTGTTCCGGCCGCGGAAGGGCGCCACGTATGTGGTCACCGGTGTGCCGGTGGTCACCGAGGCGCTGGCGGACGCCGTCCAGAGCTCCATCCTCGTGCTGCTCGTGGCGGCCGTGCTCCTGATGGCGGCCACCCTCACGTTCGTCTTCCGCACGCGGCTGCGGCTGCTTCCGCTCGTGCTGGCCCTGGCCGCGGCGGCCGTGACCTTCGGGGCGCTCTCGCTGGCGGGCGGCAGCCTCACGATGGCGTCGATCGCGGTGCTGCCGGTGCTGATCGGGCTGGCGGTGGACTACGCGATCCAGTTCCAGGCGCGCTTCGACGAGCAGCGCTCGCGCAGGCGGGGGCGGGCGGCGGGCGAGGACCGCGCGGCCGTGCTCGACGACGCCGTCGCGGCCGCGACGGCGGGCGGCCCGACGATCGTGGCGGCCGGCGCCGCCACGGCAGTGGGCTTCCTCGTGCTGCTGCTCTCGCCGGTACCGATGGTGCGCGGCTTCGGCCTCCTGCTGGTGCTCGGCATCGGGGTGTCCCTCGTGCTCGCGATCTGCGCGGGCTTCGCCGCTCTCGTCCGCTTCGGCGGGGGCGCGCAGGCACGCCCGCCGCGCAGCGGGCGGCTGCACGCCCGGCTCGCGGCGCTGCGAGCCCATCCGCGGATCCATCGCGCGCGGGAGTGGCTGGCCGATCGCTCCTGGCGAGCGCTCGGCGTGGCCCTCGCGCGCCCGCGCAAGGTGCTGGCCATCGGGCTGGCCGTGGCGGTGCTCGGCCTGGTGCTCGACACCCAGAGCGAGGTGGTATCCGACATTCAGCAGCTCGTGCCGCAGGACCTCCAGGCGCTGCGCGACGTGAACGAGCTTCAGGAGGCCACGGGAGTGTCGGGCGAAATCGACGTGACGGTGCGCGCCGACGACATCACGCGCCCGGCGGTGCTCACCTGGATGACGCGCTTCCAGAGCGACGTGCTGCGCGCGCACGGCTACCGGGAGGGGAGGCGCTGCACGCAGAAGCGCGATGCGCCCGAGCTCTGCCCCGCGCTGTCGCTGCCGGACCTCTTTGGCTCGGCCGGCGTCAACCAGCGCAAGGTGCGCGCGCTGCTGCGGCAGGTGCCCCCCTACTTCTCCCAGGGCGTGATCACGCGCGACCGCAAGACCGCCAATCTGGCCTTCGGGATCCGGCTGATGCCGCTCGACCGCCAGAAGGAGGTGGTGGACGACATCAAGGAGCGCCTCGACCCGCCCGAGGGAGTGAGCGCCGCGGTGGTCGGCCTGCCCGTGCTCGCCGCCGAGGCCAACGGGGCGCTGTCCTCGCCGGCACGCCGGGCGCTCACGCTGCTCGCCGCCCTGATCGGCGTGTTCCTCGTGCTGCTTGCGGTCAGGCGCTCGCCGCGTGCGGCCGCCATCCCGCTGATTCCGATAGCGCTGGCCACCGGCTGGTCGGGCGGGATCCTGTTCGTGCTCGGGCTGCTGCCCGGGCCCCTCGAGGTGCAGCTCAACCCGATGTCCGTCACGCTGGGCGCCCTCGTGATCGCCATCTCGACCGAGTTCAGCGTGCTGCTCTCCTCTCGCTACCAGCAGGAGCGCGACAACGGGGCCGGGCCCGCGCGGGCGATCGAGCTGACCTACGCCTCTACCGGAGCCGCGGTCCTGGCCTCCGGCGCCACGGCGATCGCCGGGTTCGCGGCCCTCGCGGCGTCGGACATCCGGATGCTGCGCGACTTCGGCATCGTGACCGTGGTGGACCTCAGCGTGTCGCTCGTGGGGGTGATGCTGGTGCTGCCGGCGGCGCTTCTGTGGGCCGAGGAGCACGGGCCCTTCACGCTGCGCGACCTCGACCCGCGACCCTGGCTCCGCGAGCTGCGCGCCCAGCGCACACCGGCGGACGCGCCGTGAGCGACGACCGTTTCGATGACCTCGGGCAGGAGCCCGAGAACGGCGACGCGCGGTCGATCGGGGACCGGCTGGCCGACCGCGACCGCACCCACCCCGAGCCGATGCGGCGCCCCGAGGTGCCACGGCCCGGCAACAAGTACGCGTGGCTCGTGGGCATCCTCGCCTTCATGGGGCTCAGCGTGCTCCTCTTCACCACCACGATCCCCAACACCGGCAAGGGCATCAACGGGCCGGAGCCGGGCACCAGGCTGAAGGCCTTCGCCTCTCCCTCGGCGCTCGGGGACGTGGAGGGCGAGCCCAACGTCTGCCAGCGAAAGAAGGACTGCAACAAGACGAACGGCCCCATCCCCGCCTGCCAGGTGCGCACCGAAGGCGTGGTCAACCTCTGCGACCTGCGCAGCCGCCCGCTCGTGCTCACCTTCGTGTTCGACCGCGGCGCCGACTGCCTGCCGCAGGTGGACCGCACCGAGCGGGTGCGAGAGGATCTACCCGGTGTGAACTTCGCGACCGTGTTCTTCAGCCGCAAGGACCGCGACGAGCTTCGGAGGATCGTGTCCGCGCGCGGCTGGCGCCAGCCGGTGGCCACCGACGACGGCGCGATCGTGAACATCTACGGCGTGGGCGGCTGTCCCACCACCGTCTTCGCCAAGGCCGGCGGCAGGGTGGTGGACACGGAGCTCGGCAACCTCACCGAGGACCAGCTGCGCCGGCAGGCCGCCCGGCTGGAGGGCTGATGCAGCTCACGCTGAGCGACGGCTGGGTGGACCCCGAGCTGGCGGAGGAGCTGCCCGGCATCGGGCTCGTGCTGGCGCCGGTCGAGGTGAGGCCGGGCAAGAGCCCCCCGGAGCTGAAGCGCCGTCTGCGTGCCCTGGCGGACCGCTACACGGGTGGCAAGGTGATCCACATGCGCCAGGACCCGGTGCCGTGGGCGTACCGGGTATTCGCGCGGCAGGTGGGCGTGGACCCGGACACCGATCGCACCCCCGTCGAGCAGATCGCGCTGGACCGCCTGAAGCACGGGGGCCTGCCGAGCGAGAGCCTGCTCGACGACGCGCTCACGATCGCCGTGGCCGAGACCGGCGTGCCGGTGATCGCGCTCGACCCCGACCGCATCGAGGGCGATCCCGGACTGCGGCTCTGCCGGGAGGGCGAGACGCTCGGCCGCGCGCGCCCGCTCTCCGCACGCCAGATCGTGATCGCCGACGGCAACGGGCCGGTGGCGATCGTGCTGGGCGAGGTGTCGCCCGACGCCGGGGTCACCCAGAGCGCCGAGCGCGTGCTTCTCTGCGCCCTCAGCGTGGCCGGAGTTCCGCGGATCGCGGTGGAGGAAGCGCTCTGGACCGCGGGTGAGACCCTGATGTACAGTTGACCGACTCGATCGCGGGGAGGGTTGTGCCCGACGTCTTGGACACAAGAGCCGTACCGGCCGTACGGACGCGCGTTGCCCTGCCGGACGAGCGCGCGGCGCGGAGGTCGATGCTCGACCAGATCGAGCGTCTCGAGGCCGAGCTGGCCTCGCTGTTCTGCTCCACCTGGCCGCGCACGGGGTTCGACTGGGGCGTGCCGGGCCGCGCCGGACCGCGGCTGCTGTCGCTCGGCGAGCTCGAGGAGCTGCGCGACGACCTGGCCGACCGCGTGGCCGGCGGGCGCGCCGCGCTCTCGGACCGGACCTACGCGGAGGAGCAGAACCGCCGCCTGATCGAGGAGATGCTGCTCGACCCCGCGGCCCACAAGTGGGAGCGGGTCTCGCACGAGGACATCGGCGAGCCGGGCTGCAGGCACTGGCACGTGCGTCCGCGCATGGGCCTGCTCGGCATGCTCGCGGGCTGGTGGCGTGTGGTGATCTCCTCCGGCTGTCCGTTAGCCACCTGACATCTGAGGATGGGACGACGTAGCCGCAAGCGCGGGGATACCACCCGCGCCCAGCGCGACGCGGCGCGCCAGGAGCGCGCGGCGCGACCCGCGGCCGCTCCGGCGGCCCGGACCAGCCGCGTGCTCGGGGACGACCGCCCGCCGGCTCCGTGGGGCAGCTTCCCCCTGTCCGAGCTGATCATCTTCATCGGGATCATCGTGATCGTCTGGGGCTTCCTCAGCGGCGGTGAGGGAAGCGGAGGCGAGCGGGTGGGCGCGGGCCTGCTGATCGCGTCGCTCGGCGGCGGCGAGCTGGCCCTGCGAGAGCACCTGGCCGGCTACCGGTCGCACTCCACGCTGATCGCCGGCGTGGCCACGTTCGTCGCCGTGACCGCGCTGGCCCTCGGGGCCGGCCCGGTGAGGCTGTGGCTCCTGCTGATCGTGGGGATCGGGGTGTTCGGCGGGACCTTCTACTGGATGCGCGAGCTGTTCAGGCGGCGCTCGGGCGGGCTGGGGTTCCGCTGACGGACTAAGGTGGCGCGCCGGTGGAGGAGCGACGGCTACGCATCCGTGGGCTGCATCACGTGACGGTCATCTGCCGTGACGTCGATCGCTCGATCGACTTCTACCGCAACCTGCTCGGCATGCGGCTCGTCGAGCAGACCACGAACAGCGACGACCCGACGGCGCGCCACCTGTTCTTCGGTGACGAGCAGGGTCGCCCCGGCACGATCGTCACCTGCCTCGAGTACCCGGACCTCGACGAGGGCGTGGTGGGTCCCGGTTCCACCCACCACTTCGCACTGGGGGTTGGGACCGAGGACGAGCTTCGCGCCTGGCACGACTACCTCACCGGTCGCGGCGTGCCCTGCACCGAGGTGATGGACCGCGTCTACTTCAAGTCGCTCTACGTGCGCGACCCGGACGGTCACATCGTGGAGCTGGCCACCGAGGGCCCCGGCCTGCCGGCCGCTCCGACCACGGCCTAGGGCGAACGGCGAGGAGCGGCGGCCGGGACGCGCCCGGCCGCCGCGGCTCGGCTCCGGTCAGGCAGCTGTCAGCACCGCATCCATGCTGGTGGCCGAGGCGTCGTCGTCCCCAGCCGGAGCATTCTTTTGCGTCAACACGGCGGCGAGCGCGATGCGCTGGCGGTCGGTGAGCGTGCCCACCTGCTTGTTCTCGGGCACGCCGAGTGACACAAGCAGGCGTCTGCAACGCGTACGGCCCCAGCGCTTCTGGCTCATGAGCAGGTCGCTGATCGACATGCTCTGCGCCTGCCACGGGCAGTCCATCACCACCTCTGCGGCGGTGAGCTCGCCGGCGGCCACGCTGCGCTTCAGCTGCGCGCGGGCCAGTCGCACGCGATTCGCGTACTCCAAAGCTCTCAAGTGCTGCTCTTGACCAGCATCGACCGTGGCAGAATTGCCCATACGACCTCCCCGCACCTCGTGCGTTCAAAAAGCGAATGCAGTTCCCCGGTGGCCCCGAATCCGGCGGTCGGGATCCGCAACGGAGGGGGCCCATGCCGATCGGTCGGGGACTCGACCCGACCGCGGCGCCACACCCGTCTCGCCCATCCCGGCCCGCCAAAGGCCGGCGCCCAATAAAGCCTGTTCCCGGCCCAGCGTCAACCAGGATCGTAGGTGCCCGCTCGCTAAGAGCGGGCTTTTCGTTAGCGCCGGAGTTTGTCCGTTTTTGGACAAGCGCGGCGCCCGGGAGGGGCACGGAGGCGGCGCTCGATCAGGAGTAGATTGCCACCGCATGCGCTCGACCAAGATCGTCGCGACCATCGGACCCTCCTCGCGCGATCCGGACGTGCTCGAGCAGATGATCCGGGCCGGCATGGACATGGCCCGGCTCAACTTCGCCCATGGGAGCGTGGCCGAGCACGCTCAGACGGCCCAGCTCATACGGGACGCCGCCGAGCGGTGTGAGCGCGAGGTGGCCATCCTCGGGGACCTCCCCGGGCCGAAGCTGAGGATCGGCCCGGTGGGGGGTGACGGGGTGGCGGAGCTGCCCCGGGGATCGAGCGTCGTGCTCACCTCGGACGAGGTGGACGGAACCCCGGAGCGCCTCCCCGTGGCCTGGCGCGGCTTCTCAGAGCTCGTGGACACGGGTGACGTCCTCTACCTCGCCGACGGCACGGTGCGCCTCCGTGTGTCCCACGTGACGGGAGCCGACGTCGTGACCCAGGTGGAGGTCGGGGGCAGCGTGGCCTCGCGGCAAGGGCTCAACCTTCCGAACGTGACGGTCTCCCTGCCTGCTGTGAGCGCCGAGGACATCGCGCTGGTGGACGCCGGCATCGACATGGGACTCGACTACTTCGCGCTCTCGTTCGTGCGCCGCCGCGAGGACCTCGAGCCGGTGCGCGAGCACCTGCGCTCGCGCGGCTCGGAGATCCCGCTGATAGCCAAGATCGAGAAGCCGCAGGCCGCCGCCAACGCCGAGGAGATCGTGGACGCCGCGGACGGCATCATGGTCGCCCGGGGGGACCTCGGTATCGAGCTGCCGATCGAGGAGGTGCCCCTCGTGCAGAAGCGGCTGCTGGCGCTCGTGGGGAGGCACGCCAAGCCGGCGATCACCGCCACCCAGATGCTCGAGTCGATGGTGCACTCCACTCGCCCCACGCGCGCGGAGGTGGCCGACGTGGCCAACGCCATCTTCGACGGGACGGACGCGGTGATGCTCTCCCAGGAGACCGCCGTGGGCCGCCACCCGGTGCTGGCCGTGGCGATGATGGCCAGCATCGCCGAGACCACCGAACGCGAGCTGCCCTACGGCCGCTGGCTCGCCGAGCGCGGCCCGCAGGCCAACAACCAGTACCACGCGATCGCCTTCGGGGCCGTGGGCGGCGTCTACCAGCTCGGACTGAAGTGCATCGTCACGCCCACCAACACCGGCACCACGGCGCGGCTGATCTCCGCCTACCGGCCCAAGGCCCCGGTGCTGGCGCTGTCGCCGAGCCGCGACGTCGTGCGCCGCTGCCAGCTGCTGTGGGGGATCATCCCGGTGCTCCACGAGGAGCCGATGGAGACGCTCGACCTGATCGAGGCGTGCGCCCGGGCGGCGATCCACGCCGGGCTGGCCAGGCCGGGGGACAAGATCGGCATCACGGCAGGTCTGCCAGCCGGCCGCTCGGGCGGCACCAACCTCTTCAAGGTCCACACCGTCGAGTGAAGGCATCCGTGCGCACGCGGCCGAGCCGCGTGCTTCGGCAACGGCGGCCGGCTGGGCTAGTCGTGGGCGCGCTGGCGCTCGCGGAACGCGCGCGCCTTCTCCACGTTGCCGCAGCTGTCCATGCTGCACCAGCGCCCTGAGCGGTTCTTCGAGCGGTCGTAGAAGGCCCACATGCAGCAGTCGCGCGGGCAGGCCTTGAGACGCTGCCAGGTGCCCTGCTCCGCGGCGGTGGCCACGATCGCGAGCATCCGCGCAAGGGCGCCGTCCACGCCGCCGGAGTCGGCCACCAGCTCGGGCTCGGTGTCCTCGCCGAAGCACACGTGCACCTGAACCCGTCGCGCCACGCCGTCGAGGCGCTCCAGCAGCGAGCGGTCGAGCGGCTCGCCGTTGTGCGCCATCAGCAGCGCGCGCAGGCCCTCGCGCACGTCGAGCGCGTTGGCGAGGTCGTCTTCGCTCACGGGCTCCGACGCGTCCATCAGGTCGCGCTCCACGAGCCAGTCGCGCAGCGCCTCGGGACTGACGAGCTCCTCGTCGGTGGGCCGCGCCTCGTGGATCTCGGTGCTGTTGATGAAGCGCTGCACCAACCGCAGGGGCTCCGGTGCCGTCTTCTCGGGAGCCGACTCGGGGATGACCACTCGTGCCTCAGAGTGCTCTGTAGCGCGACTTATGGGCGCCATCAGCACTCCAGTGCCGCTTATGGGGGGCAACAGCATTCATAACTTCCTATCCATGATAGCCGGTGATAGCCTTACCGATCAAGTGGCGATGACGGTTACCCAGCAGGAAGCGACCAGGAGGTACGAGATGACAGGCGCAATCACAATTCGGAGCTCGACGGAGGCCGACGCACCTGCCATCCGGGACCTCGCGCTCCTTGACGGCGGAGTGGCGCCTCGCGGCGAGACGCTGCTCGCCTACGTGGACGGCGAGCTGCGAGTGGCCGTGGGCCGCACCGACGGCCGGGTGGTGGCGGATCCCTTCTACCTGACGGCCGACATCGTGAACCTGGTGCGCGCCCGGGTGGCCCAGCAGCGGTCCCACCGCCACCAGGGCGTGTCCGCATGGCTGTCGCGCCTGGCGCCCGCCGTCCGCGGGGAGGCGAGGGCATGAACCCGATCCTCGACCAGCTGGTGGCCAACGCCCGCGCCGATGAGCTGCGCTGGCTCGAGCGCACCGCGAGCGACTGCCCCCACACCCGGCGCTTCCGGCGCCTCGTGGGCCGCCGGCTCCGAGCAGACCGCCCCCTGGGGTCCTAGGCCCCGAGGGGCGGCGCGCCTTCCGGCGGCTCGGGCACGTCCTTCTGCACGCGCTCGAACGCGTCGAGCGCCCGGTCCAGATGTTCGCGCTCGTGGGTGGCCATGACGCTCGTGCGCAGTAGCGCGCCGCCGCGCTGGACGGCCGGGTAGATGGCCACGTTCACGTAGACCCCTGCGTCCCAGAGCGCGCGCCAGAGCATCACGGCGCGCCAGTCGTCGCCCACGGAGACCGGCACGATCGGGGTGATCAGCTCGGATCCGTCGGGCAGGGACAGCGGCTCGTTCACCTGGTAGCCCAGCTCGGCCAGGCCGCGGTGGAGGTAGCGCGCGTTGTCGAGCACCTTGGCCATCAGCTCGCGGCCCTCGTCCGAGCGGATCAGCTCGAGCGCTCCCAGGGTGGCGCCGATCGCCGCCGGCACGGCGGCCGCTGTGAACATGAACGAGCGCGACTGGACGCGCAGGAAGTCGACCACCTCACTCGGGCCGGCGATGAAGCCGCCGCAGGACGCGAGCGACTTGGAGAAGGTGCCCATCCGCAGGTCCACCTCGTCCTCGACGTCGAGCAGCTCGCAGACCCCCGCGCCGCGGGCGCCGAGCACGCCCACGCCATGTGCCTCGTCCACCATCAGCCGGGCCCCGTGCTCGCGGCAGAGCGCCACGATGTCCTGGAGCGGGGCGATGTCGCCCTCCATCGAGAAGACTCCGTCCACCACCACGAGCACGCCGCCGCCGTCGCCCTCCGCGCGCTGGAGCATGCTCTCCAGCTTGTCCAGGCGGTTGTGGCGGAACGGGCGGATGCGCGCCCGCGACATGGTCACGGCGTCGAGGATCGAGGCGTGGTCGCCCGAGTCGCAGATCACCGTGTCGCTGGGCGAGAGGAGCGTGCCGATGCAGCCCGTGTTGGCCAGGTAGCCGGTGGTGTAGACGATCGCGTCCTCGGTGCCCATCCAGTCGGCCAGCTCCTGCTCGAGCTGGAGGTGGAGCGGGGTGGTGCCGTTCATGAAGCGCGATCCCGTGAGCCCGGTTCCGTACTGCTCGAGGGCGTCGCGGGCGGCCTGCTTGACGTGCTCGTGGCCCGTCAGCCCGAGGTAGTTGTTCGAGCCGAGCGTGATCCGCTCGCGCCCCTCCATGAGGGCCACGGGGCCGGGCTCCGCCTCCACCACGCGGAAATACGGGAGGAGGTCGTGGTCGCGAGCCGCCTGAAGCTGCTCCAGCCGCTCATGGCGGCGCGCCTTCTCGAAGAGATCGATTGCGGTGGGCATGTACAGTCCCGCGCCGTGCCGGTGCAGGTCGCGTCCGTGGGCTCGCGCGCCGATTTGCGCGCGTTCATCGAGCTTCCCTACCGCCTGCATGCTAACGGGACGCCGTGGGTTCCCCAGCTGCGGCTGGAGCGTCGGCTGTTCCTGAGCCCGCGATTCAACGCCTTCTTCAAGCACGGCGAGGCAGAGCTGTTCCTGGCGCGCCGCGGAGATCGCGTGGTGGGCCGGATCAGCGCCCAGGTGGACCGCTCGTTCAACGACTACCAGCAGAACGCCTGGGGCATGTTCGGCTTCCTCGAGCTGGAGAACGACCCCGAGGTGATGGCGGCGCTGCTCGAGGCCGCGTACGGCTGGCTGCGCGAGCACGGCCGCGACCGGGCCGTCGGGCCGATGGACTTCACCCTGCTCGACGAGTGCGGGATCCTGATCGAGGGCTACGAGCGCGCCCCGATGGTGCGCCAGCCCTGGCACCCGCCCTACTACCGCGAGCTCTGCGAGGGCGCCGGGCTCGAGAAGGCGGTGGACCTCTTCATGTGGGAGCTCCACATCTCCGGCAGGGACAACGTGCTGCCGGTGATCTGGGAGCTGGCCGACAAGCTCGAGCCCGAGCACGGGATCCGGCTGCGGCGGATGCGCCGGCGGACCCTGCGGCGCGACCTGGACGTGTTCGGCGAGATCTACAACGAGGCCTGGTCGCGCAACTGGGGCTTCGTGCCGTTCTCGAAGGAGGACCTCGACGCCTACGCGCAGGAGCTCCACATCGTGTTCGATCCCGACTGGTTCATGATCGCCGAGACCGCCGAGGGGGAGGCGGTGGGCGCCGCCATCACGATCCCGGACATCAACCAGGTGCAGAAGCTGATGAACGGCAGGCTTCTCCCCACCGGCTGGTTCCACTACCTGCGGCGGCGCCGGATCATCGACGGCTGCCGCGTGGGATTCCTCGGCGTGAAGCGCGAGTACCAGCACACCGGGGTGGCCGCGGCCCTGTACGCGGAGCACTTCAACACCTCCGAGCGCACCCGGGTCAAGTGGGGCGAGATGGGCTGGATCCTCGAGACCAACACCCCGATGAACCGCGCGATGGAGGGCATGGGGGGCAAGATCGTCAAGCGCTATCGCATGTACGAGCGGGTTCTGTGACAACCGTGGACCTGGTTACACTCGCGTGATGCCAGAGCCCGCAGCCCTTCCCGAGCCCGAGCACGAAGCAGAGGTTCGGCCGCTTCCGGTGCTGGCCGAGCCGCGGCCGGTGCAGCGCGCCGCCGTGGTCACAGTGCCCGCCGCCATAGCGGCAGCCACAGGCGGCTTCCTGCTTGGTGTGGCCACCTTCGTGCTGGTCCGCATCCTCCGCCGCCCGCGGTCGAGCGTACGGGTAGCCCGTGCACGCACGCGCGGCGGCAAGAAGGTGGACGTGGCCGCCACCCGCTCGTTCCTCGTGGACGTGCACCTCCTCAAGGACCGGTAGCCGCGGCGGCGACGGAGGCAGCGGTCGTCGTCGAGCGCGACGTCCTGCCCGTCGGCCTCTACCGCATGCCTCATCCGGGCCGCGACGGGGTGCTCCTGCGCCGGGGAGCGGTGCTCGAGCGGCTGCTCCACGTGGGCGGCGAGCCGGTGATCACGCGTGCGTGGCCGGCCGGCAGGCACCTGAGGCTGCGCGCCGAGGCACGCTCGCGCGACGGTGCGCTCGGCGCGATCGGGCGCATGCGCTTCGCGCTCGGCACCGATCACGACCTGTCCGAGTTCCACCGCCGCTTCCGGCGCGACCCGCTGGTCGGGCCCGTGATCCGCGCCAAGCCATGGCTGCGGCCGCGGCGGCGCCCCGAGCCGTTCGAGGCGCTCGTGTGGGCGATCTCGGAGCAGCTGATCGAGTCCGGGCGGGCGGCGGCGATCCAGCGCCGGCTGGTCTGGCGCCACGGGCGCCCGAGCGACTGCGGCACTCTGCGCGCGCCGCCCTCGCCGGAGTGCCTCGGCGGGCGCTCGCCGGCCGAGCTGGAGGCGTGCGGGCTGGCCGGCAAGCGCGCCCTGGCCACGATCCGGGCGGCCCGCGAGGTGGCCGCCGGCCGGGTGGACCTGGCGGCGCACGAGCCGGCCTGGCGGCGCCTGCTCAAGATCCCGAACATCGGCGCCTGGACGGTGGAGTCGCTGGCGTTCCACGGGCAGGGCCGTGACGACCAGCTTCCCGCCGGTGACCTCGCCTACGTGAAGCTCGTCGGGGTGCTGGCCCGCCTGGGCCGGCGCGCGACCGTGGACGAGGTGCGCGAGTTCTTCGCTCCCTATGAGGAGTACGCGGCGCTGGCGGGGATGTACGCCCTGCACGCACGGGTGGGATAGCCACCGATGGGTACCTTTAGGGCATGACCGAGAAGATCGAGAAGAGCGACGCGCAGTGGCGTGAGGAGCTCGCACCCGAGCGCTACCAGGTGCTGCGGGAGAAGGGCACCGAGCCGCCGTTCAGCGGCGCCTACACCTACTCCAAGTCCGACGGCGTCTACCGCTGTGGGGCGTGCGGCGCCGAGCTGTTCAGCTCGGACACCAAGTTCGACTCCGGCACCGGCTGGCCGAGCTTCACCGAGCCGGCGGTGGCCGAGGCCGTGGAGCTCCACGAGGACCGCAGCGCGGGCATGGTGCGCACCGAGGTCACGTGTGCCCGCTGCGGCGGCCACCTGGGACACGTCTTCCCGGACGGCCCCGGGCCCACGGGCGAGCGCTACTGCATCAACTCGCTCGCGCTCGATCTCGAAGAGCGCTAGAGCCCGGCTCCCGGCAGCAGCTCGTTTGTGAACGCCCCGCGCGTGTCGGGCGGGCCTTCCAGCAGCCGGTTGTCGTCCATCCACGCCCCGAACGCGTCCCACTGCTCGGGGTCCTGCCAGGCGAACGGCTTACCGCGCGGCGGGGAGAACAGCGGGAGGGTGGCCTTCAGCGCCGCGCGCTGGAGGGCCGGGTCGAGGTCGCGGTTGGCCTCGAGCAGGCCGTCGAGCGCGCCGTCCGGGTCCTCGGACAGGTCGCGCACACCGCGTGAGAGCGCGCCGATGAATGCTCGGATCGTGCCGCCGTCGCGGTCCAGGGCGTCGGCGTTGGCCACCAGCACCAGCTCGTTGTAGGTGGGCACGCCGGCATCGTCCACGCGGATGATCCGGGGCTTGCGCCCGCGCTGCTTCAGGTCCACGCCCTCGTAGTTCCAGAACGCCCCGAGGGTGGCGTCCACCCGGCCCGTGAGCAGCGCCGGCACGAGCGAGAAGCCGACGTTGCGCTCCTTCACGCTGGACGGGGTGACCCCCGCCTCGAGCAGGATCGTGCGCAGGTAGGCGGACTGGTAGTCGATCCCCGCGGTGCCCACCGTCTTCCCCTTGAGGTCCGCCGGCTCGCGGATCTTGGCGGCCGGCAGCGAGATGATCGAGGTGAGCGGCCGCTGCACCAGGGCACCCACCGACACCACGTTCAGCCCCTTGTCGCGGGCGCGCAGCACCTCCGGCTCGTAGGAGATGGCCAGGTCCACGCGGCCCGCCGCCAGCTGCTTGAGCGGTGCGGCGGGGTCGGGCGGCTGACGGATCTCCACGTCGATGCCCGCCTCCTCGAAATGCCCCGCCGCCTCGGCGGCGTAGATCGGCGCGTGATCGGCGTTCGGGAAGTAGTCGAGCATCAGCTCGACGTGCTTCGAGCCCTCCGGGCGGAGCACGTCCTCCTTCTCCCCGCAGCCGGAGGCCACGAGCGCGCAGAGGGCGATCAGCAGCAGCGGCAGACGGCTCAAGCGTTCGCTTCCTCTCGGTTCCAGGGACACAGCAGGCGATCGGCGAGGGTCACGAGCGCGAACAGCGCCACCGCCATCAGGGTCAGCAGCACGATGCCCGCGTAGGCCCTCGGCGTCTGGAGCTGATTGTTCGCGAGCAGCACCAGCCGGCCGAGACCCTCGTCGGCGCCGGCCCATTCGCCGAACACCGCGCCGATGACCGACACGGTAGCGGCCACCCGCAGGCCGGTGAAGAACGACGGGAGCGCCGCCGGCAGCTCGACCTTGCGCAGCGTCTGTAGGCGCGAGGCGCCCAGGCTTCGCATCAGCTTGAGCAACTCGGCGGGTGCCGAGCGCAGGCCGTCGAGCACGCTCACGGTGATCGGGAAGAAGCAGATCAGCGCCACGATCGCGACCTTAGGCCCCATGCCGTAGTCGAAGGCGAGCACGAACAGCGGGGCGAGCACGACGATCGGGATCGCCTGCGAGCCCACCAGCAGCGGGTAGGCGGCGTCGCGCAGCGGGCGGTGGAGGTGCATCACCACAGCCAGCACCACGCCGGCAACCACCGACGCTGCGAGTCCCGAGCAGCACCTCAACGAGCGTCACCCGGGCGTTGTCGATCAGGAGCGACCAGTCGTCGCCGAGCGCCGTAACGGTCTCCGCGGGCGAGGCCAGCGTCAGGTCGTCGACGGAGTCGAGCGTGGCCACCCCCTGCCAGACGGCCACGAAGCCGGCCAGCAGGACCGCCGCCAGCAGCACCCGGCCGGCGGCGCTCATGGCCTCGCCTCGAGGGCGTCGAGCGCACTGCGCACCAGCCGCACGAACTCGGGGTCGGCCAGCGCCTCACGGCGGGTGCGTGGGCGCGGAAGCGTCACTTCGAGCTGCGCCACCACTCGCCCCGGGCGCGGCGAGAGCACGGCCACCCGGTCGGCCAGCAGGATGGCCTCCTCCACGTCGTGGGTCACGAGCAGCACCGTACGCGGCTCGGCCGCCAGCGCCCCGGCCAGCCATTCCTGCATCGCCGAGCGCGTGATCGAGTCGAGCGCGCCGAAGGGCTCGTCCAGGAGCAGCACCGGACGTCCTGCGAGGAGCGTGCGCAGGAAGGCCACCCGCTGGCGCATCCCGCCCGACAGCGCCGCCGGCCGGGCGTGCTCGAACTCCGCGAGCCCGAAGCGCTCGAACAGCGGCGCCGCGCGACGGCGCGCCTCCGCCTTGGCCAAGCCCTGGCACTCGAGGGCGAGCGCCGCGTTGCCGAGCGCGTCGCGCCAGGGGAGCAGCAGGTCGCGTTGAGGCATGTATGCGGACGCCGCCAGGCGCTCGGTCTCCGCTGTGGCGCCCATGACGCTCACCTCGCCGGCGTCCGGCTCCTGGAGGCCCGCCACCAGCTCGAGCAGCGTGGACTTGCCGCACCCGGAGGGCCCCACCACCGCCACAAGCTCGCCGGCGGCGACCTGCAGGTCGAGCCCGTCGAGCGCTACGACGGGGGTACGGCGCCCGTAGCGGCGCGTGACGCCGCTCAGCGAGATCCCGGTGCTCTGAAATGGACGAGGCTCCTGTACAGGAGCCTCGGTCTCGACCTGCATAGCTCCCTCCGCGGGCATTACCCCACAGGTTCGAAGGGTCAGCGCCGATTGAGCGGAAGCAGCCGGCTTGGCGGCTGCGCACCGATGTTCTCCGGGGCGCTATCTCAGCCCGCCTACCGCGAGCCCCCCTGTGTGTGAATGACGCAGTCTACGACGTGGCGCGCAGGTCGGCCAGGTCGTTCACGAACGCCTCGAGCTGCTTGGTGGTCCAGCACTCGTAGACGCCGGTACAGAAGGGCTCGTACACCGACATGACCGAGTCGCCGTAGTTCCAGTAGAGCTTCGGCTCGGGGTTGATCCAGAGCGTGCGCCCGGCCGCAGCCGCCACCCGCCCGAAGGCGGCGGCGTGGGGCTCGCGCCCGTTCGTGCGGGCGTCGCCCAGCACGATCACCGTGGAGCGGGGGTCGAGGTCGTCCACCACGCTGTCGAGGAACTCGAGCCAGACGCGGCCGTAGTCGGTGTAGCCGGACACGTCTGCCACGCCGGCGTCGGTGGCGATCCTCCGCGACACGGCCGCGAACGAGCGCTCGCGCTCGAACACGTCGGTCACCTCCGAGATCCGCTCGACGAACACGAACGAGCGCAGCTTGCGGAACTGGTCGTGAAGGGCGTGCAGCACTGACAGGAAGAACACGCTGGCGCTGGTCACGCTGGTGGAGACGTCGCAGAGCACGTACAGCTCCGGGCGCTTGGGGCGGCGCGGGCGGTACTTGAGGTCGAGGGGCACGCCACCGGTCTGCAGGGAGGCGCGCAGCGTGCGGCGCACGTCCACCTGCCAGCTGCGCCGGCGGCCGCGGTGCTCGCGCCCCTGCGAGGCCAGCCGGCGCTTGAGCTGCGCCACCACCTTGTGCACCTGGCTCAGGTCCTGCGCCGGGTTGGACGGCAGCGCGCGGTCCAGCTCCCGCAGCGGCCGGGCGGGCGGCAGGGCCCGGGTGCGCTCGATCAGCAACCGCTCGAGCTCGCGGCGCACGTGCTGCTCGAACTGCTGGAGGCTCTCGCGCGGCACGGAGTCGGGGTCGGGCAGCTGGGTGCCGGCCGGCTGCTGGCGCTCGCCGCGCAGCCCGAGGCTGCGCCTGATCCGCTGGACGTCCACCCCGATCACGCCGGAGCCCTCGCCCTGGCGCCCGAACGCCACGATCGCCAGCCGCGCCAGGTCGCGCATCTCGCCGTCCGCGCCGGCTCTGATCGCGTCGCGGATGCGCTCGCGGAGGTCCTCGAGGTCGATGCCCTCGCCGCCGGTGTAGCGCTCGTCGGTGAGACCCCGCTCCACGGCCTCGCGTTCCACGGCGCGGAAGAAGAAGCGGTCGAACAGCACGTCGAGCACGTGCCGGTCCTCCTGCGACTTGGCCAGCGTGGCCCCCAGCGCCTCGTGGAAGTCCTCCTGGGAAGTCCAGGCCACGGTGCCGAGCGCGTCGAAGGCGTCGAGCAGCTCGGAGGTGCCCACGGCCACGCCCTCGGCCCGCATCTCGTCGGCCAGCTCGAGCAGCCGGGCGGCCATGCCCGGCGGCCCCGCGCGTCCCGGCATGCCTCCGTAGAGGCCCGGGTTAGCCCGCTTGGCGGCGGGCTCCGAGGACTCCATCGCCCAGCTTCACGCCTACGCGCTCGGCCACCAGATCGAGGTCGGTGCGGTGCTTCACGATGATCGACATGGTGCGCTCGAGCACCGCCTGGTCGATGTCGTCGGCGCCCAGCAGGAGCAGAGCGCGCGCCCAGTCGATCGACTCGGCGATCGAGGGCGGCTTCTTGAGGTCGAGCGAGCGCACCATGTGGATGATCTCCACAAGCCGGCGCGCCATCTGCTCGTCGATGTCGGGCGCGTGGAGCCGGACGATCTCGAGCTCGCGGTCCACCGAGGGGTAGTCGAGCCAGAGGTAGAGGCAGCGCCGCTTGAGCGCCTCGGTGAGCTCGCGCGAGTTGTTGGAGGTGAGCAGCACCAGCGGCTGGGTGCGCGCCTCGACCACCCCGAGCTCCGGGATCGAGATCTGGAAGTCCGACAGCACCTCGAGCAGCATCGCCTCGAACTCCTGGTCGGTCTTGTCGATCTCGTCGATCAGCAGAACCACCGGCTTGTCTGCCGAGATGGCGTTGAGCAGCGGCCGGGCGAGCAGGAACTCCTCGCCGAAGATGTCGTCCTTGACCTCCTGCCAGCCGGTGTCGGTGGCCTCGGTCTGGATCCGCAGGAGCTGCTTGCGGTAGTTCCACTCGTACAGAGCCTTGGCCTCGTCGAGGCCCTCGTAGCACTGGAGCCTGATCAGGTCGCGGCCCGTGGCGCGCGACAGGGCCTTGGCCAGCTCGGTCTTGCCCACCCCGGCGGGACCCTCCACGAGCACCGGCTTGCCGAGCTGCCCGGCGAGATATGCCACGAGCGCGGTGCGCTCGTCAGCCAGGTAGCCGGCCGCCGCGAGGCCGTCGCGTGTGGCTTCGATCGTGTCGAGTTCGGCGCTCATCCGTTGCGAAGGATACTTTCGCTCTCTTGGCCGCACTGCTGCTCGTGATGTCCGACTTCCTCGATCCGCGCGGCGCGCCGGAGCAACGCGGCGACTTCCGGGTCTCCCCGACCTTCTTTCTGGCGCTCGTGGTGGGCGGTTTCGTGGTCGGCACCGTGGGCCACGTGATCAAGTCGCGGACCCTGGTCGCGATCGGGATCGCGATGATCTTCCTGGCCACGATCTTCATCCCGATCGCGCTCGGGATCTCGCGCTAGGCGCATGGGCGATCTGCGGGCACGACTTCCCGCAGACGCGCCTTACGTTGACCGTGAATAACACGGTCAACGTCAGTTTGGTCCGCTCCGGGCCACCGCCTCCGTACCCAGCCGGGGTAGCTACGAGCGCGCGGCGAAGCCCAGGCCGTCGCCCACCGGCAGCACGCTTCCCAGCCAGCGCGACCCGGTGGTCAGCTCCAGGTTGAGAGCGCGCGCGGCGGCCAGCGAGCCGGCGCCCCACTGGGTGGACGCGTCCTCCGGCAGCGCCACCTCGCCGGACATCAGGAGGTTGTCCACCACGAGCAGCGCGCGCTCGCTCAGCAGCGGGTCGGCCAGCTCGATGTAGCGCGCGTACTCGCCCTTCGAGGCGTCCACGAAGAGGAGGTCGAACGGGCCCTCGAGGGTCGGGATCGTCTCAGTGGCGTCGCCCTCGATGAGCTCCACGCGGCCGGCCACCCCGGCGCGCTCGAGGAAATCGCGCGCCCGGGCGGCGCGCTCGGGGTCGCGCTCCAGCGTGACCACGCGGCCCTGCTCGAGCGCCTCGGCCATGTGCAGCGTCGAGTACCCGATCGCGGTGCCCACCTCGAGCACCACCGGGTCGAGCGCGCGGCAGAGCGTGGCGAGGTAGCGGCCTGCTTCCCAGTGCACGATCGGCACGCCCTCGCTGTCGGCCAGCGCCTCCATCGCGGCCATCGTCTCCGAGCGCTCCGGCCTGAGCCCCTCGAGGTAGCGCTCCACCTGCTCGTCGAGGATCCTCACGCGGGAGAGGCTAGGACATCGCTGTGCCTGGTTTGCGGCCGCGTATCACCAGCAGCTCCTCGGACCGGGCGCCGGGCTCGAGCAGACCGCGCCGCTCCAGCTCCTTGGCGCGCTCGGCCAGGAGTGGACCGAGCGGGCCGCGGCGGCGGGCCACCACCTGAGCCTCCAGCCCACTTTCCGCGAGCCGGTCGAGCGTCACCTGCTCGCCACACACCGACGAGTGCACGAGCAGCAGCGCACCGCCGGGCCGCAGATGCCGAGGCGCCTGCTCGCAGACGCGGTCGAGCACCGCACGCCCGTCGGGTCCGCCGACCCAGGCGCGCGCGAGCCCGACCGGTGTCGCGTCCGTCTCGGCGGGTACATACGGGGGGTTGCTCACGATCACGTCGAAGCGCTCCTCCTCGAGTGGCGCGAGGAGGTCCCCCCGCACCGCGCGAACGCTCACGCCGTTGAGGCGCGCGTTCAGCCGCGCGGTGAGCACGGCGCGCCGGGATACGTCCACGGCCGTGGCCGCCGCGCCGTGGAGCGCGGCCACCACCGCAAGCAGACCGCTGCCCGTGCAGAGGTCCGCCACCCGCGCGCCGGGGCGAACCTCGCTCCGCAGGCAGGCGGCCAGGAGGCGGCTGTCGCTGATCGGGCTGAACACGCCGGGCAGCGTCACGAGCCTCATGGCCGGCTCTTATCCGGGCGTGGCCGGGGCAAACCGGTGAACGCCGCCGAGCTGCGAGCCGCCTTCGACGCCCCGCGGCCCTTCACCGTCGGCATCGAGGAGGAGGTGATGCTCCTCGACCCGGCCACGCACGAGCTGGCGGAGCGCTCGGAGGAGCTGCTCGCCCGCCTCGACGGCCGCGGCGCCTTCAAGCTGGAGCTGGCGGCGGCCCAGCTCGAGCTCGTCACCGCGCCACACGACCAGGTGCCGGACGCCATCCGCGAGCTGGCGTCGGCCCGTAGGACGGTGCTCGACGGCGCCGACTCGCTCGTGCGCCCGGCGGCGGCGGGGGTCCACCCGTTCAGCCCCGAGGAGGGACGCCTGAACGAGGGCGAGCGCTACTCGCGCACCGAGGCCGAGTACGGCCGGGTGGCGCGCCGCCAGCTGGTGTGCGCGCTCCAGGTGCACGTGGCGGTGGGCGGGGCCGATCGCACGCTCGCGGTCTACAACGCGCTGCGCGAGCACCTGCCCGAGCTCGCGGCGCTGGCGGCCAACGCGCCGTTCCACGCCGGCGCCGACACCGGGCTGGCGTCGATCCGCCCGAAGATTTCCGAGGGCCTGCCGCGCCAGGGCATCCCGCCGGCTCTACCGAGCTGGGAGGAGCTGGCGGCAGAGCTCAGCTGGGGCCGGACCGCGGGCGCCCTGCCAGAGGTGGCGCTCTGGTGGTGGGAGCTCAGGCCGCACCTCTCCCATGGCACCCTGGAGCTGCGCGTGCCCGACGCCCAGACCACGATCGCCGCGGCGGCCGCGGTCGCGGCGGTGAGCCAGGCGCTGGTGGTCCTGCTCGCCGAGCGCCACGACCGGGGCGAGCTGGGCCCCACGGCGCCAACTTGGCGGATCGAGGAGAACCGCTGGTCGGCCTGCCGCCACGGAGTGGAGGGCACGCTCGCGGACCTGCGCAGCGGCGAGCGGCGCCCCACCCGGGACGTGCTCAACGCCATGCTCGACGAGCTGGAGCCGGTGGCCGAGCGGCTGGGCGCGGCCGCGGAGCTGGACGGAGCGCGTGAGCTCGTGGAGCGCAACGGAGCGCTCAGGCAGCGCGACGTGGTGAACGCGAAAGGTGACCTGCGCGCGCTCGGACCGTGGCTGGCCGAGAAGTTCACCGACGGCCTCTGATTCGACCTCGCGCCCGAGGGTAGAAGCGGGCGTATGAGCGTTCTGCCCGACCCACGGGGACCCATGAGCGAGCTGCTGCTCGACACGCTGAACGGCCCTCCCGGCCGCCGCGGCTCAGCGCCGCCGGCACCCGAGTGCGCCGATCCGCTCGCCGACGAGGACCTGCAGCTCGCGCTCTACTGCTGCTACGAGCTTCACTATCGAGGGCTCCCCGGAGTGGACGAGCGCTGGGAGTGGGACCCCTGGCTGCTCGAGCTGCGGGCGGGCCTCGAGCGGGAGTTCGAGCGGGCGCTGGACAGCGAGATCGGCCCGCCCCGGGGCAGCGCTCCGCCGGAGGAGATGGATCTCGCGCTGCGCTCCATCGCCGAGGCCGACGACGGGCCGGCGCTGTCCACCTACGTCGAGCGCCACGCCGACCTCGATCAGGTGAAGGAGTTCCTTATCCACCGCTCCGCCTACCAGCTGAAGGAGGCCGACCCCCATTCGTGGGCGCTCCCCCGGCTCAGCGGCCCGCCGAAGGCGGCGCTCGTGGAGATCCAGGCGGACGAGTACGGCGGCGGCCGGCCGGAGCGGATCCACGCGACCATGTTCGCCCGCTCGATGGAGGCGCTGGAGCTGGACTCCACGCCCGGCGCCTACCTCGCCGCGATCCCCGGCCACACGCTTGCGACCGTGAACCTGATGTCGCTCTTCGGCCTCCACCGGCGGCTGCGCGGCGCGATCGTCGGGCACCTCGCTCTCTTCGAGATGACGTCCTCGATACCGAACAGGCGCTACGCCACGGGGCTCCGGCGGCTGGGCCTCGGCGAGGACGCGACAGCCTTCTTCGACGAGCACGTGGAGGCCGACGCCGTGCACGAGAACATCGCGGCGGTGGACCTGGCCGGGGGGCTCGCGCGCCAGGAGCCGCGGCTGGGCCGGGACATCCTCTGGGGCGCCAGGGCGCTCGCCGCGCTCGACGCCCGCTGGACCGCGAACGTGCTGGACGCCTGGGAGGCCGGCGAGTCCTCGCTGCGCTCGGCGGTCCCGAGCGTCGCGGCCTAGGAGGAGGGCGAGCGCCCGTTCTCGAGCCCCGAGGGGGCCCGGAAGTGGGTCAGCTTGTGGGTGCCGTCGCAGAACGGGCGGATCCGCGAGCGACCGCAGCGGCAGAGCGCCACGGTCTCGCGCTCGACCACGATCTCGCCGCCGTGCATGTCCTGGATCCGCACCGGCCCGCGGACGATCAGAGGACCGTCGCGGTAGGGGGTGATGGTGACCGGGTCTGGGGCGCTCGACGATGCCAAGTGGTGGCCTGATGCCCCCGCCCGGCCGGGCTAATCCTCGGTGCGCAGCCGGCCGAGCCGGCTGCTTCCGCAAAGATCCTCAGAGCGACACGCGCAGCTGCAGCTCCAGGCCGCCCGGCTCTCCCGAGCCGCTCTCGAATCCGAACGAGCGGTAGAGGGCCAGTGCGGGCGCGTTGGTCTCGTTGGTATCGACCTCGATCCGCCCGCAGCCGTGCGCCCGGCCCCGCTCGATGGCCGCGGCCACGAGCGCGCGGCCCATGCCGCCGCCGCGAGCGCCTTCGCGGACGAACACGTCCTCGATGCAGCAGTCGTCGCTCCCGGTCCACACGGAGTGGCGATAGCGCAGCTGACAGATGCCGTCCGCCGGGTCGCCGGCCAGCAGGAACTCCGTGTGCGGATCGCCCAGGAGACGGACGGCGCTGGCGTGGATGCTGGCCTCGTCCGGCCCCGGGCGGCCGATCCAGTCGCGGAACTCCGTGAGCAGCCGGGCCACAGCCTCGGCGTCGTCCGGTTGGGCGAGTCTTACCTCGGGCACGGCCACAAGTATCCTCAGCAGCCGGGTTCCCGGGTGTGAAAGGAGGCGCAGTGGCTGAGCTGATTGAGGTCCCTTCCGGCCTCGAAGGGGTCATCGCCTTCGAGAGCAACATCGCCGAGCCGGACAAGGAGGGCGGTGCTCTCCGCTATCGCGGAGTGGACATCGAGGAGCTCGTGGGCCAGGTGCCCTTCGAGAAGGTCTGGGGCCTGCTGGTGGACGGCTCCTACGACCCAGGGCTTCCGCCGGCCGAGCCGCACCCGCTCGCGGTGCGCACGGGCGACCCGCGCGTGGACCTGCAGGCGGCGCTGGCCATGCTCGCCCCCGAGTGGGGCCTCGAGCAGATCATCGACATCTCCGACGAGCAGGCGCGCGACGACCTGGCCCGAGTATCGGTCATGGCGCTTTCCTTCGTAGCCCAGTCAGCGCGCGGCATCGGCCGCCCGCCGGTACCGCAGCGCGAGGTGGACAAGGCGGCCTCGATCCCCGAGCGCTTCCTGACTCGCTGGCGCGGCGAGGCCGATCCCAATCACGTCAAGGCCATCGACGCCTACTGGATCTCGGCGGCCGAGCACGGCATGAACGCCTCCACCTTCACCGCGCGCGTCGTGGCCTCCACGGGAGCCGACGTGGCCGCCGCCCTGTCGGCCGGGGTGGGCGCGCTTTCGGGTCCGTTGCACGGCGGCGCTCCCTCGCGCGTGCTGCACATGCTCGACGACGTGGAGCGGCTCGGCGACGCCGAGCGCTACGTCAAGGACATGCTCGACCGCGGCGACCGCCTGATGGGCTTCGGCCACCGGGTGTACCGAGCCGAGGACCCGCGCGCTCGCGTGCTGCGCCGCACCGCCAAGGAGATCCACGCCCCTCGCCTCGAGGTGGCCGAGCGTCTGGAGAAGGCCGCCCTGGCCGAGCTCAAGGCGCGCAAGCCGGACCGCGTGCTGGCCACCAACGTCGAGTTCTGGTCGGCCGTGGTGCTGGACTACGCCGACGTGCCCGCGCAGCTGTTCACGCCGCTCTTCTCCTGTGCCCGCGTGGCCGGCTGGTCCGCGCACATCCTCGAGCAGAAGCGCGAGGGCCGGCTGATCCGGCCGAGCGCACGTTACGTGGGGCCGCCGCCGCGACCGGCCACCTCCGTGAACGGCGCGGATCCCGCCTAGGGCCGTTTGACCGCCGCCCAGAAGCGGCTGGTACTGCTCGCCGCGATCCTCGGCACCACGGTGGTGACCGTGGACTCGACGGTCGTCAATGTCGCGCTCCCCGCCATCCAGGAGGATCTGGGCGGGGGCCTCGCGGGCCAGCAGTGGACCTCGAACGCCTACCTGCTCACGCTCGGCTCGCTGCTCCTGATCGGGGGCTCGCTCGGCGACATCTTCGGTGAGCGCCGCGTGTTCGCCCTCGGAGTCGCGGGCTTCGGCGCCACGTCGCTGCTCTGCGCGCTCGCCCCCACGATCGAGGTGCTCGTGGCCGCGCGGGCGCTACAGGGAGTCTCCGGCGCCGTGCTCACGCCCGCCGCGCTCGCGGTGATCGTGACCACCTTCCCGCCGGAGGAGCGCGGCAAGGCCGTGGGTGCCTGGACCGCCTGGGGCGGGATCGGGAGCCTGCTCGGGCCCGTGATCGGAGGCCAGCTCGTGGACCAGGCGTCGTGGCGCTGGATCTTCGCCATCAACGTGCCGCTGGTGGTGGTGACCATCCTGCTGATCCTCCGGGTGGTGCCCGCCGGCCGGGTGCGCGACCCCGATGCGCGCGTGGACGTGGTGGGCGCGCTGCTGTGCGCCCTCGGCCTCGCCGGGATGACCTTCGGGCTGATCGAGCAGCCGTTGCGGGGATGGGGGGATCCGCTGATCGTCTGCTCCCTGACGCTGGGGGCGGTCCTCTTCGCGTCTTTCCTCGTGTGGGAGTCCCGGACCGAGCGCCCGATGCTCCCGCTGGGCCTGTTCCGCCGGCGCAACTTCGCGATCGGGAACTTCGAGACCTTCGTGATGTACGGCGGCCTCGGGGTCCTCTTCTTCATGCTCGTGCTGTTCCTCCAGCAGGTGGCCGGCTACAGCGCCCTCAAGGCGGGCGCGTCCAGCCTGCCGGTGACCCTGATGATGTTCGGGCTCTCCACCCGCTTCGGCATGCTCGCCGACCGCCACGGCCCGCGCTTCTTCATGGGCGTCGGTCCGCTCATCACGGCCGCGGGGCTTGCGCTGTTCATGCGCCTCGACGAGAACGTGGACTACCTGACGGACCTCCTTCCGCCGCTCCTGGTCTTCGGGCTCGGCCTGTCGATGACGGTGGCCCCGCTCACGGCCACCGTCCTCGCCGATGCCGACGAGCACAACGCCGGGGTGGCGTCCGGGGTGAACAACGCGATCGCCCGGGTGGCGGGCCTGGTGGCGATCGCCAGCGTGGGGGCGGTGGTGGCCGCCTCGTACGCCAGCTCGCTGGAGGAGAAGGTCGGTCCGCTGGCCGACCGGCCGGAGGTGGCCGCGGCGCTGGCCGACGCCAAGCGCGAGCCGCTGGCGCCCGTTCCCGCCCGCGAGCTGCCGGTGGACGTCCGCGCCCGGATCGAACAGGCGACGATCGACGCCTCCGTCAGATCCTTCCGGCTCGGGGTGGGCATCGCGGCGGCGCTGGTGGCCCTGGGCGGGATCGTCGGGCTGATCGGGATCCAGAACCCGCGCCGGCGGGTGGAGGCGGCCGACTGTGCCGGCGGTCAGCTCGTGGGGGTGCCGCACGAGGGCGCCCGCGGCTCGCCGTGCGACTGGGGCCGCGAGGAACTCGAGAGCCCCGCGCCCGCGTGAGCCTGCGAGGTCACGGGCTTCCCTTTTCGCCAGGCGATTCCGCCGGCGGGGTGACCTCGTCGGGCTCGTCCGCGGCGAGCGAGAGCTGCTCGCCGGGCTCCACGTCCGGTTCGACGTCGGGTTCCGGCTCGAACTCCGGCGGCGGCAGCGGCTCGGTCAGGTCCTCGGACCCGGGAGCCTGCGCCTCCGTGCGCCGCCGCGCCACCGCCGTGGCGGCGGCCGGCCGGCGTTCGACCTCCTGAAGGAGGTCTCCGCGAAACCGCTCGCCGGGTGAAGGGGCGGCGTCCGGCAGGTCGTCGGCGGGGCGCTTGGCCCGCTCGCGCAGACCCGCGGCCACCAGGATCGCGCAGCAGGCAAGGGCCAGCAGGTTCTGCCCGAGCGGCCGGTCGAACAGCCGCACCACGATGAGCAGCGCGGCCCAGAGACCCGCGGCGGCGATCACCGTGCCGTCGCCGAACGGCAGGTGAAAGCGCCGTCCGCGCGCACGTGCCCGCAGCAGCGCGAGCACGCCCAGCGCGGTGAGCACCACCGCGGCCTCCACGAACGAGAACGGCCCAAAGGTGCTCACCAGCAGGAGCACGGCGCCCACGGCCGCCACGCGCTGCTCAGGGTTGAGCGCGCGGAAGAGCACCGGCAGCTCGCGCAGCGCCCGTGACAGGGACTCAGCCATCGTCGAGCGGACGCCTGCCCGAGAATCCGGCGTCCGGCTCGTGCCAGTAGGCGATCTCCTCCTCGCCCTCCTCCCAGCACAGATACACCTCGCGGCCCCCGCGGTAGGAGGGGAAGTCCACGAGCCCGCGCTCGAGGTCGCGGAGCACCACGTCGAGCTCGCGCAGGTCCACCAGCGACTCCTGCAGCTCGAGGAAGCCCTCGGACACGACCCTTCCCGGGGCGCCGCCGCCGTTGGACGGGGCGGCCTCGGCCAGTGCCTCCCGGGCCTCGGAGTCGGTGAGGAGCTCGCGCGCCCGGCGCATGCGCTGGAGCAGCCGCGTGACCACCGGAAGCGCCTCGAGCGCCTCCTCGAGCGAGTAGTGGCGCGTGTGGGTCATGCGCGGACCGCCTCGGTCACGCCGCGGCGCGCGCGCCGGCGCGGATGCGGCGCTCGAGCAGCTCGGCGTCGGCATCCGAGACCGTTCGCAGCTGACCCTGAAAGGCGAGGTGCCAGTGCTCGGCGGGCCACTTGCGCACGTGCTCGAGCTCGCCGGCCAGCTCGACCGCGGGCACGAACTCGTCCTCGTCCAGCACGATCTCGGGACGGGTCTCGAAGCGCCACGGGTAGGGGTCCGCCTTGCCCGGCTTGCCGGGCCAGATCACGGCGCGGTCCTCGTACATCTCGCCCGTGACCTCCACGATCCCGCCGAACGCCTGGAGCCCGGTCACGTAGAAGACGATCCGGTCGCGGGGCTCGATCTGCTCCGCCATGCCGCGCCGGCCCTCCTTGGCGCCGATCACCGAAAAGCCGTGCTCGCGGGTGGCCCGGAAGTTGTCGAGCGACCCGGTGAGGATCCATGTCTTGGCCACGGTCGTAGCCTACCTGCGGGCGTTATAGGGTTTGCGAGCGCGATGGCCGACGAAGAACTTCACCTGATCGGACCCGACGAGATCGCCTACCGGCTCGAGCTGACCCCCGGGCAGCTCAAGGTCACGCACACGGCACTGAAGGCGTTTCTCGATGACTTCGGGCACGACGAGCCCGACGTTCGAGCCGCCGTGCGCGAGGTGCTGGCCAAGCTCCCGGACGAGCACTCGATCCGGGCGATCGACATCTCGCGCGGTCCGCTAGCCGGCTGGGCGGCGCAGAGTCATCCGCCGGCCTCGCTAGATTCCGGCGTCGATGGACGGGAACCTCACACGGCGCGGCCTGATCCGCGCCGGAGGCGGCGCCGCGGGCCTTGCTCTGCTCGGGACGCCCGGCTGCGACAACGACGAGGGGCAGGCCAAGCCGGCCGCCGTGGTGCGCAAGACGGCCCCGGCCAACGCCATGAACGTCGTGGTTGTGGTGATCGACAGCCTCCGCGCCGACCACATCTACGGCCGCCGCGCGCGTACGGAGACCTTCGACGCGCTCGCCGGCGACGGGCTCCGCTTCACGCGCGCCTATCCCGGAGGGCATGCCCACCATTCCCGGCACGGCGCTCGATCATGGAGGGCCATCGCGTCTACCCGTTCCGCGGCTGGCGGCCGTTCAAGGGCCTGCCCGCGCAGCCCGGCTGGGAGCCGATCGGGCACGGGCGCAAGATCTGGACGGAGTTCCTCCAGGAGCAGGGCTGGACCACCGGGTACGTGACCGACAACCCGCACATCGTGTCGCCGGCGCATGCCGCCTTCCGCAAGCGCCTTGACCGCGTCGAGCTGGTCTACGGGCAGGTGCCGTCCGCGCACAAGGGCACGCACCAGGTCTCGAAGGAGGAGCTCAACAAGTACCTGCCACCGTCGATTCGCGGCACGCGCGCCGAGCCGCGGATGCTCGAGTACCTGCGCTCCAACCCGCCCGGACGCGACGAGGAGGAGTACAACGCCGCGCGGGTGTTCAAGACCGGGCATCGACTGGATCGAGTGGGCGCGCACCCGCCAGCCGTTCGCGCTCGTGGTCGACTCGTTCGACGCCCACGAGCCGTGGGACGCGCCGCTCAACCTGATCGACATCTACGACACACCCAAGACCGCCGGCGTCGAGCCGATCCAGCCGTTCCCCACGCCGGCGGGCCGGCCCCGGGACCTCAACCTCTCGCGCGGTCTGGTGCGGCGCATGTCCCACCTCTACGCGGCCGAGGTGACGCTCGTGGACCGCTGGTTCGGGCGCCTCCTGGAGCGCCTCGCCGGCCTGGGCCTCGACGGCAACACGCTCGTGGTGGCGATCTCCGACCACGGCGTGCTCCTCGGCGAGTACGGCTGGGTGGGCAAGCGCTACTCCGAGATGCACCAGCCGCTCTGCCACGTGCCGTTCGTGATCCGGCACCCGCAGGGCAAGGCCAAGGGCCGCCAGTCGAGGTACTTCGCCTCCACGCACGACGTCGGCCCGACGGTGCTGGGCGCGCTCGGGTACGACCGGCCCAGCTGGATGAACGGCGCCGACCTGTCCCCGCTCCTGGACGGCAAGCAGCCGCCGCGGCGGCGCTGGCGTACGGCCGCGTACAACGACCACGTGAACGTGCGCGACGGGCGCTGGCTGCTGATCGCGGACAACCAGGGCCGCTCCAAGAAGCTCTACGACACGCGAGCCGACAAGGGCGAGAAGCGCAACGTCGCCGCGCGGCACCCCGACCAGGTGCGCCGTCTCTGGGGCTACATCAAGCGCGACGCCGGCAACAAGCCGCTGCCGAAGTTCAAGAGCGCCGGCGGCGGCTGAGCGTTCTCAGTCGATCGGGATGTCTTCCACCTGGGGCTCCGGCTCCGGGCGGTCGAGGCGCTCCAGGTACCAGTCGATCAGCGACCGCAGGGTCAGCAGGAACTCGCGCGTCAGGGTCGTGAACTGCTGCTCGAGCTCGCGCGGGGCGATCCGCCGAAGTCCGTCGAGCAGGGCGAACAGCGCCGCCGCATCGGGCGGACCGTCGGGCTGAGGCGGCGGTGGGGGTGGGGGCGGCGCGCCGGCCCGGAACGCATCCTCGACCGTCGGCGGCCTGTCGCGGGGTCCGTCGGGACCGGGGGGCTCAGCGCTTGGAGTGTGCATCCTCTGCCTTCTCGAAGAAGATCCGCAGCGCGCCGTCCTCGAAGCGCGCGCCGCTCGTGGCATAGGCGGACATCGCGGGCGGCAGGATGATCGTGCGCTTCTGCCCGCCCACCCGCACGATCACCTCGAGGCCGATCTTCTTGAGGTCGATCTCACCGCGCTCGGCGAACGGGAGCGGCACGCGCAGGGTGGCGCTGCCGTTGTCGGTCACAAGCTCCTGCTCGAGCTCCCGGTGCAGCACCTCGGCGGGGTCGATGTCCGCGAACAGCCGCTCGGCCAGCAGGTCGAGCATCTCGGGTCCCACCACCTCGCGGTCGAAGAAGGGCGCCTCGAGTATCGGCAGCGGCGCGAACGCCGAGCGCACGAGGTCGAGGTGGTCCTGCTGCGACTCGCGCCAGGCGGCGAAGTAGCCCTCCGCGGCGTCGGCGGGGAGTACGCGGTTGACCACCACCGCGTCGGTGAGATACCCGTAGAGGTTGAGGTAGGTGAAGGTGCGCATGGCCTCCTTCACCACCATGCGCTCGGGGTTCATCACCAGCCGGATGGAGGTGGTCGAGCGGTCCCGGAGGATGCCGTTCATGGCCACGAGGTTCCGCGCGAGCCGCTCGACGTCGTCGAACACCGCGCTGCCCGGCATCGGCACGTCGAACAGGGTGCGCGCGAGCGGAGCCAGCTTGCGCTCCCAGGGCAGCACCTTTTCGAGCCACCACGTGACCACGTCGGGGAACGAGAGCAGCCGCAGCGTCTCGCCGGTGGGGGCGCAGTCCACGATCACGCAGTCGAACTCCGCCTCCTCGTGGTGACGCTTGATCCAGAGGAGCGAGAACAGCTCGTCCATGCCCGGGGGCACGGTGAGCTCCTCGGCCGAGATGCGATCCACGCCACGCTGGGCCAGCAGGTCTCCGAGCCACTCCTGCACGCCGTCCCAGTGGCGCTCCATCTCCTCCTGCGCCAGCACCTCCTGTCCGAAGAGGTTGTCGCCGGCGGGCGTGGGCTCGCCGCCGAGCGGGATCTCGAGCGAGTCGGACAGGCTGTGCGCGGGATCGGTCGAGAGCACCACCGTGCGCAGGCCGTCGGCGGCGCAGCGCCTGGCCGTGGCCGCGGCCACGCTTGTCTTCCCGACCCCGCCCTTGCCGGTGTAGAGGATGATGCGAGGCGCCATCGGCGCCGCCCATCCTACGCTTCGGGGTCGGGCTCGACCTCGATCTCGGCGGTTCCGCGGTCCTTCAGGCCGAGCCCGGTGCGCAGCTCCTTCGCGCCGAGCTTGACTGTGTAGAGCCCGCGCGAGCGCGGTCGCCAGAGGAACGAGCGCGCGCCGCGCCTGAAGGTGGCGATCTCGTGGAGCGCCACCTTGGCGCCCTTGCTGACGGTGATCTCCACCGCCGAGAGCTTCGAGACGTTGAAGCGGATCGCCGTGAGGTCGCCCTTCTGCGTGAGCTCGGGTACGTTCAGCTCGAGCACCGGCGGATCGGTCTGGTAGCCGCGGTAGCGCTTGGCGTAGGTGCAGTAGGGCGCGCCCAGGCGCCGCGAGCACATGCTCTGGAGGAACTCGCGCAACAGCTCGTGGTAGTCCGGCGAGGACTCGTGGCCCGCGTAGTTGTAACGCGTCCAGTCGCCCAAGTCGGAGAGCGGAAGCTCCTCCCGGGCCTCCGGCTCGGCGTCGTCGAACAGCTTGCGGGCGCGCTCGTCGCCGGTGGCCTCCGAGTAGTCGTAGAGGCCGATCAGCGACTGGAGGAAGGCGTTGAAGATCCACAGCCGCGGCGCGAACGAGTACTGGAGGTAATGGATGCCGCCCGCCGGGCCCACGGCGCGCACCCCGGTGGGTGGCAGCGTCTCGAAGGCCCCCAGCGCCCGCCGCGCGGTCTTCAGGTAGCGCGGCTGGCCGAGCAGGTCCGCCGCGCGCGCGAGCGACTGGATCGCCGTGGCCTGAGCCATCCCGCTCATCCACGGGGGCGCGCCGCCGCCGAAGTCGAAGAGGTACTCCCAGGCGATGAAGCGCCGGCCGCGGTGCACCGCCAGCGTCTCCATCTCATCGAGCAGCACGGCCAGAGCTTCGCGATGGCAGCCTGGCTCTTCGCGCACGCACGCCCCGTGGATCAGGTTGGCCTTCTTGAAGGTGGAGAGCGGGTGCAGCTGGAGCCCCTCGCCCGGGAAGTACTGGAACAGGATCTCGCTGCCGGCGAAGGTGACCCTGTCGCCGCTGGCCGGGTAGGGCAGCTTGGGCCAGTACTGGCGGTTGCGGGCCAGCTGGAGGAACACCACCGGCATCCGCGTGGGCTTGAGCTTGCCGGCCAGCGCCAGCCGCTCGACGGAATTGACCACGTAGCCGAGCTGCGCGCGGCGCGCCCCCCGCAGGCGCCGCAGCGTGCGGCGTGCGGACAGGTACTGGCGGCCCCAGCGCCGCTGGGCGGCGCGGCTGATCTTCTTCGCGCGCAGGTTCCTCACGAGCGCACGCCGGACCGCCTTCCGGCCGCGTGCGGTGGTGGTGGCGGTCGCGCGGGCCGTCACTCCGGCTCCGCGGCGCGCGCCCGGGAGGCTGCTGCAGGTCGCTCGCGGAAAGCGCCGGCACCACGGGGTCGAAGCGCCGCACGGCGTGGTCGCCGTCGACCGCGATCACCTCCGCGGCCTGCGCTGGAGCGGTGGCGAGGGCCGCCCCGATCAGGGCTGCCAGCACGATCTTGCGATGTCCGTTTCGCATACCTTCCTCCAACGTCGGCAGCCGTCGGGAGTTGCGGTAGCGCCCGGTACCTCCTGGTACTTGCGGAAGCCGCCGGCTCGGCCGGCGGCGCACCGATGGCCTACCCTGCGCCGCGTGCGTTTCCGCCTCCTGGCTCTGGTCTTCGTGGCGGTCGCCTTGGTCTCCTGCGGCGGCGAAAGCGATCAGGGAGACGTGGAGAGCCTGCTCGACCGCGCGTTCCGCCAGTCGATCAAGAGCGCCGACCTGAAGGTGGACGCGCGGCTGCAGCTGAAGGGCAGCGAATCGCTCGATCAGCCGGTGCGCATCCAGGCGAGCGGCCCCTTCCGGACCAACTCGGGCAAGCTGCCCTCCGCGGACCTGGAGCTCAAGGTCGGAACGGACGGCGGCGGCCAGACGATCCAGACGGGCTTCCTCTCGACCGGCAACCGCACCTTCGTCAAGTTCGAGGACGTGTACTACGAGCAGCCCGCAGCGCAGGTCCGCGCGGCCAATGCCTCGATCAAGAAAGCTGGTGGCCACAGCTCCCTGCGCTCCCTCGGCCTCGATCCACGCAGCTGGCTCGAGGACGCCGAGGAGAAGGGCGACGAGCGGGTGGCCGGCGTGGAGACGAGCCACGTGTCCGGCCGGCTCGACGTGGCGGCGCTGCTGCACAACATCAACAGGTTCGTGCAGCGCTCCGGGGCGGCCCTGACCGGCGCCACCGGGGAGGTGCCGCCCAAGCCGCTCAGCGACGAGGACATCAGCAAGCTCTCCGAGGTCGTGGACGATCCCAGCTTCGACGTGTACGTCGGGAAGAAGGACGACACGATCCGGAAGGTGTCCGGCCGCATCGAGTTCGACGTGCCCGAGGAGAGCCGCTCGGGCCTGAACGGGATCGAGAGCGGCCAGTTCGAGTTCTCGGTGGAGTTCGCCGACGTGAACGGAGACCAGGAGATCGAGGCGCCCGTGAAGGCCCGCCCGCTCGCGGACCTGACCCGGTCGCTGGGCGGCAGCAGCCTGCTCGGCGGCCTGGGGGACCAGGCGTCCGGCGGTGGCTCGGGTGACGGCGGCACCGCCACCGGCGTCGCTCCGGCGCAGCCGAACGGCACTGGCACCACACCGAACACGCCCGACGCGGACGACTTCAAGGCCTACGCGGACTGTCTCGACAAGGCCCGTCCGGAGGACACGGACGCCCTGCAGCGCTGCAGCGAGCTCCTGTACCGCTAGGCCACGGCCCGCTGGCGCAGGTCCCGCTCCGGCTCGATCCCCCAGCGCCGCGCGATCTCCAGGTGCTCCGGCTCGAGCGTCCAGCGGTCCGGGCGCTCCTCGCCCTCGTGGTCCGGGGTGGCGCCCTTGAGCAGCATCGATCCGGTGTTGTCGCCCACGGCGCGGATCGACTCGACCTCCTCCGCAGAGAGCGGCGACACGGCCGGCACCGCGGCCAGCTCGGCGCGCTTGGCCTCGATCGGCTTGGCGTCGGGTCCCGGCTCCTGGATCAGCGTGGGGGCCACGCAGGCCACTGCCTCGTGGGAGAGGTTCCAGGTGCAGGCCAGCTGGAGCATCGTCAGGTCGTGGCGGTCGGCGATCGGCCGGATGCGATCGAGCCGCTCGCGACCGGCCTCCACCCACCCGTCCGGGCGGAAGCCGCGGTGATCGCCCTGGGCCAGCTCGTGGCCGGGCAGCACGTCGTCGTGGAACAGCCCGCCGTAGTCCACCACCCGCGTGATCACGCGCACGTCGTGCCGGACCGCGGCATCCAGTGCCAGCTCCCCGGGCCAGGGCTCGAACGGGTTGAGGATCAGCATCGCCCAGTCGATCAGCTCGCCGTAGCGCTCGAAGCAGCCGATCGTGTCGAGTGTGAAGCCGTTGGCCGGGCCCGGGGCGAGCCCGAGCGCGCCCGCCAGGCCCTCGTCGCGGACGGCTCGGAGGGCCTCCCAGACCTCCTCCGACTCGTAGCCTCGCCGGTCCGGGTTGTGCAGCAGCAGCACGTCGAAGGAATCGACTCCGAGGCGCTCCAGGCTGCGCTCCACCGCCATGCGCACGTAGTCGCCGTAGGCCTCCGGGCCACGCAGGCGGGGGTCGGTGAAGCGCGGGAAACCGCGCGGCCCGTCGCGCTCGCCCTCGTAAAAATCGTGTCCGATCGCGCCCACTACGCTGTACTCCTCACGGGGGACACCGGCCGTTGCTCGTGCCAGCACGCGATCGGCGTCGCCCGCCCCGTAGGCGTCCGCGGTGATTAACGTCGAGATGCCGTCGCCGGGGCGAAGAAGCATCTCGAGGCGCTCTTCGGGTATTGCCTCTCCGAAGCGCAGGAAGCGTCCCCCGCTCCAGGTTCCCAAAGCCACATGATCGAGCATGCCCTCACTCTAAGGTCCTCGAGATGGACCTAGCCGGCCTGGCGCCCTGGGCCGTCCTGATCGCGGCCCTCTTCTTCTTCCTCTGGCTCGACCTGCACTTCTTCGCGCGCGGGCGCGAGCCGAGCTTCAAGGAGGCGGCCTGGTGGTCCGTGGGCTGGCTCGCGCTCGGCCTCCTCGCCGCGCTCGCGGTCTGGGCCTACGAGGGCAGCGAGGACGCGGTCCTCTACACCACGGTCTACCTGATCGAGCGCTCGCTCTCGCTCGACAACCTCTTCGTCTTCCTGCTGCTGTTCGCGTACTTCGGCGTGCCCTACGAGCGCCGCCCGCGACTGCTGTTCTGGGGCATCGTCGCGGCGCTCGCGCTGCGGGGCGCCTTCATCATCGGCGGCACCGCGCTGATCGAGCAGTTCCACGTGGTCATCTACATCCTGGGCGTCGCGCTGCTGGTGCTCGCGTACCGCATCTTCCGCGGTGTCGACGACAACGTGGATCCCGACAAGAACCTGATGGTGCGGCTGGTGCGGCGCTTCTATCCGGTGACCGACGACTTCCGCAACGGCCACTGGTTCGTCAAGGAGAAGGGGCAGCGCTACGTGACTCCGCTGTTCCTCGCCCTCGTGGCGATCGTGTTCGCCGACATCGCCTTTGCGATCGACTCGATCCCGGCCGCCTTCGCGATCACGACCGACCCGATGCTGATCTGGATGGGCAACGTGTTCGCGCTGCTCGGCCTACGCGCGCTGTTCGTGCTCGTGGAGAGCCTGATCGCGCGCTTCCGCTACCTGGACGAGACGATCGCTGTCGTGCTCGGACTGGTCGGCGTGAAGCTGCTGATCGAGGACATCGTGAAGATCGGTCCCGTGCCGAGCCTCGGCATGATCGCCGTGGCCTTCGCGATCGGGATCGGGCTCTCGTTGCGCGCGGACAGCAACGATCCGGATGCCGAGGAGAAGCGCGAGGAGCGCAAGGAGCACATGAAGGAGACGCACTCGGACACGGAGAAGACGGCGTCGCGTTAGGGGGCTTTGCGCACGATCTGCCGCTCGAGCGCCGCCAGGCGCTCGTCCCACTGGCCGCCCACCTCGGCCATCCAGGCCACGGCGTCCGACATCGGCTCGGGGGTGGGGCGGTAGAGCACCTCGCGTCCGTCGCGGCGGGTGCTCACGAGCCCCGCGTCCGCCAGCAGCCCCAGCTGCTTCTGCACGGCCTGGCGGCTGACGGGCAGGCCGCGGGCCAGCTCGGTGGCGCTGGCCTCGCCGCGCTCGCCGAGTGCCGTGAGCAGGCGCCGGCGGCCGGCGTCGGCCAGCGCGCCGAACACGGCGTCGGCCCGGTCGACCGTGGCCATCAGCGCGCGATCAGCTCAGGCGTGCCGGGCCGCTCGACTCCGAGGTCCAGATGGAGGTCGGTCCCCACCGCGTCCAGCAGCGCGAGCGGGCGCGACTCGATCACGCTCACGCGCGTGCCCTCCTCGACCTCCTCGAGCGCGATCTCGACGCGGGTGGCCTCCTCGCCCTCCTCGCTCCACCAAAAGGCCAGGCCGCGGGGGGCGTCGGCCCATTCGACGAAGCCGGTGCGCGAGCCGGCGCGCACCTCGCCCGCCGGGCGCAGCTCCACGTGAGCGCCGGCGCCGAGCCACTCGGGCTCGGCCAGCGACTCCCAGACCTCCTCCGGACTGGCCGGTAGGACCAGCTCGCGCTCCACCGCAGGTTCCATGTGTGGCCTCCTATGTGCAACCAAATGGTTGCTAAGCTGATCAGCAACCGACCAGTTGCACCATAGCAAGGAGCCCCCATGCAGACCGGCCGCATACACAGCTCGCTCGTCCCGATGGTCATGGAGCAGACCTCGCGCGGCGAGCGCTCCTTCGACATCTACTCCCGGCTCCTGAACGACCGCATCGTGTTCATCGGCCAGCCCATCGACGACGACCTGGCCAACCTCGTGGTTGCGCAGCTCCTGCACCTCGCCTCGGAGGACCCCGACAAGGACATATGCGTGTACGTGAACTCGCCGGGCGGCTCGCTGCACGCCGGCCTGGCCATCTACGACACGCTCCAGTACGTCCGGCCCGACGTGCAGACCATCTGTTACGGGATGGCGATGTCGGCGGGATCGCTGATCCTGGCCGGCGGCGCGGCCGGCAAGCGGCTCGTGCTGCCCAACGCCAGGGTGCTGATCCACCAGCCGTCGTCCGGCTTCCAGGGGCAGTCGAGCGACATCGAGATCCACGCCCGCGAGGTGCTCGACCTCCGGGCGCGCCTCGAGGAGATCTACGCGCGGCACACCGGCCAGGACGTCGAGCGCATCCACGACGACATGGACCGCGACCGCTTCTTCAGTGCCGAGGACGCGGTGGAGTACGGGCTGGTGGACCGGATCATCGCCGAGCACGAGCTGCAGAAGACGGCGTCCGGTTTCGCGAGCGGGTAGAGCGGTCGGCCCCACCTGCCATTTTTCGCCGGGTGAGGCCGCCGCTCGCCGCGCTGCTCTGTGTGCTCGCCGTGGCGGGCTGTGAATCCGGAGACGACGACGGCGACTCGCCCGCCCCGGTGCCCACGCGGATCGACCGGCAGGTGGTCCTTCGCCACCTGAGCGCGCTCCAGCGGATCGCGGATCGCGACGGCGGCAACCGCGCCGCCGGCACGCGCGGGTACCGGGACTCCGCCCGCTACGTGGCGCGCACGCTTCGGGCAGCCGGGTGGAGCGTGCGGGTGCAGAGCTTCGGCTACCCCGGGTGGCGCGAGCGCTCCTCCACGCTCGAGATAGCGCCGCGCGGCGCGCTTGGCCACGGGCGTGACTACCGGCCCGCCATCTACTCGGGTGCCGGCAGCGCCGACGGGCCGCTGCGGACGGTCGGCACCGGCTGCACCCCGGAGGAGCTGGCCGCCATCCGTCCCGGCGAGGTGGCCCTGGCCCAGCCCGCCGGCTGCCTGTTCCGCGTCAAGGCGGCGAACGCCCGGGACGCGGGCGCCGCGGCGCTTCTGATCGGCGATCCCACGCGCGCCAGGCGAGGAGCCTCGACGGTCACGCTCGTCGCGCCGGGCGCGGGCCTGCCGGTGGCGATCGTCAGGCGTGCCCTGGCGGAGCGCCTTCGTGACGGGAGCCGCGTGCGAATGCGGGTCAGCACCGAGGCCGGGCGGCGCACCAGCCTGAACGTGGTCGGGCAGAGCCCGGGCCGCGGGCCGCGCGTGGTGATGGCCGGGGCGCATCTGGACTCCGTGCCGGCGGGACCCGGCATCAACGACAACGGCAGCGGCGTGGCCGCGCTGCTCGCCGTGGCAGGGGCCAGGGCCTCGCGGAGCGCGGAGGCGCCGCTCCGGCTCGGCTTCTGGGGGGTGGAGGAGTTCGGCCTGTACGGCTCGCGCAGCTATGTCCGCTCGCTCGGCCGCGACCAGGTGCGCCAGATCGGCGCCTACCTCAACCTCGACATGGTGGGCTCGCCGAACCCGGTGCGCGCGGTTTACGGAGCGAGCCAGGCCAGGCCGATGGCCCGGCGCGTGGCGCGCCGGATCGCACGGCTGCTCCGCGCCCGCGTGAAGCCGAGGGAGACCACCGGCGGCGCGTCCGACCACGTGGCCTTCGCCACGGCGGGCGTGCCGGTGGGCGGCGTGTTCACCGGAGCGTCTGAACGGGGGCCCGGCGGTCGCCCGCGCGACCCCTGCTACCACCTGGCCTGCGACCGCCTGGCGAACGTGAACGTCAGCGAGCTGACGCAGCTCGCGCGAGCCACGGCGAGCACGCTCACCGTGCTGGCGCGTCAGGCGAAGTAGAAGACCAGCCCGAGCACGGCGTAGAGCGCCAGCAGCTGGGCGCCCTCGAACCAGTTGGACTCGCCCTCCTGGGTCACCAGGTTGGCGATCAGCACGGCGAACACCAGGCCTCCGAGCTCGTATCCGTTGAATACGAGCGCCATCGGCGCCGGGCCGATGACGAACGACAGCAGCACCAGCATGGGCGCCACGAAGAGCGCGATCTGCGCGCTCGACCCGATCGCGATGTTCACCGCCAGGTCCATCTTGTCCTTGGCGGCCACCAGCACGGCCACCCAGTGCTCGGCCGCGTTGCCCACGATCGCCACCACGAACACTCCCACGAAGAACTCGGACAGGCCGATGTCGTGCGAGGCCTCCTCGATCGAGCCCACGAGGATCTCGCTCATGAGGCCCACCAGCACCGCGGCGCCCGCGAGGAACAACGCCGCTCGCTTGGCCGACCAGTGGTGCTCTTCCTCCTCCTCGCCCTCGGTGTAGGGGTTGAAGACGGAGCGGTGGGTCTTGAGCGAGAAGACCAGCCCGGCCACGTAGGTGACCAGCAGGATGATCGAGACGCCGAAGGAGATCTTCTCGAGCTCCGAGCCGAAGTCCACCCGCTCCTCGCCGATGGACGGCAGGCCGCCGCCGTGGATGAGCTGGAAGAGCGCCGGGAGGATCAGCGCCGCGAGCGCGAGGAAGAGCATCGCCACCTGAGCGTTGGCCGCCGTGGCGCTGAAGGTCTGCTTGTCGCGCGGCAGGCCGCCGACGAGCATCGCCGCGCCGAGCACCAGCAGGATGTTGCCGATGATCGAGCCCACGATCGAGGCCTTCACGACCTCCTGAAGACCCGCTTCGAGGGCGAAGAAGGCGATGATCAGCTCGGGAGCGTTGCCGAACGTCACGTTCAGCAGCCCGCCGATGCCGGGCCCCGTCCGGGCCGCGATCGCCTCCGTGGCCTCGCCCATCACCGCCGCACAGGGGATGACCCCGAGCGCGGCGGCGGAGAAGATGAGCACGGGCGTGGCGCCCGCCAGCTCCAGCCCGACCGCGGCCGGGATGAAGACTCCTAGGTAGTGGATCGGACGCACGGCGGGCGAAAGACTACGGCCTGCGGGTTCCCCCGGACGGGGGACTACGCGTCGCGGCCTTCGTCCTCGTCCAGATCCTCGTCCGGGTCCTCGACCGACGCCTCGGACACGTCGCGGCCGTCGCCACCGTGGTAGTGGGCCTGGAAGTCCTCGAGCAGCTCGTCGCGCCGGGCCTCGTCAACGGGTACCTCGTCAGCGATCAGCACCCAGTCGGCGCCCTCGAACTCCTCCAGGTTGAAGATCTCCCCGTCGATCGAGGGCGAGTCGTCCACCACGACCATCACCTCGGTCTGCGGGTTGAGGTAGCAACCCGGCCGGATCAGGAGGTCATCGAGCTGAAAACGGCGGTCGTCGGCCATCCGCGCCGCAGCCTATACCCCCGATGGCGGCGAGTCACGCTCCGAGATCGCGCAGCTGCCGCTCGACCTCCGCGTCCACGTCGAGCGGCTCCTCGCCGTGCCGCAGCCGGCGCTCGTTGCGCGCCACCACCAGCTGGCGCACCTCCTCGCGCAGCGCGGGATCCGCCCCCGTGGAGCGGGTGAGCGACTGAAGCTCGGCGTCCACGTCGAGCGGCTCCTCCCCGCGCGCCTCGAGCCGGGCGGACTTGGCCTCCAGCATCTGGCGGATGTCCTCGCGGGCCTCGGGGCTGGTCGGCGCGCTCGGCGCGGGCGCGTATTCCTCGCCGTCCATGGTGAGGGAGCCGCTGCGGCCGAGCCCGCTGTAGATGCGGCCCGTACCCCAGAAGGAGCCCACCGCGACCACCGCGGCCACGATCGCCACCACGATCATCACGGTCCCGAAGTCCACCGGCCGTAGAGTCTGACCCATGTGGCGCCGCCTCCGCCGCCGCACCATGGCCCCAGGCCGTCCGGTGCTCTATCCCGACCAGGTGGGCCTGGTGTTCTTCACGGTGCTGGTCTTCGGCGTGGGGATCTACGTGGTGGTGCGCCTGGTGGTCGCCTGAGCTTGCGGTTGGCTTCCTGGCGAAGGGTCCGGTACCCTTTCCTGAGAGGCATTGACTGACCAATCAATCGGGCGACGAACGCCGGCCCCTTTGTGGCACGGCGCGTCTCCCACTCAAGGAGCTTGAACACGTGGTCGACTTCACCCTCACCGACGAGCAGAAGGACATTCGCGAGCTCGCGCACGACTTTGCCGAGAAGGAAATGCGTCCCGTGGCGTGGGAGCACGACAAGGACGGGAGCTTCCCTCACGAGGTCATCCAGAAGGCCTGGGAAGTGGGACTCATGAACTCCCACATCGAGGAGGCCTACGGCGGCCCGGGGCTCGACTACCTGTCGGGCTGTCTGATCGAGGAGGAGCTCGGCTGGGGCTGCTCCGGCATCGGCACCTCGCTGATGTGCAACGGGCTGGCCAGCGCCCCCGTGGCCCTCGGCGGCTCCGAGGAGATCAAGAAGCAGTACCTCGGGATGCTCACCGAGGAGCCCAAGCTCGCTTCCTTCTGCCTCACCGAGCCGGACGCCGGCTCCGACGTGTCGGGCATGCGCACCACCGCCGTGAAGAAGGGCGACAAGTACGTCATCAACGGCACCAAGTGCTTCATCACCAACGGCTCCTACGCCGACTGGTACACGGTCTACGCCAAGACCGACAAGGAGGCCGGCCACCGCGGCATCTCCGCCTTCGTGGTCCCGCGCGACGCCGGTGTCGTCGTGGACAAGAAGGAGGACAAGCTCGGCCAGCGCGCCTCCGACACGGCGATGATCTCGTTCAACGACGTCGAGATCCCCGCATCCCACCTGCTGGGTGAGGAGAACAAGGGGTTCAAGCTGGCGATGATGACCCTCGACCGGACGCGCCCCGGCGTGTCGGCCATGGCCGTGGGAATCGCGCAGGCGGCGTTCGAGTACGCCCGCGACTACTCCAAGGAGCGCGTGCAGTTCGGCGTGCCGATCGCGATGCACCAGGCGATCCAGTTCATGATCGCCGACATGGCGACCAAGATCGAGGCGTCACGGCTGATGGTCTGGAAGTCGGGCGCGCTGCTCGACGCCGGCGAGCGCAACACGCTGGCCTCCTCGCACGCCAAGCGGTTCGCCGCCGACAGCGCGATGGAGATCACCGTGGACGCCGTGCAGGTCTACGGCGGGTACGGCTTCATCAAGGAGTACCCGGTCGAGAAGCTGATGCGCGACGCGAAGATCATGCAGCTCTACGAGGGCACCTCGCAGATCCAGCGTCTCGTGATCGCCCGCGAGGTACTGATGCCGCGCAGGGTGGAGGAGCCCGCCGCCGCGACGGCGTAGTTTCTTTCTCAACAGGCGAGTGTTTCGTGAAGGGCCGCCGCGAGGCGGCCCTTCCGCTGTCAGGATGCGACGGGGATGGCGCCTGCCGGTAAGTCCAAGCGCGAGCGCAGCCGGGAGGCCGTGCACGAGGCCGTGGCGCAGGCCGGCGGCCTCGAGGCCACGGCCCCGGCGCGGAGCGCCCGCGCACAGGATCCGATCACGGGCGAGCTGCGCCGCCGCGACGTGCTGCCGCTGCTGGTGCTGCACCTGATCGCCGAGGCGCCCAGCTACGGCAACCAGCTGATGGAGCGGATCGCGGGGATGACCGCGGGAGTCCTCTCGGTCAACCCCAACACGATGTACCCGCTGCTGCGGGAGCTCGAGCGGCGCGGTCTGATCGAGGGAAGCTGGGAGCACCCGGAGCGGCGCACGCGCCGCTACTACTCGCTCACCGACACCGGCCGCGAGGAGTACGGGCGGCTGGTGGAGGAGGTTCGGCCCTTCCTCGACTCGGTGAGCACCAGCATCGACGAGATCGTGCGCGAGGTGTACGGGGAATGAGGCTGGCCGAGGCGCGGGGAGCCGTGGTCCTGGAGCCGGGGCCGGCGCTCGAGCTCTGGACCGAGCCGGACCGCTGGCCGGCGTTCCTGGAGGGCTTCGGCCACGTGCTCGAGGTGGACGCCTCGTGGCCGGAAGCGGGCTCTAAGGCGGTTTGGGAGTCGATCCCCGGCGGTCGCGGGCGGGTCACCGAGATGGTGCTCGAGCGCGCCGATGGCCGCCTCGTCACCCAGGTGTTCGAGGAGGCGCTGGCCGGCACCCAGACCTTCGCGGCTGCGCCCGCTCCGGACGGCGGCGCGTCGATCGTGCAGCTGACGCTGGAGTACGAGCTCGGGCGCGGCGGCCCGTTCCGCGGGCTGGCCGACGCCCTCTTCATCCGGCGGGCGCTCCGCGACGCGCTCCACCGGACCCTGCGCCGCTTCGCGGTGGAGGCGGAGGACGAAGCCGGGCTCCGATAGCCTGGCTGGTCGCTCCCGGAACAGACAGCCTCGGGGCGCACCCGGCCAGCCGGGTGCTTCCGCGAAAGGCAGGAGGATTTAAGTGTTCGTGTTCAAAGCCGCCGTGGTCGGCGCGGGGACCATGGGCGGAGAGATAGCCCAGGTCATCGCGTCATCCGGCACACCGGTGGTCCTCAAGGACGTGAAGCAGGAGTTCGTGGATCACGGTCTCGAGAAGGCCAGGGAGGTCACCCAGGGCCAGCTCGGAGGACTCGTGGCCAAGGAGAAGATCACCCAGGAGCAGGCCGACGCCCAGCTCGAGGAGATTCTCGGTCGCATCACCGGCACGCTCGACTACGACGGGTTCGGCGATGTGGACTTCGTCATCGAAGCCGTGCCCGAGCGGATGGAGATCAAGCAGAGCGTCTTCGCCGACCTCGACGCGGTCACGCCGGGCCACGCGATCCTCGCCTCCAACACCTCGGCGCTCTCGATCACCGAGATGGCCGAGGCCACGCTGCGGCCCGACAAGGTCGTGGGCTTCCACTTCTTCTACCCGGCTTCGATGATGCGCCTGATCGAGGTGATCGAGGGCGAGGAGACCTCCGAGGAGACGCTCCAGATCGCCAGCACCTTCGTGCAGGCGCTGCGCAAGACGGCGGTCCGCTGTGGCGAGGCGCCCGGCTTCGTGGTCAACCGGATCCTCAACTCGGCCGCATCCGAGGTCTGGAGGGTCACCGACGAGGAGGGCCTGTCGATCGAGGACGTCGACAAGGTCATCAAGGACTCGGGCACCACGCCGATGGGGCCGTACTTCCTGACCGACCTGCTTGGACTCGACACCGTCCTCCACGTGGCCGAGCACCTTCGCGACTCCTATGGCGACCGCTTCTACGTCTCACCGAAGATGCAGGAGCTCGTGGCCGCCGGGAACCTCGGTCAGAAGACCGGAAAGGGCTTCTATGAGCACGGCAACTAGCAGCGGGCTGGACACCATCGTCGAGCGGATGGGTCTGAAGACCCTGGTCGAGTCATGTCTCGTGCTCGAGGAGGGCGTGGCCTCGGCCAAGGACATCGAGATCGGGATGATGATGGGCGCCGGGATCCTCCCGGGGCCGTTCTCACGCGCCGACGCGGCGGGCCTCGACGAGATGCTGGCCGCTCTCGAGCGCGCCGAGTCCGAGTGGGGCGAGTCCTACTCGCCGCCCACCATCCTGCGCCGCCTGGTCGCGCAGGGCCGGCTCGGCCAGAAGTCCGGCCAGGGGTTCTTCCCCTACCCGCAGCCCGACGCCGGGGACCAGCGCGAGACCGTGCTGCTCGAGACGCGCGGCGACGTGGGCATCGCGTGGCTCAACCGCCCGCCGGCCAACCCGCTCTCGCCGGATGCGGTCCGCGACCTGATCTCGCTCTGGCAGGAAGTGGAGGGGAAGGTGCGCGCGCTGGTGTTCGCCTCCTCGAACATCTTCACCTTCTGCGCGGGCGCCGACATCAAGGCGTTCACGAAGATGTCGCCCGACAACGAGGGCCGCGACCTCGTCGAGTCCGCGCACGAGTTCATGCGCGCGATGGAGACGTCTTCCACCGTCACGATCGCCGCGGTCAACTCGATCGCGTTCGGGGGCGGCTGTGAGCTGGCGATGGCCTGCGATTTCCGGATCGCGGCCGAGTCGGCCACCTTCGGCCAGCCGGAGATCAACCTCGGGATCATCCCCGGCTTCGGCGGCACGCAGCGGCTGCCGCGGCTGGTGGGGGAGGCCAAGGCGCGCGAGATGAACCTCGTGGGCGATCCGATCGACGCCTTCGAGGCGTACCGGCTCGGGCTGGCCAACCAGGTGGTGCCCGACCACGAGCTGCTCGACACGGCGATGCTCTGGGCGCAGAAGCTGGCCGGCCAGGCACCGCTCGCCACCGCGGCGATAAAGAAGGTGTCGCACCGCCCCGACCTCGACGACGGGCTCGCGGTGGAGGGCGCCGCCTTCGGAGAGGTGTTCGGGTCGGAGGACGCGCGCGAGGGCATCGGCGCGTTCCTGGGCAAGCGGAGGCCGAAGTTCCAGGGCAAGTGACCACCGCGGTCGGCGCGGCCCGGCTGGCCGACCTCCTCGTCGAGAGCTCGAGCGCCGTGGCCCTCACCGGGGCGGGGATCTCCGTGCCCTCGGGGATCCCCGACTTCCGCACGCCCGGCACCGGGCTCTGGGAGAACGTGGACCCGATGGAGGTCGCGCACATCGACGCCTGGCGCGCGGATCCGGACCGGTTCTGGCAGTTCTACGGGCAGCGCTTCGCGTCGCTCGTGGACAAGCAGCCGAACCCGGCTCACGCCGCGCTCGTGGCGCTCGAGGAGCGCGGCCTGTTGCGCGGCGTGATCACGCAGAACATCGACCGCCTGCACAACGCCGCCGGGACAGAGAACCTGATCGAGGTGCACGGGTCGATCGAGCGGAGCGTGTGCATGGAGTGCGGCGGCAAGCAGCAGATCGAGCAGGTGGTGGAGCAGCTGCGCCAGGCTCCCGAGGAGGCGCCGGAGTGCCCGGCGTGCATCGCGCCGCTCAAGCCGGATGTGGTCCTGTTCGGGGAGCTGCTGCCGGACGAGGCGCTGGCCGAGGCCCAGGTGCTGTGCGCCGACGCCGACCTGCTCCTGTGCGTGGGGTCCTCGCTCGAGGTCTACCCGGTGGGGGCGCTGCCGGAGGTGACGCTGCGGGCCGGCGGCCAGGTGGCGCTCGTCACCGCGGGGCCGACGCCGTATGACGACGAGGCCGTGATCAAGCTGGACGGCGACGTGGTGGACGAGCTGGACGCGGTGCTGGCGGCACTGCCCGAAGAGTGATCGCCGAGGGGGAGCGCGCTCCCGACTTCACGCTGCGCGATCAGGACGGCGAGGACGTCACGCTGTCCTCGCTCCGTGGTCAGCGCGTGGTGCTCTACTTCTATCCCAAGGCCAGCACGCCCGGCTGCACGAAGCAGGCCTGCGGAGTCCGCGACCACTCCGCCGACTACGGCGCGCTGGACGCCCGCGTGCTGGGCATCTCGCCCGATCCGGTGTCGCGCGTCAAGAAGTTCCACGACGACAACGCGCTCGGCTTCACCCTGCTGGCCGACGAGCACAGCTCGGTCTGCCGCGCCTACGGCGTCAAGAAGTTCTACGGGGCCCAGCGCACGACCTTCGTGATCGACGCGGAGGGCAATGGTGGCCCGGGTGCTCCCGAAGGTGTCACCGAAGACGCACGACGACGCCGTGCTGCAGGTGCTGCAGGACCTGACGGCCTAGGGCCCCGTGGCCACCGCGGCTTCGTGGCGCCGGAAGCACCGGACACGGACCTTCGGCGCGTAGCAGGCGTCGGTGCCCTTGTACTCCACGAAGCTGGTGTGGTCGTCGTCGAAGCGCCGGTCGTGCCAGCGGACCACGCAGGCGCGCTTGCCGCAGCGCACGATCCGGTAGCCGAGCAGGAAGTGGTCGGTGCCGGTGTGGAGCTGGCGGAACCAATGGCGCGTGACCTTGCCCCGCACGTGCTCCTTGGTGCCCGGCGTGGTTCCGGGAGTGGCGCCCGCGGTCGTGGCCAAGCCCACTGCCAGGCAGACGGCAGCGAGGACGGCGGTGCGGAGCATCACGGGAGCACCCTAACCGAGCGGTCGGCGGCGCTTCAACAGTTCCTGCACGTTCGCCACCGGCCCCACGTGGCCGAGCTTGTCCGGGTTCACGATCGAGCGCACTCCCTGGATCCGTCCGTCGGCGATGTCGAGCGCCATCACGCTGATCACCCGCTTGTCGCCGTCCAGCAGCAGGGCGCCCGGCTGGCCGTTCACCTCGACCTGGCGCATCGAGGCGCCCGCGATCTTGGCGCCCGCCTTCATCCAGGCCAGGAGCGTGCGCGCCACACGCGTCCGGCCCTGGACCGCGCGGGCGAGCGCCGGCGCCTTGCCGCCGCCGTCGCCGTGCAGCTCCACGTCGTGGGCGAGCAGCGCCTCGAGCCCGCCGAGATCGCCCTCCTGCGCGGCGGCGAAGAAGCGGCGGGCCAGCTCGTCGCGCTGCTCGCGGGAGGCCTCGAAGCGGGGGCGACCCTCTTCCACGTGCCGGCGGGCCCGGGCCGCCAGCTGGCGGGTGTTGTCCTCGCTCTTGCCGACGATCGCGGCGATCTCCCCGTAGCCGTAGTCGAACACGTCGCGCAGCAGCAGCACCGCGCGCTGCTCCGGAGACAGGCTCTCGAGCACGACCAGGAAGGCGAGCGAGAGCGAGTCGGCCATCTCGGCCTGACGGGCCGGGTCGTTGTCCGGATCCGTGACCAGCGGCTCGGGCAGCCACTCGCCCACGTACGTCTCCCGGCGCACGCGCGCCGAGCGAAGCTGGTCGATCGACAGGCGAGTGGCCACGGTGGCCACGTAGGCGCGCGGCGACTCGATTCGCGTGCCCTCCTCCAGAGCGCGGAGAACGCGGAGCAGGGCCTCCTGCACCACGTCCTCCGCCTCGGCGACGCTCCCGAGCATCCGGTAGGCGATCGCGAATGCCGCCGGCCGGAGCTCGTCGAGCAGCTGGTCCTGCGCTCCGGTCACGCGGCCACCTCGGCGAAGCCCTCGCGCCAGCTCGGGTGCCGTGGCTCCCAGCCGAGCTCCCGCTTGGCCTTGGCGTTCGAGGCTCCTCGCACCTCGGTCATCATGACCGTCACCGCCTCACCCGCCAGCAGCCGGCCCACGAGCCGTGGGACGTGACGCGGCGGCTTGGCACCGAAGGTTGCCGCCGCGGCGGGCAGCCACTCCGCCACGGGCGCGGGGTCGTCGTCGACGATGTTGTAGATCCCGCGCCTGCCGCGCTCCACGGCGATCGCGGTGGCCTCCGCGGCGTCCTCGATGTGGACGAAGGACCACACGCCCGCGCCGCTTCCCACGACGGGGAACTTGCGCTGCCGGATCGCCTCGAGGTGCTCTCCGTCGGAGCTGAGCGACGTGCCCGGACCGTAGAAGCCGCCGTAGCGAAGCACGACGCCCTCGGTCCAGTCGGCGCCGATCACAGCGTCCTCGAGGTGGCGAATGGCGTCGAGGCCCGAGCGCATCGCGTCGGCCGGCGTTGGATCGAGCGCATCCTCCTCGGTCTTCACCGGGCCGCCGGTGCGGGCGGACGGCCATCCGGCGTAGCTCTGAATCACGAACCTGCTCGTGCCCACCGCCCGCCCCGCGGCCAGCAGATGGTCGGTGGCCTCGGTGCGCAGCCGGTTGGTGAGGGCGAAGTCGCGTTCGAAGTGCCGCAGGTCGATCGAGCCCGACAGGGCGGTGAGCTCGTGGACGATCACCTCGGGCTCCGACTCCGCGACCGCGCGCGCCACGGCGTCGGGGTCGAGAGCGTCCACCACGACCGGCTTGGCCCCCAGCGCGAAGACGGCCTCCCGCTTGGAGGCCTGGCGGGTGGTGCCCACCACATCGTGGCCACCCGCGACGAGCCGGGGAACCAGCTGCTTCCCGAGTGCTCCGGTGGCGCCTGCGACCAGGACCTTCATGACGTCTCCTCTCGTTGAGTCTTACCCCTGAGACGAGATCGCTGATCGTGCTGTGACAGCCGGCGCGGCAATACCCTCGGCGCCGTGCCGAACGTAGCCCGCGCCTCCACGTCCATCCGGGTGGCCAGGCCCACCGACCGGCTTGCGGCGGTCCTCCGGTTCTACACCGAGGGGCTGGGCCTCGAGCGGATCGGCGGCTTCGAGGATCACCACGGCTACAGCGGCGTGATCCTCGGGTTGCCGGGCCGCGAGCTCCAGCTCGAGTTCATCAGCCACCACGACGGCAGCCCGGGTGGTGTCCCCAATGCCGAAAACCTGCTCGTGTTCTACCTGGACGACGCAGCCACACGCGATCGTGCCGCGGCACGACTGCGCGCGCTCGGCAGCGAGCCGGTGGCCGCCGAGAACCCGTGGTGGGACGGCGTGGACGCGCTCACATTCGAGGACCCGGACGGATGGCGGGTGGTGCTGGTTCCCGGCGCCTGGCGTTGAACTCGATCCGGGCGCACTACGGCTTGAAGCGGTGGGACTTCAGCTTCGGGCCGCGGCTCTTGGTGCCCGGAGCCCAGTCCGGATTGGCGAAGCACCCGTTGGCCACCCAGTAGTAGAACTTCTGGCGCCTGGGAATCGCGGCCTCCGACCGTAGCTTCGACGCCTTGATCGTGTAGCTGACGGTGCGCCTGTTCTTGCTGAGCTTGGTCTTCACGCCGCTCGCGCTCGACGAGAGCGTGGCTCGCGGAGCGCCGCCCACCTCGCTCTTCTTCCCGAAGATCAGGAAGATCGGCGCGAGTGACTTTGGACGAGATGCGGTCCCTGACCGTGATCGTGTGCTTGAGCCGGCCACCCTTCGCGTGTCCCGCGGTGGCGCCGTAGATCTCGCATCCGGCGTGGCCGTCGCCGTGCGGGTCCTTCACCTTCTGGGTGTCCGCGAATCCGGTCGCGGCGAGTGCCAGCGTCCCGGCGATTGCAAGGAGCGCGGCGGCGACCCGAGCCATGTGGCCAGCGTAGCTCAGTCGTGGCCGCGCGCGAGGTGCGCGACGCCGTCCGCGGGACCGCCGACCTCGCGGCCGTTGATCCAGGCTCGCCCGCAGGGGCGCGGCACGGGGGGCGGGACCACGGAGAGTGCGGCGGGCCGCATGGACGTGGGTCTTGGGCGCCGCGGGGGAGTCGTCATGGACGGCACTGATCGACAGTTCAGCGCAGACACTTCAGCCCGAGGTGAAGATCTCGCCAATCGTTCGAGTCAGCCGCTGAGGCGCACGCGCCGGCAGCACGTCTCCATCGCCTCGATCGCGCCGGCAAGGGACGCCAGAGCCGCACCCGTGACCTCGCCGCGCAGAGCCTGGTTGGCCGCGTCCCCGACCACCGGCCGCTGCTCGGCCAGCCCGTCGACGGCGGGGGACTGGAGCTCGGCCAGCAGCGCCTCGAGTGCCACGCGCGCCTGCAGCGCGGCCTCGCGCGTGCGGCCGGCGTCGAGGTCGGCGCGGGCGCGGAGCACCAGGTCGTCGGCGGCGAGCGGCGAGCCGTGGCCGCCCACCAGTGCGGCGAAGCGCTCCTCGGGCGCCTCCATGGAGCGGCGCGTGCCGCGCGCGCCCGGCGGCGGCAGCTCCCAGGCCTCGGTGAAGCGCCCGTGGGCCACCGCCTCGCCGTCGCCCAAGCCGATTCTGGTCACCAGCGCGCGATGAACGGCCACGTCGCCGGCGTAGGGGTCGCTGGCGGCGGACCGCCAGGCGTGAAGCGCGCGGTTGAGGAGACCGAGCGCGGCGCTCAGCTCGGCCTCGGCGCCCGAGGAGCGCAGCGTTGCCAGCCAGTCGCCCGCCTCCGACCGCGACGGGAACGGCTCCGGGCGCACGATGGTCACTCGTGTGGTGGGAACCGACTCGGGCTCGGCGCTCTCCACTTCGCGGCCGCGCTTGCCGCGCCAGCGCCGCCGCTCGGGGGCGCCCAGAGTGGTGAGCACGAGCACCGCCTCCAGCGGCTCGTCGGCGGAAGCCCGCGCCAGGTAGCGCCCGTCCGGCGGCCCCAGCAGGAAGCCGAACTCGAACTGGACGAACCCGAAGGCCGCCGGCTTCTCGGGCGACGCCGCCGTGGCGCTACTCGCCCGAGTGGGCGTCGCTCGCCCGGTGGCGCTTGTGCACCGGGAGGGCGTACTTGGAGGGCTTGGTGGGCACGACTGGATTATCTATCTCGCCGAGGCGGGCGATCAAATCGGACCACTGACCGGGCTTCAGAACCTGCATCGCCTGGCGCCCGAGCTTGCGGTTGGGACCGAACAGCGGCTTGAAGCCTACGTGGATGTGATCGGCGTGGTCGGCCATCGACATCGTGGGCCCGCCGATCTCGAGCAGCGAGATGATCTGGTGCGGCTGCATGGTGCCCTGGAGGCGCATCAGCCGGCGGACGGTCTGCTCGGTGATGCCACCGCTCTCCTGGTGGCCGAGGATCGGGATCCCGTTGATCTGCGCGATGTCCACCGCGCTTCCCGAGCTGTGCTCCGAGACGTTGCCGGACGCGGTGTAGAAGCCGTGGCCGCACTTGAGTGACGTCACCGTCGGCTTGAGTCCCGACTCGGCCAGGTACTCGAGCGTGGCGAGCACGCGCCGGTCGATCTGGCCGGAGCGCACGTCGTCGCGTCCGCATCCGTAGAGGTCGATGCGCTCGTCGGAGAGCACCCGGCGCTCGAGCAGCCGCTTCGGCCAGAGCATGATCTGCCCGATCGAGGCGGAGCCGCCCTTGCTGCCATAGAGCACGTTGCGGCCCGAGGCGCGGTAGATGGCGGTGGCCTCGAGCAGCTTCCAGCCGTCGAGGATCGGCTTGGGGTCGATCAGCGGCGCGCCGCGGCCGGCGGGGCGGATCGAGAAGTCGAGGCGGGCGGCGCCACCGGAGTCGGGGCGGCCCACACGGCCGAGCACCGTGCCGCCGATCACCTGGGCGCCCTTGCGCAGACGGCGCAGGCGCACCTTGGAGGGGTCGAGGCCGAAGGGCCGCGAGAAGTAGGCGTCGAAGGTCTCGAACCCGGCCTTCTTGCTCAGCTTGGAGTCGGCGATCTGCTCGAGGCCGCCCGCGTCGCGCGCGCCCGGCCTGTCGGGGTGGGCGAACAGGCGCTCCTTGACCGGCAATGAGGCGTCCGAGCCCGGATCCGAGGGAATCACGTGGTCGCGGGCGGCGGTGTCCGGCTGGCTGCCCGCCGATGCGGCCGCGGTCGGCGCCGGGTCCTCGAGCTCGTGCGCGGGCAGGGCGCGTGCGTTGCGCCGCGCCGACTCGGGGTCGGTCTTCGGCACGGGGTAGAAGCTCGACACCGATCCGAGGTGGGCGTAGGTGTAGCGGTTGCCGTACACGTCCTGAAGGACGATGTAGTGCCCGAGCTTGCGGCTCTCGCCGACCTTCTTGACCTGGCCGTCGTTCACGGCCACCACCGGGGCGCCGAGGCGGGTGAAGATCCCGATGCTGCGCCGGCCGTCGCTCGACTCCACGAGATTGGCGGCGTTCTCGCCGGCCTTGGCCTTCTTCAGGAGCGAGCGCTCGGCGAGGTCGTCGGCGTAGCGCGCGCGTGCATAGACGGGGAAGCGTCCCTCGGTGAGTCCGGTGAGCGACCCGATCAGGTCGGCCGGCACTCCTGCGATCAGCCGGGTGCGCAGCAGCACGGAGTCGACGTACCAGTCGGCATGGTTGTAGGCGAAGATCGCGCGGCGGACATCGTCCTCGTAGCCGGCAGCCGACAGGTAGCGGGCCGCGGCGAAGATCGCGTCGACGGGGTTGTAGGGGTCCTTGCGCCCGTCCTCGTTGGCGTCGGTGCCATACATCCGCCAGGTCGACGGCATGAACTGCATCCAGCCCAGGGCGCCGGCCGAGGACACGTTGAGGTTGCGGCCGTAGTCGGTCTCGATCTCGTTGATCGCCGCGAGCACCTCCCAGCGAATGCCGTACTCGATTCCCGCGGCCTGGTAGATCGGCAGCAGGAACGGCGGCACCCGGAACTTCCGGATGATGAAGTTGGGCACCCCGGAGGCGGACGACGGACCCGGAAGGGCGTCGATGAAGCTCGGGTTCGAGCGCCTGGGGGAGCCGTCCGAGTTGCGCAGCGAGTCGCGGCGCTTGCGGGGGCCGCTCTCCTCGCGGGTCGTCCTACGCTCCACGCGCGAGGCGATCCTCTTCACGCGCTCGCGAGGGCGTCTCACCTGCTGGCCGCTTCCGGTCCGCTCCTGGGGGGCGCCGCCGGTGGAGCGCGGGGCCTGCTCGGGCTTCTCGGCGGGCGTGGTCTCGGCCGGCGCCGTCTCGGTGGTCGCCGTCTGCGTGGTCGTCGTCTCGGTGGCAGCCGGCTCGGGCGCGGTCGCGGTGGGGGCGGCGGCCTGCGGCGCCACGGGCTGGGGTGCCGGGGCGGCCTGGACCGTGGTGGCCGGAGCGGTGTCAGCCGGGGGCACCGGGCTCGGCGCGGGCGGTGCCTGCGCCGTCTGGGTCTGAGCCGAGACCGGGATCGTGAGCGCGGTCAGCAGGGCGGCAACGACGGTGCCCATCGACAGCAGGGCCACGGGCAGCTTCACGGGAGCTGCGAGCAGGACTCGGACTCCGCGCTGGGCGGACTTCCGGTCGAAGGCTGATTTCTTGCTCTGCGAAGCCAAATCGGGGCTCTCACCGGCATCCCCTCCCGCATGCGGCTGCGCGGGCGGAGGACGCAAGATCAACTCCTCTATCGACCGCGCTGCGCGAGAACTTCAGTCACTCCGGCAGGTGCCTCGGCCGGTGCATGAGGCTCTGCATCACCTAAGGGTCAAGTTAAGGGTTAGAATGGCCCTGGCGGCGACCCGGTCGAAATGATCGGTTACCCTCCGGCCGGTGGCCGCCCCCGAGCACGACGAAGGCTTGAAGGATCGCCTCTCTCGGCAGGGTGAGGAGGCCCTCGGGAAGATCGCCGAGGAGCTGATCTCGAATCCGGTGGTCAACGCCACGATCGCGCGCGCCTTCGAGGCCCGCGAGAAGGCGGTTCAAGCCCAGGAGGTCGCGATGGGGGCGCTCAACCTGCCCTCGGCGGCCGACATCGAGCGCGTGACCCGCCGGCTGCGGTCGCTGTCGCAGCGACTGGAGGGGATCGAGGACGCCATGGACCGTGTGGACGAGCGCGCCCGCCAGGACGGCTCGGATGCCCGGCTGAAGGCGATCGAGGGCAGGCTCGACGAGATCGCCCGCGACGTGGCATCGCTGCGCGCCTCGATCGACCCGGACCACCCCCCGGTGTCGCGCGCGCAGGAGCGCCTCACCGTCACCGAGTCCTGAGCGCCTCGTAGCCGGCGCGGCCCACGCGCAGGCCGATCGCCTCGAGCTCGTCCGGCTCGGCCCGGCGCGACCCGCCGGGGTCCGGCACGTCGGTCACGCCAAGCACCGCGGCCGCCTCGACCCCGCGCAGCTCGGCCAGCCGCAGCAGAGTGGCGGTCTCCATCTCCACCGCTGCCGCGCCCTGGCTCAGCCAGCCCTCCGTGCTTCCGGCACGGCCGTCATAGAAGAGGTCGGTGGTCACCACGGTCACCGCTTGGGCACCGGCCGCCTCGAGGCGCTCCACGAGCCCCGGGTTCGCCGCCACCAGCCCGTCGGCGCCGAGGGCGGCGCTGGCACCGTCCGCCGGCAAAGCCTCGCGCGCCGCGAGCAGGGTGCCCATCTCGATGCCGTCGCGCAGGGCGCCGCAGGTGCCGATCCGGACCAGCCGCCGCGCCCCGAGGGCGATCAGCTCCTCGCACACGATCGCCGCGCTCGGCCCGCCCATGCCGGTGGACTGGATCGACAGCGGCTCGCCGTCCTCGGCCAGACCCGTGTATCCCCACAGCCCGCGGGCGTGGTTGAACATCAGGGGCGCCTCGAGCAGCTCCTGGGCCACCGCCAGCGCGCGGTGGGGATCGCCGGGCAGCAGCACGCGCTCGGCGAGGTCGGTGGCGGGCCGGAGGTGGATGGGGCGGACGTGGTGCTCGAGCGGCACGGGCGCGCACGATAGACGGGCGCCTGGGAGACTCAGAGGCCGATGGCCAAACGACCGACGAACCCGAAGGAGCTCTCCGACGCCCTCCGCGACGCGGTGGAGCGAACGGTGGAGACCACGCTCGGGTCGGCCGGCCGCAGCCGCGACGCCGCGCAGGACACCGTCGAGGACCTGCGCAAGGGCGCGGAGCAGCGGATCGCCCGCAGCCGCAAGGCCGTGGCGGAGGCAATCGACACGCGCCGCCCGGCCACATACGAGGACATGCGCGAGCTCAAGGCCGAGCTGCGCGCGATCGGTCGCCGGCTCGACGCGATCGAGGAGCGGCTCCCGGCGCCGCGCAAGCCGGCGGCCCGGAAGCCGGCGGCTCGGAAGACGGCGGCGCGCAAGCCGCCCGCCAAACGCGGCAGCTGATGGCCGGCCGCCGGGTGCTCATCACCGGCGTCGGCAGCCACCTGGGCGCCGAGCTGGCCGCTCGCCTCGAGCGCGACCCGTCCGTTGAGCTCGTGGCGGGCCTCGACACCCGGGCGCCGAAGCTCACCCTCGAGCGCACGGAGGTGATCGACGCCGACATTCGCAACCCGCTGATCGCAAAGCTGATCCCGCCGCTGGAGGTCGACACGGTGGTGCACAACCAGATCGTGCGCCAACCCGGCCACGGGCTCTCGCCCCAGGGCATGCACGACGTGAACGTGATCGGCTCGCTCCAGCTGCTGGCGGCGCTCGAGAAGGCGCCGACGGTGCGCACGATCATCGTCCGCGGCTCCGCCGGGATCTACGGAGCCGAGCCCCACGCGCCGCAGTTCTTCACCGAGGAGATGACGCGCCTGTTCCCGCTGCGTTCGCGCTTCCAGCGCGACGTGGCCGAGATCGAGAACTACTTCGAGACCTACTCGCGCCGCCACCCCGAGGTGGTCTGCACGATGCTCCGATACCAGCCCGCGATCGGCCCGTCGGTGCACTCGCAGATCACTCGCTACCTCTCGCTTCCCGCGTGCCCCACCTACCTCGGGTTCGACCCGCGGATCCAGGTGGTGCACGAACGCGACGGGCTCGACGCGCTCGCCGCGGCTGTGGCCCGGCCCGTCCGCGGGGCCGTGAACGTGGCGGGCGAGGGCACGATCGGCCTGGCCCGCATGATCAGGCTCGCGCGCCGCGCGCCCCTCCCGCTGGCGGGTCCGCTCTTCGGCCCGTTCACCTCCGCGGCGCGCCGCGCCGGCATGACGCCGCTGTCCGAGGACTTCCGCCGGCTCCTGCGCCACGGACGCGGAGTGGACCTCACCCGGCTCGAGCGCGAGGTGGGCTTCCGGCCGCGGTTCTCGACCGAGGCGGCGGTGCGCGACTGGGCGCGCACGCGCGCGGGGATGAGCCTGGCCCCGCCGGTGCGGGCGGCGGCGGCATGAGCGCGCAGCGCACGGGCGCGGCCTCGCCGCCGCGCCAGCCGTACGACCCACCGCCACGGCCCCGCCACGGCCGCGGCGTGGGCACGGCGATCTCCTTCATGCGCCTGTTGCGCGAGGGTCTCGATGCCGGGGTGGAGCTGCCCGAAGCGATCGGGCGCGGCGCGCTGGCGCTCCCGCGCGACGTGAGCGAGGCCCTGCGCCTGGGGCTGCGCCGGCTGGAGGGCGACTACTCCGATGACGAGTGGGGCTACGACGAGCAGTTCACCGACGTGCTCGAGCCGCTGTTCGCGTTCCTGTACGAGCGCTGGTGGCGAGTGGAGGTCGAGGGCGCGCGCCGGGTGCCGTCCCACGGGCGCGCCCTGCTGGTGGCCAACCACGCCGGCATCCTTCCCTGGGACGCCACGATGATGGCGCTGGCGTTGCGGCGAGAGCATCCGCTGCCGCGCCACCCGCGCTTCCTCGTGCTGGACTGGGCGTTCGAGCTGCCCTGGATCTCCACGGCGATCCGCCGGCTGGGAGGCGTGGTGGCCTCCCCCTACAACGCGCTGCGGCTGCTCGAGCAGGACCAGCTGGTGGCGGTCTTCCCCGAGGGCGCCAAGGGCACGGGCAAGCCCTTCTCGGAGCGTTACCGCCTCCAGCGCTTCGGGCGCGGGGGCTTCGTGGAGCTGGCGCTGCGGACCGGCGCCCCGATCGTGCCGGTGGCGGTGGTGGGGAGCGAGGAGATCTACCCCAAGATCGCAGACGTGCCCCAGCTGGCGCGGCTGCTCGGCGCTCCGTTCTTCCCCGTCACGCCGACCTTCCCGTGGCTCGGCCCGGCCGGCCTGGTGCCGCTCCCGTCCAAGTGGCGGATCGAGTTCTGCGACCCGATCGAGACAGCCGGCTACCCGGCGGGCGCGGTGGACGACCGCGCGCTGGTCTTCGAGCTGTCCGAGCGCGTGCGCGAGACGATCCAGCAGACGGTCTACGCGAACCTGGTGCGGCGGGGGTCGGCGTTCACCTGAGCGGGTAAACCCGCCGCTCCCCGAGAGTCCTTCCCGGGGAGCGGCGCTCAGGGATTACTAAGTATTCATGACTCGACGGCGGTTCGCAACCCCGTCAGCGAACTCGCATGCCCTCTTGCGCGTCCCAGTGCAGTGGCACGTCGTATTTCTGGAGCGGTGCCTCCGGCACCTCCCCGATCCGCACCCCGCGCCTGGTGCCGGGCGGGCAGATGGCCACGAAGCGGGCGTAGCCGCCGAGGCCGCCGCCGAAGCGCGGGAACCCGATCTCCACGAGGCAGCCGGTGGAGGGCACGCCGGAGAGGTCGGCCACGCCCTCGGCCTGCGCGAATCCGTTGTGCATCAGCCAGTACTCGCCTTCGAGCGTGGGCGTGGAGTCCGTGTCGAGCGGCTCGTGGCCGTGGAACAGGATGTGACGCTGGAGGTGGAGGAACTTGAGCGCGTCGAGGGACACGCCGGGGAACTGCGTGAGCGTCGCCAGCGCCGGATCCGGCCAGTCCTTCGACCAGTCGGAGCGCACGAACACCACGCTGCCGCGCGGAATGCGCCCGTGCCCCCGCTCGAAGCGGCGGATGTCGCTCACCTGCAGGTGGTAGTTGAAGTCGCGCTTGACCTGCTTGACGATCGAGATCACCACGAGCGGCCGCACCGCGAAAGTGGCGGGCAGCTCGTCGATCGCCGCGAACTCCGGCGCCCAGTGCGCCGGCGGGTCGAGCTGGGTGCCGAGCTGGTCGGTGGACAGCCGGTACGAGGTGGCCTCGAAGCCGTCGGCCGCGTACGTGTACGGCTGGCCCGTGCCCGGGTTGAGGCTCGGCGAGAACACCGACGGCCCGAAGCCCGACCACACAGGGATGGTCGGCGTGATCGTGTGGGTGAGGTCGATGTACTTGGCCGACCGCAGGCTCTCGTTGTAGAGGCCCCAGAGGCCGCCGCCGCCACCGGCCACGGCGGGCGTGGCAGCCAGCCCGAGCGCCGCCGTCGCGAGAATTGCCGCAACTGTCCACAGACGCTTCATGGCTCCCTTTCCCTAGAAGTGCACCCCGCGCAGCAGGTAGGCCATGGCCACGGCCTCCGACGACATCTCCTGATCCGGCTTCTGCTCGGCCTCGCCCGCCACGAGCTCGGTCTTCTTCTTCTTGGCCGCGTGCGAGTCGGGGAAGAGGTTGTAGGCGGTGTTGAGAATGATGTCCACGCTCTTCGGGGAGATCGAGTAGAGGATCTCGCCCATGGTTCCCAGCCGCGAGGCCATCCGCTTGGGCTTGTCGATCATCGCGTCGCAGAGCATCTGGGCCGCCTCCTCCGGCGTGAGCGTGGGGAAGGCCTTGTAGATGTCGGTGGGCGCGATCATCGGCGTGCGCACGAGCGGCATGAACACCGTGGTGAAGTTCACGTTGTCGCCGATCACCTCCGGGGCCACGCAGCGTGAGAAGGCGTCGAGCGCCGACTTCGACGCCACGTAGGCGGAGAAGCGCGGCGTGTTCGTCTGTACCCCGATGGACGACACGTTCACGATGTGCCCCGAGCGCCGCTCGCGCATCCCCGGCAGGAACGCCAGGATCAGCTTGAGCGCGCCGAAGTAGTTCAGCTGCATCGTCCGCTCGTAGTCGTGGAAGCGGTCGTAGGAGGCCTTCACCGAGCGCCGGATCGAGCGGCCCGCGTTGTTCACGAGCACGTCCACGCCGCCGTGCTGCTCGAGCACCTCGGCCGCCAGGCGGTCCACCTCGTCGAGGTCGGAGAGGTCCGCCGGGTGCACGTGGGCGGTGCCGCCCGCGTCCTCCACCTGCTTGGCCACCTCCTCGAGCTTCTCGCGCGTGCGCGAGACGAGGATCACCTCGCCGCCGGCCTCGCCGATCTTCACCGCGGTCTCGAGGCCGATGCCGCTCGACGCGCCCGTGATCAGGATCCGCTTGCCCTTGATCGAGCTGGCCAGGCTGCGCTCGCGGAACAGGTCCGGGTCGAGGTTGCGCTCCCAGTAGTCCCACAGCACCGGGGCATATGTGGACAGCGGGGGAACCGCGATGCCGGTGCCTGTGAGCGCCCGGAGGGAGTCACGGGCGTCGAACTTGCAGTGGAAGTCGCGGTTCTCCATCGCGGCAGGCGGGATCCCGAGGTCGTGGTAGACCTGATTGCGGATCCGCTTGACGGTCGGCAGGGCCATCAGGCCGGCGCGAACCGGCTTGGGAATCGCGTTCGTCACGTTGGCATCCACGCGCATCGCGAGCTGCGGCGCGTGGGCGGCCTTCGCGAACTCGTTGAGCGTCTCGCCCACCGTCATCGAGTCCGGGTTGACGAGGTGGTACGTGTCCCCGGGCAGATCGTCGTCCGGGAGGTGGGCGATGTGGTCCATTGCGCTCGCCACGAAGTCGACCGGCACGATGTTCGTGTCGCCGCCCTGCGGGCCTGCCAGCGGAACCCACTCGGGAAGGGCGTGGCGCAGGCGCTGGAGCAGCTTGAAGAAGTAGTAGGGCCCGTCGATCTTGTCCATCTCGCCGGTCTCGGAGTGGCCGACCACGATCCCGGGTCGGAAGACCAGCGTCTTCGCGTTCACGCCCTCACGCACCAGGCGCTCGGACTCGTACTTCGTGCGGTGGTAGTGGTGGGGCAGGCGCTGCCCCTCGTCGAACATGTCCTCCTGGAACACCCCGCGGTACTCGCCGGCCACGGCGATCGAGCTGGTGTGATGGAAGCGCCCCACCTGGTTGGCGTTGGCGAACTCGATCACGTGGCGGGTGCCGTCCACGTTCGCCCGCTCCGAGGACTCCTCGTCGGCCTCCACGTCGTACACGGCGGCGAGATGGAAGAGGTGGTCGATCGGCTGGTCGAAGCCCTCCACGCCCAGACCGGGCTTGGCGAGGTCTCCGGCCACGGCCACGATCCGGCCCTCCGGGGCTTCGAGGCGCTGTACGAGCGCGTCCAGCTTGCCGCGCGAGCCCTCGCGCACCAGCACGTAGACGGTGCCCTCGCGCTTGAGGAGCTCGGCCACCAGGTGCCGCCCGATGAAGCCGGTGGCCCCCGTTACGAAGTAGTTCAAATTCCCTCCACTCGCTCCCCGATTGACTGCCGGCGCGAGTCTATCTCCGACCGGACCGCCGGGGCAGGCCTCCAGTTGTAAGACTCGTCTTCGCTCCGTGGATCCCGAGAACACCCTCACTCTCAAGCAGGCGGCGGAGCGCGTGGGCGTGACCACCGCCACGCTCAAGCGCTGGGCCGAGAGCGGCGTGATCCCGAACCTGAGCAACGCGAAGGAGTGGCCGCCCGCGGCGGTCTCGCACGCCCGGATCGTCGCGCGGATGCGCGAGCGCGGGCACAGCCTCCAGCACATCCGCCGTGCCGGGGCGCAGGGCCGGCTGGCCTACGGCTTCATAGAGGACCTGTTCGCCGACGAGCGCGCGCATCGCACCCTCTACGAGGTGGCAGAGCTCACAGATCTCGAGCCGGCGCTGATCGAGCGCTTCTGGACCTCCATGGGCCTGCCCAGGGCGGGACTGGAGCACATGAGCGAGGACGACACGCAGGTGGTCCAGTACGTGGCATCGGTGCTCGCCGCCGGCTTCCCACTCGTGGCCTTTCTCCAGCTCTGCCGCGTGTACGGGCAGGCGCTCACGCAGATCGCCGACGCGGAGGTGCGCCTCTTCCACCTCTACGTGCACGAGCCGCTGATGCGCGAGGGCGTGCCGGGCCTCGAGATGGCCGAGGAGATGGAGGGCCTGGCGCGCGACCTGCTCCCGCTCGCCTCGCCGCTCATGGACTACGTCCACCGGCGCTTTCTCCAGCACTTCGTGGAGCAGGACGTGATCGGTCACATGGAGATGGACGTGGAGGGGGAGGACGTGGACCTCGGCCGGGTTCGCGTGGCGGTGGCCTTCGCGGACCTCGCCGGGTACACGCGCTTCACCGAGGAGGAGGGCGAGGAGGAGGCGCTGTCGTCGGTGGAGCGCTTCGTTGAGGGCGTGACCAACACGCTTCCCGACGACGCCCGGGTGGTCAAGACGATCGGCGACGAGGTGATGGTCGTGGGCCAGGACGTCAAGTCCCTCGTGGACTGGGCGGTGGGCTTCGCGGCGATGTTCGACGAGCGTCCCGAGCCGCGCATCGGAATCCACTACGGGCGGACGCTCTACCGCGACGGGGACTACTTCGGGCGTGAGGTCAACCTCGCTTCACGCGTGGTTGCTCGCGCGCGCGGCGGCGAGGTGCTGCTCACGGATTCCGTGCTGGATGCCGTGCGTCCCTCCGCACATCTGCGGTTCGAGCCGATCGGGCAGGTGAAATTGAAGGGCTTCGACGAGCCGCACCAGCTCTGCCGGGCAACCCCCAAGGCCACATGAGCAGCCGACCACTGGACATAGCCCGCGAGGGAGGCCTCATCCGGAGCGGCGAGCCGCTGCTCGTGCTCCTGTCGGGCGGCGGCGACTCGGTGTGCCTGCTCGACGTGGCGGCGCGTATTGGCGCCAAGGTCTCCGCCCTCCACGTGAACTACGGGCTGCGGCCCACCTCCGACGGTGACGAGGAGTTCTGCAGGCGGCTCTGCGACCGGCTCGGGGTGGCGCTCACGGTGGAGAGGGTGGAGCTCTCGCAGTCCGGCAACCTCCAGGCCGAGGCGCGCGAAGCACGTTACGCGCTGGCCGAGACCGCCACCACCGGGGACTTCGCGGCGGCGCACACCGCCAGCGACCAGGCCGAGACGGTGCTCTACCGGCTGGCCGTGTCGCCCGGCAGCAGGGCGCTCAGGGGCATGGAGGCCCGGCGCGGCCGCCTGGTGCGCCCGCTCCTCGAGGTCACGCGCGAGGAGGTGCGCGAGTACCTGCGGGAGCGCTACCTCCAGTGGCGCGAGGACCCCTCGAACGCCGACGCCCGCTTCGCGCGCGCACGCGTGCGTCATGAGGTGATCACGGCGCTGAAGCACCTGAGCCCGAGCGCCGAGCTCACGATTGCCGAGACCGCGCGCCAGCTGCGCGAGGAGGCCGAGATCCTCGACATCGCGGCGGCCGACGCGCTCCAGGCGCTGGGCGGCGGCCCCGCCGTGCAGCTGGCCGCGCTCGAGCACCTGCCCGTGGCCCTGCGACGCCTGGTCCTTCGCACGCTTGCCGAGAACGCCGCGGGCACGGCGCGCCCGCTCTCGCGCAAGGAGGCCGAGGAGGTGCTTGCACTGGGCGGCGACGGCACCAAGTCGCTCGACCTGGGCGGCGGTCTGCAGGCCGTGGCCGAGTACGGGACGGTCAGGTTCGTGCCCGCCCGCCAGGAGCCGGAGGCGCCGCGGACGCTGGAGCCGGTGGAGCTGTTCGTGCCGGGCACCGCGCGGTTCGGCTCCTGGGAGGTGGAGGCCGTGCTCGGCGACGAGGGCGAGGTGTCCGTGTCGCCGGCGGCCGTGGGCGGGCGCCTCGTGGTGCGCTCCTGGCGCGAGGGGGACGAGATGCGCCCGGTGGGCCTGGGCGGCACCAAGTCGCTTCAGGACCTGTTCACGGACCGCAAGGTCCCTCGCGCCCTTCGATCGGAGCTGCCGGTGCTCGAGGTGGGGGGCGCGATCGTGTGGGTGGCCGGCGTGGCGGTCGACGAGCGATTCGCCGTGCGCGAGGACGAGGAGGTCATCGTGGGCCTCAGCGCCCGCTCGGTCGGGTGAGGCCGCGCGCCCCCGACGCTTAGACTCGCGGGCCGATGGACGAGACGGGCGTCGGCGAGATCCTGGTGCAGCGCGAGGAGCTCGCGCACCGGGTGCGCGAGCTGGCCGAGGAGATCTCGCGCGACTACGAGGGGCGCGAGCTGCTGCTCGTCGGCGTTCTCAAGGGCGCGGTGTTCTTCCTGTCCGACCTCATGCGCCACATCGAGCCTGAGTGCCACGTGGACTTCATGGCCGTCTCCTCCTACGGCTCGTCCACCGACTCGTCGGGGGTGGTGCGCATCCTCAAGGACCTGGACGCGTCGATCCAGGGGCGCGAGGTGCTGATCGTGGAGGACATCGTGGACTCCGGCCTGACGCTGTCCTACCTGATGCGCACGCTGCAGGCTCGCGACCCGGCCTCGCTGGAGGTTTGCGCCCTGCTCACCAAGCCGGAGCGGCGCAAGGTGGACCTGCCGATCCGCTACGTGGGATTCGAGATCCCCAACCGCTTCGTGATCGGCTACGGGCTCGACCACGACCAGCGTTATCGCAACCTGCCGTACGTGGCGGTGTTGGAAGACTGAAGGAGACGCTCAAGCCTGCCGAAAACGGCGTAAGAGAGTGATACCCCCTTGCTAGGCTTGCGTTTCACCCTGGACGCTGATCTCCTCGCTGAGAAGAACCTGGCCCGGGTGCGTAGAGGAGAGACGAGAGGCCCGTCGTGAGCAGATTTTTTAAGAGCGCCGCTTTCCCCATCCTGATCGTGGTGGTGCTGGCGTTCTTCGCGCAGAGGCTCATCAGCCCGGGTGATCGCACGCCCGACCCGAACTACTCGCAGTTCCTCAACCAGGTCGAGGGCAACGAGGTCAAGTCGGTCACCCTCAACACGAAGAACAACCGGATCGACGTCGAGCTCAAGCGCGGCGAGAAGAAGTACCAGACCGCCTATCCGGACAACACGGAGCAGAACCTCGTCAACCAGCTACGCGCCGAGGACATCCCGATCGACGTGAAGGCGAAGGGAGGCTCGGGCTGGCTCACGGCGCTCACCTACATCCTGCCGTTCGTGATCTTCCTGTTGTTCTGGCTGTTCATCATCAACCAGATGCAGGGCGGCGGCTCGAAGGTCATGTCCTTCGGGAAGTCGCGCGCCAAACGGATGTCGGTGGACTCGCCGAAGATCACCTTCCGCGACGTGGCCGGGGTGGACGAGGCGGTGGAGGAGCTCCAGGAGATCAAGGAGTTCCTCGAGAATCCGAAGAAGTTCCAGGCGCTCGGAGCCCGCATCCCCAAGGGCGTGCTGCTCTACGGGCCGCCGGGCACCGGAAAGACGCTGCTGGCGCGCGCCGTGGCAGGCGAGGCCGGCGTGCCGTTCTTCTCCATCTCCGGCTCGGACTTCGTCGAGATGTTCGTGGGCGTGGGCGCCTCGCGCGTACGTGACCTGTTCGAGCAGGCCAAGCAGAACTCCCCCTGCATCATCTTCATGGACGAGATCGACGCCGTTGGGCGCCACCGCGGCGCCGGGCTCGGCGGCGGCCACGACGAGCGCGAGCAGACGCTCAACCAGCTGCTCGTCGAGATGGACGGCTTCGAGACGAAGGACAACATCATCCTCATCGCGGCCACCAACCGGCCCGACATCCTCGACCCGGCATTGCTGCGACCGGGCCGTTTCGACCGTCAGATCGCGGTGGATCGCCCAGACCGCAAGGGCCGCACGAGGATCCTCGAGGTCCACACGCGCGGCAAGCCGCTCGCGAAGGCGATCGAGCTCGACACGCTTGCCGGGCAGACCCCGGGCTTCACCGGCGCCGACCTCCAGAACCTCGTCAACGAGGCCGCTCTCCTCGCGGCGCGCCAGGGCAAGCGCGAGATCGACCACCTCCAGCTGGAGGAGGGGATCATGCGCGTGATCGCCGGGCCCGAGAAGAAGACCCGCGTGATGTCCGAGAAGGAGCGCCGCATCACCGCCTACCACGAGATGGGCCATGCGCTCGTGGCGCACTACCTCGACCACACCGACCCTGTCCACAAGATCTCCGTGATCTCGCGCGGCCAGGCGCTCGGCTACACGATCTCGCTGCCCACCGAGGACAAGTTCCTCACCACGCGCGCCGAGCTGTCGGACACCATGGCGATGACCCTGGGTGGGCGCGCCGCCGAGGAGCTCGTGTTCGACGAGGTGACCACCGGCGCCTCGAACGACCTCGAGAAGGTCACCGCCACAGCCAAGCAGATGGTCATGCGCTTCGGCATGTCCGAGAAGCTCGGGCCGCGGGTGTTCGGCCACGACCACGGCCAGCCGTTCCTCGGGCGCGAGTTCTCGTCCGAGCCCGACTACTCCGACGAGATCGCACGCGAGATCGACGACGAGATCCGGCGGATCGTCGAGGAGGCGCACCAGTCGGCGCGCGAGATCCTCGCCCAGCACCGCCAGAAGCTCGACGACGTGTCGGAGGTGCTGCTCAGGCGCGAGACGATCGAACGCGAGCAGTTCATCGATCTGCTCGCCGGGCAGACCGAGGAGCAGGTATTCGGGCGCGACGAGGAACCGCCGGTTCCCGTGCTGCCGCCCGCACCGGAGGCGCCGGAGCGGCGTCCAGAGCGCGGCTCGGTGCCGCTGCCCCGCCCGGGTTTGGCCGGCGGGACGGCGGAGATGCGCTCCGACTCCTAGGGCGAGAGCCCGACCGATTCGAGCGCTTCGTCCGCGTCCCAGTAGTTGTCCACTGCCCAGATCCCGCCGTCTCGGAAGGTGAAGACCTGACCCAGCCGCTGTGTTGCCGGCGCTCCGCTCGCGCCGCCCGCGCTCGTCAGGCGCATGACCTGGACGACCCGATCGCCGGCTTCGAGCAGAGCCTCCGGCTCGGCGCTGCCTCCGAGGTTCTCGATCCAGTCGGCGATGAAGCGCCGGAGCGCGTCACGACCTGAGACCCGCGTTCCGATCAAGTCCACGAAGCCTCCGTGCAGCCGCCACTCGACGTCCTCGGTGCATAGCTGCATCAGCGAGTCGAGGTCGCGAGCGTTGAACGCCTCCAACCCACGGCGGACCAGCTCCAGGTTCTCCCGCGACATCGCGGGCGAGTATCGCGCTAACTCGCGACAAACATGCGCGAGGCGCTGCGGATGGCGGGCTTGCGGGCCGCCTCGATCGCGCGGCGGGCCTCGACCATCTCGGTCAGCAGGGTGCCGAGTGCCAGGGCGCTCAGCACGGCGAACCCGCGGCCGGTCACTCCACCGGGATCGGTGATCGCGAACTGCATGCCGAGCAGCGAGCAGGTGAGGGAGCCGACGAAGAGTCCCTCGAGCCACGTGATCGGCGGCTTGGGGTGGTCGATCTCCTTGGTGAGCCCGCGGTGCACGAGCCAGCACAGCAGGCCGACGTCCACGCCGACCGCCACGGCTCCGAGCCATGCGGTCACGCCGGTGATCGCGTCGAACGCGATCAGGCCGGCGATCATCGGCGCCCAGCGCAGCCAGCGAAGGGCTGCTCCCCATGCAATCGGTCGTGTCGTCTCCATGCGTTCGAGCGTCTCATCCGAATTTGGGTCTCGCCCTGACCCTTGGTACAGGTCGTGGGGAGGGGTGGTCTAGCGCAGCAGTCCCGCGGGTCCCGCGGGTGTCCTGCGCGTGGCCACGAGCTCGCTCGCGAGGGCGCCGAGCGCCAGGCCGCACATCACCGCGGCGATGCGCCCGGCGGTTCCGCCAGGCTCGCCGAGCGCCACCTGAAGCGTCAACAGCACGGAGATGTTCACCCACACGAGAATCGCCTCGCGCCAGCTGGGTTCCGGGATCGGCAGCTCGGCGCGCTCGGTGAGCCAGCGGTTTGCCATGAGCGACAGCGCGGCCGCGTCGATGGCCGCCACGAGTCCGAAGACGAGTCCCTTCGTTCCGCCGATCGCGTCGAGCGCGACCAGGCCGGAGATCATCGGCAGCCAGCGGAGCAGCCGAATGGCCGCGCCCCATCCCAGCACTCCCACGGGGGACATGCGTCCAGCGTCTCAGCGATCCCGCACGCCGCCCTCGTCATTGGTGCAGTCCGAGCGCACTCCAGACCTCGGGATCCGCGAGCGATCCGGCCATCAGCGAGGCGCCCGCCAGGGTCTGGTCCGGGAAGTACGGCACCGCGATCACGAAGAGACCCGCGGCGGCCGCGGACGCGACACCGGGAGGGGAGTCCTCGAGTGCAGCGGCCTCGCCGACCGTCACGCCCAGGGCCTCGCACGCGGCCAGGTACAGGTCCGGCGCCGGCTTGGGGTTCTCCACGTCGTCGGCGGTGATCACGTGCCGGAAGCGCCCGTCGATCAGGCCCGCGCGCTCGAGCGTCCGCTCCACGAACGGGCGCGAGGAGTTCGACGCGAGCGCCAGCGGCGTGCCCTCCGCCTTCAAGGCGTCCAGCAGCTCGATCGCCCCGGGACGCGGCGGCACGCCGGCCAGGGCCTCCTCCATCACCAGGTCGTGGAGCTCGTCCATCAGCGCCTCGCCCTCGCCCGGGAGCTCGAGCATGACCTCGAGCTTTCCCGCCGCGGTGGCCCTGGACGAGCCGATGATCAAGCGCTTGTGCTCGATCGTGAAGGCGCGCCCGCGGCGCTCGAAAAGGGTCTCCTCGGCGCGCGTCCAGGCCTCCTCGGTGTCGAGGAGCAGCCCGTCGTTGTCGAACACGACCGCTTGGAACCGGGCGGGCACGGCGGGCTAGTCGATCAGTCGCTTTTCCAGCCGCGCCACGGCCACGCGCCAAAGGACCACGGCAAAGACCATGAGCGCGCCGAACCGCAGCAGGTCCGTGGCCTCGAACCCGAAGCAGGCGTGGCGCACCAGCTCCACGAGCTGGTGAAGCGGGTTGAACTGGGCCGCCACCTGGAGGCCCTGCGGGAGCTCGTCGATCGGGAAGAAGGTGCCCGCGACCAGGAACAGCGGCGTGACGAACAGCGTCGTGACGTAGCTGAACTGGTCGATCTTGGCCACCGTGGCCGCCACGGCGATGCCGAATCCCGCGAAGCCGAGCGCGGTCACGAACGCGAAGAGCGGCACGAGCAGCATGCCCCACGACGGGTCGAGTCCGAACGCCATCGTCACGATCAGCGGGAAGCTGCCGTAGAAACCGGAGCGGAGGCCGATCCAGAGCATCTCCGCGGTCACCAGCTCCTCGACGTCGACCGGCGCCGCGAGGATCGCGTCGTAGGTGCGCTGGAAGCGGTGCTTGACGAACGTGCCGAACATCGCCGGCAGCGCGCTCGAGAAGATCACCGCGGTGGCCACCATGCCGGTGCCCACGAACTCCACGTAGGGCATGCCGTTGACGTCGTCGACCACGGTGGCGCCCAGCCCGAGCCCGAACGAGAGCAGGTACACGACCGGCTCGAGCACGCTCGAGAAGGTGGTGGACTTCCAGAAGGTCCGGAAGTTGGCGACCTCGCGGCTCATGATGCCGCCGATCGCGGCCGGGTCGAGACGTCTCATCGGGCGCGTCTCCTCGGTTGCCGCGGCTGTGTTCACTCCGCCTCCTCCCCGGTGAGCAGCACGAAGACGTCCTCGAGCGAGGCCGCGCGCCGGACCGCGTCCTCGGGCACGGCGCCGTCGGTGGCCTTCTCGGAGCCCACGATCGCCACGGCCGGGCCGGCCGGTCGCACAGCCAGCCCCTGGGCGGCCGCCTTGGCGCGCACCTCGGCGAGCCTGGCCGGCGGTCCATAGACCTCGGCCGTCTCGCGGCCGGCGTGCTCCAGGATCAACTCGGCCGGGCCGCCGCGGGCGATCACCTTGCCGTGGGCCATCACCGCCACCTCGTCGGCCAGGCGCTGCGCCTCCTCGATGTAGTGCGTGGACATGAGGATCGTGGCCCCCTCCCCGCGGAGTCCGTCGATCAGCGTCCACAGCTCGGTGCGGATCTGCGGGTCGAGGCCCACGGTGGGCTCGTCCAGGAGGAGCAGCTTGGGGGAATGCACGAGCCCACGCGCGAGCAGCAGGCGGCGGCGCATGCCGCCCGACAACTTGTCGACCGCCTCCTTGCGCCGGTCCACCAGCCTGGCCAACGCGAGCGACCGGTCCACGGCGGCCCTCACGTCCTTCACCCGGTAGAGGCGGGCGAACACCGCGAGGTTCTCCTCCACGGTCACGTCCACGTCGAGGTTGTCGAGCTGCGGGACCACGCCCATCTTCGCCCGCGCCTCCTTCGACTCCTTCGGCAGCTCGTGGCCCAGCACCCGCAGCTCGCCCTCGTCGGCGATCGCCTGGCCGGTGAGCAGGCGCATGGTCGTGGACTTGCCGGCCCCGTTGGGGCCGAGCAGGCCCAGGCAGATGCCCTTCGGCACGTCGAGGTCGAGGTGGTCCACAGCCGTGATGTCGCCGAAGCGCTTGACGACCCGGCGGAGCTCGATGGCGGGCACCGGTCGAGTGTATGGATGGCAGGGCTGGAAGAATGAGGCCGGTGACGACCCTGGGCACACGCTTCGCGGAAGCCCTGGCGGAGAAGGACTTCGACCGGATCCAGGCGCTCCTCCATCCGGAGATCGACTTCGCGGGACTGACCCCGCGCCGCTCATGGGCGGCGGCCGATCCGGCCCAGGTGGTGGAGGAGATCCTGCGTCAGTGGTTCGAGGAGTCGGACGAGGTGGACGCGGTGCTCTCGATCGAGACAGAGGCCGTGGCCGACCGCGAGCGGGTGGGCTACCGGTTCGAGGGTCACAACGGGGACGGCCCGTTCGTCGTGGAGCAGCAGGCCTACCTGTCGGAGCGCGACGGGCGCATCGACTGGATGCGCGTCATCTGCTCCGGCATGCGGCCTCGCTAGAGCTGCGAAACATCGCTGGGCACTCCCAGCAGCAGACGCCCGGTCAGCTCGAGCGTGGAGCGCGACACGAGCATGTGCTGCGTGGCCGCGTGCACGTCGCGGAAGCGGCGCTGGAGGGGACTCGTGGCGTAGATGGAGCTGCCGCCGCCGAGCTCGTAACAGGTGTCCACCACCGCGGCGGCGGTCCGCGCGGCGTGCGTGGACGCCAGGCGTATGGCCATGCGGTCCTCCGTGTCGATGCCGGCTCCCTGCCCGGCGCGCTCGTATCCGCGCGCGAGTGAATCCAGGAGCAGCCCTCGCGCCGCCCGCAGCGCGGCCTCGGCGCGCGCGACCTCGGACTGCACGGTGGAGCGCTCCGCCAGCTTGCGGCGGCTGCCCTCGGGTTGCTTGGCCCCCGCGAGCTCCAGCAGGTCGTCCATCGCGGCGCGGGCCACGCCGAGGGTGACCGCGGCGATGGCCGCGGCCAGCAGCCCGAAGAGAGGGAAGGCGTACAGCGCTCCGCCCTCTCGCGGCGACGCGCCGATCACCGCGGCCGAGCGCGACACCGGCACGGACAGGTCCTCCACGGAGATGTCATGGCTGCCGGTGGCGCTCAGGCCCGACACCGTCCAGGTATCCAGGATCTCCACGTCGTCGCGCGGGAAGAGGACGAGTCGCGGCTCCACGGGGCGGCCGTCGAGCTCCGTCAGGCAGCCGCCCATGAGCCAGTCGCAGAACGGGCTGCCGCTGGCGAACGCCCAGCGTCCCGTGACCTCGAGCCTGTCGCCGATCCCCACGGCCTGCCCGCGCGGGGCGAACACGCCGCCCACCGCCACGCCGGGATTGCCGTAGATCTCCCGCGCGGCCTCCTCGTCGAGGTACGCGGCCACCAGGCCGCTGGTGGCGGTCACGGCCAGGCACCAGCCCGTGCTGGCGTCGGCGCGGGCGAGCGTCTCCACGGCCTCGATCAGCTCCAGGGGCGCCGCCTCGGCGCCCCCGAGGCCCTGCGGCACGCAGAGCCGGAAGAGGTCGGCGGCTCGCAGCGCGTCCACCACCTCGGGTGCGAGCCGGCGCTCGCGCTCCGAGCGCTCGGCATGCTCCGCGGCGAGGGTCGCGATCGCCTTCACGCGCGCGGAGCTCATGGAGCACGACTGTACGCCCCGGCCGGTCGGGATACTCACTGCGTGATGCCTCCGACCGTCATGGGGATCGTGAACGCCACACCCGACTCGTTCTCGGACGGCGGGCTCTACCTCGACGGCGACGCGGCGGTCGAGCACGGGCTCCGGCTGGCGCGCGAGGGGGCGGCAGTGCTGGACGTGGGCGGCGAGTCGTCGCGGCCAGGAGCCGAGCCGGTGGGCGAGGCCGAGGAGCTGGATCGCGTGCTGCCCGTGGTGGAGCGGCTGGCGAAGGCCGGAGAGCGCGTGTCGGTGGACACCACCAAGCTGGCCGTGGCGCGGGCCGCGCTGGCCGCGGGCGCGACGATCGTGAACGACGTGTCCGCCTTCCGGTTCGACCCCGGCATGGCCGGCCTCGTGGCCGACGCGGGGGCGGGCTGCTGCCTTGTGCACATGCGCGGGGAGCCGCGGACCATGCACCACGACCCGAGCTACGCCGACGTGGTCTCGGAGGTCAAGGCGTTCCTCGAGGAGCGGCTGGCGTTCGCCGTGGCCGCCGGTGTGGACGAGCACCGGATCTGGCTCGACCCCGGGATCGGGTTCGGCAAGAACGTGGAGCACAACCTCGAGCTGCTCCGGCGCCTCGACGAGATCGTGGCCATCGGCAGGCCCGTGGTCGTGGGCACCTCGCGCAAGAGCTTCCTCGGCAAGCTCGCGGGGGGGAAGCCGGCCGAGGAGCGGCTGCCCGGGACGATTGCCACCAACGTGCTGGCGTTCGAGCGCGGGGCCGGCATCTTCCGCGTGCACGACGTGGGTCCCGTGGTCGATGCGCTCGCGGTGACCGCTGCTACGGTGCGCCGATGACCACCTGGGAGCCCGATCCGCTCGAGCCGGACGACGACTTCGAGGACATCGACGACCCGGATCTGGACGACGCGCGCGACCGCGCCGGGCCGGCGGTGACCATCGAGGTCAGCGGCCTCTCACTCTTCACCCGCCACGGGGTCAGCAAGGAGGAGCGCGAGCTCGGGCAGCGGCTCGTGTTCGACGTGGTGTTCGAGCTCTACGAGTGCGACGCCACGGTGACCGATCGCGTGGAGGACACCATCAACTACGCCGAGGTCTGCGAGCAGGTGGCACTGGCCGCGCAGGAGCGCTCGTACCACACGCTCGAGCGCCTCTGCTCGGCCGTGGCGGACCGCCTGATGGACCGCTTCGGCGCCGAGTCGGTGCGCGTCAAGGCGGCCAAGCCGGAGCCGCCGATCCCGCTCCCCGTGGACGAGGTCTCGGTGGAGGTCTGGAAGGAGGCTTGACCGGCTACCTCGGGCTCGGCTCGAACCAGGGCGACCGCATCGAAAAGCTGCGCGCCGCCCGGGCGAGCCTGGAGCGCCACGGGGTGGCGGTGACGGGGGCCTCGTCCGTATACGAGACCGCCCCGCAGGGCGAGGTGCTCGACCAGCCGGACTTCCTCAACGCCTGCCTGCGGATCGAGACCGGCCTCGACCCGGAGGCGCTCCTAGACGTCTGCAAGGAGGTCGAGCGCGAGCTCGGGCGCATCCCCGGCGGACCCCGCCACGGGCCGCGGCCGGTGGACGTGGACCTGCTCCTGCTCGGCTCCATCGAGCACCGCTCGGAGCGGCTGCGGCTTCCGCACCCGGAGATCGCCACACGCCGCTTCGTGCTCGAGCCGCTGCTCGAGCTCGACGCCGGGCTGGCGCTGCCCGACGGCACCCCGCTCCACACGTTTCTCGACACCGTGGCCGACCAGCGCGTCGGGGTGGTCGACTCGTTGTAGACGGCGACCCCCCACCCGGGGGGTTTTGTCCTGCATTTCATCCACTTCCCCAGGCATTCCGCCAACCTGCGGGACATGGATCAGACCCTCGAGCTGGCGAGCTTCCGCGGCAACGACGAACCGTGCCTCGTGGAGGCGGCACTCGCGTGCCGCGCGTGCCTGTCGAGCGACGTCGAATGGTCCCTGATGGTGGACGACTTCGAGGGCCAGGTCGAGTGCCGCTGCCGCGTGTGCGACTACCGGCGGATGGTCTCGCTCACCTCCGAGCAGACGCTCAGGCTCTCGCTCCAGCCGGTCTGACCCGGCCGGCCCTGTAGAAACCAGCGGGATGTCGGAGGCAGGCTCCTTCCCGCGCACCGACGCGCTCGACGTGATCGTCGAGCTGATCTCGGAGCTCGACGAGCGCCCGCGCCCCGGCGGCCGCGGCTTCTACGACCGTCTCTGCGAGGCGCTCTGCCGCCAGGCGTCGATGCGGCGCGCCGGCCTGATGCTCTACGACGAGGCGCGCCGCCTGGTGGTTCCCGTGGGCAGCCACGGGCTCGACGCGGACCAGCTCGCGGGCGTTTACGGCAGCCTGGAGGAGACGCCGATCGCCCAGATGGCTCTCTCGAAGGACCGGGTCGTGCAGGTGTCGGATCACCTGGAGCGCTGGGTGCCGGCCCGCTATGCCGACTTCGCCCAGCTGACGACGCTCACGTGCACCCCGGTATCGGCCGGCGGGCGCTGGCTCGGCGTGATCTTCGCGGACCGTGGCGGCGAGGCGTTCGAGCTGAACGACGACGAGCGCAGCGCGATGTGGACGATCGGCAAGACCGCCGCCCTCGCCGCGAGCGTGCGTATCGCGACCAACCAGCAGGGGCGGGCACGGCTGCTCCAGGCCCGGATCGACCTCGCGCGCGAGATCCACGAGGGGGTGGTGCAGCGTCTGTTCGGCGTCTCGCTGGCGCTCGGATCGGAGACCGGTCTGAGCGACGAGACGCGCCGCCGCTGCACCGAGGAGATGCAGGCGGCGCTGGCCGACCTGCGCGACGCCCTCGAGCGGCCGCTCGCCCCCGCGGCCGTGGACACCGGAGTGACGTTGGCCGGAGAGCTCGAACGGCTCGCCGGGCGCTACAAAGACATGCCGCTCGACCTCGAATGGCAGGCCGGCGTGGATGTCCCGCCGGAGCTCGAGTCGCTGGCCCAGTCGGTCCTGGCCGAGGCGCTCCGCAACGCCGACAAGCACGCCGCTCCCACCGTGGTCAACATCAAGGTGGGCATGGTCGACGGCACGTTCGTGCTCGAGGTGCGCAACGACGGCGCTCGAGCGGAGGCGCGCGGAACGGGCATGGGGCTTCGCCTGGCGGCCGTGGAGGCGCTTCAGGTAGGGGGCGTCGTGGAGTTCGGCTCCGAGCCGCCGGGCCACTGGCGCGTGCGGCTCGTGGTGCACGTCAAGGACGACGGCGGATGAGCCCGGAGCGCAACCTGCGCGTGCTGGTGGTGGACGACCACGACGTGGTGCACTGGGGCTTCCGCCTCTTGCTCACCGAACAGCCGTGGGTGGAGCGCTGCCTGACGGCCACGACCGTCGACGAGGCCCTCGGGCTGGCTCGCCGCTACGAGCCGCACGTGGCGCTGGTCGATCTGTTCCTCGGCGAGGCGTCCGGCGCCGAGCTGAGCGAGGCGATCCGGCGCGAGTCGCCGTCCACCCGCGTGCTCCTGATCTCAGGAGCGGGCTGGATCTCGCCCCAGGCGGCACGGGCTGCGGGCGCGTCCGGATTCGTCTCCAAGGACTCGCCGGCGCACGACGTGGCCAAGGCGGTGCTCGCGGTGGGGCGCGGCCAGACGGTGTTCGCCGCGCGGGCCGAGCAGCCGTCCGCGCTGCTCTCGGAGCGCGAGCGCGAGGTGCTCGAGCTCATGGCGTCCGGGAAGACGAACAAGGAGATCGCGGACCTGCTGTTCCTGTCGCCCCACACGGTGAAGGAGCACACGAGCGCGCTCTACCGCAAGCTGAGGGTGCGCAACCGCACGGAGGCCGTGCGCCGCGCCGAGCGCCTCGGGCTGGGCGGCTGAGCGCTTTTACACGCGCGGGCGCGCGTCCATGCGCTCGATCCAGGCCGCGAGATTAGGCCTTCCCTCCACGGTCAGGTGCTCGATCAGCACGTGGTGGAAGGTCTCGTCGTCGGGCGACTCGGTGAGCACGCCGTACCTCAGGAACGGGTAGGCGAGGCAGTCGGCGGCCGAGAACTCGCCGAGCAGGTAGTCGGGGCCTGCGAGGAAGCCCTCGAACACGTCCTGCCAGGCGTCCATCCGCGCCGCCAGGCGTGCCACCTCGTCCCGGTCGGCGGTGCCGTCGTCGATCGCGTCGGCGATCGTGTTGGGCGGGCCCTTCCAGACCTCGTCGAACCACTCCATGAACACCTCGAGCCCGGCCCGCCGGCACGGGTCGCTCGGGAAGAGCGGCGGGTCCGGCCGCGTGGCCTCCAGGTGGCGAAGGATCGCCCGGGAATCGGCCACCACCGTGCCGTTGTCGTCGAGCACCGGCACGAGCCCCTGGCCCGACAGCTCGATCGCCTTGGTGCGGTCCGAGTAGTCGATCACCACCGACTCCACCTCCACGCCCTTGTGCGCGAGCGCGAGCGCCACGCGCTCGACGTTGGTGGACCAGGGGGCGCGTACGAGCCGGACCATGGGACGCGACTCTCCCAGCTGCGGCCGTCGGCGGCAACGACGATTGGTGATACTCCCGATCAGTGCCACTTGGGAGAGACGGAGCGGCCCTCGTGACCGGCGGGTCGCGGGGCATCGGCGCGGCGATTGCGAAGGCGCTGGCCGAGGAGGGCTGGCCGGTCGGCGTCAACTACCGCTCGGACGCGGCCGCCGCCGATCAGGTGGTGAGCGCGATCGAGGAGGCGGGGGGCCGCGCGCTCGCGCTGGCCGGTGACGTGTCCGACCCGGACACCGCCGACGCACTCTTCAAGAGCATGGAGGAGGAGCTCGGGCCCGTGCTCGTGCTCGTGAACAACGCCGGCGTCCGCGCCGACAACCTGTCGCCCGCGATGGATGACGACGAGTGGCAGCGCGTGATCGACACCAACCTCTCGGCCGCGTTCCGGATGACCCGCCGCGCCCTTCGCACGATGATCCGCACGCGCTGGGGCAGGGTGATCAACGTGGCGTCGGTGGTCGGCCAGCGGGCCAGCCCGGGCCAGGCCAACTACGCGGCCTCGAAGGCCGGCCTGGTGGCGATGACGAAGACGGTGGCCGCGGAGGTGGCGCGCCGGTCGGTCACGGTCAACGCGGTAGCACCCGGGTTCGTCCAGACGGACATGACCGCCGACGTGGACGAGCGCCTGCTTGAGTTGGTGCCGGCACGCCGGGTGGGCACCCCCGAGGAGGTGGCCGCGTGCGTGCGCTTCCTGGCCTCGGAGGAGGCCGCTTACGTGACCGGAACGATGCTTACGGTGGACGGCGGACTTACCGCCTAGAACGCTTGGAAAGGAGAGTCACATGTCGACCACAGTGACGCGGGAAGTGCTGGAGCAGCGCGTGTTCGCGGCGCTCGAGGAGTTCGGCGCCGAGGCGAGCGAGATCGGTCCCGACTCGACCTTCGAGTCGCTCGATGTGGACTCGCTCGACATCGTCGAGCTCGCCCAGATCGTCGAGGACGAGTACGGCGTCAAGCTCGGAGCGGAGGACCTGGAGAACGTGAAGACCGTTCGCCAGGCGGTGGACTTGGTGATGTCGAAGCTGTCGTGAGCCGCCGCGTGGTGATCACCGGCGTCGGGGCGGTCACGCCGCTCGGCGTGGGTGCGCGCACGCTCCACGAGCGCTGGAGCGCCGGACGCTCCGGCATCGAGGACGGGCTCGGCCGCTGCGACGAGTTCGAGGCCAAGGAGCACCTGTCGGTCAAGGAGGTGAGGCGCTCCGACCGCTTCACCCAGCTGGCGCTCACCGCTGCGGGCGAGGCGATCGCCGACGCCGGCTGGGACGACGGCGCGCCCGCCGATCCCGACCGCTGCGCCAGCGTGATCGGCACCGGCATCGGCGGCATCACGACGATCGAGGAGCAGCACACGATCATGCAGGAACGCGGCCCGGAGAAGGTGTCGCCGCTGGGCATCCCGATCCTGATGGCCAACGCCGCGAGTGGAGTCGTGTCGATGAAGCACGGCCTGCGCGGCCAGTCGTTCGGCACCGTGTCCGCCTGCTCCGCCGGCGCGCACGCGCTGGGCATCGCCGCGCGGCTGATCGCCTACGGCGACGCCGACAGCGCCGTGGCCGGCGGCACGGAGTCCACCCTCACGCCGCTCACCATCGCGGGCTTCTCGAAGATGGAGGCGCTGTCCAAGTCGGGCATCTCGCGGCCGTTCGACAGGCGCCGCGACGGCTTCGTGCTCGGCGAGGGCGCCGGCGTGATGGTGCTCGAGGAGGAGGAGTCCGCACGCGCGCGCGGCGCGCGTGTGCTCGGCCGGCTGGCAGGGTACGCGTCGACCTCGGACGCCTTCCACCTCACCGCGCCGGAGCCGGAGGGGCGCGGGGCGGCGCGGGCGATAGAGCTCGCCCTGAAGGACGCCGGCGTGGACGCTCCGGACGTGGCATACGTGAACGCGCACGGCACCTCCACTCCGCTGAACGACCGGGCCGAGACCGGAGCGATCAAGGCCGCGCTCGGCGAGAGCGCAGGGTCGGTGCCGATCAGCTCGACCAAGTCCGCGATCGGGCACCTGCTCGGCGCCGCCGGTGCCGTGGAGGCGATCGCCACCCTGCTCGCCCTGCGCGACCGCATCGCCCCGCCGACGCTCAACTACGAGGAGCCCGACGAGGGGCTCGACCTCGACTACGTGCCGGGCAAGGCGCGGCCGCTGCCCGGCGGCGACGGCCCGGTGCTGGGCATCTCGAACTCGTTCGGCTTCGGCGGCCACAACGTGGTGCTCTGCATCGAGGCGCCGTGAGCGCCGGGCTGCTCGAGGGCAAGCGCCTGGTGATCACGGGGGTCTTGACCCGCGGGAGCATCGCCTTCGCGGTGGCGGAGCGTGCGCAGGAGAGTGGGGCGGAGGTGGTGCTCACCTCCTTTGGCCGGGCGCGCCGGCTGACCGAGCGCGCGGCCGCGAAGCTGCCGCAGCCGCCCGACGTGCTCGAGCTCGACGTGAACAGCGAGGAGGACTTCGAGGCGCTCGCCGGCGAGCTGCGGTCGCGCTGGGGAGCGGTCGACGGGGTGCTCCACGCGGTCGCCTTCGCACCGCCGGACGCGCTGGGCGGCGGCTTCCTCGAAACGCCGGCGGAGTCCGCCGAGCTGGCCTTCCGGACGAGCGCGTACTCCTTCAAGGCGCTGGCGTCGTCACTCGCTCCGCTGATGGAGTCGGGCGGGAGCGTGGTGGGCCTGACCTTCGACGCCACCGTGGCCTGGCCGGTGTACGACTGGATGGGCGTCTCCAAGGCCGCGCTCGAGTCCGTCAGCCGCTACCTTGCCCGCGATCTCGGCGCACAGGGCGTGCGCGTGAACCTCGTGGCCGCCGGCCCGGTATCCACGCCCGCTGCCGGAGGCATCCCGGGCTTCGACAGGCTGGCCGCGCTTTGGGGCTCGCAGGCGCCGCTCGGCTGGGATCCCGAGGACCCGTCGCCGGTGGCGGACGCGGTGTGCTTCCTGCTCTCCGACCTGTCGCGGGCGATCGACGCGGAGATCCTTCACGTGGACGGCGGCTTCCACGCGATGGGCGCTCCGCTCGAGGCCTAGCGATAATCGCCCGATGCTCCTAGCCATCGACGTCGGCAACACCCAGACCCACCTGGGGATGTTCGACGGGGACGACCTGGTGGAGCACTGGCGCTTCGCCACCGTGCGCTTCGCGACCGCCGACGAGCTGGCGGCGGGCGTGTCGAGCCTGCTCGGCCTCCGCGAGCTCCGGCTCCGCGACGTGAACGCCGCGATCGTCTCGTCGGTCGTGCCCTCGCTCGCGCACGAATACGACCAGCTGATCGCCCGCTACCTCGACGGCAACGGGGTGCTCGTGGGCCCATGGCTGCGAACGGGAATGCCGATCCGGATCGATAATCCTCTGGAGCTCGGCGCGGACCGGCTGGTGAACGCCGTGGCTGCCTACGACCGTGTGGGCGCGGCGTGCATCGCCGTGGACTTCGGCACCGCCATCAACTACGACGTGGTCTCCGGCGACGGCGAGTACCTGGGCGGCGTGATCTCCCCCGGGATCGAGGTCTCCCTGGAGGCGCTGGCCGCCCGGGCTGCGCGGCTGCCACGGGTGGACATCGAGGCTCCGCGCCACGCCATCGGGAAGGGCACGGCCGAGGCGATCCAGTCTGGTGTGGTCTATGGATACGCCGGCCAGGTGGACGCCATCCTCGGCCGGCTGCGCGAGGAGCTCGGCGAGGAGGCCACGGCGATCGCCACCGGCGGGTTCGCCCAATCGATCGTGCCCTTCTGCGAACAGGTCGACGAGGTGGACGACCTCCTGACCCTGACCGGCCTGAAGCTCGTCTTCGAGCGCAACCGCGACTGACCCGCAACGTACGCGCGCCCACGTGTAACACCCCTCCGGCGATGCTCCGTCCATGCCGGACGCGAGTCACGTTGAGCCGCCTATATCGGTCAAACGTGACGCGGATCAGTCCATGGCCGCGATCGCAGCACGACAGCACGGCGTGGTCGCCCGACGGCAGCTGGTCGGCCTCGGACTAACTCGTCACGAGATCGACTTCCATCGCACGTGCGGTCGTCTCCACGATGTGCACCGGGGGGTCTATGCCGTGGGGCACGAGTCCGTTACGCGCGAGGGACGTTGGCTAGCGGCGGTACTGGCGGGCGGGCTCGGTGCCGTACTGAGCCACCACCATGCCGGCGCTCTCTGGCGGCTGCGTAGCAACCGCCGGTCGGCAGTCGACGTGACGGTGGCTCGGAACCGGCGGCCTCGCCCCGGAGTGCGCTTTCACCGTGTCGAACTCCCCGCCGACGAGATCACCGTCGTGGACGGCATCCCCGTCACGACCATGCCGCGCACGCTCTTCGACCTCGCGGCCGTGCTCGACGCCCGGCAGGTCGAGCGCGCGCTCAACGAGGCCGATTACCTACGGCTCGCCGACCGCCTCTCGCTCCCCGACCTCCTCGCGCGCCACCCGCGCCGTGCAGGGGCGGTGAAGCTCAGGGCGGCGCTCGCCGCCCGCAGTGCCGGGGCCACCCGCACGCGGAGCGACCTCGAGGAACTCTTCATCCGGATGCTCGACCGGCATTCCCTGCCGAGGCCGCAGACGAACGTGCAGGTGCCGGGCGTCGGGGAGGTCGATTGCGCCTGGCCCGGCGCGCGGCTCGTGCTCGAGCTGGACAGCCGCGCGGCGCACGCCACTCCCGCCGCCTTTGAGACGGATCGCGAGCGCGACCGGGTCCTTCAGACGGTCGGGTGGCGGGCCGTCAGGGTCACCTGGCGGCAGCTCACCGAGGACAGGGTGCGTCTCGCCGCGGACGTGAGAACCCTGCTGGCGGCTTAGGCCGGCGCTACCGTTTCGGCGCAGATGCCCGCACTCACCGATCCCTGGACGCTTGGTGGCCACCGCCTGCCCAACCGCCTCGTGCTGGCGCCGCTGGCCGGCATCGGCAACTGGTTCGTGCGCCTCCAGGCCAAGCGCTTCGGCGCCGGACTCGTGACGTCCGAGATGGTGTCGAGCTTTGGCCTCGCCTATGGCAACAAGCGCACGGTCGAGGAGTTCCTCCGGATCCATCCCGACGAGCACCCCGTGTCGCTCCAGCTGTTCGGGCAGGACGCCGACGTGATGCGCCGCGCCGCCGCGATGGCCGCCGAGGCGGGCGCCGACCTGATCGACCTGAACATGGGCTGCCCTGTCAAGAAGGTCTGCAAGACGGGGGCCGGGGCGGCGCTGCTCACCGACCCGGACAGGGCCGTGGCCGTGGCGCGCGCCGCCGGCGAGGGCTCCGGGCTCCCGGTGACCGTCAAGCTGCGGCCGGGCCTGCGTCCGGGCGAGCGCGACGGGGTGGACCTCGCCCGGCGCCTCGTGGAGGAGGCCGGCGTGGCCGGCATCGGGTTCCATCCCCGCCACGCCTCTCAGCAGCATTCGGGGCGGCCCGATTACGCGCTCGCGCGCGAGCTGGTCGAGCAGCTTCCCGTGCCCGTGGTCGTGACCGGCGGGTTGTCCTCCGACGACAAGGCGCTCCAGGCCTTCGAGGAGAGCGGCGCGGAAGCGGTGATGCTCGCCCGCGGCTCGTTTGGCAACCCGTGGCTGTTCGCGCGGCTGCTGGGGCGCTACGAGGGCGAGCCCGGGCCGCAGGAGGTCCTGGAGGAGCTGGAGTGGGTGATCGAGTGCGCCGAGGAGCACCTCGGGCGTGACCGCGCAGGCCGCTATCTGCGCAAGTTCTACCCCTGGTACGCGGACACCCTCGGGCTCACGAAGGCGGAGCGCCATGCGCTGGTCACCGCGCCCACGACAGATCACGCGCGTGATGCTCTGAAGCGGCTTGGGGCGCCCGCACTCGCTATCTGAGAGCACCGCTCAAGGGTTTCGGACCCGTGACACCTGTTGCTAGAGTGCTCGGTCCCTCCAGCTCAGAGAGCGCCGCGCCGGAAGCGCGTTCAAGGAGGGTTTTTCTATGGCAGCCCGCGAAACAGTCCTCACACCCCAGGGCCTCGAGGACCTCAAGGTCAAGATCGAGCACCTGCGCACCGAGCGTAGGCGCGAGGTAGCTCAGCGCATCAAGGAGGCCCGCGAGTTCGGCGACATCTCCGAGAACGCCGAGTACGACGACGCCAAGAACGAGCAGGCCATGCTCGAGAAGCAGATCGGCGACCTCGAGGACAAGCTCCGCGGCGCCCGGGTGATCGACGAGAAGCATGTGGACACCGACGTGGTCGGTGTCGGCGTGACCGTCCACGTCAAGGACCAGAAGACGGACAAGTCCTCGAAGTTCCGGATCGTGGGCTCAGCCGAGGCGGACCCCGCCGACAGCAAGCTCTCGAACGAGTCTCCGGTGGGCAAGGCACTGCTCGGTCACAAGCGCGGCGAGACGGTGTCCGTCTCCGTGCCGCGCGGCCCCGCGCGCAAGCTCAAGATCACCAAGATCGAACGCGCGTAGGCCGGGCCTCTTCCCCGCGCGTAGAGTTCCCGCGCGTGGACGACCGTCGCGCGAAGCTCGAACGACTGCGCGCCGACGGGATCGACCCCTTCCCGCACGCCTTCGAGGGTGTGGTGCCGATCGAGCGGGTGCATGAGCAGCACGCCGGCCTCGAGGACGGCGAAGAGACCGAGACCGCCTACCGCATCGCCGGCCGCCTGTCGGCCCGGCGCGGCCACGGGGGCGCGGCCTTCCTTGACGTGGTGGACCGCTCGGGCCGCCTCCAGGTTCACGCACGCAAGGACGTGCTCGGCGACGAGTCCTTCGAGACGCTCACCTCGCTCGACCTGGGCGACCTGATCGGCGTGGACGGCACCGCGTTCAAGTCGCGGCGCGGCGAGCTGAGCCTGCGCGCGACCGGCTGGAAGCTTCTCGCCAAGTCGCTCAGGCCCCCGCCCGACAAGTTCCACGGCCTCGAGGACGTGGAGACCCGCTACCGGCACCGCGAGCTGGACCTGATCGCCAACGAGGAGGTGCGCGACCTCTTCATCCTCCGCAGCAAGGTGGTGCGGGCCATCCGCCGCTGGCTCGACGACCGCGGCTTCCTCGAGGTCGAGACGCCCGTGCTCCAGCCGCTCTACGGCGGGGCGCTGGCGCAGCCGTTCGTGACCCAGCACAACGCTCTCGACCGTGAGCTCTACCTGCGGATCGCGGACGAGCTCTACCTCAAGCGCCTGATCGTCGGCGGGCTCGAGCGGGTGTACGAGATCGGCAAGGACTTCCGCAACGAGGGCGTGTCCCACAAGCACAACCCCGAGTTCACGATGCTCGAGTGGTACGAGGCCTACGCGGACTACAACGACATCGCCAGCCGCCTCGAGGAGCTGATCTCGTACGTGGCGGGCGAGATCGGGTACGACGGTCCGATCGACTTCTCGACGCCCTGGCGCCGCCTGAAGCTCGTCGATGCGATCCGGGAGGCGACCGGGATCGACGTCATGGCTACTCGCGACCTGGCTGGACAGGCGGAGGCCCTCGGGATCGAGCTCGATCCCAATGCGACCTGGGCGAAGCTCGTGGACGAGCTGCTCTCGAAGCACGTGGAGCCGAAGCTCGAGCAGCCCACCTTCATCCTCGACTACCCGAAGGAGCTGTCGCCCTTCGCCAAGGACCACCGCTCCGAGCCGGGGCTCGTGGAGCGCTTCGAGTGCTTCGCCGCGGGGATGGAATTCTCGAACGCCTTCACCGAGTTGAACGACCCGGACGAGCAGCGCGCCCGCTTCGAGCAGCAGCGCGCCGACGAGGCCGCCGGCGACGAGGAGACCCAGCCCTACGACGAGGACTACGTGCGCGCCCTCGAGCAGGGCATGCCGCCCACCGGCGGGATCGGCGTGGGCATCGATCGGCTCGTGATGATCCTGAGCGGTCGCCGCTCGATCCGGGAAGTGGTGCTCTTCCCGGCCATGCGCGACTGACCCCGCGCGACCATGAAGTCGCTGCAACTGTGCGCCCCCCGGCGAAAGCTCGCCTGGCCGCCTCCGAAAACCTCGCTCCTAGCCGGATTTAGGGCACGGTTAAGCCAAAATTCCAACCGATGGCCGTTGGTAGACTCGGCTATCAGGCAGGTCGGGGCCTAGTCCATCTTCATCCCGCTGGCGTAGATGCCGATGAAGGGGGAAAGTGGATCGGGAACCGCCCTCCTCGAAGCACCCGACAGAAGAGAGCAGCAGTGTTTGAGCGTTTCACCGAACGGGCCCGACAGGTGGTCGTCCTCGCCCAGGAGGAAGCCCGCATCCTCAAGCACAACTACATCGGCACCGAGCACATCCTGCTCGGACTCCTCCGCGAGGAGGAGGGTCTTGCCGCGCGTGTGCTCGAGTCGCTCGACATCACGGTGGAGCGCGTCCGCGCGCAGGTCGTCCGCATCGTCGGGTCCGGCGAGGAAGTCACCTCCGGTCAGATCCCGTTCACGCCGCGCGCCAAGAAGGTGCTCGAGCTGGCGTTGCGCGAGGCTCTCTCCCTTGGTCACAACTACATCGGCACCGAGCACATCCTGCTCGGGCTCGTGCGCGAGAACGAGGGCGTCGCCGCCCGCATCCTGCTCGACTTCGACGCCGACTCCGAGAAGATCCGCAACGAGGTCATCCGCATGCTCTCCGGCCCCGGCGGCCGGCAGGGTCGCGCGGGCCAGGCCGGTCAGCAGGGCGAGGGCAAGAAGTCCTCGAAGCTGCTCGACCAGTTCGGCCGCAACCTCACCAAGCTCGCCGCCGAGGGCAAGCTCGACCCGGTGGTCGGGCGCGAGACCGAGGTCGAGCGGATCATGCAGATCCTCTCCCGCCGCCAGAAGAACAACCCCGTCCTGATCGGCGAGCCCGGAGTGGGCAAGACCGCCGTGGTCGAGGGCCTCGCACAGCGCATCAACGCGGGCGAGGTGCCGGAGACCCTCAAGAACAAGCAGATCTACACGCTCGACCTCGCGGCGCTCGTGGCGGGCTCGAAGTACCGCGGCGAGTTCGAGGAGCGCCTCAAGAAGGTGATGAAGGAGATCACCCAGCGCGGCGACATCATCCTGTTCATCGACGAGCTGCACAACCTCGTCGGCGCCGGCGCCGCCGAGGGCGCGATCGACGCGGCATCCATCCTCAAGCCGGCACTCGCGCGTGGTGAGCTCCAGACGATCGGCGCCACCACGCTCGACGAGTACCGCAAGTACCTAGAGCGCGACTCGGCGCTCGAGCGGCGCTTCCAGCAGATCCGCGTGGAGCAGCCGTCCACCGAGGAGACCGTCCAGATCCTCAAGGGCCTGCGGGACCGCTACGAGCAGCACCACCGCGTCGGCATCACCGACGAGGCGCTGGCGGCGGCGGCCGAGCTGGCCGACCGCTACATCTCCGACCGCTTCCTGCCCGACAAGGCGATCGACCTCATCGACGAGGCCGCCTCGCGCGCCCGCATCAAGTCGATGACGGCGCCGCCCGTGTACCGCGACCTCGAGGAGGACATCGAGAGCACGCGGCGCGACAAGGAGGCCGCGATCGAGGCTCAGGAGTTCGAGAAGGCGGCGAACCTGCGCGACAAGGAGCGCCAGCTCACGAACAAGAAGCGTGAGCTCGAGGAGCAGTGGCGCTCCGGCGAGTCCGGCGAGCGGCCGGAGATCGGCGAGGAGGAGATCGCCGACATCGTGTCGATGTGGACCGGCATCCCCGTCTTCAAGCTCACCGAGGCCGAGACCCAGAAGCTGATGCGCATGGAGGACGAGCTCCACAAGCGCGTGATCGGGCAGAACGCGGCCATCGAGGCCGTCTCCAAGGCCATCCGGCGCTCACGCGCGGGACTCAAGGACCCCAAGCGGCCCACGGGCTCGTTCATCTTCCTCGGCCCCTCGGGCGTCGGCAAGACGGAGCTGGCGCGCACGCTGGCTGAGTTCCTGTTCGGCGACGAGGAGGCGATGGTCAGGATCGACATGTCGGAGTACATGGAGAAGCACTCCGTGTCGCGGCTCGTCGGCTCGCCCCCCGGCTACATCGGCTACGACGAGGGCGGCCAGCTCACCGAGGCCGTGCGGCGCAAGCCCTACAGCGTGCTGCTGCTCGACGAGATCGAGAAGGCCCACCCCGACGTGTTCAACATCCTGCTCCAGATCCTGGAGGACGGACGGCTCACGGACGCCCAGGGGCGCACGGTCGACTTCCGCAACTCGATCGTGATCATGACGTCGAACATCGGCGCGTCCGAGATAGCCAAGAACACCGGCATCGGCTTCACGGTCGGCGACGAGACAGGCCTCTCGTACGACGACATGAAGAACCGGATCATGGGTGAGCTCAAGAAGGTCTTCCGGCCCGAGTTCATCAACCGGATCGACGAGGTCATCGTCTTCCACAAGCTCACGAAGGAGGAGATCTCCTCCATCGTCGAGCTGCTGCTCAAGCGGATCCGCGAGTCGCTCGCGGAGCGCGAGCTGTCGCTCAACCTGTCGGACAGCGCGGCCGAGCTGCTCGTCGAGAAGGGCTGGGACCCGTCCATGGGTGCCCGTCCGCTTCGCCGGGCGATCCAGCGCTACATCGAGGACCCGCTCGCCGACGAGGTGCTCTCGCAGTCGATGCCCCCGGGCTCGACGGTCGAGGTGGACCGTGCTCCCGAGGGCGACGAGCGCGAGGTCACGATCCAGATCCGCAAGGGCGAGGTCCGCGAGCCCGTGGGCGTCGGCGCGAAGGGCGCCGAGGCCGAGGAGGGCGCGGACGAGGGCGGCCCGGAGCAGTCGGGCGGGCACGACCTGCCGGACGAGCCCGAGGTCCTGCCGGACGTGCCGGACGCGCCGCCCGCCGAGGGCGACGACGCCCCGGACCCGGATCCGCGCTAGCGCCGCGGGCGGGACAGGCAGGTCGTGGCCAGGTAGCGGCCTGGCGTGGGCGTGCGCTCCAGCGGAAAGGCGAGGTCGCCGGTGGCCGCCCACAGGGCCGTCGGACGGTCGGTCTGGGCCCACGCGGGCGGCCAGCCGCTCACGTGACACTCCTCGAGCGCCGCGATCAGCGCGTCGGCAACGGCCTCGGTGCCGCGCTCCCGCACGGGGCGCCGCTGGCGGAAGCGGAGCACGCAGTGATGCGAGGGCACGATCTCGTGAACCTCCGGATGCTCCACTCGCGCGACCCGCTGCATCCGACAAGCATGGCGGCCGGGCCGCTAGCGGCGCCGGTGGCCCTTGAACCAGAGCACCTGCTGGATGCCGCTCGGACGGTTGGCGAACCGCATCGTGGTGCCGAGCACCCCGGGGTCGAAGTGCATCCGCTCCGCGGTGGCGTCCGCGCGCCAGGCGGCCGGGTCGAGGCCCTGCGCGGCCGCAAGCTCGGCGCCGGCGGCCTCGAGCGCTGCCCAGATCGCCGTCTTGCACGGAGCGAGCTTCCCGCGCCCGCAATAGCGGTTCGCGTAGCGTCCCTTCACACGCCGGCCGAGCAGGGTCCTGAGGTCCTTGTGCACGTACCAGCCGCGCCCGCCGATGAACTGGGTGGTGGGCCCGCCGGACTTGCTCCCCATGCCGGTGGGGTCGTTCACGAGCGGCCCGAGCACCGGCGAGAGCACCGCATCGGTGATGCGCGGCCACGCGGCGTCGATGATCGCGGCCCCCGGATGGTCGATCTTGCCGTCGAGCGCCCGGTCGAGGCGGCTGGCGCCGCGCCCGCGCCATTCGTTCAGCAGCTCGTACATGCGCCGCGCGCGGACGCTTGGCGGATTCAGCCCGCCCTTGCGGAGAACATCGGCCACCACGGGCCAGGGGTGTGCCACCCGGTAGTCGGTCGTCGCGGCCTGGTTCATCGCCGACACCACCGTCGCGAGCGTGTGCCGCCTGCGCTTGGCCAGGCCCGCCGACAGCATGTCCGAGCGGTAGATCGACCCGTAGCCCCACTGGTCGTCGGCGGCGGGGAAGTTACGTGCCGGCTTGTTGTTCCAGTTGACGAGCACGCCGCTCTTCGGGTTGATCTGCTGCGGGTGACGGCGTGCGGGGAGGAACCCGCGCCACTCGTGCGCGCCGCGCCCGTCGGTGGGCAGGCTGGGGTCCACTCCGGGCGCGCGGATCGGCAGCCGGCCCGCCGAGAACATGGCGATGTCGCGGTCGTCCGCGTAGGCCACGTTGAACGTGAACGGCGATGACGCGGCGGAGCGCAGGAACTGACGCGCGCCGCGTGGCCGGTTCATCGAGAGGTCCTGGAAGAGGAGCTGCCAAAGGATGTCCCGGCCCCGGCTCGAGCGCTTCTCGGTGATGGCCACCCGCTTGCCGCCGACCGTCGCGTAGCCGGTCACCGGTCCGTGGACCGTGGTGCGGAAGCTCACCCGCCGCCCGGCGAGGGTGCCCGCGTTGAACGTGCCCATCGGGCGGCAGCGGCCCTTGTAGCGGTAGCGGGTGTCGCTGCCGCAGAGGGTCTCCACGTACTCGTCGATCATGTCGTTGCCGGCCGAGGTGAGGCTCCAGGCGAAGTCCTGGCCGCGGCCGATGAGCATGTATCCGGGGAAGCCCGGGGCGCTCGCCCCGCGCGTGTCGATGCCTCCGCCGTGCAGATCCATCTCGAGCGTCAGGCCCGGGTAGAAGTAGCCGATCTGGGGTCCGGCCACGAAGAGCGGATGGCCCGTGGCCGACCGCTTGGCGCCGACCATCAGGAAGTTGCTCGCGTGCGGTGGGCTGGGCATCACGGCGGTGCGGGCGCGAGCGCTCGCGGCCGGGGCCGAGTCCCACGCCCGGAAGCTCCCCGCATCGAGCACCCTGTTGCCGGTCCGCCGCCGCGGCAGACGGTTCTGGTACGGGAAGCTCTTCTCGATGGTCACGGGCGCCTCGGGGTCGAGCCGCTCGCGCAGATCGGTCCAGACGCTCGTGCCGCGACGGCGCCCCAGCCGTTTCTCGAGGCTGTCGAGGAACATCGAGCGGGAGGCCTCGTCGCCACCCCCGCGCCCGAAGAGCCGCCCGGCGAAGGCGTTCACGGCGTACACGTCGTTGCGCGTCAGGGGCTTGTCGGGACGGTCGGTGGCGCGGTAGTACGCGTTGCCGCCGGCGATGTACGCGTCGATGTCGCGCAGGAGCTGGCGGCCCTTTCTCCCCTGCCGGCGGAGCAGGCCGGTCTGGCGGGCGAGGAAGGCCTCGGTCTGGCGGCTCGGCTCGAAGCGCTGGCCGGAGAGCGCCACGCCGAAGGGGTCGAGGCCGGGCACGTCGAGCGCCGCGAGCGCCGTGGCGTTGCGAGCCAGGCCGATCAGGAGGTAGCGGTCCTCGATCGTCACCCAGCCGGCGCCCCAGGCCACGTCGGCGCGCGTCTTACCGGTGATGTGCGGCACGTTCCAGCGATCCCGCACGATCCGGACGCCCGGACGCGGCACGGCCTCCCTGCGGGTGGGTCCCTGGCCGCGCGTTCCGAACGTCTCGGGCTTGAAGTACTTGATCAGGTCCGAGTCACGCACCGACCCGAAGAGCGGAGTCAGGCGGTCGTACATCAGAGCCTGGTCGTCGGCCTCCGGCGGTGGCGGCACCGCCCCGTACTGACCCGAGGGGATCACGTTTCGCGCGAAGCCGGCGTAGTCCCTGGCTAGTGCGGACGGGGAGGCGGCGAGCGCGACGACCGCGACCGCGAGGACCGAGCGCACGACGACCGAAGTCACGGCCCGGAAGGTACCCCCTTACGCTGTGATCCATGCATCCCGTCGAGATCAAGGCGCGTCACAACGGGCCGTACAAGGTCACCGGGCCGATCCGTCTCATAGACGCGGACGGCAACGAGTACGACCTCGGGGAGGATGGCGAGCCGATCGTCCTCTGTCGCTGCGGTCAGTCGGCGACCAAGCCGTTCTGCGACAGCACCCACAAGAAGATCGGGTTCCGGCGCAGAGGAGCGCGCGGACGGCGGCTAGGCCGCCGCGGCCACGAAGGCCTGAAGGGCGTCGGCGTCCGGCGCGGGGTCGAGCGGGAGCTCCGGCGGCTCGTTGTCGGCCAGCCAGCCCCACACGATGCGCAGCTCGTCCACCTCGCCTGCCGGCACCGGCGCCCGCTTGCCGCCCTCGAGTCGTCCCAGCGCGGCCTGCGTGCGCTCCACGAGCTCGGAGTGCCCCGGCAGCGGCCCCCAGTCGGCCAGCCGCCCCCGCACGATCCAGAAGGCGTCGAAGCGCGGCTTCACCGGATGGCGCGCCAGCATCAGCCGCGGCGCGGTGTGCGTGGCACGCAGGATGCCCTCGAGCCGCTCGAGCACCCAGGCGAGCCGGCCGCGCCGTCGCAGGAGCGCGGCGGCGCGCTCGTAGCGCCGGTCGGCCGATGCCTCCGCGATCCGGCGGTCGATCTCCTCGAGCAGCCGGCCGCCCGGCTCGGGTCCCTCGAACAGCCCGAGCGCCAGGTCGAGCTGGCGCCGGTAGGCGTTGGGGTCGAGGTCGCCCAGGCACGGCGACACGCAGCGCCCCATCTGGCCGTAGACGGACGGGTTCTCACGCAGGTGCAGCGTGCGCCCGCAGTGGCGCAGCCGGTAGAGCGAGGTGAGCTGGTCGGCCAGCTCGGCCGCGAGCGCGCGGCTGCCGAGCGGCCCCACGTTCACGGCGTTGCCGCCCGCGGGCGCGGCGGCCACCTCCAGCACCGGGTACGGGATGTCGAGCCGGCAGCGCAGGAACACGTGGCGATCTGTGCGCTTGAGCTTGCGGTTGCCGGCCGGCTGCCAGGTCTTGATCAGCCGGTTCTCGAGTACGAGCGCCCCCAGCTCCGAGTTGGTGGGGCGGTAGTCCACGATCTCCGCGCGCTCGGTCCAGCCGGCGGGCGCGCAGAAGTGGGCGCGCGCCCGTGAGCGAAGCGATACCGACTTGCCCACGTACAGCGGGCGGCCCGCGGTCGTCCCTGAACACGTACACGCCCGGGTCGTCCGGGAGCGTCGAGAGGTCGGGCCGCTCGGCCTTCGGGATCCGCTCAGCCGGCTCGGTCTTCCGCGCTCGCCGGCGCGAGCGCATCAGGTCGAGCGCCTCCGCCACCGTCACGGCGTTCGCGCACAGGCGCGGGAACAGGGCGCAGAACACGCGCGCGCAGGTCAGCGCGTCGGGCAGCGCCCGGTGCACCTCGTTCACCTCGATGCCGAGCCCCTCGGCCAGGGGCGCCAGCGCCCGGCGGCGCGCCAGCGGGGCGAACCGGCGCGCGAGCTGGACCGTGCATAGCGTGGGCGGCGCCGGCCATTCGAGGCCGGCGCGCTCGAACGCCTGCCTGAGCACGCGCCTGTCGAAGTTCGCGCTGTGCGCGATCAGCACGCGGCCTCTCAGAAGCTCGGCCACCTCGGGCAGCACCTCGGCGGGCGTGGGCGCGCCGTCGACCATCCCCTGCGTGATCCCGGTGAAGCGCTCGATCCCGCGCGAGAGCGGCCGCTCGGGTCGTACCAGCGAGTCGTAGGTCTCGTGCAGCTCGCCGCCTCCCACGAGCACGGCGCCCACCTCGGTGATCTCGCACAACTCCCCGCCGAGCCCATTGGTCTCGGTGTCCAGCGCGACGAACTCGGCGCCGGCCACGGGTTGCTCGAGCAGCTTCACCGAGCCGATGCAATCTACGCCGGCGGACGGATGGAAACGGGCCTTGCAGGTCGGGGGGTGAAGCCGTCCACCCGCGCGCTTAGCCTCGCTGCATGGCCCGCTCCAGCGTCCTCTTCGCCTGCTCCGCGTGCGGGCACGAGAGTCCCAAGTGGCACGGACGCTGCCCGGGCTGCGGGGAGTGGAACACGTTCGTGGAGGAGCAGCGCGCCGCCGCGCCCGCGGGGCGCCCGGCGCGCTCAGGTAAGGCGCTGCGCCCCGTGACCCTCGCCGAAGTGGAGGTGGCCGCGGTCGCGCGGATGAGCATGGGCATCGGCGAGCTCGACCGCGTGCTCGGTGGCGGCCTGGTGCCGGGATCGCTCGTGCTGATCGGCGGCTCGCCCGGCATCGGCAAGTCCACGCTCACCTGTGCGGCGCTCGGAAACCTGGCGGCGGCGGGGCACAAGGTGCTCTACGTGTCCGGCGAGGAGTCGGCGGCGCAGGTGAAGCTGCGCGCCGAGCGCCTGGGCCCGAACGCCCTGCAGGTCCCGATCGTGGCGGAGACCGACCTCGACAGCGTGGTGGCCACGATCGAGGCGGAGCGCCCCGACGCCTGCGTGATCGACTCGGTGCAGGTGCTGTACGACCCGGCGCTGACGGGGTCGGCCGGCTCCGTGGGCCAGGTGCGCGAGGTGGCCGGCCGGCTGATGCGGGTGGCCAAGGAGCGCGGCACGGCGGTGCTGCTGGTGGGCCACGTGACAAAGGAGGGGGCGATCGCAGGCCCGCGCGTGCTCGAGCACCTCGTTGACTGCGTGCTCAGCTTCGAGGGCGAGCGCGAGCGCGCCTACCGCACGCTGCGGGCGCTCAAGAACCGCTTCGGCTCGACCAACGAGGTTGGGGTGTTCGAGATGCGCGACAGCGGCCTGGTGGAGGTCGAGGACGCGTCGGCGCGCTTCGTGGCCGAGGCCACCCACGCGCCGGGCTCCGTGGTGCTCTGCGCGATGGAGGGGTCGCGCCCGCTGCTCGTGGAGGTACAGGCGCTCGTGGCGCCGAGTGAGCTGGCGCAGCCGCGCCGCGTGGCCAACGGGGTGGACCGCAACCGGCTGGCGCTGATCCTGGCGGTGCTGGCCCGGCACGGCGGCGTGCGCCTGGGCGGCAGCGACGTGTTCGTGTCGATCGCCGGTGGCGTGCGCGTGGAGGAGCCGGGCGCCGACCTGGCGATCGCCCTGGCGCTGGCCTCGGCGGCGAACGGCGTGGACGGGGCAGCCGGCCAGCCGCCCGCGGCGTTCGGCGAGCTGGGCCTGACGGGCGAGCTCCGCCAGGCGGCCCACACCGACCGCCGCCTCGCCGAGGCCCGCAAGTTCGGTCTCACGAACATCCTCCACCCAAGCCCCGCCCTGACGACGCTTGCCGCCGCCCTGCAGGGCACCCGCGCGGCAAAAGCCGCGTAAGAGCCCACAAGCTCAGCGAAGAAGCCCGAAGAAGGCCGGTCCCGGAGCCAAAAACGCCCGTGTGCGGGTGGCGCGCGGAGCCTTCCCCGGACGGGTGCGCTGTTGCACCCGGAGCGGGGAGGGCGAAGCAGCGACAGGACCCGCACCCGGAAACGCCGGTCCCTCGCCCTTAAAGCCCGCACAACGCCAAAAACGGCGCGCCCTGAGCCCCGTTCGCGTAGAATTCGCATGTATGCCGTATGCCGGGGACGACGGAGGAGAGCTCGAAGCCCGGCAAGAGCCCCGGTTGGTCAGGGCGCTCGAGATGGTCGCGCCGGGCACTGCCGTCCGGGAGGGTCTCGACAACATCGTCCCCGCCAGGACCGGCGCTCTCATCTGCCTGGGCGAGTCGGAGGAGCTCGGGTTCCTGCTCTCCGGCGGCGTCAAGGTCGACGTGGACTACACGCCCCAGCTGCTCTACCAGCTGGCGAAGATGGACGGCGCGATCATCCTCGCCGCGAACAGCACGAAGATCCTCTGGGCGAACGTCCAGCTCATGCCGGATCCCACGATCCTGTCGCTCGAGACGGGCACCCGGCACCGCACCGCGGAACGCGTGTCCAAGCAGACCGACGCGCTCGTGATCGCCATCTCCGCCGGACGCGGCGTGGTCTCGCTCTACCTCGACGGCGCCAAGTACATCCTCGAGGACATCCCGGTGGTGCTGGCCAAGGCCAACCAGGCGCTGGCCACGCTCGACAAGTACCGCAGCCGTCTCGATCAGGTGTCCACCCGGCTCACCGCGCTCGAGTTCGAGGGAGGCGTGACGCTGCACGACGTGCTCACCGTGCTCCAGCGCGCTGAGCTCGTGACCCGGATGGCGGTCGAGATCGAGCGCTACATCGTGGAGCTCGGGGCCGAGGGCCGGCTGATCGAGATGCAGCTCGAGGAGACGATGGTCGGCGTGGCCGCCGACAAGTCGGCGCTGGTGCGCGACTACATCGTCGAGGGCTCCGACGAGGCGCACGCGGGAGTGCTGGACGCGCTCGCGCGGCTGCCCCATCAAGACTTGCTCGACTTCGGACGGCTGGCCGAGCTGCTCGGCTACGACCGCAAGCTCAACACCCTGGACCATCCGGCCGCGCCACGCGGCCACCGCATCCTCGGGCGCATACCGCGCCTCCCGAGGATGGTGGTGCACAGCATCGTGGCCGAGTTCAGCTCGCTGGACGAGATCCTCGCCGCAGGCGACGCGGAGCTCGAGTCGGTGGAGGGAGTTGGGGACGTACGCGCGAAGGACATCCGCGAGGGCCTTCGCCGCCTGCAGGAGATCAATCTCGTGGATCGATATCTACAGACCTGATGGGGAACAGCGGCGCATGAGCGCCGCACCTACGTAGGAGGGCATCATTAGCGACGCAGTGTTGGAGCAGGAAATCGTCGAGGACCTCGAGATTGCACGGCCCCCAGCCGTGTACGAGATCGGGGATCAGGTCGTATATCCCCACCACGGGGCCGGCTTGGTCCTGAAGAAGGAGATGAAGGAGGTGCTGGGCGAGAAGCGCCAGTACCTGACCATCAAAATCCTCCACAACAACATGACGGTGATGGTGCCGTGTGAGAACGCCGATCGTGCCGGGCTGCGGCGCGTGATCGGTGAGGACGACGTGAAGAAGGTGCTCGCCGTCCTTCGCGATGACGTGAGCCAGATGCCGAAGAACTGGAATCGGCGGTTCAAGCACAACCGCGAGAAGATCAAGACGGGCGACGTCTTCGAGCTTGCCGAGGTGGTCCGCAACCTGGCCATCCGGGAGACCGAGAAGGGTCTCTCCACCGGGGAGAAGCAGATGTACACGCGGGCCAAGAAGATCCTCGCCTCCGAGCTGATGTACGCGCTCGACATGGAAGAGGACGAGGCGGAGAGCCACCTCGAGGGGCTCATCAGCGAGGCGCACACGAGCCGGCACCCCGCGCCCGCCACGGCGTAGCTCACACCTTGTCCGTCGTCGGGATCATTCCCGCCGGCGGCAGCGGCGAACGCCTTGGGGCTGATGGCCCCAAGGCGTTCGCCGTTCTTGCCGGCAAGCCCATGTTGGAATGGAGCCTCGCGGCCCTCGGCGGGGTGTGCGAGCGCGTGGTGGTGGCGGTGCCTCGGGGCTACGAGGACCCACCGGATCGCGTGCGTGGCGGCGAGAGCCGGTCGGCATCCGTCCGCAACGCCCTGGCGGCCGCGCCCGAGGCCACGGTGGCGGTCGTGCACGATGCCGCGCGACCGCTCGTCACGCACGAGCTGGTGGAGGCCTGCCTGCGCGGGCTCGAGGGCTGGGAGGCCGCGATCGCGGCGGCGCGGATGACCGACACCGTGAAGGAGGACGACGGGACCGGCCGGGTGGTCCGCACCATCGCCCGCGACCGGCTCTGGGCCGTGCAGACGCCGCAGGTGTTCCGGGCCGACGTGCTGCGGCGCGCGCTCGACGTGAGCGAGAAGCGGCTGGCCGCCGCCACCGACGATGCCTCGCTCGTGGAGGAGAGCGGGGGTAGCGTACGGCTCGTGGAGGCGCCGCCCGAGAACATGAAGGTCACCACCGCGCTCGACCTGCGGGTGGCCGAGGCGATCCTCCTCTCGCGATGCTGACCGACTACCACGTGCACCTGCGGCCGGACGAGGACGACACCACGCCGGAGGCCTACTTCACGACGGCCAACGCCGAGCGCTACCGCAGCATCGCCGCCGAGCGCGGCATCGAGGAGCTGGGGGTGGCCGAGCACATCCACCGCTTCACCCAGTCGCTCGAGGTCTGGGGCCACCCCTGGTACCGCCACTGGGCGCGCGACGACCTGGACGCGTACTGCGCGTTCGTCCGTGACGACACCGACCTGCGGCTCGGGATCGAGGCCGACTTCCTGCCCGGAGGCGAGGACCGTCTGGCGGCGGTGCTGGACGGACGCCCGTGGGACTACGTGGTCGGCTCCCTCCACTTCCTGAGCGACCACGCGGTGGACCTGCACGCCTACCCGGAGTGGCAGTCGTTCGACATCTGGCGCTCGCAGGATCCCGAGAAGGTCTGGACGCTGTATTTCGAGACGCTGGGCGAGGCGGCGCGCTCCGGCCTGTTCGACATCCTTGCCCACCCCGACCTCGTAAAGGTGTGGGGCGACCGCGTGCCGCGCCCGGAGGGCGATCTGCGTCGCTTCTACGAGCTGGCGATGGACGGGATCGCGGAGTCGGACGTGGCGATCGAGGTGTCCACCGCCGGACTGCGCAAGCCGGTGGCCGAGGTCTACCCGGCGGCGGGGTTCCTCGAGCTCTGCCTGGCGGCCGGCCGGCCGGTGGCACTGTCGAGCGACGCCCACGTGCCCGAGCAGCTCGGCCACGAGTACGAGCGGACGGTGGACTGGCTCCGTGGCCTGGGCGTGACCGAGCTGGCGGTCTTCGAGGGGCGCACCCGGCGGCTCGAGCCGCTCGGATGAGCGCGCGCTCGGGGATCGGCTTCGACTCGCACCGCTTCGAGGCGGGACGCAGGCTGGTGCTCGGGGGCGTGGAGGTGCCCTCGGAGAAGGGCCTGGCCGGCCACTCGGACGCCGACGCGCTGGCGCATGCGCTGACCGACGCGCTGCTCGGCGCCGCGGGCCTGGGTGACATAGGCGCCCACTTCCCCGACACCGACGAGCGCTGGCGCGACGCGGACAGCATCGAGCTCCTGCGCCACGTGTGCGGTCTGCTCGCCGAGAAGGGGCTCACGCCCGTGAACCTGGATGCCGTGGTGCTCTGCGAGAAGCCCAAGCTGGGCCCGTTCCGCGACGCGATGCGCGAGCGACTGGCGGCCGCGGCCGGGCTCGCGCCGGCGGACGTGAACGTGAAGTTCACCACCGCGGAGGGAATGGGCTTCGTCGGGCAGGGCGAGGGGATCGCGGTGATGGCCACCGCAAGCGTTGTCCCGGCCCGCTCCCCGGCGGGCTGATCGGAATACAGTCCAGGGCGATGGATCGCGACGATGTCGCATTCGCCGGCGTGGCTGCTCAGGCGCGGATGGTGCGGGACGGTCAGGTGTCCTCGCGGGAGCTCGTTGAGCTCTACCTGGACCGCATCGGGCGCCTGGACCCGGTCCTGAACACGTACCGGATCGTCATGGCGGAGCGTGCGCTCGCCGACGCCGACCAGGCCGACGCCCGCCGGCGCGGAGGCGACGTGCGCGCCCTTCTCGGCGTGCCGCTCGCGGTCAAGGACACCGAGGACGTGGCCGGCGAGGTTACGCGCTGGGGCACGGCCGCTTTCAGCGATCCGGCCACCGCCGACGGCGAGCTCGTGTCGCGCCTGCGCTCGGCCGGCGCCGTGCTGCTGGGCAAGACGAACCTTCCGGAGCTGGCCATCATCGGGTGCACCGAAGGCCCAGCGTTCGGGGTGACCCGCAACCCGTGGGACCCCGACGCCACACCCGGCGGCTCGAGCGGCGGCAGCGCGGCGGCGGTGGCGGCCGGGCTCGCGGCGGGCGCCTCGGCGTCGGATGGGGCCGGCTCGATCCGCATCCCGGCGGCCAACTGTGGTCTCGTGGGCCTCAAGCCGCAGCGTGGCCGCATTCCGCTGAGCCCGTTCCCGGAGCACTGGCACGGCTTGAGCGTCCTGGGCTTCGAGGCGCGCAGCGTGGCCGACGCGGGCCTGTTGCTCGACGTGGGCGCCGGAACGGCCTCGCAGCGCCGCTACGCCGGCGCCGCCGAGCAGCCGCCCGGCCGGCTGCGTGTGGCGCTGTCCACCAAGGCCGTGCTGCCTGCCCGCGTGGATCCGCAGCTCCGGCGCGCCGTGGAGGAGACCGGCGAGCGCCTGCGGGCGCTGGGCCATGCGGTCGACGTACGCGATCCCGAGTTCCCGATCGCCGCCGGCAACGCCTTCGTGACCCGCTACCTGGCGGGCATGGCGGAGGACGTGGGGAGGGTGCCGCGGCCTGACCGCCTCCAGCGCCGCACGCGCGGGTTCGGCAGGCTCGGCAAGCCTTTCCCCAAGAGCGTGGTCGAGCGCGCCAAGCGCGATGCCGCGGCGCACGCCGAGCGGATCAACCGGATCTTCACGGACTTCGACGTGCTCGTGACTCCCACCACGGGCAAACCTCCCGTGGGCGCGGCGGAGTGGGAGGGGATGAGCGCCATGCGCACCCTCCTCGGGAACGCGGATGCTTATCCCTACACCGGGATCTGGAACCACACGGGGCAGCCGTCCTGCTCGGTGCCGGCGCCGAGCGTCAGCGACAGGGGGCTGCCGCTCGGCGTGCAGCTGATCGGCCGTCCGGACAGCGAGGAGACGCTGCTCGCGGTGGCGGCGCAGCTCGAGGCGGACGTGGGCTGGACCGCGCGGCGCCCCCCGCTCGCCTGACGCGGCGCGTAGGTCCCCGGTCCGACCCTTAGCCTTCCGGCCGTGCGCGAGCTGCGTCTACACGACACGCTGACCGGCTCGATTCGTGCGATCGAGCCGCGCGACCCGCCGCGAGTGGGCATCTACGCCTGCGGGCCCACGGTGTACGGACGCGTACACGTGGGCAACGCACGACCCTACGTGCTGTTCGCGCTGCTGCGGCGCTTCCTGGAGCACGAGGGCTATGACCCGACGCTCGTGGTGAACGTCACCGACGTGAACGACAAGATCTACGACGCCGCGCGCGACCAGGGTGTGCCCAGCGAGGCGCTGGCGCGGGCGATGACGGCGGCGTACGTGGAGGACACTGACCGGCTGGGGCTGGGACGGCCCGACAGCGAGCCCAAGGCGAGCGAGACGATCGAGGCGATCGTCGCGCTGATCGCCGACCTGGTGGACAGCGGCCACGCCTACGAGGCCGGCGGCGACGTGTACTTCAGCGTTCCGAGCTTCGGGGACTACGGCAAGCTCTCCAACCGGCCCACGGAGGAGATGCGCCAGGGCGAGGGCGACGACGCGGCGGCCCTGAAGCGGGCGCCTCAGGACTTCGCGCTCTGGAAGGCCACGAAGGAGGGCGAGGACACCAGCTGGAGCTCGCCCTGGGGCCAGGGGCGCCCGGGATGGCACATCGAGTGCTCCGCCATGGCGGAGGAGCTCCTCGGCGTGGATTTCGAGGTGCACGGCGGCGGCTCCGACCTCGTGTTCCCCCACCACGAGAACGAGATCGCGCAGACAGAGGCGGCGCGCGGCAGGCCGCTGGCCAGGCTGTGGATGCACAACGGCATGGTCGAGATGGGCGCCGAGAAGATGGCCAAGTCGGTGGGCAACATCCGCCTGCTGCACGGTGCGCTCGACCAGTACGGGCCCGAGGCCATCCTGATGTGGCTCGTCAGCGCCCATTACCGGAAGCCGATCGGCTACTCGGAAGAGGCCCTGGCCCAGGCCGAGGCCAACGTGCGCACGATCCGCGAGCTTGTCCGCCGGCTGGACCCGGAGGCCTCCGCCGGGGACCTGGACGACCTGGCCGAGCGCTTCTTCGACGCCCTGGCGGACGATTTCAACACCGCGGAGGCGCGCGCCGTCCTCTTCGACTGGGTGGGTGAGGCCAACCGCCGCCTCGAGGCCGGCGAGGCCGTGGGGCCGGGGCGCCTGCGCGAGATGCTGTACGCGTTCGGGCTCGAGCGGCTGGTGGACCAGGCGGACGAGGAGGCCCCCCAGGAGGTCCGGGAGCTTGCCGATCGCCGCGAGGAGGCTCGCGCGGCGCGGGACTTTGCCGAGGCCGACCGCCTGCGCGACGAGCTGGCGGAGCAGGGCTGGGAGGTCCGCGACGGCGCGGACGGCTTCCGCCTCGTCCGCTCTCAGTGATCGTCTACGGCCGCAATCCCGTCCGGGAGGCGCTCAGGGGGCCGCGTACGGTCGAGCATGTCTGGGCCATCTCGCGCGCCGCGGACGAGCCCTGGCTCGACGGGGTGGAGGTGCGCGTGGCGGGCGCCGAGGAGATCGAGGTGCTCTGCGGCTCGCCGGAGCACCAGGGCATCTGCGCCGAGGCCGGTCCCTACCTCTATGCGGAGGCCGACAGCCTGCTCGAGCCGGACGACGCGCTCGTCCTGTGTCTCGACGAGGTACAGGACCCGCACAATCTCGGAGCGGTCTGCCGGGTGGCGGAGGCCTCGGGCTGCACCGGTGTGGTGATCCCCGAGCGACGCTCGGCCACGGTCACCCCGGCCACCTGCAAGGCCTCCGCCGGCGCGGTGGAGCACCTGGCGGTGGCGCAGGTGCGCAACCTCGCCGACTGGCTTGGCACCGCAAAGGCAGCCGGAGCCTGGGTTTACGGCGCGGACTCGAATGCGCCCACGGCCTACGACGACCCGGACTACAACGGCCGCGTGGTGCTGGTGCTGGGCTCCGAGGGGCGTGGTCTGAGGCCGCGCGTGAGCTCCGCCTGCGACGCCCTGGTGGCGCTGCCGCTGCGGGGCAAGGTCGGCTCCCTCAACGTGGCCACCGCGGCGGCCGCGCTGGTGTACGGCGTCTTGCACCTGCGCCGGGGGACTTGACAGGGCTCCATAACTCACATATCTTCCCGCCCGATCAGGCTGAAGTCGAGCTTTAGGGAGTGAGACTTCAGAGCAACCTGGCGCCAGGGGAGGTACCGCGCCACCGAGCTTTCAAGGGCTTTTCAGCCCGAGAGGAGCCTTCGATGGCAATAGCCGCAACCCCTCGTCCGGCGACCGCGCGTCGCTATACGGGGCCAAAGTCTAACTCTGAAGCTGAGCTTGATGATCACTACCTCATCGCGCTTGCAAAGCAGGGAAAGAAGGATGCGTACGACAAGATCGTGCGCCGCTACCACGGTTTCGTGCGCCTCAAGGCGTCGTCGTACTTCCTCATAGGCGGCGACTCCGACGATCTCATCCAGGAGGGCCTCGTAGGGCTCTACAAAGCGGTTCGCGACTATCGCGCCGACCGTGAGTCCAGCTTCCGGAACTTCGCGGAGCTGTGCATCACGCGGCAGATCATCACCGCGGTCAAGACCTCCACGCGCAACAAGCACACCCCACTGAACGAGTACGTCTCGTTCTCGCAGACGCCGGCGGCGGGTGGCGGTGACGGGGATCCCACGCTCGACGAGCTGCTTCCCGGGCCCACGGCGCACGATCCGGCGAACCAGGTGATCTCCACCGAGGAGCTCCACAGCCTCGTGACGTGCCTGTCGAGCGTGCTCTCCGAGCTCGAGAGCTCGGTGCTGTCCCTGTACCTGGACGGCTACAGCTACGAGAGCATCGCCGAGCGCCTCGCGTGCGACACCAAGACCGTGGACAACGCCCTTCAGCGCGTCAAGCGCAAGGTCGGGACGCACCTGGCCTCGCGGCAGGTCCTCTTGTAGGCCTGGACGAATGTTCGGGGGTGGGCGCCCTCGATGCCGGTGGGTAGCGGGATGGCCGATGGACTCGTATGCGGGTCCGCCCCTCCTTCGTACTGCCTTTGGCTGCCCTGCTGGCCCTGTGCGTGTACCGCGCCGAGGTCCAGCTGGACAACGCTTCCGCCCAGGCGTCCGCCGCTCCGGCACCGACGGCGCAGACCGCACCCGCGCCGCCTCCTCCTCCCGCCGAGCCGACGCCCGCTCGACGGCCCGGCCCCAACCTTCTGAGCGTGAGCGGCGAGGTGGCCCTGCGAAAGAGCCCCGGCGGCGACGCCGTGGCTCTGGTGGGATCCACCACCCAGTTCGGCTCCCCGCGTGTGCTGAGCGTCGCGGCCCGCCGCGGCTCCTGGCTCGGCGTGGTCACCGACGAGCAGCCCAACGGACAGCTGGCCTGGGTGCGGGCCAACGACCCGGGCCTGCGCGCCAGCCGCACCTCCTGGTCGATCACCGCGGATCTTTCGGAGCGCAGCCTCGAGCTGCGCCGGGGAGGCCGCGTCATCAAGCGGCTGAGCGTCGCCGTGGGCACCGCCTCCTCGCCCACTCCGGCGGGCCGCTACGCCGTCACCGACAAGATCGACGGTTCCCGCTACGGGGCCTATTACGGCTGCTGCATCCTGGCCCTCACCGGCCACCAGACCAATCCGCCGCCCGGCTGGACCGGCGGCGACCGCCTCGCGATCCACGGCACGGACGTGCCGTCGTCGATCGGGAACGCGGCCTCGGCGGGCTGTCTCCGGGCAGCTGACGCCGATCTCCAGGTCCTGATGGCCCGGGTGCCGCTCGGCACGCCGGTCTTCGTCCGCTCCTAAGTTTCCGAGGTCCCCAGGACGGGTACCGGTTGTCGGCAACCCCGTCTGAGGAGAGAGACAATGATCGGAATCCTGATAGCAGTCCTATTGGCAGCCCTGGTGTACGTGATCCTCGCTGCCCTCACCGGATCGGCCATCGTGGCCATCGTCGGCGCCATCCTGGTGCTTCTTGCCGGAATCCCGTCCGGCGGATTCGGCTTCGGCTCGCGCTTCGGCGGCAGAGGCGCCGCGTAGCGCGAAGACCCTTTCGTGCCAAGCCGGAGGCGGGATTCGAACCCGCGACACCCGGTTTACAAAACCGGTGCTCTACCCCTGAGCTACTCCGGCAGCGCGGGGGCGAGCGTAGCGTGGCGTTGCGACGCGGCTAGTGCGCCTCGGCGCTGGCCGCGCCGGCCGCCGCGTGCTCGATGTTCCCGTGGCCGTTGGAGGCCACCGGCACGTCTTCCAGCGGCTCGAACTCGCCCTCTGCGTTGAGGCGGCGCTCCAGCTCGCCGAGCACGAGGCCGAAGAGGAGGTGCCGCCAGGTGGCCTGCGCGAACGCGCGGCCGTTGCCGTGGAGCGGCTCGAGGTCGCCGCGCGCCGGGTGGTAGCGGTCCACCAACCGCCCGAGCGGCCAGGTGGCGAGGTGCTCCACGAGCGCGATCGCCACGCCGTTGGCTGTGGCCGGACCCGGCGCCAGCGGGCGCACGAGCGCGTACCCGGCGCCGAAGGCGGCGCCGTTCACCAGGTGCATGGCCACGCCCGCGCCCGGCCAGCCGCTGCCGCGCGTGACGAGCTTCCCGAGCAGCTCGACATCGTCGTGGCGCGAGCCGAAGACCCGTTTGTCCAAGGGCTGCTGGGCGGCCCAGACGGCCGCTGCGGCTGCGCCGGCCACGGCCCCGTTCATGGTGCGGCGGAGCTCGATCATTCGGGCAGCGTAACGCCAGGGGCCCCGGCGGGTAGCTGAGGGCGTGACGGGGATGGGCAGATGGCGGCGCGAGCGGCCGCTCGCGCTCTACCACGAGCGGACGCGTCGGCGGGGAGTGAACTCCTTCGTCTACTGGTCGATCCGCTTCTTCGCGAAGCCCGCCCTGGTCGTGTACTTCCGGCTCGCGCGGCGCGGCCACGGGCTGATCCCCAAGGGCGGGGTGATCCTCGCGTCGAACCACCGCAGCTTCCTGGACCCGTTCGTGCTCGGCACCTGCGTGCCGCGGCCGATCTACTTCATGGCCAAGCAGGAGATCTTCCGCAACCCGTTCGTCGGCTGGCTGCTCAACTGCCTCGGCGCGTACCCGGTCAAGCGGGGCGCGTCCGACGAGGAGTCCACCAAGACCACGATGGCTCTCCTCGAGCGCGGCGAGGCCGTGGTGATCTTCCCGGAGGGCACGCGTGTCAGGCGCGGATCGCTGGGACGGCCGCACCGCGGCGTGGGCCGCGTCGCTCTGCAGAGCGGCGCCCCCGTGGTGCCGATCGCCGTGTCCGGCAGCGAGCATGCCCGGCGCGGGTGGCGCATCAGGCCGGTGAAGGTGCACCTGCGCTTCGGCGCGCCGCTCACCTTCCCGCGCGTGGACAGCCCGTCGCAGTTCCTGGCCGGCGAGGTGACCGAGCGCATCTGGCCCTGCGTGGAGCTGCAGTGGGAATGGCTCGGCGGCCTGCCGCCGCTGCGCACCGCGGCCGTGGTCGGCGCCGGATCCATGGGCACCGCCGCCGCGGTGGTTCTCGCGCGCGCGGGCCTGGAGGTTCAGCTCGGCTGCCGCACGAGCGAGCAGGCGGACCTCCTTCGGGCCGAGGGGGAGAACGCCGCCTACCTGCCGGGCGTGACCTTCGATGGCGCGATCGAGGCGCGCGCCGTGCGCGACGTGGAGTTTGCGGGGGTGGACCTCGTGGTGCTCGCCGTGCCCTGCAGCGCGCTCCCCGCGGCCGTGGGCGAGATCGGTGCCCGGGTGGGTGAGCGCAGCGCGGTGCTCGTGGCGTCCAAGGGGCTCGTGCCGCCACTCGGCACCACGCCTTCCGCCTTTGTGGCCGAGCGCGTCAGGGCGCGGGCGGTTGCCTCTCTCGCGGGTCCCGCGCACGCGCGCGAGGCGATCGAGATGGGAGCGTCCGTGGTGCTCGCCACCCGCAACGCGGACCTCCTCCGCCAGCTGGGCGAGGTGCTGGAGGCCGGCGGGCTGACCGTGGAGGCCACCGACGACGTGACCGGAGCCGAGCTGGCCTCGTGTGCCAAGAACGCCGCCGCGCTTGCGTCCGCCGCGGCCGCCCCGCGCGGCGCGAACCTCGCCGGCGCGGCCGCGGGCCGTGTCTTCTCGGAGGTGCACCAGCTGGCCCTGGCTCACGGCGGGCGCAGCGAGACCTTCGCCGGCCTTGCGGGCGCCGGTGACCTCGTGGCCACCGCGCTGGCCGAGGGCAGCCGCAACCGCCGCGCCGGGGAGCTCGTGGGCGCCGGCGTGCCCACGCGTGCGGTGGAGGCGGCGATCGCCCAGACCGCCGAGTCGCTCGCCACGGTCCCGCTGCTGGGCCTGGCGTTCGAGCGCGAGGGCATCGACGCTCCCGTGACCACCGGTCTCTGCAGGGTGCTGGACGGGGACGCTTCGGCCGACCAGTGGCTCGAGAGCATCCGGGCCAGCGCCGACGCGCGCGGGAGACAAGCTGCCTGAGGGGCGGCCGCAGCCGGATAGGCTCCGCATGATTGGAGGCGTCAGCCGACAAGCAGCGACTCGACCGGGACTTCACGGAGCTCTATCGCGCCCATCTGCGCGATGTCTACAGCTACGCCTACTACCGGATCGGCAACCACCACGACGCCGAGGACCTGACCGAGCAGACGTTCCTTCAGGCCTACCGGCACTTCGACCGTGCGCAGCGCGAGTCGAACGGGAGGCCGCTGCGGCCGTGGCTGATCCGCATCGCGCACAACCTCGCGGCCAACTACTACCGCGACCGCTCGCGCCGCCCGATGACCCAGCTCGAGGATGCCGCGGTGCTCACCGCGCCGCACGACACCGAGACGGTGGTGGAGGGCCGCGAGCAGGTCAAGCACGTGCTCGAGGGCGTTGCGCACCTGCCGGACGACCGGCGCGAGGCGCTGATCATGCGCTTCGCGCTCGGCATGGACAACCGGGAGATCGCGGGTGCGCTCGACCGCTCCGAGGGCGCCACCAAGGTGTTGATCCATCGAGCCATCAAGCAGCTCGAGCAACGGCTTCAGGAGGACGGGCATGAGTAACGGCGAGCGACTGGAGCACCTGCTGCGCTCGGCGCTCGTGCCGGTGGACCCGCCGGAGGCGCTGAGCGACAGGCTGGAGCGCGCGCTGTCCGGGCTCACCGAGGCCGCCGCCGAGGAGCTGGCCGACCTGGATCCGGCCGCCATGCGCGACCCGCGCAACTGGGGACGGCCCGCGGCCGCCGTCGTGGTGGGCAGCATGGCCGGCGGTGCGCTCGTGCTCGTGCGCGCCCGCCAGCGCCAGCGCAAGCGCGAGGCAAGCGGCCTGAAGGCGCTCGAGAAGAGCGTTCGCGAGGCGGCCGTGGACCTCGAGCGCCGCCTGCGCCGCTAAGAGGCGTACCGCCCCTGATCCACGCAGGGGCCTTCAGCGTAGGAAGATCACGTTGTGAGCTCCGACATCCGAAATCTCGCGGACGAGGAGGTCATGCAGCTGGTGCAGGGAGGGAGTCCGCGCGCCTTCGAGTTGATGTACGACAGGCATGGGGGTGCCGCGTTCTCGCTCGCCTATCGAATGGTGGGTAACAAGGTGACGGCGGAGGACATCACGCAGGAGGCTTTCCTCTCGATTTGGCGCAGCCGCCTGCGCTACGACCAAGCGCGCGGCAGCGTCCGCACGTGGGTGCTCGGCATCGTCCACAACCGGGCGATCGACGCGCTGCGGCGGGGCACGGTCCACGAGCGCCGGCGCGAGACCCTGGACGGGGTGGAGGAGCGCCACGAGGCGAAGGAGCGGACCGACGTGGAGGCCGCCCGGCGCGAGGAGGCGCGAAGCGTCCACAGCGCCCTCGACGAGCTTCCCGAAGAGCAGCGGCGGACGATCGAGCTGGCCTACTTCGGCGGCTTCAGCCACAGCCAGATAGCCGAGATGCTCGGCATGCCGCTCGGCACGGTCAAGGGCCGCATGCGGCTGGGGCTCGAGAAGATGCGCGTGCAGCTCTCCGACATCGGCCTCAGCCCGGGGGAGCTGGTATGACCGGCCCGGACCACGCACGCTTCCGCGAGGACCCGGCGGCCTTCTTGCTCGGCGCCCTGGCCGACGGCGAGCAGCGCGCCTTCGAAGTTCACATGGAGCAGTGCCCCGACTGCCGCGACGAGGTCGAGCGCCTTCGCCCGGCGGCCGACGCGCTGCCGCGCTCGGTCGAGCAGATAGCGGCGCCCGACCGGCTCAAGTCGGCGCTGATGGACGTGGTCGAGAGCGAGGGGCGCGAGGCCCCGGCGCAGCGCGCCCGGCGCCGCCGCCTGCGCGACCTGCTTCCCGGCCCGGCGCTGCGGCCCGCGCTTGCCGGCGGCCTGCTCGTGCTGGCTCTGGTGGCCGGCTATGGCGTCGCTCAGCTCAGCTCGGATCAGGATCAGGATCAGCGCACCATCGCCGCCAAGGTGGACGACACACGGGTGCCGATGGCCAGCGCCGAGCTTCGCATCGAGGGCGACGGCGAGGACGGCGCGGTACTGAGCGCCGACGGGTTGGCGGACCTCGGCGGGCAGCGCGTGTACCAGGCCTGGGTGCTGCGCGGCGACAAGGTCGCGCCCGCGCCGACGTTCCTCGCCGACACGGACGGCAGTGGATCGGTCACGGTGCCGGAGGACCTGAGCGGGGCGGACGCCGTGCTGGTGACACGCGAGCCACGCGGCGGCGCACGGGTGCCCAGCGAGAACCCCATCCTCCGGGTAGACCTCTAGCGCCCCCACTAGGCTGCGCCGGGTGGAGGCCTGCTACCGCCATCCGAATCGCGAGACCGGGGTGCACTGCTCGAACTGCGGGCGCCCGATCTGCCCCGACTGCATGACCACCACGCCGGTCGGGATGCGCTGTCCCGAGTGCGCGCGCCAACGAACTCGTACGCGGACGGTCAGGAGCGGGACGGATGAGCCCACGCTGACCTACATCCTGATCGGCATCAACGTGGCGGTGGCGCTCGGAGCGCTGCTCGGCGGAGCCAGCGCCACGGGCGGCGGGATCGGCGGCAGCTCCCTGCTTCAGGACGGCGCCGTATCGCGACCCGAGATCGCCGATGGGGAGTACTGGCGGCTGATCACCTCGGGCTTCCTGCACGCGGGTTTCTTCCACCTCCTCTTCAACATGCTCTCGCTCTACATCCTCGGTGGTCTGCTCGAGCCGGCGGTCGGGCGGCTGCGCTTCGGAATCATCTACTTCGTGTCGCTGCTCGCCGGTTCGTTCGGCGCGCTGCTGCTCGAGCCCACCTCGCCGACCGTGGGCGCCTCGGGCGCCATCTTCGGGCTCATGGGAGCCACCGCGGTGGTCATGCGCAGCCGCGGTATGAGCGTGATGGAGAGCGGGCTCGGCATCTGGATCGTGCTGAACCTCGTGATCACGTTCAGCGTGCCGAACATCTCGATCGGCGGGCACATCGGCGGCCTGCTGGGCGGCGGCCTGGCGGCGATCGTGATGTTCGAGCTGGGCGACCGCGTGCGCCTGCCGGAGGCTGTGCTCGCGCTGGTGTGCGCGGGAATCGGGGTCGCGGCGGTGGTGGGCGCGATCGCCGTGTCTTCGAGCGCCTGAGGTAGCTCGGGGGCACGGCTGGACCGTGCGAATCGGGCCACCGTGTCACCTGGCTACTGCAGTGCCACACCTAGATGACACAGTGCCTCGGATCGAGGTACAGGCGCTCACCCGAATGTGACGGGACGCCGACAGAACGGCTTCCCACCCAGCCGCTGTAAGCGCCAGCGCCTAGGCAGCCGCGGGCTGGCCGAGGTCGAGCTCGATCGAACGGCGCGAGTCGGGCGCCGGCACCAGGTCCGGGTGCAGCAGGTGACCGAGCAGCTCCACGCCGTCCACCAGGCGCGGGCCTGGCCGCGAGAAGTAGGCGGCGGCGTCCACGGCCACCACCCGCGCTCCGAGCGGGGCGAGCCGGTCGCGACTTCGCATGGTCTCGGCGGCCGCCTCCTCCGCGTACAGGCCGCACGGCATCGAGAGCACCACCTCCGGCGCCACTGCCTCCACCTCGGACCAATCCACCGTCCGCGAGCGCTCGCCCGGGAAGCCGAGCAGGTCGAGACCGCCGGCCGCCTCGATCATCTGCGGCACCCAGTGGCCCCCTACGTAGACCGGGTCGAGCCATTCGAGCGCCGCGGTGCGCGGGCGCGGCGCGTCCGCCACGGCGCGCTCCACCGCGTCGATCCGGGCCGAGGCCTCCTCCACCAGGCGCTCCCCGGCCTCCGGCACCCCGGCGGCCTCGGCCAGCCGCGGCACGTCGGCCAGGACCTCTCCGAGTGTGGACGGGTCGAGCGAGATCACGGTGGGCCGGGTGGGCAGCCGCTCGGCGATCGCGAGCACGTCGTCGTAGGACACGGCGCAGACCTCGCAGACCGCCTGGGTCACGATCAGGTCCGGCTGGAGCCGGTCGAGCGTCTCCACGTCGAGCTCGTACAGCGACTCGCCCTTCTCGGTGCGCTCGCGGACCGCGCGGTCGATCTCCGCCGCGGGAAGTCCGTCGGGGATCACGCTACGGGTGAGGTGCGGCAGTTGCTCCGCGCCGGGCGGGTAGTCACACTCGTGCGTCACACCGGCCACGGAGTCGCCGAGCCCAAGGGCGTAGAGCATCTCCGTGGCGGACGGAATCAGCGAAGCGACGACCATGGAGACGAGGATGGCACGTCTGAATGACGAGGAGATCGGCCAGCGGCTGGAGCAACTCCAGGGCTGGGAGCGCGACGGCGACGCGATCCGGAAGACCTACGAGGGCGAGAACTTCATGTCGTCGGTGGACCTGGTCAACCGGCTCGCGCCGGCGGCCGAGGAGATGAACCACCATCCGGATCTGGAGATCTCCTGGAACAAGGTGACCGTCGAGCTGTCCACCCACTCGGAGGGGGGGCTTACGGAAAACGACTTCGAGCTCGCCGGCCGCATCGACGGCGTGGCCCGATAGTCCCCTGCTACCCTCGCCCCCTCGCCGATGAGCGACGACGAGCTCCCTCGAAGTAGCCGGCGCACGACCCCCTCCCGGGGTCTCGGCGCCCCCTCATGACAGAATTCCTCTTCCTGGCCGGAGTGCTGATTCTGGTCGCCGCGAACGGGTTCTTCGTGGCGGCCGAGTTCGGTCTCGTCCGGGCGCGTCAGTCGCGGCTCGAGCAGATGCGCGACGAGGGCGTCCGCAGCGCCGCGCTCGCGCTCAAGCAGCTCGACCACATCGACGAGTACCTGTCCGCCTGTCAGCTCGGGATCACGATGGCCTCGCTCGGCATCGGCTTCCTCGGCGAGCCGGCCATCGCCGAGCTGCTGGAGGAGCCGCTCGGAGAGGTGGCGAGCCACGGCGTGGCCGTGGTCATAGCCATCTCGATCGCGTACCTACTGACCACCGCGCTCCACATCACGTTCGGCGAGCAGGTGCCGAAGATCTACTCGATCGTGCACGCCGAGGCCACGGTGCGCCGCACCGCGCGGCCGCTCGAGTTCTTCAAGCGAAGCCTCTGGTTCCTGATCTGGCTGCTCAACTCGGCGTCCAACGCGGTCCTGCGCGTCATCGGGGTGGACCCGCGCGCGGAGTTCGACGAGGCCAGCTCCTCCGATGACCTCAAGCTGCTGATCGCCCAGAGCGCCCACGGCGGCAAGCTCGACCCGGGCGAGGCCGGGATGCTCTCGGGCGTCTTCCACCTGCACGAGCAGCAGGCGCGGCAGGTGATGACGCCGATCCCCGCCGTCGTGACGGTGGACGTGTCCGAGACCGTGGAGTCGGCGCTGCGCACGATGGTCGACTCCGGCCACACCCGGCTGGTGGTGACCGAGGACGGGAACACCGACCGCATCCGCGGGATCGTGCACGCGAACTCGCTCGTGCGGCTCCTGATGACCGAGGGCCCCAACTCTCCGATCGAGAGCGCGGTCAAGGACGCGCTGATCGTGCCGGAGACCAAGCCGCTCGACGATCTCCTGGCCGACCTCCAGCGCGAGCGCGCCTCGATGGCGGTGGTGGTGGACGAGTACGGCCGCACCGCGGGCATCGTCACGATCGAGGACATCATCGAAGAAGTGGTGGGCGAGATCGCCGACGAGACCGACCCGGCGGTGGCCGGCATACGGCGGCTGGCCAACGGCGACTGGTGGGTCCGCGGTCACGTGCCGATCACCGACCTCAAGGACTACGGGCTCGACCTCCCGGTGGACTCCGAGGCCTACAACTCGGTCGGCGGCTACGTGTTCGGCGAGCTGGGCCGCCTGCCCAAGCGCGGCGACATGGTCAAGACCAACGGCTACTCGATCCGCGTGGAGTCGGTTCGCGAGAACCGGATCGACGCCGTGCGCATCCGCGACCACCACGGCGAGGAGCGCGCGGACGCCGGTCCGCCGCGCCCCGTCGAGGAGGCGGCCGCCACCCCGCGCCGCGCGGAGCGCGCTCAGGACGACTGACCGGCGGGCGCTGTCCGTCCGCCTCGCCCTCTACGTTCGCGCGATATGTGGTGCGTCAAGCTGAGCGATTCGGAGCGTGACGCGTTGCGCTCGCTGATCAAGGAGCAGGTGGCCAAGGCGGGGGAGGACGAGGTCAGTCCCGCGCTGGAGGGTGCGCTCGAGGCACTCGAGCTCGCCCGCTGGGACGACCTCCCGGAGGCCACGCTGCCGTGGGACCGGGTGACGGAGCTCGCCGGCCAGCAGGGCATCGGCGAGGCCGACGTGGTCTGGGACCTCACGGCGGGCATGGCCACCGCCAGCAGCCGGCGCCCTCAGTCGTAGACGAAGAAGCCCTCGCCCGCCTTGCGGCCGAGCTTGCCTTCCGCGATCAGCTCGCGAACGCGGTCCGGCACCTCCGCCCCTATCGACTCGCCGATGGCCGCCGACACGTCGAGGCCCACGAAGTCGAGCAGGGCGAGCGGGCCGAGCGGGTGTCCGGCGCCGAGCTTCATGCAGGTGTCCACGCCCTCGGCATCGAGGCCGCCGCGCTCGAGCAGCCGCACCGCGTCGAACAGGTAGGGAAACAGCAGGCGGTTGACCACGAAGCCGGCGGAGTCGGGCACCTCCACCGCGGTCTTCTCGAAGCGCCGGCAGAGGTCGCGGAAGAACTCACGGGTGGGCTCGGTGGCCTCGGGCGGAAAGCAGAGCTCCACCAGCTCCATCCTGTCCACCGGGTTGAACACGTGAAGGGCGGCGAAGCGGTCGGCGCGGCCGCTGGCCGCCGCCAGCGTGGCCACCGACAGCGAGGACGTGGTGCTCGCCAGCAGCGTGGCCTCCGGGAGCAGAGCGCCGAGGCGCCCGAGCAACTCGCTCTTGACCGCCTCGTCCTCGGTCACGGCCTCCACCACCACGTCGCATCCGGTCAGCTCGGCCAGGTCCGTGACCACTGAGGCCGACTCGCCCACCTTCGCCTCGGCGCTCTCAGCCGAGGCCTCGCTGCGCGCCCAGACCACCACGTCGTGATGGTCCGCGGCGACCTTGGCAAGGCCACGGGCGATCGCTCCGCTCCCGACTATCCCGAACTTCTCAGGCATGGCTCAAACCGGCTCGGAGGCTGACCTGGAGGGCATTTGCGGGCGAAAAAGGATGTCTGGTTGACTGGACAGTCAATCGAGTACGCTTACCACAATCGACCGCGGAGGAAGAGGGTTTCATGCAGAACGGGCACGGGCGTGAGGTAGTCATAGTCGATGCGGTGCGCACCCCGATCGGGCGCGGCCATCCGGAGAAGGGCTACTACAAGGACACCCACCCGAACGAGCTTCTCGGCAAGACTTTCACGGAAGTCATCGATCGCGCCGGGATCGATGCATCCGACGTCGAGGACGTCATCAGCGGCTGCGTCCAGCAGTACGGCGAGCAGATGTTCAACGTCGGCCGCAACGCCTGGCTCCAGGCCGGCCTTCCGATCGAGACTCCCGCCACCACCGTCGACCGCCAGTGCGGCTCGGCCCAGCAGGCCGTGAACTTCGCCGCGGCGCTGATCGCCTCGGGCGTGCACGACACCGTGATCGGCTCCGGCGTGGAGCACATGGGACACGTCCCGATGGGCGTGGGCTTCAAGTGGGTCGACGAGGTCGGCTCGCCCTGGCCCGAGGAGATGATGAACCGGTACAACCTCGTGCCGCAGGGCATCTCCGCCGAGATGATCGCCGACAAGTGGGAGATCCCGCGCTCCGAGCTCGACGAGATCGGCGTGCGCTCGCACCAGCTCGCGCACCAGGCCACCGAGGAGGGTCGCTTCGAGCGCGAGATCGTGCCCTTCCAGGTGAACGGCGACACCTACGTGACCGATCAGGGCATCCGTCCCGAGACCAGCCTCGAGACGCTCTCGCAGCTGAAGCCGGCGTTCAAGCCGGACGGCAAGGTCACGGCCGGCAACGCCTCGCAGATCTCCGACGGCGCCGCGTCCGTGCTGCTCATGGCCCGCGAGAAGGCCGACGCCCTCGGGCTCAAGCCGCGCGCACGCATCGTGGACCAGACGACCGTGGGCGTGGATCCCGTGATCATGCTCACCGGCCCGATCCCGGCCACGAAGAAGCTCCTCGAGCGCAACGGCATGACGATGGACGACATCGACCTCGTGGAGGTCAACGAGGCATTCGCGTCCGTCCTGGCCGCGTGGCGCCGCGAGCTGGAGCCCGACATGGACCGCGTGAACGTGAACGGCGGCGCGATCGCCCTCGGTCACCCGCTCGGATCCACGGGCGCGCGGCTGATCACCACGCTGCTGCACGAGCTCGAGCGCTCCGACAAGGAGACCGGCCTCGTGACGATGTGCTGCGGCGGCGGGCTCGGCACCGGCACGCTGATTCAGCGCGTTTAGCCGAAGCACGCGGCTCGGCCGTGTGCGCACCGATGTACGTAAACGGACTCGCGACAGTTACACCCCGTTGAGCGGGGGGTACTAGGCCGAGGTGCCGGCGAGGACTCACGGAACTCTGCTTGCGGGCCGCTACCGCGTGGTCAGGCACCTCGGCTCGGGGGGCATGGCCTCGGTCGTGCTGTGCGATGACGAGCGCCTCGGCCGGGCGGTGGCCGTCAAGCGGCTGCACGCCGACAGCCCGGGGGAGATGGAGAAGCGCTTCGCGCGCGAGGCGCGGCTCGGCGCATCGCTCAACCACCCGAACCTCGTGGCGATCTACGACACCGCGATCGATGACGAGGGCGTGCTCATCGTCATGGAGTTCGTGGAGGGCGAGTCGCTGTCGCAGGCCCTCAGGCGCGGGCCGCTCGAACCGCGCCGGGCGGGACGGATGGCTTCCGACCTCGGCGATGCTCTCGACCACGCGCACGCCCAGGGGGTCGTGCACCGCGACGTGAAGCCCGGCAACGTCCTGTTGCGCGAGGACGGGGTGACGAAGCTGGCCGACCTGGGCATCGCCACGGCCGCCGACCAGACGCGCATCACGCGCAGCGGCATCGTGCTCGGCACCGTCGCGTACATGGCGCCCGAGCAGCTTGACGGCGACCAGGCCGGGCCGGCGGCGGACGTGTACGCACTAGCCGCCGTGTGCTTCGAGGCGCTCACCGGACGACGGCCGCGCTCCGGACGCACGCCGATGGAGATCGCGACCGCGATCGCCACCGAGCCTCCGCCCGACCTGCGCGACCACCTGCGGGAGGCGCCCGCGGCAGCGGCCGACATCCTCCGCCGCGGTCTCGCGCGCGACCCGTTGGAGCGCCCGGGCTCGGCGGGGGAGCTCGGCTCGGAGCTGCGGCGCGCGCTCGAACGGCCCGCCGAGCCCACCGTGGCGACGCGTCGCATGCGCCCGCCGGCGGCTGCTCCCCCGCCTCGCCCGCCGGCGGCCGCTCCCCCGCCTCGCGCGCCCGCCACCACTCGGCCATGGCTGGCACTCGCTCTGGCGAGCGCGATCGTGGCGGTGGCCGCGGCCACCGTTGCGCTGCTGGCCACGGGCGGCGGCGGCGACGGCGGCGCCCCGCGAGCCGGCGTCGGAACGAGCGAGCGGCCGGCCCAGCAGCAGCAAGCGGACCCGCCATCCACGACGGCCGACGAGCCCGCGGAGACAGAGCCGGCCCCCGCGGAGGCCGAGCCCGCTCCCGCGGAACCGGAGCCCGCTCCCGCGACTGGCTCCGAGCTCAACGCCCAGGGCTTCGAGCTGATGCGGGCCGGCCGCTACGCCGAGGCCGTGCCGGTGCTCCAGAAGGCGGTCGCCGCCTGGCCCGAGGACAGCCGTGACATCGAGTACGGGTACGCGCTCTTCAACCTCGGCAAGTCGCTGAGCGAGTCCGGCAACCCCGCCGCGGCGATCCCCTACCTCGAGAAGCGCCTGGCCTTCAAGGACCAGCGCGGCACGGTGATGCGCGAGCTGAAGCGCGCCCAGCGCGCCGCCGGCGCCTAGGCCGGAACGGCGGCGCCGAGCGCCTCGATGATGCGCGGGCGGTCGCCGAACGGCAGCGCGAGGAGCGTGTCGGCCCCGGCCCGCTCGTAGGCGGCCAGCCGCTCGTCGAGCTCGCCGTAGTCGCAGCAGATGGCGGAGCCGTCGATCAGCTCCGGGGTGAGCGCCTGGGCGGCGCCCGCGCGGTCGCCGGCGCCGAAGAGCCTCTGAACCTCGCGGGCGGCGTCCCCGTGCCCGAAGCGCTCCGCGGTCTCCACGTAGAAGTTCTTCTGCGTCGCGCCCATCGCGCCCAGATAGGTGGCGAGCCACGGGCGGGCGAGGTCGCGGGCCCGGTCGCGGTCCTCGTCCACGCAGATGAGCGCGGCCGGGGCGATGTCCACGTCGGTGCCCCGGAACGGCTCGAGCAGCTCCTCCGCGCGCGCGGGGTTGAACATGAAGGGGATCCAGCCGTCCGCGATCTTGGCCGTCTGAGCGATTGCCTTGGGCCCGATCGCGCCCAGGTAGATCGGGATGCGGTCGCTCACCGGCTTGGCGAGCAGCTTGAGCGGCTTGCCCAGCTCGCTGCCCTCGATCGGCAGCTGGAACTCCTTGCCCTGGTACTCGAGTGGGCCCTCGCGGGCGAGCGCCTTGCGCACGATCTCCACGTACTCGCGCGTGCGGGCGAGCGGCCGCGCGAACGGCACGCCGTGCCAGCCCTCCGACACCTGGGGCCCCGACACTCCGAGCCCCAGCCGGAAGCGGCCGCCCGACAGCACGTCGAGCGTGGCGGCCGTCATGGCGGTGGCTGCGGGGGTGCGGGCCGGGATCTGCATGAGGGCGGACCCGAGGCCGATCCGCTCGGTCACGGCGGTCATGTGGCCGAGCACCGACACCGCGTCCTGGCCCCACGCTTCGGCCACCCACACCGAGTCGAGACCGGCCTTGTCGGCCTGCACGGCCAGCGAGATCTGCTCCTCGGCGGAGAACCACGGCCAGTAGGCCACATACAGACCAACGCGCACGCTGGCATTCTATGCGGCACGTGGCCGTGACCCTCTGGCACATCGAGGTCTCGCACTACAACGAGAAGGTTCGCTGGGCGCTCGACTACAAGGGGGTCGTCTACACCCCCCGCGTGCCCATGCCCGGCCTTCACCGCGTGAGCGCGCTCGCGGCCACGCGCGGGAAGCACGGACGGCTGCCGGTGGTGGACATCGATGGCCGCCGCATAGGGGACTCGACGGCGATCATCGCCGCGCTCGAGGAACACGCGCCCGAGCCGCCCCTCTACCCGGCCGACCCGGAGGAGCGCCGGCGGGCGCTCGATCTCGAGGATTGGTTCGACGAGGAGCTTGGCCCCGAGCTGCGCCGGTTCGTGTGGCACCACACACTCGACGACATCGACGTGGTGGCGCAGACGCTCTTCTCGAGGCCCAGCCCCTTTCGCGAGCGGTTCCTGCGGATGGGCGCGCCGATGGCACGATTCGCCGTGCGGCGCGACTACCGGATCACCGACCAGAGCGCCGGCCGGGGACGTGAGGCGGTGACGGCGGCGATGGACCGGCTCGAGGGCGAGGTGGGCCCCTCCGGCTACCTGGTGGGCGACGGCTTCACCGTGGCGGACCTCACCGCGGCGTCGCTGTTCACGCCGCTGCTCACTCCGCCGGAGCGGCCCTACGCGCCCACCGCGTTCGCGCCCGCGGTGCAGGAGCTGCGCGACGAGCTCATGGCGCGGCCCGGCGGGGCCTGGGTCGCTCGCATGTACGCGCTCCATCGAAACCAGCACGTGACGGAAAGGGTCGATGCACTCAGCCACTGACACCGCTTCGGCGGTCCTGCAACTCGTCCCGAGTGACGAGGAGCGCATGATGCGCGAGACCGTCGGCGCGATCTGTGCCGGCTTCGGTCCCACCTACTCGCGCCGCAAGCACGCCGAGGGCGAGCCGCCCACGGAGCTGTGGGACGCGCTCGCCGAGAAGGGCTTCCTCGGCGTGAACATCCCGGAGGAGTGGGGCGGCGGCGGGCTCGGCATGTCGGCGCTCGCGGCCGTGGGCGAGGAGATCTCGACCGCCGGGGGCTCGCTGCTCCTGATCGTGGTGTCGCCGGCGATCGTGGGGAGCATCCTCACCCGCCACGGCACTGCCGACCAGAAGGACCGCTGGCTGCGCGGAATCGCCGCTGGCTCGACCAAGGTGGCCTTCGCCATCACCGAGCCGGACGCGGGCACCAACTCCCACAATCTCTCCACCTCCCTGGCGCGCCGCGGCGACCGCTTCGTGCTGCGCGGCCAGAAGACCTACATCTCGGGGGTCGAGCACGCCGACGCCGTGCTCGTGGTGGCGCGCAGCCGGCTGCCGGACGGCTCGCTCGGCCTGCCGTCGCTGTGCCTGGTGGACGTGGACGCCCCGGGCTTCACGCGCGAGTCGATCCCGATGCCCTACATCGGCCCCGACAAGCAGTGGACGCTCTTCTTCGACGACGTGGAGCTCGACGAGGACCGGCTGATCGGCGGCGAGGGCGGCGGGCTCGGCCCGGTGTTCGACGGGCTCAACCCGGAGCGCATCATGGGTGCCGCGATCGCCAGTGGCGCCGGCAGGCGGGCGCTCGCCAAGGCGGCCGCCTACGCCAACGAGCGCGAGGTCTGGGGGGCTCCGATCGGGACACACCAGGGCGTGTCGCACCCGCTCGCCGAGGCCAAGATCGAGCTCGAGCTGGCGCGCCTGATGACCCAGAAGGCAGCGGCCCTCTACGACGCCGGCGCCCCCGGCGCCGGCGAGGCGAGCAACATGGCCAAGTACGCGGCCGCCGAGGCGGCGATCGCATGCGTGGACCGCGCGATCCAGGCGCACGGCGGCAACGGCTTCGCGCTCGAGTACGGGCTGACCGACATGTATTGGGGCGTGCGGCTCACCCGCACCGCTCCGGTGTCGCGCGAGATGATCCTCAACTACGTGGCCGAGCACTCGCTCGGCCTCCCCAAGAGCTACTGAGAACGCGCGATCCCGTCGCGCTCCGGCGTCCTCGGTCGCTCGCGTGCGCCGCACGCGTCGCTTCCTGCGTCCTGGGATCGCTCGGTCTCCCGCGCCCTCAGTAGCTCTTCCGCGCTGCAATAGTCCCGGCATCGCTAAGTCGGAGGCCACGATCATCGAGGCGGGCGGGCGCGATCTGCGCGTGTCCAGCCCCGATCGCGTGATCTTCCCGGCCACCGAGCACACGCCCGAGGTCACGAAGCTCGGCGTGGTCGAGTACTACCTGGCGGTCGAGGATGGCATCATGCGCGCGCTCGCCCGCCGGCCGACCACGCTCGAGCGCTGGCCGAAGGGAGTGCACCCGGGCATCGTCCTGTCCACGCGCGAGAAGGGCGGCGGCGACGCGTTCTTCCAGAAGCGTGTGCCCAAGGGCGCTCCCGACTACCTCGAGACCGCGCGCATCGAGTTCCCGTCAGGCCGCCACGCGGACGAGATCTGCCCCACCGAGGTGGCCGTGGTCGGCTGGGCCGCGCAGATGGGCACCATCACCTTCCACCCGTGGCCGGTTCGCCGCGACGACGTGGACCACCCTGACGAGCTGCGCCTCGACCTCGACCCGCAGCCGGGCACCGACTTCGACGACGCGGTGCGCGTGGCCGCCGAGGCGCGGGGGCTCCTGGACGACCTTGGCTACGTGGGCTTCCCCAAGACGTCGGGTGGCCGGGGCGTGCACATCTACGTGCGGATCGAGCCGCGCTGGACGTTCACGGACGTGCGCCACGCCGCGATCGCCTTCGGGCGCGAGCTCGAACGGCGCATGCCGGGCGAGGTGACGACGAAGTGGTGGAAGGAGGAGCGCGGCGAGCGCATCTTCATCGACTACAACCAGAACGCGCGCGACCGCACCATCGCCTCGGCCTACAGCGTGCGGCCGAAGCCGGGGGCGCCGGTGTCGGCACCCGTGACCTGGGACGAGCTGACCGATGCGGCGCCGGAGGACTTCACGGTCGCCACGATGCCGAGCCGCTTCGCCGAGGTGGGCGACCGCCACGCCGCGATCGACGACGCCGCCCACTCGCTCCAGCCCCTGCTGGACATGTACGAGCGCGACGAACAGGGCGACATGCCCTACCCGCCCGACTATCCGAAGATGCCGGGCGAGCCGAAGCGCGTGCAGCCCTCGCGCGACCGCGACCGCAACCGCAAGAAGTAGCGCCCTACGCGCCCTACGCCTGCGGGAGCTTCTTGGCGCCGCGCTTGGTCACCGGAGCGGAGGGAGGGGGCACGACCGGCCCGATGTCCCCGTCCGGCGCCTCGTCGAGGTCGACGATCACCGGCGCGTGGTCGCTCGGCCCCTTGCCCTTGCGCGCCTGACGGTCCACCCACGCGGCCTTGACCCGGGTGGCCACCGGCTCGCTCGCCAGCACCAGGTCGATGCGCATGCCCAGGTCCTGGTGGAACATCCCCGCCCGGTAGTCCCAGTAGGTGAAGACGCGCTCGTCCGGCCAGCGGTCGCGGACCACGTCGCGCAGGCCGACGGCCTGCAGCTCCGCCAGCGCGGCCCGCTCGGGCGCGGTCACGTGCGTCTGGCCGATGTAGGCGTCCGGGTCGAACACGTCGTCGTCGGCCGGCGCGATGTTCACGTCGCCGCACACCACGGTCGCCTCCGGCCCGGCGGCCACCATCTCGCGCAGCGACGCCAGCCACTCCAGCTTGTACCGGTAGTGCTCCGAGTCGGGCTCGCGCCCGTTCGGCACGTACACGGACACCACGCGGATCCCGCCGCAAGTGGCCGACACCGCGCGGGCCTCGGGATGCGGGAAGCCCGGCCCGCCGGGAAGCCCCTGGACCACGTCGTCGAGACCGGCTCGCGAGAGGATCGCCACTCCGTTCCAGCTGGCCTCGCCGTGGAGCGCGACCTCGTAGCCGCGGTCGGAAAGCTCCCTGGAGAGCAGCTCGGTGAACGCGTCGTCGGTCAGCTTGGTCTCCTGGAGGCAGACCACGTCCGGCCGGCGCTCGTCGAGCCAGGGCAGCAGCCGCGGGAGGCGCTGCTTGACGGAGTTGACATTCCAGGTGACCAGTCGCACCGGCCCCACGGTACCTTCCCGCCCGTGATCCTCTACACCTGCGGAAGCAAGACGTCCGGGCCCGCCGCGCTGCACCCGTGCGCCAAGGCCGGCGGAGCACTCGACGCCGCGGGCCACAAGTACGAGATCAGGACCGTCGGCGGCTATCGCCTGATGCCCTGGACGTGGCCCGCGCGCGCCCGCGACCGCGCCGAGATCAAGCGCCTGTCGGGCACGAACGAAGTGCCGGTCCTGGTGTTCGACGACGGCACGGTGATCAGCGACTCGGCCGAGATCGCTCGCTGGGCGAAGGAGCACCCGGCGGCGCCTTAGGGCGATTCAGAAACACCGGAGTTTCAGAAACTCGCGGACGGGGTAGACCCGCCTCCGTGAGGGCGCTCCGGGTATGCGGTCTGATGTCTGCCGGACTGCTCGTGCTGCTGCTTCTCACCGCGACCGCAGTGGCCGCGCCCGCGTTCACCGCGCGCGGCAGCGTCGAGCAGGTCTACGTGACCGGCGCCACGCCGGGCGCGCAGCTGTCGCTCCTGAACGGCGCCGGCAAGACGATCGCCACGCGGCCGGTGAACTCCCTCGGGGGCGTTCTCTTCCGCAACGTGCCGCCGGCGGCCGGCTACCGCGTGCGTCCCGCGGCCGGAGGCGAGGCATCGAGCCCGCTGACCGTGCTCTCGAAGACCCCGGCTCCATCGAGCACGAGCATCTACAACCAGTCGCTTCCCACGGACGGCTATGGCTACATGACCACCCGCGACGGCACCAAGCTCGCCGTGAACGTCCACCCGCCGCAGGACGTGGCCGACGTGCTGCCGCTGCCGGACGGGGTCGAGCTGCCGACGCTTCCCGCCGGCCCCACCCCGACGCTGATCGAGTACTCCGGCTACGGCTACGCCGATCCCGCCGGGCCTCAGAGCGGCATCGCGATCCTGGCCAACCTGATGGGCTTCACCGTGGTCGACGTGAACATGCGCGGCACCGGCTGCTCGGGAGGCGCCTTCGACTTCTTCGAGCCGCTGCAGAGCCTCGACGGCTACGACGTGGTCGAGACGGTGGCGCGCCAGCCGTGGGCGGCCCACGGCAAGGTCGGGATGATGGGGATCTCCTACGGCGGGATCAGCCAGCTCTTCACGGCCTCGACCAACCCCCCGAGCCTGGCCGCGATCGCGCCGTTCTCGGTGATCGACAACACTCAGACGACGCTCTACCCGGGCGGCATCCTCAACACCGGGTTCGCCGTCGCGTGGGCCCAGGAGCGGATCCACGACGCGCAGGCGGCCTCGCCCACCGGCGGTCAGCCCTGGGCATACAAGCGCGTCCAGGAGGGCGACCAGACCTGCAAGGCCAACCAGGCCCTCCATCCCGAGGCGGTGGACCTGATGGCCAAGATCCGCGCCAACGACAGCTACATCCCCGAGGTGGCCGACCCGCTGTCGCCGGTCACCTTCGTCAACAAGATCAAGGTCCCGACCTTCATGGCCTGCCAGTGGACGGACGAGCAGACGGGCGGTCACTGCCCGACCCTGTCCAAGCGGTTCACCGGCACGGACCGCAAGTGGTTCACCTTCACCAACGGCACCCACGTCGACGCGCTCGCGCCGGAGACCTTCAACCGCTGGTACGACTTCCTCCAGCTCTACGTCGCGAGACGCGCGCCGATCGCGAACTCGGCGCTGATCCGCGCCGCCGCGCCGGTGGTCTACCAGGAGGCGATGGGGATCACGGGCGTGACGCTGCCGCCCGACCCGATTCAGCTGCAGCCCACCTACGCGACTGCCCTGGCGGCGTTCGAGCAGCTGCCCTCGATCCGCGTGCTCTTCGACAACGGCGCCGGCGGCCTCCAGCCCGGCCACCCGGTCCCCGCCTTCGAGCGCTCGTGGCCGAGCTTCCCGATCCCCGGCACCACGGGCCGGTCCTGGTACATGGGCGCGGGCGGCTCGCTCGCCGATGCCCCGCCGGCAGCGGCGGGAGCCGACTCGTTCACCTGGAACGCCCGCAACCGGCCGCTGACCAACTTCACCGGGAACACCGCGGCCGGAGAGGGCGGCCTCTGGACGGCCACGCCGCCGTACCAGTGGTCCCAGAACCCGGCGGGCAGCGCCGCGTCGTACGTGACCGCTCCGCTCGGCGCGAACACCACCGTGATCGGCGGCGGCGCCGTGAAGGTCTGGGTGCGCTCCTCGACGCCGAACGTGGACCTTCAGGCAACGATCAGCGAGGTCAGGCCCGACGGCAAGGAGACGTTCGTGCAGGGCGGCTGGCTGCGCGGCAACATGCGCAAGCTCGACGCCGCCAAGAGCACCCCGCTCGAGCCCGTGCTCAGCCTCAGGAAGGCCGACGTGTCGCCGCTGCCGGCAGGCAAGTACGTGGAGGCCACGATCCCGCTGTACTACCAAGGGCACGTCTACCGGACCGGGTCGCGCATCCGCGTGACCATCGCGGCGCCCAACGGCGACCAGCCGATCTGGTCCTTTGGCGAGACGCAGCCCAGTGGCACGGCCGCGGTCTCCATCGCGCGGTCGAAGGACATGCCCTCCAAGCTGTTGCTGCCGGTCGTGCCGATGACGGTCCCCACCGGGCTGCCGCCGTGCCCGGGGCTCCGTGGCGAGCCCTGCCGGGCCTACCAGCCGTACGTGAACCGCTAGGGCCCGGCCCGGATAGGGTGCCCGGCGTGGCACTGAGCGGACACGCGGGATCGCTGCACGTGCGTTCGTGGGAGAGCGAGGACCCGAGCCACGTGGTGGTCATCGCGCACGGATATGGCGAGCACATCGGCCGTTACGACCACGTGGCCGGCGCCTTCCTGGCAAACGGAGCCGCTGTCCACGGCCTGGACCATGTGGGCCATGGGCGCTCGGACGGCGAGCGGGCGCTGATCGTGGACTTCGATCCCGTCGTGGACGACCTCCACGTCTTGGTCGAGCACGCGCGCGGCCAACACCCCGATCGCCCGGTCTTCCTCGTGGGCCACTCGATGGGGGGCCTGATCGCCACCCGCTACGCCCAGCGTCACGGCGAGGGTCTCGCCGGCCTCGTGCTGTCGGCGCCTCTGGTCGGCAACCCCGGAACCGGCGCCCTGCTCGCGATGGACGAGCTTCCCGAGATACCGATCGACCCGACGGTGCTCTCACGCGACGAGGAGACCCAGCGCGCGTATGCCTCGGATCCGCTCGTCTTTCACGGCGGCTTCAAGCGGCCGACGCTCGCCGCGATGGCCCAGGCGCTGCTGGACTCGGCGCTGGACGCCCTCCGGATCGGAGGGCCCGTCCTGTGGCAGCACGGGGATGACGATCACCTCGTGCCGATGACGGGCAGCCGTCGCCTCATCGAGCTCCTCGTGAACGCCGACGTGACCGAGCGCATCTACCCGGGCGCGCGGCACGAGATCTACAACGAGACGAACCGCGCGGAGGTTCTGGCGGACACCACGCGCTTCATGGACGAAGTGCTCGCCTAACCGGCGCGGGCGCCGGCGAGTATCAGCGGCACCACGCGCCCGGGCACGTCGCCGACCTTCGAGGTGTCGCCGCCGGCCAGGAGTATCCGGTAGACGGGCACCGCGTGGAGCAGGTCCACGAGCGCCTCCACGTCCACGTCCGGCCGTAGCTCGCCCCGCTCGATCCCGCGCCGGATCAGCTCTCGTATGACGTCGCGTATGGGCTCGATCACACCCTCGGTGACCAGCGTCAGGAAGACAGGGTCCTGGGTCGCCTCCGTCAGCAGCACCGGGATCAGCCGGCGCAGCCCCGGGGTGGTGCCCACGCGTTCCTGCTGCTCTCGCATCAGACCGCGGAGGTCGCCCTCGAGAGTTCCGCTGTCGGGCGGTGCGCTGGGGGGCCGGATCTGGCCGATCGCCTCCGCCACGAGCTCCGTCTTGGAGGGCCAGCGCCGGTAGATCGTGGTCTTGCCCACCCCTGCTTGCTCGGCCACGCCCTCGATGGTCAGGCCCCGGAACCCCTGCTCGCCCAGTAGCTCGAGCGTGGCGGTGAGGATCGCGCGGTGCGCCTCCGGGCTGCGCGGCCGCCCGCGTCCGCGGGCGGCCGCTCCGGGCTGTCCGCTCACGCGGGCACCAGCTCGGCCATGATGGCCCGCTTCTCGACGCGCTCGCGCTCACGGCCGGGCAGCACGAGGAGCGCGACCAGCGCTCCCGCCATCGCCACTCCGGCGGCCACGAGCATCGTCGTGCCCATTGCCGAGGTGTAGGCGCTCTCCGCGATGCGGCTGAGCGTGGCCCCGGCGTCGCCGCCGATCCGCTCCGCCACGGCGCTCGCGCCGCCGACGGAGCCCTCTGCGGCTGCCCGAGCCGGCTCGGGCAGATCCCTGACGGCGCCCTCCATGTCGGCACCGTACTGGCCGGACAGGAGGCTTCCGAGGATCGCCACGCCGAGCGTCCCGCCCACCAGGCGGACCGTGTCGTTCATGGCCGAGCCCACCCCTGCGTGGGCGAGCGGGAGGGAGCTCATGATGGATTCCGTGGCCGGGGCCATCGTCGCGCCCATCCCGAAGCCCAGCAGCACGAGCGCGGCCGCGAGCGAGCTGTATTCCGTGGCCGCGTCGGCTCCCGACATCAGGAGCAGCGCCGTGGCCACGATCGTCAGCCCGGCGGCCACGACCGCGCGGGTGCCCAGGCGCTGGGCGAGCTTGGCCGACATCGGCCCGCCGAGCACCAGCCCGAGGGCCACCGGCGTGATGCGCAGGCCGGCGGCCAGCGGCTCGTAGTCCTTGACCTCCTGGAGGTACATCGTCAGGAAGAAGATCGCGCCGAACAGCGAGAAGAACACGAGCGCGATCGAGACGCTCGCCCCGGTGAAGCGGCTGACCCGGAAGAGCCGCACGTCGAGCATCGGCGACGGGGTCCGGAGCTCCCAGACCACGAAGGCCGAGAGCGAAACCAGGGCGACGCCGAAGCCGGCGAGCGGGCCCGGCTCCGTCCAGCCGTGCTGCCCTTCGATGATGGCCCATGTGAGCGCAGCGAGACCGGCCGTGGAGAGCACGGCACCGAGCGGATCCAGGCGCGACTTCTCCGGGTCGCGCGACTCCGGCACGAGCGCGGGAGCCGCCGCCAGTGCGAGCGCCACGATCGGCAGGTTCACGAGGAAGACCGAGCTCCAGTCGAAGTGCTCGATCAGCCAGCCGCCGCCCACGGGGCCGATGGCGATCCCGAGCCCCGCCACCGCGGCCCAGATCCCGATCGCCTTTGGCCGCTCCTCGGCGGGGAAGACGTTGGTGAGGATCGACAGGGTGGAGGGCATGATCAGCGCACCGCCGACGCCCATGAGCGCACGGCTGGCGATCAGGGTGTCCGCGCTGGTGGCCAGCGCGGAGAGCAGCGAGCCCGCGCCGAAGATGCCGAGTCCCACGACGAGCGCGCGCCGGCGCCCGAAGCGGTCGCCGAGACTGCCCATCATCAGCAGCAGGCCGGCGAAGACCAGTGTGTACGAGTCCACGATCCACTGAAGGTCGCTCGCCGAGGCCCCGAGATCGCGCTCGATCGTGGGGAGCGCGACGTTGAGGATCGTGTTGTCCAGCGAGATGACGAGGAGCGAGACGGACAGGACGACGAGCGTCCACCACCGCCGTTGATATGCCTTGCCTGTAGTCGTGGGTGCCATCGGAATGTCCTCTCTCTTATCGATACGGAACAGTTGCGTATCGATAGTGAAGCACACCTTCGGCATTTACGCAACGGTGGCGTGTCGATTGCCGTCAACCCCAAGCCCGATCCGGAGTAATAGGTTTTCCGAACCGCTGGAAACCAAGAGGGAGTTCCATGAGCGACTACGCAGTTATTGACCCGGCCACGGGCGAGACCGTCAAGGAGTACACGACGATCACAGACGATGAGCTGCGTGCCGCGATCGGGCGCGCGGACGATGCTCATCGCGGGTGGTCCGCGTCATCGAGCGTGGCCGATCGCGCGGCCCTTGTCCGGCGCGTGGGCGAGCTGCATCTCGAGCGGCGCCAGGAGCTGGCGGAGATCATCGTGCGCGAGATGGGCAAGCCCATCGAGCAGGCGCTCGGCGAGGTGGACTTCTGCGGTGACATCTACGGCTTCTACGCCGACAACGCCGAGGACCTGATGGCCGACGAGCCCATCAAGCTGGCCGGCGGGGACGGGTCAGCCGTGGTGCGCCGGAGCTCCCTGGGCGCGCTGCTCGGGATCATGCCGTGGAACTTCCCGTACTACCAGGTGGCCCGCTTCGCCGGCCCGAACCTGGTGATCGGGAACACGATCGTGCTCAAGCACGCCCCGCAGTGTCCCGAGTCGGCCGAGGCGATCCAGAAGATCTACGACGACGCCGGGTTCCCGGAGGGCGCGTACGAGAACGTCTACGCGACGAACGACCAGATCGAGTGGGTGATCGCCGATCCTCGGATTCGTGGCGTGTCCGTCACGGGTTCCGAGCGCGCCGGCGCCGCCGTCGCGGAGATCGCCGGGCGCAATCTCAAGAAGGTCGTGCTGGAGATGGGCGGCTCCGATCCCTTCATCCTGCTCGGCACGGACGATCTGGACAAGACGGTCGAGGACGCGGTTGCCGCACGTCTCGACAACACCGGTCAGTCGTGCAACGCGGCCAAGCGCTTCATCGTGGCCGACGATCTGTACGAGCCCTTCCTCGAGAAGTTCAGCGCCGCGATGACCGCCACCAAGCCGGGTGACCCGACGTCGGAGGACACCGAGATCGGGCCGCTCTCGTCCAAGACCGCGGCCGATCGCCTCGAGGACCAGGTCAAGCGGGCCGTGGACCAGGGGGCCACGCTCGCCGTAGGGGGCAAGCGCGACGGCAACTTCTTCGAGCCGACCGTCCTGACCGACATCGAGCCTGGCAACGACGCCTACCACGAGGAGCTCTTCGGCCCCGTGGCGCAGGTGTATCGCGTCTCGTCCGAGGAAGAGGCGGTCAAGCTCGCCAACGACACGCCGTTCGGGCTGGGGTCGTACGTCATGACGACGGACCCCAAGCAGGGGGAGCGGATCGCGGACCAGATCGACGCCGGGATGGTCTACGTGAACCTCGTCGGCGCCGACTCCGCGGAGCTCCCGTTCGGCGGGACGAAGCGATCCGGCTTCGGCCGCGAGCTGGGCACCTACGGCGCGGACGAGTTCGTGAACAAGAAGCTCATCCGGATCGGCTGACGCCGGTGGGTTCGGCGATGCCGAGGCGAGCGGCCGGCTGGATCCGACCTTCGGCGAGGGCGGGATCGTCGTCAGTCCGTTCGACGCAGACGATGCGGGTGGCGCCGAGACCGTCCTGATCCAGCCCGACGGCCGGATCGTGGCCGCGGGCACCGGGGCCAAGACGTGCCTGCCGCGTGCACTGCTCGCCGGGGCTCGGTGTGGCGCGCTACCTGCCGGACGGGTCGACAAGCTCGTTCGGCGACGGGGGACGCGTGGTCACGGGCGAGAACGACTTCTCGGGCGTATTCGTCTTCGGCGTGTCCGACATGGCGCGCCAGCGCGACGGCAAGCTCGTCGTGGTCGCCTCGGGCAACGGGCGCGGCGTGGTGATCGCTCGCTACACGAAGTCCGGGATGCTCGACCCCGGCTTCGGAGACGGCGGTGTGGTTGTCGACCCGGTGCCCGATTGCGCGTGCGTGCCGTGGGGATACGGGAACGGCGGGCTTGCCCCCGGGCCGTCCGGCGATCTCGGTGGCCTGGCCCTGCAGCGTGACGGTCGCGTGGCGCCGTGGGCGGATCCGTCTACGGCAAAGTCGGTGGCCTTCACTCTCGCGCGTTATCGCTAGCACCCAATCATCGGTCCCCCTACGGGAAAAGATCGGTACTCAACCGGCACGTCCGAATACACGGCCGGGGTAGGTTGCGCGCAACCGCCGGTCCCGACCCTCCAGGAGTTTCGATGCTCTCCAGACTTCGTCCCCGCTCCATCTACGACGTGATGGCCGCCATCGCGTGCTTCGCCGCGCTGGCCGGCGGGACCGCATATGCCGCGAACACGATCGGCAGCACCGACATCATCGACGGCCAGGTGGCGTCCGTGGACATCAAGGACCAGGACATCCTGTCCGCGGACGTCAAGGACCAGAGCCTGACCACGTTCGACGTCTCCACGTTCCTGGGCATTGACGTGGTCGACGGAACGCTCACCGGCGACGACGTAGGGGACAACTCGCTCACCGGAGCCGACATCGACGAGTCGTCCCTCGCCCTGGCGGTGGAGCCGGTGACGCCCGTGCCCGCTTCCGGGGCCAACGGCTTCGCCACTCAGTGGGGGAACGACTCGGACTTCGGCGGGCCCGCGGGCTACTGGAAGGATCCGACCGGCGTCGTTCACCTGAGGGGCGCGGTGAGCCAGGCTCGGCGACATGGCCGGCCCGCGCATCTTCACCCTGCCCGTGGGCTATCGGCCGGCCTTCGCCGAGCTGTTCACCGTGGGAACCCAGTCAGCCACCCCCGCCCAGGTTCAGATCACGGCGAACGGGCAGGTGCAGGCGTACTCCGGCTCGGTGTCTGATCTGAGCCTGAGCGGCATCACCTTCAGGCCTTGAGGTAGGTGAGCGCGCTCAGCCCTAGCCGACCTTCGCGCAGACCACGTAGGCCGTGGTCACGTGGCTCGATGTTCCTCCGCGGACGACCACGGTCCAGCCGGTCGGCGCCCGCCGACGGTGTCGGGTTCGGGCAGCGAGTGCCGCAGCGAGTTGAAGTACTGGGGCTGGGAGTCGCCCCGGAACCCTCCTCCGAGCGCGACCTCGCCCTGGTTGCATGGGGCGGTCACGGTGACGGAGTCATTTGCCGGCAGCGTGACCTGCGCGCTGGAGCGGACGACGACATTCGACAGCCTCGGGAGGCTCAAAGTCGACTCGTCGATGTCCGCGCCGGTGAGCGAGTTGTCGACCACGTCGACGCCGAGGAAGCTGTGCACGTCGAAGGTGTTGACCGAGTTGTCCTTGATGTCGGCGGACCCGATCTCGCCATCGCCGACATCTGCGGACTTCACCTGGCCGTCGATGATGTCGGTGCTTCCGATCGTGTTGGCGGCGTAGGCGGTGCCGGTGGCAAGCGCGGCGAAGCAGCCCACGGCCGCCATCACGTCGTAGATCGAACGAGGACGAAGTCTTGAGAGCATCGAAACTCCTGGACGGTGGGGGCCGACTGTCGCGCGCAACGTACCCCGTTTGTTCATCCGGACGCGCGCACGAGCGCCTCGTGGCCGGCGAGCGGAGGATCGCGCGGGCGGTCACCGGTCTCGTGACGGAGGCGCTCGGCGAGCACGCCGCGGACGAGGACGTCGAGGGCAAGGTGCTGCTCCTATTCAGCGCCTGTCGTGGCCTGGCCCTGACCGAGCAGTTCGAGCCGCGGAAGCGCCGCCGCCGCGACCCGTGGCCACGCCTGCGTGAAGAGCTGCTGGAGCAGCTCAGCCGATGAAGCGCGCTGTGGTCATGGTGGCCGCCGCCGTGATGCTGGTCGCGGCCGTGCCCGCCTCCGCGGCCGAGCTGCGCAGCTTCGACCTGCCGAGCCGGCTGGTCGACCCGACCGCTCCAGGAGGCGCGCTCGAGGACGACCGCACTGCCCCGAAGGTCAACGTCATGCTTCCCGACGGCTACCGCAGCCATCCGACGCGCCGCTATCCCGTGCTGTGGCTCCTTCACGGCGCCAACGGCGGCACCGACACCTGGATCCCCGGCATCACCGAGCTCGCGGCCGGCCTGCCCGGCGATGATCGTGATGCCCGACGGCGGCAAGTTCGGGATGTACGCCGACTGGTGGAACGGCGGCGCTGCGCGCCGACCCGGCTTGGGCGACGTACCACCTGAAGGTCCTGCGCGCAGAGATCGAGCGCCGCTACCGCATCCGTGCCGGTCGCCGCTGGCACGCGATCGGCGGCATCTCGATGGGCGGGCAGGGCACGCTCCGCTATGCGGCCATGCTGCCCGGCTACTTCGGGTCGGCCGTCGGCTTCTCCGCCGCCTTCCCCGACACGCAGTCCCGCGATCGCGCAGGACGGCCTCGACGCTGCTCGCGGGCGCAGGCGGCGCCGCCGGCGCCGGCTACGACGGACGATGTTCGGTCCCGCGACGGCCGCCTACGCCGAGGGCAACAGCCCGCAGGCGCTCGCGCCCAACTACGGCCACACCCGCCTCTACCTGACCTCGGGCAACGGCACCAACTGCCCCGAGGACCCGATCGGCCCGAGCGGCCTCGCGCTCGACAGCGCCACCGAGCTGATCATCAACAGCCAGCAGGGCCCGTTCGCGGCCGCCGTCGCGCGCCGCCGGCGCGGACGTGACCGCGGTGACCACCTGCGGCGTCCACACCTTCGGCGTCTGGGACCGGGCCTTCGCCGAAGCGCGCGAGCCTGGGGCTTCTTCAGGCCGGTGCCCGAGCGGCCGCGCGAGCTGGATCTACCGCACCGTCGCCACAGCGGGCGAGATGTGGGGCCTCCGCTTCCGCTTCGCCGCGCCGCCGTCGGCGGTCGCGACGTTCGAGGCGCTCCGGAAGCACGCTGAAGGCGAAGGGCCGGGGCAGGGTGCGCGATCACCCGGCCGGGAGGCTGCCGGCTCAGCGCGCGGCTGCCGTTCGAGCGGCGCCTGCCGCGCGCGTGCGCCCCCGGCGGCTGACCTGTCACATCTCCGTGCCGCGGCGTGTCTTCCTGGTGAGGGGCAATCCACTCGAAGGAGACCGAGATGCAGCGGAGCACCAAGATCGCAGTGGCGGGAGCGACCGGGCGGGTCGGCCGGCCGATCGTCGACATTCTCGAGTCGCGCGGCTATGACGTAGTACCCATCTCGCGCTCGCAGGGCGTCGACGTCATCACCGGCGAAGGGCTCGACCAGGCCCTCACCGGCGTCGAAACGATCATCGACGCCTCCACCGGGCCCTCGCCCGATCAGCAGGCCGCGACGGAGTTCTTCACGACCGCCACGCGCAACCTGCAGGAGGCCGGTGAGCGGGCCGGCGTGCGGCGTCTGGTCGTGGTGTCGATCATCGGGATCGACGCCTTCGAGGGCGGCTACAACGCCGCCAAGGTCGCACAGGAGCAGGCCGCCGTCGCGGGGCCGATCCCGGCGCGGGTCGTGCGCGCGGCCCAGTTCCACGAGTTCGTGGAGGAGCTCATGCGCTGGGGAACTCAGGGCGACGTGAGCTACGTCTGGAACATGCGCACCCAACTGGTCGCGGCGCGCACGGTCGCGGAGGCGCTGGTGGACCTCGCCACCGCTACGGACGCCGAGTTCGAGGCTGCCGAGACCAAGGAGATCGCCGGGCCGCGCGCGTGGCGTCTCGTCGACGCGGCTCGCCTGTTGGCCGAGCGTCGCGGCGACGGCCTGCGGGTCGTGGAACAGAGCAACCCCGCCGATGACCCCGACAGCGAGCGCTACGCGAACGGCGCCGCCCTGCCCGGCCCGGACGCCACGCTTGCCGGCCCGACCTTCGAAGAGTGGCTGGAGGCGACGGTGCCCGTCAGGGCCTAGCCGCTCATCGCCAGGCGAAGACGGGCTCCTCCACGTGGTCGATCCGCATGCCGCTCTGCCCGTTGAGAGCAACTTCCCTGAACTGGTAGAGGATCGCCCCCGTCGGCGCGTGGATGAGGTCGTTGCCGAGTGGCAGCTGCAGAACGGGTCGCTCGCTTTCCGGAATCGGCACGAAACGCGGCTCGCCGCTCAGCAGCGCGTGCAGGCCGATGCGGTAGGCGGCGAGGACCTCGTCGGGGTCCGGTTTGAGCGCGGGGTCCGCACCGCACCAGAGCACCACCGGCGTGATGACGAACCCGGAGCGCGTCACGTAGTCGTCGAGCCAGCCGACGACGCTTTCGGCATCCAGGCGTACCCCTAGCTCCTCGTCGAGCTCACGCAGCGCGGCATCGAGCGGCGTTTCCCCGGCATCGATCCTGCCTCCGGGAAGCGCCCACTGGCCGGCGTGCCTGCGCATCGTCGACGGGCGGCGGCAGAGGAGAAAGGCCGCGCCGCCGGCCACGCCGACCATCCGGCCGTCGAGAGACGGTCCGTCCTCTTGGCGCAGGTCGAATGGCACCACCGACATGTCGATGTCGTGCAGGGGGTCGCCGTCGTCGCGCTCGGCGTGGCTGTCGAGCAGCGCGATCGCCACTGCCGCGTGCCTCCGTCCCTCGAGCGGCCACACTCGGCGCTCGTGAGCGCGCAGATTCGCAGCGAGCCTGCTCCTTAGCGCCCCGTTGAAGATCACCGCACCATTATCGGGGCAACCAATCCTCGGTACACCCCCGCGAAAACTTCGGTATTCGGATTCTCGTGGGCTCGGGTTAGGCTGGGCGCCGTGCGGTACGGAGGCCGCAGTCCCGTCAGTCAAGCCCGGACACTTGGAGCCCATGTGAAGCCTCTCGCCGCCGCCGCCGCCGTCGTCCCCGTTGCTCTGCTGGTGTCGAGCTGCTCGCTCGGCCAGGTCAGTTCATTCGAGGATGTGAGCCCGTTCGGGGCGGACGTGCGCGGCACGGTCGCGACCAGCGACCCGTCGAGCCTCGAGCTGCTTCTGGTCGCCAAGGCCGGCGGCACGCCGACCCCCGACGACAACGACATTGTCAGCCCCACCAATCAGAACGCGTGGTCCCAGACAGCTGCCGGATGCTTCACGGTCACCCCGGCCGCGGGCAGCTCGCACGTGTATGTGCCCAACGGCGGCTACGACACCCTCTCCCAATACGACCTCGGCGCGGACGGGGCGCTCACGCCGAAGACCCCGGCGTCGGTCGGAACCGGCTTGGGCCCCGCGGGGGTGGCTGTCAGCCCTGATGGCGGCTCGGTGTACGTGACCAACCAGAACGCCAACAGCATCTCCCAGTACGACATCGGCGCGAACGGAGCGGTCGCCCCGAAGACGCCGGCCACGCTGGCAGCCGGCGACCGACCGATAGGGATCGCGGTCAACCCCGACGGCGACTCGGCCTATGTCACCGCCGTGAACGATGACGCCGTTCTCCAGTACGACATCGGGGCCGACGGGGCGCTCACCCCCAAGGCCTCGCCGACGGTCAGCGCCGGCGACGCGCCGGTCCGAGTGGCGGTCAGCCCCGACGGCGACTCGGTCTACGTCACGGGCAACGGCACAATCTCCCAGTACGACGCCGGCGCGGACGGCGCGCTCACCCCGAAGACTCCGCCCACGATCCCCGCCGGCGATGAAGACCACCGCCCGTTCGACGTGGTGGTCAGCCCGGACGGCGACTCGGTCTACGTCAGCAACCCCGAAGCCGACACCATCTCCCAGTACGACGTAGGCGCGAACGGGGCGCTCACGCCTAAGACCGATCCCACCGTCGCGACCGGCGACCGTCCGCTGTATCTGGCGGTCAGGCCGGACGGGAACTCGGCCTACGTGTCCAACACCGACGGCTTCAGCGTCTCCCATTACGACGTTGGAGCGGACGGCGCGCTCACCCCGGAGAGCACGCTGACAGCCGATGTTTACTCGCTTTTTGGTGCCATCGCGATCAGTCCCGACGGCGGCTCCTTCTACATCGCGGATGTCTATAACCACACCGTCAACCAGTACGACATCGGCACCGGCGGGGCCCTGACCCCGAAGAGCACGCCGACCGTTCCCGCCGACCTCTCTCCGGCCACGATCGCGATCAGCCCGCCCCGGAGCTTCGACGTGACGGCCGAGCTCGGGATCAGCGACACGAGTCAGTGCCTCCCCACCCAGGACTACGTCCTCCAACCGAACACCGAGTACACCGTCCGGCTCTGCGCCCGCGACGCCAGCCACGAACGCTGGAACTGCGGCGGGAACCGCACCTTCACCACCGACCCGGTGTAGAGGCCCGGTCCCTGCGGGCCACTCAGCTGAAGCCGTCGACGCGCAGGGTCAGGACCTGCCCGCTGTCGATCCTCTCCGGGAGGTCTTGGCCGCGGCACCAGACGGAAACCGTGCCGCCGGCCGGGAGCGCGGCGCCTCCGTTGAAGGACATCGACCGCTTGATCGTTTGGGTCCCGGGAACGTAGCGGCGGTCGGTGGTGCCGCCGATGACGGTCCCGCTGGGGTTGCGCAGCTGGCATTCCGCGTCGAGCACGTGTTCGTCGATGAAGCAGCCCTGGCAGCCGGTGGTGTTGATGGTGGCCAGGAACACGTAGTCGCCGGCGGGCAGCGCTTTCGACGCGACCTGGACGAAGGCGCTGTTATTGGAGGTCGCGGGCTGAACGAACCAGAAGTTGGCGGTGGTCGGGATCTGCGGGACGTTCAGCGTCGATTCGTTGATGTCGGCGCCGGTGAGCGAGTTGTCGGTGGCGACTCTGCTGTCTACGGATCCGGTGAGAAAGTCCCCGTTCCCGAGCGAGAAGTTGGCGACCTGTTGCCGATGTCGACCGACTTGACCTCGCCGTCGATGATGTCGGCGCTTCCAATCGTGTTGGCGGCGTAGGCGCCGCCGGTACCAACGGCGACGAAGAGGGCCAGGAAAGCGACGACGTTCTGCTTGAAGTAGCGGACCACGGTGGAGAGCATCGGCAGGTCCTTTCCGCGACCGGTGCCGGCCGCCTCGATCGACGAATAGGAACGGGAAGCCTCGCCTCCACTGATAATCCAGCCGTGCCGGTCAAGCGTTGTCTCGTGCTCACCGTCCTTGTGCTCGCGCTCGCGCCGGCGGCGCGAGCAGCGCAGCCGCCTCGCTGGCAGCCGGACGTGGAGGCGGCGAACGCCTACGCCGCGGGACGAGCGGGCGCCGTGTCGTTCTCGGTACGTACCGAGCGCCGCGTCTGGGGGCGCGACGCCCGCCGCGCCGTGCCGAGCGCCAGCGTGCTCAAGGCGATGCTCCTCGTGGCGTACCTCCGCCAGCCAGGCGTTCGCGACCGTCGGCTCGGGGCGGCCGACCGGGCTTTGCTGAGACCGATGGTGCGCTGGTCCGACAACGTGACCGCCACGAGCGTCCGGAACATCGTGGGGGACGCCGGGCTCGTCCGGCTGGCCCGCCGCGCCGGGATGCGCCGCTTCAGGCCGGCGTCACCGGTGTGGGGGCTCTCGAGCGTCGACGCGGCGGACCAGTCGCGCTACCTCCTCCACATCGACCGGCTGGTGCCGCAGCGGCACCGCGCGTACGCGATGCGGCTGCTCGGGTCGGTGGTGCGGCTCGCAGCGCTGGGGGATCGCGCGGGTGCAGCCGTCCGGCTGGGCGCTCTACTTCAAGGGCGGCTGGGGCTCGGGCAGCGGCGCAGTGGACCACCAGGTGGCGCTCCTGCGCCGCGGCACCCGGCGGATCGCGGTGGCGATCATGACCACGTCGAGCCCGAGTCACGAGTACGGCAAGGGCACGCTCGAGGGAGTGGCACGGCGCCTGCTTCGCGGCCTCGGCCCGGCCTCGCTCCCGGCCGGAGCGGCGGCGGGTTAGAGTGCGCCGCCATGGATCTCACGCTCTCGCCGTCAGAAGAGGCCTTTCGCGACGAGCTCCGAGCCTGGCTCGCCGACAACCATCCGGGTGAGGACCCGCCCGACGACGACGCCGCGTTCGAGCACCGCCGTGCCTGGCAGAAGCGCCTGCTGGAGGCCGGCTACGCCGGCTTCTCATGGCCGAAGGAGTACGGCGGCCGTGGCGCCACGCTCGTAGAGCAGGCGCTCTTCGGCGAGGAGATGGCGCGCGCCAAGGCGCCCAGCCCCGCCAACGTGCTCGGCATGGTCATGGGCGGTCCCGTGGTCATCGCCCACGGCGACGACACTCAGAAGGAGCGCTGGCTGCGGCCCATCCTCTCGGGCGACGAGATCTGGTGCCAGGGCTTCTCAGAGCCCGAGTCGGGCTCGGATCTCGCGTCGCTGAAGACGCGCGCGGTCAAGTCGAACGGCGAGTGGCTGGTGACCGGGCAGAAGGTCTGGACCACCTACGCGCACAAGGCCAAGTGGTGCATGCTCGTCGCGCGGACCGACGCCGACGCCCAGAAGCATGCGGGCCTCACCTACTTCATCATGGACATGGAGCAGGAGGCTGTGCAAGTGCGCCCGCTCCGCCAGATCACCGGCGAGGCCGAGTTCAACGAGCTCTTCATCGAAGAGGCGCGCATCCCGGACGAGAACGTCGTGGGCGGCGTGGGCAACGGCTGGACCGTTGCGATCACCACGCTCATGCACGAGCGCGCCGGGCTGGGCGCCGCCGCGGCGGCCTCCATGCGGAACGCGCTGGAGGAGCTGGGCGACCTGGCCCGCGAACGCGGTGTGACCGCCGACCCGGTGGTGCGCCAGCGGCTCGGACAGCTGGCGATCGAGGTGGAGCTCCTGCGCCTGAACGCCTGGCGCGGGCTCACGGCGATCATGAAGACCGGGATCCCGGGGCCGGAGGGCTCCGTGGTCAAGTGGCAGTGGGGCGAGCTCAACCAGTCGCTCACCGAGCTCGCGGTTGAGATCCTCGGCGAGGACGGCGCGCTATGGGACTCCCCCTGGACCTACCGCTTCCTCCGCGCGCGAGCGAACTCCATCGAGGGCGGCACCACCGAGATCCTGAAGAACATCGTCGCCGAGCGTGTGCTCGGGCTGCCGAAGCTCAGGTAGGAGAGGAACACGTGAACTTCGACTTCTCAGACGACCAGCAGGCGATCAAGCGGACGGCCAAGGACTTCCTGACGGCCCGCTTCACGGCGGAGCGCGTTCGGGCGCTCGCCGAGGGCGGGAGCTACGACGACGACGCCTGGAAGGAGATTTGCGAGCTCGGCTGGCCCGGGATCTTCGTGTCCGAGGAGCTCGGCGGCCAGGGGCTCGGGATCGTCGAGCTGGTGATCCTGATGGAGGAGCTGGGCTACGCCCTGGCGCCGCTGCCGTTCCTGTCCGGCGTCGCGGCGGGCCTGGCGCTGGAGGTGGCCGGGTCCGACGAGCAGCGCGAGCGCTGGCTGCCCGGGATCGCCTCGGGAGAGGTGCGCGCCACCGCCGGCCTCGCCTCCAACGGTGAGGCCCGGCTCGTGCCGGACGCCGAGGGCGCCGAGCTGATCGTGCTCCTGAGCCGCGAAGGCGGCAGGGTGATCGAGGCGGCCCAGGCGGAGGTGGAGCCGATCGACACGATCGACGCCACGCGCCGGTTCGCACGGGTGAGGGCGGACGGCGGCGACCCGCTGCCGGGCGACGCGGGGGCAGCGCTGGACCGCATCGCGGTGGCCCTGGCCGCGGAGCTCACCGGTGTCGCCCAGCACACGATGGACATGGCTGTGGAGTACGCGCGCGACCGGAAGCAGTTCGGCCGGCCGATCGGCGCCTACCAGGCCGTGTCGCACCGCTGCGCACAGATGCTGCTCGAGACCGAGGGTGCGCGCTCCGCGTCCTATTACGCGGCCTGGACCGCCGACTCGGAGACAGAGTCGCTGCCCGCCGCCGCCTCGATGGCCAAGGCCTACGCTTCGGACGCCGCCTGGCGCGTGGCGGCCTCGTCGCTGCAGGTGCACGGCGGCATCGGCTTCACCTGGGAGCACGACCTGCATTTCTTCCTGAAGCGCGCCAAGACCGGCGGCATCCTGTTCGGGTCCGCGAGCGATCACCGCGATCGCGTGGCGGAGCTGAGCGTGCTCGCGTCAGAGCCCGCCCCGGCCTAGGCCAGGGCTACTCGCCGGGGAAGCTGGGCAGCCCGTGCTCGTGGGCCTGGATCGGCCCGCGCCGCTCTGACCCGAAGGCCAGCTCCTCGAGGCGCGCGATCTCGCGCTCGCCCTCCACGCGTGCCGGGTGATCCGCCGGCAGGCCCCCCACGAGGTTCTGGATCCGGTTGCGGATCTGGAGGGAGAAGTGGGGCGTGGAGGCGCCCATGAGCTGGCGCACGTCATCCAAGGTCGGCTCGCGGACAGCGCGGTCGGGACGTTCGTACTCGCTCATGGACTGGAGGTTATCCCGGCGTTCAGGGTGCGGTGGCCTGGACGGGGATCAGCTCGGTGATCCGGTCGATCCGCGCCTGGGCGCGCAACGAGATCGTGTCGGCGTCGCCCAGGATCCAGACGCGGTTGTAGACGGCCTGCCCGGGGTCGTCCTCGTAGCCGGGCTGGACGCTCAGGAAGTAGCTCTCGAGCGCCGGGGGCAGATCGGCCGCGCGGTCGGTCAGGAGGAGCGGGGCGAACACGCCGCGGGTGGCGAGCGACGCGGCCGCGGCGGCGTCGAGCGGTCGCGAGGTGTTGGCCACGCTGAAGTTGTACCCGGGCACCTCCACGCCCCAGCCGAAGTCGCCCTGGCGGTAGCGCGCGAAGGCGATGGCGTTCTCCACCGGCGTGGGGCCGGCCACGCGGTTGACCGAGCCGGCCAGGCCCTTCTCGAGCTGCGCCACCACACGCTTCGACACGACCGACTCGGGGCCGAGCACGTACACGTTCGGGCGATCGTGCTCGCGCAGGGCCTTCCTGATCGGCTCGGGCACGGAGTCGCGCTCCACCGGGAGCGCGGCGTCCCCGGAGCGCGCCGCCCAGGCGGCGGCCGGGGTGGCCCATTCCGCCTCCTCGCCCGAGTAGAGCACCACGTTCTGGGACGGCCGCCCTCGCGCGGCCGAGAAGAAGCGGTCGACCGCGGCGGCGCGCTCGAATGCGTCGTCGCCCTCCACCACGGCGGTCTTGTAGCCGCTGGGCCGGGCCACGTCGTTGCCGATGCGGATCACCTGTGCGTCCTTCGACAGGTCCGAGCCGCGCGGCTCGAGCTGCTCGAGCGTGTCGGACGTCACCGCGGGCAGGGAGCTCCCGTCCGTGAGGAGTATCGGCGCGGCGATCGGCGGCCCGGCGAGCACCGAGGCCGCCACGGCCGACTGCCAGTCGCCGCGGTCCACGAGCACGACGGCGGTCGGCCGGTCGGCCTCCGAGGTGGCGGGGAAGAGCGCGCTGGCCACGCCGGCGGCGTCGGCGGCGGCGTCCCCGCCGGCCACGCGGATCGTGTTGCGCGTGGCGGTGTACGGGAAGCCGAGCTTCTCCGCGGCCTGCTCGTCCTCGCTCGAGGCTCCGGGGCCTCCGGGCTGGGGATCGTCGTCGCCGAGGCTGCATCCGGCGAGCATGAGCGCGGCTACGGCGAGTATGGCCAGGGTCCTGCGCACGGCCGGGAGCACGATAGCTAGACGTGCGGCTGCCCGATTTGGCCATTCCGGGCTATGATTGACTGGTCAGTCAACGAGTGCCGGGAGGCGCCCCGACGATGGATTTCAAGCTCAACCAAGAGCAGCTCGAGTTCCAGGAGACCTGCCGCAGGTTCGCTCGCGAGGTCATCCGGCCGCTTGCAGACAAGTACGACCGCGAGGAAGGCGTGCCGTGGGAGGCCATCAAGGCCGCGCGCGAGTGGGGGCTCCACGGGCTCGACCACATCCAGCGGATGGGCGAGGATCCGGACGGCGTCTTCAGCTGCATCTACGCCGAGGAGCTGCACTGGGGCTGCGCCGGGATCGCCCTCGCGATCCAGGGCGGCTCGCTCGCCGCGGCCGGCATCGCCAGCTCCGGCACGCCTGAGCAGATCGGGCGCTGGGTGCCCGAGTGCTTCGGGATGGGCGACGAGATCAAGCTGGGCGCCTACGCGGTCACCGAGGCGGGCGCCGGCTCCGACGTTCGCTCGCTGCGCACCACGGCCAAGCTGGACGGCGACGAGTGGGTGCTCAACGGCACCAAGGTCTTCATCACCAACGGCGGCATTGCCGACGTGACCGTCGTGGTCGCAACCGTGGATCCCGAGCTCGGGCACCGCGGCCAGGCGTCGTTCGTGGTTCCCAAGGACACCCCCGGGCTGTCCATGGGCAAGAAGGAGTCCAAGCTCGGCATTCGCGCGTCGCAGACGGCCGAGGTCGTGCTCGAGGACGTCCGGATCCCGATGGAGTACCTGCTCGGCGGTTACGAGAAGCTCCAGAAGAAGCTCGAGCGCGCACGCGCGGGCCAGTCCTCTGGTCGTGCATCGGGCGCACTCGCCACGTTCGAGCTCACCCGCCCGCTGGTGGGCGCGTCGGCGCTCGGCATCGCGCAGGCGGCCTACGAGTGGACGCTCGAATACCTCGAGGACAAGTCCGAGGACGGCGTGCCGCTGCTCGATCAGCAGCGCATCCAGCAGACGCTCGCCGACGTGGCCACCGAGATCGAGGGCGCTCGCCTGCTGGTGTGGCGCGCCGCCTGGATGGGACGCAACGGAGTTCCGATGACCGGGGGCCAGGGCTCGATGTCGAAGCTCAAGGCCGGCGACACCGCGATGTGGGCCACCACGACGCTCATGGACCTGGTGGGCCCGTACGCGCAGACCACCGACTGCCCGCTCGAGAAGTGGTTCCGCGACGCGAAGATCTACCAGCTGTTCGAGGGCACGGCCCAGGTGCAGCGACTGGTGATCTCGCGGATGCAGCGGGCCGAGTACCAGCGGCGCATGGTGGAGGCCGCGAACGTGCTCGAGCAGGCGCCCGGCACGCCCACGGGCGATCCCGTAGCGGCGTAGGGCCACCCCGGCGGCGCTCGACAACCGGTCCCGCCGCGGCGGGCGATCTTTGGACCGGCGGCCGTGGCCGGCGCGGCCGGCCCGCGTCACGATTGGCGCATGAAGGCTTCGGTCAGTGAGCTTCGGCGCGCGACGAGCGAGCGCCCCCAGAGCAGTCCAGGCGTACGACCCGGCGGCCAGCGGGCGGGCCGGCCGCCGGGTCGCGCCTGGCTGAACGCCCGCGAGGTCGGCGGGGTCGACCCGCGCTGGGCCCACCTCGGCGTCTCGCACGACTGAGCCGCAGGCGCGCCCGGGGCGCGCCACAATGAGCGGCGGTGCCCTTCACCGTCGAACCCGGCGCCCTCGCCCTGCTGGCGCTGATGGCCACGCTCTACGCGCGGGCGGTCGCCACGCTGCGCCGGCGCGGCTATCGAGTGCCCGCCCTCCAGCGGGCCGCCTGGTGGACCGGCCTCGCGCTCACCGCGGCGGGACTCACCGGCCCTGTGGATGCCCTGTCCGAGGACCTGGTGCTCGCTCACATGGGCCAGCACCTCCTGATCGCGGACCTGGCCGCCCCGTTCCTCCTCATCGGCCTGCGCACGCCCGTCTACGCCTTCTACCTGCCGCGTCCGCTGCTCGTCAGGGTGGCCCGCCTCCACTGGCTCAGGCGTGCCTTCCGCGTGCTGCGGCGCCCGCTCGTGGCGGTGCCGGTGTGGGTGGCGATCCTCTACGGCTGGCACTTCTCGTTCGCCTTCGTGGGCGCGCTCCAGAATCCGGTGCTCCACGTGGTTCAGCACCTCTCGTTCCTGTTCGGGGCGCTGCTCGTGTGGTGGTCGGTGATCGAGCCCAAGCGCCGGCGCGTGCCCGGCGACCTCTGGAAGGTTCCCTACCTGCTGGGCGCCCGCGTGGCGGGGATGTTCCTCGGCATGGCGCTGATCCTCCTGCGCACGCCCGCCTACGCGGAGTACTACGGCGACAGGGCACGTGACCACGGCCTCTCGCCGCTCACCGACCAGCAGGTGGCGGGCGGCATGATGCTCGGGCTGGACCTGTTCGTGATGCTCTTCGCGGTGGCGTTCTTCTTCTACCGCTCGGCGCAGGAGCACGATCGCGCCGAGCAGGCCACGGTCGCGGCGAGCTAGCCGTAGGTCCGGAGCAGGGTTAATTCGCTCGTTGAGGCGGGCGGTCGGGGTTAGTGGCTGGGTGGGGAGGTGGTGTCTCGGGAGCGTGGGCCGACTTAACGGGCTATACGACGGGAAAGTCGGCCTCACACTCTGGCGCCTGGTCGTCGGAAGCGACGAGAGACGCACGAAGGTGACAGGCGACGCACAGCCGCCTCACCGCCTCCCTACCCAGCAATCCACCCACCCGACCTCCGCGCGGCGCCGGCGCGTGCCAGCTGGGCCTCCCGCCCTTGCGGATGTCCTCGGCCGTCACGCGCACGCCCACCTCCATCGAGGTGCGCCAGGCCGCGTTCACGCTGGCGTGGACCGTCAGGAGCTGCCCGACGTGCACAGGCTGCAGGAACGTCATCCGGTCCATCGCGGCGGTGACCACGCGCAAGCCCGAATGCCGCACGGCCGCGATGCCCGCCAGCTCGTCGCAGAAAAGCGCATGATCACCCCGCCGTGCACGAAGCCCGCCGTGTTGGAGTCCGCGATGCCCAGCCAGCGGGTCAGCACGGAGTGCGAGTCGGACGGGGGGCGGGGCTCCACGCGGCGCTAGTGTACGGCGCTGGTACCGACTCTCGAGCGTGAAGGAGGGCGACATGGCAGGACTGGCCGGTCGCATGTCCACGGTCATAAAAGCGAAGATCTCGAAGGCCCTCGACCGCGCTGAGGACCCGTCCGAGACACTCGACTACGGCTACAACAAGCAGGTCGAGCTGCTCCAGAACGTCAAGAAGGGCATCGCCGACGTGACCACGTCGAAGAAGCGCCTTCAGATGCAGTCCGGGAAGCTCGAGCAGCAGGTGGTCAAGCTCGACACCCAGGCACGCCAGGCGCTCGCGCAGGGTCGTGACGACCTCGCCCGCGCCGCGCTCGAGCGCAAGACGGTCGCCCAGACCGAGCTCCAGTCGCTGGACCAGCAGGTGCAGGAGCTTCAGAACCAGCAGGAGGCGCTCACCGAGAACGAGAAGAAGCTGCGCGTCAAGATCGAGTCCTTCCGCACCAAGAAGGAGGTCATCAAGGCGCAGTACTCCGCGGCCGAGGCGCAGGTGAAGATCTCCGAGGCCGCGAACGGGGTGGGCGAGGAGATGGCCGACCTGGGGCTCGCGATCCAGCGGGCCGAGGACAAGACCGAGCAGATGCGCGCCCGCGCGTCCGCGGTCGAGGAGCTGGAGGCGGCCGGGACCTTCGACGACCTGTCGGCGCTCGGCGGCGGCCAGGACGACATCGACCGCGAGCTGGCCCAGATCGGCGCCGGCGCCCAGGTGGACGACGAGCTGGCGAAGATGAAGGCCGAGCTCGGCTCGGGCGGCGACACGCCCGCCCTGGAGCAGGGCGAGGAGAAGCCGGCTTCATGATCGTGCGCATCTCCGGAGAGGGGCAGTTCAAGCTGCCCGACGAGGACGCGGGCCGGCTCAACGAGCTCGACAACCGGGCGGTGTCGGCCGTGGAGCAGGGCGACGAGACCGGCTTCCGCGAGCTGTGGTCGCAGATGCTCGAGATCGTGGCCAGCGACGGGAACCAGATCGACGACGACGAGCTCGTCGAGTCGGACGTGATCCTGCCCCCGCGCGACGTGACCTTCGCCGAGGCTCAGGGCGAGTTCACGGGCGACGGCCTCATACCGGAAGACCACTAGCCGGTAAACGGGCGGACTTTCCCGCCCGTGGGAAGGGGAGCGGCCCCGTGCAGCGAATCGGGGCACGATGGCGCAATCCACAAGCCCCCCTGCCTCGGAGGAGCTGCTCTCCGCCACCGTGGAGGTCCTGGCCGACACGCTGGGGCTTCGCGACGGTGAGACCCGCGACCACTGCACCCGAGTGGTGGAGCTGGCGGCCAGGCTCGGCCGGAGGCTGGGACTGAGCGACGAGGAGCTGCGCGAGCTCACCTACGCGGCACGCGTGCACGACATCGGCAAGGTGGGCGTGCCCGACGCGATCCTCTACAAGCCGGGCCCCCTCGACGAGCTCGAGGCAGAGCTGCTCCACGAGCATTCGGGGTGGGGCGCCGAGCTGGTGGACCGCATCCCCGGCCTGGAGCACGTGGCCGAGATCGTGCGCCATCACCACGAGCGCTTCGACGGCCGCGGCTACCCGGACGGCCTGGAGGCCGACGAGAGCCCGCTTGAGAGCCGCATCCTTGCCGTGGCCGATGCCTACGTGGCGATGAACGAGGACCGCCCCTACCGGCGCGCCCTCTCACCACAGGGCGTGGCCGGCGAGCTAGAGGCCGGGCGCGCGCGTCAGTTCGACCCCGTGGTGGTCGACGCGCTCGAGGCCGAGCTCCCCGTCCAGCGGTAGCCGGACCTCCTCACGCGCCCGGGCGCTGAGCACCAGCACCGCGGCGATCACCAGCCCGCCGCCCGCCAGCTGCACGGCGCTCAGGGACTCGCCGAAGGCCAGATACGCGAGCACGACCGTGGTGACCGGCTCCGCCGTCGACAGGATCGACGCGGCGGTGGGCCCCACCCGCCGGAGGCCGGCGAAGAACAGGCCCACGGCGCCGACGGTGGAAACCACCGCGATGCCCACCAGCCACACGTAGCCCTCCGAGCTCACGTCGCCGGGATGGAGGTTGCCGCCCGCAACCCCCGCGAGCGTGAGGGTGGTGGCCGCGCCCGTGCACACGAGGGCGCTCAGCAACAGCGGCCCGACGCGCTCGGCCACGCCCTCCGAGGAGAGGATGTAGATGCTGTAGACCACCGCGGCGGTCAGACCCAACAGCGTTCCAACGGGATCGAGCGCCCCGGCCTGGGCACCGGCGAGAACGAGGAACAGGCCGGCCGAAGCGAGCACGAGCGCGGCGGCCGTGCGGCGGTTGGCCCGCTCGCGGCCGAGCGCGATCGCGGCGACCGTGACGATGGCGGGGAACGTGTAGAGGAGCAGGGACAGGAGGGACGCGTCGAGCCGGTCGAGGGCGGAGAAGAAGGCCCCGGCCTGGGCGCTGTACCCGACGGCGCCGAGCGCGACGGCTATCAACAGGTCCCGGCGCTCGATCGCGCGGAGGCGGCCCGCGGCGCCCGTAGCGAACACGAGCACCCAGAAGAGAGCGGCGGCGATCAGGAAGCGCACGGACAGGAGGGTGCCGACGGTCGCGCCCTCGTCGTAGGCGAGCTTGCCGAAGATCGCCATCGCGCCGAACGCGACGGCCGAGGCGAGGCAGATGAGCACGCCGACTGGGGGCATGAACCCATCCTGCCGCTTTCATGCTTCAGGAACCATTCAGATTGTTGACGAGTATTCAGTAGCATCGCTTAATGCTCGATCTGCGCCGCCTGCGCCTGCTCCACGAGCTGCACGAGCGGGGCACGATCGCCGCCGTGGCCGATGCGCTGCAGTTCACGCCCTCCGCCGTGTCGCAGCAGCTCGCGGTGCTCGAGCGCGAGGCCGGTGTGCAGCTGCTCGAGCCGGCCGGGCGAGGTGTCCGGCTCACCGACGCCGCGCTCGTGCTCGTTGGCCACGCCGAGGCGCTGCTCGACCGGGCCGACCTCGCGGAGGCCGAGCTGGCCGAGGCGGTGGGCAGCGTGGCGGGGCGGGGGAGGATCGCGACGTTCCAGTCCGGGGCGCTGCGCCTGGCGGTCCCGTCCATGCGGGCGCTCGCGCGAGAAGCGCCCGCTTTGCGCTGCGAGCTCGTGGAGGCGGAGCCCGAGCAGGCCCTGCCCGCGCTCGCGCTGGGCGACGTGGACCTCGTCCTGGCCGACGAGTGGCAGCACCAGCCGCACTCGCGCCCGGCCGGAGTGCAGCGCCACGATCTGCTCAGCGACCTGGTGCGCGTGGTCCTGCCCGAGGGGCACCCAGCCGCGCGGCGCCACGACGTGGCGGTGCCCCTGTCCGAGCTGGCCGCGGACGTGTGGACCACCGGCCATCGGGTGACCGCCTGGGAGGAGATGACACAGCGGACCTGCCGTCAGCTCGGCGGGTTCGACCCGAATATCCGCCACCGCACCAACGACAGCGTCGTGAGCCTCGGGCTCGTGGCCGAGGGTCTCGCGGTGACCCTCCTACCCGACCTCGTCGACGCGGGCGCCCACCCCGGCGTGGTGGTACGCGCCATCGCGGAGGGTCCCGTGCATCGGGCTGTCTTCGCCGCGACCCGCACGGCGGACGCCCGCCGCCCCTCTGTCCAGGCCCTCCTGGGAGCCGTTCGGAGCGCCGCGGCGGCTACGGGGCTGCCGGCAGTCCGGCGGTGAGGTCCTGCAACGCGTAGAGGAAGGCCTCGGAGAACGTGGGGAAGGGCTGGATGACGTCGTTCAGGACCTCGAGCGGCACCCGGGCGCGGATCGCCAGCGAGGCCTGTCCGAGCCACTCGCCGGCCTCGGGGCCGACCGCGTAGGCGCCGGTGAGCCGCTGGCCGTCGGACACGAGGGTGAGGAAGCCCGGCCGCTCGGCGTAGGCGCGCGTGTAGGTGGACGTGCGCGGGACCTCGGCCATCGGCACCGTGCCCGTGAACGCGCCCTCGGCCTCGCCCACTGACGCGGCCTGGGGGTCGGTGAAGACCACTCGCAGCACCGCCTCGTAGTTGGCGGTCCTCGGACGGCCGAGGATGTTGGCCGCCGCCACCCGTCCCTGGTACTTGCTCACGTAGGTGAGTGGCCAGACGCCGGTCGCGTCGCCGATCGCCCAGACGCCCTCGGTCACGTTCATCCGGTCGTCCACGGGTATCCCCTGCCGAGTCGGCTCGACGCCCACCGTGTCGAGACCGAGGCCCTCGGTGCGCGGGCGCCGGCCCGTGGCCACCAGCAGGCGGTCGCCGCGCAGCTGGTCGCGGTCGGGGAACTCGAGCACGAACTCGTCGCCGTCGCGTCGTGCGGCGGACGCGTGCTGGCCGAAGTGGAGCTCGATCCCCTCGGCGGCGAGGGCCTGTCCGAGGGCGTCCCCCAGCGGCTTGGGCTCGCGTGGCAGCACGTGGTCCGCCCCCTCCACGAGCGCCACTGAGGCTCCCAGGCGCGACATGGCCTGAGACATCTCCACTCCCACGGGCCCGCCGCCGAGCACGAGGATGCGGCGCGGCACCTCGGTGAGGGCGGTGACCTCGCGGTTGGTCCACACCCCTTCGAGGTCGGCCAGCCCCGGGATCGGCGGCACCACGGGATCCGACCCGGTCGCGATCACCACGTGATCCGTGGACACCACCTCCTCGCCCACCTGGACGCGGCCGGGCCCCGTGAGCCGCGCCGAGCCGCGCAGGACCTCGATGCCCTTGCCGGTGAGGTACTCGGCCTTGTGGGTGTCGTCGTAGTCCGACGTCATGAAGTTGCGCCAGGCGAACGCCGGCTCCGGGTGGACGGCGCCGCTCACAGCCTCGGCGGCGCCGGGCGCCTCGCGCGCGGCCTGAAGCGCCTCGCCCGGGCGCAGCAGGGTCTTGGACGGGATGCAGGCCCAGTAGTCGCACTCGCCGCCCACCAGCTCGCGCTCCACGATCGCCACGCGCAGGCCGGCGTCCGCCAAATGCCCGGCGCAATGCTGCCCGCCGGGGCCGGCACCTATCACCACGACGTCGTACGGCATTGCGGTTGGGAAGTCTCCCACGCCACACTCTCCGGTGTGACCCGGATCGCTCGACGCCGCACCGGACTCGCCGCGCTCGCGGCGGCCGTGGCCGCGGGCTGCGGCGGCTCGGACGCGCCGGACGACCCGGCCCCGATGCCGCAGCGCTCGGCCAACGAGCGCCTCGTGCGCGCCTGGTCGGCGGCGCTGGGGCGGGACGACTTCCGCGCGGCGGCCTCGCTGTTCGCCCGCGGAGCGCTCATCCAGCAGAGCCGGACCTTCCGCCTGCGGACTCGCCGCGCCGCGCTCGTCTTCAACCTGTCGCTGCCCTGCCGGGGCAAGGTGACCAGGGTGAAGGACGAGGACGGCGACACCGCAGTGGCCGCGTTCACGCTGTCGCCGCGGCGCGGCGTGTCGCCGGAGGCCTGCAACGACGTGGTCCGCGTGCGCTTCCGCTCGCGTGACGGCAGGTTCGTGGAATGGCGGCAGCTGCCCCAGCGGGCAACACCACCGGGCCAGCCCGCATAGCTAGCCTCTTCTTTACAAATGCGCCGCCTCTCCACCGCCCTCGCATTGCTCGCCCTCGCCGCATCGCCGGCGCTCGCGCACGCATCCACCACCGGGTCCAACCTCGACAAGGTGCTGGTGATCGGCACCGACGGCACGCGCTGGGACCTCGTGAAGGCCGCGATCAGGAGCGGCCGCGCGCCCAACCTGGCGCGCCTCAGCCGTCAGGGCTTCGCGCGCCCGGCGCCGCTCGACTACGGCCCCAACGTGCTCACGCTCAGCGAGGTCGGCTGGTCTTCGATCGCGAGCGGTGTGTGGCCCGCCAAGCACGGGGTGGACGGCAGGAAGTTCAACAGGGACCCCGGGCAGGCCACGAAGAACGGCTATCTCGACTTCATCACCCGGATCGAGACCGCGGCGCCCTCGCTCGACACCTACCTGGCGAGCGACTGGGTGAACATCGGCACCACAGAGAACGGCGGACCGATCTTCGGCAGCGCGATGGACGCTCGCTTCAACGTCGCGATAGCGGAGGAGAAGCTCGAGCTGTGGAACGCGGGCGACGTGAAGGTCACGCAGGCCGCCTCCCGCCACCTGCGCAGCGCCGACCCGGATGCGAGCTTCGTCTACCTCGGCCTAGTGGACGAGACGGCCCACCTCGTGGGCTCCGCCACCCCGGCCTACGCCGACGCGATCGCCACCACCGACCGCCGGATCGGCCAGCTGCTCCGCGCGGTCCGCTCGCGGCCGAGCTATCCCTTCGAGAGTTGGACGGTCCTCGTAACCACGGACCACGGCCAGCGGCCGCTCGACGAGCCGTCGCTGGTGAGCCACCTCAGCCAGACGCCGCTCGAGGTCACCTCGTTCGTGGCGGGCTCTGGCACCGGCCTCGGCCGCAACGTCAAGAAGCCGCGTGTGGTGGACATCGCCCCCACGGTCCTCAGGCAGCTCGGTCTTCCGGTCCGGCCGGCCTGGAAGCTCGACGGCCGTTCGCTCGCGGGCTCGCACGGGCGCTCCTCGGCCGGCGTCGCGGTACGCGGCAAGGGCGCCGCCCGCCGGCTCGCGGCCTCGCTCAAGCTGACCAGCGCGCCGGCGGGAGTCAGGTCCGTCGTGCTGCGCCTCCCGGCCGGCGCGAGGGTCACCGGCCCCGTGAGCGCGTCGGTCAACGGCCGGCCGGCAACGGTGCGCGCGTCCGGGCGGACCGTGGTCATCCGGTTCTCGCCGCGGGTAGTACGAAGGCTGTCGGTTGCCACCGGACCGGGCGGGCTTGCGGTAACCCCCGGCGCGCGGGGCAAGCCGGCGACCTTCATCCTGCGCGGTCGCAAGGCCAGCCGCGGGACGCTTCGCCTCAGCCTCACCCGCTGATCCGGCGGATCGAACCTTTCCCCGGAAGCGTCCGTATGTCCCCGGAGACGTCATCGATCCCGGAGGTCCCCTTCCGATGCGCAAGCAGCTAGCCCTCGTCCTCGTACCCGTGGCGCTCGCCGGCGCGGCTCTGCCGGCGGTCGCGTCCGAGCCGGGCGCGCACGCGTCCGCGACCAAGCGGGTCAAGGTCGGCGACCTCTTCTTCAAGAAGAGCAAGATCACCATCCAGAGCGGCGACAAGGTCAGGTGGACCTGGGTCGGCGAGTTTCCTCACGACGTGACCGTGACCAAGGGACCGCGCAAGTTCCACTCGAAGACGAAGACCTCCGGCACGTACACGAAGACCGTGCGCAAGCGCGGGACCTACCGTTACATCTGCACGGTGCACCCCGACGACATGAAGGGCAAGATCGTCGTGGAGTGAAGCGCGGGAGCGCTTGGAGGGCCGTCTGGGCCCCTAACAGTCGAAACCCCCCGAAATGACCCCTGTTTCCATCAGTTGGGGGGATACGTGTGGCGGGGCTGCTGTCGAGACATGAGTCATTGCTCAGATTTCGACGGCGGCGAGGTGTCGCGCGTTGACGACTAGGAGGTTATGTGTCCACCAGACTGTCCATCCGGGTTATAGGGGTTGCGGCCGCGGTTGCTGCTCTGCTCGGGCTGTCGGCAGCCAGCGCTCTCGCCTGGAACCCCGACTGCAACGAGCACGGCAACAGCCACTCCGACCGTGGCCACGAAGAGTGGTCCCCGCCCAAGCACGAGCACTGGACTCCGCCGGTAGCGCCGGCCCCGAAGCCCGTGGCTCCGAAGCCTGTCGCTCCGGCTCCGGTGCCCGTGCCCGCGGCGCCCGCTCCGGTACCCGTAGCCCCGGCACCGGTACCCGCGTCCCCGACGCCGGCCCCGAAGCCGGTCGCTCCGAAGCCGGCAGCGCCCCCGGCAGACACGCCGGCCGCGCCGGTCGTGGAGCTCGGCATTCCCGTCGAGGTCCCGGCCACCGAGGTCGTGCCGAAGACGCCTGAGAAGACCGGCGTGCTCGGCAAGGTCGGCACACGGAAAGAGGGCGTCAAGGGCAAGGTCGGCACCCGCGGCCAGCCCACCACCACGCCCGTCGCGCTCGTGCAGGCCGGCGAGGCAGACGAAGCACTTCCCACAACGGGGTTCGACGGCAGTCTCCCGCTCGCACTGCTCGGAATCGCCGGCCTCGCCGGCGGCTACCTGCTGCTGCGGCGCTCGCAGACCGCCTAAGCAGCGGCCACACGGCGCGGGGGGGAAGGACACGCCCCCCGCGCCGTGCCCGGCCGTCCTACTCGAGCACTCCGCGGCGCATGGCTTCCGCCACTGCTGCCGCTCGTTCCGACACGCCGAGCTTCTCGTAGACGTGCTGGAGGTGGGTCTTGACCGTGGACGCCTCGATGAAGAGCTGTTCCGCGATGTCGGGCCCTGAATGACCCGCGGCCACCAGCCGCAGCACCTGCTGCTCACGGTCGGTGAGGGCGGTGCTCGTGTCCTCCGCGCGGATGCGGATCTGCTGGAGCACGTCGCCCTCGATGGTCTGCGACAGGACGGTCTCTCCGCGCGCGGCAGCCACGATCGCGTTGCAGACCTCCTCTGCCGACGATGTCTTGTCGAGGTACCCGGACGCACCGCGCGCCAGCAGGTCGTAGACCTTGGCGCTCTCGGTGTGCGTGGAGAGGAAGAGCACGCGCGTGGGGATCTTGTCCCGCACCACGGCGTTCAGCACCTGCGCCCCGTCGAGCTCCGGCATGCGCATGTCCACGAGCGCCACCTCCGGCTCGAGGCGCCGGATCTCCTCGATGGCCACGCGCCCGTTCTCGGCCGTGCCCACCAGCTCGAGGTCGGGACGGCTCTTGACGGCCTCCATGAGGGCCTGCCTGAACATGGGATGGTCGTCGGCCACGAGCACCCGCGTGCGGTCGCTCATGAGGGCCCACGCCCGTTGCTGGACTCGAGCTCCGGCAGCCAGACCCGCACCTCGGTGCCGGCTCCCGGCCGGCTCTCGACCTTCAGGCGCCCGCCCAGCAGCTCGACCCGCTCGCGGAGCGCAGGCAGGCCGAGGTGTCCCGGCCGCCCGCGCAGGCCCTGACTGGCGTCGAAGCCCTTGCCGTCGTCACGGACGATCAGCGAGAAGCCGCTGCCGTCGTCCTGGAGGAGCATCTCCACGTGCGAGGCGTGGGCATGGTGGCGGACATTGGCCAGCGCCTCGCGCCCGACCCTGAAGAGAAGGCTTCGCACGGCCTGGCCGGGACGGCGCGTGGTCAGGTCCTCGAGCTTGCATTCCAGCCCGTCCTCGGCGCCGGCGTGCTCGAGGCAGACCCTCAGCGCCACTCCCAGCCCGCTCCTGTCCGGCTCCTCCGGCTGGATCTTGAACAGCACGTTTCGCAGGCGCTCGACCGCCTCGCCGGCCTGCTCCCGCAGGCCGTCCGAGCTCGCGGGCAAGCTCCGGCTGCTCGGTGCGGGCCATGAGCGTCTCCAGGCGCATCCGCAATGCGACCACAGCTTGGATCGACTCGTCGTGCAGGTCTTCCGCGATGCGCTGGCGCTCCTCTTCGTGCGCATTGATGAGCTCACCCAAGAGGTTCCGGCGCTCCGCGCTCTCCTGCTCCAGCTCGGCGACCTTCTGGACGAGCTTGTCGTTCAGGAGCTGCAGCTGCCCACTCTCGAGCGTCTCGCCGAGCTTCGGCAGGGAACGCCCGGTGGAAGGGCCGACCACCTCGCTCACCCGCCCGACGATCGTCTCTCGCTCGGCGTGGTTGGCCCTGCAGAAGATCACCGGGATCGCGTCCGTGTCGGGCATGCTCCGCAGCCGCCGAACGAGCTCGTAGCCGTCCATGCCCGGCATCAGGAGGTCGGTGATCACGAGGTCCGGGCGTTCGGCCTGGGCAAGCTCCAGCGCCTCTTCCCCGGAAGTGGCCTCCAGCACCAGATAGCCCGCCTGGCCCAGCAGCGTCCCGAGCAGCTCACGGTCGACGTCACGATCGTCGACGACGAGAACCGAGGTCATGTGTCGGGGATCACGGCAGGAGCGCCAGAGCGCCGCACGCGGCCGTCACCTCTCCCAGCATTTTCCACCGATCAACCTAAGCGCCTGGGACCGGGCTTGGCAATAGCCCTTTTGGGCGATCTTCTTAAGTCGCCTCTATCAGTGTGAGCTGCCCATCGCAGCGGATACAACGTGCGTTCCGGTCCGGTGGGTCAGCCGTGGGGCGAAGCCACTCGGAGGCACAGATGGTGCAGCGCCACGACCGCCGCGCCGGCTGCGCGAGGATGCGCTCCACCAGTGCCAGGAGCTTGGTCAGGTCGACGGGCTTGCCCACGTAGGCCACGATCAGCCCTCGCTCGAGCCCCGGCATCTCCTCGATGCTCTGCGACGACATCACGATCACCGGGATCGTTCGGGTCGCGGCGTCCACCTTGAGGCGGTCGAGCGTAAGGAGCCCGGCGAGGTCCGGAAGGCTCATGTCCAGCAGGATCAGGTCGGCCTCGAGCTCCCGGGCCAGCGCCACCCCGTCCTGATCCGCGCGCGAGGAGACGACCCGCCTGCGGTCCGTCGCGAGCAGCGCGATGCCGCCGTCGCTGCCGCCGAGGTGATCTTCGATGTAGAGAATGGTCTGCATCCGGCCCGGCCCCCCCGTGAGACGGTTACCTTCACCCTCGATGCTGGAGTCCACCGGCCGCTCCGACCATCCGGCTGCCGGGGGACAGGAGGGGTTGATCTCGAGATCCACCGATCGGGGGATGCCGGCGCTCGACGTCTTCAGCGTCTGCTGCCTCGTGGCGCTGGCCGGGCTCTCGGTGGCGGTGCTCCTGCCACTCGCCTTCCAGGGCCGCGCCCTGTCCGGCGCGGACGGCGTGCTCGCGCCCGACCAGTTCCAGTACTTCGCCTGGATCCGGGAAGCGAGCCAGCACGGGCTGATCGGCAACCGCTTCGACCTGGCGCCGGGGTCGCGGCCGTTCCTGCACCCGGGCTTCGCGATCTCCGGCCTCATCCACAGGCTCACGGGAGTGTCGGTCCCCGTGGCCTACCTGCTCTGGAAGCCGGTGGCGGTGGGGGTCACGTTCGCCGGCTGCGTGCTGTACGTGCGGCGGCTGCTCCCACCGGGCGGCCAGCGCCGCGCCGCCCTCGTCATCGCGCTGTTCAGCGTCATGCCCGCCGCCTCCGTGGTGGCCTGGACGCACTGGGGCGGCAACGTCCGGAACTACACGTTCAACTTCATCTCGGGCGAGATGTGGACCGGGCAGTACCTGCTGGGCTACCTGATGACCGCGATCGCGGCCTTCCTGATCCCGCTGGTGCTGCTCGGGATCGAGTCATGGCGCCGGGAGCGGCGCCGGGCACGGCTCGCGCTGCTCGCGGTGGCCACCCTGATCGTGTTCTGGCTCCAGCCGTGGCAGGGCGCGGTGCTCGTGCTGGTGGTGGTGGGAGTCGAGGCACTGCGCTTCATCCGGACGCGTGAGCGGCCCCCTGTGGGCCTCGCGCTCATCCCGGTGGCCGCGGCGCTGCCGGCGCTCTACTACTACCTCCTCTCTGTGAAGGATCCGTCGTGGCGGCTGGCCTCCGAGGCCAACTCGGAGGGGGCGCTCACCATCTGGTCGTGGCCGTGGTGGGCGATCGTGCTGACGCTCCTCCCGCTCGCGATCCCGGCCGCTCTGGCATACCGGCTGCCGGCGCCGACCTGGCAGGAGCAGGCGGTGAGGGCATGGCCGCCCGCCGTCCTGCTCGTGTACCTCGCCCCGATCGGCACCTTTCCCTTCCACGCCGTACAGGGACTCGCCCTGCCGCTCGGGATCCTCGCGGTGCAGGGCGTGACGAGCGTGCGGCCGCATCCACGACCCGCACTGGTGGTGGCGGCACTGGCAATCCTGATCGTGCCCGGCACGGCTCACAAGCTCCAGGTGGCGCGCGACAACGTGCGGGCGCCGCTCTACCCGTACTACGTGGACCCGGACGAGGCGCGCGCGCTGGATGCCCTCGAGGCGGACCGGCGGCCCGGCGGGGTGCTGGCGCCGGAGTACTCGAGCAACCTGGTGCCGTACTGGACGGGACGCGAGGCCTACGTGGGCGGAGTGTCGTGGTCGCCCGACTGGTTCACCCGGCTGCGCACGGCGAACGCACTGTTCCAGGGCCGCCTGGGGGATGACCGAGCGCGCGTGTTCGTGAGGCGCACCCGTGCACGCTTCCTGCTGTCGGACTGCCGGCCGTCGGTGGACCTCGGCACCCAGCTGCGACCGCTGATCGCCCGCGTGCGCAGATACGGATGCGCGACCGTCTACGAGCTCCGCGTGCGGCCGGACATGCTGCGCGCCGCGGGTGCACCCGACGCCTGACCCTCCGGCGGTGGGGTAGAACAGGTCTATCTCCTCAACCCTGCCCCGGTCCGCCGCCCGCCCCGGCGCGCTCGCGGGAGCCCTGCGGGCCGTGGCCGTGCGGTTCGCGGCGGTCCCCGAGCCCGTCCTCCTGGCGCTGCTGTTCGTCCTGGCCGCGGCCCTGTCGTGGTCGACCGCCTTCCACGGCATCAACCAGAACGACGAGGGGCTGATGCTCCAGCCGGCCGCTCGGATCGCCGCCGGGGAGGTGCCCTACCGGGACTTCTTCCTCTTCCATGCACCCGGCCAGCCGTACCTGCTCGCCGGGCTGTGGAAGCTGTTCGGGCCGTCGCTCGTGCCGTGGCGAGTGGTGCGCCTCCTCACCAACGCCGTCGTGGCCGTGCTCGCCTACAAGCTCGCTCGCCGCCACGCGTCGCCACTGCTTGCGATGGTGGCGTGGCTCGTGGCCGCCGGCGCGATGGCCGCCCCCAACGGGCCCAACCCCCACGCGATCGCCCTGGCCTTCGCGCTCGCGGCGTTGCTCGCGATCCCGCGCGCACCGCTCGCCGCGGGCGTGCTCGCGGGGCTATGCGCCGCCTGGCGCATCGACTTCGCCCTCTACCTGTGGCTCGGGATCGCCCTGGCCGCGTTGGCCGGAGGCCGGCGCGCCGACGCGGTCCGCTTCGTCGGCGCAGCGGCAGCCACTGCAGGGATCCTGCTCGGTCCGGTAGCGCTGATGGCGGGGATCGAGGGTCCGTGGAGGATGCTCGTGCTCCACCCGCTCGAGTACGCCAGGGACCAGGCCCTGCCCCTGTCGCTGCACTACGGCGGCGGGCTGAGCGGCGAGGTGCCCTGGGGTCTGCGCGACTCCGTGGCAAGGCTGCTGCTGTTCTATCTGCCGCCGGCTCTGCTGGCGGGCACGGTGGCGGCGCTGGGCGTGCTCGCTGCCCGGTTCAGCCGTGACCGCTGGCCTCAGTTGGCGGTGGGAGTGTTCACGCTCGGGTCCGCCCACTACCTGCTGGTTCGCGCCGACGAGTACCACACCGCACCGCTGGCCGTGATGTTCGCGATCGTGGCGGTCTGGGCGCTCGCGGGCGGCCTGCCCGCCGCGGCGGCGCGCCTTTGGATCGTGCCGCTGGCCGTGGCCGGGCTCGTGCTCGGCGCCACGGCCTGGCAGGGACTCGACCGCTCCGCGCGGGAGGCGCGGACGGCGCACGTGCCGATCCGGCTGGCGGCGGCCGACGGGGTGCGAGGCCTAGAGCGCGGGCGGTGCAGCTACCCGGGCCAGCCGGTGGCCACCTGCCCGCTCGGGGATCTCGAGCGCGCGGTGCGCTACGTCCGCGGGCGCGTCGCACCGGGCAGGCCGATCTACGTGGCCACGCGCCGGAGCGACTGGGTCACGTCCGGAGCGCCGCTCTTCTACGTGCTGGCCGAGCGCCCCAACCCCACGCGCTACGACATCCTTCCGCCGCGCCTGGTCACGTCGGCCTCGGTGCAGCGGGAGATCGTGGGTGACCTCGAGCGCGCCGGCCTGCCGCTGATCGTCCGTTGGGCGGCCCCGATCACGGCAGCACCCGAGCCCAACCGGGCGGGTCGCTCGAGCGGCGTGCGGCTGCTCGACCGGTTTCTCGGCACGCATTACCGGCAGGTGGCCGGATTCGGCTCCTACCTGATCCTGGAACGGCGGAGGGACTAAGAGACGGGCTCGAGCCAGCTGTCGCAGCGAATGCAGCGCGCGGCGGGCTGGAACGGGATTCCAGTGGGCCGCAGCCAATCGGTCGCGCAGGCGGTGCAGCGTGATGCCGGGCTGCCTGAAGTGTGGTCCACGCGGGTGCGCGGTGTGGCGGGCTGCTCGTACGCAATCGGATTCATCTTGCTGTCCCTGTGGTCGGGTGCGGTCCCTTTGTTAATCGGGCCGACCGGCCGTTGAGGTCATCCTGCTTCGAGCGGACAGGGCAGGTTGATCCGGGCCTCCACCGATAGGGGGAGGAGGAGCACGGCGCCGCTTCTAGAGCGGGATCTCCCAGAGCGGGAACCAGCGCGCCATGTCCTCTTCCCACGGCAGCTCGGCGCCCAGCTGGGCCTTGATGCGGAGCTCGCGCTCCGAGTCGCGCTCCTGCTTCCCCTTCGGCACGAACGGGTAGTACGAGCCACGCTTGAAGTTGTAGATGAAGTAGAGCGGGCGGCCCTCCTCCTCGAAGGCGAACACGGACGCCAGCAGGCGGTCGCCGTAGCCGCCCCCCTGAAGCTCGGTGGAGATGGTGTTGAGCGACACCACCAGATCCTCGAAGTCCTGGTCGCGCAGGATCAGCCAGCGGTAGCCGAACTCGTCGTCGGCGGTCTCGATCTTGGAGCCGGTGTCCTCGGCGCTGCTCGTGAGGAGCTCCTCCGTGTCTTTGACGATCGAGGCGAAGTCGGCGGTGCCGAGCGGCTGGAACACGATCGCGGCCACCCCGCGGTGGGTCAGGCCGAGTCCCGTCTCGAGGGTGACCTGAGCGGTGGACATCGCGAACAGCCGGTCAGGTGCCGGGGCCTTCAGCGTCTTTCCCCTGCCGCCCAGCAGGGCGTCGAGGAAGCCCATCTCGCTAGGCCGCCGCGGGGCCCCGCTGGAGCTGAAGCTCGAGCTGCTGCAGGCGCTCGATGCGCTTCTCCATCGGCGGGTGCGTGGCGAAGAGGGTCTTGATGCTGCCCTTGACGCTCGCGGGCACGATGAAGAAGGCGTTCAGGTTCTCGGCCTGACGGAGGTCCTGGCTCGGTACCTGCTGCATCCGGTCGGAGATCTTGACCAGCGCGGCGGAGAGCGCGCTCGGCCGGCCCGTGATGATGGCGGCACCGCGATCGGCGGAGAACTCGCGGTAGCGCGAGAGGGCGAGGATCAGGAAGAAGGAGATGACGTAGACGAGGAGCGACACCAGGAAGATCACGAGCGCCGCCGGGGCGCCGTCATCGTCGTCGCCGCCGCCGAAGAAGAACGAGAACTGGAGGATCATCGACGCGACCGAGGCGAAGAAGCTCGCGACGGTCATGATCAGCACGTCGCGGTTCTTCACGTGCGTGAGCTCGTGAGCCATCACGCCTTCGAGCTCTGACGGCGAGAGCGTCTTCATGATCCCCGTGGTGGCGCACACGGTCGCGGTCTTCTGGGAGCGACCGATGGCGAAGGCGTTCGGCACCTCGCTGTCGGCCACAGCGATCTTGGGCTTGGGCAGGTCGGCCTGGATGCAGAGCCGCTCGATCATCGCGTGGAGCCCGGGGGCCTCCTCGGGAGTGACCTCCTTGGCGCCCATCGCCGCCAGTCCGAGCTTGTCCGAGAGGAAGAACTGGGCCGCCAGCAGGCCGCCGATGAAGACGAGCATGACCACGGCGCTGGCACCAACGGCCGCGAGCACCCCTATGAAGACGACGTAGAGGACGCCGAGCAGGAAGAGCGTCAACAGCATCCGGAACTGGAGGCCCCGGTCGCGAGGGAATATTGCCCGCTGCTGCGCCATGGATCGAACTGTAGTGACCCGGAGCGGGGACACCGCAGTCCCCAATGAATGCGCACTTGCAGAGGGGGGAAACCGGGACGTGGGCCCGACGGCCTTTGATACAGTCTCGCCGTCTCGAGCGCTGAATTCCCCTGCACAACAGGGGAAACGGGGGAACCATGGCCCCCGAAGGGCCGGGGGCGAATCGCCGTCTCGGGTACGGCGTAGCGGCCGGTGGCCGCGAGCCCGTCAGCTAACTCCGTAAGCGCAACACCGAGACGAACGAAGATGAGAAAGAGCTTCTGGGTTCCAATAACCCTGGCCCTCGCGGCCTACCTCGTGCTCCCGCTCCCGGGCGCCACAGCGCCCCTGTCGAAGCGCATCGACGAGAAGCGCGCCCAGCTCGACCAGACCAAGCACAAGGAGGGCGTGCTCACCACCACGATCCAGAGCTACTCGAATCGCATCGAGGGGCTCAAGGGCGAGATCTCGGCCACCGAGACCCGCCTCGGCCGGGTGCAGCGGAGCCTGGATGACCAGAAGAACGAGCTGCTCGAGGTGCGCGACCGGCTTGAGGGCGCCCGCGACCGTCTCGAGCGGCTGCGCACCGAGCTGGCCACGGCCCGCCGGGTGCTGGCTGCCCGGCTGGTGGAGATCTACAAGGCGGACGCGCCCGACGCGCTCACGGTGATCCTCGAGGCCGACGGCTTCGGCGACCTGCTCGAGCGGGCCGAGTTCCTCGACCGCATCTCGGATCAGGACCGCGAGATCACGGACGAGGTGAGGGGCCTTCGCGACCATGCCGAGAAGCAGGCGGACCAGCTGGCGAGCCTCGAGCACCGCGAGCAGCTCGCCGCCGAGCGCATCCTGCGCGAGCGCGACCAGATCGCGTCGGTGCAGGAGCAGCTCGTGTCGTCGCGCAGCCAGCTCGCCTCCGCGCGGAACGACCGGCGCGGGGCACTCGCCCAGGTGCGGGACAGCAAGCACGAGCTCGAGGGCGACCTCGCGGCTCTCGAGGCCGAGCAGGCGCGGGTGGCCTCGGCGCTGCAGGGCGCAGGCGGCGGCAACACGTTCGCCGGACCCATCAAGCAGGGCAGCGGGCAGCTGATCTGGCCGGTGAACGGCCCCGTGGTCTCCCCGTTCGGGACGCGCTGGGGACGCCTTCACGCGGGCCTCGACATCGCCGTGCCCGCCGGCACGCCGATCCGGGCGGCCGACTCGGGCCGCGTGGTGCTGATGGGCTGGGTGGGCGGCTACGGGAACTACACCTGCATCCAGCACACCTCCTCGCTCTCCACCTGTTACGCGCACCAGTCGAGCTTTGGCACGTCCAACGGCGCTGCCGTGAGCCAGGGCCAGGTGATCGGCTCGGTGGGCTGCACCGGCCACTGCTTCGGGGACCACCTCCACTTCGAGACCCGTGTGAACGGGTCGCCGGTGGACCCCATGGGCTACCTGTAGCCCCGGTCCCCGAGCGGCGCTAGTAGCGCCTGAAGCGGCCCAGCCGCTTGATCGCGCAGTTGGCGTTGCTGTCGCAGACGGCGGTGGCGATCGCGTTGGTCTGGCTGCCCTTGAGGCGCACCAGGTGACGGATCGGCCGGTTGCGGCGCAGCGCCACGTCGAAGTTCCTGCCGCCGTCGCGCGAGACCAGGATCGAGTACCTCACGTGCCCGGCCAGCTCGCGGCCGGCGCGGGTGTGGTCGCGCGCGCGGGCGATGCGAACCGCCACGCGCGAGCCGTCGCGCCGGTGCGCGCTGCCGCGCCTGGGGGGCGCGGTCAGGTCGTAGACGCGAGCCAGGGCCACCGCCGCGCCCCCGTCCACCAAGCCGGCGCCGGTGTACTCGTTCCAGGACCTGGTGCCGACCGTCTGGTGGGCTGTGCGCGTGAGCACGTGGGCCACCTGCTCGGAGGCGAGCCGCGGCTGCACCTGCCACACGAGCGCGGCCAGACCGGAGACGAGCGGTGCCGCGAAGCTCGTGCCCTCGCCGTAGCCGAAGCGCACGGCGCCCTGTGAGAACAGCCGCGAGCAGGAGAGCGGGTCGTCCCATTCCTCGGCGCCGCCCGACGGCAGGATGGAGAACACGCCGAGCTCGCACCCGGAGGCACCGGCACCCGGGGCGGCGATGCTCACATAGTCGTTGTGGGTGGAGAACTCGGTGCGCCCGCCGCCCGGCGTGGTGGCGCTGACCGACAGGCCCACGCCACGGCGCCCGCGCGGGCCGCCCACCGCCGCCGCCGGGAACTCGAGCGGGTTTCCGCTCTGCCCGTTGTTGCCCGACGCGGCCACGGGGAGCACGTCGTTGTAGAAGGCGGTCGCGAGCGCGCGCGCCTGGCTCAGCGAGAAGCCCGGGCCGGCCAGGCTGAGGTTCATCACGTCAGCGCCGCGGGCCACCGCGGCCTCGATCGACCGGGCGAGGGCGGTCACGGTGAGCGAGCCGCTGCGGGAGGCCCGGATCACCAGCAGCCTCGTGTTGCCGGCCACGCCCTTGCCGCCGATGCCGTTGCCGTCCACGGCGGCGATCAGCCCGGCCACGAACGTGCCGTGCCCGGCGTGGTCCGTCACTCCCGCCCGGCGCGAGTGGATGTCATAGGTGCGCGCGATGCGGCCCGCCAGCTCCGGGTGGCGCACGTCCACGCCGGTGTCCACCACCGCCACGATCCGCCGCGAGCCGCCGCCGGCGGCGGCCAGGGCCGCGGCCGCGCCCACCTCGTCGTAGGCCCACGTGTACTTGATCCCCGAGCCGCCGGGCGTCGTGTCCACGCTGTCGAAGGGATCGGCGGCCACGCGGAGATCGCGGTCGCGCTCCACGTACGCCACCCGTGGGTCAGCACCGAGTGAGCGCGCCAGCACGCGGCCTGACGGAGCGGTGGCGGCGAGCACCCCGCTCAGCCTGAACACCTCCGGCCTCGCCCCGAGACGGGCGAGCGCGCGGGCGAGCGACGGCACCGCGGCGTGGGTACTCGCGCCCACGAGCACCCGAACGGGTCCTTCGGTACGGGCGATCGCCGCCAGCTCGCCGGTCGACGCCGCGGACACGTCCCGGCCGCCCGGCAACGGAAGTGGGAGCGCCGCGGTGCCGGCGGCGCGGGCGTCGAGCCGCGCCAGGTCGCGCAGCGCGGCCTGGTCGACCACATCGCCCAGCGCACGCGGGCGCGGCGACCATGGCGAGGGCCGCGCAGAAGAGGGTTGCGAGCAGGGCTCTGGGCATCCGAGTGATGGTACGGGTGACGCTAGGGTGCGTTCCGGTGCTACCCGAGATCCACATCGGTCCGCTCGAGCTCCAGACCTTCGGGATCGCCTTCGCACTCTCCTTCGTTGCCTCCGGGTTAACGATGGCGCGGCGGTTCAAGGAAACCGGTCAGCCGACGGACTGGGTCTACGAGATGGTCTTCGCGGCCCTGATCGGCGGTCTCGTCGGTTCGCGGATCGACTACCTGATCCAGAACTGGGACAAGGTGTCCGACGACATCCTCGGCAACATCTTCTCCGGTTCCGGCCTGGTGTTCTTCGGCGGTCTGTTCGGCGGTGCCATCGGGGTGATCATCTGGGCGCTCCGGCGCGGGGTGCTCAGCTGGGAGCTGGCCGACTCGGCGGCCGTGCCGATCGCGATCGGATACGTGGTCGGCCGCGTGGGCTGCCAGCTCTCGGGTGACGGGGACTACGGCACCAAGTCGGACCTGCCCTGGGCGATGGCCTATCCGGACGGCACGGTGCCCACCACGGACGAGGTGCACCCCACGCCGATCTACGAGACGCTGGCCATGGGGTTCGCCACGCTCGTGCTCTGGCACCTCCGCGACCGCTTCGCGCCCGGGGTGCTGTTCGGGATCTATCTCGTGATCGTCGGGGTGGAGCGGTTCCTGATCGAGCTGATCCGCCGCAACGACGCGGTGGTGGCCGGGCTGACCACGCCACAGCTCGTGGGTGTGGGGGTGGCGGCGCTGGGCGCCGCGATCATCCTCACGCGCCGGACCGCGCTGCGGACCGCCCCGGCATAGCCACGCTGCCGAGGGCCGCCGCCAGGCACAGGGTCAGCGCCACCGTGGCCCCGGCGGCCAGGTCCGCGTGGTGCGACACGTAGATCCCCACCACGCCGCCCGCTACCCCCACGGCGGCGCCGGCCACGATCGCGCGGCCCGCGGAGCCGGCCCGGTGCCGCACCGCGAGGGCGGGCGCCACCAGCACCGCGAGCGAGAGCAGCGCCCCGAGGCCCTGCACGGCCACCGCCACGGCGGCTGCCACCAGCCCGAGCAGCGCCAGGCGCAGCAGCCGGGGCCGGAGGCCGAGCGCGGCGGCGCCCTCGCCGTCGAAGGCCATGGCGGCGAGTGGGCGGTGGAGCACGAACAGCAGGAGCCCGCCGGTGGCCGCGAGCACGCCGGCGGCCACCAGGTCCGAGTCGGACACCCCGAGCGGGTCACCGAAGAGCAGCTCCTCCAGGCGCTGGGGCGAGTCGGGCGTGAGCGCCAGCAGCGCCCCGAGCCCCACCAGCCCGGTGACCACGACGCCGGTGCCGGCCTCCGGGCCGATGCGCGGATCGCGCGCCGCCACGCTGATCAGCACCGCGGCGACGATCACGCCGCCCGCGGCGCCGAGCAGGAGCGGAGCGCCGGCCAGCGCGGCGAGCACGAGGCCCGGGAGCAACCCGTGGGACAGCGACTCGGCGGCGTAGGCCAGCCGCTCGACCACCACCCAGAAGCCGAGCCCGCCGCACACCGCGCCGAGCAGCGCCACCTCGAGCAGCGCGCGCCGGTCGATGCCGGAGCGCAGCGGATCGAGCAACGGGTCCAGGAAGTCCATGGTCAGTGATGGTGGTGCTGGACGGTCACGATGCGGTCGCGGCCGGCGTCGTCGAGCACGATCAGCTCCTGCCCGTAGGTGGCCTCGAGCGTCTCCCTGCCCAGCACCTCGGTGGGCGGGCCGAACGCCACCTGGCGCCCGTTGAGGCAGAGCACGCTGTCGAAGGAGCGGGCGCTGCCCACGTCGTGCGTGGACACGAGCAGCGTGCGGCCCTCGTCGCGCAGCGTCTGGAAGACGGACGAGATCAGCTCGGCGCTGGCGGGGTCCACGCCCGCCAGCGGCTCGTCGAGCAGGAGCACCCGCGCGTCCATCACCAGCGAGCGCGCGAGCAGCGCCCGCCGGCGCTCGCCTCCGGACAGCTCGCCGAAGGGCACCCGCATGCGGTCCGCGAGGCCCACGCGCCCGAGCGCCCGCTCGGCGCGCTCCCGCGCCTCGCGCCGCGGCGGCCGCCACCAGGCTCCGGCCGCGAGGGTGCCCATGAGCGCCACGTCCACGGCGCTCACCGGAAAGTCGAGCCGCGTGCGCTCGGTCTGCGCCAGGTACGCCGGCCGGCCGGCGATCTCGACCGTGCCGGCGGCCGGGCGCAGCTCGCCGAGCAGCGCCCTGAAGAGCGTGGTCTTGCCGCCGCCGTTGGGGCCGAGCACGCAGATCGACTGCCCGGCGCCGGCTGCGAAGGTCACCTCTCGGAGGGCCGGCGCGCCGGGGCCATAGCCGGCCGACAGGCCCTCGACCGTCACGAGCCTCTCGCTCATGACGGCACGACCGCGGGGCGGCGGGCGCTCAGGCCGGTGGCGATCGCGACAGCGCCGTACACGGTGGCGCCCAGCACGGCGATCGGCGGGCCGGGCGGGGCGTCGAGCCAGTAGGCGAGGTAGAGACCCACGCTCGCCTCCGCCACGGCCAGCCCCACCGCCCAGACAAGCAGCGCGGGCACGCTCCGCGCGATCAGGCGCGCCGCCGCGGCGGGCAGCACGAACACGGCCCCCACGAGCAGGGCTCCCACGGCCGGAATCGCGGCCACCGCCGCGAGCGCCACGAGTCCGAGCAGCGCCAGATCGACGCGTGTGGCGGGCAGTCCGAGGGCCGGGGCGGACTCCGGGTCGAACCCGATCGCGGTCCAGGCGCGTCCCAGCGTGAGGCTCGCGGCCAGCGCCACGAGCGCGCAGACGCCCGCCAGCACGAGGTCGGATCCGTCCAGGCCGAGGAGGGTGCCGAACAGCAGGCGGTCCACGCTTGCGCCCGACTCGAAAACGTCGCTGGCCAGGATCACCCCCAGGCCCAGCGCCGCCACGAGCAAAAGCGCGGTGGCGGCCTCGGAGTCCCGGCCCGCCCGGCGCACGCCACCAACGCCGCCGGCGTACCCGAGCGCGACCGCCAGCGCCAGGAGGGAGGCGCTCACGCCGGTGGCGTCGGCGGTCACGAGCCCCGGGAACGTGGCGGATCCCACCGCATGGGAGAAGAAGGCCAGCCGTCTCAGCACGATCCAGGCGCCCACGAGGCCCCCGGCGAGCGCGAGCAGGACGACCTCGATGAGCGCCTCGCGCAGGAACGGCAGCTCGAAGAGGTCCGCCGGCGAGGGCACGGCCCTGAGCCTAAACGAGAATCGTTCTCAATACGGCGCGGCGCCCGCCGCCTTGCGCACGAACCGGCGCGACACCGCCTGGAGCTCCATGTCGTGCTGCAGCGAGCGGTGGTGGCCACCCGGCAGCACGAGCAGGCGCTTGGGCTCGTGGGCCGCCGCGAACAGCTCCTCGCTCACGGTGTACGGCACCTGCTCGTCCCCGCGGGCATGCAGGAGCAGCAGTCCCGTGGCGGGCCCGAGCTTCCCGGCGGCGGCGAATACGTCGAGCGACCGGAGCCACCTCTCGGTGGCCGCGACGTCGCAGCGAAAGCGCGCGGGCCCGTCCGCGCGGAGCGCGCGCACGAGGAGCTCCTCGGTGGCCGGGCAGATGGCCACCACCGCGCAGAGGTCCGGGTCGCGAGCCGCCGCATGGATGGCCGTGAACCCGCCCATGCTCGATCCGCGCAGCGCCACGCGCGGCGCGTGCGCTCGGAGGAGCTCGACCATCCCGAGCGCGTCGTCGAGTGCGCCCGGGCCGAACTCGCCCTCCGAGCGGCCGTGGCCGCGCGCGTCGTAGGCCAGCGCGGCCAGGCCCTCGTCGCGGCATCCACGCGCGAAGTCGAAGTGACTCTCCTTCGCCGAGCCGGCGCCGTGGAGGACCACGACCCCCGCCTCGGGCTCGTCCTCGGGGAGGAAGAGCGCGTAGGAAAGGCCGTCGCTCGTGCCCAGCTCGGGCGGGGCGGGCGCGGCGTGCTTCATAATCGCCGCCGATCATGGCAGCCGTGGCCCTATCCCATGTCTATCCGCTCGGCTCGCGGCTGAACGAGGCCGGCAACCTCGAGGTCGGGGGCTGCGACCTGGCCGACGTGGGGCGCGAGTTCGGCACTCCGGCGTACGTGTACGCGGAGGACGACATGCGCGCTCGCGCCCGTGCCTACGTGGAGGCGTTCGCGGCGCGAACGGACAGCTTCGAGGTCATATACGCCGCCAAGGCGTTCCCGTGCACCGCGGCGTTCCGCCTCATGGCGGAGCAGGGTCTCTCGTGCGACGTGGCCTCCGCCGGCGAGCTTCACCTCGCGCTCGCGGGCGGATTCGACCCCGCGCGGGTCTACATGCACGGCAACAACAAGACGCAGGAGGAGCTTGACTACGCGCGCGAGCGCGGTGTCGGCCACATCGTTGTCGACTCGTTCGACGAGATCGACCGCCTGGACGGCAGCGGGCAGCGGGTGCTCATCCGGGTGACCCCCGGCATCAAGGCGAGCACCCACTCCTACATCCAGACCGGCCAGGCCGACTCCAAGTTCGGCTTCCCGCTCGCCGACGTTCCGCGGGCGGTCGAGCGCTGCGCCGAGGCCGGGCTCGAGCTGCGCGGGCTGCACGCGCACATCGGGTCCCAGGTGTTCGAGCTCGAGGCGTTCGAGGCGGTGGCCGACGTGCTGCGCGGGCTCGGCGAGTGGCCGCTGCTCAATCTCGGAGGCGGCCTGGGGATTGCCTACACCGCCGACGACGAGCCGCCGAGCATCGAGGCCTACGTGGAGGCGCTGCTGCGCCATGTGCCGCCCGGGGTGAAGGTGCTCTGCGAGCCGGGCCGCTCGCTGGTGGGCAACGCCGGCGTGACCGTCTACACGGTGGGCACCGTCAAGCGCGTGCCCGGCGTGCGCACCTGGGCGGCGGTGGACGGCGGCATGTCGGACAACCTGCGCCCGATGCTCTACGACGCCCGCTACGAGGCGGAGATCGTCGGCCGCTTCGGAGGCTCGGAGGTCTGCACGGTGGCCGGCATGCACTGCGAGTCGGGCGACGTGCTCGTCCGTGACGTCCCACTCGACGATCCGCGTCCGGGAGACCTGCTCGTGATTCCCGCCACGGGCGCCTACGGCTACTCGATGGCCAACAACTACAACGCGGTGCGCCGCCCGCCCGTGGTCTTCTGCAAGGACGGCAACGCGCGCCTGGTGGTACGGCGCGAGACCTTCGACGATCTGACCCTTCGTGACGTCTGAGGGCCCGTTCCGGGTCGCGCTGCTCGGTCACGGCACGGTGGGCGCGGCCTTCCACGAGCTGCTCGACTCGCGTGCGGACGCGATCGCGGCAGAGGCCGGCCGGCGCCCCGAGGTGGTGGGCGTGCTCACGCGCAGCCGCGGCGACTTCGACGACCTGCTCGAGCGCAGCGACCTCGTGGTGGAGCTGATCGGCGGTACCGAGCCCGCGTGCGAGTACGTCCTGCGCGCCCTGAAGGCCGGGCGTCACGTGGTTACCGCCAACAAGCAGCTGCTCTCCCAGTTCGGCGAGGAGATCTTCGACGCCGCGCGCGAGAACCAGGTGCAGCTGCGCTTCGAGGCCGCCGTCGCGGGCGTGGTGCCGGCCATCCGGGTCATGTCGGAGACGCTCGCGGCCGCCCACATCGAGCGCGTCCACGGGATCGTGAACGGCACCACCAACTACATCCTCACCGAAATGGCGCGCACCGGGGCGTCGTACGAGGAGGCCCTGCGCGAGGCCCAGGAGCTCGGTTACGCGGAGGCCGACCCGACCGAGGACGTGAACGGCAAGGACGCCGCGGCCAAGATGGCGATCCTTGCGCGGCTGGCCTTCAACACGGCCGTGCATCTCGACCAGGTCAGCTACGAGGGCATCGAGCAGATCACGGCGGACGACATCGCGTACGCCAAGCAGCTCGGCCTCTCGCTCAAGCTGATCGGTTCCGCGGAGCGCATCGACAGCGGCATCGCGGTGCACGTGCATCCCGCGTTCCTCTACGCCGGCCACCCGCTGGCGTCGGTGAACGGGGCCTACAACGCGGTGACGATCGAGTCACCCGCCATCACCGAGATCACGCTGTCGGGCCCCGGAGCCGGCGGGCCCCAGACGGCTTCGGCCGTGCTGGGCGACGTGATCTCGGCGATCATCCCGCCGCCGTCGCTGCCGCCGCCGGCGGTCACGCTGCCGATCGTGACCGACGTGGCGTTCTCCTTCTACCTCCACCTGGAGGTGGCCGACCACCCGGGCGTGCTCGCCCAGGTGGCCGAGATCCTCGGGATGCAGGGCGTGTCGATCCGGTCGGTGGTGCAACACGGCCTGGGAGGCGACGCCCGGCTCGTGATGGTCATGCACCCCGTGCTCGAGTCGCGCTTCCGCGCCGCGGTGGACCTGATCTCGCGGCTCGGCTTCGTGCGCTCCCCACCACGGGTGATCCGAGTGATCGAAGAGGTGTTCGAGTAGCCGTGGCAGAGCCCCGGGGGCTCTGGCGCTACCGCGACCGGCTCCCCGTGGAGCCGCTCGTGACGCTTGGGGAGGGGGACACGCCGCTCGTGCCGGCGCCGCACCTGTCGGAGCTCACCGGCTGTCAGGTCTGGCTCAAGCTCGAGGGAGCCAACCCCACCGGCTCGTTCAAGGACCGCGGCATGACCGTGGCGGTATCGGCCGCCGTCCACGAGGGCGCGGAGGTGGTGGTCTGCGCGTCCACCGGCAACACGGCGGCCAGCGCCGCGGCATACGCGGCGCGCGCAGGCCTCCGGGGCGCGGTGATCGTGCCGGAGGGCAAGATCGCCACCGGCAAGCTGGCCCAGGCCCTCATGCACGGCGCGCGCGTTGTCGCCCTGCGTGGCAACTTCGACGAGGCGCTGCGGCTTGTTCGCGAACTGGCCAAGCGTCACCCGATCGCGCTCGTCAACTCCGTGAACGACTTCCGGATCGAGGGCCAGAAGACCGGTGCGTTCGAGGTCTGCGACCAGCTCGGCGAGCCCCCCGACGTGCTCTGCATCCCGGTGGGCAACGCGGGCAACGTGACCGCCTGGTGGCGCGGATTCCAGGAGTACGAGGCAGCTCCGAAGATGCACGGCTACCAGGCCGAGGGAGCTGCTCCGCTGGTGCTCGGTGCGCCGGTGGACAACCCCGAGACGGTGGCGAGCGCGATCCGGATCGGCAATCCGGCGCGCTGGGAGGACGCCATGAGCGTCTTCACGTCCTCACGCGGCGAGGTGCGGGCCGTGTCCGACGACGAGATCCTGGCGGCCTACTCGCTGCTCGGCGCTCGCGAGGGCGTGTTCTGCGAGCCCGCCTCGGCGGCCTCGGTGGCCGGACTGCTGCGCTACGGGGCGGATGGCACCGTGGTCTGCGTGCTCACGGGCCATGGCCTGAAGGACCCGCAGACGGCGATGAGCCGGGCCACGTCGGTGGTGCCGTGCGAGCCGGACATCGACAGCGTGGAACGGGCCGTGCTCGCATGAGGCGCCACCGCCTGGTGCGCGTGCCGGCGTCCTCGGCCAACCTGGGTCCGGGCTTCGACGTGCTGGCCGCGGCGCTGTCGATCGAGCTCGAGCTGGAGGTGGCCGAGGGCTCGGAGTTCGCGGTGAGTTCGGACGTGCCCGGCGTGCCCCTCGACCGCTCCAACCTGTGCGTGCGTGCCTTCGAGGCACTGCATCCGGCCGACGGGATCAGCTTTCAGATCCGGTCGAACATCCCGCCCGGCGCGGGGCTCGGATCGAGCGCGGCCGCGATCGTGGCGGGGCTGGTGGCGGCCGACCACATGTACGAGCTGGACGCGCCGATCTTCGAGCTCGCACGCGAGCTGGAGGGGCACCCCGACAACGTGGCGGCGGCGCTGCACGGCGGGTTCGTGATCTGCGACGGCGGCGAGCCGGTGCGCTTCGACCCGCCGGCGGGCCTCGAGGCGGTGCTGGCGAGGCCGCCGGCCGAGGTGCGCACGGAGACGGCCAGGGCCGCGCTCCCCGAGGAGGTCCCGCTCGCTGACGCGGTGTACAACGTGGCACGTGCATCGCTCCTGGTGCTTGGCCTGGCCCGCGACGACCTTTCGCTGGTGGCGCGCGGCCTGAGCGACAGGCTGCATCAGCCCCGCCGGCGCTCGCTCTACCCCGAGTCGATGGACCTCGTGGACCGGGCCCCCGAGTGGGGCGCGGTGGGCGCCACGATCTCGGGAGCCGGCCCCACGGTGCTCCTCTGGTCCCACTGGCAGTCCACCGGGGCGATCGTGGAGCGCCTGCGCGCCGAGGTCCCGGACTGGCACGTGAGCCGCGCAACCTTCGCCCCCGGCGGTGCCGACGTGACGGCCCTGTGAGCGACGAGATCCGAGCCGCGGGCGGGCTGGTGATGCGCGACGGCGAGGTGCTGATCGTGCACCGGCCGCGCTACGAGGACTGGACGCTGCCCAAGGGGAAGCTCGACCCGGGCGAGACTTGGGAGCAGGCGGCGCTCCGCGAGGTGGAGGAGGAGGCCTCGGTGCGGGCCCGCCTCGTGCGCCAGCTGCCGGACGTGCACTACGAGAACCAGGGCCGCCCGAAGCGGGTGCGCTACTGGCTGATGGAGCCGGTGGAAGACCCGGGCTTCACCCCCAACGACGAGGTCGACGAGGTGCGCTGGCTGCCGCCGGAGGAGGCGCTCGAGCTCCTCAGCTACGAGCGCGACCGGCAGCTGATCCGTACCGCCGGGCTGACTACATCGCAATGACTCCCGCATAGCGGGAGCCATTCCCCGGAAGTCAGTGTGGCTAGGCCGCGGCCAGCTCGGCCCGGCGGTCCACCCACGGGCGGGCCGCCTCGAGCTGGGCGCCCAGGGACAGCAGGGTGGCCTCGTCGGCGGGGCGCCCGGCCAGCTGGATGGCCAGGGGGAGGCCGTCGGCGCCGTGGAAGAGCGGCAGCGAGATCGCCGGCTGGCCGCTCACGTTGTAGGACGCCGTGTAGGGCGTGAAGTTCCCCGAGCGCCGGAAGTCGTCCAGCGGGTTGTCGCTGCAGGCGTCCAGCTCGCCGATCGCGACGGGCCGCTCGCCGAGGGCGGGGGTGAGCACCACGTCGTACTTGTCCATCAGCCCGATCCAGGCGCGGGACACGGCCTGGAGCTGGGTGCGCGCGAGCAGGTAGTCCATCCCGCCCCGCTCCTGGATGATCTTCCAGGTCTCCCACGAGAGCGGCTCCACGAGGTCCGCGGAGGGCTCGCGGCCGGTGAGCAGGCCGCCGAAGTAGATCGCCGTGGAGATCCCCGTGCCGAAGACGACCGTGAAGGTGGGGAGCAGGTCCACGCCGGCCCACGGCGCCTCGAACTCCTCGATCTCGTGGCCCAGGGACGCGAGCAGCTCAGCCGCCTCGGTGACGGCGCCGGCGGCCAACGGGTCGAGCTCGCCCTCGATCGGCATCGACGTGGTCACGCCGATCCGGAGCTTCCCGGGCTCGCGCGCGGCCGCCGCGGCGAACGGCTCGGCCGGGGGCGGCGCCCATGTCGCGTCGCCGGTCTCGTAGCCGGCCAGGACGTCCAGGAGCTCGGCGGTCTCGGCGATGGTGCGGCTGAGCACGCCGTCCTGCACGAGGAAGTCGTCGCCCTGCTCGGGTCCGCGCGACACGCGGCCGCGGGTGGGCTTCAGGCCCACCAGGCCGCAGCAGGCGGCCGGGATCCGGATCGAGCCGCCGCCGTCGCTGCCGTGGGCGATCGGCACCATGCCGGAGGCCACCGCGCACGCCGCGCCGCCGGAGGAGCCGCCCGGGGTGCGCGAGGTGTCCCAGGGGTTGCGCGCCGGGCCGAAGCGGCGCGGCTCGCTCACCGGCAGGATCCCGAACTCCGGCATGTTGGTCTTGCCGACGATCACGAAGCCGGCGTCGCGGATCCGGCGCGTCACGAACGAGTCGTGCTGGGCCACGAAGTCGCCGAACAGGTCGGAGCCGTAGGTGAAGGGCATCCCCGCCACCGGGGTCGTGTCCTTCATGGCGATCGGGACGCCCGCGAAGGGACGCGGGTCGCCCGGATCCACGGCATCCGCCGTGGCGAGGGCGCCCTCGGCGTCCACGTGCACGAAGGCGTTCAGCTCCGGCTGGAGCGCCTCGATGCGCTCCAGCGACGCCTCCACGAGGTCGCGGGAGCTGATCTCGCCTTCGCGCACCATGCGCGCCAGCTCGGTCACGGGCTTGAAGAGGAGCTCGGACAAGACGACGCAGCCTACGCGGGCACGAGCTCGGCGCGCAAGGCCCCGAGGCGCCCGCGCGCCTCCTCGTAGCCGCCGAGGCGCTCCAGCACCTCGTTGGCCAGCGCCGGCATAGTCGGCGCCGAGGTCGGGCGCGTAGTCCACGATCGACACCCCGCGCTCCGCCGACTCGGCGTAGCGCACCGAGCGCCGGATGACGGTGGGGAAGACCTTGTCGCCAAACCGCTCCTGGAGCTGCTTGAGCGCCTCGCGCGAGTGAACGAGCCGCATGTCGGCGATGTTGAGCACCACGCCGAGCCACTCCAGGTCCGGATGCAGGGACTCCTTGGCCAGCTCGATCACCTCGAGCGCCTGCTCCACGCCCTGGAGGGAGAAGTACTCGGCCTCGGTCGAGATCAGCGCGTGATCGGCGGCCACGAGCGCGTTCACGGTCAGCAGTCCGAGCGACGGCGGGCAGTCCACGAGCACGAGGTCGTAGCGGCGCTTGAGCTCCCTGAGAGCCCGCCTCAGCGTCAGCTCCCGGCCCATCTTGCCTCCGAGGATCAGCTCCGCCTCGGCCAGCCCGAGGTTGGCCGGGAGGATGTCCTCGTGCACGGCGTCGGCGGCCTTGGCCTGGCCCGCCAGCACGTCGGCGATCGTGGGCGAGGCGTCGGCGGGCACGTCGAAGTAGTCGGAGAGGTTGCCCTGCGGATCGAGGTCCACGCAGAGCACCTGAAGCCCGGCGCGCCTGAAGACGTCGGCCAGCGTGCGGACCGTCGTCGTCTTGCCGGTGCCGCCCTTCTGGGAGAGGATCGTGACGGTGGTTCCCACGGGTGAGGCGAAGATACTCGCACGCCCACCCCGGTGGGTCGCCGCCCCCCTGGAGACCCCCTCGGCTCTATAGTTTCGGCCTCCCTGCCCGTCGCGCGCCCGCTCGAAGAAGGCGTGGATTCCGAGGAGGTGAAGAGCCCTGCAGGCAGTGCCCGGCCTGTACGACCCGACCTACGAGCACGACGCCTGCGGCGTCGCGTTTGTCGCACGCATGAATGCGCCGGGTTCGCACGAGGTGATCTCCCGCGCGTTGTACGCGTTGGAGCAGCTCGAGCACCGAGGTGGGGAGGGCGCCGACCCTGACACGGGTGACGGCTCGGGCATCCTCGTCCAGATCCCCGACGCCTTCTTCCGCGAGGAGGCCGGCCTCGAGCTGCCCCACGCGGGCGGCTACGGCGTGGGGATGTGCTTCCTGCCCCAGGACGAGCAGCTGCGCCGGCACGCGGTGGAGCTGATCGAGCGGAGCGTCGAGGCCGAGGGCCAGCGCCTGATCGGCTGGCGCGAGGTGCCGATCGACGAGAGCGCCTGCGGCGTCGCGGCCGCGGCGAGCGCCCCGCACATCGCCCAGCTGTTCGTGGGCGCGGCGGGCGACGGCGTGGCCGACCGCGACGCGTTCGAGCGCAAGCTCTACGTGATCAGGCGGGTGGTGGAGCGCGAGCAGGTCGACGGCCTGTCGATCGCGAGCCTGTCCTCGCGCACCGTCGTCTACAAGGGCATGCTCACTGCGCCCCAGCTCTCGCGCTACTACCCGGATCTGAGCGACCCGCGCGCCTCGAGCCGGCTGGCGCTGGTGCACTCGCGCTTCTCCACCAACACCTTCCCGAGCTGGGAGCTGGCGCACCCCTACCGGATGCTCGCCCACAACGGCGAGATCAACACGCTGCGCGGGAACCGCAACTGGATGCGCGCCCGCGAGGGCGACCTGTCCTCGCAGCTGTTCGGCGACGACGTGAAGAAGATCGCGCCGCTCCTGCGCGACGACATCTCGGACTCCGCGTCGCTGGACGGGCTGCTGGAGCTGCTGGTGCTCGGTGGTCGCTCACCGGCGCATGCGATGTCGATGCTGATGCCGGAGGCGTTCCAGGGGCGCCCGGAGCTGCCCCAGGAGGTGCGCGACTTCTACGCCTACCACTCGGCGGTGGTGGAGCCGTGGGACGGCCCGGCCGCCGTGGCCTTCAGCGACGGCCGCGTGATCGGCGCCACGCTCGACCGCAACGGGCTGCGTCCGGGGCGCTGGCTCGTGACCCATGACGGCTGGGTGGTGCTGGCCTCGGAGACCGGCGTCTTCAAGATCGCCGACGACCAGGTGAAGGCCAAGGGCCGCCTGCACCCGGGCAAGCTCTTCCTGGTGGATCTCGAGGCCGAGCGGATCGTGCCCGACCAGGAAATCAAGCAGGCACTTGCGCAGAGACGCCCCTACGGAGAGTGGCTGCGGGACCGCGCCGTCCACATCGAGGACCTGCCCGAGCGCAGCCCGCGCGTGCCGCGCGTGGAGCCGCTCCGGGCCCGCCAGCTCGCCTTCGGCTGGTCCGAGGAGGACCTGCGGATCATCCTCGCGCCGATGGCGCGCGACGCCGCCGAGCCCACCGGCTCGATGGGCAACGACCTCGCCCCGGCCGCGATGTCGGACGCCCGGCCGGCGCTGTTCTCGTACTTCAAGCAGCTCTTCGCGCAGGTCACCAACCCGGCGATCGACCCGATCCGCGAGTCCGTGGTGATGAGCCTCGAGGCGGTGATCGGCCCGGAGATCAACCTGCTCGGCGAGACCCCGGACCACTGCCACCAGCTGGTGATGCCGCAGCCGATCCTGCGCAACTCGGAGCTCGAGAAGCTGCGCCAGGTGGACCACCACGTGTTCGAGGCGCGCACCATCGACATGACCTGGCCGGTGGGGAGCGGGCCGGAGGGGATGGAGCGGCGGGTGGAGGAGATGTGCCGCGAGGCCTCCGACCTGGTGGAGCGCGGCGTGAACATCATCATCCTGTCGGACCGCAACATCGGCCCCGACCGCGCGCCGATGCCCTCGCTCCTGGCCACCGCGGCGGTGCACCACCACCTGGTGCGCGAGGGCACCCGCCTCAAGATCGGCCTCGTGGCCGAGACGGGCGAGGCCAGGGAGATCCACCACCTGGCCTGCCTGATCGGCTACGGCAACTCGGCGGTCAACCCCTACATGATGTTCGAGTCGGTCTACTCGCTCCACCGCGCCGGCCGCCTGCCCGACGGGATGAGCCCGGAGGAGGCCGAGCAGCGGATGGTCAAGGCGATCGGCAAGGGCCTGCTGAAGGTGCTCTCGAAGATGGGCATCTCCACGATCCGCTCGTACACCGGCGCTCAGATCTTCGAGGCGGTGGGGATCGAGCCGGAGGTCGTGAACCGGCACTTCACCGGCACCTCGTCGCGGATCGGCGGCGTGGGGCTCGAGGTGCTCGCGCGCGAGGCGCTCGACCGCCACGCGCGGGCCTACCCGGCAGCCACGTCCGAGCTGCTGCCATCGGCCGGCATCTACCAATGGCGCCGCGGCGGCGTGTTCCACGGCTGGAACCCGGAGACCATCGCGAGCCTCCAGCACGCGGCCCGCGACGGCGACGGCGCCGAGGCGTACGAGCGCTTCGCCCGCTACGTGAACCACGTGGCCGCGCCGCGCAGCACGCTGCGCGGGCTGCTGCGCTTCCGCGACGACATCGACCCGCTCCCGCTCGACGAGGTCGAGCCCGCCATCGACATCGTGCGCCGCTTCAAGTCCGGCGGCATGAGCCTCGGCGCGCTCTCGCCCGAGGCGCACGAGACGCTTGCGGTGGGGATGAACCGGCTGGGCGGCAAGTCCAACACCGGCGAGGGCGGGGAGGACCCGGCGCGCTTCGAGGACGAGCGCCGCTCCTCCATCAAGCAGGTGGCCTCCGGGCGCTTCGGCGTGACCGTTCACTACCTGGCCAACGCCGACGAGCTCCAGATCAAGGTGGCCCAGGGCGCCAAGCCGGGCGAGGGCGGGCAGCTGCCCGGGCACAAGGTGGACCGCTACATCGCGGGCCTGCGCTTCTCCACGCCGGGCGTGACCCTGATCTCGCCGCCGCCGCACCACGACATCTACTCGATCGAGGACCTCAAGCAGCTCATCTACGACCTGCGCTGCGCCAACCCGCGCGCGCGGGTGTCGGTCAAGCTCGTGTCCGAGGTGGGCGTGGGCACGATCGCCGCGGGAGTGGCCAAGGCCAACGCCGACCACGTGGTGATCGCCGGCCACGACGGAGGCACCGGCGCGTCGCCCCAGGCCTCGATCCAGCACGCCGGCATCCCCTGGGAGATCGGCCTGGCCGAGACGCAGCAGACGCTGCTGCAGAACGACCTCCGCTCGCGCATCCTGGTGGAGGTCGACGGCCAGATGCGCACCGGCCGCGACGTGGTGATCGGAGCGATCCTCGGCGCCGACGAGTTCGGCTTCTCCACCGCGCCCCTGATCGCGCTCGGCTGCGTGATGATGCGCGTGTGCCACCTCAACACCTGCCCGGTGGGGGTGGCCACCCAGGATCCGGAGCTCCGCGAGCGCTTCCGCGGCAAGCCCGAGCACGTGGTCAACTACCTGTTCATGGTCGCCGAGGAGGCGCGCGGGCTGATGGCCTCCCTCGGCGTGCGCTCCATCGAGGAGCTGATCGGGCGCACCCACCTGCTGGCGGCCGACGAGGCGGTGGACCACTGGAAGGCGCGCGGGATCGATCTGCGCCCATTGCTCGTGGTCCCCGACAACGTGCACGAGAAGGCTCCGCGCTCGCGGGTCCGGGCACCGGAGCCGGTGCTCTGGGACTCGATCGACGTGGACCTCCTCCAGCTCTGCCGCGGGGCGATCGAGGAGGGCCGCCAGGTCCGGGCGGAGCGGCCGATCGAGAACAAGAACCGTGCGGTGGGCGGCCTGCTCTCCGGCGAGATCGCGCGCCGGCTCGGCGCCGGCGGCCTGCCCGAGGGCAGCGTGGAGATCCTGCTGCGGGGCTCGGCGGGGCAGAGCTTCGGCGCCTGGCTGGCCAGCGGCGTGAGCCTCGTGCTCGAGGGCGACGCCAACGACTACGTGGGCAAGGGGCTGTCCGGCGGCTCGCTCGTGGTGCGCCCGCCCGAGGCGGCCGGGTTCGCGGCCGAGGAGAACGTGATCGTGGGCAACGTGGTGCTCTACGGCGCCACCAGCGGCCGCGCGTTCTTCCGCGGGCTCGCCGGCGAGCGCTTCGCGGTCCGCAACTCCGGGGCCGTGGCGGTGGTCGAGGGTGTGGGGGACCACTGCTGCGAGTACATGACCGGCGGCCGGATCGTGGTGCTCGGCGCCACGGGCCTCAACTTCGCGGCCGGCATGAGCGGCGGCATCGCCTACGTGCTGGACCTGGACGGCGGCTTCCGCTCGCGCTGCAACACGGAGCTCGTGGGCTTCGACGAGATCACCGGCGACGACTCGGTTGAGCTGCGGGCGCTGGTCCAGGAGCACCTGGACCGCACCGGCTCGTCCGTGGCCGCCGGCCTGCTCGAGAACTGGGACGCGAGCGTGGACCGCTTCGTGAAGGTCATGCCCCACGACTACAAGCGGGCGCTGGCCGAGGCCGAGGAGCCCGAGCCCGAGGCGGCCGGGGTGGGGAGCTAGCCATGGGTGACCCCAAGGGCTTCCTGCGCATCGAGCGCGCCGGTTTCGAGAAGCGCGATCCCAAGGAGCGCGTGCACGACTACGGGCAGTACTTCTCGCTGCCCGACGACGAGACCCTGCGCGAGCAGGGCGGCCGCTGCATGGACTGCGGCGTTCCCTTCTGTCACGAGGGCTGTCCGCTCGGGAACCGCATCCCCGACTGGAACGACCTCGTGTACCGCGACAAGTGGCAGGACGCGCTCACCCAGCTCCACGCCACGAACAACTTCCCCGAGTTCACGGGCCTCATCTGCCCCGCGCCATGCGAGTCCGCCTGCGTGCTCGACATCAACGACGACCCGGTCACGATCGAGCAGATCGAGCTGGCGATCGCCAACCGCGGCTTCCAGGAGGGCTGGATCGACGCCGAGCCGCCGGACCGGCGCACCGGCAGGACCGTGGGCGTGGTGGGCTCCGGGCCGGCGGGCCTGGCGGTGGCCGCCCAGCTGAACAAGCTCGGCCACAAGGTCACCGTCTACGAGCGCGACGAGGCCCCGGGCGGGTTGCTGCGCTTCGGCGTGCCGGACGCGAAGCTCGAGAAGTGGATCATCGACCGCCGCGTGAAGCTGCTCGAGCAGGAGGGCATCGACTTCGTGTGCGACACGGACGTGGGCCGCGACGTGGAGGCCGAGGAGCTCCGCCGCCGGCACGACGCGGTGGTCGTGGCGATCGGCTCGCGCGTGCACCGCGACCTCGAGACACCCGGCCGCGAGCTGGCCAACGTGCACTTTGCGATGGACTACCTCTACCAGCGCAACCGCTGGGTGGCGCGCTCGCAGGGGCGCGTCTCGCGGGACACGCCCCCGGAGGCCACGATCAGCGCGGAGGGGCTGCGCGTGGTCGTGGTGGGTGGCGGCGACACCGGCATGGACTGCGTGTCGAACGCCCTGCGCGAGGGCGCGGAGAGCGTGCTGATGCTCGATGTCTACCCGCCGCTCCCGAAGGAGGGCCGCATGGCGAGCACGCCGTGGCCGCTCCCGCCCAAGCGCACGCGCACCACCTACGCGCTCGACGAGGGCGGGGTTCGGGAGTTCGGCACCGAGGTGATCGAGCTGCTCGGCGAGGACGGCAGCGTGTCGGCCGTCCGCGGCTGGCGCGTGGAGGGCACCTCCTCGCGCGACCTCAAGCCGGTTCCGGGAAGCGAGTTCGAAGAGGAAGCGCAGTTGGTGCTGATCGCGATCGGCTTCAGCCATCCCGAGCACGAGGGCGCGGTCAGCGAGCTGGCCCTCGACCTCGACGCGCGCGGCAACGTCAAGGCGCCGGTCTACGGAACCAAGGTCCAGGGCGTGTTCGCCTGCGGCGACGCCCGGACCGGGCAGTCGCTGGTGGTCACGGCCATCGCTGAGGGCCGGCGCTGCGCCCGGGTGGTGGACCAGTTCCTGGGCGGCACCGGCGAGGCGCGGCGGATCTCGGCCCAGGGCATGTTCGCCTACGAGGACGGGGACCCCAACTCGCTTCGCCACCAGGCCGAGATCGCCAGGACCGTCACGGTCGGCGACGCCTTCTGGTCCGGTCCCCGGGACGAGCGCTAGGGGGACGGAATGGCCACGGCGCCGGAGGAGGTCTTCCGCCGCTGGGCCGAGTGCTGGAACCGGCGCGAGCTCGAGACGGCTCTCGCCGAGTGCATGCACCCGGAGGTGGAGTGGATCCCGATCACCGTGGAGGGCACCTGCTTCCACGGCCACGACGGGATCCGGCAGTGGGCCGAGCAGCTCTTCGGCGACTGGGAGGTGTTCGAGGTGCACGTGGAGGACTCGCGCAGCGTGTCCGACACCTGCGCCCTCGCGCTCGGACACTGGCGGGCCTGCGCGCGCGGCAGCGGCCTCGCGTTCGAGCGCCAGCACGCCGCCTGGCTGATCGCGCTGCGCGACGGCCGGATCGCGCGCCTCCAGACCTTCACGGACCGCGAGGAGGCGCTGGAGGCGGCCGGGCTCTAGCCGCTCGGGTTATGCTCAGCCCGCCTTGACCAACCTGCGGGTCCGCTCTGCAGTGCCGCTGGTGGCCGTGGCGGCCGCCGCCCTGTCGGTCGGTGTGGCCGCGGGCTCCCAGACTCCGCCCGGCGTGATCCGAGCCGAGCTCACGGTGCCGGGCACGGGAGTGGACCGATGGACGCTCGAGGTCTTCCGTCAGCGAGGTTCGGGGACGAGCTCAGGGGAGCGGATTTCGGGATCGATCGACTACTGCCTCTCCGTGTCCAGGTCCGTTGGCGAAGGAGCGAGACGCGAGCGCGGCCGCACGTGCGTCCTCTCCACCTCGATCGCTATCGGGATCGCCCGCCACGGCCTGTCGCTCGATTGCGGCGGCGTGGGCATCGTGCTCGGAAAGCCCGCACCCCCGGCCCCCACCTGCGGCCTGGTGGCGGCAGGCGTGCGCGCGGTGACCGTCGCGGCTACGGACGGCCCGACCGTCCCGGCGGCGCTCTCCGAGCCGTTCCGTGTGCGCTACAACCGCTCCCCGCGGATCCTGCGCCGCTCCGGCGTCGACCCGGGGAGCGTGCGGACGCTGCCGCGGACCTTCCGGGTCCGCGCCTTCCTCGCGTTCGTTCCCACGCCGGCCACGCCACCGGGAGCCCGCATGCCGCGTCTCACCGTCACCGCCGTCGGTTCTGACGGGAGCACGCACAGGCGACGCGTCGGGGGCGACCTGCTTCCGATCGGCCTGTCGCAGCCGTTCATCCTGGGGCGCCACGCGCCGAAGGACGCGCCTCAGACACGACTTGCCCGAAGGGGTGCCGACGGACGGCTGTGGAGAAGCACTCACTGGCGGACCAGGCGTGGCGGCTTGTGCGCGACCGTGAGCCTGGCGGGAAGGGGGTGGCCGTTCAGATCCGGCCAGTGCACCGACGCACACACGCTGTCGTACTCGCTCGAGGGCGGGTCCGAGGTCTACTCCGGCGGACCTGGGCGGGGCCGGCGCCGCACATATCCCGTCTACGGGTTCGCCCGGTCGGGTGTGCGGGCGCTCACGATCATCGATCCTCGCGGTCGCCGGTCGAGGGCCGCGCTCTCGCCCGTGTTCACAACGGTCCGGGGCATCCGCGTGCGGGCGTTCCTGGCAGCGGTCCGCGCGCCGCTCCCGGAGCCGGGTCAGGACCTCGAGGTCGAGAGCCGGCTGTCCAACGGCTACACCGAGTCCACCGGGGGTGGAACCTCCCCGGGCGTCGGTGACGGGCCCGCGGGCCCCTAGTCCACGAGCAGCACGGCCTTGCCCCGCACGCGGCGCTCCAGCAGCGCCTCGAGCACGGGGCCGGCCTCGCGCCAGCTCGCCTCCACGCTGATGGCCGGGTCGAGCCTGCCGGCGGCGATCAGGCGCGCCAGCCGCTCCAGGTCCGCCGAGCCGGTGCCGCGCCGGTCCAGCTCGGTGAAGATCAGGAACGCGTAGAGCGTGGCGCCGGTGCTGCGGTAGAAGTCGCGCGCACCGAAGCTCACGGCCTCGCCCGACGAGTCGCCGAAGGTGACGATCGTGCCGCCGGGCGTCACCCGCCTGAGCGCCGCGGCCAGCGACGGCCCGCCGACCGACTCGAGGATCAGGTCGAAGCGCTCGCCGTCGGGCTCGAGCTCGTGCACGATCGCCTCCGCGCCGAGCTCGGCCAGTCCCTCGGCGCGCTCCGGGTCGCGCGCCACCGCGGTCACGTGCGCGCCGGCGCCGGCCGCGAGCTGGACGGCGAAGCGGCCCACCCCGCCGGCCGCTCCGGTCACGAGCACGCGCCGCTCCACCAGCAGCCCTCCGAGCCCGAGGGCGTGGTAGGCGGTGAGCCCGGCCACGGGCAGGGTCGACGCCGCGGCGAAGGAGACCTCGTCGGGGAGCGTGCCCAGGCGGTCGGTGGCCACGGGCGCCAGCTCGGCCCAGGCGCTGGCACGGGTGAGGGAGCCGCCCACTCCCACCACGCGGGTGCCGGCCGGCGGTCCGCTTCCGTCGGCGGCGGGCTCGCGCACCACGCCGGCCACGTCCCAGCCCGTGAGGCTGCCCTCGGGCAGGGCCTCGAGGCGACGGACCTCGCCGCGGTTGACGGACATCGCCCTCACCTCCACGAGCGCCTCGTCCGGCGCCGGGGTGGGGTCGGGGGCCTCCCCGAGTCGGACGTGCGGGGGCTCTTGGGTGCTGAGGATGGCGCGCATCGGCCCGAGGTTAGAATTTCCGTCTGCCCGTCGCGCGGCCGCTCGGAGAAGCCGCGGATCCGAGGAGACCACATGACTCGCCACGAGCCGACGCGCGCCTACCGGCCGCGCCGGGCGCCCACCACCGTGGAGGACCGCGACGCCTGCGCGCTGTACGCGTGGCTGGCCAAGGACGCGCGACCCTCGCACGAGGCGATCGAGACGGCGCTGACGGCGCTCCAGAAGATGCTCCACCGCGCCGGCAACGTGGACGGCGAGGGCGACGGCTGCGGCCTGACGGTGGACATACCGCGGGAGATCTGGGCCGAGGCGGTGCGGAGCGGCGGTCACGCGCCGGGCCTCGCCCTCGATCCGCGCTTCGCGGTCGCCCACGTGTTCATCCCGCGCGGCGCGGGCGACGTGGCGGCGGTCAGGGAACGGGCGCGCGAGACGATGAGCCGCATCGGTCTGCGCGTGCTGGCCGAGCGCGACCACGAGGTGATGACCACGGCGCTGGGGCCGCAGGCGCGCGAGGAGGAGCCGGTCTTCTGGCAGGTGGGCGGGCTCCTCGAGGACGAGCGCGGCTGCTTCGAGCTGACCGTGCAGCTCGAGGAGGCGCTCGACGTGCACGTGGCATCGTGCTCGCGCCACTCGGTGGTCTACAAGGTGCTCGGTTCGCCGTCGGCGCTCGGCGGCTACTTCCCGGACCTGCACGACGGCCGGGCCAAGACCGCGGCGCTGCTCGGTCACAACCGCTACTCCACGAACACCTGGCCCGCTTTCAGGCGCGTGCAGCCGTTCGGCGTGCTGGGCCACAACGGGGAGATCAACACCGTGGCGCGGCTGCGCCAGGAGGCGCGCATGCTCGGCGTGCCGCTGCCGCGCGACGGCTCCGACTCCCAGGACCTCTCGCGCACGGTGGAGGCGCTGATCCACCGAGAGGGCCTCACCCTCGCCGAGGCACTCGAGCTGGTGCTGCCGCCGATCGTCAACGAGATCAAGGGGATGCCGGAGGAGCTGCGCGGCTTCTACATGTACCTGCGCCAGGCGTTCGGGCCGCTGGCGCAGGGGCCGGTGGCGCTGGTGGCCCGCCACGGCGACGAGTGCGTGTTCTCGGTGGATGCCCTCGGGCTGCGCCCGCTCTGGTCGATGGAGACCGCCGACGCGCACGTCTTCTCGAGCGAGCCCGGGGTGATCTCGGTGGCCGACACCCTGGCGGAGCCCAAGCCGCTCGCGCCGGGCGAGAAGGTGATGGTCACGCTCGATCGCGTGGGCGGCAGCGCCACGCTGCTCGACCATCCCGCGATGCAGCGGCTGTGCTGCCGGCGCTGGCAGGAGCGGGCCGGCGCCACCGCCGGCCAGACCTTCGCCCAGGCGATTCCCGTAGGCGGGCCGCTCACCGGTCCCGAGATCCCCGGTTACACGAGCGCCGGGCCCTCGGAGCCGGTGAAGGTGCCCGCCAGGGTGCTCGGCGGATTCGGCTGGCAGCGCGACGACATGAAGCTCGTGCAGCAGATGGCGGCCACCGGCGCGGAGCCGATTGGCTCGCTCGGCTACGACGGACCGCTGGCCGCTCTCTCGCCGGAGCGCCAGAACCTGGCCGACTACTTCAAGGAGTCGGTCGCGGTGGTCACCAACCCCGCGATCGACCGCGAGCGCGAGGTCGAGCACTTCTCGTGCCGGGCCGTGTTCGGGGCGCGGCCGGGGATCGACGCGGTGCCCGGGGCGCGCACCACGATCGAGACCGCGTTCCCGATCATCCTCGGCGGCCACGACGGCCTGGCGCCGCTCTCGGACTCCGACTACCGCCGCGTGGCCCGCGAGCACAAGACCTACCTGCTCGAGGACCTGTGGGAGGAGTTCCGCAACAGGGCGCGCGTGCTCGATCTGTCTTGCCTCGAGTCGGAGACCACCCGGGGAGCCGTGGAGCGCCTGAAGCACGAGGCCACCTCCGCCGTGAGCGCCGGCGCTGAGCTGCTCGTGCTGTCGGACCGGACCGCCTACGAGGGCGACCGCGGCTACCTCGACCCGCACCTGTCCCTGGCGGCCGTGGATCTCGCGCTGCGCGAGCACTTCACCCGTCCCGGGGAGACGAACCTCCGCCGCCGCTGCGGGCTGCTGCTGCGCTCAGCCGCCGTGCGCAACGTGCACGACGTGATGCTCGCGCTCGGCCTCGGGGCGGACGGCGTCTGCCCGTACACGATGGTCGAGGTGGGGCTGATGGACGACTACCGGCGCGACGTGGCCAGCCTGGCCACCGCCCTCCGGAAGGGCATCGAGAAGGTGATCTCCACGCTCGGGATCCACGAGGTGCGCGGGTACTCGCGCCTGTTCGCGTGCATCGGGCTGCGGCCGGAGCTCGCGGCGTTCTTCGACACCCCGTCCTACTTCGGCTCGGAGCAGGGCGGCACCGGGTGGACCGAGCTCGACCGCGACGGCGACGAGCGGATGCGGATCCTGGCCGGCCACGAGGAGTCCAAGCCCGGCCGCACCTTCCACTTCTACCCCAAGGTGTACAAGGCGGCCGTGGCGGCCGCCGCGGGCTCGGCGTCCTACGAGGAGTACTCGAGCAAGGTCCGCGAGCTCGAGCTGATCCAGCCGGTCTCGCTGCGCCACATCCTCGACCTGCGCTCCGACCGCGACCCGCTCCCGGCCGAGCGGGCCAGCGTGGAGGTGGGTATCCACTCGTACCCGATCGTGATCTCCTCGATGAGCTTCGGCTCCCAGGGGGAGACGGCCTACCGCGCGTATGCCGAGGCGGCCAAGCGGATCAACATCGTGGCCATGAACGGCGAGGGCGGTGAGATCCGCGACATGTACGGCAGGTACCCGCACTGGCGCGGCCAGCAGGTGGCGTCGGGACGCTTCGGCGTGACGAGCGAGATGCTCAACTCGTCCCACCTGGTGGAGATCAAGATCGGCCAGGGGGCGAAGCCCGGGGAGGGCGGCCACCTGCCGGCCAGGAAGGTCACGGAAAGGGTGGCCGCGGCCCGCAACGCCACGGCGGGCACCGACCTGATCTCGCCGTCCAACAACCACGACCTCTATTCGATCGAGGACCTGGCGGAGCTGATCGACGAGCTCAGGACGGCGAACCCGGACCTGCGCGTATCCGTCAAGGTGCCGGTGGTGCCGAACATCGGCACGATCGGCGTGGGGATCGCCAAGGCCGGGGCCGACATCATCACCCTCTCTGGCTACGAGGGCGGCACGGGCGCGGCGCGCTCCCACGCCCTGCGTCACGTGGGGCTGCCGTCCGACATAGGCACGCGGGCGGTGCACCTGGCGCTGATGGAGGCGGGCGTGCGCAACCGCGTGGAGATCTGGGCCGACGGCGGCTACCGCCACGCCCACGACATCGTGAAGCTCCACTGCCTGGGCGCGAACCGGGTTGGCTTCGGCACGCTGGCGATGGTCTCGCTCGGGTGCACCATCTGCCGGGGGTGCCAGCTCGACACGTGCCACGTGGGCATCGCCACGCAGATCCAGTCCGAGGCGGAGGCCCAGCTCAAGGGGCTGCGGAAGTTCACGCCGCAGGACCTGGAGCGGGCGTCCGCCGGCTGCGCCCGCTTCTTCGAGGACATGGGCGAGGAGGTCAGGCAGGTCACGGCGTCGCTGGGGTTCGAGCGCGCCCAGGACCTCGTGGGCCGCTCCGAGCTGCTCGTGCAGGCCCGTGCCGGCGCGGCGGTGGACCTGCACGAGCTGATCCGGCCGATCGACGACATGCTTGACCTCGAGCCGCTCGACATGCCCGAGCCCGCGGAGGAGCGCGAGACGGCCGGGCTGGTCGCCGCGCACGACCGCGCGATCGGCACCGCGCTATCCGGGCAGCTGGCCCGGCGGCGCATCGGGGGCGGCGGCACAGGGGCCGGCGGCGAGCAGCCCCCGCTGCGCTTCCATGGCGGATCGATCGGAGGCCAGGGCCTCGGCGCGTTCAACGTGGACGGCGTGGACATCACCGTGGAGGGCGGCGCTCAGGACGGCGTGGGCAAGACGATGCTGGGCGGGAAGGTGGCGATCCTCAAGGGGGTCAACCGCCTCGGCAGGCGGGTCAACGGCTCGGTGGGCAAGTCATTCGCCTATGGGGCGCAGCGCGGCCGGCTGTTCGTGCAGGGAGACGCCGATTCGCGCTTCTGCATCCGGCTATCGGGCGCCGACGTGGTGATCGGCGGCGAGCCCCCCGGCCCGCTCGACGACTCGCTCGGCTGCCTGGCCGACCGCGCGAACCTCAAGGGCTTCGCGTTCGAGTACATGACCGACGGCCGCGCAGTGGTGCTCGGGGACCCGGGCCCCTGGTTCTGCGCCGGCCAGACCGGCGGCAGGGTCTACCTGCGTGTGAACCCCGACTGGGGGCTCGATCGCGAGGCCCTCGAGCGGCGCAGGGGCAAGGGCGCCAGGGTCGCGCTGGAGGCACTCGACTCAGAGGGCGCGCTCGACGTGAGGGAGCTGCTCGGCTGGTACGCGCACGAGCTGCGCGGCACCGGTCAGGACGGCGAGGCACACCGGATCGGTGCCCTGGCGGCGGACGCCCCGCGCCACTTCCTGATGGTCGTGCCGGAGCCCGAGCAGACCGATCCGTCGGTCTCCACCGAATAGCTCGTTCGCTGATACAGAGCGGTCCGCGCCCTTGGAGGTTGGGTGCAGTTTCGGCCGCGGAACCTCCGCAGGGGCTCGCGATCCGGGGCGGGCTTGAGCGATCGCTCCTACGTTGGACAAATGTTCTACCGCCGCCTTTTCCTCGCCGTCGCTCTGGTCGCGACGCTGGTGCTGCCGGCGGCCGCGAGCGCGAGTCCGCAGTCCGCTTCCACGCACGCCTCCGCGCGCACCGAGCGGCTGTCGCTCCAGGTGGCCGACGCCTACTGGTCGCAGCGCGGGCTCAGCGCCTGCGCGCACCCGCGGATCGAGTACGCAGCGCTCGCCAAGCGGGCTACCGCGGACGCCTTCGTGGGCCCGAACCTGGCTGCCGCCTACTGCGTGATCCGCATGAGCTCGCGGCTCAACTGGCGCGGGCGGCAGGGTGCGCTCGACTTCTGCTGGACGATCGTGCACGAGCGCGGGCACCAGGCGGGACTGCAGCACGCGAGCGCCGGGATCATGCGCTCGGACGCCGGCGAAATGCCGCCGGCGGCCTGTACGCGCCTGTTCGGCAAGCGCTGAATTTGATCCGCAGCCGCGGCGCACGGTAGAAGTACGGCTGCCTATGGCGGCCGACCCACTCGACGCGCACTTCGATCGAGCCCGGATCGCCGGGCTCAGCGAGCCCATCCGCCGCTTCTTCACGCACGCGATCGAGGACGGTGCCCGTCTGGGCGGGACGCGCATCCAGATGCGCGGCCGGGTGAAGGCGGGCATCTGGCTTCCATTCACCGCGGAGGAACGCTGCGACGGGCGTTCCTTCGACTGGGACGCCCAGGTCCGCCTGGGACCGCTCAGGCTGCTCGACGTCCACGACGGGTACGCCGGCGGCACCGGCGCGACGGCCGGGCGGCTCTTCGGGCGACTGCCGCTGTTCGGCGGCCGCGACGAGCACACCAGCCGGTCGGCCGCCGCGAGAGCGGCCCTCGAAAGCGTCGTGTTCGCCCCGGCCAGCGTGCTGCCCGAGCACGGCGTCGAGTGGCGCGCCACCGGCCGTGACGAGATCGTCGCGCGCTTCGACCTTCCACCCGAGCGTCCCGAGGTCACGGTGCGTCTCGATCCCACGGGCGCCATCAGCAGCCTCTGGGCGCTCCGCTGGGGTAACGTGGGGCGCACCGGTCACGACTACCTCCGCTGCGGTTGCACCGTCCAAGCCGAGCAGCGCTTCGGCCCCCTGCTGCTTCCCTCGAGCGTCACGGTGAGCTGGTGGTTCGACACGCCCGAGGGAGGCGCCGTACTTCGAGGCGGAGCTCACACACGTGGAGCCGATCGCCCCCGGCCCGAGGCCCGCCTAGCGCTGCCGGCGTGAGGTATTCGGCAGGTTTGGCGCCCGAACCTCGGCATCAGCGCCGTCGTGCAAGCGCGATCGAGCGTTCGATCCTACGGTCGAGACATGCCCCGCCGCTCACTGTTCACGGTCTTTCTGGCGGTAGTCCTGGTGCTCACCACCTCCGCCAACCCGCAGGCCTCCGAGATCGGTCATCCGGCCTCGGCGAGCCCGAAGAACTTCTCCGTGAAGATGGACGGCCGGGCTCCGGTCACCGGCTCGCACCGCAGCTCTCACTGAGCTCGGCGCCGGTCGCCGAAGTCCGCAGGGGTACGTGGCAAGCGTCTAGGGATGGTCGCTCGGCAGCCCGCGGCGGGGGGATGACCCTCGCCGCGGCGCCTGCTCGTTCCCGGCCGTGGCACGATGCCCGCGTGGCCGGGGAGAACGCGACGATCAGGCGGCTCGACCCGGCCGACATCGCGCTCGTGCGGCCTTTGTGGGAGGCGCTGCTCGAACACCACGGGCAGGTGTCGCCGCACCTGCCGCCCATCCGCTCCGCCGAGGACTCGTGGCGCCGCAGGCGCTCGGAGTACGAGGGTTGGCTGGCCCGGCCCGGGTCGTTCGTCCTGGTGGCGGAGGCAGGCGACGCGCCGGTGGGCTACGCCCTGGTGCTCATCGAGGTGGGAGACGACACGTGGTCGACCGACGAGCGGGTCGCCATCGTCGAGACGCTCAGCGTGGATCCAGGGTGGCGCGGGCGCGGAGTGGGCACCGAGCTGATGGACGCCGTGGACAAGGAGCTCGACAGGATCGGAGTGCGCGATCTCTTCGTGGGAGCCGTGGCCACCAACGAGGGCGCGCGCCGTTTCTACGAGCGCCGCGGGTTACTGCTGTCGCTCGTGCACTTCTACGGGCGCCGGGGCGGTTAGCCCGGGACCCCGAGCAGGGTCCAGATGCGCTGCTCGCCCATCGTCTGGAGGGTCAGTCCCTCCGCGCGGGCGGCGGTCTCGATCGCGGCACGCGACTGCGCGTCGCCCCCGCGGCGGACCAGCATGCTCGCTCCCAGACGCGCCGCGAGCGGCACATCGCCCTGCCAGAGGATCGAGATATCGGGGCGCACCTCGACCTCGAGGCTCGCGCCGCCCATCGGCCGGCCCTCCAGCAGCGAGACAATGGCGCGTTCGCGCTCGCGCACGAAGCGCCCGCGCGCGCGGACAGGTCCGACACGTTGCGCCGGCGGCGAATTGGTGGTCACTCTGCCTCGATCCATCCTTGATTCGCGGCGAGACAGGTCCACAACGCCGCTGGTTTTCCAGCCTACGTCAGGTCGGTCGATATCGCCATCGGACCTATGTCCGGTGCTAGTACGTAATGACGCGCAGTGACCGGAGTGAGAGGCTCCACTGCCAGCGTGCGCGCCGAGCGGCTACTCGTGATGATCCGACCTCCGCTGGCGGGCGCGGGCGACGATGAGCGGCGCCTCGTGCGAGCTGCTCAGAGTGGGTCGGGCGAGGCACTCGAGGCGCTGTTCAAGCTGCACTGGCCCGCCGCCTACCGCTCCGCCTACTACATCGTCCACGACGCCGCGGCCGCCGAGGACATCGCCCAGGAGGCGTTCCTCGCCGCGGTGCGGGCGCTCGACCGCTTCGACGGCCGGCGCCCCTTCTCTCCCTGGATCAACCGGATCGTGGTCAACCGCTCGATCGACTTCGCCCGCGCGCGGGCGCTCCGGCGCGAGGTGGGCGCGGAGCTGGCCGACCGGGCGGAGGCGCCGGAGCACGTCCCCCGGATCTCCGACGACCTGCTCGGCGCGCTGGCCGGCCTGGCGCCGGAGCAGCGCGCGGTTGTGGTGCTGCGCTACCTGCTCGACTGGACGCCCGGCGAGATCGCGAGGGCGCTCGGGGTCCCCCGCGGCACCGTGAACTCGCGCCTGCGCCGGGCGCTCGATCGCCTGGCGGGCGTGCTGGAGGAGGAGGGATGAACGAGCGCAGGCTGCGGCGGGAGCTGCGCGAACGGCCCGTGCCCGGTGAGAGCGAGGCCGCCGAGCGGACCCTCCGCGTGCTCCGCGCGGCCCATGCCGGCGCCGCCCCGGCCGCCGCTCGCCGCCGCCCCCTGCTGAGGCCGGCGCTGGCGCTCCTGCTCGCCCTGGCGGTGCTCGGGACCGTTCTGAGCCCGGCGGGAGCCGACGTCCGGCGCTGGATCGGCGACCGGCTCGACCCGGAGCCGTCCACCACGCTCGGGCCGCTGCCCGCCGAGGGACGATTGCTCGTGAGCTCGGGCACCGGCACCTCTGTGGTGAACGCGGACGGCTCGCTCCGGCGCCTGGGCGGCTACTCGAGCGCCGGCTGGTCGCCGCGGGGTCTCTTCGTGGTGACCACGCACGGGCGGCGCCTCTACGCCGTCGAGCCGGACGGCACCGTGCGCTGGTCGATCGTCCGGCCGGGCCCGGTTACCCACCCGGCCTGGTCGCCCGGCGACGGCTATCGCGTTGCGTACCTCGAGGGCGGCGATCTGAGGGTGGTGAGCGGCAACGGGCTCGGCGACGGTCGCGCGGCGGGCCCGGTGGCGCCGGTCACGCCGGCCTGGCGCCCCGGCGGTGGTCACGTGTTGAGCTACGCGACGCCCGGCGGCCGCATCGAGACCCGCGACGTGGACGGCGGGCGGCTGCTCTGGCGCACCCGCGTGGGGGAGCGGCCCGCGGAGCTTCAGTGGAGCGACCGCGGCGACCGCCTGGTCGCGCTGACCGCCACCGGGGTGCGCACCTTCGGCCGCGATGGCGTCCCCGGCCCGAGCCGCGGCCTGCCGTCCGGGGCGGGCCATCGGGTGATGGCACTCCACCCGTCCGGGCGGAGCGTCGCGGTGGCCGACTCCCGGGACGGAGTGGTGGGCCTGTCACTCACCCGTCCCGGCCGGACCCCCCGCACGCTGTTCGACGGCGAGGGCCGCTTCTCGGGCCTGGCCTGGTCCCCCGACGGCCGCTGGCTGCTCGCCGCCTGGCGCGATGCGGACCAGTGGGTGTTCATCGGCTCGCCGGGCGCGGGCCGAGGCGCCCCGGGCGCCCGCCGCGTGGTCACGTTCTCGAGGATCACCGAGCAGCTCGACCCGGCCGGTCGCGCGGACGGCTTCCCGCGCCTCCAGGGCTGGTGCTGCGGCTGAGCCCCGCCGCTCAGTCCGCCGCGGAGAGCTCGATCACTTCGTCGTCCAGGCGCACCGGCAGCGTCACGAGCCGCCGGTCGCGGGGCCGGTAGGCGGCGATCCGCCGGTTCTCCGCGGCCACGTAGAGCCACTCGCCCGACCGCGACCAGGCCAGCTTCCCGCGTGAGGCGGGAGCGGGGGCGGCGAGGAGCTCCACGGCGCCGTCGGCGGTGCGCACGAGCGCGATCCGCGTGCTGAATGGACGGCGCTCGCGGGCGGCGGCCACGGCGAGCAGGGACCCGTCGGGTGAGAGCGCGCCGCCGCTCGGGTTGAAGGACCAGGCGCGCGGCAGCCTTTGCGAGGAGAGGATCGGCCGCGGCCCCTCTAGGCGAAGGCGCCGGCAGCGCTCACCGCACCAGGCGGTCCGGTCGGCCGAGGCGGCCACCAGCCGGGAGCCGGGGGCGCGCCGGACCGCGCCGGTGCGGGGGTTCCAGATCCGGCCGTGGCCGCGATGCTCGAACACGATGCCGTCGGCCGTCGCGCCCCTCGGGTAACCCAGCGGCGGGCGGCGCCGCGTGCCGAACAGCACGCTGCCATCGGCCGCGACCTCGCGCACCCCGCTGAGCCTCGGTACCGGCCCCTTGTAACTGAATCGGATCACCCACAGCGATCCGCGGCGAGTGGCCGGAAGCACCTGTTGCGCGCCGCGGTCGATCACCCGCGGACGCCGGTCCATGCTCAGGTCGAGCGACATCAGCGCCATCCGGGCGCGGTCGCTGCCGAGGAAGAGCACCTCTCCGGCGCCGGACATGAGCGGACCGTGGCACAGGGTGCCTCCGGGCAGCCGGCGCTCTTTGATCGCTCCGGTCGCGACGTCCAGGACGGCCACGCGCTCAGGCGGGTGCAGGCCGAGGACGAGGTGGCCGCGGGGCATGTCCGCGGGTGCCGCCTCGGGTGTCGATTGGGTCGTGGAGCCGAGGAGGGCCGCCGACGCGAGCGTGGCGGCGGCCACGTAGAAGGTTCTCATGCCCCCTATACGGCGCCTGGTGGCGCGGAGGTTCCGGCGTTAGGACGCGAGCGCCGTCTGCGAAGGCGTTCCGCCGCCGCGCGCGGGCGGACTCGCCGCGCGCAGGAAGAAGACGTTGAAGCGGCCGATCGCGATCTCGTCACCGTCGTCGAGCTCGGCGAGCTCGACCCGCTCTCCGTTCAGGAACACGCCGTTGAGGCTCCGGTCGTCCAGGATCCGGGCGCCGCCCTCGGGGTCGCGGTAGAGGAGGGCGTGCCGGCGGGAGACCGTCGGGTCGTCGAAGCGAAGATCGGCCGAGAGGCTGCGCCCCACCCGCGTCCACCCCGGTTCGAGCGGCAGGACCTCGGCCTCGTCGTCACCGGCGAAGGCCAGGTAGTCGCCGGGCTCGTCGATCCCGTCGCGGGCCGCGGTGAGCCATCCGGGCTTGCCCGCCACCTGATGGTGGTCGGCGGGGCGCTGGTCCGTCTCGAAAAGGAGCGCGCGGCGGAAGGTCCGGCCACCGCAGTCCGGGCACTCCGGAAGCGGATCACGCTCTCTGAGCGCCAGGGCGAACCCACAGCCTTCACATCGGAAGGAGCCCGCCCCCACGAGCGTTCCGGCACTGAATGCATCCGTCATTTGCGTCCCCTCGGCCAGGAACTGGCGATGGTAACGAGTCATCCGAGTACTGAGCCTTATTCGGGAGGCTTCCTCGCTATTTGCGCAGTCCTTCGCCTCAATGGTGCAAGCAGGCGCCTGCGGTGAGCCGGATCGTCCCTCTTGGCAGGAGGCGCAGGAGAGGCGGTCCAGGCGTGGAACAGGCGGTCATGCCCGACATGTCCCAGCTCCTGATCCGAACCTGCCTAGGCGCCACCCACTCGGGCGCCGAGTCCTGCGGCGACTGTCGCCGGACCCCACTCGCCGGCGAGCACCTCCACCGGCTCGAGTCCGGCAAGGTGCTCTGCGAGCTGTGCTTCGCCGGCCTGCCCGACGAGCATCGGCTGGCGGTGCGGTCGGATCGCGTCCGCGCGGGCGAGCGCCGGCTGGCGGTTGCGCCCATGGCCGCCTAGCGCGCAGATAGAGATCTCAGCCGTAGACTGCGCGCCGTGCGTCAGGTCACGGTCGACACTCATATCTCCGCCCCGCGTGAGGCCCTGTTCGACTTCGTGAGCGACCTGGCGGGCCGCCCGGCCTACATGGACCATTTTCTCGACGACTACCGGCTCGCGCGAGCGAACCCGGTGGGCCAGGGGGCGGCCGCCCGCTTCCGCCTCAAGGCGCCGATGGCCAGCCAGTACGCGGAGCTCCGGATCGAGAAGATGGACCGCCCCCGGCAGATCGTCGAGGAGCTGCGCGTCGGGCGGCGCGGTCGCAACCGCTCGGTCGCCGTCTACGACTTCACGCACGAGGGCCCCAACCAGACGCACGTGGAGCTCACCATGTACAGCGAGCCGGCCACGGCGGTGGACCGGTTCCGGGAGATAGGCGCCGCCTGGTGGGTGCGCCGGAGGACCAAGAAGGCTCTCGAGCGCCTGCGCCGGATCTTCGAGGAGCCGCAGGACGGGCCCCTCAAGCGAGCGACCATCGCCGGATACGAGGGCGCCAAGGCCGCGCGCTTCGGCGCGCACACGGGTATGGACCCGTCACGGGCGCCCCGTCAGGGCTCCTAATAGACTGCCGGACCCGATGGTCCTGCGCCGCGCCATGATTGCCGCCGCCTGCGTCCTGGCGCTAGCCCTGAGTGGGGCGGTCGCAGGGTGTGGGGAAGACGAGCAGGGAGTCGACGAGCCGGCCCGCGAGGGACTCGCACTCGAGCTCGACGGGATCGAGTACAACGTCTTCATCACCCGTCAGCTGAACACGGCGATCCCGCCCGACAGCGCGTACTACGACGGGCCGCCCGCCGACAAGGACGAGACGTTCTACGGCGTGTTCATCCGGGCCTGCAACCGCACCGACGAGCCGCAGACGCCCACCGACTTCTTCAAGATCACCGACAACCAGGAGAACGAGTTCCTGCCGGTCACGCTCCCCGACGACAGCCCGTTCGCGTTCCACGCCGTCGAGCTGAAGCCGGACGAGTGCATCCCGGAGGCGGGGAGCGTCGCCCAGCTTGGTCCCGCCAACGCGTCCCTCCTCCTGTTCAAGCTGCCGCTCACCACGACCGAGAACCGGCCACTCGAGCTCGAGATCGAAGGGGAGGGCTCCAACAAGCTCACCTACGAGCTCGACATCTGAGCCGCTCACCTCCCCAGAGCCTGCTCCAGCACCAGCCGGGCCGCCGGGGCCGCGGTCTCGCCTCCGGCCCCCGCGCGCACGAGCATCACGGCCACCGCTATCCGCGGGCGCCGTGCCGGCGCGTAGGCGGTGAACCAGGCGTCGGTATTGGATCCGTCGTCCGGCGGCTGCTCCTCCTCGGCCTCGGGCCCCCGCGTGTCCTCGAGCTCCGCGGTGCCCGTCTTGCCGGCCACCACAACTCCGGGGATGGCCGCCGCGGTGCCGGTGCCGTAGGCCACCACCGCGCGCATCATCCTCCCGAGGATGCGCGCCACCCGGCGTGAGGTCACGCGGACCCTGATCGGCGCTCGTCCCGCCTCCAGGCTCGGCTCGATGCGCACCCCGCCGGACCCCACCGTCTGCGCCACCGACGCCAGGCGCAGTGGCGTGGCCAGCACCTTCCCCTGGCCGATTGCGGTGGACCCCACCTCGAGCGGGGACACGATCTCCTCGGCCTGCGGGATCGTGCTCGGCGCCTCACCCAGCACCACGGGCGGCGCGTTCCACCCGTAGCGAAGGGCGGCGTCCACGAGCCGGCGGGCGCCGATCTTCACGCCCAATGGCGCGAACACGGAGTTGCACGAGTGCGCGAAGCTGTCCCGGAAGCTCCCGCCGCAGAACTCTCCGTTCGCGTTCTCGAGCTCCACTCCGTCCACGATCGCGGCGGTCTCGACCGGGAACATGGTGCTCGGCCGCACAGCGCGCGCCTCCAGCGCCGCGGTGGCGGTCACGATCTTGAATGTGGATCCCGGGGGCTGCGGTGCCGAGAAGGCGATGCCGGCCAGGGCGCGGATCTCGCCGGTGCGCGGGTCGATGGCGGCGATACCGCCCAGGCGGCCCGCCAGCGCGGCCACCGCGGACTCCTGGAGGTCCGTGTCGATCGTCGTCCGGACCGGTCTGGCGCTGCGGGGCCTGGCCGTGCCGAGCACGCGGTTTCCGGCCCGAAGCTCTCCGCCCGGTACCCCTGCCAGACGGCCCTCGAAGGCGCGCTCGAGGCCGTTCTGCCCGACCGGCCAGTCGCGCGGGAAGCCGCGGGCGTAGAGCCCGTTGCGGTCGGCGGTGCGCGTGGCCGGTGCCAGCACGCCCGCCACCGAGGCGGCCAGGCCGCCGAGTGGCGAGCTTCTGGCCTCGGCGCCGCCCTCGGCCAGCACCTCCCCGTCGCGCGCCAGCAGCGACGCGCGCACCGGCGGCCGGCTGCGTCTGGAGAGGCGCGTGCCCCCGGGCATGCCCGGGAAGGTGAGACTCGGGTCCCAGGCCACCTGCTCATCGCGGACGGGCACGAGCAGGCGGCCCTTGATCGGGCCGAATACCCGGGTGTGCACCGCCACGGGCACCTCCACCGAGCCGTCGCGCTCGCCCACCGGCTCACCGGCGGCCACCCGGGTGACCGTGGCCGTGGCGGCGGAGCGCGCGTACGCCCGCCGGAAGGCCGGCAGCGAATAGGCCGCGCGCGAGCGCTCGTCGAGGAGCGCGTACATCGCGGGTAGATCGAAGCGCTGCCAGGCGCGGGTGAAGTCCTGTGCCGTGCGCTCCGAGGTGGACGGCGCCCCGGAGCCGACCATGATCCCGGCCACGAGCGCGAGCACGGCCAGCACCCCGACAGCGGGCAGCGCGCGGAAGATCAGGCGCCTGCGGCGCTCGGGACCAAGCTCTCTCACGGGCGAGCGGACTCGATCCTAGCCCCAGCAGGGCGCCGCAACACGGGCGCTACGCTCACCCCGGCGTGTGACCCTGCTCGACTGGATCATCGTCTCCTTCGTTGCGCTCATGGCCGTTTGGGGCTACGCGCAGGGTCTCATCGTGGGCGCGCTGTCGCTCGCCGGCTTCCTGGGTGGCGCGTTCGCGGGCTCGCGGCTCGGGCCGCTGCTGCTCGAGGAGGGCTCGCATTCGCCCTATGCGCCGCTGTTCGCGCTCGTGGGCGCGCTGGTGCTCGGCGGAGTGCTCGCCTCGACGTTCGAGATGCTGGGCTTCAGGCTGCGCGGCCGGCTGCCCGGAGGACTCGGCCTGCTGGACGGAGTCGGCGGAGCGGTGCTCGTGGCCGCGCTCGGGCTCGGCGTGGCCTGGATCGGCGGTGCCGTGGCGCTCAACACGCCGGGCGCGCGCGAGCTGCGCGAGCCGATCCAGCGCTCGGCGATCCTCACCGAGCTGAACGAGCGGCTGCCGCCCTCGGGCGTGGTGCTCAAGGCGCTGGCGCGCTTCGACGCGTTCCCGCGTATCGAGGGCCCCGACCCGGGCGTGGGGCCGCCCGACTCCAAGATCGCCCGCGATCGCGACGTGGCGCGCGCGGGCCGCAGCGTGGTCAAGGTGCTGGGCACCGCCTGCGGGCTGGGCGTGCAGGGCAGTGGCTGGCTGGCGGCCGACGGCCTGGTGGTCACGAACGCCCACGTGGTGGCGGGCCAGGACGACACCACCGTCGAGCTCCGCGGGGAGGACCCGTCGGTGGACGCTCAGGCCGTCTGGTTCGACCCGCGCAACGACCTCGCGCTGCTGCGGGTGCCGGACCTGGAGGGCGAGCCGGCCCTTCCCATGCGCCGCGATACCCCGCGCGGGACGGGCGCCGCGATCCTGGGCTTCCCGGAGAACGGCCCCTACGACGTGCGCCCGGCACGGCTGGGGCAGACAGAGACCGTGTTCACCCAGGACGCCTACGGCCGCGGCCCCGTGAGGCGCGAGATCACCGCTCTGCGCGGACGGGTGCGCTCGGGCAACTCCGGCGGACCGGTTGTGGACGGAGCGGGGCGCGTGCTCACGACCATCTTCGCGGCGAGCGTCTCGGACGGCGGCCGGTCCGGCTTCGGTGTGTCCGACTCGGTGGTGAGGGACGCGCTCCGAAGCGCCCGCGGCCCGGTGGACACCGGGCCCTGCGTGCGTTGACGGCCGCCCTCGCTACAACTCCGACCCGTGCTCGCCACCACAGCAGCCATGCTCGCCGCCTCGGTCCTCGGCGGCGGCGCCCCGCCGGAGCCGCCCGCGGGCACCCCTCCCGACCGCACGGCGGTGGACCCCAACCCGTGCCTTCCCCCGTTCGCGCGGGTGTTCAGGTGCCCCGACCTCGTCATGCGCCGCCCGCACGGGATGTACTTGGAGCGGAGCGGCGGCCGGACGCGGCTGCGGGCGGGCAACTCGATCGACAACATCGGCCGCGGGCCGGCCGAGCTGCGCGGCACGCGGATCGGACCGCGCTTCATGGAGGCCCATCAGCGGATCTACACGCGCAAGGGCCGCAAGCGCGTGCGCGTCCGCACCGGCGGCAGGCTCCAGTACAAGCTCGCGCACCAGGGCCTGCACTGGTGGAAGTGGTACAACGCCGCGCGCTTCGAGCTCTGGCGCGTGGACGGCCGCGGGCGCCGGACGCGGCGTGTGCGCGTGGGCCCCAAGGTGGCCTACTGCCTGCGCGACCTGCGCCGCACCCGGCCGGGTGTGCCGCGCTCGCCGGCCACCGCCATCTATCCCGCCTGCGACACCTATCCGGCACGCAAGGCCGTGACCCTCGGCACCTCGCCCGGGTGGTCGGACATCTACCCGCCCAGCTATCCCGAGCAGTACATCGACGTGACCGGGCTGCGCGGATGCTTCGCCTACGTGCACATCGCCGACCCGCGCAACGTGATCTACGAGGCCAGCGAGGACAACAACGAGGCGCAGGTGATCGTGCGCCTCCCGTTCAAGTCGGCCACACGCAGGCTCGGCTGCCGGGGACGCGACCGCGGACGGCCGCTGTATCCGTGGGAGGGGTACTAGGGCCTGGACGTGCGCCGGGCCGTTGCGCGTTCGCTGCTGCGAGCGCGACGGGAGCGTCACGACTTGCGCACTTGGTCGCCGTGGCCGGGGGCACGGGCGGCAGCTGTGTCATCTAAGTGTCGTGTGACGACACCAAAGCGCCACAGCGCCTAGGCCGCGTAACGGGAGGCCGATCGTGTAACACCCCGGGCGCCGAGGCCGCCGCCGCTCCCTCACTGCAATCCGTTAACGCTCGGCGCCTCAGCGCGCCAGGTGCATCCCCAGCGCCCGCGGCGCCGCGCAGACCGCTCGGGTGAGCGGGCCCACGCGGCCGCCCTCCTCCTCGATCCGCTCGCAGCGCACCAGGGCGGAGCGCACCACTGAGCCGCCCAGCCACGCGAACGGCTCGGGCGGCACCCACGCGCCCGCCTCGGAGTTCACGATCGCCAGGCGGGTCACCGCGTCGGTGCTGCCGGTGGCCAGCGCGGCCAGCGTGCGGCCCGCCAGATGCGAGGGGCCCACGCCGTTCCCGGTGTAGCCGAAGGCGTAGTGCACCGGCGCGTCGTCCAGGCTTCCGATCTGGGGGATGTGGCTAGGCGACACGTCCACCGGCCCGCCCCAGGCGTTCGTGATGCGCCTGCCCTCGAGCGAGGGGAACATCCGCAGGAGCGCGCGGAACGTCTGCGCGGCCACGTCCTCGTCCACCTCGGAGCGGCCCTGGACCCGGGCGCCGAACGCGGGCCGGCCGCCGCCCCATCCGAACACGATGCGCCGGTCGCGCGTGGTGCGGAAGTAGTGCACGAGCGTGCGGCCGTCGGTGATGCACTCGCCCCCGGTCCACCCCATCTCGTCCAGCAGGTCCGGCACCGGCTCGGTGAGGACTATGTGAGAGGAGGTGACGGAGATGCGTGAGCGCAGGGCTCGCACGCTGCGGACCGCCGGGCCCACGGCCAGCACCGCCGAGCGGGCCGTGACCGATCCCTCCTCCGTCTCCACCCGCACGCCGTCCCCGTCGCGGCGCGTGGGGAGCGAGCGCACGCGCGAGTGCTCGTACAGCAGGAGGCCGCGATCGATCAGCCGCGCGCGGAGCCCGAGCGCGAGCCGGGCGGGGTGGAGCGTGGCGAAGTCGGGAATCATCACGCCGCCGCGGAACACCGGCGAGTCGCAGCGGGCGCGCACGCTCGCCTCGTCGAGCGGGACCACGCACTCGGGCGCCCCCAGGGCCGCGGCCGCCTCGACGGCCGCCGTGCCCACGTCGTCGAAGCCGGGAGCGGTGGACACGCACATGTATCCCGACTGGTCGAACCAGGCGTCCACGTCGTTGGCCCGGCACCAGTCGCCGATCGCGCCCACCGTGGCGCTCGAAGCGTCGAGCAGCTCACGCGCGGCGGCGTCGCCGAAGCGCTCGCGCAGCTTTTGCGCGCTCAGCCACAGCGACTCGCAGAATCCGCCGTTGCGTCCGCTGGGGCCGTGGCCGCAGACGCCGCCCTCGAGCAGCGCCACGCGCAGGCCCGGATCGGCCTCAAGCAGGTGCCACGCCGTCCACAGGCCGGTGAAGCCCCCGCCGATCACCACCACATCGGCATTCACAGGGCCCTTCAAAGCCGCTCTGGGAGTGGGCTCACCCGCCTCCTCGAGCCACCAGCCACCGGCGGTGTGCCGTTCGATCCGCATAACTGATGTCTATCTTGATGGACGACTCCCATGGCCCAAACACTCGTCATAGCCGAGAAGCCCTCCGTCGCCCGCGACATCGCGGCGGCGCTCCCCGGCACCTACAAGCAGTCCAAGGACAAGACCAGTCTGGTGGGCGACGAGTTCGTGATCACGTGGGCCGTGGGCCATCTCGTGGGCCTTGCCGAGCCGGACGCGTACGACCCGAAGCTGCGCAAGTGGCGCTACGCGGACCTCCCGATCGTGCCCGACAAGTTCAAGCTCGTTCCGCTCGACGATCGCGCCGCGAAGCAGCTGAAGGCGATCCACAAGCTGATGAAGGACCCCGAGATCGAGCGCATCGTGAACGCCTGCGACGCCGGCCGTGAGGGCGAGCTGATCTTCGCCTACGTGTTCGACACCGCCGGGGTGGACAAGCCGGTGGACCGGCTGTGGCTGTCGTCGATGACCAAGCGCGCCATCACCGAGGCGTTCGAGACGCTCCGGCCGGGCGAGGAGATGAAGCCGCTCGAGGATGCGGCCCGCTCGCGCTCGGAGGCGGACTGGCTCGTGGGCATGAACTCCACGCGCGCGGCATCCATCCGGCTGCGTGCCGCCTTCGACGGCGCCGTGTCGCTCGGGCGGGTGCAGACGCCCACGCTCACCCTCGTGGCCAAGCGCGAGGAGGAGATCCGCGCCTTCAAGCCGGAGCCCTACTGGCTCGTGGAGGCTCAGTTCGAGGCCACGGGCGAGCGCCGCTACGTCGGCCGCTACCTCGGCGGGCGGCGGCTGCCCAACGAGAACGAGGCCACGGCCGTGGTCACCGCCGTGGAGGGCAACAAGGGCGAGATCACCAAGCTCGAGAAGAAGGAGGAGGTCGAGCAGCCCCAGCTTCTCTACGACCTGACCTCACTCCAGCGCCACGCCAACACGATCTACGGCTTCTCGGCGCGGCGCACGCTCTCCGCCGCCCAGCGCCTATACGAGGAGCACAAGGCGCTCACCTACCCGCGTACGAACTCGCGCTACCTGACCGGCGACATGGTGCCCGAGATCAAGCCCACCGCCGAGCTGGTGGGGCACAACCCCCAGTACACAAAGGGCGCCGAGTACGTGATCGCGCTGGACCAGCTTCCTCTGCAGCGAGTGGTCAACGACAAGAAGGTGACGGACCACCACGCGATCATCCCCACGCGCTCCGAGCACGACCTGGGCAAGATGGGCCAGGACGAGCTCAAGGTCTACGACCTCGTGACCAAGCGCTTCCTCGCGATCTTCCATCCCGAGGCCAAGTTCGAGCGCACGCGCGTCGAGACGACGGTTGTCGAGCATGTGTTCCGCACCAGCGGGCGCCGGCTCGTCGAGCCGGGCTGGAAGGCCGTATACGGCAGCGAGGCGGAGCCCGAGGTGGGCGAGGACGACTCGGGCGGGGACCAGCTCCTGCCCAAGCTGGACCAGGGCGAGACGGTGGACACCAGCTCCGTGGAGTCGATCCGCAAGGAGACCCAGCCGCCGCGCCGTTACACGGACGCCTCGCTGCTCGGGGCGATGGAGACGGCCGGCAAGGAGGCCGAGGACGCCGAGGTGCGCGAGGCGATGAAGGACGCCGGGATCGGCACCCCCGCCACCCGTGCGGCGATCATCGAGCGGCTCGTCACGGTGGGCTACCTGGAGCGCGAGGGGCGCTCCCTGGTGGCCACGGAGAAGGCGATCCAGGTCGTGCGCCTGCTGGGCGAGCACCAGCTCACCTCGCCTGAGCTCACCGGCAGCTGGGAGCGGCGGCTGCGGCTGATCGAGCAGGGCGAGGACACGCGTCCCGCGTTCATGAAGGACATAGCCGCCTTCACCACGGAGACCGTGCAGGAGCTGGACAAGCTGAAGGGCGTGAAGATCGAGCGCGCCAAGCTCGGCCCGTGCCCGATCTGCGGGCGCGAGATCACCGAGAACCGCAAGGGCTTCTCGTGCTGGTCGCGCGAGGACCCGGGCTGCGGCTTCGTGATCTGGAAGAAGAAGGCGGGCAAGAACCTCCCGGTCGCGGTGGGCAAGGAGCTGATCGAGAGCCTGCGCGCCTCACGCGAGCGCGGCGAGGATCCGGGCGTGGGGCGGACCGAGAAGCCCGTCACCGGCTTCCGCAGCCGCGCCGGGCGGACCTTCCGCGCCAAGCTCAGGCTCGAGCAGGTGGAGGAGGGCAAGTGGCGCGTGGAGTTCGACGAGGAGTGGGCGAAGGAGCCCCCCAAGGGCGAGGCCGAGGAGGAGCGCGCCGAGGCCGAGGCAGCCGGCAAGGGCAACGGCGCCACGCCGCCGGCTGAGATCGCCGCCGCGGCCACGGCCGCCACGGCGGCCAGCGCCGAGCAGGATCGCGCAGAGAGCGCCTGATCAGAGAGGCGCCGGCAGCGTAATTCCCTCCAGCACGTTCTCGATTCGCGGCGGCCCCGTGTCGCCGAGCCTGATCAGCGTTCCGGGCCAGTAGGGCCCCGGGTGCGCCGGCGGCCCCACGAACGCCGGCTCGTGGCACCAGCTGCCGGTGTTCCAGAGCCGGGTGCCCGTGGCGGTGGTCCACTCGCCCTCGTCGTCGCCCGGCAGCGGTCCGGGGCGGTGGGTGTGGCCGAAGATCACGTGGGCGGCGTCGGGCACCAGCCCCTCGGCCACGCGGCGCATGGCGGCGAGCCCGCCGCGGCGCAGGTCCTCGCCGGAGATGCCCGCCTCGAGCGGCCCGACGCCCAGCCGGTTGAGCCCCGCCACGGCGCCGGGGATCGCGGCGCGCGTCAGCAGCAGCGAGCCCACGCGGCTGTGGCCGTTCGCACGCCTCCAGACGCTGCGGGAGAGCGAGCCGCTCCGCCTGAGCGCCGGTCCGGACATGGCCTCGGCCAGGCCGGTGAGGAACGCGTACATGGGTCCCAGCGCCGCCTCGTACTCGGCCGCCGAGCGCAGGTCGCGGCCGCGACCGGTCACGCGCGCCATGCCCGACGCGAACACCGACTCGATTCGCGGCACGGTGAGCGGCAGGTCCAGATAGTGGCCGTGCGTGGCGTAGACGTCGGGGCGCGGGCGCAATCCGGGGTACGCCAGGCTGACAGCCGTGCGAGGCATGTAGGCGGACAGCCGCCCGATCGCTCCGTCGCCGGGATGCACGGCCCACTCCTCCGAGGTGGCCAGCTCGCGCCCCTCGACCCGCAGCCGGTCGAGCCACGGACCCGCCAGAGCGTGGTCGTGGTTGCCGGGCACGAACGTCACGCGGCGGTCCGCCATGACGTCGCCCAGGCTCTCGAAGAGCGGGCGCGCCAGCTCCACCACGTCGGCCACTCGGCGTTCGCGCAGCTCGAGCAGGTCACCGAGCAGCACCACGTGGTCGGCTCCGGCCAGCGCCGCGACCAGCCGGTCGCGCACGTCGGGCAGCCGCGCCACGTCCGTCCCGCTCAGGAGTCCCAGGTGGAGGTCGGAGACCACGGCCACGTTCACGGCAGTGATGGTGTCAGTCCCACTAGTGTCAATGGCGTGTCGCGCTTCTGCCGCCACAACAGGCTCACCGTGGAGTGTGCGATCTGCTCCAAGGACGCCGTGCCGGATCCCGCTCCCCGGGCGGCGCGCGGACCGCGCACCAGCTCCACGGGCTCCCCGCGCCGGGCGGCCACCGTGTCGAGCTCGCGCGGGCCCTACGCGGCGGCGGGCCCGTACGACGGCGGTATCGAGGTACGACTCGAGCGCGTGCCCGGCGGCCTGCGCCTGGCCGAGTGGCACGCCGGGCAGATCGCCCGCAGAGCACCCGAGCTGGATGCCTCCGACCTTCCCGGCCTGCTGGCCGACGCCGCGGACAAGGGGCTCGTGGAGGCCACCGCAGAGGGCGGCAACGACGCGCCCTCGGAGGGCGGCTACGGCGCCAGCCCGGGGCGTACCGGGGACATGCGCGAGGAGCTGCGCGTGGAGCGTGTGGGCACCGGCCGCGTCCGTATCGCGCGCTGGGTGTTCAGGCCCAACGCCGGCTGGCAGCTCCAGGAGGCGCCCGTGATGCTGCCGGCAGCCCGCTTCCGGGAGGCGATCGAGTCCGCTGCCGAGCAGGGCGTGCTCATCCCCACCGGTACGGTGGAGGATCGATGAGCTCGACTTGGACCACCGCGGACATTCCCGACCAGAGCGGTCGCACGGCGATCGTGACGGGAGCCAACAGCGGACTGGGCCTGAGCACGGCGCGTGAGCTTGCGAAGGCGGGCGCCCGGGTGGTGCTCGCCTGCCGGAACATGGACAAGGGCGAGGTGGCCCGGGCGGGCATCGCGTCGCAGGTGCCCGGCGCGGAGCTGGAGCTCGAGGAGCTCGACCTGTCGAGCCTGGACTCGGTCCGTACCTTCGCCACGAGGTTCCGCGACGGTCACGACGGGCTCGACCTGCTGATCAACAACGCAGGCGTGATGGCCACGCCGCGCGACCACACCTCCGACGGGTTCGAGCTCCAATTCGGCACCAACCACCTCGGCCACTTCACGCTCACGGCCCAGCTGATCGACATGATCGAGGGACGGGACGACGGTCGCGTGGTCACGTTGTCGAGCAACGCCCACAAGATGGGCCGGATCGCCTTCGACAACCTCGGCGGCGAGCACCGCTACTTCCGCTGGCGCGCCTACGCGCAGTCCAAGCTGGCCAACCTGCTGTTCGCGCTCGAGCTCGACCGGCGCCTGCGTGCCGCGGGCTCTTCGGTCAAAAGCCTCGCCGCCCATCCCGGCTACGCGTCCACCAACCTCCAGCACGCCGGCCCGCCCGGCATCGACAGCGCCATCATGCGGGTCTCCAACGCGCTGGTGGCCCAGAGCGAGGAGATGGGCGCACTGCCGGAGCTCTACGCCGCCACCGAGCCCGGCCTCGAGGGCGGCACCTACGTGGGGCCCGACGGCTTCGCCGAGCAGCGCGGCCATCCCGAGCCGGTGCGGCCCAACCGGGCCGCTCGCGACGAGGAAGTGGCGCGTCGTCTCTGGGAGATCTCGGAGCAGCTGACCGGCGCGCGCTTCGAGCCGGCCGGCGCTCCCGTCTGACCGGCAGGGTTGCCGTCGTCGGCGCGCGCTAGTCCTTAGCGAATGCCCCTGACGCTCGTCACCGGCCCGGCCAACGCCGCCAAGGCGGGCGAGGTGCTGGGCGGACTGCGCGCGCGGCTGGACGAGGATCCGATCCTGGTGGTGCCGTCGTTCCAGGACGTGGAGCACGCACAGCGCGAGCTGGACGAGCGCGGCGCCGTGTTCGGCGCGCTGGTGCTCCGGTTCGACCGGCTCTACCGCGAGATCGCCCGGCGCGCGGGGACCGGGGACGGTGTGGCCTCCGAGGTGCAGCGCCAGCTGCTGCTCGAGGACACCGTCGGCCGAGCCGATCTCCAGGTGCTCGCCGGATCGGCCGCCCAGCCGGGGTTCGTGCGCGCGGCGGCCCGCTTCGTGGCGGAGCTGGGCCGCGCCAGGGTCGACCCCGGCCGCTTCACCCAGGCGCTGCGGGCCTGGGCCGGCGACGGGCCGCGGCGCGGCTATGCCGACGAGGTGGCGGCGGTGTACGGCGGCTATCGCCGCGCGCTCGAGCGGGCCGGCCTCGTGGATCCCGAGCTGTTCGCCTGGCGCGCACTGGACGCCCTGCGGCTGGAGCCGGCGCGCTGGGGCGGCACGCCGGTGTTCGTGTACGGCTTCGACGACTTCACCGAGCTGGAGCTCGACGCGCTCGAGACGCTGGCCAAGCGATGTGACGCGTACGTGTGCGTCTCGCTTCCGTTCGAGCCAGGCAGGGAGGCGTTCAAGGCCACGGCCGGAGTGCACGCTCGTCTGTCCGAGATGGCCACCGACCGCATCGAGCTGGCCGCCGTCGACGACCACTACGCATCCGAATCGAGGGCCGCGCTCCACCAGGTGGAGCGGGGGCTGTTCGAGAGCGACCCGCCGCCTCCGGTGGAGGCGGGCGACGCGATCGCCTTCCACTCGGCCGGCGGCGCTCGAGCCGAGGTGGAGCTGGCGGCGGCGCGCGTGCTCGACCTGCTCCGCGGCGGCACCGCGCCCGGGGACGTGGCGGTCGTGTTCCGCGATCCCACGCGCTACTCATCGCTCGTGGAGCAGGTGTTCGGGGCCTACGGCGTGCCCTACTCGCTCGACCGGGCGCTGCCCTTCGCCCACACCGGCCTCGGCCGCGGATTGCTCGCGCTGATGCGCTGCGCGCACCCGGCCGGCAGCGCCGACGACCTGCTGGCCTACCTGCGCACTCCGGGCATCCTGAAGCAGCCGGCGTTCGCGGACAGCCTCGAGGTGCTGGTGCGCCAGGACGGAGCTCACAGCGCCGAGCAGGCGCGCGCCCTCTGGGAGCGGGAGCACTGGACCGTGACGGACCTCGAGCGGCTCACGGGCGCCGCCGACACCGCGGCGTACGTGGACGAGCTCCAGGCCGTGCTCGCGCGCCTGTTCAGCGCTCCGTACAGGCGCCGGGCGCCGGTGCTCGCCGGCCCGGAGCTGGACGACCCGCGCGTGTTCCGCGCGGGCCAGCAGGCGTTGACGGAGCTGCGGGCGCTCCTCGACGGCGGGGCTGCCGTGGACCGCGAGCGCGTGCGCGACGTGCTTGAGAGCCTGCGCGTGCACGTGGGCGACAACCCGCAGCCCGACCGGGTGCACGTGGCCACCCCCCAGGCCATCCGCGCGAGACGCTTCGAGGCCGTGCTGGTGCTGGGCCTCCAGGAGGGCGAGTTCCCCGGCGCCTCGCGGCCCGAGCCGTTCCTGCCGGACGACGTGCGCCGCGAGGTGGCCACGGCGAGCGGCTTGATCCTCCCGCTGAAGGAGGATCAGCTGGACCGCGAGCGCTACCTGTTCTACGTCTGCGCGTCGCGAGCCGAGCGGCTGCTGGTGCTGAGCTCGCGGACCAGCGACGAGGAGGGCACCCCGGAGGCGCCGTCCTTCTTCCTCGACGACGTGAAGGTGCTGGTGGGGGACCCGGCCCTCCGGGTGCGTTCGCTGGGCGAGGTCACCTGGACCCCCGAGGAGGCCCCCACCGCGGCGGAGTGGGACCGGGCGCTCGCGGCGCGCGGGCCGCGGCGCCAGGAGCGGGTGCCGGGCACGCTCACCGCCGTACCGCTGCTGGCGTTCCTCGAGGAGCGGCGGGCGCTGTCGGCCAGCTGGCTCGAGCGCTTCGCCGACTGCCCGGTCAAATGGCTCGTGGAGAGCGTGCTGCGCCCCGAGGCGCTCGAGCCGGACCCGGAGCAGATGGTTCGCGGCCAGCTGGCCCACGACGTGCTCGAGCACACGTTCCGGCGCGTTCTCGAGGAGACGGGGGACCCGCGCGTGACCCGCTCGAACCTGCCTCAGGCCGAGAAGATCCTGCTCGAGGAGCTGGATCGCAGCCGCTCCCAGTTCCGCATCTCGCCCAAGCAGACGCGCGTGCGGGCGGCGGCGCGGCGCCTCGAGTTCGACCTGGTCCGGCACCTCGGGCGCGAGGCCGACCGCGACGGCACCTTCGTGCCGAACGCCCTCGAGCTGCGCTTCGGCGAGGGCGAGAACTTGGAGCACGGGCCCGTGGAGATCGGCGACGGGCTGCTCGTGAGCGGCCGCATCGACCGGGTGGACACGTCCGACGGGCTGGCCCTCGTGATCGACTACAAGAGCGGCCGCAGGGTCGATTCCTACAAGGTGGCGAGCTGGGAGTCCGAGAACCGCTTCCAGGCCGCGCTCTACATGCTGGCCGTGGAGAAGCTGCTCGGCAAGCGCGCGGTCGGCGGCGTGTACGTGGCGCTCGGCTCCGAGGATCCCCGGCCGCGCGGCATGCTCGCGGACGACGTGCCGGGCCTCGGGTCCGGCTATTTCGGCAATGACCTCGTGCCTCCCGAGGAGTTCGAGGAGAAGCTCGAGTGGGCGCGCGAGCGGATCGCCGACACGGCCGCCGCGATCCGCCGCGGAGAGCTCACCTCCACGCCCGACTCGTGCGCCTGGCGGGGCGGCTGCTCGTACCCGTCGCTGTGCCGGTGCGAGCGATGAGCCTCACCCCCGAGCAGCAGCAGGTGGTGGACCGGCGCGAGGGTCCCCTGCTCGTGCGGGCGGGGGCGGGCACGGGCAAGACCACGGTGCTGGTGGAGCGCTTCGTGAGGGCCGTGGTAGACGACGGCGTGGCGGTGGAGAGCATGCTCGCCATCACCTTCACCGACAAGGCCGCCGCCGAGATGAGGGAGCGCGTGCGGGCCCGCTTCCTCGAACTTGGCCGGCGTGACGACGCGCGCTCGGCGGAGGGGGCCTCGATATCCACGATCCACGGGTTCTGCGGGCGCCTGCTGCGCACGCACGCGCTGTCCGCGGGCATCGACCCGGACTACCACGTACTCGACGGCCTGGAGGCCGAGCGCGTGGCCGTGGACGCCTTCGACCGGGCGCTGGAGGACTTCCTCGGCCCCACCGGCGGCGACCGGCTCGAGCTGGTTGCGTCGTACACGCCCGACGGGGTGCGGGACATGGTTCGCACCGCCTACTCGCACCTGCGCAGCCGCGGCCAGCGCTACCCCAGCCTCGCTCCGGCCGAACCGCCGCGTCCGGCGGGCGAGCCGGAGCGTCTGGAGGCCGCCGCCCGCGCCGCCCAGGCCGAGCTCGGCGCGGCCGAGGGACAGGCGGCTGACAAGGCGGGCGCGATCCTCGGTCGCTGCTTGGCCCTCCTCGAGAGGCTCACCGGCGAGCGGCTGGCCAGCCCCACGCAGCTCAAGCAGCTGGAGCTGAAGAAGGGAAACGCGAAGGCCCTCTCCACGGCGGCGTTCGACGAGTACCGCGAGGCCTTCGGCGCCTACCGCGACCTCTGCCTCGACTCCGAGCAGGCGCGCAACCACGCCCTCCTCCGCGTGCTGCTCGAGCTCTACGGCCGCCGCTACGGCGAGGCCAAGCAGGCCCGCTCCGCGCTCGACTTCGAGGATCTGGAGCTGCTGGCCCGGGACCTGCTCGCGGGCGACGACGGGCTGCGCGAGCAGTACTCGGCGCGCTACTCCCACGTGATGGTCGACGAGTTCCAGGACGTCAACCCGCTCCAGAGCGAGCTGATCGGGCTTGTGGCACGCGACAACCTCTTCCGCGTCGGGGACGAGAACCAGTCGATCTACGGCTTCCGCCACGCCGACGTGAACGTGTTCCGGGAGCACCGAGCGGCGGCGGCGGAGCAGGGCCAAGCGCTCAGCGTGACGGTGAACTTCCGCTCGCGCGGGGAGCTGATCGACGCAGTGGCCATGAGCTTCGAGCGGCTCTGGGGCGACGAGTACGAGCCGCTCCGGGAGGCCCCCGGCGCGCGTGAGCCCGCGGTGGGCGATCCGGTGGTGGACCTGCTGGTGGTGGATCTCGAGAAGAAGCGCTGGGACGCCGCGCTCCCGCCCGAGGAGGGAGCCCTCGGCGCGGGCATGGCGGGAGTGACGCCGTGGCGGGCGCTCGAGGCACGGCTCCTCGCCAAGCGCATCGACGAGCTCACGAGCGAGGGTCCCTTCGACTACCGCGACGTGGTGGTGCTCCTGCGCGCCACCACGAGCATGGCCGTCTACGAGCGGGCCCTGGTGGAGCGCGGCATCCCCACCCACGTGGTCGGCGGCCGCGGGTACTGGAGCCAGCAGCAGGTGAGCGACCTGCGCCACTGGCTCGCGGCGCTCGCCAACCCGCTGGACGAGCTGGCGCTGTACTCGGTGCTGGGCTCCCCGCTGGCCGGGCTGTCGCTCGACTCGGTCGCGCTGGTGGCCGTGCACGCACGGCGGGCGCACAGGGATCCCATGTGGGCGCTCCGCGAGGCGATCGGCAATCCCGGCGACGCACTCGCGGAGGACCTGCCGGCGGGGGACCTGGCCAAGGCGCGCACCTTCCTCGAGCGCTTCGACTCGGAGCGCGCCGAGGCTCCGCGCGTGGCACTGGAGACGCTGATCGACCGCGTGGTCACGCGCACCGGCTACGACCGCCACCTGCTGGGGCTCCCCGCGGGCGAGCGGCGCATGGCGAACGTACGCAAGCTGATGCGGATGGCGCGCGAGTTCGAGGCGGACGAGGGGCGCGACCTGCGCGGGTTCATCGACGCGATCGCCGAGCGCGACGTGCTGCAGGAGCGCGAGGGGGAGGCCCCGCTCGAGGCCGAGACGCTCGACGCGGTGCGCCTGATGACGATCCACCGGGCCAAGGGGCTCGAGTTTCCGGTCGTGGCGGTGGGGGACCTCGGCAAGATCGGGCGCGAGGACGACGGACGGCTCCGCATCTCCAACGACGGCACCACCGGAATGCGGCTGGCGGGGATCGGCGGCGGCGCGGTGAACTCGCGGCAGCTGGACGAGATCAAGGCGGGCCAGAAGACCGAGGCCGAGGCGGAGGAGCGGCGCGTGTTCTACGTGGCGATGACGCGGGCCGAGCGCCATCTGATCCTCAGCGGCGCCACCGACCTCGAGAAGCTGCCAGAACCCGACGAGCTGTGCGAGCCGATGCGCTGGATCCGTCAGGGTCTCTGCCCCGAGCTTCCCGCCGACGGCGCCGAGGGGGTGCACGTGGCCGAGCGCGAGGGCCGCGAGCTGCGGGTGGCCTGGCGCAGGCTCACGCCCGAGACCCTCCCGGACCTGCTCGGGCCGGCGGACCTCTCGCCGGTGGAGGCCGAGCCGGACGGCGCCGGCGCGGACGGCGGACAGCAGGCCGAGCTCGAGCTGGCGGCCGTGCCCGCGCCGCGGGCGCTGCCGGTCAGCCGGCTCAGCTACTCGGGACTAGAGGCCTACCGGCGCTGCTCCTACCGCTTCTACCTCGAGCGCTCGCTCGGTCTTCGCGGCGGCGAGGCCCCCGCCCGCGAGGGCGGCCCCGCCGCCGCCTCGGGACTCAGCGCGCTGCTGCGCGGAAGCCTCGTGCATCTGCTGCTCGAGGACCTCGACTTCGAGCGCCCGCGGGTGCCGGACGCCGAGGCCGTGGCCGCCCTGATCGAGCGCAACGGCGCGCCCGTGCGCGACGAGGACGTGGCCGACCTCCGCGCGATGGTGGAGCGCTTCGCGGGGTCGGCGCTGCGCGCGCGGATCGCCGCCGCACGCCGGGTGCGCACGGAGCTGCCCTTCGCCTTCACCCTGGAGCCTCCGGGGGCGGGCGGGCGCCGGCTCGTGGTGAACGGGGTGGTGGACGTGCACGCCACCGAGGCGGACGGAGTGCTCGTGGTGGACCACAAGAGCGACGCGCTCGAGGGCCGCGACCCGGAGGAGGTGGTGGCCGGCTCCTACGCCACCCAGCGGCTCGTGTACGGCCTGGCCAGCCTGCGGGCCGGAGCCCCGCGCGTGGTGGTGGCCCACTGCTTCCTCGAACGGCCCGACGACCCGGCGGTGGTGGAGTACGCCGCCGAGGACGCTCCAGACCTGGAGGCGCAGCTCCTGGAGGTGGCGCGCGGGGTGGTGGAGGCACGCTTCGAGCCGACGGACAACCCGCACCGCGAGCTGTGCGGCGACTGCCCGGGGCGCCCCGCGCTCTGCAGCTGGGGGCCCGAGCGGACTCTGGCGGACCCGGCCGTCACCGCCTGATCGGCCGATTCTGGGCTTTCCGTCAGGGGCGGGGCCTATCTTCCGACTCGTCCGGTACGCCAACCGAAGGGGAGTCAGGGCAGATGCCTCTCTGCTTCATCGAGCCGCAGGAAGCGATCAGAGTCGTGGCCGAGAGCGTCGGTCGCGAGGCACGCAGGCAGCTCCTCGGCGAGGTGGTGCGCGCGTGGGTCGACGAGATCCCCGACGACGAGCTGGGCGTTCATTACGCGAAGGCCGTCGAGGAGCTCGACGACGACGACCTGTCGATGCTCGCCGCCTGGCACGCCTCGCTGGAGGTGGGCCACCCGATCGCGAACAAGGACTTCCTGCTCGCGGCGTTCGGACACCTCGGTCAGCACCGCCGCGAGGCCCTGCGGATCGCGGCCGGCTTCAAGGGCGAAGATGCCTTCGAGGCCGGCGTCAGCGAGGAGCAGGCGCTCGACACGGTGCTGCCCTGGCTGTCGCCCGAGCGGCTGCTGCAGCTCGCGGCTGAGGCGCTCGATCTTTACTGCTGGGACCGTCTCGGCTCGGACAACTAGCGGGCTGCGAACCTTCGTCTGGCCGGGTCATCACTCGCTCGCGTGCATACGCACGCGTCGCTCGCTGCTTCCCCGTCCATACTCGGTTCTCGCATCGCTAGTAGCCCGCGCTACAGACAACTAGCCGCCTGCGCGCTCGCGCTCGCGGCCGGCGCCTGCGCCGGCGACTCTGAGCCGGCCGCTGGGCCGTCGGGGGCGCCGACCGCCACCGTCACGAAGGTCTCTGACGGCGACACGATCCGGCTGTCCGGCCTCGGCCGGGTGCGGCTGATCGGTATCGACACGCCGGAGGTGTTCGGGCAGGCCGAGTGCTTCGGGGCGGAGGCCTCCGCGTTCGTCGAGCGGCTGCTCCCGCCGGGCACAAGGGTGCGCTACCGGCTCGGCACCGAGGAGCGGGACGGCTACGGGCGCGCGCTCGCCTACGTGTGGCTGCCCGACCGCCGCTTTCTCAACCGGCTGCTGGTGTCGCGGGGCTACGCCCAGCCGCTCACGATCCCGCCGAACGTCGAGTACGCGGACCGCTTCAGGGGCGACGCTCGCGCCGCCCGGGAGGCGGGGCGGGGGCTCTGGGCACACGCCGGCTGCGCCGTGCAGGGCCGGTAGCCTCGCCGCCGTGATCCACGAGGTGATCTCTCCGGACGGCGTGCGGCTGGCCTGCCAGGTGAGCGGGAGCGGGCCGGTGCTCGTGATGGTGCACGGGGCGGGATCGGCACGTTGGGGCTTCGATCTGCTGAGGCCGCATCTCGAGCACCGCTTCACGGTCGTGGCCGCCGACCGGCGTGGGCGGGGCGACTCGGCCGACGGCGGCGGTTACGCCATCGAGGGTCGAGATCGAGGACGTGGTGCGCCGTGCTGCGCGAGTTCGGCCCGCGAGGCGATGCCTCTTCGGTCACTCGTACGGAGGGCTGATCGCGGCGGCCGCGGCCGCAAGGGCGGAGGACCTGACCGCCTGGTGCTCTACGAGCCGCCCATGGGCGGCGTGCTGGAGGGCCCGGAGTGGGATGGACCGGCTCGAGGCGCTCGTGGCCGCAGGGGACCGCGAGCGGGCGCTGCGGGCCTTCCTGAAGGACATCGGGGGCTACACGGACGCGGAGATCGACGCCATGGGAGACACGCCCGTCTGGGACGCCCGCCTGGCGACCCTGCCCACCGTCATCCGCGAGCTGCGGGCCGAGAACTCGTACCGGCTACCCGTAGAGGCGCTCGCGCAGCTCAGCGTACCGGCGCTGCTGCTGGTGGGGAGCGAGAGCCCGGAGTGGGCGCGTCGCTCGACGGAGGCCTACGCCGAGGCGATCCCCGGCGTGGAGGTCGTGACGCTCCACGGGCAGGGCCACGGCGCCAACGCCGCGGCCCCCGCGATGGTGGCCGCGGAAATGCTGAGGCTCAGCGGGCCGGGACCTGCTCGTTCTGGCGGATGATCTTCCAGGGCGAGTCGGTGGGGTTCACGAAGTACGGCGGCTCGCGGTAGCGCAGGGTGTCGTTGTAGTTGTAGTCCTTCTCGTAGCCGCTCTCGACCTTATTGCCCGAGAACGTGCCTACGGGCCCGCGGAAGCGCTGGGCGATGGCGCCGTTGACCTCGAGCTTTCCGAGGTCCTTGCCGCAGTACCAGTTGTCCACGATGAACGAGTGGTTGAGGGCCAGAATCGCGGCGTCGATCTGGATGTTCCCGGGCCCGCCATTGTTGTCGCAGTCCCTGTCGCTGTTGCTCCAGTTGTCGACCGGGTGGTAGACGCGCACGAAGTTGTTCGCGATCAGGCCCCCAAGAACGGTGGCCGTGTTGGAGCTCTCGAAGTCGTCCATGACGATGATGTCGTTGTCGGCCCCGATCGTGACGTCCTTGCCGTAGGTGCCGGACACGCGGACGTTGCCGCATCCCGCCGCCGCCGCATAGACCTGCTTGCGCGCGTAGCCCGTGGAGCAGCTCGTGCTCTTCACGTAGATCACGCCGCTGGGCGGCAGCGGCTTGGAGACCGTGCTGCCGTTGTTGGTCACGTTCATGGAGGTCCCGTTGAACACGATGGTCGTCTCGCCCGAGAACACGTAGCCGGCGTCGGCCTGGAGCTCGAGCTCGGAGTTCGACTGCGGCATCGGCAGGATCCCGCCGGGGTACTTGACCGTGCCGATGAAGTCCGGTGTGCCTCCGCCGCCGCACGAGACCCAGCCCGGGCTGTCCTGGTTGAGCTCGATCGTGTCGCCGGCGTCGTTCCCGAAGGTCGGCGAGCCGCAGACGAGGATGCTGTCGTTCGAGTGGAACGGGCCGTTCACGGTGTCCTGGGTGATGAAGTTGATCTCGGTGCATCCCGAGGGCCTGTCCTGGCGCGGTGCGTTGCAGTTGGCCCCCGCCCACGCCTGGTCGTCCGTGTCCCTGTAGGCCAGCGGGTCGAGCGTCTCGCGGTCCGTGAAGTAGAGGTAGTCGAGAAATGCCTTGCGCCGCAGCGTGGCCACGATGCTGCGCTTCTTCGGCAGGTCGCTGGCGTTGCGCGGCGTGCGCGCACGTCCGGTCGACCGGATCCTGAACGAGCCGGTGCTCGCGTCGATCATGGAGGAGGGCACGTTCTCCACGCACAGCTCGGTGCCCGCGGCCGCGGTCTGGACCGCGAGCAGCTCGACCGCGTAGTCCGACTGGTACCCGGGGATCTTGCGGAAGCGGCGTGGGTCCGCAGCCGCTGCCACTCCACTCGGTGTTCACCGCGTTCTGCGTGGCCGACGGGACGTTGGCGCAATGCGTGTAGTAGGTGCTGTCCTGCGCGAGCCGGTTGAGGTAGTAGCTGACCCCGGCCTCGGCCGCGGCGTACGCCTGCTTCGAGTCGTCGTCCTTCTGGCTGAGGCTGATGTCGGGGTCCACCACCGCGAAGCTCGCCGCCACGAGCATGCCCCCGACCATCAGCACGCCCATCAGCGTGACCGTCGTGAATCCCTGCTGGCAACGGTGAATCAGATGCATTGCGGGCCTTCCGCCACTTCGGTCGGGTCCGAGATCCGGATGAACACGTCGTTCTCGAGGTTGGTGGAGTCGCCGTCGTCGGCTATCGGGCGGATGGCGAACGAGCGGAACGCGATCTTGATCAGAGCGACCCGGCCGAGATCGGCGGTGTTGAGCGGCGTGGTGAGCAGCTCGAGGTCGCCCTTCGGCAGGCCGGCCTTGTAGCGGTAGTACTTGAACACCGGCCTGTTGACCGCCGGGGAGCCGTCCTGCACCTGCTTGACGTTCGTCATCAGCGTGGTGGTCGTGGCCGCGGCGGTGAACGCCATGATCGGGTAGGTGGGGTTCGGGGTCCCGGTGATCACCGACTGCGTGATCGCGCCCGCGTTCGAGGCCGCGGCGGGATCGAAGGTGAGGGTGCGCTTGGTGACGCTCTGGCTGTTCTCGGTGAGGTTCCCGTAGAAGGTCACGCTGTTGTCGAGGCCCTGCACCATCGGCACGTTGGCTGTGCCGATGCAGACCTGCGAGCGCAGCTGGCGGGTGACCAGCTCCATCGTCTGCCTGCCGCGCTGGAGCGCGTCCTGGCGGTCGGCGATCTGCCCGGACGCCGTGAAGGAGCGGTCGAGCAGCATGAACGCCGCGAGCAGGATGACCATGCCCACCGACATCGCCACGAGCATCTCGATGAGGGTGAAGCCGCGCTCGTCCGAGGTGCGCCGGCGGGCGGTCACTCGCATGGCCCGGTCCTGTTGAGCCTGATGATGATCGAGCCGTTGCTGGCCGGCAGGGCGGGTGAGTTCGGGTAAATGGGGTTGGCCGACAGCGCCGGCACGCCGGCGGCGTTCGTGTTGGCGATCGTGTCGTCCACGCGGTTGGCAGCCGTCTCCGCGACGGCCGTGCTGGTCTGCTTTGTGTCGTAGGCGCCGCTGCCGCTTCCAGTCCGCTGGTCGGCGTGACCGTGCGTGGTGACCCCCGAGACCGTGCGCTGGGCGCAGAGCTTGTAGGTCCCATACGGGTAGCCCGGCTTGGGGAGCGAGGACAGACCGCCGGTGGCGGTGTTGGCGATGTTCTGGCTCGGGTAGGTCGTCGCGCAGCCGTCCGCGGGCTTGACGAAGACACTCGTGAAGGGCGTGGTGACGGGCACGACCGCGGACCCGTTCGCGCTGAGCACGCGGATGTTGATCGAGGGCACGCGGATCTTGGGATTGGTGGTGAGCGTCGCACCCGGGTTAGGGTTCGTGTTGGGGAGCGCGCCCGCGGGAACGTTCTGGGGGGTGCACTGCCCCGCGTAGAGGCCGTAGCCGTCCAGGAACGGGAAGAGGTCATCGGCAACGACCTGCGTGGCGGGGGCGCCGGCGTCGAAGACCTTGCGCTGCGAGGTGAGCTTCACGTTGTTCACCACGACGTAGCGGGAATCGTCTGCTTGTACCCCGGCGCTGCCGACCTTGGTGTCGAACTGCGCGTTGATCGTGGCCGGCTGTTCCATGTAGTAGGCGCCGTAGGTGGTCGTCTGCCCGGCCGTGGCCGTCAGCGCCGGCGCCGGTGCCAGCGGGTTGTCTCCCTGCCAGCCGACCAGCCCGAGCTTCGAGATGGTCGCCGTGTAGTTGCCCGCCGGGGCGAACGGGAAGACCGCGCAGCCCGAGGCGTTCGTCTCCTCCGAGAAGGAGGCCGTGCCGCTGAGCGCCACGGTCACGTTCGCGACCCCCACGTCGTCGCGATCGAAGACCTTCACGATCAGGCGGCCCTGGCCCGCGGCGTATCCGCTGCTCGCCGGCGGCGTGACCAGGCCGACCAGGTCCACGTTGCCGCGCGTGAGCGGCGAGTTGACCGAGGACAGGATCCTGAGGTTGGTCTGCGTCTTCGCGCTCGCGGAGCAGCCGGTGGAGGCCGACCCCGCGTCGGTGGCGTAGCTGGCGCTCGAGGTGACCGTGTAGTTGACGCCCTTGACCGCCACGGGCCGCGTGTAGGGCGTGGCCACCAGCGGCAGCAGGTCCGCCACCGGCAGCGAGCGCATCCGCTCCTGGTCCTGCTCGGCGAGTGCGGCGGCTACCGAGCGCGCCTTGTTGCGGCCGCCCGTCTTCTGCGCGCCGTCCAGGCCGCTCAGCACGGCGGTGGTGGTGATGGCGAGTATGAGCGAGCCGACCATCACCTCGATCAGCATCGAGCCGCGCTCGCGGCGAAGCACGCGCATCGCGCGGCCGAATACGGCGTGTCTCAATGTCTCGAAGGTCTGCAAGCGAGTCTCCCTACGCAAAAGCCTTGCGATGGAGTTATCGGCCGAGAGGGTGTGCGCCTTTACGCACCGGATCGGAGATGGACGAGGCGGGGATGCAGGATCGGTTGCAGACCCCACCGGGGCGGTGGTTGACTTGGGCCTGCGATGACGGCCAGCCTCCCGCCCGAGATCCAGCAGGTCTTCGATCGCTTCATCACCACCGAGTTCACGACCGTCGCCACGGGCGGCCAGCCCATTACCTGGCCCGTAACGCCGTACTACCGGCCCGGCGATCCCTGCATCGACGTGACCACCGGCATCGGGTATCCGAAGAAGGCGAACGACGCGCGTGCCGAGCCCAAGGTCTCCCTGCTCTTCTCCGATCCCACGGGAAGCGGCACGGAGCATCCGCCGCAGGTTCTCGTGCAGGGCATCGCCGAGGTGGACGACCGCGACCTCGACGCCAATCGCGAGCGCTACGGGCGCGAGTCGGTCGAGAAGCTGCCCGCCACGGCCGACCAGCTGCCCCCCAAGGCGATCCGGCGGATGTTCAGGTGGTACTTCAACCGCATCTACGTGCACGTGCGCCCGGAGCGCGTGTATGTGTGGCGCGACGGCGACGTGGCGCGCGAGCCGGAGCTGTTCGACGCCCACCTCGAGGAGGTGCGCTCAGGCCATGTGGAGGAGCCCGTAGGCGAGCACGCGCCCACACGCGGCGCCTCACCCGCCTGGGACGAGCGCCTCGACGAGCTGGGACAGCGCTACCCGCAGGCGGTGGTCTCGCTGGTATCGCCCGACGGCTTCCCCTTCTCGGTGCGGGTGCCGATCACCGTGGATCCGGGCGCGAGCCGGATCCACCTGGGCGGCGCGCCGGTGGGCGTTCCCTGGCAGCCGGGCCCCGCGTGCGTGACCGCCCACGACCACGCGCCCGACTTCAGCTGGCAGCGCAACTTCCAGGTGCGCGGAGATCTTGTGGAGGAGAACGGCGCCTGGGCGGTGGTGCCGCAGCGGCTGGTGGGCGGCTTCGAGCTGCCACCCGCGTCCACCCTCCAGCGCTACCGGGCCAACGCGTCAAAGGTGCTCCGGTTCCGCAAGATCGCTCGGGCGGAGATGCGCAAGCGGCAGGGTTGACGATGTTTTTCCGCAACGAGCGGGATGCTTTGCCGGTTCCCCCTTGACCCCGTTTCGTGGCGGTGTTCTACTAGCTCCAGAGACGCGGACTCAATGCGCAAAGAGCGAGGCCACGAGGTGTGAGGCCCGCCGCGCGACCCGCCGGCTTCGGCCGACGTGGGCGCGCTCCTCAAGCGCACGGTCCGCGTCTCGTTTTTTTTCGGCGTCGAAAAACTTGCAGTGACGTTGAAAAAAAATATCCTGTGTAAATCAAGGGTCCGCTGACACCCGCGCGCGACGGCCGGACAGTTCGAGCCGAGCGCACGCGCGAGGCCGTCGTGACCGCCGTGATCGACCTTCTGGAGGAGGGCGAGCTGAGCCCCACGGCCGAGCGCGTGGCTGAGCGCGCCAGGGTGTCCGAGCGGTCGATCTTCCAGCACTTCGGCGACCGCGAGGCGCTCTTCTCGGCCGCGGCCGTGCGCCAGTACGAGACGGTCATGCCGACCCTCCGGGCGATCGACGTGGATCTGCCGATCGAAGAGCGCCTCGACGCTTTCGTGGCTCAGCGCGCGAGCCTCCTCGAGCGCGTGACGGCGGTGCGCCGCGCCGCGCTGATCCGGGAGCACGAGTCGGAGACGATCGCCGGATGGCTCAACGCGGCCAGGCGGGCGAAGGCGCGCGAGGTGGAGAAGGTCTTCGCCGGCGAGCTGTCCCGGCTGCCGGACGAGGCCCGCGCCACGGTGACGGCGGCGATGGTGGCCGCCGCGGCCTGGCCGGCCTGGGAGAGCTACCGGATCCACCAGCGGCTGGACTTCGAGCAGGCCGAGCGCGCGATGCGCACGACCTTGGTGTCGCTGCTCCGCCGGTAGTAGTCGCTCAGGCTCCGGACAGCGCCGCCTCGATCTCCTCGATCGCGCGGCCCGTCTCCTCGAACCGCACGGCGGCCATGCCGAGCGCGCTCGCTGCCTCGCAGTTGACCTCGAGGTCGTCCAGGAACACGCACTCTTCGGCCACCGTCCCAAGGCGCTCCAGCGTCAGCTCGTAGATCCGCGGATCGGGCTTGCGCAGGCCCACGAACGCCGAGTCCACCACCAGCTCGAAGATCTCGTCGAGCTCCGGGAGCTTGGCGCGCCAGAGCGGCTCCCACTCGCGCACGTTGTTCGTCAGCAGGGCGGTGCGCAGGCCCCGCTCGCGCAGCTCGCGGGCGAAGGCGATCATCGGGGCGTTGGGCACCAACCGCTCGAAGTAGACCTCGCGCAGCCGGGTGAGGCTGAATTCACCGGGCAGCTCGCGCTCGAGCCGGTCGGCGAATTCGCGCTCGCTGATCTCGCCCCGCTCGAGCACGTAGAGCGGGTGCTCGCCGTGGGTCTCCGTTGCGCGGGCCATTGCCAGGCCCAGCTCCTCCAGCGAGACCTTGGACTCCTCCTGGTAGGCGAGGAAGCCCTCTGAGAGCGGAGAGGTGAGCACGCCCCCGAAGTCGGAGATGAATGCGCTTCTCATGCGGCGGTGGGCGGCTCGGAGCGCACCATCAGCTCGTATGCGCCCGTGGCGTCGCGCCCGTCGAGGCGCCAGCGGAAGATCGCGGCGTGCACCCGCACTCCGTCGAGCTCGAGGGACGAGCCGGCGAGCACCAGACCGGAGCCGCGCCGGGCGAACTCCTCGCCGGGGATCCAGAGCTCCAGGCCCGCGCTGCGCTGACGCCCGCCGCCGTCGTACACGGTCGAGATGCGCGCGGTCTCCACGTCGAGCAGCTTCCCCTCGTCGAGCAGGCGAGCCGTCACGATCTCCTCGTCGTGGCCGCGGGCACCGCGGGGGCGGCTGGCCAGTACCAGCGCGCCGTGGCGCTCGTCGGCCAGCGCCGAGATCGTGCGCAGCGAGTCGAGCTGCTCCCACTCCGGCAGCGAGCGCGTCTCGGCCACGGTGCCCAGGCCGTCCACCCGCTTGCCGGACACCTCGCCGCGAACCGTGCACACGGTGGCCGCCAGGCCGCCGAGATCGGCCTCAGCCGACACCGGCTCGAACTCGAGCGAGAGCCGCCCGGGCAGGGTCGCCTGCCAGCCGCCGCCGGCGGGCTCCACCTGCGGGCCCTCCGGCAGGACCGTCGGGCGGCGCCCCTCGAACAGCACGCTCGCACCCGACCGTGCGCTCCCGTAGAGCTCACGCGCGTGGTCGTAGAAGGCGACGGCGAGCGCCGGCGCGCTCACCGCTCGAGCCGCCGTGTTGCGGAAGCAGCCGGCTTGGCCGGCTGCGCACCGACGCCTTCCGGATGGTCGTACTCGCTCGCGGTGCCCTCCACGTCGAAATCGGGCGGCCGTCCGCCTCCCGACACCCGCACGGTCACCTGGCGGCCGATCCGGCTCATGATCAGCCGGCGCCCGAGCGCCCTGGTGGGCGGCAGCAGCAGGAGCACGCCGAAGATGTCGGTGATGAAGCCCGGCGTGATCAGGAAGGCGCCGCCGAGGATCACGAGCGCCCCGTCGATCACCTCGCGGTGAGGCATCCGGCCCTCGGAGAGCGCGGCGTTGAAGCGCCGCCAGACCGTCCTGCCCTGCGAGCGCAGCAGGGTGGTGCCGAGGATCGAGTCGGCGAGCAGGAGCAGAAGCGTCCACCCGATTCCGATGGCGCCCCCCACCTGGATGATCACGTAGAGCTCCGCGATGGGGAGCACGATGAACAGGAGGAAGAGGACCACCACGAACATGGCGGTTGACCCTACTAACCTTGGGGCCATGCCCTCAGTGGACGACGTACGCGACGCTCTCACCAACGTGATCGACCCCGAGCTGGGCCTCGATTTCGTCGAGCTCGGCCTGATCTACGAGATCGAGGTGGAGGACGGCGAGGTGTTCGTGACCTTCAGTCTCACCTCGCCCGGATGCCCGATCGGCCCGCAGGTGTCGGAGCAGATCGAGGAGTTCGTGAGCGAGCTGGACAACGTGTCGAACGTCTATCCGAAGATGACGTTCAGCCCGGCCTGGACGCCGGACAGGATGAGCGAGGACGCGAAGTTCGCCCTCGGCTACTGACCTGAGCAGCCTTCACGTCATCGGCGGACCCCCGCTCGGGGACCCCGTCCTCGAGATCGCGGCGTGGCGAGCGCTGCTCATGCGCGTCGCCGCCGGTGAGCTGCCCCAGACGCTCCGCGTGGCGCGACCTGCGCCCATGGTGGCCTTCGGCAAGCAGGACGCGGTGGCGCGCGGCTACGCCGAGGCTGTGAGCGCCGCCCGCGCGCAGGGGTTCGACGCGGTGCTGCGACTCGCGGGAGGACGCGCCGCCGTGTTCCACGGGGGCACCATCGGACTCGCCCACGCCGTGCCGGAGCCGTCGCCGCGAGCGGGGATCAGGCAGCGATTCGAGGCCACCGCGGCGCTGGTCACGCGCGCCCTGGGCGTGCTGGGCGTGGATGCCTGGGTGGGGGAGGTGCCGGGCGAGTACTGCCCCGGCACCTACAGCGTGAGCGCGCGCGGCCGGACCAAGCTCGCCGGGATCGGGCAGCGCCTGATCGCGAACGCCGCCCACGTGGGCACGGTGGTCGTGGTGAGCGACGCGGCGCGGGTGCGTCAGGTGCTTCTCCCGGTGTACGAGGCGCTCGGCCTCGAGTGGGATCCGGCCACGACCGGCGAGGTGGCGGCGGAGGCCGCCGGGGTCACGTGGGAGCAGGTGCGCGACGCGCTGCTGGCCGAGTACGCGCGCGACCACGAGCTGGTGCCGGCCGAGCTGGACGACGCGACGCTGGAGCTTGCGCACAGCCTCGCGGCCGAGCACCGCGCGCCCGGCTAGGTCGAGCGCTCGGTCGACGCCTTCTTGCGTCCGGCGGCCGGCTTGCGCGCGCCGTTGCTCCCGGCAGCGGGGGCGCGGGTCTTCTTGCCGGAGGCCTTCAGCAGCTCCGCGAGGCAGTCCTCCAGATGGCCGCCGAACACCTCGAGGTCGCCCATCGCGTCGTAGTCGCCCAGCAGGCCGAAGTGGACCTTGCCGTTGTAGCTCATGATCGCCACCGCCATCGCGTGGTTCTCGGGGAGGAACGCGATCGGCACGATCGACTGCATCTCGCGCCCGAGGATGTAGAGCGGGAACTGAGGTCCGGGCACGTTGGTCACGATCAGGTTGAAGAGGCGCGTGGAGAAGTTGAGCCGCGAGGCCTGGGCCAGAAGGGTGGGCGGCGCGAATCCGGTCAGCCCGGCGATCACCTCGGCTCCGAGCGCCTGCTTGGACTCCTTCAGGTCCGACATGCCCGCGCGCACGAGCCGCAGCCGCTCGATCGGATCGTCCGCGTAGACCGGCAACGGACCGCGCATGGCGGCGATCCGGTTGCCGAGCGAGCCGCGCTCGTCGTCCGAGCGGATCGAGACGGGTACGAGCGCGCGCAGCTCGAGGCCCTCCGTGCGCACCCCGCGGCCGCGCAGCCAGCGCCCGAGGGCGCCCGCCACGATCGCGAGCACCACGTCGTTGACGGTGCCGCCCAGGGCATCCTTGATCGCCTTGAAGTCGGCCAGCCGGCTCTCGACCCACCAGACCCTGCGGTGTGGTCCGATCGGCACGTTGAGCGGCACGTCGGGGGCCGGGTTCAGGCCCGCCCAGACGATTTCGCCGATGCCCTCCGCCGCCTCGCGCAGCTGCTCGACGGAGTGGCCCGGGCGGCCGAGTGCCCCGAGCGCGCGGCCCGCTACCTCGATGGGCGTGCGGATCAGTCCCTTCACTCCCTCGGCGGCCAGCTCCGCGTCCGAGGGCTCCGCCGCCGGTGTCCAGTGCTCCGCGGGCGGCGGCTCCGCCGGCACCGGGGACAGGTCGAACAGCACCGTGGCGATGTCCACGCCCGACACGCCGTCCACCAGCGCGTGGTGCGTCTTCGAGATCAGGGCGAAGCGGTTGCGCTCGAGGCCCTGGACGATCCACAGCTCCCACAACGGCTTCGAGCGGTCGAGCCGCTGCGAGAAGATCCGCCCGGTGAGCTCGCGCAGCTGCTCGTCGCTACCGGGTCGTGGCAGCGCCGTGTGACGCACGTGGTAGTGAAGGTTGAACGACGGGTCGTCCACCCAGAACGGCCTTCCGAGCTCGAGCGGCGGAAAGGCGAGCCGCTGGCGGTAGCGCGGGATCAGGCCGAGCCTCGCGTCGATGTGCGAGATGAAGTCGTCGCGCGACGGCGGCGGCCCCTCGAAGGTCACCAGGGCGCCCACGTGCATGTGCGACGACTGCTTCTCCTGGTGCAGGAAGGAGGCGTCGATGGCCGTCAGCCGGTCCCTGTGAGCCTGGTTGTCCACGTGGCGGAGCCTACCCGGGGACCGGGGCGATCGCCACAATTGCCGCATGAAGCGAATCTTGGCGGCGATGCTGCTTGCCACGTGCGTGAGCGCATGCGGGGACGAGGGCGACTCGTCGGCGTCGCCCGCGCGCGAGCGCCCGCGCGTGGACCGTTTCGACTCCGCGGCCGCCCACCGCCTGCTGCGCGAGCAGGTCGAGCTGGGACCGCGGCCGGCCGGCTCACGCGCGTCGCGCCGCCTGGGCGCCCGTCTCAAGCGGCTCCTCCCGGGCGGGCGCTATCAGCCGGTGCCCGGAGGGCTGCGCAACATCGTCGGGCGTGTGCCGGGCCGGGGTGCCGGCTACGTGGTGGTCGGGGCGCATTACGACACCAAGGACCTCCCGGGCTTCGTGGGAGCCAACGACGGCGCGTCGGGCACGGCGGTGGCCGTTCAGCTGGCCGGCACGATCGCCCCGCGCAGTCTCCGGCGCACGATCGTGTTCGTCTTGTTCGACGGCGAGGAGAGCCCGCGCGGCTCGCCCGACTCGCAGTTCGCCCGCGACGGGCTGAGGGGCAGCAAGGTGGCGGCTCGGCGCTTCAACGACGCCCGCGCCATGGTGCTCCTGGACTTCGTGGGCAACCCCCGCCTGCGCATCCCGCGCGAGGGCTCGTCGGATCCCGACCTCTGGGGGCGTCTGCGCGTCGCGGCGCGACAGGTGGGGGCCGGGAGCGCGTTTCCCCCGGGCACCGGGGCGACGCTTCTGGACGACCACCGGCCCTTCCTCGAGGAGGGCGTACCGTCGATCGACCTCATCGACTGGGGCTTCGACTGCTTCCACCGCCGCTGCGACGACCTCTCGGCCGTCTCCGAGCGCAGCCTCGACCAGACGGGGGAGACCGTGCTCCGGCTCCTCGCTAGCCTCTAATCCGGTATGTCTCTCCCCACTCCAGAGAAGCTCCTGCTCGCGGCGCCGCGTGGCTATTGCGCCGGCGTGGATCGCGCTGTGCAGGCGGTCGAGCGCGCGCTCGAGCTCTACGGCCCGCCCGTCTACGTGCGCAAGGAGATCGTCCACAACAAGCACGTGGTGGAGCAGCTTCGCGCCCGTGGCGCGGTGTTCGTGGAGGAGGAGACCGACGTGCCGGAGGGCGAGACCGTCGTGTTCTCGGCCCACGGCGTGGCGCCGAGCGTGCACGCCAACTCCAAGGCGCGCAGCCTCAGGACGGTCGACGCCACCTGCCCGCTCGTGACCAAGGTCCACGTGGAGGCCAAGAAGTTCGCCGCCGAGGGCTACACGATCGTGCTCGTGGGCCACCAGGGCCACGAGGAGGTGGAGGGCACGATGGGCGAGGCACCCGACCACTTCATCCTGATCGAGACTGAGGAGGACGTGGACAACCTCGAGGTCGAGGACCCCGAGCGGCTGGCGTACCTCACCCAGACCACCCTCTCCGTCGACGAGACCGACCGCATCATCCGGCGGCTGCGCGAGCGCTTCCCGGCCATCACCGGTCCCAAGAGCGATGACATCTGTTACGCGACCACCAACCGCCAGCTGGCCGTCCGCCAGATGGCCCGCGAATGCGACCTGGTGCTCGTGATCGGCTCACGCAACTCGTCGAACTCGAACCGGCTCGTGGAGGTCGCGCGGGATCACGGCGCGGACGCCCACCTGGTAGACAACGAGCACGAGGTGCGCGACGAATGGCTCGAGGGCAAGCGCGTGGTGGGCATCAGCTCGGGCGCGAGCGCGCCCGAGGAGCTCGTTCAGCGCCTGGTGGCGTTCTTCCGCGAGCGCGGGACCAGCGACGTGTCTGAGTTCCAGGTGGTCAAGGAAGACGTGCGCTTCATGCTTCCCCGGGAGATCCGGACGGCGCTGGCGGCGCAGCAGGCGTGAACTGCACGCCGTGCAGCCGCAGACCCGGTGACTCGGCGGTCACCGTGCCGTCCGTCTCGTAGAGCCCCGGCTCCATCTCCCCGCCGGACAGCACCGCGAACGCGCCGCCCGCGCTGAAGGTGAAGCTTGCGGCGGCGCCGGCGTCGGCGGCCTCGAGCCAGTCTTGGCCCTCGTTCCAGTCGCGCACTAGCTCGAGCCGCTCCCGGTCGGCGGGCAGCGCTATGTCGGCCGTCTGCGGCTGCATCAACACCCCAGGAACGTCCTCCGGGCGAAGCGGATCGAGCGGCGCGGGCGGCTCCAGATCGGGGTCGATCTCGCCCAGGCACTCCTGGATGGCCAGCTCGGTGGCGGGGTACTCACCCTCCCCGTAGTGGACGAAGCGCAGGAGGCTCCGGCGATCGAACAGGTAACGGCCAGGCCAGCCGCGGTTGCCGTACAGGCGCCAGGCGGCGAGGCCGGGGTCGAGCAGCACCGGGTACGGCAGCTCGAGCCGCTCCACGGCGCGCTCCACGGTCTCCCTGTCGCGCCCGAACGAATACCCAGGGGAGTGCACGCCGACCACCTGGAGGCCCGCCTCGGCGTAGCGCTCGTGCCAGGCGTGCAGGTACGGCAGTGTGCGCAGGGAGTGGACCCGCGCGAAGTCCCAGAACTCGACCAGCACGGCGTGCTGCCCGATGAGGCGGTCCATCCTCAGGAACGGGACCCCGAGCCAGTCCAGGCCGGACGGGAACTCGGGAGCTGCGATCTCGGCTTCGGGGGGCGGGCGCACGCCGCCAAGGATGCCGAACCGCAACCGTCGCCGCGTACGCATCGATTTGGCTGCGGGCGTGTTATAGGCTCCGACCGTCCCGCCGTGCTCTCGCATGCCGAGAATCGGACGGGCGTTTCAGTTTCACACCCGTTTCATTCGAGGAGGAGAAGGAATGCGAAAGCTTTCCATCGCAGCAACGACTGCGATAGCACTGTTTGCGCTCGTCGGAGTGGCGCTGGCAGCGAACGTCTACACAGTGGACGGCAGCACCAAGCCGGGCGGCGCAGGCTCGAAGAAGAGCCCGAAGGCGATTCAGCTCAAGTTCGACTTCCAGGTCGAGAGCGACGATCCTTCAGTGCGCGGTACGCCCATCGAGCAGTACGCGATCGGCTCCGAGGGCCTCGTCACGTACCCGGAGCTGTTCAAGACCTGCACGTTCTCGCAGGCCAACCGGGACGGCAGCGCCTCGCCGAAGTGCAAGAAGGCCAAGGTAGGCAGCGGACTGGTGCAGAACGTCGTGGGCCCGGCTGCATCGCAGACGGTGAAGATCTTCTGCAACCTGAAGCTCGTGCTCTACAACATCAGTGGAGTGGGCAAGAACGGCGGAATGGCCATTCGTCTGGACGGCGATCCCAAGGAGCCGCCGCTCCAGAACCCGAACGACAAGACCATCAACTGCCCGACCCCGATCCACGGCGCGATCAAGGCGAAGTTCGTGCCCACCAAGATCGGCGGACTGCCGGCGGACGATCTGCGCTTCACGGTGCCGAGCGAGCTGCTGCACCCGTCGGGTCTCGACACGACCGTGCGCAACACGGTGTCGACGATCGTGAAGAAGACGGCCAAGAAGAAGATCGGCGGCAAGAAGAAGACCGTCGGCTTCTACTCGAAGATCGGATGCAAGGGTGGGAAGCGCACCATCCAGGCCACGTTCATCGACGAGCAGGGCGAGACGTTCAAGGCCACGAAGAACAAGAAGTGCTAGAGGCCTAGCGCCCGAGACTCATGTCTCCGGACGGGGCGGCCTTCGGGCCGCCCCGTTTGCGTTTCATGGGCCGCCGAGGAGCGGCGGGTTCTCGGTGGACACCGCGCTGAGCAGCAGCGGCGACATCCAGATCTCGACCGCGGCGGCCGCCAGCAGGACCGGCACCGCGACGGCCACGGTCACCGCGGTGGCCGCCAGGAGGTCCTGCCAGTCGCCGCGGCGGCTCGCGACGATCCAGGCGGCCAGCGGTAGGAACAGCGACACCAGCTCGGGCACCGCGTGGGGGAGCAGGGTCAGCAGGAGCAGCCCCGGGCTGATGCCGAATTGGTCGGCGATCGTGGCTGCGCCGGACCCGATCAGGTACCCCTGTGTGCAGAGCGAGAACGCGGTGGCGCAGAGAACGAAGGCGATCGCGAAGGGCCCGGCCTTCTCGTGCACCCAGCGGTCGATGCCGCTCCGGTGCGACGCCGACAGCGGCAGGGCGCTCCCCGCGATGAAGCCCGCCACGCACGCCATCGCGTGGAGCGCGAGCACGAGCGAGTTGCGGTAGAGCACGTGCAGGTAGTCGCTGAAGTCGGCGTCGCTGTTCACGCCGGGGATCACGTAGCGCGAGCTGTCCGGGGTCGTGAGGGTGGCCACCACGTACACCGCCAGCAGGAGGAGCGCCGCGATCAGCAGGCTGAGCCCCAGCCAGGGCCTCAGCACCGCCCAGGGCCGCTTGTTCCAGCGGGCGAGCGCCACGCGGGTGTCGTGCATGCCCTGGACGAGCACGAGGTCGTTGACGCTCACGGAGTGCACATCGGCACCTGGCGAGGGTACGTTGAGCCGCGTGTGGGTCGGTTATGCTCGCGCCCGATGGGGAGGAGAGTGCACGTCCGGCTGCTGGGCGCGGCATGTGCCGTGGCCGCCGTGCTGGCGCTTCCGAGCGCCGCCTGGGCCGGCCCGGCCGCGGTCAAGCCGTTCGGGAAGCTCACGTGCACGCCCACGGAGGGCGTGCGCTTCTGCGAAGGATCGATCGCGAACCGCGTGCCCACCTGGGACGGCGTGCCGATCGACGCGAACGTGACGCTGCCGGCCACGCGCTCGAAGAGCCTCCCGCTGGTCATCCAGCTCCACGGCTGGGCCGGCAGCAAGTCGGGGCTCGGCTCGTCGAAGGAGTGGGCCGAGGACGGCTACGCGGTGCTCAACTACTCGGCCCGCGGGTTCGGCAACTCCTGCGGCTCGCTGGCCTCTCGCACCGCCGACCCGGATGGGTGCGCCCGAGGCTGGGTGCACCTCTCGGACTCGCGCTACGAGGCGCGCGACTCGCAGTACCTGGCCGGCCTGCTCGCCGACCAGGGCATCGTGGCGCCGCGCAAGATCGGCGTGACGGGCGGCTCGTACGGCGGCGGCCAATCGCTGATCCTCGCCACGCTGCGAGACCGCGTGCGCCGCCAGAACGGCAGCTACGTGCCGTGGCGCAGCCCGGGCGGGAAGCGGATGGAGATCGCCGCCGCCGCGCCGACGATCCCGTGGTCGGACCTGGTGCACTCGCTCACGCCCAACGGCGGCACGCTGGACACCGAGGTCACGAGCCCGGCCGACGACCTCGCGCCGCTCGGGATCATGAAGCTGAGCTACCAGAACATCCTCTACGGCTCCGGGATGGCCACCGGGTTCTACTCGCCCAAGGGCGTCGATCCGAGCGCGGACCTCACGGGATGGTTCGAGCTCGAGTCCGCCGGCGAGCCCTACGCCGGCAATCCGGCCGTTCGGGCGCTATCGCGGGAGATCGCCCACAACCACTCGGCGTACTACCTCAAGATGAGCGTCCGGCCCTCGCCCACCCTGATCTCGAACGGCTTCACGGACGACCTGTTCCCGGTCGACGAGGCGGTGCGCTACGCGAACAAGGTGCTCTCGAAGTACCCGCGCGCGCCGATCTCGCAGCTGCACTTCGACTACGGCCATCCGCGCGGCCAGGGCAAGGAGGCCGACGCGGCCCGGCTCTCGACCCGCATCCACCAGTGGTTCGACCACTACGTGAAGGGCAAGCGCGTGCGGGTCCTGCGCGGCGTCGAGGCTCTCACGCAGACCTGCCCCCGCACCGCTCCTTCCGGCGGGCCCTACCGGGCCAGGACCTGGGACGCGCTCAGCCGCGGGGAGGTGCGGTTCCGCGCCTCCGGCAAGCGCACGGTCCTGTCCACCTCCGGCAGCCAGGCTGTGTCGCGCGCGATCGACCCGATCACCGGCCAGGGCGCCTGCGCGGCCACGCCCGCGGCGGACGAGCCCGGCACGGCCTCGTACCGGCTGCCCGCCGCGACAGGCAAGGGCTACACGCTGCTCGGCTCCCCTGTGATCAGCGCCCGCTTCGCGGTCACCGGCCGCGAGCCGGCGCTCGCAGCGCGGCTATGGGACGTGGCGCCGGGCGGCGCCACCCAGACGCTGGTGGCACGCGCGCTCTACCGCCCGCGCCCCGGCAAGCGGCAGGTCTTCCAGCTGCACCCCAACGGCTGGCGCTTCGCCGCCGGCCACGTGCCGAAGCTCGAGCTGGTGGGCCGCGACTCGCCCTACGGCCGCCCCTCGAACTTCGACTGGTCGATCGCGGTGTCCGACCTGAAGCTGCGCCTACCGGTGCACGAGAAGGCCGGCGGCGCCGTGAAGTCGCCGAAGCGCCCGTTCAGGCGCTAGAGCGCCAGCGGCGCTCTAGCCGATTGAGTCGACCATCTCCAACTGGATGAGCCTGTTGAGCTCGACGGCGTACTCCATCGGCAGCTCCTTCGTGACCGGCTCGATGAAGCCGTTCACGATCATCGCGGCCGACTCTTCCTCGGTCAGTCCGCGGGACTGGAGGTAGAAGAGCTGCTCGTCGGAGATCTTGCCGACCACTGCCTCGTGGGCGACGGTCACGTGCGGGTTCTGGATCTGGATGTCAGGCCAGGTGTCCGAGCGCGAGCGGTCGTCCATCATGAGGCCGTCGCACTGCACGCGGGCCTTTGAGCCCTGTGAGTTGTGGCCCATCCGGACCAGGCCGCGATAGCCCATGATCCCGCCGTCCTTGGAGATGGACTTGGCGAGGATGTTCGAGGTGGTGTTGGGCGCGAGGTGCAGGACCTTGGCGCCGGTGTCCTTCCAGACGTTGCCGGAGGCCACGCCCACGTTCAGGTGGTCGGCGCGGGCGTACTCGCCCATCAGGAAGGAGCCCGGGTAGAGCATGACCTTCTTGGCGCCCATCGAGCCTCCGACCCACTCCACCGTGCCGTGCGCCTCGACGATGGCGCGCTTGGTGTTGAGGTTGAAGACGTCCTTCGACCAGTTCTGGACCGTCGTGTAGCGGGCCTTGGCGCCCTCCTTCACGAAGATCTCGACGACCGCGGAGTGCATCGAGTTGACCGAGTAGGTCTGGGCGGTGCAGCCCTCGATGTAGTTCAGCTCGGAGCCCTCGTCGGCGATGATGAGGGTGTGCTCGAAGGTGCCCTCGCCGGAGCCCTCCATGCGGAAGTAGGCCTGAAGCGGAAGGTCGACCTTGACGCCCTTGGGCACGTAGAGGAACGAGCCGCCTGACCAGACGGCGCCGTGCAGCGCCGAGAACTTGTTGTCCTGCGGCGGCACGCACTTGTTCATGAAGTGCTCGCGCACGAGGTCCTCGTGCTCGGTGACCGCCGTGTCCATCGCGCAGAAGAGGATGCCCTGGTCGGCGTACTCCTTCTTCAGGCCCTCGTAGAAGGGCTCCTGGCGCCAGGTGCCGACCACGCCGGCGAGGTGCTCGCGCTCCGCCTGGGGGATGCCGAGCGCCTCGTAGGTGTCCTTGATGTTCGACGGCACGTCGTCCCAGCTGTCGTACATACCGGCCTCGGGCGGCGAGTAGAGCACCAGGGTCGACAGGTCGAGGTCGGACAGGTCCACGCCCCACGTGGGGATGGGCTTCCGCTCGAAGATCTCGTAGGACTTGATCCGCTTCTCGCGCATCCACTCGGGCTCGCCCTTGATGCGCGACAGCTCGTCGATGACCTCGCGGGAGATACCCGTGCGGGCCACCAGCTGTCCCTGCTCGTTCTCCTTGATCGCGCTTGGCCGCGTGATTCTCGTCTTGTCGGTACTAGCCATTAGCTCCCAAATCCAATTCCGAGGTCCGAGATAGGCATTCTAACGAAGCCGGGGACGTTTGCCGACCCTGGTGGGGACCCGCAGGCAGCCGGTTAGGGTACCCTAACGCGCGTGTCCCGCAGGAGACTGATCGCGCTGGTGGCGGCGGGCGCCGTGGTGATCGTAGCCGCCTTCGTGGGGGTGGTGGTGGCCACCTCCGGATCGTCCTCGGACCGGCTCGTGGTCTACACGGCACGGTCGCACTATGGCGAGGAGGAGCCGTTCAAGCAGTTCTCCTCCAAGACGGATACGAAGCTCACCCTCTTCGGCGGCGAGGCGTCAGAGCTCTACGAGCGCATCCGCAGCGAGGGTGCCGACACGCGCGCCGACATGCTGATCACCGTGGACGCCGCGAACCTCTGGCGGGCCACCGAGTCGGGGCTGCTCGAAAAGGTGGACGACCCCGAGCTGAACCGCAACGTGCCGGCCGACCTGCGCGACCCGGGCGGTCACTGGTTCGGGCTCACGGTGCGGGCGCGCACGATCATGCGCTCGACCCAGCGGGTGAGCCCCGACGCCGCCACCACCTACGAGGACCTCGGCGACCCGCGCTGGAAGGGCAAGCTCTGCCTGCGCTCGGGCACCAGCGACTACAACGTCTCGTTCATCGCCGACCGGCTCGCCAAGGACGGTCAGGCCAAGACGGAGGCGATGCTCCGGCGCTGGATGGCCAACGATCCCGAGATCCTGGGCTCGGACGTCGATGTGCTCGACGCGATCGCCGATGGCCAGTGCGACGTGGGCCTGACCAACTCGTACTACCTCGGTCGCGAGCTCGAGGAGGACCCCGGCTTCCCGGTGGCCCCCGTGTGGGCTGACCAGAACGGTCGCGGCACGCACGTGAACCTCTCCGGGATCGGCGTGGTCAAGGGCACCGACCAGCGCGAGAAGGCCATCGAGCTGATGCGCTACCTCACCGAGCCCGCGCAGCAGAGGGTGTTCGCGCACAACAACTTCGAGTTCGCCGCCGACCCCGACGTGGCCGCCGCGAAGGAGATTGCCCAGTTCGGCAGCTTCAAGCGGGACCCGATCGACGTGCAGGGCGCCGGCGAGCATCTCGAGGACGCGCTGCAGCTGATGGAACAGGTGGGGTGGGACTGATCCCCTCCCGGCGACGGCCGGACGGAGCCACCGTCCTGACCGTGGCCTGCGCAGTGCTGATAGCCGGGCCGCTGCTGGGGCTCCCGCTGAGCTTCATCGTGGCGCCGGGGGAGCTCTCCAAGTGGTCGGGATTCCTCCCGGAGGCGATCGAGGCCACGGCGATCCTGCTCGTGGGGGTGGGATTCGGAACGCTCGTCCTGGGCACCTCGCTGGCCGCCCTCGTCTCGTTCTGCGACTTTCCGGGGCGCTCCTGGATCGAGTGGATCCTGGTGCTGCCGCTGGCGATGCCGGGCTACGTGTTCACGCTGTTCGCACTCGGGCTCGACCTGCCTGGGGTGCGCTCGTCCGGGGGCGCCGTCTGCATCTTCACGCTGGTGCTCTACCCGTACGTGTACCTGCTGGCGCGCTCCTCGTTCCTCAGCCAGTCGCGCACGCTGCTGGAGGCCGCCCGCGGGCTCGGGATGTCGCGCGGGAGGGCGATCGTGCGTGTGGGGCTACCGCTCGCGCGGCCGGCGATCTTCGGCGGCGTGGCCCTGGCCCTGATGGAGGCGCTGGCGGACTTCGGGACGGTGAACCTCCTCGGCGTGCGCACCTTCACCGACGCGATCTACCGCGTCTGGTTCAACGCGTTCGACCGCGAGGCCGCCATGCAGTTCGCCACGCTGCTCGTGTCGGTCACGCTCATGTTGCTCCTGCTCGAGCGCCTGGCGCGCGGCCGCGCGCGCTTCCATCACAGCGCCTCGCGCGGGGACCTCGTGCCGGCGATCCGCCTGCGCGGCCCGGCCGCCGCGGCGGCGGTGATCGGGCCGCTCCTGCTGGTGGGCGTCGTGGTGGCGGCGCCGCTGGCGCAGCTGGCGGTCTGGTCGGTCCAGTCGATCCAGGACGGCCTGCTGACCCCGGAGTTCGCCACGGCCGCCCGCAACAGCCTGCTGCTGTCCACGATGAGCGCCGTGCTGGTCCCGATCGTGGCGCTGGCGCTCGCCTACGGGGTGAGGACCAGCCGCTCACGGGTGGCGGGCGGAGCGGCGCGGGTGGCTACGATCGGCTACGGCCTGCCGGGCTCGGTCGTGGCGGTGGCGGTGATCGTGCCTCTGGCCTGGGCGGACCACCGCATCGGCGATGCGGCGGGCTCGCTCTTCGGCCTGGACACCGGCCTGATCTTCACCGGAACCGTGATCGGACTTTTCTGCGCCTACCTAGTTCGCTTCCTCGCGCTCGCGTGGGGAGCCGTCGAGTCGAGCCTGCTGCGGATCCCGCGCGACCTCGACGAGGCGGCGCGCGGGCTGGGCGCCGACCGCATCGACCTGCTCGCGCGCATCCACGTTCCGATGATGCGCGCCGGGCTGCTCACGGCGGCGCTCTTGGTGTTCACCGAGGTGATGAAGGAGCTGCCCGCCACGCTCCTGCTGCGTCCGCTCGGCGGCGACACGCTCGCGGTGGCGGTCTGGCAGGCCACCACCGAGTCGCTGTTCGAGACCGCCGCTCTCCCCGCGCTGCTGATCGTGGTGGTCGGCCTGCTGCCGGTGGCGCTGATGATCAGGCTGTCGGGGCGCGGCGGCGCCGAGCTCGAGGCGGCGCAGGTGGCCGGCAGCTGGGCCGAGGTCGAGCGCGAGGCGGTGCCGGCGTGAGCGACGTGGTGCTCAGCGGGGTGGTCAAGGCGTTCGGGCCGGTGCGCGCCGTGCAGGAGGTGAGCCTCGAGATCGAGCGCGGCGAGCTGATGGCCGTGCTCGGGCCCTCCGGCTGCGGCAAGACCACGCTCCTCCGACTCGTGGCCGGCTTCGAGCGGCCGGACGAAGGGCGCATCTCGGTGGCCGGCCGGGAGCTGGCCGGTCCCGAATGCTTCGTGATGCCGGAGAACCGCAGGGTGGGCACCGTCTTCCAGGACTACGCGCTGTTCCCGCACCTGACGGTCAAGGCGAACGTGGCGTTCGGGCTCTCCCGGCGCGAGCGCGACGAGCGCGAGCGCCTCACCCAGCGCACGCTGGAGCTGGTGGGGCTGCAGCACAAGGCCGAGAGCCATCCCCATGAGCTCTCGGGGGGCGAGCGCCAGCGGGTGGCGCTGGCACGCGCGCTCGCGCCGGCCCCGGAGCTGATCCTGCTCGACGAGCCCTTCTCCAGCCTCGACGCCACGCTTCGCGCCGGCCTGCGCCGCGAGGTGGAGCTCATCCTCCGGGACGCGGGCGCGACGGCGCTGCTCGTCACGCACGACCAGGAGGAGGCGCTCTCATTGGCCGACCGGCTGGCGGTGATGCGCGAGGGGCGGATCGTCCAAGTGGGCGCCCCGCAGGAGGTCTACCAGCGCCCGGCCAACCGCTGGACGGCGGGCTTCGTGGGGGACGTGAACGTGCTGGCCGGGGTGGCGCACGGCTCCGGGGTGGAGACCGAGCTCGGCGTGTTCGACGTGGGTGTCCATGCCGACGGCTCGGTGCACGTGGCGGTGCGCCCCGAGCAGCTCGAGCTGCGCGCCGACGACAGCGGCAACGCCGAGGTCGTGTCGCGTGAGTTCCGGGGGCACGATGTGCTCTACCGCCTGCGCCACGAGGGTGGGCGCACCGTGCTCGTGCAGCTGCCCTCACTCGAGCTTCACGACGTGGGAGCGCGCGTGTTCGTGCGCCCGGCTCCGGACGCGATCACATGCCTGGTCGACTAGTCCTCGCCGCCCTTGCCGCGGCGCTCGTCATCTGCGCTCCGGCGGCCGCCCGCCCGGCCACGATCCCGGCGCTGCGGGAGTGGCACCCGGCGCAGGGAGCCTTCGTCCTGCGCGACTCGGCACGGATCGTGGTGCCGGCGGGCGGGCCGCTCGCCGAGGCGCGGCTGCTAGCGGCCGACCTCGGCCGCCGCCACCCGGTGCTGGCCGGGGCGGTCGCCCAGCCGGGGGACATCGAGCTGGCCCTCGGCGCTCCCGACCGCAAGCTGGGGAGGGAGGGATACCGCCTCGAGGTGGGATCGGTGCTGCGCATCGAGGCGCGCACCGCGGCCGGCGCGTTCTACGGCACCCGCAGCGTCGTCCAGCTCCTGCGGCGGAAGCGCTCGATCCCCGCCGGCACGGCGCGCGACTGGCCGCGCTATCCCGAGCGCGGCCTGATGCTGGACAACGGCCGCCGGTATTTCAGCCCGCGCTGGCTGCGCGCCCGGATCCGCGAGCTCGCCGATCTCAAGCTCAATCAGCTGCACCTGCACTTCTCGGACGACCAGGGCTTCCGCATCGAGAGCCGCTCGCACCCCGAGATCGTGTCCGACCGGCATCTGACCAAGCGCCAGGTGCGAAGCCTCCTGGCGTACGCCGGCGCGCGTCACATCCGGGTGATCCCGGAGATCGACATGCCCGGCCACATGGGCGCCGCCCTCGCCGCCCATCCCGGCCTCCAGCTGGCCAACCCCGGGAAGCGCGAGCTCACCCGCCTGGACGTGACCAAGCCGGCCGCGCGCAGGTTCGCGCGCGATCTGATCCTCGAGTACCTCGACCTGTTCCCCGGCCGCTACTGGCACGGTGGTGCCGACGAGTACCTGCTGCCCAAGGACTACGCGCTGTATCCGCAGCTGGAGCGCTACGCCCGTGCGCGGCACGGGGCGGGGGCCAACGGGGCGGACGCGTACCTCGACTTCGTGAACTGGATGGACCGGCTCGTGCGCTCGCGCGGGCGCACGCTGCGCGTCTGGAACGACGGGCTCTCCGACGGACGCGCGGTGCGGCTGCGCAGCCGACGTGGTGGTGGACTGGTGGGCCGGTCACACCGGTCCGGGACCGCGCGAGCTGCTCAGGGGCGGGCACCGCATCCTGAACGCCGGATGGTGGCCCACCTACTACGTGGTGGGAGCGCTCGGCGGCCTCCACGCCTCCATGCGGATCGCCTACGAGGACTGGGCGGTCAACCGCTTCCACGGCCTCGCGTTCGGCCTCGAGCCGCCGGGCACCCCGCCCGTGGTGCTGCCGCGCGGCCTGCGCCGCAATCTCGGCTCGGAGCTGCATGTCTGGAACGACGATCCCGACGGCGAGACCGATGCCCAGACGGCGCGGGGCATCGCGCCGAGGTTGCGCGTCCTCGCTCAGAAGACGTGGGACTCGCCGTTGCCGGTGCGGCGATACAGCGCCTTCCAGCGCCTGGCCAATAGGCTGCGCCGATGAAGCTCTACGTCTGCTGGGGCACGTTCGGCTCACCGCGTCCGGGGGGCCATCCGTGCCGCAACGCCCACGAGGCCCTGCGCGAGGCGGGCTGGGATCCCGAGGTCGAGAAGGTCTACGGCCTGGGCGTGCTCGGCAGCACGCTCAACCCGACGCGCGCGAAGATCCGCGAGCTGACGGGCCAGAACATCGTGCCGGTGCTCGTGACCGACGAGGACGAGGTCATCCAGGACTCGCGCAAGATCATCGCCTGGGCCAAGGCCAACCCCGCGACCGCGTCCGACAAGTCGGCCGGCGCCGCCGCAGCTAGCCGCTACTCGGGCCAGGATGCGTCGCCGGTGGTGGCGCCGCGCATGACCTTTAGCGACAGCAGCGCGCACTTGCGTCGCGTGGGGGAGATCTCGATGCCCAGCTGGTCGATCACCCAGTCGGCGCCCAGCTTTCCGATCTCCTCGACCGACATCCCGATCAGCTCCTCCGAGGTGATCGACGCGGCCGCCTGCGAGATGGCGCAGCCCTGACCGTGGAAGCGCAGGTCCACCGCCTTGCCGTCGGCCACCACGATGTGCACGCCCAGCTCGTCACCGCAGAGCGGGTTGTGGTCGTGCCACTCGAGATCGTGCGGCTCGAGCTCCCCGAAGTTCCGGGGGCTCTTGTAGTGGTCGAGGATGTAGTCCCGGTAGAGCGCGTCCACGTCAGCCGCCCAGCCCGAAGACCTCGCGCGCTCCGTGGAGCGCGTGGACCAGCCGGTCCACGTCGTCGCGCGAGTTGTAGAGGTGGAACGAGGCGCGCGCCGTGGCGCCCACGCGCAGCACGCGCATCAGCGGCTGGGCGCAGTGGTGGCCGGCGCGAACGCACACGGCCTCGCGGTCGCACAGCTCGGCGATGTCGTGCGGATGCATCCCCTCGATCGTGAAGGGCACGACGCCGCCGCGCCGGTCCACGTTGGTGGGTCCGTAGAGGGTCAGCCCGTCGATCTCCGGCAGGCGCTCGAGGGCGTATGTGGTGAGGTCGCGCTCGTGTGCGCGCACGTTCTCCATGCCTGCGGCGGACAGGTAGTCCACGGCGGCGCCGAGGCCCACCGCCTCGGCGATCGCGTTGGTGCCGGCCTCGAACTTCCAGGGCAGCTCGTTCCAGGTGGAATGGTCGCGCTCGACCCGCGAGATCATGTGGCCGCCGCCCAGGAACGGGCGCATCTCCTTGAGCAGCTCGCGGCGCCCGTGGAGCATGCCCACGGTCGGCCCGAGCGCCTTGTGGCCGGTCCAGGCGTAGAAGTCGGCGTCGATCGCGCGCAGGTCCACCGGCATTTGCGGCACGGACTGGGCGCCGTCCACGAGCGTCAGCGCGCCGGCCGCGCGGGCGCGGCGCACGATCTCCTCCACAGGGTTGATCGTGCCGAGCACGTTGGACACGTGGCCGACCGCCACCAGCTTCACCCGCCCCTCGGCGAGCACGGAGTCGAGCTCGTCGAGCGAAAGCTCGCCGCCCTCTGGCACCGAGAGGTAGCGCAGCCGCGCCCCGGTCTCCTCGCAGAGGAGCTGCCAGGGCACGATGTTCGAGTGGTGCTCCATCTCGGTGATGAGCACCTCGTCGCCGGGGCCGACGTTGCCGCGGCCCCAGGCGTAGGCCACGAGGTTGATGGCCTCGGTGGCGTTGCGGGTGAAGATCGAGCAGTCGGTGTCCCAGCCCACGAACGCGGCGATCCGCTCGCGCGCGCCCTCGAACAGCTCGGTGGCCTCGCGGCCGAGCTCGTACACGCCGCGGTGCACGGTGCCGTAGGAGTACGAGTAGAAGCGCTCCATGGCCTCGATCACCTGCCGCGGCTTCTGGGAGCTGGCGGCGGAGTCGAGGTAGACGAGCGAGTGCCCGTTGATCTCGCGCTCGAGCACGGGGAAGTCCGCGCGCAGTCGAACGAGCGGGCTATCCGTGACCGCGCCCATCAGACCGCCTCGGCCCGCTCCCCGATGAACTCGCGCACCTGCTCCTCGGCACCCTTCAGCTTCTCGGCGATCCGGCGCCGGACCAGGTCCTCGAGGCCCGGGTCCTCGAGGCGCTGCACGACCTCCTCGAAGTACCCCTCCACCAGCACGCGCACCGCCTCGCCGCGCGACAGGCCGCGGGTCATCATGTAGAAGATCTGGTCCTGGTCGAGCTCGCCGACCGTGCCCCCGTGCGATGCCTTGACGTTGTCGGTCTCCACGATCAGCGAGGGGATCGCGTCGCCCTTGGCCTTGGGGGAGAGCAGGATCTGGTGGGTCTGCAGGTACGTGTCGGTCTCCTGCGCGCCCGGCAGGATGTGGATCAGGCCCTCGTAGGAGGCTCGGGAGTTGCCCGTGAGGGCTCCCTTCCAGACCGTGTCGCCCGTGGTGTGGCCGGCCTCGTGCCTGTCCGAGGTGAACAGGTCGAGGTGCTCGTCGCGCTCCGTGAAGTACATCCCGGTGTGGCGCATGTCCGAGCCCTGCTCGGCGGTCACGATGTCGAGCGTCTGCTTGGTCAGTCGGCCACCGAGGTGGATCGGCACCCACTTGACGCGCGCGTCGCGCCCGATCTCCACCCGGCGCACCGACAGGTCGTGCACCTCGCCGGCGCCCCAGTCCTGGTAGTGGGCCAGGTTCACCTGCGCGCCCGGCTGGGCGTACAGCTCGAACGCTCCGGCGTGGAGCGCCTGGCCCTCGAAGTCCGGTGCGAGGAAGTACTCGCGGATCTTGCACTCGGCGTGCTCGCCCACCACCACGAGCGTGTGCGCCCACTGCACCGTGCCGGGCTCGTCGATCAGCCAGACGGCCTGGATCGGCTTCTCGATCTGGACGTTGGGCGGGACGTACACGAACACGCCGCCGGTCCAGAAGGCGGCGTTGCCTGCGGGGAACTTGCCCTCGTCGTGGGGCAGCCGCTTGGCGAACCAGGGCTCCACCAGGTCGGGGTGCTCCTCGATCGCCTGCTCGAGCGGCATCACGATGATGCGGTCGTCGCTCACGTCGGTGTGCACGACGCTGGCGCCGCGCTGAACGATCAGCGCGGAGTGCTCCTCGCCGCCGAGATGCTCGTCCACGACGGCCGAGTCGTAGTCCTCGTAGCGGCGCGGCTCCAGCGCATCCACGTCGAGGTTGCGCAGGCTCGTCGTCCAGAAGCCGGAGCGGCGCCAGGTGGGCACCTCCTCGGCCTCGTAGGCAGCGAGAGCCGCCTTACGTCTGTCCTCTACGAAGCTAGGTGGCACTCGCGGCCACCTCTTCCTTGACCCACTCGTAGCCCTTGTCCTCGAGCTGGTCGGCCAGCTCCGGGCCGCCCTCGCGGACGATCCGCCCGTCGAGCATGATGTGCACGAACTCGGGCCGCACGTAGCTCAGGATGCGGGTGTAGTGGGTGATGATCAGGAAGCCGCGGGCGTCGTCGCGCAGCGCGTTCACACCGTCGGAGACGATCCGCAGCGCGTCGATGTCGAGTCCTGAGTCGGTCTCGTCGAGCACCGCGAAGTCCGGGGCGAGCATCGCGAGCTGGAGGATCTCCGCGCGCTTCTTCTCACCGCCGGAGAAGCCCTCGTTGAGGTAGCGGCTGGTGAAGGCGCGGTCGATCTTCAGGAGCTCCATGTTCTTGCCGAGCACCTGGCCAAACTCCTTGACCTTGATCGGCTCCTCGCGCCGGGCGTTGACCGCCATGCGAAGGAAGTTGGCCACCGACACACCCGGGATCGTGGCCGGGTACTGGAAGGCCATGAACAGGCCGGCGCGGGCGCGCTCGTCCGGGCTCGCCTCCGTGAGGTCCTCACCGTCGAGGAGGATCTTGCCCTCGGTGACCTCGTAGTTGGGGTTGCCCATCAGCGTGTTCGCGAGGGTGGACTTGCCGGACCCGTTGGGGCCCATCAGGGCGTGAGTCTCGCCCTTCGCGACGGTCAGGTTCACGCCGTGGAGGATCTCTCGCTCCTCGATGCGCACATGCAGGTTCTGGATTTCCAGCTTCATACGGTCAACTTCTCCTTGGGCTCCTTCGAGAACGGGCGGACCAGGTCGTCCAGGGTCATGTCGTTGAGGGTGCGAACGATCGACCCCTGGACCCTGGTCCAGAGCAGCTTTGTGGGGCAAGGACTCTCGCCCTCGCGTGAGCAGACGAGCGCTCCGTCTGCGTCGGCGCTGATGCACTCGATCGGGGCGATCTCGCCCTCCAGTGCCTGCACCACCTCCGCCATGGTGATCTCCGCCGCCGGTCGAGCCAGCGAGTAGCCGCCGTGGGCGCCGCGGCGCGACTCCACGAGCTCCGCGCGGCGCAGGCGCTGCACGAGATGCTCGAGGTACGCCAGCGGAAGGCCCTCGGCGTCGGCGATGGAGCCGAGCGAGATCGGCGCCGGGTCGGCGGCCGCGCCGCCCTCCCGTGCGAGGTGCACCATGACGCGCACGCCGTACTCGGCTTTGGTTGAGAACATCATCTTGGAATACCTACCTCGGAGGTAGGATACGCACCGTTTACTCGGGGATTTCTTCCTCGAGGATGCGCAGGTCGTGCGCCAGCCCCTCGGGGGTCGCGGCAAAGCCGGGGAACCCCACGCGCTGGTAGCCGCGGGCGTCGACGAGCGTGAAGCGCGCCTGGTGCTCCCGAGTCACGCCCTGGGCGGCGATGTGGAAGCCCTCCCAGACCGGTCGCAGCTCACGGCGCGAGCCGAGCACGAAGTCGATCCGGCCGAGCGCGCGCTGCTCGGAGAGGAAGGCGCGCGCGCTGGCCTCGGTGTCATTCGGCGGGTCCACCGCCACGGCGATCGCCGGCACGTCGTGCCCGAGCTGGTCGAGCGCGCCGCGCACCGTCTGGGCCTGTGCGGGGCAGCTGTCCTCGCAGTGGGTGTAGAGGAACGTGACCACCACCGGCTTCCCGCGCAGCGAGCGCATCGAGATCGGGTCGCCGTCCTGGTTGCGCAGCTTGAAATCGGGAGCCTTCAGGCCGCTCGGCATGACGGCGCCCTCGAACGCGCTGCCGCCGCTCGACGGCTCCTCGTCACCGGATCCGCTGGCCGCGAGCACGGTGGCCCCGAGCGCGAACACGGCCACCAGCACGAGCGCGATCACGATACGGGGATTCACCCGAGCGAGGGTAGTTCAGAGCTCCAGCACGTAGCGCTCCATCTGGATCGGCCGGCCCCAGGGCGAGCGCTCGCCGGAGCTCACCCGCACGAAGCCGGCGTGGCGGTACATCCCGGCCGCCAGCGTGAGCTCGCTGAAGGTCGTGAGCTCGATGCGCTCGTAGCGCGCCTCGCGCGCGCGAGCGAGAGCGCCGTCCACGAGGCGCCTGCCCAGGCCGAGCCCGCGCGCCTCCGGGCGGAGCACGAAGTGGCCCAGCCGCGCCAGGCCGTGGCCCTGGTCCGCGAGCGTGATCGAGCCCACCGGCTCGGTCCCGTCCTCCGCGATCCAGAGCCCCTCGCCGGGGCCTGGCCACCCCCTCAGCGTCAGCTCCACCATTCGTGCGGCCACCGACGCCTCGAAGGTCGCGTCGAGGCCGTACTCGGCCGCGTACACGAGCCCGTGCAGCCGCGTGACGGCGCCGATGTCGCCGGGCTCTGGACCGGAGCGGATGCGCACGCGGGCAGCGTAGAGCCCTACGGCTCGACCAGCCCGCGGCGCACGGCGTAGCGGGCCAGCTCCACGCGATCGCGCATGCCGAGCTTCGAGAGCACGTTGGCGCGGTGCGACTCCACCGTCTTCTCCGACACCCGGAGGGTCTCTGCGATCTGGCGGTTGGTGAATGCCTCGGCGATCAGCTTGACCACCTCGAGCTCGCGCGGCGTGAGCGCGTCTTCCATATCGGGCCTGGCCCCCGCGCGCCACTCCTCCATCAGAGTCCTCTGGGCCTCGCTCGAGAGGAACGTCCTGCCGGCGGCCACCGTCCGCAGCGCCTCGATCAGGTCGGTATCGGCGGCGCGCTTGAGCACGTACCCGGCCGCCCCGGCGTCGAGGCCCTCCACGAAGTAGTGCGCGTCGTCGTGCATCGACAGGAGCAGCACGCGCGTGTCGGGCACGTGCGAGCGGATCTCGCGCGCGGCCTGGAGGCCGGTCATGCGCGGCATCGACACGTCGAGCACTGCCACGTCCGGGTGCTCCGCCTGCGTGGACTCGAGCGCGCTCACGCCGTCGATGGCCTCGGCCACCACCTCCATGTCCGTCTGGCGGTCGATCAGCAGGCGCAGCCCGGAGCGCACGATGCCGTGATCGTCGGCGATCAGCACGCGGATCATCGGAGCCTCAAAGTGACCGAGGTTCCGCCGTTCGGCGCCGAGCGCACGTCAAGCTCTCCACCCACGAGGCGGGCCCGCTCGGCCATGCCGCGCAGACCGAGTCCCTGCGAGGCGGGATCGCCGGCGCGAGTGGCGCGACCGGGATCGAAGCCTCCGCCGTCGTCGCGCACGCGCAACTCGGTGCGGTCCTGCGCCACCTCCAGCTCCACCTCCACGACCGTGGCTCCGGCGTGGCGCTCGGCGTTGGTGAGCGCCTCCTGCGCCACGCGGTACACGGCGGTCTGGGCGTCCTCCCCGAGCGCGTCCACGTCGCCCTGCGCCTGCATCCTGACCTCGACGCCGGTGCGCGCCGCAAAGCGCTTCAGCTGTGCGTCGATCGCGGGAACGAGGCCGTGGTCGTCGAGCGCGGAGGGGCGCAGCTGGCGCGCGAGGTTGAGCAGCTCGTCCATCGCCTGGTTCACCAGGCGCTTGAGTTCGCCCACCTCCTGGGCGTGCTCGGGCGGCGACTGCTGGGCCAGCGCCTCGAGGCGCAGCAGAATCGCCGTGAGCGCCTGGTTGACCTCGTCGTGGAGGTCACGGGCCAGGCGCCGGCGCTCCTCCTCCTGGGCGCGCATCACGAGCTGGCCCGCGTGGCGGCGCTCCTGCTCCACGCGCTCGAGCAGTCGCCGGAACGACTCGGCCAGCCGGCCGATCTCCTCGGCCGGCCGGTCAGAGGTGAGGTCGAGCGCTCCCGGGGCGGCCGGATCCACCTGCTCGATGCGGTCGATGAGGTGCTCGAGCGGGCGAAAGCGCCGCTGGAGCATCCACATGTTCACGCAGAGCGTGAGCATGATCGCGAGCGCGAGCACCAGGAACTGCCAGCGCTCGCTGGCCACCTGAAGGTCGAGCCCGGCCACGAGGCTCGCGGCCAGCAGTGTGAGGGCCACGAGAACGACATTGGCGGCCACGACCTGGCCGATGAGCGAATCGTCGCGGCGCGTCATTCTCGGTCTGCCTGTCAATCGGAATTCCCCAGTCACGGACATATGGGGTCACCACCCCATATCGGCAGAGGCGCGCACGGACGAGAATCGTGATGAGGCTTAGTGGCGAGGGGACTCGCCGCAGGGCTTCCGCAAAAGAAGATTGGTCTGGGTCTTCCACCGGGGCGCCTACGGGCGCCCCGGTAGTTTTTCGGCGGAAGCAGCCGGCTCGGCCGGCTGCGCACCGATACGTTTTCGGGGCGATCTCGCAAAGGTGCTTCGCGACGACGCGCGTGCGGAGGCCCTCCTCGCAGGCATGGCTCGTTCGTCCATCCGGACTTCGAGGCGGTCGCCAGAACCTCGCTCGAAGGCCCTTCCGGGGCCGGCCTGGCGCATGGGAGAGCTACAGTGATCGTGACGAGGCCTTCGAGGCTGCAGGGCTGTCCAGAAGCGGGGAAAATGACTCCGCTACGCGCGTCGACTAGGCGCTACACTTTCTGAAGTATTGGAAACCCGACCGACTTAAGGGGAGTTAGAGGCGAGATGGCCAGCGGCGCCGATTTGATCCGCAAGGCGAAGGAAGAGATCCGCGAGGTCGATCCGCGCGACGTCCACGACGTGTCGCAGAACGGGAACGGCACGGTGATCGTCGACGTTCGCGAGCAGCACGAGTTCGAGGAGGCCCACATCCCCGGCGCGCTGCACGTACCGCGCGGGCATCTCGAATCGCGCATCGAGGGCGCCGCTCCGGACCGCTCCTCGCACGTGGTCCTCTACTGCGCCTCGGGCCAGCGCTCGGCGCTGGCCGCCCAGACGCTTCAGGACATGCTCGGCTACGAGAACGTCGAGTCCATGCGCGGGGGCATCACGCTCTGGAAGGACCGCGGCTACGACGTCGAGGTGCCGCGCTCCCTCACCGCAGAGCAGCGCGAGCGCTACTCGCGCCACCTGCTCGTGCCCGAGATCGGACTCGAGGGTCAGCTCAAGCTGCTCGACGCCAAGGTGCTGCTGCTCGGCGCCGGCGGCCTCGGGTCGCCCGCGGCGCTCTACCTCGCCGCCGCAGGCGTGGGCACGCTCGGCATCGTGGACAACGACGTGGTCGACCTGTCCAACCTCCAGCGCCAGGTGGCCCACTCGAACGAGCGCGTGGGCATGCCCAAGGTCGACTCGGCCGAGATCTCGGTGCACGAGATCAACCCCGAGGTGAAGGTCGAGAAGTACCCGGTGCGCATCGACGCCTCCAACATCATGGAGATCATCGAGGGGTACGACGTGATCGTCGACGGGCTCGACAACTTCCCCACCCGCTACCTCCTCAACGACGCGTCGGTGCGGCTCCAGATCCCGGTGGTGTCCGCCTCGATCCTCGGTTTCGAGGGTCAGCTCTCGGTGTTCCACCCCTACGAGGGCCCGTGCTACCGCTGCCTCTACCCGACACCGCCGCCCGCCGAGCTCGCACCGAGCTGCGGCGCCGCCGGCGTGCTCGGGGTGCTCCCCGGAGTGATGGGGCTCCTCCAGTCCGTGGAGGTCATCAAGCTCGTGACCGGCGCCGGCGAGAGCCTGGCCGGCCGCCTGCTCCTCTACGACGCCCTCGGGACCACGTTCACCGAGCTGAAGGTCCGGCGCGACCCCGACTGCCCGATCTGCTCACGCGATCCGGGCGAGATCTCCGACGAGGAGATGGGTGTCTTTCCGGATTACGAGCTCTTCTGCTCGGCCGCGGGCTAGAAGGCTCTGCGACGAGCCCGGCGTTTACCGGGCTGGGTGGGGAGCTGTGTTCTGTTGCGCGGGTTTCGTGCTCGTAGCGCTGCCGTGACGTTCGGCGCCCTGGGTTCGGAGCGCGGTGTCGATTTGGTCCCGCATAGCGCGACTAACTGACAGGGCACTCGGGTCGGCCGGGGTCATTCGTGCGTGTTCACTTCCTCCCGAATAGCGTGCATAAGTGAACACGCGCTCTCGCGAGCGGAGGCCTGTCGTCACCAAGGACGGGAAGCGCACGAGTTGCCTCTCCGCGGCCGTACCCAGCAACCAGGGGCCTTGAGCCCGCCACGGCGCTCGAGCGGAGCGCACTTCGAGCCGTCAGCGGACGCGGATGACGCGGCGCGGCAGGCGGCGGTCGGCCCAGCCGTCGTCGCCCGAGAAGCGCACCCTGATGATCCAGCGCCCGCGCCGTGGCAGCCTGGCCACGTAGCGGTGCACAGCCCCCGAGTGGCGGTGGCGCAGGTGCCCTCGCCGCTCGCCGCGGCTGACGGCCACCCGTAGCGCCCCGCGGCCGCGCAGCACGCGCACGCGGATCACGAGCCGCCGTCCGTGCCTGCGGACCGACATGCGCAGCGCCGGGCGGCGCGGCTCGGCTGCTCCGGGTCCGCGGGGAGTGGGCCTGCCGGGCGTGGCCGGCCGTCCGGGGTCCCGCGATCCCGGGGGCAACACGGCGGGGTCCGCGCCGAGGCCGCAGCGCTCGGTGGCGGTGGCAACGGCGCAGCTGGCGGGCATCATGATCCAGCGCCCGCCGGCCTGGCCCACCCCGACGGAGTCGAGCCCGTCCATCATCAGCAGGGTCCAGTGGGAGCTGCTCTGCTGCCAGCCCTGTAGCGCGAACTCCTTCGACGGCGCCAGGGCCAGCGCCTCGCCGACGGACGACCCGCCCGGCACCGGCCAGCCCTGGTCGACGGCTCGAACGCCCGGGCCCGCGAGCGCCGTGTGGCTGAACAGGTTGTTGTCGGCCAGGTAGTGGGCGTAGGCGTCGGAGGCCCGGCTGAGGGTGCTCGACAGGGTGAGCGGCGCGCGCCCGAGCGCCGCTCGCTCCGCGTTCACGTGCTCCAGCAGCCACGCCTCGGCGCCGTCGATGCCCGGCGTCACGGTGCCGGCCAGCGCAGGCACGGTGATCGTGACGGCGGCGGACGGCACCGGGTCCGGCACGGTGTAGCCCACGCCCGCGCCCTCGGGCGCGAGGTCTCCGCGGGTGACGCTCAGCGTGTCTCCGGGGACCGCGTCGAGCGTGATGCGGCCGTTGCCGTCGGTGCCCATCAGCCCGCAGGAACCGCCGCAGGACGCCAGCGTGGCCGACACGAGGCTGGCCTGCTCCACGCCGCGCGTGTTGACCACGCGCACCGTGAGCGGCGCGGCGGCTGCGGCAGGGGCTGCCACGGCGCCAATGGCACCGGTGATCGCGAGGGCGGCGGCGATACAGCTGGATAGCCGCCGCCCATCCGTGGGCGACGCCATGCCCTGCGTTGTAGCAAGCCGGGCCGCCGTGTTGTGGGCGGTTCGTTGCCGCTACCCTCTCCGCCCGGTGAGCACCGTCAAGATCCCACCCGTCCTCAGAAGCTCCACCGGTGGCGCCAAGGAGGTCGAGGCCGAGGGCGCCGATGTGGGCGCGGTGCTGAAGGCCCTCGCCGCCCAGCACCCGGCCACGGAGAGCCAGCTCTTCTCCGAGGAGGGCGAGCTCAACCGCTACGTGAACGTCTATCTCAACGACGAGGACGTGCGCGTGCTCGACGGTCTCGGGACCCAGGTGGGCCCCACCGACACGATCGTGATCCTGCCGGCCATGGCCGGCGGGCGCTGAGGCTCCGGCCGGCTTCGGCCGAGTCCGCCGCCGAGGTGGCGGCGGTGTGGGACGAGTCCGCGGCGGCGGCGTTCCTGCCGCTTCTGCCGGACGGCCACCCGCTGCCGGGGATGAACGTGGACACGCTTACATCCGTGCTCCGGGATCCGGCCGTGCGCCTGGTGCTCGCCGAGGAGGACGGCGCGACCATCGGCTACACCGCCTTCGGCTCGAGCCGCGACGACGACGCCCCACCCGACGTGGGCGAGGTGCGGACCTTCTTCGTCCGCCCGGGCGCCTGGCGCCGCGGCGTGGGCTCGGCGCTGATGACGCGGGCGCTCGCGGACCTGCCGGAGATGGGCTTCCACCACGCCACCGTGTGGTCGTTCGCCGACAACGCTCGCGCCAACGCCTTCTACGAGCACCACGGCTTCGAGCGCGACGGCACCGAGCAGCGCGACGACATGTGGGCTGGCCTCCTCGAGGTCCGCTACCGGCGCCCGACGATCTAGCCTCCCGCGAGTGAGGATCGAGAACCTCGATCGAGTCCAGTCGTTCGTCACGCTCGACGGCTCCACGATCCGCGAGCTGGCCGGCCCGGCGAGCGGCAACGCCGAGAACCAGAGCCTGGCCGAGGCCGCGGTGCCGGTGGGTGGCGCCACCGCCGAGCACTACCACCGCACCACCGAGGAGATCTATCTCTTCACCCACGGATCGGGCCGCATGCGGCTGGGCGCGTCCTCACAAGCTTTGGAACACCGGCTCCGAGCCGCTCCGCCTTCTGTGCGCGTGCGCGCCCGCCTACACCGACGAGGACACCGTGCTCACGGGGTCATAGCGCTGTACTACACTTTCTGAAGCGATGTCCGAGCCCCGCCTCGACAACCGCCCTTGCGGAGGCAGGTACGGCGACATAGTCGAGGCGATCGGCAACACGCCGCTGGTGGAGTTGAAGCGCGTGAGCCCCAAGCCCGGCGTCCGTATCTACGCGAAGCTCGAGGGCCACAACCCCACCGGGTCCGTCAAGGACCGGGTGGCCAAGTCGATGATCGAGCGCGCCGAGGAGGAGGGGCTGATCCGTCCCGGCCAGACCATCCTCGAGCCCACCTCAGGCAACACCGGCATCTCGCTGGCGATGATCTGCCGGCGCAAGGGCTACCCGCTCAAGGTGGTCATGCCGGACAACGTCACGCGTGAGCGCACCCAGCTGCTCCATATGTACGGCGCCGAGATCGTGTATTCGCCCGGTGAGCAGGGGTCGAACGGCGCGGTGGCCAAGGCGCTCGAGATGGCGGAGGCCGACGCCTCGTACTACATGCCCTACCAGTACGGGAACCAGGCCAACCCGGACGCTCACTACTACGGCACGGCCGTGGAGATCCTCGAAGAGCTCGACGAGGTCACCGCGTTCGTGGGCGGCCTCGGAACGGGCGGCACCCTGATGGGGAACGCCCGCCGCCTCAAGGAGGAGAACTCCGACACGCTGATCGTGGCCGCGGAGCCGCTGCAGGGCGAGCTCGTCCAGGGGCTCCGCTCACTCGAGGACGGCTACATCCCGCCGATCATCGATCTCTCGCTGCTCGACCGGAAGATCTTCGTGTCCAACCGCGACGCGGTGGTCTGGACCAAGCGCCTGCTCGACGAGGAGGGCCTCTTCGTGGGCGTCTCGAGCGGCGCCGTGGCCTCGATCGCCGTGCGTGTGGCGGACAAGCTCGACGAGGGCAACGTCGTATTCGTCGCGCCCGACGACGGCTGGAAGTACCTCAGCTCGGGCGTGTACACCAAGCCGATCGAGGAACTCGAAGCAGAGCTCGACTCGGCGTCCTTCTGGTAGCCAGAAGTTCTAAGCGGGCTTGGTCTCAGCTACGGGCTCGGGCTCGGGCTCCGGCTCCGGCTCCTCCGGATCGTCGGCGCCGGGCTCGACCGCCTCCGCCTCCTCGTACTCGTCCTCGATCTCGTCGTACGGATCGTCCTCGGGCTCGTCGCCCAGGCCGGAGAGCGACTCGCGGAACTCGCGCATGCCCCGCCCGACCGAGCGCGCCGCGTCGGGCAGGCGGCTCGGCCCCAGGAAGATCAGCGCCACGGCGAGGATCACCATGAGCTCGAGCGGTCCGGGGGCGGAGAAGAAACCCATTGCGAAAGAATCTACTCCACGTTCCTGCTGCCGGTCTCAAACGCCTTCGTAAGCGGCTCTATTCCGAGTTCCCGGCGCAGGGTCACCAGGTGCTGCCCCTCGCCGGCCATGATCGCTCCCAGCGGCTGCAGAAGCTCGGGATCGCGCAGCTGCTCCACCGCGTCCGCGTACGCCGCCACCGCCTCGCTCTCCAGTGCCAGGGCATAGCGCAGGAAGGTCTCGCCGCCTCGGGCCAGCGCCCCGTTCAGCTCGGGGGACGGCACGGTGGCCACCGGGGCGCGAGCCGCGCCTGAGAGCGCCTCCTCGAGTCCGGCGGCATGCTCGCGCTCCTGGTCGCGGAGCAGCTGTGCCAGGTCACGGTCCATCGCGCCCCTCCGGGCCGCCGCGGCGTAGGCGGACTCGAGGCGACGCTCGAGCGACAGCAGGCTCTCGAGGGTGTCCCTGTCGGAGCCTCGCTGTGCCCGTGCGGCCGGGGCGGCCGTGAGCACCAGGGAGCCGGCGGCGGCAAAGGCGGCGCGGCGGTCGATCCTCATCAGGTTCCCGTGACGAAGGCCTGGGGCGCCGGCTCGCCGCGCAGGGCGTTGACGACCGCCAGGTGCTCCGCCTCGCTGGTCGCGAGGGCGGCCACGGCGCTGCGGAGCTCGCCGCGCGGCAGCTTGGAGAGTGCCTCCAGGTGCGCGCGCACGAGTCGCTCCTCGAGGTCCCGCGCCAGCAGCAGCGCGTCGCCGGCGTCGCGCAGGCGGGGAAGCGACGGGTCGTAGGCGCCGGCGGGACGGCCGGCCACGGGTGTCCCGCCAAGGCCCTCGATCAGCTCGGATAGCCGGTGGACGTGCTCGTGCTCCTGTTCGGCGATCTCCCGCGCCCGCGCCCGCGCGGGAGGCGCGAGCCGCTCGCCCAGCGCCGCATAGGCCGCCACGGTCGCGTGCTCGAGCGCCAGCACCGAGTTGAGGAGGCCAACCCCCGAGCCCGGCTTGGCGCCGCGCCCGGACGGCGGGTCCTGGCCGCCGCCGCAGGACGCGATCGTGACCGCCGTGGCGGCAAGCGCGCTCCGCCTGGTCAGCCCGCTGGACATGCGGGCACAGTAGTGGCGGCTGGCTACGCCGGTTGAGGGGCGCCGGCCACGAGGCGCTCGAAAAGGCGCTCCAGAGCGGGGCGCAGGACCTCCGCCTCGAACTCGGGTCCGGGCGCGGCCAGCTGGTCGAACATCAGCCCGGACACCGTGGCGACGATGATCGGCGCGTCGGCGGCGGGGTCGGCCGAGCCGGCGGCGCGGGCGCCCATCTCGGCAAGCCTCAGGTGGGTGGCGCGCACCTGCTGAGCCTCGGGTCGCAGCGCGGGCCGCCGAGCTGCCTCGAGGGCCAGCTCGAAGAGGGCCAGGTGGCGGGTGCGGTGAGCGTCGAGCTCGCCGGCAAGCGCAGCGGCCAGCGCTCCGGCCCACTCGGCCACCGTGAGCTCCCGGGTGGCCAGCTCGAGCACGAGCCGCTCGAAGCGCTCCACCTCGGCCAGCGCCGCGAAGCGCAGCGTCTCCTCCAGGAGCTCGTCGCGTGAGGAGAACCAGTAGGTGGTGGCGGAGAGGGGGACCCCCGCGGCGGCGGCCACGGCGCGATGGGTTACACCGTCGGTTCCGTGCGCCGCGATCACGTCGAGGGTGGCGCGCAGGATCGCCTCTCGTCTGGCCTCTCCGCGTGGCGCGTTCTGGTACGTTTGTGCCATCAGCTGGGACAAACGTACCACGGCCCTCCGGAGGACGAGATGATCATCGGCGCCCCTTCCCCGCTGGACAACATCAGCTACGAGGACCTCTACGCGCGTTGGGAGCGCGGCAACTGGAGGGCCTCCGAGATCGACTTCTCCGTCGACCGCGAGCAGTGGCAGAGCCAGTTCTCCGACCTCGAGCGCGCGGCCGCGCTGTGGAACTACTCGCTCTTCTTCTGGGGCGAGGACGCGGTGACCGACGGCCTCTCGCCGTACATCGACGCCGCCCCGCTCGAGGAGCAGAAGTACTTCCTCGCCACCCAGCAGGTGGACGAGGCGCGCCACGCCGTCTTCTTCAAGCGCTTCATGGAGGAGGTCGTGGGCATCGGCGGCACCACCGGCGACGCGCTCGCCGCGATCAAGCCGCAGCTGACCTGGGGCTTCATGAAGGTGTTCGACCGCCTCGAGACCATGTCGGACGAGCTGCGCCGGGATCGCTCGATCCCCAAGCTCGCGCAGGCGATCACGCTCTACCACATCGTCATCGAGGCCACGCTCGCCCAGCCGGGCCAGCACTTCATCACCAGCTACCTCGAGGACCGCAAGCTCCTCCCCGGCTTCCGCGAGGGCATGGAGAACGTGGCCACGGATGAGCAGCGCCACATCGGCTTCGGTGTGAAGATGCTCTCCGACCTCCGCAAGATGGATCCGGAGGTGCCCGCGGCCGTGGCCGACCTGCTGCGCGAGGTGATCCCGTGGACCGCCTCGGTGCTCATTCCGCCGAACTGGGACGAGCGCTACATCGAGTGCTTCGGTTACACGATGGAGGACATCGGCGAGGAGGGCGCAACGTCGCTCGAGACCAAGATGCGCACGGCCGGCATGCCGATCGAGGATCTGCCCGGGCCGCCGGTGTTCCCGATTCCAGGCACCCCGCGCGAGCGCGCGGCCACCGGCAAGCGGATGGTCCGCGCCGGGTACCTCGGCGAGAAGGTGGGGCCGCCGTCCACCGAGCGCGAGGACATGCGCCTCCTCTTCGACGCCGTGGCGGCCGGACTCGACGTGTCGCAGGCACCGGAGCCCGGCACGATCCAGTGGGACTTCCCGGACGCCGAGCCCTGGCACGTGGTGGTGGCCAACGGCTCCACGCGCGCCGAGCCGGGAAGGGCCGGCGAGGCCACCGTGACGCTGCGCACCAGCTTCGAGGACTTCGTGGACGTGACCTCGGGCCGCGTGGACCCGCGCCGCCTGGCGCTGCGCGGGCGCATGCGCCCGAAGGGCGACGTGCGCTGGCTCTGGCGCGCCCGCCGGATGTTCCCCTCGTAGTCCCCCGGCACTAGCCTTTCCGCCCGATGAGGATCTCGCGCGCCATGTGGGACGAGCTCGTGGCGCACGCACGCGAGGATGCTCCCAACGAGTGCTGCGGCTATCTGCGCGCCAAGGACGGCGTCGTGGAGGAGGTCTTCCGGGCCGAGAACCCACGCCACTCTCCGTACGGGTACGAGCTCGACCACCAGAGCCTGTTCGCCGCGAACAAGCTCGACGACGACGGGTACGAGGTCGGCATCTACCACTCGCATCCGAAGAGCCCGGCGGAGCCGTCGCAGACGGACATCAACCTGGCGCACTACCCGCACTGGACCTACCTGATCGTGTCGCTGGCCGGCGAGCCCAACGTCAGGGCCTGGCGCATCGCCGACGGGTCCGTGGAGGAGGAAGACCTTCTCGTCGAGGACTGAGCCGCCGCTGGCCTGTCCCGCCTGCGGTGCGGAGGGGGTGGACGGCGAGAGCTTCTGCTCCGAGTGCGGCACCCCGCTCGTGGAGCCCGGGAGCGCGCCGCTCGAGGAGCCGATGAGCGAGGCCCACGGTCGCGCGCGCAAGATCGACCCGGCCTTCACCCAGGGAGACCTGGTGCGCGTGGCGGGCGGGCGCAACCAGGCCGAGGCCGAGCTGATCCAGGGGATGCTGCTCGAGGAGGGCGTGCCGAGCATGCTGCGTCGCAGCGCGGGCTTCGACGTGCCCGACTTCCTGGCGGCCGGCCCGAGGGACGTGATGGTTCCCGAGTCCGGGGCAGAGGTAGCCCGGGACCTGCTGAACGTCGCTGGCCTCGCGCCGCAGGAACGGACGCAGGGCAGCGGCCGCCCGAACCCGCTGAAGCTGTTCGCGGTGATCCTCGGCGGCGGTGGCCTCGTGGCGCTCCTTGCCTGGCTTCTGCAGGGCCCGGCATAGCGGAATAACATCCGCTGCCCAATGGACTTCGCCCCCTCAGATCGCGTAACTGAACTGCTCGACCGTGTGCGCTCCTTCATGGAGGAGCACGTGGACCCCGTGGAGGCGGAGGCGATGCGCGCCTTCGATGAGGAGGTGCGCCCGGGCGTCCCGTACGCGCGGATGGTCGTGGAGCTGCGCGAGCAGGCGCGCGCCGAGGGCCTCTGGAATCTCTTCCTCCCGGACGAGCACTACGGCCCCGGCCTCACCAACTGGGAGTACGGGATGCTCTGCGAGCTGATGGGCCGCAGCGGTGTGGCGCCCACGGTCTTCAACTGCGCAGCGCCCGACACCGGGAACGCGGAGATCCTCGCCGAGCACGGCACCGACGCTCAGAAGGAGCGCTGGCTCCAGCCGCTCCTGGCCGGTGAGATCCGCAGCTGCTTCTCGATGACCGAGCCGGAGACATCGGGCTCCGATCCAACTCAGCTCGCCGCTCGCGCGGAGCTCGACGGCGACGAGTGGGTCGTGAACGGCCACAAGTGGTTCACCTCCGGCTACAACGGAGCCTCCGTGGCCATCGTCATGGTCGTGACGGATCCCGATGCGGCGCCGCACAAGCGCGCGAGCATGATCGTGGTGCCGATCGACACGCCGGGGTTCGAGGGCATCAGGCCCGTGCCGGTGATGGGCCACGACGAGGGTCCCGGGCACTGGGAGGTGCGCTACGACGACGTGCGCGTGCCCGCGGACAGCCTGCTGGGCGAGCGCGGCGGCGGCTTCGCGATCGCACAGGACCGCCTCGGGCCCGGCCGGATCCACCACTGCATGCGCGCCATCGGCTCGGCGGAGCGAGCGTTCGAGCTCATGTGCCGCCGTGCGCACGAGCGCAGCTCGTTCGGCGGACCGCTGGCTGAGAAGCAGTTCGTCCAGGACTTCATCGCCAAGTCGCGCATGGAGATCGACTCCGCGCGCCTGATGGTGCTGCACGCCGCCTGGAAGATGGACACCGAGGGCAAGCGCGCCGCACGCCAGGACATCTCGATGATCAAGGTGATCGCCGCCCAGATGCACCAGCGCGTGGTGGACCGGGCGATGCAGGTGCACGGCGCGCTCGGCATGTCGGACGACACGCCGCTGGCCGCGATGTGGCGCCAGGGCCGCTGGCTGCGGATCGCCGACGGGCCCGACGAGGTGCACAAGATGGTGATCGCCCTCCGCGAGCTCAACCGCTTCAAGCCTCGCGAGCCCGTCGAAGCATGAACGCTCTTGCCGGAGTACCGACGGCCGACCACGGCCTGTCCGACGAGCAGCGCGCCTTCGTCGAGGCGCTCCGCGACTTCGCCGGCAGGGCGCAGTGGACCGTGGACGGCGAGGACGCGCACAACGAGGACGTGGCGAGCCGCATGGGCGAGCTCGGCTGGTACGGGCTCCAGATCCCCGAGGAATACGGCGGCTCGGGCGGCAGCTTCTTCGACGCGACCCTGTTTCTCGAGGAGACCGCGCGCGGGCAGATCCCGGTGGCCGCCTACGGCGTCACGCTCATCGTGGTCGGCGCGCTCGGGCGCTTCGGCACAGAGGAGCAGAAGCGCCGCCTCTACGACCACGTGGTCAAGGGCGGCACGCTGGCGATCGCGATGTCCGAGCCCGACGCGGGCTCCGACGTGGCCAACCTGAAGACGCGCGCCCGCCTGGAGGATGGCGAGTGGGTGCTCGACGGGGCCAAGATGTGGTGCTCCTACGCCCACAAGGCGAGCGAGATCCTGATCGTCTGCCGCACCGGAGCCGGCGACCGCCACGAGGACCTGTCGATGATCCTGGTGCCGCGCGAGACGCCCGGCATGACCATCACGCCGATCAAGACGATGGGTGGCGAGGAGACCAACGAGATCCACCTCGACGGCGTGCGGGTGCCGGAGGAGGCACTGCTCGGCGCCGAGGGCGCCGGCTGGATCCAGCTGATGGCGGGGCTCAACTACGAGCGCGTGATCCTCGCCGCCAGCGCGCTCGGCCTGGCCCAGCGCTCCTTCGACGACGCGCTCGCCTACGCCAAGGAGCGCAAGCAGTTCGGCCGTCCGATCGGAAGCTTCCAGGCGATCTCGCACAAGTTCGCGGACATGGCCACGGAGATCGCCCAGGTGCGCCTGCTGGTGCGCTGGGTGGCGCGGCTGACCGACGAGGACCCCGGGCGGATGCTGCCGCAGGAGGCGTCGATGGCCAAGCTGGCCTCCACGGAGCTGGCCAAGCGCTGCGCCCTCGAGGGCGTGCAGATCATGGGCGGCTACGGCTACGCCACCGAGTACCCGATGGAGCGCCACCTGCGCGCGGCCGTGGTGACCACCATCTACGGCGGCACCTCGGAGATCCAGAAGAACATCATCGCCAAGACGCTCGGGCTGTAGCCAGCGCTCAGCGCCGCGGGCACGAGATCGCGCGAACTCGCGGCAGCGAGTCGAGCGTGCGCCCGAGGTGCAGGCGCTGTCGCACCCGCTCGGCGCTGATCCCGAGCCTGCGCGCCGTGCGCTCGGCTGAGCCGGTGCGCTCGTACAGGAGCCGGGCGCGAGCCAGCCCGCGCAGCAGCTTCCTCGGCAGTGCCGGCGGCGGGAGCGCCCGGCGCGGCGCGCCCACTCGGCGCAGGTGGCGGAACGCCGCCAGCAGCTGGGGCCGCCGGGCCCCGGGGCCGGCCTCGGGGAAGATCCTCACCTGCATGCTCCCCGTGATGAGGCTGAGGTCGCCCTGGCCGATGTCGATCAGCAGCCGGCCGTCCCTCACGGTCGCCCGGTAGCTGTGCTGGTCGATGCCGTTGGCGGTGGTGCGGCCGGTGCAGATCGACTGCTCCTGAATCTGCAGCCCTCGAGCGCACGCGCCGACCAGGTAGCGGGCGCAGTCGTCGTAGTAGAAGAAGTAGGAGCGGAGCGAGCGGCCGGTGCGGTAGGCGTCCGTGCCGCCCAGCAGGACGTCTCCGTACCGTCGCCCCAGCCAATACGCCGGGTTGTTCCTGGAGGGATTGAGGCCACGCAGGTCCAGCTCAACGCGCGGGGGTCGTGACGTGGCTCCGCAGCCGCCAGGGCCGCTCGCGCCGGCCGGGCGTGGGCGCCATGCCGGGTCCTCGCTGTCCGGTGATCCGTTGGTGAGCCAGGTGAGGCACGCTCCGTCGGCACCGATCGAGTAGATCTCGTTGCCCGACCCGGGTGGCTGGTCGCGCGTGTTGCGGTTGCTCGCGAACGCGATGCGCCTGCCGTCCGGCGACCACGACGGCGAGCTCTCGTTGCCGCGGCTACGGGTGAGCCGCTTCAGGTCGCTGCCGTCGCCGTCCATCACGTAGAGCTCGGCGTTGTAGGAGCACTCGTCCGAGCCGCACCAGATCCCGTTGCGGTCGCGCACCGAGGCGAACGCGATGCGGCTGCCGTCGGGCGACCACGCGCCGCTCGCCGGCATCGGCCGCGAGCAGCCGAGCGCCCCCTCCCTCGGCGTCCATCGTGTAGAGCGTGGGGCGGAAGCGGTAGCGCCGGTCGAGCGTCGTGCGGGTGTAGAGGATCCGGCCCCCGTCCGGGGACCAGGAGGGGGCGCCCACCTGCGCGAACGTGTCATCAAGCTCCTCATGCTGCAGGAGGCGTTGGCCGCTGCCATCGGCCTCGGCCACCACGATCGCGCTCCCGAACCGCCCGTCCTCGGAGCTCCAGCGCGTGTAGGCAATCCGGCTGCCGTCGGGCGACCATGCCGGGTCGAGGGATTGGACCTTCTCATCGCGATCGGTGATCGCGCGGGGTTGGCCACCTTGGAGGCCGGTCACGTAGATCCGCGCACCGCCCCGGCTCTTCACGTAGGCGATGCGCGCGCCATCGGGCGACCAGGCGGGTTGAGTCTCGCCGCCGTCGCGCCGGCCGAAGCGCCCGCCGGTCAGCCTGCGCACGCCACTGCCGTCAGCACGAATCAGGTGGAGGCGCTTTCCGAAGCTGAAGGCGAGCTCTCCGGGGGCCTGAGCGGGCGTACTTGCCGGCGGGCGCCGGGTCCGCCGCCTCCCCGCAAGCCGGGAGCGCAAGGGCCACGGCGATCGCGGCCACCGTGCGCCCGTGCCGCGGTCTCATGGACCGACCCTAATCCGATGCCGAGAGCGAGTCCAGGTCGTCGCGCCAGTTGCGCTCGACCGTGGCCAGGGGCTGGTCGAAGGCCTCGGCGATCAGCCCGCGCGCACCGCGCTCCAGCGGGCTGGTGGCCAGGGCGGCGGCCACGTGCACCCCGCGCTCCTCCTCCAGCATCGAGAAGAGCGTGCCGCCCAGCAGCATCGCGTCCGAGGGAGCGGGCGGGAACTCGGGGCGCCCGCCCTCGCGCATCCGGCGCACGATGGCGGCCCGGAAGAGCGGCGTCTGTCCCGCCAGCCAGGCGGCCGCGCCCTCGCATAGCCACGCCCAGCGCACGTACTGGCGGAAGCGCGCAACCGAGAAGGGGGGAGGCAGGTCCGGGTTGTTGGCGCCCAGCACCAGGTGCGCGTACTCGTGGCGAGGCGTGAGCAGCAGCGCCTCGCGGGAGCCCGGCACGGCCGAGGCGCGGCGCTCGAGCGCGCTTGGCGCCAGCACGTGGACCTCGTGCTCCGCGAACCAGCCGGCGAAGTAGCGGCGGCTCGCCGGAGCGGCCACGCGGCGGGCGAGCGGCAGCCACGGGTGGGCCATGGAGAGCGCGATCGACCGTGCGTGCATGACCACCGCGATGTCCACGGGCACCGTCTCGAAGAGGCTGGACAGGCTCTCCCGGAAAGTCTCGAGGTCCTCGAGCACCTCGCCGGCCTGCCTGGCGTGCGCCGACTCGTGCCGGGCGGAGAACGACTCGGAAAGGCTCTCGACCCAGGCCACGGACGGACAATGACAGGACGCTGGGCGTGGGAGGCCGGCTAGGCCAGGACGGGCACTGCGTCTGACGCGATCGACTCGATCTGCTCCGAGGCGCGCTCGAACTCGTCGTCGGAGAGCACCGGGGTGCCCTCGAAGGGCAGCTCGCGGTAGAGGTCGATCCAGGAGCGGCAGCCCTGGTACTCGGGACGAACCTTGACCGTGACCGGGCGCGGGATCCGGTAGGTCCGCAGCACGATCACGTGCAGGGGATGGCGGCGCTTCCAGGCCAGCCGCTTCTCGGCGTAGTCAGGAGTCCAGATGTAGTACGGCGACAGCGCGTCGATCGCGCGAGGATCGGTGATCAGATAGCTCGCCGAGACCTCGGCCCAGGCGCGGATGCGCACGCGGTCGGGCTGCGGGATGCCCCCGTCCTGGATCAGCGCCTCGGCGGGCGGCTCGCGGTCGGGCCACACGCCCTCCTCGAGCGCGCGCTCGAGCTCCGGCACGTGCGACTGGCGGACGAGGTCGTTGCGCTGGTGGTCGAAGGTCGGGTAGAGGAAGAAGCGATCGTGCTCGATCTCGAAGTGCTTGTTCTCCTCGCGAATCCCGCCCTTGCGCAGCGTGAGCAGCTGCTCGCCCTCGGCGAGCGCGCGCACGGTCACAGCCCATTCTTTTATTGCTACTGGCATAGGGGAGGAACTCTCCAAGTCGCGCCCGTGTGATTGGTGGCTCGTTAGTCAGGCGGGCGCGGACTGGTGATTCTTACGAAAGACCGGCTCGGTTTCAAGCTTTCGGATCCGAGCCGCTCCCGGGCGCTCAGCCGGCGACCTTGGCCACGGCGGCGAAATCGAGCTCGCCGAAGCCCTCCTCGGCGGCCTCGGCATACATGCGCTCGGCCACCTCGGCCAACCGCAGCTCGATCCCGAGGGCCCTGGCCTCGGCCAGGCAGTGGCGCACGTCCTTGAGCATGTGCTCGAGCTTGAAGAGCGGGTCGAAGGCGCCGTCGAGCATCGGCCCCGCCTTGAGCTCGAGCATGGTCGAGGCGCTCGAGCCGGAGCCGGCCACCCGCAGGAACCGCTCGGCGTCCACCCCCGCGCTCTTCACCATGGCCAGCGCCTCGGCGAGCGCGGCCGCGTTGATCGCCGTCACCGTGTTGGCAATGACCTTGGTCATCGCGCCGTGGCCAGGCGGCCCCACGTGCACCACCAGCTCGCCCATGGCCTCGAGCAGCGGCCGGGCCTGCTCGAAGGCCTCGTCCTCGGACCCGACCATGATCGTCAGGGTGCCTGCCTCGGCCTTCGGGCGCGAGCCCGTGACGGGCGCGTCCACGAAGCCGTTCCCGCGCTCTCGCAGCCGCCCGCCGATGGCCAGCGCGGCGCTGGGCGCGATCGTGGACATGTCCACGCAGAGGGCCCCGGGCCGCAGAGCCGCGGCGGCTCCCCCGTCGCCCAGCAGCACGGCCTCGACCTCCGGGGCATCCACCACCATCGTGATCGCGGCGTCCGCGCCCTCGGCGGCCTCGGCCGGCGTGGCGGCAGCCACCGCGCCGTGCTCGGCCGCGAAGCGCTCGGCCTTCTCGCCCGTGCGCGTCCACACGGCCAGCTCGAAGCCGGCCCCGGCCAGGTTGGCCGCCATCGGCCAGCCCATGATCCCGAGGCCGAGGAACGCCACGCGCCGCGGCGCGCCGTTCTCCTCAGGGCTCTCCATGTCCGCCACCTCCTGGTGTCTCGATTCGCAGCCGGTCTCCGGGAGCGAGCGCCCCCGACGTCTTCGGGGGCAGCTCCTCCCCGTTCAGCAGGTTCCTACCCGATGTGCCCGGAAGGCCGCCCTCGGCCCCCGGCGGCGCGTGGCGCCGGCGCTCCGTGATCAGCGAGAAGCGCATGTGGTCGAGCGCCTCCAGCTCGCGCACCACGCCGTCGCCGCCATGCCTGCGGCCGTCCCCGCCGGAGCCGCGCCGCAGCGAGTACTCCACGGCCCGCAGAGGGAACTCGAGCTCGAGCGCCTCGATCGGTGTGTTGAGCGTGTTCGACATGGCCACGTGCACCCCGCTGGGTCCGTCGGCGTCCGGGCATGCGCCCTGGCCGCCGCCAGTGGTCTCGTAGTAGGTGAAGTGGTCGTTGCCGAGCGTGAGGTTGTTCATCGTCCCCTGGCCGCACGCGCGGCCGAACGCGCCGAGCACGAGGTCGGCCACCCGTGACGAGGTCTCCACATTCCCGGCCGCCACCGCGGCCGGTGGGCGCGCGTTCAGGAGCGACCCCTCGGGAACTCTCACGGACAGCGGCCGATAGGCCCCCGCACAGGGCGGCACGTCGGGGTCGGTGAGCACCCGCAGCGCGAAGTAGCAGGCGGACACGGTCACGGCGAGCGGGCAGTTGAGGTTGCCGTCGTGCTGGCTCGCGGTGCCGTGGAAGTCGAGCTCGATCTCGTCACCTGACACCGTGGCTCGCAGGCGCAGCTCGAGATCGCCGTCGGCCGCCTCCAGCACGTCGCTCGCCTCCCGCGTCCCGTCGTCGAGCTCGGCTATTCGGGCACGGGTGCGCCGCTCCGCGTAGTCCTGCGTCTCGCGCAGGCCCGCTCGCAGAGTCTCGAGCCCGTACCGGTCGAGCAGCGCTCCCACACGCTCGGCACCCGCCCGTCCGGCCGCCAGCTGGGCACGCAGGTCGGCCTCGCGCTGGCGTGGGTTGCGCATCCGGCCGGCGAGATCGCGCAGCACCTCCTCGGTCAGCCGAGTGGGCGGGATCACCACACCCTCGTCCGCCAGGGTCCGGGAGTCCGCCGGCATGCTGCCGGGCTCGCGCGCGCCCACATCCGCGTGGTGCGCGCGGCTGGCGGCGAAGCCGAACAGCTCGCCCTCGTGGAAGAGCGGCGCGATCACGGTCACGTCGGGCAGGTGGGTGCCGCCGCGGTAGGGGTCGTTGAGGATCCATGCGTCTCCCGGCGCGTGGTCCTCGTCCAGCACCGCGGCCACGGCGGCCGGCATCGCGCCGAGGTGCACCGGGATGTGCTCGGCCTGCATCACCATCGCGCCCTCGGCGTCGAACAGCGCGGTGGACGCGTCACGCCGCTCCTTGATGTTGGCCGAGTGGGCCGAGCGCACCAGCACGGCGCCCATCTCGTCGCACGCGGCGCGCAGGGCGCCGAGCATCACCTGGAGCGTCACGGGGCCCATGCGGCTCACAACTCGCGCTCCAGCACCACGGCATCGGCACCCGCCACGGCGTTCCAGCCGGGAGGGACCACCAGCGTGGACCCGTCGAGCTCGAAGATCGCGGGCCCGGCCAGCCGCGCCTCCCCGGGGCCGAGCACGCGCGCCTCGTGCTCGTGGCCCGCGACAACCACGCGGCGCGTGTCGCGCTCGGCGGCGGCGTCCGCGGCGCTCGGGCGCGGCTCGGGTCCGGGCGTGGCCGCGGTCACGCGCACGGTCACCAGCTCGAGCTCCGCATCCTGGTCGCGGTAGCCGTAGCGGGTCTCGTGGGCCTGATCGAACTCGCGTCGCAGGGTGGCCACCGAAGCATCCGGCGCCGCCTCCACCGGGAGCTCGAAGGCCTGGCCGGCGTACCGCAGCTCATAGGTGGCCCGCAGCTCCGCGTCCGGCTCGTCCAGGTCATCGCAGGCGCGCGTGGTGAGCCGGTCGAGCGCGGCCGCGAGGCTCTCCTGCGTCAGCTCCGCCCCTACCAGGAGCACGCTCTCGACCACGTCACGGCGGTGCTCGGAGAGCACGAGTCCGAGCGCTGACAGCACCCCGCCGGTGTTCGGAACGATCACGCGCCGCATCTCGAGCTCGTCGGCGATCTCGGCGGCGTGAAGCGGGCCGGCGCCTCCGAAGGCGACCAGGGCGAGGTCCCGCGGGTCGATCCCGCGCTCGACGGTGACCACGCGCACGGCCGAGGCCATCTCGCTGTTGGCCACGCGCACGATCCCGAGCGCGGCATCCACCGGGTCGAGGTCCAGCTCGCGGGCCAGCGACGTGACGGCTCGCTCCGCAGCATCGCGGTCCAGCTCGACGCCGCCTGCCAGAGGCGACCCGCCGTCGAGGCGGCCCAGAAGCAGGTTGGCGTCGGTCACCGTCGGCAGCTCGCCGCCGCGTCCGTAACAGGCGGGCCCGGGGTGCGCCCCGGCCGAGCGCGGGCCCACCCGCAGAGCGCCGCCGGCGTCGCGCCAGGCGATCGACCCGCCTCCGGCCCCCACGGTGTGCACGTCCACCATCGGCAGCGCCAGCGCGCGACCGCCCACCGCCCGGCCCATGCCCACCGCGGCGCCACCGCCGAGCGTCAGCGACACGTCGCAGGAGGTGCCGCCCATGTCGAGCCCCACGGCATCCCCGTGGCCGGCGCCCGTGGCCGCCCGGGCGGCCCCGACGGCGCCCCCGGCCGGGCCCGAGAGCACCGTCCATGCTGCGTGCCGCCCCGCGGTGGCCGCGTCGGCGGCGCCGCCGCTCGACAGCATTACCTCGGGCTCCGGCAGGCCGGCCTGCTCGCAGCGCTCCACCAGCCGCTCCAGGTAGCCGCGCAACAGCGGCGACAGGGCGGCGTCCACCACCGTGGTCGCGCAGCGCTCGTACTCCCGGAACACCCCCGCCGTCTCGTGCGAGGTGGACACATGCACGCCGGGATGGGCGCGCTCCACGAGCGCGGCGGCGCGCCGCTCGTGGTCCGGGTGCCGGAAGCCCCAGAGCAGGCACACGGCGGCGGACTCGATCTCGAGACCCTCGAGCTGCTCCGCCAGCGACTGCTCGTCCAGCTCGCGCAGCACGCCGTCCGGGCCTGTGCGCTCCGGAACCGCCACGCGCAGCTCCGCGGGCACCAGCGGCGGGGGGTGGGAGGCGCAGAGCCGGTAGAGCTCGGCGCGCGCCTGCCTGCCGAGCTCCTCGATGTCCGTGAACCCCTCGGTGGCGAGCAGCGCGGTGCGCGCCACCCGCCCCTCGAGCAGAGCGTTGGTGGCCACGGTCATCCCGTGAACGAAGCGCTCCACCTGCTCGGGCCGGGCGCCGGCTCGATCGAGCGCCTCGCCCACCGCCTGCAGGACCCCCTCCGACTGGTCCTCCGGAGTGGTGGGCGCCTTGGCGGTGACCAGGGCGTCCGGCGTGAGCAGCGCGGCGTCGGTGAAGGTGCCGCCGACGTCCACGCCCAGGATCACGGGCGGGACGCTACGGCGTACGGCGCTTTTGCGGAAGCATCCGGCTCGGCCGGATGCGCACCGATGGTCTAAGCCGCTGCTACCTCGAAGTCTTCCTCGAGATGCTTGTGCGACGGGCAGTACTTGCCGCCGGGCAGAGGGACACGCTGGCAGGGGGTTCCCCGCCGCGTGCTCGCGTGGCAGCAGGCGGGACTGCCGTCGAAGGTCACGCCGGTGCGGAGCTGGCTGTCCACGTACTCGGTGGCCAGCTGGATGTGCTTCTCCACCAGGCGGTAGACGCGCATCTGGTCCGCGATCGGGAAGAAGTGGCGAACGTCGGCGAACAGTGTGTGCACCGGCCGTGCGAAGTAGTGCCGGTCGAGGGCGAGCCTCTCCATGGACGCCTCGCAGGCGCGCAGGAAACGCTGACGTGTGATGGCTGGATCCTCACCCTTCGTGGCGACGACGGATGTGGACAGCTCCCGATAGATCGAGCGACTGAACTGGTACACCGGGCCCTCCTTACCCCTGAGCGGTGTCAGCGCCTGTGAATTCTTTTTCCCCGCCTAAGGCCATTGAAACGCCTGCGGATGAAGCACTGACGAAGCTCACATTAAGCTGGAATTACCGCATTCGCAAGCGTCTCAACCCCTCTGGAGGGGCGAAGTTTGGCCAGTCTGCAGCGGTTTTTCCGCTTGGCGAGCCGAGGAGAGTGACCGATCGGTCTCTCAGCGCTCACTCAGTTTCGAGCCGCAGCAACCAGTCCATCCGCCGGCGGGCGTAGAGCAGCGGCGCGCCGTCCTCGAGACGGCCGCGCTCGATGTCGCCCACGAGGATGGTGTGGTCGTACTGCGAGAAGCTCGCGGCGCGCCGGCAGCGCAGGTAGGCGAGCGTCCCCTGCAGCTCGGGCACATCGTCGTCCCAGCGCCAGTCGAGCCCGGCGAACTTGTCGTCGCCCTTGCCGGCGAACAGGTGGGCGAGGTCGCTCTCGTCGGCACGGAGGATGTGCACGCCGAAGTGCTCGCATCCCACGAGCGCCTCGTGGCAGCGCGAGGCGTGGCTGATCGAGGCGAGCAGCGAGGGCGGGTGGGCGCTGTAGGAGGTGACCGACGTGGCGGCCAGGCCGCAGGGCTGCCCGTCGGGCTTGCGCGCCGCGATCACGGCCACACCGGAGGCCAGCGAGGACATCGCCTCGACGAAGATCTCGTGGACTTCGCGGTCGTCGGTCATGTCCAGGTCTCGAACGCGGGAGCGAGGTTGCCGCCGACCAGGTTATGCGTGCGATCGAGCTCCGGGTCGGTGGCCGGATGGTCGGTGCGCTGGTGGGCGCCACGGCTCTCCTCGCGGGCCAGGCATGCCGTGGCGATCAGGCGGGCGAGCGGGAACGGGTCGAGCAAGAGCCGGCGCAGGCCCTCCGCGTCGCGCTGGAGCCCGGCGTGGCGCCAGAGGGCCGCGCGCGTGGCGTCCGGGGGGAGCGCCGGCTGGCCGGGCGCCGGGGCGCCCCCGGGAGAGGCCGGGGGCTCGGGCTCCGCACACGCGGCGAGCGCCGCGCGCCGGCCGTAGACGAAGCACTCGGCCAGCGAGTTGGAAGCAAGACGGTTGGCTCCGTGGAGACCACTGCACGCGCTCTCTCCCACGGCGTACAGGCCGGGGAGCGTGGAACGCCCGTCGAGGTCGGTGGCCACCCCGCCCATCGTGTAGTGGGCCGCCGGCGCCACGGGCACCGGGTCGCGCTCGGGATCGATCCCCACCTCCGCGAGGGCGGCGGCGATGTTCGGGAAGCGCCCCAGGTCGATGCCTCTCAGGTCGAGCCCGACCGCCCGCTCACCGCTGCGGGCCAGCTCGGCCTCGATCGCGAGCGCCACGTGGTCGCGCGGTGCAAGCTCGTCCACGAAGCGCTCGCCCTGGGCGTCGAGCAACTTGGCGCCCTCGCCGCGCACCGCCTCGGTGATGAGGAACCCGTCGCGCACGCCGCCGGTGCGCAGCGCGGTGGGGTGGAACTGGAGGAACTCGAGGTCGGCCAGCCGCGCTCCGGCGGCCTCCGCGAGGCCCAGCCCGGCGCCGATCGCCCCCGCCGGGTTGGTGGTGCGCTCCCAGAGGGCCGCCATGCCGCCGGTGGCGAGCACCGTGGCGCGCACGAGCACCGGCAGCTCGCCGCCGTCGCGGCGTCGCGCCAGCAGTCCGATGCAGCGGCCGTCGAGAGTCCAGAGCGCCACGCACGCGGCGGGCTCGAGCACCTGGATCCGCTCGTGCATGGCCGCCTTGGCGGACAGCTCGCGGGTGATGCGGCGACCGGTGGCGGACCCGCCGGCGTGCACGATCCGGCGCAGCGAGTGGCCGCCCTCGAGCCCGAGCGCCAGGTTGCCGCGGCGGTCGGCATCGAAGGTCACGCCCAGCGCCTCCAGCTCGTGCACCCGCGCCGGCGACTCCTCGCAGAGCACGCGCACGGCGCTCTCGCGGGCCGCGCCACGGCCGGCGGCCAGCGTGTCGGCCACGTGCAGCTCCGGGGTGTCGCCCTCGCCGAGCGCCGCGGCGATTCCGCCCTGGGCCCAGAAGCTGGCCGTCTGCGCCAGCGGGGAGCGGCTTACCAGCGCGACGCTGGCGCCGAGGTCGGCGGCCACCAGGGCGGCGAAGAGCCCCGCCGCGCCTGCGCCGACAACGGCGACGTCGGCACGCATGGGCGTTTGGGGCGGGGCCTCCACGGCGCGGCGATACGGTACCGGCGCGCGTGCCGATCCTCTTCGCTCACCCATCATCGCTCGAGCACGACACCGGTCCCGGGCACCCGGAGCGCCCCGACCGCATCCGCGCGATCGAGGAGCGTCTCGGCGAGCGGGACTACCTCGGTTACGAGCGCCGCGAGGCGCCCGCCGCCGAGCGCGAGCAGCTGCTGGCCGTACACCCGTCCGAGCACGTGGAGGCGGTGCGGGAGCTGAGCGCGCGCGGCGGCGCCTTCGACCTGGACACTCCGCTGAGCCCCGGGTCGTGGGACGCGGCGCTACACGCCGCCGGAGGCGCGTGTGCGCTCGTGGAGTCGCTGCTTCGCGACGGCGAGCGGGTGGGCTTCTCGGCACTCCGGCCGCCGGGCCATCACTGCGAGCGCGCGCGGGCGATGGGCTTCTGCCTCATCGCGACCGTGTCGATCGCCGCGCGCCACGCGCTGGACTCGCTCGGCGTGGACCGGGTGCTGGTGCTCGACTGGGACGTGCACCACGGCAATGGAACGAACGCGATCTTCCACTCCTCGCGCGAGGTGCTCTTCGCGAGCATCCACCAGTTCCCGTTCTATCCGGGCACCGGCCCGCTGGAGGATGTGGGCTCAGGAGACGGCGAGGGCTACTCGCTCAACCTGCCGGTGCCCGCGGGTGCCGGCGAGGACGTGTTCTGCGCGCTCGTGGAGCACGTGGTCCTGCCCGCGGCGCGCCAGTTCGACCCCGGCCTGGTGCTGATCTCGGCCGGGTACGACGCGCATCGCGACGACCCGTTGGGCGGCTGCACGCTCACCACGTCCTCGTTCGCGGAGCTCACGCGCCAGGTGCTGACGCTCGGGGTGCCAGTCGGTGCGGTGCTCGAGGGCGGGTATGACCTGGCCGCCCTCGCCGATGGCGTGGCGGTCACGATGGAGACGCTCGCGGCGGGCGGCGAGCCGGGCTCCCACCCGGTCGAGCCGGTGACCGCGCGCGCCGTGCAGGCGCTCGGCCGCTACTGGGACCTCTAGGGCGCGTTCGGCACTACCTGCTGCGGATAGGCGCCCTCGTAGCGGGCCCCGAGCTGTGCCGCCCGGCGCTCGGCGCGGGCGGCGGTGGGGAAATGGCCCGCGAACACGAGCCAGAAGCCCTCGCCGAGGTCCACGTAGTCGTCCGAGCGGAGCAGCCCCGCCTCGAGACCGGAGCGGGCCGCGTCCCATGCGACCTTGCGGGCGCCGGCCTCGTCGCTGGAGGTGACGAGGATGACCGTGAACGCGTCCCGGTCCTCGGGCCAGGGCGCCAGCGCCACAGGCCCGTCGTCGCTCGACTGGCTGGCCCCGGCCACACCGCTCGAAGGGCTGTCCGAGCCGCCGGTCTTGGCGGCAGCGGGCTGAGCCGCGGCGGTGTCGGTCCCGCCGTCGTCGCTCGTGAGCTCCGAGACCGCGAAGCCGGCGGCCGCGGCGCCGAACAGGGCGATCACGGCGGCGAGCGCGACCAGCGGCGCGCGCCGTCGCCGCGGTCGTGGCACCGCGACGCCCAGCGTCTCCCCGCAGTTGAGGCACGCGAGCTGACCCGGCTCGGTGGCGGTGAAGCAGTGGGGGCACGGGAGCGACGGGCTCTCGGGCGCGGGCAGCCTGGCGTCGATCGCCTCCAGGGCCGAGGCCTTGGCCTGGAGCAGCTCGGGCGCGCGCCGGCCGCTGCGGTGCAGCTCGTAGACCAGCGCGCCCAGCTCCAGCAGGAGGGCTTCACGCGCCCGTGGCGAGGAGCCCGGGGCGGCGTCCGGAGTGGATCGCATCGGAGGCTTGTCCATCGACGACAGCACGGCGGCGTGCTGGCGCCGCGGCACTATACGCGCAGGGTCTGACCGACTATCTCGAGCAGCCCGTCCCGACGGCTCTGCATGGGGAACGCGGTGAGGATCCGCTCGCGCGCCCGCGCTCCCGCCTCGGGGCCGAGCTCGAGCGCCCTCCGGATGCCCGCCGCCACGTCCTCGGGCCGCTGATCCTCGATCAGCACGCCGGCGTCGCCCACCACCTCGGGCATGGCGGTCACGTTCATCACCACCGGCACGCAGCCGGCTAGCATCGCCTCGGCCACGGCCAGGCCGAAGCCCTCGTGGCGCGACGCCTGCACGTACACCGAGGCGCGTCCGTACATCGCGTGAAGGTCCTCGTCCGAGAGCCAGCCGGTGAACTCGACGTTCTCGCCCGCGAGCGCGCGCAGCTCCTCGATGGCGTCGTCGTGCCAGCGCCCCACGAACACGAAGCGCACATCCGGCAGGGCGGCGGCAGCCGCCACGAACGGGCGGTGCCCCTTCTGCTCCAGTGTCGAGCGCACCAGGTGGCCGACCGTCAGCGCCAGCGGCTCCTTCGGTCCGGGTGGGAGCTCGCCGAACGGGTCCGGCACGCCGTGATGCAGCACCGTCACGCGCGCCGGCGGGATCGGGGTGTTGCGCTCGATCTCGCTCCGGCTGTACTCCGAGTTCGTGACGAGGCGGGTGGCCCGCCGCATGATCCAGCGGCTGGCCCAGCGCCGCAGACCGCCCTGCTGGTAGCCGTAGCCGATGTCCGGCATGTTGGCCGTGTCGAAGCCGCCGATGATCATCACCGACGGCTTGCGCAGCAGCCAGGCCAGCGTGACCGGGAGGAACGTGTGCCAGGAGGCGAACCAGCCGAATACCAGGTCGGCCCTCAGCACTCCCCTGATCACGTGGTCGATTCGCGGCACGCGCCCGGGCTGGTACAGGTCCTCGACCTCGTAGCGCTCGGCAAGGATCGCGCGGTCGATCGCCACGAAGCTCGCCTTGCGGCTGTGCACGTAGAGGACGCGCGTCACGCCGCCACGGGCTCCCTCGCCTCGACGAAGGCGCGGTGCCACTCGGACAGCTCCAGCAGGCAGTAGAGGATCGACTTGTGGTCGGCCCGGCCGCGCGCGTGCTCGTCGACGAGGCGTGACACCGCCTCGGGCGCCACCAGGCCGGCGAGCTCCGAGCCAGGGGCGTAGCGGCTGCCGACCTCCCGGCCGAGCGAGGCGCGGAGCCAGTCGTCGTACGGGGTGGAGAACCCATGCTTCGGGCGCGACGCCAGCTGCGGCGGGAGCAGCCGCGCCATGGCCATGCGGTGCAGCCGCTTGCCGCCACGCGGGCGCACCCGCTGCTTGGCCGGGATGCGCTCCACGAAGCGCATCAGCTCGAGATCGAGGAACGGCACGCGCAGCTCGAGCCCGGCAGCCATGGACATCTTGTCGTTGCAGATGAGGATGCCGTCTGGGAGGAACATGCGGGTGTCGAGGTAGAGGGCCTGCTCGAGCAGCCCGCGGCCGGCCACGTCGCCGAGCACGTCGCCGGCCCGGGCGAGGCGCTCGGTCTCGGCCTCCCGGCTGCCTGCGGGAGTGAGCGCGTGGCGCACCTCGCCGTCGCTCACCTCGACCAGTCGCAGCAGGCGCTCCGCGTCGCCGCGGCCGGCCAGCAGGTGCGCGACCCGTCGCGCTCGCGCGGCGCGGGGCACCGCGCGCGCGAGCGATGCGGCCGGGCCGGCCAGCGCGGGCGGCAGGTGGCGCAGGCCGGCCAGCAGGGCGGCGGCCTGGTGGCGCCCGTACCCGCCGTGCGGCTCGTCGGCGCCCTGGCCGGCGAGCACCACCTTCACGTCGCGCGCGGCGAACCTGCTGAGCTGGAGCAGCGCGGGCGCCGAGGGGATGCCGCAGGGCTCCTCGAGGCGCGGCACGCAGCGCGCCAGCTCGGCGAGGAAGTCGGACTCCGCCATCACCGTCTCGTGGTGATCGGTCCCGATCAGGCGCGCGCTCTCGGCCGCCGGGGCACGCTCGTCCAGCTCGGCGTCGTGCCCGGGAAAGCCGATCGTGAAGGTGGTGGGCGGCGTGCCGGCGCTCCTCGCCATGGCCGCCACCACCGCGGCCGAGTCCACGCCTCCGGACAGGAAGGCCCCGTACGGGACGTCGGACATCATCTGGCGCTCCACCGCGCCGCTGAACTCCTCCGCCAGCCGCGCCGCCAGCTCGTCGTCGCTCGCGTGCAGTGGGGTTCCGGGCGCGTCGCGGAAGCTGGTCACGCGCGGGGTGCCGCCCTCCTCGATCGTCAGGATCGACGCGGGCGGCAGCTTCTGCACTCCCTTGAAGAGCGTGCGCGGAGCCGGGACGAAGCGACACGCCAGGAAGTGGTCGAGCGCCACGCGGTCCACCTCCGGCTGGACGAGCCCGGCCGCGATCAGTGCGCCGACCTCCGACGCCAGCGCCACGCGCCGGCCGTCCGTCCACCAGTAGAGCGGCTTGACCCCGAACTGGTCGCGGGCGGCCACGAGCCGGCGCTTCTTCGCGTCCCAGAGCGCGAAGGCGAAGATCCCGTTCAGGTCGCGCACGAAGTCGGGGCCGGCCTGCTCGTAGCCGTGCACCACCACCTCGCTGTCGGAGCGGGTCGAGAACCGGTGCCCGTCGCGCTCGAGCCGGGCGCGCAGCTCGAGGTGGTTGTAGATCTCGCCGTTCACGATCGCGGTGACCGACCCGTCCTCCGAGTCGAGCGGCTGGTCGCCGCCGGCCACGTCGATGATCGCCAGGCGCGTGTGCGCGAGCGTCAGCGGGCCGATGCGCCGCACCGCCTGCCCATCGGGCCCGCGATGGCGGAGCGCCTCCACCATTCCGTTCACCGCATGCTCGCCGGCACCACCCGCCGGATCGAGGATCGCGCCGATCCCGCACATGCGCGCCCATGATCGCAGGGGGGTGGGCGGCGCCTGTATTGGCGCGGCGTTCCGGGGGGTGTGGGGACTTTTCGATGTATGCCAACGGAAAAGCCCCACACCCCGGCGCCCTTCCCGGCCGAGCTGCGCGAAGTCACGGGCCTGGGACCGACTTGTCACACGCACGTCTCGAACCGTGCGCCGCCACGACGGACGATCGCCTCCTTCGATTCCGCCACTCCCAGGAGGCCCCATGTATCGCCTACAAGGACTTGTCCACGCCGTACTCGCCGGTAGCGCCGCACGCGCCCGGGACGCGCGCGGCCAGGGCACCGTCGAGTACGTCGCCCTCATCCTGCTCGTCGCGCTCGTGATGGCCGGCGTGGTGGCGGCGATGAAGGGCTTCCGCACCGACGAGGGCAAGGAGCTCGGCGACGTGATCCTGCTGAAGATCAAGCAGGCGGTCCGAAAGGTTCAGTTCTAGGCAGCCGGCTGCGAACCGTCGCCTGGCGGGGTCATCGGTCGCTCACCTCTCGCCGGCTACCACTGCTGATCGGGCCTGCCCTGCCGGGCCCACGCGGACGCCCACCGTCGGCCGTGCCACCATTCCGGCCCGTGGCGCGCGACCTCAGAGACCTGCCGGTGGCCATGTTCGACTCCGGCGTGGGGGGTCTGACGGTGCTCCACGAGTGCCTCGTGTCGCTCCCCGAGGAGGACTTTCTCTATCTCGGAGACACCGCGCGCTTCCCGTACGGGGACCGGTCACCGGACGAGCTGCTCGCCTTCGCGCGTCAGCTCGCCGAGGTGCTGATCGAGCGCGGGGCCAAGCTGCTGGTGGTGGCCTGCAACTCCGCCACGGCGGCGGCTCTCCCGGCGCTCAGGGCAGAGCTCGAAGGCCGCACGCCGGTGGTGGGCGTGGTCGGGCCGGAGGCGCGGCTGGCCGCACGTGCGACGAAGAACGGCCGGGTGGGACTGATCGCCACCCCGGCCACGGTCGCGAGCGGCGCCTATGCGCGGGCGCTGGCCGAGGTGGCCCCCACGGCCGAGCTCCACGCGGTGGCCACCGCCGAGCTCGCGCCCCTGATCCAGAACGGCGGCGACGTGGACCACCGGGTGCTCGACTGCGTGGAGAGCGCCTGCCGGCCGCTGCGCGCCGCCGGCGTGGACACCGTGATCCTCGGCTGCACCCACTACCCGCTGATTCGCCCGGTGCTTCAGCGCGAGCTCGGCCGCGGCATCGCGATCGTGAGCTCCGGCGAGGCGATCGCGGAGGACGTGCACGCCCGGCTAACAGAGCTCGGGCTCGCCAACGACCAGGGCCGCCGCGGCAGCTACAGCTTCCTGGCCAGCGGCGACGTGGACGAGTTCCGGCGCCTCGGCAACCGCTTCCTCCAGTTGCCGGTCACGTCGGTCGACCACCTGGACCTCGAGCGCCTGCCCGGCGTGCGGGTGGCGGCATGAGCGCGGGCGGCGTCCGCGCCGACGGCCGCGGCCCGGCCGACCTGCGCGACATCAACATCATCACCGGGTTCATGAGCAGCGCCACCGGCTCGGCGCTCATCGAGGCGGGCGGCACGAGGGTGATCTGCACCGCGAGCGTGGAGGAGTCGGTGCCGCGCTGGATGGCGGGGCAGGGCCGCGGCTGGACTACGGCCGAGTACGGGATGCTGCCCGCGTCGACGGGGGAGCGAAAGCGCCGCGACGTCTCACGCGGGCGCCCGGACGGCCGTACCGTCGAGATCCAGCGGCTGATCGGCAGGTCCCTGCGCGGCGTGATCGACTTCGAGGCTCTCGGCGAGCGCACGGTGTGGATCGACTGCGACGTGCTCGAGGCGGACGGCGGCACGCGCTGCGCCTCCATCACGGGCGGGTTCGTCGCGCTCGAGCTGGCGCTTCGCCGGCTGGTGGCGGAGGAGAAGCTTCCGGCGGTGCCGCTGAGCGGGTCCGTGGCCGCGGTGTCGTGCGGCATGGTCGACGGGGTCGCGCTGCTCGACCTCGACTACTCCGAGGACTCGCGCGCGGAGGTGGACGCCAACGTGGTCATGACCGGCGACGGCGGCCTCGTGGAGGTCCAGGCCACCGCCGAGCGCACCCCGCTCTCGCGAGCGTCCCTCGACGAGCTGCTCGCCCTGGGCGCAGCCGGCATAGAGCGCTTGCGAGCCGCTCAGCAGGCCGCCGTAGCGGCGGCCGGCTAGCCGGAGCGACGCCCCGTGCGGGCGGTTCTGGCCACCCGTAACGAGCACAAGCTGCGCGAGCTGGCGCAGCTGCTCCGCAGCGTGCGCCTCGAGCCGCTGCCACCGGAGGTCGAGCTGCCTCCCGAGACCGGCACCACCTTCGTCGACAACGCGCTGGTCAAGGCGCGCGTGGCGGCCACCGCCACCGGGCTTCCGGCGATCGCCGACGACTCCGGGATCGAGGCGGCCGCACTCGGCGGCGCGCCCGGGGTGTGGTCCGCGCGCTACGCCGGCGAGGCCGCCACCGACGAGGAGAACCTCGACAAGCTCCTGCATGAGGTGCCCGACGAGGACCGGCGCGTGAGCTACGTGTGCGCGCTCGTCTACGTGGAGCCTGGCGGTCGCGAGGAAGTCGTGCACGGTCGCTGCGACGGCGTGCTGAGCGCCGAGCCGAGGGGCGACGGCGGCTTCGGGTACGACCCGGCCTTCGTGCCGGCCGACTACGACGACGGCCGCACGATGGCCGAGCTGTCCGTGGACGAGAAGGACGCGATCAGCCACCGCGGACGTGCCGCGCGGGCGCTGGCCCGCAAGCTGGCGGACCTCCAGGCCGACGACCGCGAGTCTGTGGGACGCCGGTCGCGCCGCGTGCGACGCGGGCGGCGCAGATGAGCCCGCGCAGGCGCGAGCGGCGGATGCTGGCCGTGGCGGCCGACGCGACCACGCGCGCCGTCGGCCCGGACGCCCAGGTGCCCCGGAAGGACCGGGCCGCCGCGGTGTCGATCGCGTCAAATGCGCTGCTGATCGTGCTCAAGCTCGCGGCGGCGGCGATCACGGGCTCCATCGCGATCCTCACCGAGGCGGTGCACTCCGGCATCGACCTGGTCGCGTCGACGGTGGCCTTCTACTCGGTGCGCAAGGCGGACGAGCCCGCCGACGAGGACCACCCCTACGGGCACCAGAAGGTCGAGAACCTCGCCGCAGCGATCGAGGGCATGCTGATCCTGCTCGGCGCCGGGATCATCATCTTCGAGTCGGTGCGGCGCCTGTCGCAGGGCACCGAGGTCGAGTCGATCGGCGTGGGCATCGCGGTGATCGCGTTCTCCGCCGTGGCCAACCTTGTGGTCTCGGCATACCTCTACAGGCGCGCGCGGGCCACGGACTCGCCGGCGCTCGAGGGCGATGCCGCGCACCTGCGCGCCGACGCCTTCACCTCGACCGGCGTCCTGATCGGGCTCGGACTGGTGGAGATCACAGGTGTGCAGGCGTTCGACGCCATCACGGCGCTCCTGGTGGCCGGCGCGATCGTGTTCGCCGGGCTGAGGATCCTCAGCCGCTCGTCACGCGCTCTGGTGGACGAGACGCTTCCAGCCCCCGAGCTCGACGTGGTGCGCCAGGCGATCTCCGATCACGGCGCGACCGAGGTGGTGGGCTTCCACAAGCTCCGCGCCCGCCGGGCGGGCAGCCGCCGGTACCTCGACATGCACGTGCAGTTCCGGGAGGGCACGAGCCTGCAGCGGGCGCACCAGATCAGCCACGAGCTCCAGAACGCGATCAAGGCGCGCCTGCGCGGCGCCGACGTGCTCATCCACCTGGAGCCCGAGGCGCCCGGCGAGCCCGCCGCTACGGGCTCAGGTGAGGTTCACCGCGGCGGAGGCGCCGACGGCGAGTAGGACCAGCGAGTAGCCGTAGTAGCCGTCGAGCAGCAACAGCAGAGCCGCCACCAGGCAGATGCCGACGGTCACCAGCCACGAAATTCGGGACAGGGGCACGCCGCTATTCTGACCCCGATGCCGGGCGCGCTCACTCCCGAGCGGACCGCGGTGCGCGTATGTGAGCTTTCGAGCGACGCCCGCGCGGCGGTTCTGGTGGACGCCGCGGGCTCCCTCGCGGGTGCCGGAAACCTCGATCCCGAGCGCGGCCGCGCACTCGGCGAGCTGGCCCGGGAGCTGTTCGATGCGGTGGACCGTGCCCCCCGGCCCGACGGCGTGGACCCTCCGGAGCAGGTCGAGGCGCAGGTGGAGGGCGGAGCGGTGTTCGCATCGCGCACGCCGCGCTGGACGCTGGCTGTGGTCGCGCGCCGCGCGGCTTTGTCCTCGCTGATGCTCTACGACCTTCGCTCGGTGCTTGCGGAGCTCGAGGGCGGCCCGCCGATCCGCACCTCGGTGAGCGCCGCCCCGCCGGGCGACGCGCTGCCGGACCCGCCCGTGCCCGAGCTGGATCGCGACGAGGCGTGAAGGAGAAGCGCAAGGGCCCGATCTCGCGCGCCGCCGGGCTGGCGGAGGGCGTGGCCGCGACGGTGCGGCGCATGCAGCGGGACCGCGAGCCGCGCGTGCTCCTGTACGACTCGACCGGCTATGCCCGGGTGCTCCAGCCGGACGGGCGCGGCTACGACAAGGCGCTGGAGGTCTCAGACAGCATGGTTCGCATCGTGGACGGCTACGAGCCGTGAGCCTCGTGGCCCCTGAGCTCGCCGGGCGGGTGCTCGGCCGCGCCCTCGCGCACGGGGGCGACCTCGCCGAGGTCTACGCCGAGAACCGGCAGGGCTTCGCGCTGTCGCTGGACGAGGGCCGGGTGGAGGCCCCGCAGAGCGGTCGCGAGGCCGGGGTCTGCGTGCGCGTGGTCCAGGGCGAGTCGACCTACTACGGGCACGTCGACGGCCTGGCGGAGCCGGACCTGATGCGGGTGGCGGACTCGGTGGCCGAAGCCCTGCGAGGCGCCGGGGACGGCGAGCCGGTCACGCTGGCGGCGGCGGAGCGCGCCCGCGTCCACCCCGTGGCCCTCCCCCCCGACTCCGTGCCCGCCGAGCGCAAGGCCGAGCTGCTGCGCGCGTCCGACGAGCGCGCCCGCGCCGCAGGCGCCGAGATCGCCCAGGTGAGGGTCGGGTACGCCGAGTCGCGCCGGCGGGTGGAGGTCTACAACTCGAACTCGCTGGCCGCCTCCGACGACCGCACGCGCGTGCGCCTCAGCGTGCAGGCGGTGGCCCGCCGCGACGACCGGGTCGAGACGGGGAGCGACACCCGGGGCGGGCACGCCGGCTTCGAGCTGCTCGAGACCGACCCGGAGGAGGTGGCCGACCGCGCCGCCGCCCGCGCGCTCGCGCTGCTGGACGCGGTCGACGCCCCCACCGGCCGGCTGCCAGTGGTGGTCGGGAACGGCTTCGGCGGGGTCCTGCTGCACGAGGCGGTGGGCCACGGCCTCGAGGCGGACGCGATCCAGAAGGGCGCCAGCGTTTACGCAGGCAAGCTCGGCGAGCAGCTCGCGGAGCCGTTCGTGACCGCTTACGACGACGGGGAGCGCACGGGAGAGTGGGGGAGCGACGGAATCGACGACGAGGGCACCCCCACCCGGCGCACCACGATCATCGAGGACGGGCGGCTCACCTCCTACCTCTACGACCTCCTCACCGCCCGTCGCGACGCCGCGGACTCCACCGGTAACGGGCGACGGTCCTCGTTCCGGCACCTGCCGATCCCGAGGATGACCAACACCTTCTTCGCGCCGGGCCAGGCCAGCGCAGAGGACCTGATCTCCGGCGTGGACAGGGGCCTCTACGCCGTGTCGTTCGGCGGCGGGCAGGTGGAGCCCGCCACCGGCGACTTCGTGTTCGGCGTGTCCGAGGGCTATCTGATCGAGGGCGGCCGCGTGACCGCTCCCGTGCGCGGGGCCACCCTCACGGGCAACGGCCTGCAGGCGCTCGCCGCGATCGACGGGATCGCCGGTGACCTCGCCATCGCCACCGGCTATTGCGGCAAGGCCGGCCAGTCGGTGCCGGCGGGCGTGGGCCAGCCCCACGTGCGCATCCGGGAGCTGACCGTGGGCGGCACCGCGTGAGCGAGGACCTCGAGGCGGTCGCCCGCCAGGCGGTGGAGGCAGCCCTCGCTGCCGGCGCTACCGACGCCGAGGCTTTCGCCGAGGAGGACGAGAGCCGCCGGATCCGCGTGTACCAGGGCGAGGTCGAGAGCCTGAGCGACGCGGGCGGGCGCGGCGTGGGCGTCCGGGCGTTCGTGGACCGGCGCTGGGGCTACTCCTACTCCACCGATCTCTCGGAGGGCGGTGTGCGCGAGGTGGGCCGGGCGGCGCGCGAGGCGGCGGCCGTGGCCGACGCCGACGAGTGGGCCGGCCTCCCCGAGCACTGCGGCGCGACGCCGGTGGAGGGCCTCGCGTCTCCGGAGCTCGGCCGCTGGAGCACGGAGCAAAAGGTCGGGCTCGCGCTGGCGGCCGAGCGGGCCGCTCGCGCGGTCGAGGGCGTTTCCCAGGTCGAGTCCACCGTCTATGCGGACTCCGATGCCTCGGTCGCGCTGTCGAACTCGCGTGGCTTCACCGGCGGTTTCACGGCCACGCAGGCGTGGGCCTACACGTCGGCCTTCGCGGGCGAGGGCAGCGATCTCATGACCGGACTCGGAGTCGCGATGGGCCGCGATCCCGGAGCACTCGACCCGGAGGCCATCGGCGCCGAGGCGGCCGAGCGCGCGCTGGCCCTGGTCGGCGCGCGCCAGCCGGAGAGCCGGCGCTGCCCGGTGGTGCTCGACGCGTTCGTGGCCGCGTCCTTCGTGGCGTTCATCGGAGCGATGCTCTCGGCCGACGCGGTCCAGCGCGGCCGCTCGCTGTTCGCCGGGCGGGAGGGCGATGAGGTGGCGGACCCCGCCCTCGAGCTGGTGGACGACGCCACCGACCCCGCCGGACCGGCCAGCGCGCCATTCGATGGCGAGGGCTCGCCGACGCGCCGGACGCCGCTCGTGGAGGGCGGGCGGCTGCTCACCTTCCTCTTCGACGTGCGCACGGCTCGGCGCGCCACGCGCGAGACCACGGCCAGCGCGGCGCGCGGGTCCTACCGCTCGCCGCCGTCGGTGGGGACCTCGAACCTGATCGTGAGTCCCGGCGAGGGCGACCTGGCCCAGCTCATCCGCGACGCGGGCGACGGGCTGTACGTGACCGATGTAGCCGGGCTCCACTCCGGGGTCAATCCCGTGTCCGGAACCTTCTCCGTGGGGGCGTCCGGAAGGCTGATCCAGGGGGGTGAGCTGGGCCCCCCTGTGAGGGAGCTGACCATCGCCAGCGACCTCGTCACGATGCTCCGTGGAGTGAGGGGGGTGGGCGCCCAGTCGAGGTGGGTTCCGGTCGCCGGAAGCGTCAAGACACCCCCGTTGCGCATCGAAGAGATGGCAATTTCCGGTGTCTAAGCGGCATCCGGGGCACATATCGTCCGCAAGCGTTGTTACGTTGCGGCCGATTCGAATGCCCCCGTTAAGGAGGAGATCGTGACAAAGGCCGAGTTTGTGGATCAGGTCGCTGAGCGTTCCGGCATCGGCAAGGGTGAGGCCGGAAAGGTCGTTGACGCCGTCCTGGACACCGTCAAGGAGGTCTTGTCGCGTGGCGGCGAGATCAACTTCACCGGTTTCGGCAAGTTCGCCGTAGCCGATCGTGGCGCACGTCAGGGAGTGAACCCCCAGACGGGCGAGCGGATCCAGATCGCCGCCAGCCGGGTACCGCGCTTCAGCGCGGGATCAGCGCTCAAGTCAGCCGTTAAGGGCTCCTAGGCGGGTTTCGCCGTCTAGGAGGGCGCTGCTGTCAAGCTACGTGCCCCTGTGACTGGGGGCACGCAGCTCAGTTTCGCCGACCGACTCGCGGTGCTCGTAGAAGAGCGCCGCAGTCGTGTCGTGCTCGGGCTGGACCCAGATCCGGCCACGCTCTGGCCCGGTGCAGCGCCCACCGGGTCGGGCGAGGGCCTTCTGGCCCGTGCGAACACGGCCGAGGCCGTGACCAACCACTGCCGGGCCGCCATCGTGGCGGCCGGGCCGGCGTGCGTCGCGGTCAAGCTCCAGCTGGCCTGCTTCGAGCGTCTCGGAGCGCCCGGGTGGGACGCGCTCGAGCGGACCGTGGCGATCGCACGCGATCACGACCTCCTGGTGATCGCCGACGGCAAGCGCGGCGACGTGCCGGTCACGGCCGCGGCATACGCGCAGGCGCTGGTGGGCGAGACCCCCGGGCCGTACGGCCCCGTGGCGGGCCTGGGCGCCGACGCCTTCACCGCCAACCCGCTCCTCGGCCGCGACGCCCTCGAGCCGCTGATCGACGCGGCCCGTGCTGCCGGCGCCGGCGTCTTCGTGCTGGTGCGCACCTCCAACCCCGGTGCCGCCGAGTTGCAGGACGAGGGCCACCCGCCGCTCCACGAGCGGCTGGCACGGATGGTGGACGAGCTGGGCGCCGGGGACCAGGGGAACTCCGGCCTGTCGTTGGTGGGGGCCGTGACCGGGGCCACGGAGCCGCGGCTGCTCGGCCGGCTGCGCGAGCTCATGCCGCGTGCGATCTTCCTGTTGCCGGGCGTGGGGGCCCAGGGCGGCAGCGTCGAGGAGCTGGCCCCGGCGTTCGCTCCCCACCCCGCCGCGGGCCTCGTGACGGCGTCCCGATCGATCGTGAACGCCTTCCAGACGCGCGGGGGAGAGCCGGCCGCGTGCGGCGGCCGACGCCGCGGAGGAGCTGCGCGCGGCGGCTTGGCTGGTGTGAGTCGGCGGGGGCGCTCCCTATGCTGCGCCTTCCTCGCCTGGGAGCAAGATGCACGAATCCGGCACTCGTAGCCCCGCTCGCCTTCTCGCTCCGCTCGCGCTGGTGGTGTTCGCGCTGGCGGTGGCCCTCGTGGTGCTGAGCTCGAGCGTCGGCGACGACGGCGATGACGGCACGGACTCCGCGGGCGGTACGAGCACCTCCGCGCAGACCACCACCACATCGACGACGACCACCACCACACCGCAGCGCTCGACCTACACGGTCAAGACCGGCGACACGCTCGGGCTCATCGCGGAGAAGACCGGTGTGACCGTGGAGCGCCTCCAGGAGCTGAATCCCGAGCTAGACCCGCAGGCGCTGCTGTCGGGACAGAAGATCAACCTCCGCGAGTGACGCGGCGCGCGAGCATCGCCGTCACCGTGGCGGTCCTCGCCGCGGCGCTGCCGGTTGCCACGGCCGCGGCGGCGCCCGCCCCGCCGGTCCAGGCGCCCGCGGCGATCGTGATCGACGCGAGCGACGGCCACACCCTCTACGCCCGCGGCCCCGACCAGCGCAGGGCGATCGCGAGCACCACGAAGCTGATGACCGCCCTGCTCGTGCTCGAGCGCGCCCGCCCCGGGGAGGTGTTCACCGCGCCGGACTACGACGCGGCCCCGGCGGAGTCCCGGATCGACCTGGCGGCGGGCGAGCGTATGACCGTCGCCGACCTGCTCAAGGCGCTGCTGCTCGAGAGCGCCAACGACGCCGCGGTCACCCTGGCGCACGGGGTATCCGGGAGCACCGGCCGCTTCGTGGCCGCCATGAACCGCCGCGCGCGCGAGCTCGGGCTCGACGACACCAGCTACGCCAACCCGGTCGGCCTGGACGACCCCGACGGCTACTCGACCGCCCGCGACCTGTCCGCGCTCGCGGCGCGGCTCATGCGCAACCGGCGCTTCGCCCGTATCGTGGACACCCCGGCTGCCCGGCTCCGCTCGGGTGCGCGACCGCGCGTGGTGGAGAACCGGAACCTCCTGATCGCGAGCGACCCGTTCGTGACCGGCGTCAAGACCGGTCACACGTCACGCGCCGGCTACGTGCTCGTGGGGGCGGCCGGCACGCGCAGGACCGGGCGCGTGGTGAGCGTGGTGCTGGGCGACCCGAGCGAGGCCGCGCGCGACTCGGACACCCGCGCGCTGCTGCGCTGGGGCCTCACCCGCTTCCGGCGCGTCGAGCCGCTCCGCCGCACGCGGCCGGTTGCGGACACCGCGATCGAGCACCGTGACGAGCGCGCCGAGCTCGTCCCGCGCCGGGCGGTCGTGCTCACCGTGCGGAGGGGCCAGAAGGTGAGCCGCCGGGTGTCCGCGCCGGACGAGCTCGAGGGGCCTCTGGACGCGGGTACGCGGGTGGGCAGCGTGAGCGTGCTCGTGGACGGACGGGCGGTTCGGCGCGTGGCGCTCGTCACTTCGTCGGATGTACCCGGAGCGGGTACAGTGCGGGTCGTACTCTCGGCCCTTGGGGTCCCCTTGACGTTGCTTCTCCTGCTCGGCATCCTGGTCGCGGCCACCCTCACCGCGCTGCGGATTCGCGTGCGGCTACGGCTGGTCAGATGATCGTCACAGTCACACTCAACGCCGCGATCGACAAGACGCTCGCCGTGCCGAACTTCAGGCTCGGTCGCCGCCACCGCGCGGTCGAGCAGACCGCCATGGCCGGCGGCAAGGGCGTCAACGTCGCGCGCGCCCTGAAGGCCCTGGGCCAGCCGGTGATCGCCACCGGGGTGGCGGGCGGCCCCACCGGCACGCTCATAACGGAGGCCCTTACCAACGAGGGGATCCTCAACGACTTCCTGCGCATCCGCGAGGAGTCGCGCACGTCCACGGCGGTGATCGACCCCACCTCCGGCGAGCAGACCGAGATCAACGAGTACGGGCCGCTGGTGTCCGAGTCCGAGCTCGACCACTTCGTCGAGAAGCTCCTGTACCTGGCCAAGGGCGCGGCCATGTGCGTGTTCTCCGGCAGCCAGCCGCGCGGCGTGGAGCCCGGGCTCTACGGGCGCCTGATCGACGAGCTCAGGCGGCTCGGCGTGTCCACGGTGCTGGACTCGGAGGGGGAGCCGCTGCAGCTCGCCACACGCAGGGGCCCTGACCTCGTCAGCCCCAACGAGCTCGAGGCCGAGGGCCTCGTGGGCCGCGAGTTCGCGGACGAGGCCGATCGCGTGGCCGGCGTGGCCGAGATGGTGGAGCTGGGCGCGCGCGAGTCGATCATGACGCTGCCCAACGGCTGCCTGGCGCTGCTGGCCGACGGCACGGAGAAGCGTGTTTTCCGGGCGACCCTCGACCCGCTCGAGCCCGTGTCCGCGGTCGGCTCTGGAGACGCCTTCCTGGCCGGCTTCGTGGCGGCCCGCTACTCGGGGAGCGGCAACGAGGACTGCCTGCGCTTCGCGGTCGCCTGCGGCGCCGAGTCCACCCAGCACTTCGGTGCGGGCGTGGTCGATCTGCGCGAGGTGGAGCGCCTCCGGCCGGAGGTCAACGTGGAGCGCCTCGAGCCCTCCGCGCTCGGCTCCGGAGGCGGTCTGGGAGACGGTTCCACGCGCGTCGGCTGACGCTGGCGCGGCGGTGCTAACGTCAGGCGTTCGTCCGTCGTCGAACCTAGGATGGCCCAATGGAAGTTGAGATCGGCCGGGGCAAGAAGGGCCGTCGCGCGTACGGCTTCGATGACATCGCGATAGTGCCCTCGAGGCGCACCCGCGACCCCGACGACGTGGACATCACCTGGACGCTCGGCCCGTACCGGTTCGAGCTCCCGTTGCTCGCCTCGGCGATGGACGGCGTGGTGTCCCCGGCGACCGCGGGCGAGATCGGCAGGCTCGGCGGACTCGGGGTGCTCAACCTCGAGGGGATCTGGACCCGGTACGACGATCCGGACTCGGAGCTCGAGCGGATCGCGGGCCTGCCCAAGGACCTCGCCACCGCCGAGATGCAGCGCATCTACGCCGCGCCCGTGCGCGAGGACCTGGTGGCGCAGCGGATCCGCGAGATCAAGGACCAGGGCGTCGTCGCCTGCGCGTCGCTCACGCCGCAGCGCGTCCGCGCCTACTACGAGACGGCCATGGAGGCCGGGCTCGACGTGCTGGTGATCCAGGGCACCGTGATCTCGGCCGAGCACGTGTCCACGCGCAGCGAGCCGCTCAACCTGAAGGAGTTCATCCGCGAGGTGCCGGTCCCGGTGGTCGTCGGCGGCTGCGCCTCGTACGCCACTGGCCTCCACCTGATGCGCACCGGCGCGGTGGCCGTTCTCGTCGGCGTCGGGCCCGGTGCCGCCTGCACCACCCGCGGCGTGCTCGGCATCGGCGTGCCCCAGGCCACGGCGATCGCCGACGTGGCGGCCGCGCGCTCGCAGCACATGCTCGAGACCGGCGAGTACGTGAAGGTCATCGCCGACGGCGGCATGCGCAACGGCGGCGACGTGTCCAAGGCGATCGCCTGCGGCGCCGACGCCGTGATGGTCGGCTCGCCGCTGGCTCGCGCATACGAGGCTCCCGGCCGGGGCTACCACTGGGGCATGGCCACGTTCCACGCCACGTTGCCGCGCGGCGCACGCGTCAAGACCACGCAGAACGGCACGCTGGAGCAGATCCTGCTCGGCCCGGCGCACGAGAACGACGGCACCTTCAACCTGATCGGCAGCCTGCGCACGTCCATGGCCACCTGCGGGTACGAGGACATCCCCGCTTTCCACAAGGCCGAGGTGATGGTCGCGCCCGCGCTCCAGAGCGAGGGCAAGCAGCTCCAGCGCGAGCAGTCGGTCGGGATGGGCGCCACCTCGGCCGCCGTGCCGCATCCGGGTACCAACGGCGGGGCGCCCGTCGAGGCGCCCCAGCCGGCCGGTGACCCGGCGCTAGTCGGGGAGTGAGCGGGCTCCTCGCGCACGAGGGCGCCGACGCGGCCACGGCCGCGCATGTGCGCCCGGCCAACGACGAGGTTCTCGTCCTCGACTTCGGCGGCCAGTACTCACAGCTGATCGCCCGCCGCGTGCGCGAGTGCGGGGTGTTCTCCGAGCTGCTGCCTCACGACGTGGCGGTCGAGGAGGTAACGCGCCGCGCGCCGAAGGCCCTGATTCTGTCCGGCGGGCCGGCATCGGTGTACGCCGACGGCGCTCCGGCGATGCGCGAGGGCCTCCTCGAGCTCGGGATCCCGGTGCTCGGCATCTGTTACGGAATGCAGGCGATGGTGCTCACGCTGGGCGGCCGCGTGGAGGGCGCCGAGATCGGCGAGTTCGGGCGCTCCCATCTCACGGTCGCGGAGGCCGGGCGCCTGCTCGAGGGCCTCCCGGCCGAGCAGAGCTGCTGGATGAGCCATCGCGACACCGTCTTCGAGGCACCGCCGGGCTTCACCGCCCTCGCGTCCTCCACCGAGTCGCCGGTGGCGGCCATGGAGGACCCGGCACGCGGCCTCTACGGGATCCAGTTCCACCCCGAGGTGGCGCACACGCCCTACGGCACCCAGATCCTGGAGACCTTCCTGCGCGACATCGCCGGCTGCGACATGGCCTGGAGCGCCGCCTCGGTTGTCGAGGAGCAGGTGGCCAGCATCCGCGAGCAGGTGGGTGACGGACGCGTGATCTGCGGGCTCTCCGGAGGCGTCGACTCCTCCGTGGCCGCGCTGCTCACATACAAGGCCGTGGGCGAGCAGCTCACATGCGTGTTCGTCGATCACGGCCTCATGCGCAAGAACGAGGGCAACCAGGTGGTGGCCGCGTTCCGCGACCAGTTCAAGGTGCCGCTCATCGCCGTGGACGCCGAGGAGCGCTTCCTCGCGCGGCTCGCCGGGGTCACGGACCCGGAGACCAAGCGCAAGATCATCGGCGCCGAGTTCATCCGGGTGTTCGAGGAGCAGGCCGCCCGGCTCGACGACCCCCACTACCTCGTCCAGGGCACGCTCTACTCGGACGTGATCGAGTCCGGCGGGAGCGCCGGCTCAGCCACGATCAAGTCGCACCACAACGTCGGCGGGCTGCCCGACGACCTCGAGTTCGAGCTGGTGGAGCCGCTGCGCACCCTCTTCAAGGACGAGGTGCGCCAGGTGGGTGCCGAGCTCGGGATGTCCGACCGGCTCGTATGGCGCCAGCCCTTCCCGGGTCCGGGGCTCGCGATCCGAGTGGTGGGCGGCGAGGTCACGAAGGAGCGCCTCGAGATCCTCCGCGACGCCGACGCCATCCTGCAGGACGAGATCCGCACGGCCGGCCTCTACCGCGAGCTGTGGCAGTCGTTCTGCGTGCTCCCTGGCGACCTCCGCAGCGTCGGCGTGCAGGGCGACGAGCGCACCTACGGCTACGTGGTCGTGATCCGCGCCGTCACGAGCGACGACGCGATGACGGCCGACTGGGCGCGGCTGCCCTACGACCTGCTCGAGCGCGTGGCCTCGCGGATGATCAACGAGATCGCGCAGGTCAACCGGGTGACGCTGGACATCACGTCCAAGCCCCCGGGCACCATCGAGTGGGAATAGCTCCGAGCTACTCCTGACCCTCCGCCGCCTTGAGGGCCTCCTCCCGGTCGGCGAACGCCTCCACGCTCGTCACCAGGCCATCGCGGAAGGTCCAAACCAGAAACGCGCGCTGCTCGGTCTCGATTCCCGTCGTGCGCCCGCGTGCGTGGAGCGTGGTGTCCGCCACCACCTTGTCACCCAACGGCGTGAACTCCTTGCCCTCGAACCAGACTCCCTCCATCGCGTCGCCGAACGACCCGAACCAGCGGCGAACACCCTCGGTTCCCTGGTAGGTGCCCGGCTCGGTGGCAAGCGAGGGCGGTGTGGTGGCCTCGAACTCGGGATGGGTCAGGGCGATCACCGCCTCGATGCCCTGCTCTGCCAGCGCCGCGTAGCCGCCGCGCAGGATCTCGACGTTCTCTTCTGACATCGGCGCATCCTCCCCTATGCGGGCCAGAAGTCGTCCACCAGCTCGACCTCGTTCGACTGATCCACCAGCCGCTGGGAGACGAGCACGAGGAGGGCGTCCTCGGGTCCCTCGTTCCAGACCGAGCGAAGCACCTCTGGGGAGATACGCACCACCTGCCCGGGCCCGACCTCGATCACCTCGTCCTCGAGCTTGACCTCGACGGTGCCCGAGATCACGAAGATCAGCTCCTCCTGCGTCCGGTGGCGGTGGCCGTAGCTGCCCTTGCCACCGGTGCCGGGCACCATCCGGCGCCAGGCGAAGGCCACCTGCTCGGCACCGATGTGCTCGGTGCCCGGTCGGATCTCGCCCGGGTAGTCGCCGCTCACATCCGGGATGTCCTCCAGCGCTGTGATCGAGTAGCCGGCCAATGTGCCTCCTGGTGGTTGAGCGAGCGCGGTAGCGTTGCCGCGTGGGCATTCTCACATGGGTCTTGTGGGGCCTCTTCGTGGGCCTGTTCGCCCGGCTCCTGAAACCGGGACGCCAGCGCATCGGGATCGTGCTGACGATCGTGCTGGGCATCGTGGGCTCGCTGATCGGAGGCTTCGTGGCCACCGAGTGGCTCGACATCGCCGACGCCAACGACTTCGACTTCGGCAGCTTCCTAATCGCGGTGGGGGCGTCGGTGCTGCTGCTCGCGATCTACAACCGCGTCGACCGCCTGCTCCCGGACCGCAAGCGCGAAGAGCTGGAGCGTTAGGAGATCGTCGGTGCGCAGCCGGCCGAGCCGGCTGCTTCCGCTAGGGCGATGTCCTAGGACCAGGCGTCCCAGGCGCGCAGCGCCGGAAGCGGGTCGAAGGGCTTCCCGCCGTCGTACCAGCCGGGCCCGCGCCATAGCTCGAAGTGCAGGTGGCAGCCGCGCGCGTTGCCGGTGTCGCCCACCGCGCCGATCCGCTGGCCTGTGTACACGCGGTCGCCGGGGGAGAAGGGCGACGCCTCGGCCATGTGCATGTACACGTAGTCCGCGTCCGTGCCGGCCCCGTCGATCACGAGGTAGTGGCCCGCGGCCGCGTGGTACTGCTTGAACTTCACCCGGCCGCCGCGTGCCGCCACCAGCGGCGTGCCGCAGCGGGCGAACACGTCATGGCCCTGGTGGCTGTGGCCCGTGCGGCCTGAGCCGAAGTCGGCGTTGCGGCCGCCGTAGTTGTGGCGGCCGCGCACCGGGAACATGTTGTCGTAGAGGTCGAAGGCGTCGCGGCCGTCGCCCTCCAGGCCGGCGCTGCGCACCGTCGCGCCGTTGAGTGCGGATGCCGAGAGCCGGAACGAGTAGCGCCCCGGCCGGGCGCCGGTGGGACCGATCCGGCCGTTCCAGGAGACGCTCGTCACGGCGCCCGCCTCGGGCGCGGGACTCCAGGTCTTGACGGCCTTGCCGTCGCTCGCGCGCACCAGTTCCACGGACAGGAGGTCGGGCACGGCGCCGGACATGCGGAACGAGAACGTGACCGCGTTTCGAGCGTCCACGAACGCCTTGGTGCGGCTCGTGCCGGTCTCCATCATGGGAGCGCTCGGCACCGGGCTGAGCTCGGTGTTGGGCTCCGGCGGGGGCGGGGGGAGGATCCCGACGGCCTTCGTGGGGAGCGAGCGGACCGAGCGGCTGACGACCGCTGCCAGCGGCCCGGTGACCGCGCCGAGCGGCACCTTCACGCTCAGGCGCGTCGAGCTTGCGGGCCGCACCGGCGCAGAGGTGTCGTCAGAGCGTCCGTAGCTGCCGCTGAAGACGATGCGCACCACCCCGTTGAGGGCGCTTCCGCTCAGGCGTAGCGTGCTGCCGCCCTGGGCGCGCTTGTGCGAGGCGCAGCGCCGGATGCAGGTGACCTTGGTCAGCTCGGGCTTGGCGATGTACGTCGCCCCGCCGCCGCCGCCGGACTGGGCCGCCGCCACGGGGGCCAGCGCGAGTGCGCAGGTCCCGAACGCGGCTATGGCGCATCCAGCGGGAATCCGGCTGTGTCGCAAAACTCCTAGGCCTCGCTTCGTTTGGCCTACGGGGTTAGCTGACGGGCTCGCGCCTGAAGTGCGGCGCTACGACCGGGACAGTCCGGCCGATTCGCCCCCTCGGAGACCTACTTCGACGGCCTCCGAACGGTTCCCCCGCTCCCGATCGCCCTCGAGTTGAGCGCCGGAATTCGGCAGGCACTGAATCGGCGCGGCAGTATACCCCCCGATCCGGCCTGGTCGCGCGCCGCGAGCGTGTGCCACACTACTGCCCGGTCGGCGCCGTTTCGGCGTGCGCGCCGACCCTCTGCTTCATGAAGACGTATGTCGCGACACCCGCTTCGCGCGAGCGCAACTGGCTCGTCGTCGACGCCTCCGGCAAGACGCTCGGCCGGTTGGCAACCCAGATCGCGGACACGCTTCGAGGCAAGCGCAAGGCCGAGTACACGCCGCATTGCGACGTGGGCGACTTCGTGATCGTCGTGAACGCGGAGCGCATCTCCGTGACCGGTCGCAAGCGCGAGCAGAAGCTCTACTACCGGCACTCCGGCTACCCCGGAGGCCTGCGCAGCAGGACCCTGGCCGAGATGCTCGAGCGCCGTCCGGAAGAGGTAATCCGGAAGGCCGTGAAGGGCATGCTCCCGCGCACCCGGCTGGGCCGCGCCCAGCTGCGGAAGCTCAAGGTCTACGCAGGCCCGGACCATCCGCACGCCGCCCAGCAGCCTGAGCCCATGGAGGTGGACGCGTGATGCCCGAGGAACGCGACGGCGAGGCCCAGGAGCCTGAGGCCACAGACTCGCCCGAGGCCGGAGAGGGCCAGGAGCCGGAGGCCGTGCCGGGTGAGCCCGGCGAGGCCGCGCCCGAGACGGACGAGCCCGAGCCCGAGGTAGAGGCCGAGGAGCCCGCGGCCGAGGCGGAAGAGCCCGCGGCCGAGCCCGAGGAGCCCGCTGCCGAGGGCGAGCCTGAGGCTGAGACATCCGAGGACAGCGCCGACGAGCCTGCTGAGCCTGTCGCCGAGGGCGACGAGGCCGCGGCCGAGCGCGAGCGCTCCCGCGGGCGCAAGAAGGACTCCGACAAGAAGAGCACCGAGGAGGAAGTGATCCCGGGCGCGCACCTCGAGCCCGACCTCGTGCTCGAGGAGGAGCAGCGCCCGCAGAGCGAGTTCGGCGAGTACGGCGAGGCGGACGACGGCACCGGGGAGCCGGGCGACGACGAGTCCACCGGCGAGGCCGGAACGGATGCCGCGCCCGTGGCCCGCGAGCCGATCGCCCTGGCCGCCGACGCCCGCTACTCCGCCACCGGCAAGCGCAAGAGCGCCGTGGCACGGGTCATCCTGAAGCCGGGCGAGGGCACCTACACGATCAACAGCAGGCACCTCGACGAGTACTTCCCGCGGATCCGGCTGCAGCGGATGGCCTCCCAGCCGCTCGAGGCCGCCGGCTACCAGACCCGCATGGACGTGGTGGCCCGCATCCACGGCGGCGGCATCTCCGCGCAGGCCACGGCGCTGCGCCACGGCATCGCCCGCGCGCTCGTGGAGGCCGACCCGGCGCTCCGCGGCGAGCTCAAGCGCCGCGGATACCTCACGCGCGACCCGCGCGTGAAGGAGCGCAAGAAGGCCGGCCTCAAGAAGGCCCGCAAGCGCCCGCAGTTCTCGAAGCGCTAAGCGCTTCATGGGACTGTTTGGCACGGACGGCGTCCGGGGCGTCGCGGGGGAGTTCCTGACGGCCGAGCTGGCCACCGCTCTCGGAGCGGCCGCCACCTCGATCTCGCCCGCCAAGGCCCCGCAGGTGCTGATCGTGCGCGACACGCGCGAGTCCGGGGAGATGCTCGAGGCCGCGATGGCGGCCGGCGTGTCGTCGGCGGGCGGCCACGCGCTGCTCGGCGGCGTGCTGCCCACGCCTGGCGCGGCGCTGCTCGTGCGGCGTTACGGGTTCGACCTGGCCGCGGTGGTGTCCGCGTCCCACAACCCGTACCAGGACAATGGCATCAAGTTCTTCGGCCCGGCGGGCACCAAGCTGGCCGACGCCGAGGAGGAGCAGGTGGAGCGGCTCGTGCACGCCCACCGCCCGAGTGACGCGATCGGCCGCGTGCGCGACCTCCACGGGGCGGCCGGCGACTACGTCCGGGAGCTCGAGACGCGCTTCGCGGGCCTCGACCTGTCCGGCGTCAAGATCCTGCTCGACTGCGCCAACGGCGCGACCCACCGGGTCACGCCGGACATCTTCCGGCGGCTCGGGGCCGATCCCACGCTGGTGGCCGTCGATCCCGACGGCAGGAACATCAACCGCGACTGCGGCTCCACCCACGTGGCGGGCCTGGCCGAGCGTGTGGTCGAGGGCGGCTTCGACATCGCCTTCGCGCTCGACGGCGACGGCGACCGGGTGCTCGCGGTCGACCGCAATGGCGCGGTGGTGGACGGGGACGAGCTGATGGCCCTCGCGGCGCTCCATCTGCGCGAGAGCGGCCGGCTGCCCGGAGACGGAGTGGCGGTCACCGTGATGACCAACTATGGCTTCCACCGCGCCATGGAGCTGGCGGGCATCGAGGTGGCCACCACCCAGGTGGGGGACCGGCACGTGCTCGCCGAGCTCCTGAGCCGCGGCTGGGCGTTCGGCGGCGAGCAGTCCGGCCACATAATCGACACCGGCTTCGTGCCCGCCGGCGACGGCACCGCGGCGGCGCTGCTCACGCTCGAGGCGCTCGCGGGGCGCGATCTCTCGGAGCGCGACGCGATGGAAAAGCTCCCCCAGCGCCTCGTGAACGTGCGCGTGAGGGACCGCGACGCCCTCGAGCACGCCGCGGACGTGCGCGAGGCGATCGAGGTCGAGCACAAGGCCCTGGAGGGGCGCGGGCGGGTGCTTGTGCGCCCATCCGGTACAGAGCCGCTTGTAAGGGTCATGGTGGAGGCTCCGACTGCCGATGAGTGCAATGCAGTCTGCGACCGGCTTGTCTCACTGGTCGAACGTAGGCTGGGGTCCTAGACGATCGGCATAGGGCCCGTTCGAGCACTGGCCGGTCAGGGATATCTGGACTAACCTCGAACTCTCGTGTGCGGCATCATCGGCTACGTCGGACCGCGCGAGTGCCGCGACCTGCTTCTTGAAGGGCTGCAGCGTCTCGAGTACCGCGGTTACGACTCAGCAGGGCTCTCCCTGGTCACCAACGGGTCGATCGACTCGGTGCATGCCGTGGGCAACCTTCAGCACCTGCGCGACGCGGTGGTCTCGAAGAACGGCCACCTGCGCGGCTCCACCGGCATAGGCCACACCCGCTGGGCCACCCACGGACGGGTGACCGAGGCGAACGCGCACCCGCACTGGGACACCTCCGAGCGCGTGCACATCGTGCTCAACGGCATCGTGGAGAACTGGACCGAGCTGCGCGACAAGCTGCTCGCCGGCGGGGCCACGTTCACGTCCGAGACCGACGCCGAGGTGGTGGCTCATCTCGTGGCGCAGCACTTCAGGGGCGACCTCGTTGAGGCTGTCCGCCTCGCCTACAACGATCTTCGCGGCCACTACGCCTTCGTGGCCATCTCCGCCGACCAGCCCGAGGTGCTCGTGGGCGCCCGCAAGGAGTGCCCGCTGGTGGTGGGCGTAGGCGAGGGCGAGGGCTTCATCGCCTCGGCGATCCCGGCCTTCCTGGCGGAGACCCGCCACGTGCAGCTCGTGGAGAACGGCGAGATCGTGGCCGTGACCCCAGAGGGCACCCGCTTCATCGACGCCGAGGGCGCGACCATCGACCGCGACATTGACGAGGTCGATTGGGACGAGGAAACTGCCGAGAAGAACGGCTACGAGAGCTTCATGCTGAAGGAGATCCACGAGCAGGCCGACGCCGTGGCCGAAACCGTGGCCGACCGCATCGTCGGCGACCAGGTGGACCTCGGCGACATCGGCATCACGGACGACGAGCTGCGGAATCTCCGCCGCGTGATCTTCGTGGCCTGCGGAACTTCGTACCACGCCGGCCTCGTGGGCCGCTACGCCACCGAGGCGTGGGCGCGGATGCACGTGGAGATCGACATCGCCTCCGAGTTCCGCTACCGCAACCCGGTGCTCGACGAGCACGATCTCGTGGTGGGCATCTCGCAGTCGGGCGAGACCGCCGACACGCTGGCGGCCATGCGCCTGGCGCGCGAGCGCGGCGCGAAGGTGATCGGCGTGACCAACGTGATGGGCAGCCAGGCCACCCGGGACTCGGACGGCGTGATCTTCACGCGTGCGGGCCTCGAGATCGGCGTGGCGGCCACCAAGACCTTCGTGGCGCAGGTGGCCGTGATGTACCTGCTCTCCCTAAAGCTCGCTCAGGTGCAGGGCACCCTCGAGCCCGAGGTTCAGAGCCGCCTCTGCCACCAGCTGCGCGAGCTGCCCCACGCGATCGACACCCTGCTCGCGGAGGTGGACGAGCCCGTCCAGAGGATCGCCAACCACTGGAAGGACGCGCCGTTCTTCCTCTACCTCGGCCGTCACATCGGGCTGCCCGTGTGCCTCGAGGGCGCGCTCAAGCTCAAGGAGATCTCCTACATCCCGACCGACGCCTACGCGGCCGGCGAGATGAAGCACGGCCCGATCGCCCTGCTCGACGACAACACCCCGGTGGTCTGCGTGGCCACCGACTCTCCGGTGCTCGACAAGGTGCTCTCCAACATCGCCGAGGTGCGCGCCCGCGGCGCGCACGTGATCGCCGTGGCCACTCACGGGAACGACCGCGTGGACGGCCACGCCGAGGAGGTCGTCAAGGTGCCGGCCACCGACTGGTTCCTCCAGCCGATCCTCGCCGTGATCCCGCTCCAGCTGCTCGCCTATTACATCGCCAGGGCTCGCGGACTCAACGTGGACCAGCCGCGCAACCTCGCGAAGACCGTCACGGTCGAGTAGTGACCGGGGTCGGTCTCGACCTCCTCGAGATCGAGCGCCTGGAGCGCGCCCTGGAGCGCCGGCCGCGCCTGGCGGAGCGGCTCTTCACCGGCGCGGAGCGCGCCTATGCCGAGGGCAAGGCCCGTCCGGCGATGCACCTGGCTGCCAGGTTCTGCGCGAAGGAGGCGGTCGCCAAGGCGCTCGGCCTCCGTGCCTGGAGCTACAAGGACGTGGAGGTCGTGGCCGGTGACGGCCCGCCCTCCGTGCGCCTGAGCGGCGCCGCCGCGGAGCGTGCCGTGGAGCTCGGGCTGGAGCCCGTGGTGTCGCTCACGCATACACACGGGGTGGCAGGTGCGGTAGCACTCCTGAAGTGAGTGCGCTTAGCGGAAGCACCCGGCTCGGCCGGGTGCGCCCCGACGATCTCCCGGACTGGCTCGATCCGCTCTACGAGGCGGAGGAGATGCGTGCCGTCGACGCGTGGGCCATCGAGGAGATGGGCACGCCCTCGCTGGACCTGATGGAGCGCGCGGGCGCAGGCCTTGCGCGCGCCGCCGCGGCCGCGGCGGGGGACGGCCCGGTCTGCGTGGTGGTGGGTAAGGGCAACAACGGCGGCGACGGCCTGGTGGCCGCGCGCCACCTGCGCGAGGACGGGCACGTGGTGGTGGTGCTCGCCGTGGCTCCGCTCGACGAGCTGCGCGGGGACACGGCCGCGAATCTCGAGCGCCTGCCGGGAGAGCCGCCGGAGCCGTTCGCTCCGGAGCGGCTGGCCGGCGCGGGAGTGGTGGTGGACGCGCTGCTCGGCACCGGCTTCGAGGGCGTTCCGCGCGACCCGGTGGCCGCGGCGATCGCCGTGATCAACGAGCAGCCGGCACCGGTGGTGGCCTGCGACGTCCCGTCAGGGGTGGACGCCTCTACCGGGGAGGTGGCCGGCAGGGCCGTGGTGGCCGCGGTGACCGCGACGTTCCACGGTTCCAAGCTGGGCCTGTACGTGGAGCCCGGGAAGAGCCACGCCGGCACGGTGGACGTGATCGAGATCGGGGTGCCCCGCGGAGCACCGGCGCCGCGGCGGGCGGGCGTGATCACCGAGCGGGTGCTCGACCTCTATCCGCACCGGCCGCGCAGCGGCTCGAAGTTCGACTCCGGCGTGGTGGTGGTGGCCGGGGGGTCGCTCGGGCTCACCGGCGCGCCCACGATGGCCGCTCGCTCAGCTCAGCGCGCGGGAGCCGGGTACGTGCAGGTGGCGGTGCCGGCGGCCGTGCAGCAGGTGGTCGAGCTGCGTCTGCTCGAGCAGATGACGAGGGGCCTGCCCGACGCCGACGGCGCCCACGGTCCAGGCGGGGTGGAGGAGCTTGTCGAGATGGCGGAGCGCGCCGGGGCCGTGGTGCTCGGCCCGGGTCTCGGCCGGACCGACGGCGTCGTGGAGTTCGCGCAGAGGGTCGCGCGCGAGGTGGCGGCCCCCCTGCTGGTGGACGCCGACGGCCTGAACGCTCACGCCGGCCGCCTCGAGCTGTTCCGTCACCGCAACGCGCCCACGGTGCTCACGCCGCACGCGGCCGAGCTGGCCCGTCTGCTCGAGCTGGAGCCCGACGACGTGGAGAGGCAGCGGCTGGACAGCGTCCGGCGCGCCTCCGAGCTCAGCGGAGCGGTGGTGCTGCTCAAGGGCGACGACACGCTCGTGGCGCAGCCCGGCGGCCTGGTGGCGGTGAGCCCCGGCGGCAGCCCGGCGCTGGCCACGGCCGGCACCGGGGACGTGCTCTCGGGTCTCGTGGGCGCGCTCCTCGCCAAGGGACTTGGTCCCTTCGAGGCAGCTGCCATGGGCGCACTCGCGCACGGCCGGGCGGGTCGCGCCGCCGCCGAGCGGCTCGGTGCCGACCACGTGATGGCGGGCGACGTGATCGACTTCCTCCCAGCCGGGCTGACCCTGTGACCGCCCCCGAACGCGCGCTGGCCCGCATCGACGGAGGTGCCATCGAGCGCAACTGCCGCAGGCTCCTCGAGCTGATTCGCGGAAGCACCCGGCTTAGCCGGGTGCGCCCCGATGGTGTCCCGGACGGCGCTGAGCTGTGCGCCGTGGTCAAGGCCGACGGCTACGGCCACGGGGCCGCCCCGGCGGCCAGGGCGGCGCTGAGAGGCGGCGCGTCGTGGCTGGCCGTGGCCACCGCCGCCGAGGCGCGGCACCTCCGAGAGGAGGGGATCGACGGGCGGCTGCTCGTGATGGGCGCCCTCACGCGCGACGAGCTGCGCACCGCCGTGGAGTCCCACGCCGACGTGGTGGTCTGGACGCGCGAGGAGGCGGAGGCCGCCGCCGCGCTCGACGGGGCGCGCGTGCATGTCAAGCTCGACACCGGCATGGGACGGCTCGGCACGAAGGACGTGGACCTCGCGCGCTCGCTTCTGGGCTCCGGTGTGGCCGGCGTGATGACTCATTTCGCCACCGCCGACGAGCCCGGCGACGAGCTGTTCCCGGAGCAGCTCGAGCGCTTCACAGAGTTCGTGGACGCGGTGAGGAGCGAGGTGCCCGGCGCCGTGGTGCACGCGGCCAACAGCGCGGCCACCTTCCGCGATCCGGCCGCGCACTTCGACATGGTCCGCTGCGGGGTCGCGATCTACGGCATGGACCCCTTCCAGGGCGACCCGCGCGAGCATGGCCTCGAGCCGGCGCTGGCGCTCGAGTCCTGGGTGGCGGCGCTCCGGCGCTTCGAGCCCGGCGACGGCGCCGGCTACGGGCGCCGCTGGCGGGCCGCTGAGGCCACATGGGTGGCCACCGTGCCGATCGGCTACGGGGACGGCTGGCGGCGCGGCCTCTCGAACGACTGCGACGTGCTGATCGGCGGACGCCGGTATCCGGTGGTGGGCACCGTGAGCATGGACAACATCACCGTGGACGTGGGGGCCGATCCGGTGGTGGAGATCGGCGATCCGGTGGTGCTGATCGGCGGCCAGGGCGAGGAGCGGATCCTCGCCGAGGAGGTGGCGCGCAGGCTTGCCACGATCAACTACGAGGTCACCTGCGGCCTGTCGCCGCGTGTGCGCAGACTGCATTCGCCGTGACGGACCCGCTCGCGGAGACGCTCGGCCAGGAGCCCGCGTGGGTGGTGGGCGGGACCGTGCGCGACGAGCTGCTGGGCCGCCCCGTGAGTGACGTGGACGTGGCGGTGGCCGGCGACCCGGAGACCACCGCCCGCGCGCTGGCCCGGACGGTCGGCGGCCCCGTGTTCCGGCTGTCGGAGCGCTTCGGTGCCTGGCGCGCGCTCGACCGCGACGCGGGCCTGACCTACGACGTGTCCGCGCTCCAGGGCGAGACCATCGAGGCGGACCTCGCGCGGCGCGACTTCAGCGTGAACGCGATGGCGCGCCCCGTGGCGGGCGGCCCGGTGATCGACCCCGAGGGAGGCCGCGCCGATCTCGACGCCCGCGTGCTCAGGGTGCTCTCCCGCGAGTCCTATGAAGCGGACCCTCTGCGCGCGCTGCGGCTGCCGCGCCTGGCCGCCGAGCTGGGCTTCGCCCCGGATGCGCCCACCGAGCAGCTCACGCGCGACGCCGCGCCGCGCGTGGCGGAGGCTTCGGTGGAACGCGTGTTCGGCGAGCTCAAGCGCATGGTGTCTGCGCCCGGTGCCGTGGCCGGGATCGAGCTGGCGGACCGCCTCGGGCTGCTAGGCGTGGTGCTGCCGGAGCTCCACGACCTCCACGACGTGGAGCAGAGCGGCTACCACCATCTGGACGTGTACGGGCACACCGTCGAGGTTCTGGCACACCAGGTCGAGCTGGAGGGCAGGCTCGACGAGCTCTTCGGCGAGCTCGCCCCGGGCCTGCGGGCAGTGCTCGAGGAGCCACTTGCGGACGACCTCTCTCGCGGTCAGGCCATCCGCCTGGGAGCCCTGCTCCACGACGTGGGCAAGCCGGCCACCCGCGGCGTGCGCCCGGACGGGCGCGTGACCTTCATCGGGCACGACGAGCTCGGCGAGCGCATGGTGCGCGCGCTCTGCCGCCGCCTGCATACGAGCGACCGCCTGAGCCGCTTCCTCGAGGGACTCACGCGCACCCACCTCGTTCTCGGGTTCCTGGTGCACGAGCGGCCGCTCGACCGGGCCGCGGTGTACCGCTACCTCACCGCCACGAGCCCCGTGGAGGTGGAGGTCACGCTGCTGTCGTGCGCCGATCGGCTGGCCACCCGCGGCCGCAAGGCCGACGAGGCGATCGCCGCCCATCTGGAGCTCGCCCGCGAGCTGATGGGCGCCGCGCTGGCGTGGCGAGCCGACGGACCGCCCGTGCCGCCGCTGCGCGGGCACGAGCTGGCCCGCGAGCTGGGCATCGCCCCGGGGCCCGAGCTGGGACGCCTTCTGAGACGGCTGGAGGAGGCCGCATTCACGGGCGAGGCGAGCGATCGCGAGCAGGCGGTCGAGCTCGCCCGGTCCCTGGTGCAGAATCCCGACAGGTGATCGTCGACTGCGCGATCTATGAGGACGGTCGCCGCCGCGACGGGCAGGTGGATCTCCAGCACGCATACCGCGAGTGCAGGCGGGACGGCGCGTTCGCGTGGATCGGCCTGTACGAGCCGTCCGCGGAGGAGTTCGAATCGCTCAGCCAGGAGTTCGGCCTCCACCCGCTCGCCGTGGAGGATGCCATCCACGCGCACCAGCGCCCGAAGCTCGAGATGTTCGGCGAGATGGCGCTGCTGGTGCTGAAGACCGCCCGCTACGTGGATCCTCACGAGGTGGTCAAGCTGGGCGAGATCCTCGTGTTCGCCGGCGAGGACTTCGTGATCACGGTCCGGCACGGAGAGGCGAGCGAGCTGCACGATGTTCGAGAGCGGCTCGAGCGGAACCCGGACCAGTTGAAGTCGGGCCCCGGCGCTGTGGTGCACGCGATCGTCGACAAGGTGGTCGACGACTACCAGCCCGCGATCGACGGCCTCGAGGAGGACGTGGAGCAGGTGGAGACCGAGGTCTTCTCACCCGCCCGGCCGGACCGCACGGAGCGCATCTACAGGCTCAAGCGCGAGACGCTCGCGTTCTACCACGCCGCCGCGCCGCTGATCGCGCCCATCAACGCGCTGGCGCGCGGTCACTACGACGTCATCCCGGAAGAGGTGCGCACTTACTTCCGTGACGTGAACGATCACCTCCTGCGCGTGCACGAGCAGCTGGAGGGTCTGCGCGACCTCCTCACGGCGGTGCTCCAGGCCAATCTGGCCCAGGTGACCGTGCGCCAGAACGAGGACGTGCGCAAGATCTCGGCAGCCGTCGCCATCCTGGCCGTGCCCACCGCGATCGCGGGCATCTACGGGATGAACTTCGAGCACATGCCGGAGCTTCGGTGGGAGTTCGGCTATCCGCTGGCGCTCGGGCTGATGCTGTTGATCTGCGCGATGCTGTACCGCTACTTCCGCAAGGTCGGCTGGCTGTAGGCTGCCGCTCGTGGACGACGACTGCATCTTCTGCAAGATCGTGGCGGGCGACCTGCCCGCCGAGCGCGTGCAGGAGGACGAGCACACGATCGCCTTTATGGACCTGAATCCGTGGACCCGCGGCCACGCCCTCGTGATCCCGCGCCGGCACACGAAGAACCTCTACGAGGTCCCGGACGACGACCTCAGACACACCGCCTCGGCCGCCAAGCTGCTGGGACTGCGCATGCGCGACCGCCTCGGCTGCGACGGGGTGAACCTCCTGAACGCGTGCGAGCCGGCGGCCTGGCAGACGGTCTTCCATTTCCATATTCACGTGATCCCGCGCTATGTGGACGATCCTCTGCGGCTGCCCACGCATCCCGCGCAGGCCACGCGCGAGGAGTTGGGAGCGGTGGCCGCCGAGCTGCGCGGCTGAGTTGCGCTGCCCGGCTTGGTAGCGTTCCCGCCGTTGGGCCGGCCCAGCCGGCAGGGATAAGCAGGTGCCTTGGTTCGGATTCGCCAAATAGCAGGACCGACACAGGCACACGCAGGAGCGGAAGGGGCAGTAGGTGCCTACCGGAACCGTCAAGTGGTTCAACGACGAGAAGGGCTACGGGTTCATCACGCCGGATGAAGGCGACCGTGACCTGTTCGTGCATTACTCGGGCATCGACGGCGGCGGATTCAGGTCGCTCGCCGAGAACGCGAAGGTCGAGTATGAGGAAGAAAGCGGAGACAAAGGTCCCAAGGCGGTGAACGTTCGCCTCATCTGAGGTGGCCTCTATACGTGCCCAAAGAAGAAAAGATTGAGATGGAGGGCGAGATCGTCGAGGCCCTCCCAAACACGATGTTCAAGGTCAAGCTGGACAACGGACACGATGTCCTGGGTCACATCTCGGGGAAGATGCGACGTCACTACATCCGAATTCTGCCCGGCGACAGGGTCAAGATCGAGCTATCTCCGTACGACCTCGATCGCGGCCGGATCACGTACAGGTACAAGTAGGCGTGCGCAACTCGCGACAGCGACGGGTGTTCCAGGTCCGGTCATGAAGCGGTTGCTATTCAGCCTGGCCCTTGCGGCCACCTTTGTCGTGCCGTCGGCCGCGTCCGCGCGCGTGGTCGAGCTGGGCGCGGGATCCACGCAGGCGGCCACCTCGAGCTGCCCGGGCAACCCGTGCCGGGCGGTCTACCAGGTCACCGGCTACCAGGGACGTTCGGGCAACCTCAAGAACCCGTTCCTGATCCGGCGGGACGGCTACCTCGTGGCTTTCACCGTCACGCTCCCGGAGCTCGCGCAGAACCAGATCGACTCGTTCAACGCCCGCTTCGGAGGGGCGCCGTCGGTGCGACTCGCCACGGTGCGGAAGGGCGATACCAAGAAGACGCGCCTCAACCACCGCCTGCTCCGCCAGTCGGACGTCTACGAGGTAGAGAAGTACCTCGGGTCGAGCCCGACCTTCGTCCTGAAGGAGCCGCTGCGGGTCAAGAAGGGCAACATCGTGGCCCTCACCGTCCCCACATGGGTGCCGGCGCTGGCCGCCGACCTCACCGGCAGCAACTGGTGGCGCTCGTCGCGCCTGAAGGACAAGTGCGGAAGCGACGACGCGCTGGCGCCGCCGTCCACGCAGGAGACGCTGCGGGAGATCATCCGCTACGGCTGCACCTACAAGCGCGCCCGGCTGCTCTACACCGCGACGTACATTCCGGACCCGCGTACCACCACGCCCGCTGAGGAGTAAGACCGCACAGCAGGCCCTTTCCCCGGCCACGCGGGCGCGCTAGCATCGGCTCGTGACCACCGAGGGGTGGATCTTCATGGTCGGGTTCCGGGTTTTCGACGTGGGCCTGCTCGTGGTGTGGCTGATCTGGTTCTTCCGCCTGCGGGATGACGGCGAGGATCCGCCGGGCGAGGACGGCGGCGGGGGCGAGGGCCCGCATCCCGGCCCCGACCGCGACGGCCCGGGCGGAGAGGGCATCAGGCTGCCGCTCGGCAGGTGGCCGCTGGGTCGCGGACGCGACCGCGAGCACGGGGGCCTGGAGGGACCGGGGCGCCGCCGCGGCGCCGAGCCGCCGGTTCCGAGGCCGCTCCCGTCGCGGGTGAGACGCCCGTCGTCACCCGTCCCTGCGCGTCACGGGGACTGATAGGTTCCCCCGGATGGGTGGCGTGATCGACTTTGGGCTAATCGACGAGCCCGTGGACGGCCTTACGCACGTCGTCTCTCCACACGGCGAGATCGACGCGCTCACGGCTCCACGCTTGGGCCGGCGGCTCCTGGACCTCGCCGAGGAAGGCAAGCGGATGCTGGTGGTCGACCTGTCGGCCGTCACGTTCATGGACTCAACGGGCATCAGCGTCCTGTTGAACGCCCTGCGCCACCAGAAGACGCGCGACGGCAACCTCGTGCTCGTCTGCCCCACGGAGCGGATCCTGCGGCCCTTCCAGATCACCGGCCTGGTTGGCCGGCTCGGCATCTTCAGCTCGCGCGACGAAGCCCTCGGCGGCGTCGCGACGCCGTAGTCGACTAGCCGCAGCCGCGCGATCCCGGATTCTCGTTGCAGAACTCCTCGAAGCGCTCCGCCGGGCTGTCGGTGGGCGGGGGCGTGTCGTTGTCGGGGCTGTCGGGCACCGTCTCCGGCTGCGTCTCGGGCGGCGTGACCTCGGTCACCGCCGGCTCGGTGGTGGTGTCCGGCTCCACGGCCGTGTCCGCGGGCGCGGGATCCGTGCGCGGGACCGTCAGGTCGGGCAGGGGCGGGGCTGCGTCCGGCTCGTTGTCGCCGCCACAGCCGGGCGCGGCCGCAAGCAGCGCCAGCAGAACGATCAGGCCACGGCGCCCCACGCCGGCCGGGTCAGCGCTCGACGGCGGGGAGCCGGCGACCGCAGTGCGGGCAGTCGTTCAGGTCCTTCTGAGCGAGCTGCTCGAGCGAACAGCCGCACAGGCGCAGGTTCTCGACCGAGTACGGAAGGTCGCTCGGGGAGGGTGCGAGCGGCAGGACCGCCCCGACCACGCGGAGCTCCTCGCCGGACTCCCCGTCGACGTAACGCATGCCAGGCTCCACTTCCCGTATGACTTCCCGGTCGGAGCGGGCACGCAGGCGATACCTCTGGCGGTCGGACACGGCGCGGAACAATAGCGAGCACACCATGCGAATCCTCATCTTTCACGGCTACCTGCTGCGCGGAACCGGCAGCAACATCTACAACGCCAGCCTCGTTCGCGCCTTCGCGCGGCTCGGCCACGACGTGGAGCTGGTGTGCCAGGAGCGGCGCGCCGACGAGCTGGACCTGCCCGAGGCCGTGAACGTGACCGTGCCGGACATCGGCGGCGTGCTGCCCGTCTACGTGGCGGATCGTTACGAGGGCTACGACGCCGTGCCCTACGCGGACCTGGACGATGCCGCCGTGGAGCGCTACATCGAGGCGAACGTGCGCGCGGTGGCCGAGGTGGCGGACCGCACGCGGCCCGACGTGGCTCTGGCCAACCATCTGGTGATGGGCCCCGTGATCCTGGCCCGGGCGCTCGGCGAGCGCACGCCGTACGCCGTAAAGGTCCACGGCAGCGCGCTCGAGTACACGGTCCGCCCCAACCGCGAGCGCTTCCTTCCCTACGCGCTGGAGGGCGTCAGGGGCTCCCAGGGCGTGCTCGTGGGCTCTCGGCACACCGCGGAGAGCCTGTGGGAGGTCCTGGACGAGCCCGGGCTGCCCGAGCGCACACGGCTTGGGCCGCCCGGCGTGGACGTGCACACCTTCCGGCCACGGGAGCCCGAGGAAGCGGCTACGGGGCTCCGGCGGCTGGCCGGGCGCCTCGAGTCGGGCGCGGCGGCGGAGTGGGGAGGGGAGGCGGATGCCGCGGCCTCGCTGGCTTCACTCGATCCGTCGCGTGACCGGATCGTGAGCTACGTGGGCAAGCTGATCGTGTCGAAGGGCGTGGACCTCCTGCTGGCGGCCTGGCCCCTGGTGGTGGCCAAGGTTCCGGACGCCCGGCTCGTGATCGTGGGGTTCGGCACCTACCGCGAGACGCTCGGGCGCTACGTGGACGCGCTGCGCCGCGCGGACGTGGAGGACCTGCGGGACATCGCGGCGCGCGGCCGCGAGCTGGAGGGCGGGCCGCCGAGCGTGCTGTCGCACCTCCAGTCGTTCCTGGGCCGCGTTGACGACGAGTGGCTCCGTACCGCCCCGATCGCTGCCGAGCGCGTGCACTTCACCGGCCGGCTCGAGCACGAGGACCTCCCCGACCTGCTCCCGGCGTGCGAGGCGCAGGTGATGTCGAGCACCTTCCCGGAGGCCTTCGGAATGGTCGCCGCCGAGGCCGCCGCCTGCGGAGCGCTGCCGCTGTCGGCCAACCACTCCGGCATGGCCGAGGTCACGGCCACTCTCGCTCCGGCGCTCTCGCCCGAGCTGCGGCGCCTGCTGTCGTTCGAGGTGGGTCCCGGCGCGGTGGAGGAGATCGCGGGCAAGCTCGTGGACTGGCTCTCCCTCGACTCCGCGGCGCGTGAGCGCGCGCGCGCGGCGCTGGCGGCGGAGGCCGCCGGGCGCTACGGGTGGGAGAGCGTGGCGGAGGGCGTGATCGCCGCAGCCCACGGCAGGCTCCAGGAGCTACCGTCTCCGGCCCCGCCAGCGGATAGTGTTCCCGACCCGTGAGCCCGCTTCGGAACACGGCCAGGCCGCTGCTCGCCGCGCTCGTCGCGAGCGTTGTCGTCCTGTCCCTCGCCGCCTGCGGGCGCGACGAGACCGACCTCTCGAACGGCAAGGCCCAGTTCGTGCAGAAATGCGGCAGCTGCCACGTCCTGGCGCGGGCCGGCACGGCGGGACAGACAGGCCCCTCGCTCGACGCCGCGTTCCGGGCGGCGCTCCAGGCCGGCGAGAACCGGGAGACCGTCGAGGGCATCGTGCACAGTCAGATATCGAACGTGCGCCGGGGCAGCGTCATGCCCAAGGACCTTGTCACGGGCTCCGACGCTCGCGACGTGGCCGCCTACGTGGCCTACGCCACCGGCAGGACCGGCGAGGACGCCGGCGCGCTCGCGCAGGCCGGCCTCGCGGGCGCCACCACGGGCGAGCAGATCTTCGTCGCCGCGGGCTGCGCCGGCTGTCACGAGCTCGCGAGCGCCGGCGCCACCGGCAACATCGGACCGAGCCTCGACCAGCTGGCCGCCGCGGCCGGCAAGCGGGAGCCCGGCAAGAGCGCCGAGGACTACGTGCACGAGGCGATCGTCGATCCCGACGCCTACACGGTGAGCGGCTTCGGCAAGGGCGTCATGCCGAGCTACGAGGGCAAGCTGAGCGACAAGCAGCTCGACACCCTCGTGCAGTTCCTGCTGGGCAACTAGGCGGGACCGAGCACGCCGGCGTGCTCGACCAGCGCGGCCAGCACCTCTGGGGTTCCGGCGGCCGCCAGGCCCGGCGGATCGCCGGGCAGGCGCTCCGTCACGCCACCGGCCTCCTCCACCAGGAGCTTGCCGGCCGCGGAGTCCCAGGGCTTCAGCCCGTGCTCGAGGAAGCCGTCCACCCGCCCGGCGGCCAGCCAGGCGAGATCGAGTGCCGCGGCGCCCGCCCTGCGGATGTCGCGCACCTCAGGCAGCATCCGGGCGATCAGCTCCGCCTGGGCGGCTCGGCGCTCCCAGTCGTAGCTGAATCCGGTCGCGATCAGGGCCGCTCGCAGCTCGCGCCGCTCGCGAACGTGCAGCGGACGCCCGTTGAGGTCGGCGCCCTCTCCGCGCACGGCCCTGAAGGTCTCGTCGCGCGTGGGGTCGTAGACCACGCCCACGGCCATGCCCTCCTCGTCCTCCAGCGCCACGCTCACGCCCCAGACGGGGAAGCCGTAGAGGAAGTTCACGGTGCCGTCGAGTGGGTCGACGATCCAGCGCCGTGAGCTCGTGCCCTCGCTCTGCGCACCCTCCTCAGCCAGCAGGCCGTCCTCGGGGCGCTCCGCGGTGAGCAGCTCCTGGATCACGCGCTCCGCTTCGCGGTCGGCGTCGGACACCGGGTCGGTGCGGCTGGACTTGGTGTCGAGCCCCTCGGGCGGCCGGCCGAAGTAGGAGAGGAGCACCTCTCCCGCCCTCCGGGCGGCGCGTTCCGCCAGGGCGAGGTCGGCGTTCAGAATGCCGCCCGCGCCAGGAGGACGATTCCCACCACCAGACCGACTGCCACCGCCACGTAGATGAGGAAGCGAAATGCCTCCGGCTCGCTGCGGAGCGGGTTCAGCAAACCATCAGAGCAGGTAGAGCGTGCTGTACACGAAGACCCACATGACGTCGACGAAGTGCCAGTAGATGCCCGGCACCTCCACGCCGCGGTGCTCCTCGGGGGTGAAGTGCCCCCGGAAGGCGCGGACGGTGGCCATCGTCAACAGCGTGAGGCCCACGAACACGTGTGCTCCGTGGAGTCCGGTGAGCCCGTAGAACACCGAGCCCTGCGCATTGTCGTGAAGGGCGAAGCCGAGGTGCACGTACTCGTTGATCTGGATCGAGAGAAACGTGAGCCCGAGCCCAACGGTGGTGAGGAGCCCGACCCTCATGGCGCGTGGGTTGCCCCTGCGCGCCCCCTCGAGCGCCCAGTGCATCGTGACGCTGGAGGACAGCAGGATGCAGGTGTTCACGCCCGCGATCGCGACCGGGAGGTCCTTGCCGTCGAGCGGGAACCAGCCCCCGTCGCCAACGACCCGGATGAAGAAGTAGGCCGTGAAGAACGCTCCGAAGAGCATGATCTCCGAGACGATGAACAGCAGCATCCCGAGGAACTGGGCCTCCACCCGCGAGGAGCGGTTGGCCTCCGGCGGCCCGTGGTGCTCGTGCTCGTGGGCGCCGTGCGCCGCTATCGAAGCCGACTCCATCAGCCCTCGCTCACCACGTGCTCGACCGGTTTGCCGGTCGAGGCCTTGACGCGGCCGATCAGGTCGCCGCGCAGCCAGCCCGAGCGGGTCTCCGGGAAGGTCGAGATGACGATGTCGTCGGGCGCGTAGAACTGGAGCGCGTTCTGGATCGCCGTGTAGGGATCCGGGTGCACGACCTGGCCGATGGCGTCGAAGCCGGCGTCCTGGAGCTCCTTGAGCGTGTGAGCCAGCCGCTCGGGGGCATCGTCGTCACCGCCGTCGCCGTTCCCGGCTGACTGGGGGGCGATCACGATGAACCGGCGCGGCTCCTCGGCTGCCTTTCGGCGCAGCGCCTCGAGCAGCGAGGTGTCGCCCATCGTCTGGTTGGCGACCACGAGCGTGCGCTTCACGTCGTCGCGCTCGCTGTCCAGGTCCACCACCACGTGCTCCACCGGCCGCCGAGCGGCGCGCCGGAGGCGGTCCACGAGTCCTTCGCGCAGCCAGCCGGAGCGCGTCTCCGGATGCGTGGACACGATGATCTCGTCGTAGTCCTGGTCCCCCAGGGCATCCATCACGGCCGCGTATGGGTCCGGGTCCATCACCTCGCCGTCGGCCTCGATGCCGGCCTCGCGCAGGAGCGCGATCGTCATCTTCACCCTGTTCTCGGCGGCCTCGCGCACCATGTCCTCGTAGATCACGTAGCCGTGCTTGGGCTGGTTCTGCGGGCAGATCACGTGGACGTATGCCTCGGCGCCCTCGGCCGCGCTCTTGACGGCGTCGATCAGCGGCCGCCCAGCCGCCGTCTCGTTGGCCACCACGAGTATCCGCTTCATTCGACCGGGGGCGGCGCCCCGCCACCGCCTGCGGGCGCGGTTACCGCGGGCGCGGCCGCCTTCTCCTTGAAGACGGCGTGCACCGCGCCGGGTGTGCCGTACTCGTACGGGCCGCCCACCACGGTCGGGATCTCGTCGAAGTTGAAGATCGGCGGCGGTGAGGACACCTGCCACTCGATCGAGTGCGCCCGCCATGGGTTCGCGGCCGCCGCCGGGCCGTGCCGCCAGGAGGCGATCATGTTGTAGAGGAAGATCAGGAACGAGGCGCCGAAGATGAACGCCGACACCGAGATGATCGCGTTCCAGGTCGCGAACTGGTCCGCGTAGTCGGCCACGCGCCGTGGCATTCCGTCGATGCCCACGAGGTGCATCGGCCCGAACGTGAGGTTGAAGAACACGAACGACAGCCAGAAATGCAGCTTGCCCAGCGTCTCGTCGTACATCCGGCCGGTGATCTTCGGGAACCAGTGGTAGATGCCGGCGAAGATCGTGAACACAGAGCCGCCGAACAGCACGTAGTGGATGTGGGCGACGATGAAGTACGTGTCCGACACGTGGATGTCGAACGGCACGACGGCGAGCATGATGCCGCTGATCCCGCCCAGGGTGAACATGGTGATGAACCCGAGCGCGAAGAGCATGGGCGTTCGGAGGTGGATCACCCCTCGCCAGAGAGTGGCGAGCCACGAGAAGATCTTGATGCCCGTGGGCACCGCGATCAGCATCGTGGTGATCATCATCGGCACCCGCAGCCAGGAGAACATCCCGGACACGAACATGTGGTGCGCCCAGACCGTGAACCCGAGGATCACGATCGCCACCAGTGAGAACGCCATCATCCGGTAGCCGAAGACCGGTTTACGGGCGTTGGTCGAGATGACCTCGCTGATGATCCCGAACCCCGGCAGCATCATGATGTAGACGGCGGGGTGCGAGTAGAACCAGAAGACGTGCTGGTACATCAGCACGTCGCCGCCCGCGGACGGGTCGAAGAAGTGGGTGCCGAGCGACCGGTCCATCAGCACGAAGAACTGCGAGCCGGCGATGAAGGGCGTGGCGATCACCACCAGCAGCGAGGTGGTGAAGTTGGCCCACACCAGCAGCGGCATCCGCCAGAACGTCATCCCCGGCGCCCGCATCGTGATGATCGTGACCAGGAAGTTGAGCGCGGTGGCGATCGAGGACGCGCCTGCGAACTGGACTCCCACGGTGAAGAACTGCTGGCCCAGCGGCGTCTCGGTGGAGAGCGGGGCGTACGCGGTCCAGCCGGTGGCGAAGGCGCCGCCCTCGACGAAGAAGCTCGCCAGCATCATCACGCCGGCCACGGGGAGCATCCAGAAGGACAGAGCGTTGAGGCGCGGGAACGCCATGTCCGGCGCCCCGATCATGAGCGGGATCACGAAGTTCGCGATGCCCGCGAAGACCGGGATGATGAACAGGAAGATCATCAGCGACGCGTGGACCGAGAACAGGCCGTTGAAGGTGTTCGGGTCCACGAACTGCGTGCCCGGCTGCGCCAGCTCGGCCCGCATCAGCATCGCCATCAGGCCGCCGGCGATGAAGAAGAAGAACGTGGTGACGATGTACTGGATCCCGATGACCTTGTGGTCGGTGTTCACGCGGAAGTAGTCCTTCCACGAGCGAGCACCGTGACCGGAGTGGTCCTCGGGCCGGGTGGGCCGGCCGGCGGCCCAGTAGAACCAGTAGTCGAAGCACCCGATGCCGATCAGGTAGCCGAACGGCGCTGCCACCAGCGCTCCGACGGTGATGATCGCGTCCCAGTCGAAGAGCGGATCCCAGCCGTACGCGGCACGCGCGGCGACGACGATCCCGGTGCCCAGCGCGAACGCCAGGGCCATGCCGAGAAAGGCGCGGTACCAGCCGGGAGCGATGAATCTCTGGGTGAGCGTCATTCGGGGCTGCCTGTGCCCGCGGCACGGTACTTCAACCGCATGGCGTACCTAGCGAGTTGGGTCATCCTGCCTCGGTTGCGTCGGCCTTCTGGCGCTCCAGCCACGTGTCGAACTCGGTCGGCTCCACCACGCGCACCAGCTGGCGCATCGTCGCGTGACCGAGCCCGCAGAGCTCGGCGCATACGACCTGATAGCGGCCCAGCCGGTTGGGAGTGAGGCGGATCTTGGTGGTGAGCCCCGGCACGGCGTCGGACTTGAGCCTGAACTCGGGCACCCAGAAGTCGTGAAGCACGTCCTTGGTGTTGATCCGGAACTCGACGGGACGGTCCTTGGGGAGGACCAGCGTGTTCGTGCGCACCTTCTCGCCGGGGTAGCCGAAGCTCCAGTTGAACTGCTGCCCGGTGACGTTCACCACGAGCTCGTTGGGCTGCTTCGCCTCCAGGTCGTCCAGCACGATCCAGCCGTAGATCGCGAGCGCCGAGACCATGATGAAGGGGATCGTCACCCAGATGATCTCGAGGCGGGTGTTGCCGTGGATCGGGGCGCCGTCGCGCATGTCCCCGGGGCGGGCGCGGAACTTGTAGACGGAGTAGAGAGCCACCGCCATCACCAGCACGAAGATCGGCACCGACGCGATCAGGAGGACGTCGTAGAGCGTGTCGATGTCGCTGGCCGACTCGGCGGCGGGCACCGGGAACCAGTCCATCCAGAGCACGATCACGATCCCGATGACGGACGCCACCAGCCCGATCCCGATCATCCGGCCGATCGGGTGCTTCTCACCCTCGATCCGGGGGTCCTCCTCGGGCGCTGCCGCGGGCGCGACTGGCCCCGTCTCCCTGTCGCGCTCGGAGTCGTTCACCGGAGCGCGAGTTTACGGGACTCGGCGGTCAGGCGGCGAGCCGACCCGAGTGGTCGCGATAGCTCGAAGGCGCTCTTCCGTGGTGGCGCCGGAAGGCCTTGGCGAACTGGGCGGGCTGCCGGTAGCCCACGGCGGCGGCCACGCGCGCGACCGGCAGCGAGCCGAAACGCAGCAGGGTCGCGGCCCGCTCCATGCGCACGCGCTGGAGCTCGCGCCGGAAGCTGGTTCCGCCGTTCTCGGCAAAGGCGCGCTGAAGCTGCCTGGTGGAGGTGGCGATCGTGCCGGAGACGGACCTCAGTGTGAGGTCCGGCATCGCGAAGTCGCGCTCGATCACCTCGACCGCCTCCTCGAAGAGCTCGCGGCGTCGGGAGATGGTTGTTTGGCGCATTACCACTCTCTACGCAGCACCTGCGCGAATGGATCGATCATGCGATAGCTTGCACCAATCGTCACTAGCTAACGGGAGGAGCGTCGGATGCTGGTCAGGGACGGGATGAGCCGGATCGTGCTGACCGTGAACCCCGGGCACTCCCTGCGAGCGGCCGCTCAGGCCATGGCCGAGCGCCGCGTGGGCGCAGCTGTGGTGGTCGACCCCGAGCAGCCCGGACCGGGCATCGTGACCGAGCGCGACCTGCTCCTGGCCATCGCCGAGGGCCAGGACCCCGATACCGAGCTCGTGGCCACGCACCTCTCATCCAGCCTCACCTTCGCCTCGCCCGACTGGTCGCTCGAGCGGGCGGCCGAGGCCATGGTGGAGGGCGGCTTCCGGCATCTGGTGGTGGTGGACGGCGGGGAGCTCACCGGGGTGCTCTCCATGCGCGACATCGTGCGCTGCTGGGTCTCCGCCTACGCCACCAGCGAAATTCCGAACGACCTGCAGCGCACGGGCTAGCCCGGCGGGTCGTCGGACTCCGCGTCCGCGCGCTCTTCCAGCTTCTCGCGCAGGTAGGCGGCCTTGTCGGCCCGCCTCACGTGCTCGTCGGTCTCCTCCTCGCTGGGAGACCTGTCGGCCTGCCGGCGCTCCTCCGCCTCACGCTCGGCCTGCCGGATCCGAAGCTCCCTGGTGGTGGGATCCTCGCCGTCGGCCATGAAGCGCTAGTGCTCTAGCGGGAGCTCGCTGATGTCCTCGCGGGTCTCGCGCACCCAGCGCACGACCGCCACGAGCGTGATCACGACGCCGATCCCGACCAGCACCCAGTTGATGACGATCCCGGTGAGCGCGAGCGTGAGGCCCAGGGCTGTGAGCACCGGGAGGTAGGACGGCCCGGGGAGGTGCACGGTCTCGCTCGCGGCCGTGGCGTCCTCGCCGTGGTGGTGGACCTCGTCGGTCATCAGTAGACGAGCCCGACGACCCAGGAGAGGGCGAACACCACGATCGCGATCGCCCCCGCGATGAGGCCGGTGCGGATGTTCTTGTAGGCCAGCCGACGGTCCATCCGGGCGTGTTGTATCAGGTGGCCGGGAGGAGTCGAGCCGCGCCGAAGGGCTCGACCGCCAACCCACCCTCGGGCGGTGTGCGCCCGGGCGGGAAGAGCGCGAGCACCGAGCCGCCGAACCCGCCGCCCATCATGCGGGCGCCGATCGCCCCCGCTGCGTGGCAGCGCTCGCGGGCGCGCTCGACCTCCGGCACCGAGGCCTCATAGTCGTCGCGCAGGCTGCGGTGGGAGGCGTCCAGCAGCCCACCGACCGCGTCGAGGTCGCCGGCGCCCAGTGCCGCGACCATGGCGTCCACGCGCTCGTTCTCGGACACCACGTGGCGCACGCGGCGGCGCCACGGGTCTGGGATCGCCTCCCAGTCCACGGTGTCTGCGTGGCGCAGCGAGTCCACCCCGAGCAGCTCGCACGCCCGCGCGCATTCCGCGCGACGCTCGTTGTAGCCCGACCGGGCGAGCTCGCGCGCAGCGCCCGAAGGCAGCACGGCGAGCCGGTGGCGGCCCAGCTCCAGCGGAATCGGGCTGAGCACCGGTCCGGCCATGTCGATGCGCAGGGCATGGCCCTCGCGCCCGTGTAGCGAGGCGAGCTGGTCGAGCAGGCCGGTTCGGGCGCCCACCCAGTCGTTCTCGATGCGCGAGCACAGGCGCGCCAGCTCCATGCGATCGGGCTCGTCCTCGCCCGCCACGGCCAGCAGCGCCAGGCAGAGCGCCACGCTCAGCGCCGCCGACGACGAGAGCCCGGCGCCGAGCGGCACGGTGCCGGAGATCTCGAGCCGGCAGGCCGGCGGCCGCACGCGCGCCCGTGCCAGCTCCGCGGTGGCCCCATGCGCGAACGCGCGCCAGTCCCCGGGGGCGGCACCCGGCTGGCCGGGGTCGTGCCGGTCGAAGCTGTGGCGCTCGTCGAGGTCGAGCGCGATCACGTCCATGCGGTTTCCCGGCAGCGGCGTGGCCGTCACCGTCACGCCCAGCCCGATCGCGAACGGAAGGCAGAGGCCGTCGTTGTAGTCCGTGTGCTCCCCGATCAGGTTCACCCGGCCCGGGGCGAAGGCCGTGGCTCGCATGGCGCAGGTATACCGGCGCCTCCGGATTTGCGGAAGCAGCCGGCTCGGCCGGCTGCGCACCGACAGGGTCAGGGATTGAGGCGTACGTGGAGGTGGTTGTCGTGGTTGGCCAGCACGCTCACGCGCGGGCCGGTGAGCCCGGTGGACGGGCCCACGAGCACCAGCGCCGCGCCGGCGGCCAGGAAGCGGTCCACCAGCTCCTGGGACAGCCGCGGGTCGATCTGCGCGGCGCCCCGGGGCGCGCGTTCGGCGCCGTCGCTGCGCGGGTAGTACACGTCGGCGTCGAGGCCGTTCTGGTGGCTCGCGTGCCCGATGTAGCCGAAGCGCGGGCCGAAGTCGCCTCCGTGGGGCCTGCTGAGATCGCCGATCGCCATCCGGGCGGCGCGCGGGTGGGCGCGGTGATAGCCGCGCGACACCCGGAGCAGGACCCTCACCAGGCGATCGGTGCCGAAGCGCCGCCAGGGCCGGTTGGGGGACCGGCGCAGGACCGGGTCCCACGTGTAGAAGTGGCGGCCCTCGGCGGGTAGGCGCACCCCTCTCACCAGCCGCCCGCCGGCCGGGCTGCCCACGGCCACGGAGTGGCGCCAGCGGATCCGTGGAGCGGGCGGGGGCCCTGGCTGCGGGCGCGGCGCGGCGCGCTCCGGCGGCGCCGGGGGCGGCGGCCCGGGCCGGCGCGTATCCGCCACCCTCACGGGGGACGTGGCGATCGTCCAGATGGCCGCGGCCGCCGCGAGCGACAGCGCGGCCACGGCAGCGCCGCGCCTGCGCATCGGTGCTGGGGCGGTGGCCACGTGCAAGCTCTACGGGCCCGGGACGCGGACGGGTCCGCAGGTACCCTCGGAACATGGGTCGCGTCTACGACGGCATCGACGAGCGCCAGCGCGCATGGATCGCCCGGCAGCCGCTGTTCTTCGTCGGCACCGCGCCGCTGGACGGCGAGGGGCACGTGAACGTCTCGCCGAAGGGGCCGATCGGCAGCCTCAGCGTGCTCGACGAGCACACCGTGGCCTACCTCGACGTGCTCGGCAGCGGCGCGGAGACGATCGCCCATCTGCGCGAGAACGGGCGGATCGTGATCATGCTCTGCGCCTTCGAGGGGCCGCCGCGAATCGTGCGCCTGCACGGTCGCGGGGAGCACGTCCTGGCAGCGGATCCGCGCTTCGCGGAGCTGCTCGAGCGCTGCGACTTCGAGCAGCCGGAGGTGCCGGAGTCGCGCCGTGCGATCGTCCTCGTGCGCGTCACACGCGTGTCCGACTCGTGCGGCTACGGCGTGCCGCTCATGAGCTACGAGGGGGAGCGCAAGCATCAGGCCGCCTCGTCGGCCAAGCGCCTGCGGGTGCACGGGCCCGAGGGCTTTCTCGACTACCAGCGCGAGTACAACGCCGAGAGCCTCGACGGGCTCCCGGCCGTGGACGTCCCGTCCTAGAGGGGCGGTGCGCGCGCGGGCGCGGCCCTTGACGAGCAGGCTCGCGCCGATGGCGCCGCCGAGGTCGCCGAGCGCGGCGGCGCGCACGGCGGGCGGGCGGTCCGACACGAACAGATGGGGCTGCATCGCCTCGCGGATGCGCTCGACGTAGGGCTCGCCCAGCCGCGTGCCCAGCCCGCCGCCGATCACCACGGCCTCCACGTCCAGCACGTTCACGACCGACGCCACGCCGGCGCCCAGCGCCTCCACCGCACGCTCGATCAGCTTCACTGCCAGCGGGTCCTCACGCTCCAGCGCACGTGCCCAGATGCCGCTCTGGAGGCGGGTGCGGCCGCGCTTCTCCATGATGTCGAAGAGCTCGGTCTCGTGGCCCTTCTTCGCCCGGCGGCGAGCCTCGATCTCCATCGCACCGCGGCCGGCGTAGGCCTCCATGCAGCCGTCGCGGCCGCAGGTGCAGCGGGCGCCGCCCATCTCCACCACCACGTGGCCGATCTCGGCGGCGGCGCCGCGGCCGATCCACGGCTTCCCGTCGAGGATGATTCCTCCGCCCACGCCGGTGCCCCACCACACGCCCAGGAGCGACTTGTTGCGGCGCCCCGCGCCCAGCGCGAACTCACCGTCGACCGCGACCTGGACGTCGTTCCCGAGCGAAACGGGGCAGCCCAGCCGCTCCGACAGCGCCAGCGCCAGCGGGAACGCCTCCTCCCAGTCCGGCAGGTTGCGCGCGCCGGCCACGATTCCGGCCTCGGCGTCCACCGCTCCCGGAGAGCCGACCCCGGTGCCCGCGAGCTGGTCGGTCTCCACCCCGGCAGCGGCGGCGGCCTCGCGCATCGTCTCGACGATCTTCTCCACCACCGCCGGCGGGCCGCCCTCCTCGGGCGTTTGCAGCTTGGCCTCGCCCACCACCTTGCCGCGGGCGCCCATCACCACCGCCTGGATCTTGGTGCCGCCCAGGTCTATGCCGCCCTTCACGGTCATGACGCTAACCGATGCCCGTACGTCAGACCGCCGCCGCGACCTCGTGGTTGGCCCTGAACACGCCGTCGGGGTCGTACCGGCCCTTGACCGACTGCAGCCGCGCGAAGGTGTCCTCGTCGAACGAGAGTGCCGCGGGCGCCGGCACGTCCACGAAGTTGAGGTAACGGCTGGTGGCGGACCACGGCTGGAGCGCCTCGCTGATCTTCTTCACGTGGGCTTTCGTAGCGGCTGCGCCGTCCGGGTCGCCGGCCATTCCCACGGAGTAGATGGCGAAGTCGGCGTCGAGGGCCGCGGTGGCTCCGCCGTTGGCGGGCGGACGCGCCATCGCGCCGCCGAGATGGCGTAGCTGCACTGACAGAAGCGGACTGCCCGAACCGGCACCGGCCACGCCCACGAGCGCATCCACCGCCTCGGCGGGGAACTCACCCAGCAGGTCGCCGTCGCCGATCGCCGGCACGGGCTCCTCCGGATCGCCATTCAGGGCGCTCAGACCGGGCGCCGGGATCGTGCCGAAGCTGTTCAGGAGAGGCTCTCCGAGCTCCACGATCGGGCGCATCAGCTCTGCCCCCTCCGCGGCCGGTCCGGCGTACGCCGCGGTCACGTCCACGATCGGGTTGCCGCGCAACGGCTCCGGCACCTCCGGGAAGGGAGGCAGCGTGAGGAAGCGGGCCCAGGCGGTCATCTCGTCGGGCAGGTCGCGCGTCCACTCGAGGTAGGCCTGAAGCACCTCGGGCGCGCGGTCCACCGGCCAGGCGATCATCCCGGCGTACACCTCGGTCAGCGGGTAGAGCGAGAACTCCATCGCCGTCACCACCCCGAAGCTGCCGCCGCCTCCTCGCAGCGCCCAGAACAGGTCGGGCTCGTTCTCGTGGTCGGCCCGGACGAGCCGGCCGTCGCCCGTCACGACCTCGACGGCGAGCACGCTGTTGGCGGCGAGCCCGTGCAACCGGCTGGTCCAGCCGAGACCGCCGCCGAGCGTGTAGCCCACCACGCCCACCTCGGCCGCCGAACCATGCACGCCCACGAGGCCGAGCTCCGCGGCCTGGGCACTCACGCTGCCCCAGACCACGCCCGCCTCCACCCGCGCGCGCCGGGCGCCGGCGTCGATCTCCACCCCGTCCATCTGGAGCGTGCGCAGCAGGATCGTGCCGTCCAGCGAGGCGATGCCCGAGGCGGCGTGCCCGGTGGACTGCGGTGCCACCCGCAGCCCCCGCTCGCGCGCGAAGTCCACGGTGGCCCGAACGTCATCCGCGCTTTGGGCAAGCACCACGGCGGCCGGATGCTGGTCGGCGGCGAGGTTCCAGGCCTGGCGGGCGGCGTCCCAGCCGTCGTCGCCGGGGGAGAGGGCGGTGCCACTGAGGCGCGCGGCCAGTGAGCTCAGGTCGATCGCGGCGGGGCTCTCGGACATCGATCTCGATCCCTTCGTTCGATTGCAGGGGCGCATGATGCCGATCGGGGCGGGTCGGTGCCGGGCGCAGCCGCGGAGCTCGGCGCCCTAGTCCGTGCGGCAACGATCATCACGCTGCAGGGAGCGTGATGGGAGATCTTGTCGCGCACACTCCGCCCAGGAAGTAGCGGCGCGCGCCGGTCATTCCCTTGTTGCCGACCACGATCAGGTCCACGGATCGCTCCTCGGCTATGTCCAGGATCACGTCGGCGGGACTGCCGGGGCGCGCCTCCCAGTCCACCTCCACGCCCTCTTCCTGGGCGAGGCGCGCGGAGCGGGTCAGCACCTGGTCGGCCACCTCCCGCATGCTTCCCCCGATGGTGGTGGCACCGCTCTGAACCTTCTCCGGAGGTGGCTTGTCGGGAAAGGCGGCCACCAGCACGAGGCGGGCCTTCATGCCTTTCGCCACGGCCACAGCCGCCTTGACCGCGCGTTCCGCGCGTTCCGAACCGTCTGTGCCAACCAACACCGAACTGATCATCGGCCTCCTCGGGACTCGGCTCCCAATGCCGCGCTGCGCGACCCTATCCGGTCCAGGCCGGCGGCGCGAGGCCCGCACACGTGGCGGCGTGAGATGGTTGCCTCGCCCTCCGTGGAGCTCTGATCCACTTGTGCTGGGCGTGGACGTGGGCGGTACCAAGGTCGCCGTCGGGGCGATCGTCGGCGCCGACGTGACCCACATCGAGGAGTCGCCCACGCCACTCGAGAGCACCGAGGCGCTGCTCGACGGTATCGAGGCCACCGCCCGCCGGGTGATCGACCGCGTGGGTCAGCCTGCCGCGGTGGGGGTGGGGGTCCCGTCGCAGATCGACTACGCCACGGGCACCGTCGAGTCGAGCGTGAACATCCCGCTCACGGGCGTCCCGCTGCGGGCGGAGCTCGAGGGCCGCTTCGGCGTGCCGGTGTTCGTGGACAACGACGCCAACTGCGCGGCGCTGGCCGAGGCCCAGCTCGTGGACGACGCCCCGGCCAGTGTGCTCGTGATGCTCACGCTGGGCACCGGCGTGGGCGGGGGAGTGGTGGTCGAGGGAAAGACCTTCCGCGGGGCACACGGCCTGGGAGCCGAGCTCGGACACTTCACGATCGACCCGGAGGGCCCGCCCTGCCCCGGCAACTGCCCTGGCCGCGGCTGCGTGGAGGCCTACTGCAGCGGCCAGGCGCTCGAACGCGACGCCACCGAGTACGCCCGTGACATGCCCGACAGCGAGCTGGCAGCGAAGTTGGACGCGGGCGGGCGGGTGACCGGCCGCGCCCTCGTGACGATCGCGCGCGACGGCGACAGCGACGCCCTGCGGGTGTTCGACCGCTTCGCGCGCATGCTCGGGGTGGCCATCGGCGGCTACGTGAACGTGTTCGAGCCGGAATACGTGGTGGTCGGGGGCGGCCTCTCACGCGCCGCGGACCTGTACTTCGAGAAGGCCGTGGACGAGGCCCGCTCGCGTGCCCTCCCCGCTCTCTGGCGCCGCGTGACCGTCTCGCTCGCCCGCGGCGGCGCCAACGCCGGCGTGATCGGCGCGGGCGTGCTCGCGGCCCACGAGGCGGCACGCGATACTGCGCGGCTGCGAGTCGAATCGATCGAGGGAGCCGAATGAGCACCGCCACCACCGCCACCGAGCTGGACCAGCTCTCCATCAACACGATTCGCACGCTGTCGATGGACGCGGTGCAGAAGGCGAACTCCGGCCATCCCGGCGCTCCGATGGCGCTCGCGCCGATCGCCTACCTGCTCTACAGCCGCGTGATGAAGCACAACCCGGAGGACCCCAAGTGGTTCGACCGGGACCGCTTCGTGCTCTCGGCCGGGCACGCGTCGATGCTCCTCTACTCGACGCTCCACCTGAGCGGCTACGGCGTGAGCCTCGAGGACCTCGAGAACTTCCGGCAGATCGGCAGCCCCACCGCCGGCCATCCCGAGTACGAGGCGGACGGCGCTCCGGGCGTGGAGGTCACAACCGGCCCGCTCGGCCAGGGCCTGGGCAACGCGGTGGGCTTCGCGCTCGCCGAGCGGATGCTGGCGGCGCGCTTCAACCGCGACGGCCAGGAGATCGTGGATCACCACACTTACGCGATCGCCAGCGATGGCGACATGCAGGAGGGCGTGGCCTCGGAGGCCAGCTCGCTCGCCGGCCACCTCGGACTCGGCAGGCTCACGGTGTTCTACGACGACAACAAGATCCAGCTCGCGGGCGAGACGAAGATGGCCTTCAGCGAGGACGTGGGCGCGCGCTACGAGGCGTACGGCTGGCACGTGCAGAACCTGGGCGAGGACATCGAGCTCGACAACGTGGAGCAGGCGATCGAGGCCGCGCACGCAGTGGAGGGCCGGCCGTCGCTGATCATCCTGCGCACTCACATCGGCTTCGGCTCCCCGAACAAGCAGGACAGCCAGAAGGCGCACGGCTCGCCGCTCGGCGAGGACGAGGTGCGGCTGACCAAGGAGGCCTACGGCTGGGACCCCGACGCGCACTTCCTCGTGCCGGACGAGGTGCGGGAGCACTTCGGCGGGGTGGTCGAGCGCGGCAGGCAGGCGGAGGAGGACTGGAAGGGAAGGCTGGCCGCCTACCGCGAGCAGCACTCGGACCTGGCCTCGGAGCTGGACCTGTTCATGGAGGGCCGGCTGCCCGACGGGTGGAGCTCCGACCGCCCGCGCTTCAGCCCCGACGACAAGCCGGTGGCCACCCGCAAGGCGTCCAACGAGGTGATCCAGTGGGTAGCTGGCCGCGTGCCGACCCTTGTCAGCGGCTCGGCCGACCTGGAGCCCTCCACGCTCACCGAGATCGACGACGGCGGCTCCGTGACGCGGGACGACTACTCCGGCCGCAACGTCCACTACGGCGTCCGCGAGCACGGAATGGGCGCGATCGTGAACGGCCTCAACCTGCACGGAGTCCGCGCGTTCGGGTCGACCTTCTTCAACTTCCTCGACTACATGAAGGGGTCGGTGCGCCTGGCCGCACTCATGCACCTCCCGGTGATCCAGGTCTTCACGCACGACTCCATCGGCCTCGGCGAGGACGGCCCCACGCACCAGCCGGTGGAGCAGCTGGCCCACCTGCGCGCCACGCCGAACATCAACGTCGTGCGCCCCGCGGACGCCAACGAGACCGCGCTGGCCTGGGTGTTCGCGCTCGAGCAGGAGGACGGCCCCTGCGCGCTGGTGCTCAGCCGCCAGAATCTCCCGATCCTCGATCCTGACGCCGTTCCGGACGACGCGATCTCCCGCGGGGCCTACGCCCTGCGCGAGTCGTCCAACGGCACGGACATGGACGTGATCCTGATCGGCACCGGGTCGGAGCTCTCCATCTGCCTCGACGCCGCGGACCTGCTCGAGGCAGACGGCGTGGCCACCCGCGTGGTGAGCATGCCCTGCTACGACCGCTTCCTGGAGCAGGACGAGGCTTACAGGGACACGGTCCTGCCGCCCGCGTGCCGCGCCCGGGTATCGGTCGAGGCCGCGGCTACATTCGGATGGGAGCGCTTCACCACCGAGGACGGCGAGGCCGTGGGCATGACGGGCTTCGGCGCCTCGGGGCCGCAGCCGGCCCTGTACGAGCATTTCGGATTCACGCCCGAGCACGTGGCGGAACGCGCCCGAGCGGCGGTCAAGCGACTGGCCGCAAAGACATGAGAGGAGCTCTATGAGCGTCGAAGCTTCGGTCAATCAGCGGCTCGCGGCCCTCACGGCCGCGGGAACGAGCATCTGGCTGGACCAGATCAGCCGCGGCCTGATCACGTCCGGGGACCTCGAGCGGCTTGTGCGGGAGGACTGTCTGCGCGGCGTCACGTCCAACCCGGCGATCTTCGAGAAGGCGATCATCGGCGCCACCGACTACGACGAGCAGCTCAAGGAGCTGGCCGAGGAGGGGCTGGACCGGCGCCGCATCTACGAGGAGATCGCGATCCTCGACGTGCAGAGCGCCTGTGACGTGCTGCGGCCCGTCTGGGACGAGGCCGGCGGTGCGGACGGGTTCGTCTCGCTCGAGGTCGAGCCGGCGGTGGCTCACGACACGGACCTGACGATCGAGCAGGCCAAGGACTTCTGGGGCCGGGTGGACCGCCCGAACCTGATGATCAAGATCCCCGGCACCACCGAGGGCGTGCCCGCGATCGAGGAGTCGATCGCCGCCGGGATCAACGTGAACGTGACACTGCTCTTCTCGGTCGAGTCGTACACCAACATCGCCGAGGCCTACATCCGCGGCATGGAGCGCCGTTTGGACGCGGGCGAGTCGATGGACATCCACTCCGTCGCCAGCTTCTTCGTCTCGCGCGTGGACACCGAGGTCGACAAGCGGCTCGAGGCACTCGGGCGCGAGGACCTGCGCGGGATCGCGGCGGTGGCCAACGCCCGTGCCGCCTACGAGAAGTTCAACGAGCTGTTCCTCGGCGAGCGCTTCGCGCGCGTGCGCGACGCGGGCGCGCCCGTGCAACGTCCGCTCTGGGCATCGACCGGCGTGAAGGACCCGCGCTACCCCGACACCAAGTACGTGGAGACGCTGGTGGCGCCGCACACCGTGAACACGATGCCACTGCCCACGTTGCGCGCCTGCGCGGAGAAGCTCGAGGTCACCGGACCGACCGCCGACCAGGACCCGGCCGCCGACCTGAAGGCGCTCGCCGACGCCGGAATCGACATGACCGACGTGACGCAGAAGCTCCTGGACGACGGGATCCAGAAGTTCGTGGAGCCGTTCGACGCTCTGATGGAGGGCATCGAGCTCGCGCGCGAAGGGGTGGTCACCGGGCGCCCGCCCACGATCAAGTCGTCGATCCCCGACGAGCTCGAGCCGGCGATCGCCAAGCGTGTGGAGAAGGCGCGCTCCGACGACGTGGTCAAGCGCCTCTGGAGCAAGGACGAGTCCCTGTGGGGCGGCCCGGGAGTGCCTGAGATCGGGGACCGGCTGGGCTGGCTCACGATCACGGACAAGCTGCTCGACCACGCCGACGAGCTCCAGGACTTCGTCGAGTCGGTGCGCGCCGACGGCTTCACCGACGTGGCTCTGCTCGGCATGGGCGGCTCGAGCCTCGGCCCTGAGGTGATTCGCCGCTCGTTCGGCGAGATCCCCGGAGCCATGCGCCTGCACGTGCTCGACTCGACCGACCCCGAGGCGGTGCTGGCCCTCGAGCGTTCGCTGGACCTGGAGCACACGCTGTTCGTGGTCTCCTCCAAGTCGGGCGGCACGATCGAGACGCTGTCGCACATGCGCTACTTCCTCGAGCGCAGCGGGGGCGACGGCAGCCGCTTCGTGGTGGTGACCGATCCGGGCAGTCCGCTGGTGGACACCGCCCGGGAGCTCGGCTTCAGGCGGGTGTTCGAGAACGATCCGAACATCGGCGGGCGCTACTCGGTGCTGTCGTACTTCGGCCTCGTGCCGGCCGCCCTGGCGGGCGTGAGCGTGGAGGCGCTGCTCGGCGCATCTCAGGTGGCGGAGCAGAACTGCGCCGGCAGCAGCGACACCAGCGAGAACTCCGGGCTCTGGCTCGGGATTGTGATGGGCGAGCTGGCGCTGCAGGGTCGCGACAAGCTGACCTTCATCGTGTCGCCGCCGATCGAGAGCTTCGGGCTCTGGGCCGAGCAGCTGGTGGCCGAGTCCACCGGCAAGCAGGGCAAGGGCATCCTCCCGGTGGCGGACGAGCCTCTCGGCGATCCGGAGTCCTACGGCGACGATCGGCTGTTCGTGTACCTGCGCAATGCCGACGAGCCCGACGAGGACCTCGACAAGCGTGTGGACGAGCTGGCCCGGGCGGACCACCCGACCGTCACCCTCGACGTGCACGGCGCGGCGGACCTCGGCCGCATCTTCTTCTTCGCGGAGTTCGCGACCGCCGTGGCCGGCTGGGTGCTCGGCATCAACCCGTTCGACCAGCCGAACGTGCAGGAGGCCAAGGACAACACCGCCAAGGTGCTCGAGGGCGGAGACCTGCCGGAGGTGGACGCCGGTGACCTGGCCGGCCTGCTGAAGGCTGCCAAGCCGCCTCACTACGTGGCCATCCTCGGCTTCACGGCACCGTCCGACGAGGTGGACGCCGCGGTGGCCGAGCTCCGCGGCGTGATCCGCGATGCCACCAAGGCCACCACCACGTTCGGGTACGGCCCGCGCTACCTGCACTCCACCGGGCAGTTCCACAAGGGCGGCCCGTCGGTGGGGCTGTTCCTGGAGTTGCTGCACCCGAGCTCCGAGGCCGCGGAGATCCCCGAGGCGGGCTACGCCTTCGAGCACCTGAAGAACGCCCAGGCGATCGGAGATCTCCAGACGCTGCGCGACCATGGCCTGACGGCGGTACAGGTGCGACTGGACGGCGACGCCGCCGAGGGGGTGCGAGAACTCACGAGGCGCGCGAAGGAGGCGCTCTCATGAAGCTCGGCTTCGTAGGGCTCGGGAAGATGGGCGGCAACATGGTCCATCGCATCCACCGCGACTCGGAGCACGAGGTGGTGGCCTTCGACTTCAGCCAGGAGGCCGTGAGCGAGGCCGAGGGCCACGGCGCCGCCGGCGCTTCATCGCTCGAGGAGCTGATCGCTCAACTCGAGCCCCCGCGCGCGGTCTGGGTGATGGTGCCGGCGGGCGATCCCACGACCGAGACCGTCGAGAAGCTCGGCGAGCTGATGGACGCGGGCGACATGATCATCGACGGCGGCAACAGCCGCTGGACCGACGACAAGGCGCGCGCCGCCGCGCTGGAGCCGAAGGGCATCCACTACGTGGACGTGGGCACCTCCGGAGGCGTCTGGGGGCTCCAGGTGGGCTACTGCATGATGGTCGGGGGACCCGACGAGGCTGTGGAGCGGCTCTCGCCCGTCCTCGACGTGCTGGCACCGCCGTCCGACGACGTGCACGGTCCAGGCTGGGGGCACTTCGGAGGAGTCGGGGCGGGCCACTACGTGAAGATGGTCCACAACGGCGTGGAGTACGGGATGATGCAGGCCTACGCCGAGGGCTTCTCGCTCTTCGACGCCTCCGAGTACGACCTCGACAACGCGCAGATCGCCCACCTCTGGATGCAGGGCTCCGTCGTGCGCTCGTGGCTCTGCGAGCTGGCGGCCAACGCCTTCGAGCAGGAGGGCAACGACCTCGAGCGCCTCGAGCCCTACGTTGAGGACTCCGGCGAGGGCCGCTGGACGGTCGAGGACTCGATCGACAAGCGCATACCCACCCCCGTGATCACCACCTCGCTGTTCGAGCGCTTCTCCTCGCGCGGCCAGAACTCGTTCGCGGCGAAGGTCAACGCCGCGCTGCGCAACCAGTTCGGCGGACACGCCGTCAAGGCGGTCGATCCCGCCGCCCAGGCCCAGCCGCACGCGGAGTAGCCGGATGGCCGCCGTCGAGCAGCAGCCGAACCCGCTCACCGAAGGCCTCGAGCGGATGCCGGTGCACCCCACGACGCTGGTGATATTCGGTGGCACCGGCGACCTCGCCAAACGCAAGCTGCTGCCCGCGATCTACAACCTTGCGCACGAGGGAGCGCTGCCCGAGCGCTTCAACCTGATCGCCGTGTCGCGCAGCGACATCCCTCACGGGGACTACCAGGACATGGCGCGCGAGTGCATCAGCGAGTTCTCGCGCCGGAAGCCGGACGAGAAGGTGCTCGACGGGCTGCTCGCCAACGTGCGCTACGTGCCCGGCACCTTCGACGACGAGACGATGTACGAGCGCCTCAAGGGATGCCTGGCCGAGTTCGACGAGGCGGCGGGCATCGTCTTCAACCGCGTCTTCTACCTCTCCACGGCGCCGATGTTCTTCCCGGTGATCGTGGGCAAGCTCGGCGAGCACGGCCTACAGCAGCACGAGGAGGCCGAGGTGCGCGTGGTGATCGAGAAGCCGATCGGCAGGAACCTCACCGAGGCCAGGGATTTGAACAAAGCGGTCCTGAGCGTGTTGCAGGAGGACCAGGTCTTCCGGATCGACCACTACCTCGGCAAGGAAACCGTCCAGAACATGATGGCGCTGCGGTTCGCCAACGGACTGTTCGAGCCGATCTGGAACCGCAACTACATCGACTTCGTCCAGATCACGGCGGCCGAGGACCTGGGCGTGGGCACGCGCGCGGGGTACTACGACACCTCCGGGGCGATGCGCGACCTGGTGCAGAACCACATGCTCCAGCTGCTCGCGCTGCTCTGCATGGAGCCGCCGGTCACGTTCTCCGCCGACGACGTGCGCGACGAGAAGGTCAAGGTGCTGCACGCGATCCATCCGCCGACCGTGGACGAGGTGCCCAAGATGGCGGTGCGCTCGCAGTACGGCGCCGGCATGGTGGGAGGGCAGCAGGTGCCCGGTTACCTGGAGGAGGCCGACGTGCCGCCCGACTCGAGGACGGAGACCTACACCGCGCTGCAAGCTCGAGGTGGACAACTGGCGCTGGGCGGGCGTGCCGATCTACCTGCGCACCGGCAAGCGCCTGGCACGCAAGATCACCGAGATAGCGGTCACGCTCAAGCCGGTGCCCCACCTGGCGTTCGAGCAGCAGGGCTCGGTGGGCGTCCAGCCCAACCAGCTGATCATGACCATGCAGCCCAACGAGGGCGTGGCGATCTCACTCGGCGCGAAGATCCCGGGCTCGCGGATGCGCATCCGGCCGGTGAACATGGAGTTCCTCTACGGCACGGCGTTCCTCTCGCAGTCCCCGGAGGCCTACGAGCGCCTGATCATGGACGCGATGCGCGGCGACGCGACGCTCTTCACCCGTGACGACGAGGTGGAGGCCCAGTGGCGCATCATCGACCCGATCCTCCAGGCCTGGGAGCAGGACGATCAGCCTCTGCCGCAGTACGCCTCGGGCTCGCACGGGCCCGAGGAGGCGAACTCGATCCTCGAAGAAGGGGACCGGTGGCGGACGATCTGAGCGGCGGCGGCACCTTCATGGACGGGGTCTGGTCCGAGCAGGACACCACCCCGTCCGCCATCGCCACCGCTCTGCAGGAGCTCCTCAAGCAGCATCACGACGACGAGGAGGCGATCGCACCGGCGCGGGTGCTCAATCTCGTGGTGATCGCCGACCACGAGTGGCGGGGCGAGATCCTCAATCGGCTGGAGCGCGTGGGCCGCTACTACCCCTCGCGGCTCATCCTCTGCTCGGTGGAGTCCGGGCGCACACGGCTCGATGCGAGGGTCACCACGAGGGTGGAGGGAGACCGGGGACCTGGCGAGCTGCCGCTCTACCACGAGGAGGTGCTGGTCGAGGTGGGCGAGGGGCACCTCTCGAAGATGGACACGATCGTGGATCCGCTGGTGGTGAGCGACCTGGCCACCGTCGTCTGGGCGCCGCACCGGCACACCGACGCGGTCGACTCGCTCCTGCGGCTGGCCCAGGTGATCCTGGTGGACTCCGAGCAGTGGCCGGACCCGGCCTTCGCGGCGCAGCGCGCGGCGGAGCTCAAGGCCCGGGCATATGTCGTGGACCTCGCCTGGCTGCGATCGACACCGTGGCGGGAGCGGGTGGCGGCGACCTTCGATCCCATCATGTGGAGGCGCGAGCTCCCCGCGATCAGCGCGGTCACCGCCCGCCACCGCCCTGAGTCGGTGATCACCGGCGTGCTCTTCTTCGGGTGGCTCTCCTCGCGGCTCGGCTGGGAACCCGGATCGATCATGGATCGCGGCGGCACGCTCTTCGGGCGCTGCCACGCCCGTCGGCAGGACGTGGAGCTGACGCTCGAGCCGGATCCCTCCATGACGTCCCCCGGGCTGGCCGGGGTCACGATCACCACGGCGCTCGGCACCGAGATCGACCTGAACCGCGGACCGGGCGGGCTGTCGGCGCGGCGGCACACCAAGGACGGCAAGGAGTCGACCTGGACGGTGCTCGGCGCGTCGCGCGGGGAGGCGGGCATCCTCGGCGAGGGCATCCGGCAGGCGCTGCTGCGCGACCCCACGTACGCCCCTGCGCTCGAGGCGGCCGGCGCGATGCTCACGTGAACGAGTTCGTGGCCGACGGCTCGCGCCCGGGGAGCGTGTTCCCGCCGATCGCCCAGTACGCCTTCCTCTCCGACTGCGAGACCTGTGCCCTGGTGGCTCCCAGCGGCAACGTGGAGTGGCTGTGCCTCCCGCGCTTCGACTCGCCGAGCGTGTTCGGCTCGATCCTCGACCGCGACGCGGGAGGGTTCCGCCTCGGCCCCGCTGACGTGGAGGTGCCGGCCGACCGCCGCTACCTGCCCGGCACGATGGTGCTCGAGACCAGCTGGGGCGCGCGCGGCGGGTGGATCATCGTGCGCGACGTCCTGCTGATCGGCCCTTGGCACCACGAGGCCGACCGCTCGAACACCCACCGCCGCTCGCCCACCGACTACGACGCCGATCACGTCCTGCTGCGGCTCGTCCGCTGCGTGAACGGCGAGGTACAGGTGAAGCTCGACTGCGAGCCGGTGTTCGACTACGGGCAGCGGGCGTGCGGCTGGGAGTACCTGGGCGACGGCTACCACGAGGCTCGCGCCGGCGCCGAGGGCTGCGACGTAGCGCTCTCCCTCACCACCGACATGCGCCTCGGTTTCGAGGGCCCCCGCGCGACCGCGCGGACGCTGATGAAGGAGGGGGACACCCTCTTCGCGGCGCTCTCCTGGTCAGAGCACCCGGCGCCAAAGGAGTTCAAGGAGGCCTACGACCGGCTCGTGTGGACCGCCCACCACTGGCAGCACTGGCTGGACCACGGCGAGTTCCCGGACCATCCCTGGCGCACCTACCTCCAGCGCAGCGCGCTCACGCTCAAGGGGCTCTCCTACGCACCCACGGGGGCGATGGTGGCCGCCGCCACCACCTCGCTGCCCGAGACGCCCGGCGGCGAGCGCAACTGGGACTACCGCTACACCTGGATCCGCGACGCCACCTTCATGCTCTGGGGTCTCTACACCCTCGGCTTCGACTGGGAGGCCAACGACTTCTTCTACTTCATCGCCGACGTGGCGGAGGCCGAGGAGGGCCAGCTCCAGATCATGTACGGGATCGGCGGCGAGGACGAGCTCGAGGAGAGCACGCTGCCGCTGGCCGGCTACGAGGGCGCGCGGCCGGTGCGGATCGGCAACGGCGCCTACGACCAGGACCAGCACGACGTGTGGGGCGCCTACCTCGACTCGATCTACCTGCACACCAAGTCGCGCGACGGTCTGCCCGAGCGGGTCTGGCCGATCGTCAAGAAGCAGGTGGAGGCGGCGCTGGCCAACTGGGCCGACCCCGATCGCGGAATCTGGGAGGTGCGCGGCGACCCCAAGCACTTCACCTCCTCCAAGCTGATGTGCTGGGTGGCGCTCGACCGCGGCGCGCGGCTGGCGGAGCTGCGCGAGGAGCTCGACACGGCCGCCCGCTGGCAGTCCGCCGCCGACGAGATCCACGCGGACATCTGCAAGAACGCCCTGGACGACCGCGGCGTCTTCTGCCAGCACTACGAGACGGACGCGCTCGACGCGTCGGTGCTGCTGATGCCGCTCGTGCGCTTCCTTCCTCCCAGCGACGAGCGGGTGAGGGCCACGGTGCTCGCGATCGCCGACGAGCTGACAGAGGACGGCCTGGTGCTGCGCTACCGCACGGACGAGACCGACGACGGGCTGAGCGGCGAGGAGGGCACCTTCACGATCTGCTCCTTCTGGCTCGTGTCGGCGCTCGTGGAGATCGGCGCGCTCGAGCGCGGCCGCGCCCTCTGCGAGAAGCTGCTCTCGTACGCGAGCCCGCTGGGGCTGTACGCGGAGGAGATCGATCCGCGCTCGGGACGCCACTTCGGCAACTTCCCGCAGGCGTTCACCCACCTCGCTCTGATCAACGCGGTGATGCACGTGATCCGGGCCGACCAGGGCGTCGAGTCCGGCGCCTTCGACTTCGACCGCGAGCTGGCGCGCCAGCGCTCCGCACCCTGATCGCCGTGGGCAGGCTCGCGTTCCTGTTCCCGGGTCAGGGCTCGCAGAAGGTCGGTATGGACGCGGGCCTGCGCGCCACCGACCCGGAGCGCCTGGACGAGCTGCTGGCCACGGCGGAGGAGGCCTCGGGGCAGCCCGTGGCCCGCTACGTGGCCGATGGACCGCAGGAGGACCTCACGCGCACCGACGTGGCGCAGCCGGCCCTCTTCGCGGTCTCGCTGGCGCTGGCCGAGGTGGCGGAGGAGTGCGGCCTGCGGCCCGACATGGTCACGGGCCACAGCCTCGGCGAGTACACCGCGGCGGCCGTGACCGGAGCGATCGACCCCGCCGACGCGATGCGCCTGGTGTGTGAGCGCGGCCGGCTGATGGCGGAGATCCAGGGGCGGAGCCCCGGGGCCATGGCGGCCACCGGCGGAGTGGAGGAGGCGCGGCTGGCCGAGTTGTGCGCCGAGGCCGCCGAGGGCCAGGCGCTCGGCCCGGCCAACCTCAACTCGCCGAAGCAGATCGTGGTGTCGGGCGAGGTGGCCGCCGTGGAGCGGCTGCTGGCGCTGCTGGAGGCCGAACCAGGAGCGCGGGGGATGCGGCTGCCCGTGGGGGCGGCCTTCCACAGTTCGTTGATGGTGCCCGTGCGCGAGGAGCTGCGGCGCCCGCTCGGGGAGGTGGAGCTGGCCACCCCGGCTGTGCCGCTCGTGGCCAACCACTCGGGCCTGCCGGTGGACGATGCCGAGGGGGTGCGCACGGCCCTGATCGAGCAGATCGCCAAGCCCGTGCGCTTCGCCGACTGCGTGCGCTCGATGGTGGGCGCGGGCTGCACGAGCTTCCTCGAGCTCGGCCCGGGCAGGGTGCTCACGGGCCTCGTCCGCCAGGTCGCGGGCCGCGACATGCACACCGGCACCGCGGACTCGCGCGAGCAGATCGAGGCCTTTGCCGAGGCCTACAGGAGCGCCTAGCATCGCCCCTTTGCGAGTAGACCTGCAGGTCTCGGACGACCCGGCCGGTGTGGCCGCGGAGATGATGGCGGCCGTGACCGGGCACATGGTGGTCACGGGCGGCTCGACCCCGCGCGCCGCCTATGGGCTGCTGGCGTCGATGCGCGACAGCTGGGACGACGTGGAGCTCTGGTTCACCGACGAGCGCTGCGTCGGGCCCGAGCACGAGCACTCGAACTACCGGATGGTGAATGAGGCGCTGCTGGCCCACGCCCCGGGCGCCGTGGTGCACCGGATGCCCGGTGAGCACGGACCGGGTCAGGGCGCTGCGGAGTACGAGCGCGTGATCGACGACGCCTTCGGCCCGGAGCTGCCGGTGTTCGACTTCATCCTGCTCGGCCTGGGCCCGGACGCCCACACCTGCTCGCTGTTCCCCGGTGACGACGCGCTCGGGGAGCGCGAACGGCGCGTGGTGGGGGTGGAGACGCCCGGGATGGCGCCGCTCGTGGCCCGCATCTCGCTGACGCTGCCGGTTGTGAACGCGGCGCGCGAGGCGATCTTCCTGGTCACGGGCGCCGACAAGGCGGAGGCGGTGGCCCGGGCCTTCGCCGGCCCTCCGGATCCTCGCGCCCCGGCGTCGCTGGTGGAGGGCGCGCTGACCCTCGTGTGCGACGGGGCGGCGGCTTCGCAGCTGCCTCGCTGAGCGGCTGCTACCTGCCCAGGCCCCGCAGGAACTGGCGTGCCCGGCCCGAGAACCCGTCCAGCGGCTCGCGGACGCCCTTGAGGCCGGCGCGCAGCTCCTCGTCGCCGGCTTCGATCGGCAGCATCGAGTCCTGGAGCTCCGAGAGCAGGCGATCGGCCTCGCCGACGGCCTCCACGGCGCGCCCTACGAACGCGGCCGCGCCCTGCGAGGCCAGGCCGGTGGCCGGCGGCTCGAACGTGGCGGCGTGGAGTCCGTGGCGGCCGGCGAACTCGGAGTGGGCACGCTTGGCGCGGCCGTACGCGAGCTGGACGGGCCGGAAGCACGCGTCCTCGAGCCTGTCGCCGCTCTGCTCGTCCATCTGCTCGTAGGCCTCGGCCAGGCAGGCGCTGGCGAAGGCGAGCTCATCGGCCGCCTGGGCGCTGGTGTCGAGCAGCTCCTGCCTGCCCTCCGCGGTGGTGAACGCCATCGGTGGGGTCAGACCACCACTGCGGTGTGCTCGCCCAGCGCCACCACGTCGCCGCGATGCAGCTGCCGGCCGCGGCGAGTCTCCTGCTCGCCGTTCACGGTCACGTCGCCCTCGAGGAGAAGATCCCTGGCGTCGGCCCCCGACTCCGCGAGGTCCGACAGCTTGAGCAGCTGGCCGAGTCGGATCATGTCACCGCGAATTGCGATCTCCTCCATCAGCCCCAATCCTCGCAGGCCGGCGGGAAGGGGCCGGCCGACTGACCGACCGGGCGACGGGACTTGGAGCGCCGCCCGGTCGGTCTGGTGCTAGCGCCCGAAGCGCAGCACCTGCTGGAAGGTCGGCCTGTTCGCGAAGCGCATGGTGGTCGAGAGCAGCCCGGGCGCGAACCTGAGCCGCTCCGCCGTTGCGTCCGCACGCCACTTCGTGGCATCGGTGCCCTGTGCGGCCGAGAGCTGGTCCACAGCCGCCTTGAGTCCCGCCCACAGCGAGGTCCGGCACGCGCTGAGCGAGCCGTCTCCGCAGTAGCGCAGGTTGTACCGGTCGCGCACCCGCTCCCCGAGCAGCGTCCGGAGGTCCTTGTCGACGTAGCCGTACCAGCCGCCGCCGAACATGCCCGAGCTCCGGCCGACGAGGCTGTTGAGGTCCTCCGTCAGTGGGCCGAGCTTCGGCGTGAGCACGGCGTTCGCGAAGTTTGTCCAGGCGGGCCCGATGATGGCGGCGCCCGGGTCGTCGATCTTGCCGTCGAGGTCGCCGTCGAGCTTGCTGCCGCCCGCGTTCGACCAGGCGGTGAGCAGGGCGGCGGCCTGCCCGGTGAGGGCGTCCGGCGGGGCCGAGCGGCCCAGCACCTTGCGGATCACCGGCCACATCACGGTCGAGCGCAGGTCCTCTGTCGCGGCGCGGTTCATGATGCTGACCACGTCGGCGATGCGCGCCTTGCGCGGGAAGTCGTCGAACATCTCGACGCGGTGGACGGAGCCGTAGGAGCGGTTGTCGTCACCGGTCTCCCAGCCGGGCGCCGGCTTGTTGTTCCAGTTGAGGAGCAGGCCGTCCGGTCCGCCCACGTCGTGGGGGTGCTCGTCCCGGGAGATGTAGCCGCGCCAGTCGTAGTTGCCGGTGCCGAGCGCCGGCAGCAGCTTGTTCGTTCCGGGCGCGCGGCGCGGCAGCTTGCCGGACGAGAAGTACGCCGTGGTCTCGCGGTTGGCGTAGCCCCAGTTGAAGGTGTAGCCGAACTGGTTGGCCGAGTCCCAGAAGCCCCGCACCGACTCGCCGCGGCCGAGCGTCATGTCGCGCAGCGCGGCCAGGGAGAGGGCCTCCTCGCCGTAGGTCGAGCGCTTGCGGGAGATCGCGTAGGGCTTGCCGCCCACCAGGACGGTGCCGGAGACCGGGCCGTGAACCGTGACCGGGAAGATCTTCGGCACGCCGCCCAGGGTGCCCGCGTCGAAGGTCTGCATGGCGATGCACTGGCCCTTGTAGACGTAGTGCCGCGAGGCGCGCGTGGGCGCCGACCCGTTCGGCTCGCACAGCTTCTCGAGGAACTGGTCGCGGTTGTCGTTGCTCGCCGAGGTGAGGCTCCAGGCGTAGTTCTTCGTCCGCCCCAGCAGCATGTACGGGCCACCACCGGGCACGAACGCGCCCTGGGCGTTGACCCCGGGGCCGTGGAGGTCGGCCTCGAGCACGATCTCGGGGTAGTAGTAGCCGAGCTGTGGGCCCATCACGGCCATCGACTCGCGCGTGGCCGAGCGGAAGGGGTTGACGATCAGGAAGTTCGATGCGAGCTGCCTCGGCGTGTCCGGGAGCGCCTCGGTGGTGCTCGGGTCCACGACCGGCGAGCCGGGCGTGGGGTAGCCGCTCGACGAGCCGTAGCGGAACTTGCGCGCCGTCGTGGTCGGGGCGTCGCCGTCGTCGGCCTCCATCAGGTCCTCGAACGCCCCGGCGGCGCGCTTCGAGCCGAGCGCCGTGCGGAGCTTCGCGAGGAAGTCGGAGTTGCGGACCTCGTCGCCACCGCCGTTGCCGAAGATCGAGCCGATGAACGCGTTCACCGCGATCGCGTCGTTGACCGTCCAGGGGCGCATCGACTCCGGCACGCCCTGGGTCACGCCCGCCGCGTAGTCCTCGAGGTCCTGGAGGATCTGGCGGCCCTTGGCGCCGTAGGTGTCGACCAGCTTCTGCTTCTGCGCGTCCACCAGCGCCTCGGACTGAGCACTAGGCACGAACTCAGGGCCGTTCGTCACGAGCCCGAACGCGTTCACGCCCGGGATGTCGGCTACCGCCGCGCGGGCGGGGCCGCGGCCGAGCAGCATCAGGAGCCAGCGGTCCTGACCGGTTACGAGCCCGAGTCCGTACCAGAGGTCGGCGCGCGTGTCGGCATAGATGTGCGGCACGCCGAACTCGTCGCGGAGGATCTTCAGGTCAGGCCGCTCGGGCGTGGGGACCACGGTCGTCGCGCCCGTGGGCTTGAAGTCCTCGCGCTTGAAGTACTTCGGGATATCCGCCTCGGTCACGTTGCCGCGGAGCGGCGTCAGACCGTCGTAGAGCGGGACCTGATCGGCGCTGTTCTTCGTGATCCCGGCTCCGCCGGCCTGGCCTGGAGGCAGGATGTTGTACGCGAAGTCAGGCCGCTGCGGCTGGTTCCAGTGCGCGCTCGCGACCGGTGCGCATGCGAGGCATGCGAGCACGGCGAGTAGGGCGGCGACGACGGGGCGGGGCATCGGTGCATGCGCAACCGTATGGGCTGGCCTTCACGATTACTACCCCCAACCGCGCCAGGATGACGACATCGGTGCGCAGCCGGCCGAGCCGGCTGCTTCCGCCAGGCTGCGCGAACTACAGGCGCGCGTCGACCACCATCGCCCCGAACAGCAGCGCGAGGTAGCCCAGCGAGAACAGGTAGGTGCGCAGCGCCCAGCGCCGGTCGGCGCGGCGGTAGAGCGTCACCGAGAAGGCGATGAACAGGCCGCCCAGCGTCAGCGCCGCCGCCAGGTAGATCCCGTCGAAGAGGCGCCCGGCGAAGGGCAGCACGGTGACCGCCACCAGCAGGATCGTGTAGAGCAGGATCTGGCGGCGGGTCTCGGCCTCGCCGCGCACCACCGGCAGCATCGGCACGTTCGCCTTCGCGTAGTCGTCCTTCATCAGCAGCGACAGCGCCCAGAAGTGCGGCGGCGTCCAGTAGAAGACGATCGCGAACAGGTAGAGCGCGGCGCCCTCGAGCCCGCCGGTGACGGCGGCCCACGCCACCAGCGGCGGCACGGCGCCGGCCGCGCCGCCGATGACGATGTTCTGCGGCGTGGTGCGCTTGAGCCAGAGCGTGTAGACGAGCACGTAGCCGAGCAGCCCGGACATGGCGAGCACCGCCGCCACCTCGTTGACCGTCAGCGCGAGCAGCGCGAACGAGGCGCAGCCGAGCAGCACGCCGAACACGATCGCGGCGCGCGGGCTCACCCGGCCGCTGGCCACCGGCCGGTCGGCGGTGCGGGCCATCATCTGGTCGATGTCGCGGTCGAGCGCGTGGTTGATCGCCCCGGCGCCGCCGGCCGAAAGCGCGCCGCCCACGCAGGTGAGGGCCACCAGGCCGAGCGACGGGTCGCCGGCCACGTACATCGTCGTGACGGTGGTGAAGAGCAGCAGCGACTGCACCTTCGGCTTCGTCATCTCCACGTAGTCGGAGACGACGGACCGATGGCCGCGATCGCCTCGGCGCGCGTGCGCCCGCGCGTGCGGGAGCCGGCCTCCATCAGGCGGTCACCGCCTCGGTGCGCCCGCGCGAGTGCTCCGGAGCGGGCGCGGGCACCCGGTAGAGCTGCAGCGTGAGGCCGAGCGTGGCCGTCCAGAGCAGGGTGCCGAGCGCGAGGTGCAGAACGATCAGGGTCTCGTACTCGTCAAGCCACACGTTCAGGGCGCCCACGAGCACCTGGAGCACGAGCACGGCGCCGACCGCCCCCGCCCAGCGGACCACGCCGGGACTCGGGCGGCGCCGGAGCGCCAGGGCCACGAGCGCGAGCGCGAGCAGCGTGGTCACGTACATGAACGCCCGGTGGGTCAGGTGGATGTCCACGAGCCGCGCCTGCCCGAACGGCATGAAGTCGCCGTTGCAGCTGGGGAACTCCTTGCCGCAGGCATGGTGCGCGCCGTCGCCTAGCTGGTAGTCCGGGCGCCCGTACTTCTGGGTGCCGGCCATGTAGCCGCCGGCCACGATCGTGCACAGCACGCCGACCGTGGTGATCACGGCCAGCGCACGGAACCTCGGACCTCCGTCGGCCGGCTCCGCTCCGGCCACCTCGGGTTGCGTGGAGCGCCAGACCCAGAGCAGGCCGCCGAGCAGCAGCATCGCCAGGCCGAGGTGGGCCGCCACGAGCGCCTCCTCGAGGTTCTCCTCGACCGTCGCGCCGCCGAGGACCGCCTGTGCGAACACGAGCAGCACGAGGCCGCATGTGACCCAGACCAGGGTGCGGTTGGCGCGGTTGTGGCGCCAGGCCTGGACCGCCAGGGCGACGATCAGGATGCCGACCACTCCGGCGAGCGCGCGATGGGTGTACTCGATGATGGTGTTGAGGTCGAGTCCCGGCACCACGTCGCCGTTGCAGAACGGCCAGCCGTGGAAGCCGGAGCCGCCGGGTCCGCAGCCCAGCCCGGAGTCCGACACCCGCACAATGCCGCCCACGATGATCAGCAGGAAGGTGGCCACCCCGGTCGCCAGGGCGAGCCTCCGGTAGCCGGTGGAGGGGGCGCTGGTCACAGAGCGACCGAGGCTACAGGCTGCGTGGCGCCGCGGGCTGCGACACGGTTTCGGCTGCTCTGGCGGCCGCCGCGACCTCGCGGCGGATGTCCTTCATCGGCTCCACGCTGCGCACGCGCGGGATCACGTCGAAGTTGTTGACCGGCGGCGGTGACTGCGTGAACCACTCGAGCGTGTTCCCCTGCCACGGATCGTTCCCCGCCCGCTTTCCGTGCTTGATGCTCCGGACCACGTTGATCAGCGTGATGAGCACGCCCAGCCCGAGCACGAACGAGCCGATGGTGGAGATGAGGTTGAAGGTGCCCACGTTCAGCTCGTCGCTGTAGTCGTAGATCCGGCGCGGCATGCCCGACAGTCCCATCGAGTGCTGGATGAGGAAGGTCAGGTTGAAGCCGACGAACATGGTCCAGAAGGACGCCTTGCCGAGCGTCTCGGACAGCATCCGGCCGGACATCTTCGGGAACCAGTAGTAGAGCCCGGCGAAGATCCCGAACACCGATCCGCCGAACAGCACGTAGTGGAGGTGCGCCACCACGAAGTAGGTGTCGTGGAGCTGCCAGTCCACCGGGAAGATGGCGAGGATCACGCCCGAGATGCCGCCGATCACGAACAGCGCGGGCACCGCGGCGGCGTACAGGAGCGGCGTCTTGTAGACGATCGAGCCGCGCCAGAGCGTGGCGATCCAGTTGAAGATCTTGATCCCGGTGGGCACCGCGATCAGGAACGAGCTGAGCATGAAGAAGGCCAGCACCACGGTGGAGGTGGGCGTGGTGAACATGTGGTGCGCCCACACGAGCATGCCGAGGAAGGCGATGGCCACGGTGGAGGCCGCGATCGCCTTGTAGCCGAAGATCGGCTTGCGCGCGAACACCGGCAGGATCTCCGAGATCATCCCGAAGGCGGGCAGGATCATGATGTAGACCTCGGGGTGCCCGAAGAACCAGAACAGGTGCTGCCAGAGCATCGGGTCGCCGCCGCCGGTGGGGTCGAAGAAGGCGGTGCCGAAGTGGCGGTCGGTGAGCAGCATCGTGACGGCGGTGGCCACCGCCGGCAGCGCCAGGATCAGCAGGTAGCTGTAGACGAGGATCGTCCAGACGAACAGCGGCATGCGGCCCCAGCTCATCCCGCGGGCGCGCATGTTGTGGATGGTGGCCACGAAGTTGATCGCGCCCACCAGCGACGAGATTCCGGTGAGGTGGATCAGGAAGATCCACGCGTCCACTCCGCCGCTCGGGGAGTAGCTGTCGTCGGACAGCGGTGCGTAGAACGTCCAGCCGTTCTGCGGGGGCTCGAAGAAGACGCTCGTGTAGAAGGCCATCCCGCCGAACAGCAGGAGCCAGAAGGACAGCGCGTTCAGGCGCGGGAAGGCCATGTCGCGGGCGCCGATCATGAGCGGCACCATGTAGTTGCCGAAGCCCGCCAGGACCGGCACCACGAACAGGAAGACCATCGTGGTGCCGTGCATGGTCACGAGGCCGTTGTAGGTCTCGGGGGCCACCAGCGTGCCGTTGGGCTGCGCCAGCTGGAGGCGCATGATCAGGGCCTCCACGCCGCCGATCACGAAGAACAGGAACGTCGCGAACAGGTAGAGGATCCCGATCTTCTTGTGATCGGTGGTGGTCAGCCACGAGAGCCACCCGCTCGGGCGGTCGGACGGGCCGTGCATGACGATCTCGGGCCGCGCGGATGCGGTGGCTGCCTCCACTACTCGGTCTCTCCTTCCTGCGCGCGCGCCTTGCGCTGCTCGCCGAGCGCCTCGCCGGCTGCCTCGATGTCTGCGCGCTGCTGCTGCGACCAGCTCTCGAACTCGTCGGGGGTGACCGCGCGGACCTCCGCCCGCATGTCGGCGTGCCCCGCGCCGCAAAGCTCGGCGCACTGGCCCCGGTACACGCCCTCCTTGCCGCGCGGGATCTTGAACCAGGTCTTGTTCACGTGGCCGGGCACGCCGTCGACCTTGCCGCCGAGCTTCGGAATCCACCAGGAGTGGATGACGTCGGCCGCCCTCACGTCGAGCGTGACCGTCGTGCCGGTGGGCACCACCATCTCGTAGAAGCTGTAGAGCTGCTCGGCGCCCGGGTAGTCGTAGCGCCAGAGGTACTGCCGCCCGTCCACCTCGATGTTGAGCGCCCGCCCACCGCCGGCCGGGGGGCGGGGCTGGTCGATGGAGGCGAACAGCGACTGTGAGGCCAGCCCGTCCGGATCCGAGGCCGGCGGGTTCTTGATGTCGTCCAGGTACACGAACGTGATCACGGTGAGCACCACGAGGATCAGCGCCGCGCCGAGCGTCCAGCCGAGCTCCAGCGGCGTGTTTCCGCGGATCTGGACCGGGGGAGCGCCGCCGCGGCGCGCACGGTGGCGCACGAGCGACCAGATCAGGGTGCCCTCGACGATCAGGAAGATCACGATCGCCACGTAGAGCGTGATCTTGTAGAGCGTGTCGATGTCGTCGGCCTGCGGCGATCCACCCGATTCCGGGGTGAAGGCGTCGGCCAGCGCGCCTGGCGCGGCGATCAGAAGTGCGAGCAGGGTCGCCGCAAGGGCGACGAGCAGCACGAGACGTGTACGGCGCCGGGGCAAGGCGCGGCGCATCATATCCCTGGTCCGGACAAGCGCTCCACTTCGTGGCGGTTGCCCCGATGTGCGCGCCGGGGCGCTGGTCACGCGCCCTGGAACTCCGGCTCCCGCTTCTGGACGAACGCGGTCACGCCCTCCTGGAAGTCGCGCGTGCGCGCGAGGGTGTGCTGCAGCTCGGCCTCGAGGTCCAGCTGGCCGTCGAGGTCCGGGTAGAGCATCCGGTTGAGGGCCTGCTTCGACGACGCGTACGACCGGGTGGGGCCCTTGGCCAGGCGCTCCACCAGCTCATTCGCCTCGGCCGCCAGCCCGTCGTCCGGGTACACGAAGTTCACGAGGCCCCACTCGAGTGCCCGGGCCGCCTCCACGCGCTCGCCCAGCAGTGCCATCTGGAGGGCGCGGGCCTTGCCGACAGCGGACGGCACGAACAGGGTGGAGCCGCCGTCGGGCATGAGGCCGATGTTCACGAACGCGAGCCCGAAGAACGCGGACTCCGCCGCCAGCACGAGGTCGCAGGCGAATGCGAGTGAGGCGCCGATGCCCACCGCGGGGCCGTTCACGGCGGCCACCACGGGCTTCTCGAGGCGCCGCACGCCGGCGATGATCGGGTGGTAGAGCTCGACGAGTTCCTTGCGCACGTCCGGCATGCCGTCGTCGGCGGGCTCGAAGCCCTCCTTGAGGTCCGCGCCGGAGGAGAAGCCGCGGCCGGCTCCGGTGATCAGCACCGCGCGCACCGACGGGTCGGCGGCGTCGACCTCCACCACCTGCTTGAGGTCGCGGCCGAATCCGGCGGTCCAGGCGTTAAGCGAGTCGGGGCGGTTGAGGGTCAGCCGGCCCACGCCGCCTTCCTGCTCCCAAATGACGTTCTCGTAGCTCATGGCCCGAGCCTATCCCCCCCTATCCTCCGCCGCATGCTGCTGGACGCGCTGGAGTGGCTGGGGCACTCCGGCTTCCGGATCCGGATCGGGCGGTCGATCGTCTACATCGATCCGTACCGCGTGCCCGACGACGCGCCGGTGGCGGACCTGATCCTCGTCACCCACGGGCACTACGACCACTTCTCGCCGCAGGACATCGAGCGGCTGTCGGGTGACCACACGTGGCTGGTGGGCCCCGCGGCGGTGGCCGAGCGGGTGAGCGGGCGGGTGCACTCGATCGCGCCCGGCGAGGTGCTCGACACCGAGATCGTGCGCGGGCTCGAGGTGGCGGCCGTGGCTGCCTACAACACCTCGAAGCGCGATCCCCAGGGCCGCGTGTTCCACCCGCGCGAGGCCGGCTTGGTGGGCTACGACCTGAACGTGCGCGGTGAGCGCGTCTACCACTCGGGCGACACGGACGTGATCCCCGAGATGGACAGCGTCACCGGTGTGGACGTGGCACTGCTCCCGGTGAGCGGGATCTACGTGATGACCGCCGACGAGGCGGCGGAGGCCGCGCGCAGGATTCAGCCGCGCGTGGCCGTGCCCATGCACTGGGGCGAGCACATCGGAACCGCGGAGGACGCCCGAATCTTCTCGGAGCGGGCGCCCGTGGAGGTGCGGATCATGGAGAGGAGTCGCTGAACGCCGACAGCATTCCGCCTGTCAGCGCCTCCACGCCCGCGGTGATGAGCGACACGATCTCCGAGCCCGTGCCCGCGAGGAAGCCGAAGCCCCCGCCACTCGAGTCGATCAGCGGCGGGTTGTCCTCGCCCGGTGCGGGCTGGAGCGGCACGATCACGTTCTCCTCGGGAAGGGTTCCGGTGCCGTCCGGCAGGGCGTCCGGCACGCCCTCGAGCGGCGGCATCGCGGGCGGGGTCTGCGGAAGCTCGCCGTCGGTGCCACCCAGCTGAGCGGACACGTCCGGCCCTGGCTCGCTGCCGCCGCCCCCGCTCGGCACCACGGGGAGAGCGCGCGCACCGCCCGACTCAGAGCCGCCGTCCGGCCCGGGAGCCGCCCAGGCGGACGCCACGAGCCCGAGCGCGAGCAGGGCCGCGGAAGCGGTTAGAAGCATGCGAGCGGTCTTCATTGCGCTCCCATTCGCCGGGCCGGACCGTGTTCCTATCCCTGCACAGGGCTATGCTGCGCCACGCTTTGCGTAGTACTCGCGCCCTCCGCACGCTTGCGTGGGGCGCGGTGGCGGTCGGCATCGCGACTCCACTGGTTCGGCACCGGCTACGGCTGCGCCCTCCGGTGGTATCGGCGCTCACGTGGCCGGCGCCCGCCGCGCTCGCTCTCGCTGCCCCGCGCACCCCGCTGCGAGACGCGGGGATCTACGCGCTCCAGATGTGGGCCTACTTCGCCCATTTCGACATGCCCGACGACGACCCCGAGGCGTTCCAGCTCCGCGTCAGGTCCGACTACCCGATCGCGATCGACCGGGTGCTGGGGCTCGGCACCCTGCCCACGACCCGATTGCAGCGGGCGCTTGCCAGAGAGGGGGAGGTGGGGCCGCTCGAGTACGGGCTGTCCGCGGTCCACTGGAGCTGGTTCTTGATCCCTCACGGGACCTGCGCCTACATCCTGCTTCGCCACCGCCGCTACTTCGAGCGCTCGGCCTTCCTGATGGCCGGCTGCTTCGACCTCGGCTGCATCGTCTACTGGGTTCTGCCCACCGCTCCGCCCTGGTGGGCGGCCGCGCAGGGCAAGCTCCCGCCGGTGCGGCGGATCATGGCCGAGGCGGGCGAGCGCTTTTGGGGGCGTCTCTGGGAGCCGCTATACCATTCACTCCAAGGGAACCCATTTGCCGCGATGCCCTCACTCCACTTCGGTACGTCCGCGATGGCAGCGCGCCTGCTCAGCCAGATCGGACCCGGGCACGGCGCTGTGGGCTGGACCTACGCGCTGACGCTCGGCTTCGGCCTCGTCTACCTCGGAGAGCACTACGTGGTTGACCTGCTCGCGGGCCTGGCGCTGTCCGAGGCGCTGTGGCGGGTCGCACCGAGGTTCGGCCCGCTCGCGCGGACGGTCGGCGTGGTCATCCAGAGGCTCGAGCCGCGGGCGGCTTGATGAGCACACGCGAGCGCAGCCCGCGCCGTGGGCAGGACCCGGATCTCCTGCTGACGCCGGGGGTCGAGAACGACGGCGACGCGGGCGACGCCGAGGTCGGGGCGTTCCAGGCGCTGCTCCACGACCGGCGCAAGCTGTTCAGCGGGGTGCTGCTGGTCGTGCTGCTGGTAGCCGCGATCTACCTGCTGTTCCCCAAGGTGGTCGGGATCGACGACGCGATGGACCGCTTCGACGAGGCCACCTGGTACTGGGTCGTGATCGCCGTGGGTTTCAACGTGCTCGCGTTCGCCGCCTACGTGGCGCTCTTCCGGGGCGTGCTCGGCGGGGTGGACCTCGAGACCGTCAGGCGCCGGCTCGATTGGCGCGCCTCGTACCAGATCACGATGGCCGGGCTGGCGGCCACGCGCATCTTCTCGGCCGCAGGAGCCGGCGGCATCGTGCTCACCTACTGGGCGCTCAAGAAGGCCGGGCTTCCCACCCGCCGCGCGGCCTGCCGGATGGTCGCCTTCCTCGCGCTGATGTACGGCGTTTACACGGCGGCGCTCGTGATCTTCGGGATCCTGCTGCGGACCGGTGTCTTCCCGGGCGAGGACCCGTTCGGCGGCACCGTGGTGCCGGCGGTGGTGGCAGCGGGGGTGATGGCCGTGTTCGGGCTGATGGCGCTCATCCCCCAGGACTTCGAGAGGCGCATCGCCTCCTTCGCCGGGGGCTACCGCCGCCAGCGCTATCTCCTCCGGCTGGCCAAGGGCCCGGCCACGATCGCAACAGGCGTTCGCACGGCGATCGCCTTCGTCCGCCACCCGCGTGGCGGCGCGCTCGCCGTAATCGGTGCGGTGGGCTTCTGGGCGGCGAACATCGGGGTGCTCTGGGCGAGCTTCAAGGCCTTCGGCGGCAACGTGGCGTTCGCGGTCCTTGTGCTGGGCTTCTTCATCGGCATGGCGGCCAACCTGATCCCCTCGCCCGCGGGCGGGGTCGGTTCCGTCGACGCGGGGATGATCGGCGCGTTCGTGCTGTTCGGGGTGTCCAGCTCGGTGGTGTTCCCGGCAGTGCTCACATACCGCGTGATCGCCTTCTGGCTGCCGATCCCGCCGGGGATCGTGGCCTTCGTCCAGCTGCGTAGGACCGTGTCGCGCTGGGAAGAGGAGAACGCGGCCGAACAGCCGATGGGGCTCTATACTTCAGAAAGTAAAGTAAGCGCATGAAGCGCAACGGCAGGCGGGGATGAGGCGATGAGCATCGAGATCAAGGACACAGAGAACGTTGTGATCGTGGGCAGCGGGCCGGCCGGCTTCACGGCCGCCCTCTACACCTCGCGCGCCGACCTGGAGCCACTCCAGATCGAGGGATTCGCGTGGGGCGGCCTCCTCCAGCAGACGACCGACGTGGAGAACTATCCGGGCTTCCCCGGGGGCATCATGGGACCCGAGATGATGCAGCACTTCCGCGACCAGGCCGAGCGCTTCGGAACCCGCTTCATCACCGACGACGTCACCCGGATCGAGTTCGCCGAGGAGGAGGGCGGAATCCACCGCGTCTACATCGGCGACCAGGAGATCCGCACCCGCGCGGTGATCCTCGCGATGGGCGCGGAGCCGAAGAAGCTGGGCGTGCCCGGCGAGGAGGAGCTGGCCGCCCGTGGCGTGTCCTACTGCGCCACCTGTGACGCCGCCTTCTTCCGCGACCACAACACGATGGTCGTAGGGGGCGGGGATACCGCGATGGAGGAGGCCACCTTCCTGGCCAAGTTCGCGGGCAAGGTCACGATCGTCCACAGGCGCAACGAGCTTCGGGCGTCGGCGATCATGGCCGACCGCGCGCGTGCCACCGAGAACATCGAGTTCCTCACGCCCTACGAGGTGGAGCGCTTCGAGCCCGGCGAGAACGGCGCGCTGGCCAAGGCGGTCCTGAAGAACGTGGACGACGGCTCCGAGCGCGAGATCGAGGTGACCGGTGCGTTCGTGGGGATCGGGCACCGCCCGAACTCCCAGCTCGTGGAAGGCAAGCTCGACGCGGACGAGAACGGCTACCTCCAGGTGGAGGGGCGCTCGACCCGCACGCGCATCCCGGGCGTGTTCGCCGCCGGTGACCTCACCGACCACGTGTACCGCCAGGCCATCACGGCGGCGGGCACGGGCTGCATCTCAGCCCTCGACGCCGAGGCGTACCTCCGCGACACCCCGATCGACGCCGAGGCCCACTGGGCCCCGGACCCCGCCAAGGTCGAGGCCGCGGCGGAGAGCGCCGCTTCGGGCTAGGGCGGGCCCTGGCTGGGCCACCTGTCACTTAGGTACGGCAGTGCCGTAGCTGGATGACACCGTGCGGTTGATCGCCCGGCTATAACTGCCGGGTGGCCGAGCTCTGGAGCAACTGGGCGGGCGATCAGCGCTGCGCGCCCGAGCGTGTGGAGCGTCCGCGCGACGCCGAGGAGCTGGCCCGGGTGGTGCGCGGGGCGCGGAGATTGAGGGCCGCCGGCTCAGGGCACTCCTTTACGGACATCGCGTGCACGGACGGGGTGCTGGTGGACCTCGGTCACATGCGGAGGGTGCTCGCCGTGGACGGGGCCGACGTGACCGTGGAGGCCGGCATCACGCTGCACGACCTGGGTGAGGAGCTGGCCACGCGCGGGCTCGCTCTCGAGAACCAGGGCGACGTGGACAAGCAGACGCTCGCCGGAGCGGTGAGCACCGCCACACACGGCACCGGCTCGCGCTTCCGCAACCTGTCCGCCCAGGTGGTGGGCATGAGCATCGTGAACGGCGCCGGCGAGCTCGTGGACGTGCGCGAGGAGGAGGATCTGCTCGCGGCCCGCGTGAGCCTCGGCGCGCTCGGCGTGATCGCGGCCGTGACCATCCGCTGCGTGCCGGCCTTCCGGATCCATCGCGTGGACGAGCCGCGCCCGCTGGACGAGGTGCTGCCCAGGCTGGATCAGCTGGTGGACGGCGTGGACCACTTCGAGGCCTTCGTGCTGCCCTACACGCGCACCGCGCTCACGCTCACCTCCGTGCGCACGGACCGCCCGGCGCGGCCGCGCTCGGAGCTCCAGGCCGCCTTCCAGGATCTGGTGGTGGAGAACGCCCTGCTCGGGGCGGCCTTCCGCATGGGCAGGCTCCGGCCGTCGCTGATACCCGCGATCAACCGGTTGCTGGCGCGGCTGATGAGCCGCGTGGAGCACCTCGACGCGAGCAACCGGGTGTACGCCAACGAGCGCCGCGTGCGCTTCACGGAGATGGAATACGCGATACCGCGCGAGCGCGCCGCCGAGGCGGTCGAGCGCGTACTGGCGCTGATCGAGCGGAGGCGCCTGCCGGTGGCATTCCCGATCGAGCTGCGCGTGGTGGCTCCCGATCACGCCTACCTCTCCACGGCCCACGGCCGACCCACGGCCTACATCGCCGTTCACCAGTACCGCGGCATGGAGTTCGAGACCTACTTCCGCGCGGTCGAGCGGATCATGGACGAGTACGGCGGGCGCCCCCACTGGGGCAAGCGCCACTACCAGTCGGCCCACACGCTCGCTGCGCGCTATCCGGACTGGGAGCGCTTCCAGGCGGTGCGCCGGCGCTTCGACCCTGATGGCCGCTTCGCGAACGACTACACCGACCGCGTGCTCGGGCCGGTCTAGAGCTCTGTGCGGCCCTCGCCGCGATACGTGGGCACCTCGTCCACCACCCGGCCGCCGCTCACGAGGTGGAGGCGGTCGAAGCGCTCGCATAGCTCGCCCGCCTTGGCGTGGCGCAGGTACACACGGTTCCCGATCCGGAGCGAGGCGGCGGCCGCGCCCAGCACCGGCGTCTGCACCTCGCCCGCGCCCTCGCGGGCGTCCAGTCGCAGCCCGGTCGGCAGGTAGGGCGCCGGCAGACGGTCGAGGCCGGCGGGCCCCGACGCGTGGTAGCCGCCGCCGAGGAGCGTGGCCACGCCTCCGCTCGGGCGCCGGACCACGGGCAGCGCGAACATCGCCGCCGGGGTGAGCGTGAAGTCGGCATAGCGGTCGAAGAGCGTGGGCGCGTAGAAGCCCGACCCCGCCGTGATCTCGGTGACCACCGGCTCGCGCGCGGTGGTGTGGATGCTCCCGGTGCCGCCGCCGTTGACCAGCTCGACGGGCGCCACCTCGCGCACCGCCGCCACCACGGCCGCCCGGCGCTCCGCGATCTCGGCGACGGAGCGGCGCTTGATCGACCGGATCGCGGGACCCTGCCAGCGACCGGTGAGGGGCCGGTCGCCGAGCCCGGCGATGTGCGCCTCGTAGCCCATAAGCCCCGCGAGCTCGAACCCGGGCCGGCGCACGATCTCGGCCGCGAGCGCGCGCGCCTGAGCGGGCATTCGCACCGGTGAGCGCCGCACCCCGATCTTGACCCGCCCGCCGGCGGGCCACCACGCCAGGTCGAGCTCGATGCACACGCGGATCGCCCGGCGCCCCGGGCCGGCGGCCGCGTCGATCAGGTCGAGCTGCTCGGTTGAGTCGACCATCACGATCGGCGCGCCCTCGGGCTCGAACCGGCCCAGCCGCGCCAGGCCCTCGCGGTCGGCGGTGGGGTAGGCCAGCAGAAGGTCGCGGAAGCCGTGCTCGTGGAGCCAGAGGCTCTCGGCCAGCGTGAAGGTCATCAGCCCGCGGAAGCCCGGGTCGCGCTCCAGGATCGCGGAGAGCAGCGGGCGGCAGCGCACCGACTTGCTGGCCACGCGGATCGGCCTCCCGCCCGCGCGCGCGAGCATCTCCGCCGCGTTCGACCACATCGCGTCGAGGTCCACGAGGGCGAAGGGAGCATCGATCTCCCTGAAGGCGTCCTCCAGCTGCTCGTAGCCGGCGGCCACCGTTCGATTATGCCGGTGGCTACGGTGGCGTCCGTGCCGGCCCCGCTCCTCGTGCTCTGCGCCGCCCTCTCCGTTCAGTTCGGGGCGGCTTTGGCGAAGACGCTGTTCGACGAGGCCGGACCGGGGGGCACCGTGTTCCTCCGCGTGGCGATCGGGGCCGTGCTGCTGGCCGTGGCCTGGCGCCCGCGAATCTCCGAGCACAGCGGGCGGGACCTCCTCCTGGCAGCGGTGTTCGGACTGTCGCTCGCGGGAATGAACCTCGCGTTCTACGAGTCGATCGACCGGATCCCGCTCGGCGTGGCGGTGACGTTCGAGTTCGTGGGACCGCTGGGCGTGGCGGTGGCCGGGTCGCGGCGGGCGCTCGACGTGCTGTGGGTGGTGCTCGCCGCCGCCGGGATCCTGCTGCTTTCGGACTTCGGCTCCACCGAGCTGGACCCGACCGGCGTGGCGCTGGCCCTCCTTGCGGGAGCCTTCTGGGCCGCCTACATCCTGCTCTCCGTGCGGGTGGGACGGGTGTTCCCGGGGGGCGGCGGCCTGGCGCTCGCGATGCTGGTGGCCGGCGCGGTGCTGATCCCGGTGGGCGTGGCCGACGCCGGCAGCGAGCTGCTGGTGCCCGCTGTCCTCGCGACCGGGGCAGCCGTTGCGGTGCTCTCGTCCGTCATCCCGTACTCGCTCGAGCTCGAGGCGCTCCGGCGCATGCCGCAGAGCGTCTTCGGCGTGCTCATGAGCCTCGAGCCGGCCCTGGCCACGCTCGCCGGCTGGCTGGTGCTCGGACAGGGCCTGGCGGCGCGCGAGCTCGTGGCCGTGATGCTGGTCGTGGCCGCCAGCGCGGGCGCCGCGCTGGGCGCGCAGGTGGCGCTGCGCGACGCCTGAACGGCTCCGCCCGGTGAGAGGAGCGCAGGGGGAGCCGCCGAACCGGGCAGGCAGGAGCATGTCTACGCCACCCGCCCGCGAGGAGAGGGTCACCCGCGCCAGACGAAGCGTGCCGGTTGGCTACGGGCTGGTCCTTACCCTCGTCTCGGCCTCCATCGGGCTCCAGCTGCTGGCCAGCGGCTCGAGCGGCACCCGTCTGATCACGGTCGTACTCCAAGCCGCCACGCTGGTGGCTGCCGTGTGGACGGCAGGTGCGCACCGGCGGGTGGTTCGGCTCGCGGCAGGCGTGGCGATCCTGATGGTGTTCGCGGCCAGCGTGCTCTGGGTGCTGCACGGGAGCGTCCCGTCGGCCACGGCGGGGGTGGTCAACGGGCTGCTCGTGGCCGTGGCACCCGCCGCGCTCGCCGCCGGCCTGTTCCGAGCTCTTCGCGACGAGGGCGCCGTGACGCTCCGCACCGTGGCCGGCGTGCTCGCGATCTTCCTGCTGGCTGGGATGTTCTTCTCGTTCCTCTACAGCGTGATCGGGGCCTTCGACGCCGACGCCGTCTTCGCCGAAAAGGTGCACCCCACGGCGTCCGACAACCTCTACTTCAGCTTTGTGACGCTGTGTACCGTCGGATACGGCGACCTGACACCGGCGGCCGACAGCACGCGCATGTTCGCCGTGGCCGAGATGCTGTTCGGCCAGATCTACCTGGTGACGGTGGTGGCGCTGATCGTGAGCAACCTGGGCCGCCGCCGCGAGCCGGTCACGCGCCCGCTGCGTTAGCCGAGAAGAACTCCAGCGCGGTCTTCGTCTTCGTCTGCTGCTCGCCAGAGAGGTTGACCCCCTGGCGGGCCAGGAACGCACGTCCCTCCACGGCCACCTGGAACATCGCCGACGGATGGCACTTGCCCGACAGCTCGAGGATGCGTGTGCCATCCGGGTACAGCCACATCTCCGCCACGAGCTTCCCCACCGGGAACCCCTCAGGCCGCATGTTGAGCTTGAGCACGAAGATCGGGCCGAGCATCGTCAGGTCGTCCAGGCGGATCCCGTCTGGCGCGTGCGCCTCGTAGAAGCGGCGCTGGTCCTTGGAGAACAGCTTCCGGATCGGCCGCTCGCCCGACAGCACTCGCTTCACGGCGTCAGGACCCCGGCTGCCCTTCATCGAGGCGGAACAGACGTATCCGCCCGGCATCGCGTCCACCTCCACCACCATGCCCTTCGACCCGCGCACATCCGCGGGAAGTTCGCCCGGCACGACCGGCCGCAGCTTCACCACCGTGTCGTCGCCGCGCCCCTGCACGCGACGGGCCCGGACCACGACGCCGGCCTCGTTCAACGTCAGGTCGGGCGTGTCGAAGAAGAAGACCTGGCGGATCTGTGCCTCGAGGGGATCCATGCCGAGGGCGGTGACGGTCGATCGCTGATGCTCCTCAGGGACGGTCAGCTTGAGCTCGGCGCTGTCGGCGCCGTCCAGGAGGGCGAGCAGCTCCTGAAGCTCCTCGTCCGGCAGCGCGGCGAGTCGCTTGGCGGCCGGTGGCATACGCGGAGCATCGACGTTCGCGGGTGATCTGGCGTCACCCCTTCGGGGTGATGTGCCGGCCGAGACGCCGTCATACGGTCGACGCGATGGGCTTCCTGCGCAACCGCGACGACGGACCCGAGGGCGAGCGCTTTCAGATGCGGGAGAAGCTGCTGTCCGTCGGAGACGACTACTGGATCGAGAATGCCCGCGGGGAGCGCGCCTACAAGGTCGATGGCAAGGCGTTTCGCCTGCGACAGACGTTCGTGCTCGAGAACTCCGCCGGGGACGAGGTGGTCCGGATACAGGAGCGCAAGCTCAGCATCCGCGACAAGATCGTCATCGAGCGCCACGGCGACACCGCCGCGACCGTTCGCAAGGCGCTGGTCGGTCTTCGAGATCGCTTCGCCATCGACGTGGAGCACGGCGCCGACATGAAGGCGCACGGGAACATCGTGGACCACGAGTACGAGATCGAGCGCGACGGCGACACGGTCGCGGAGATCTCCAAGAAATGGTTCCGCGTGCGGGAGACCTACGGCGTCGATATCGCCGCGGGCGAGGACACCGCTCTGATCCTCGCGATCACGGTCGCGATCGATTCGCTCACCACACGCGACTGAACGGCGACCTCGGCGTGCGTAAGTGGTTGCCGATGGTCATCCTGGCCTCGGCCCAGTTCATCATGGTGCTCGACTCGAGCGTCATGAACGTGGCGATCTCGCAGATCGTCGAGGACCTCGACACGACGATCCAGGGCGTGCAGACGGCCATCACGCTGTACACGCTCGTCATGGCAGCGTTCATGTTGCTCGGAGCGAAGCTCGGCGACATCCTGGGCCGCAACCGGGCTTTCGCCATCGGGCTGGCGATCTACGGGATAGGGTCGATGACGACCGCCCTGAGCCCGAACCTGGGCGTCCTGCTGGTCGGCTGGTCTGGCGTCGAGGGGTTCGGCGCCGTGCTCGTGGTGCCGGCGATCGCGGCGCTCACCGCCGCCACATACGAGGGCCGTGACCGCGCGCTGGCGTATGCGCTGCTCGGCGGGATCGCCGCAGTGGCGATTGCCGCCGGCCCCCTGATCGGTGGCTGGGTGACGACCGAGTTCACGTGGCGCTACGTGTTCGCGGCGGAGACCGTCGTCGTGATCTTCATCCTGTTCCTGCGGGGACAGATCGCGCAGGCCCCCGGGCCGACGCGGCGTCCGCGGCTCGATTTCGTCGGAGTGGCGCTTTCCTCAGCCGGCCTGGGCCTGATGGTGATCGCGATCCTGCGCAGCAGCGTGTGGGGCCTTGTGCAGCCGCGCACGCCGCCGACGATCGGCGGCACCGAGATCACGCCGCTCGGTTTCTCGCCGGTGCCGTTCATGGTGGTCGGGGGACTCGCCCTGCTCTGGGCGTTTGCCGCATGGGAGCAGCGGCGCGCCGATCTGGGCCGCGACGTGTTGCTCGACACTGCGCTCCTGCGCATCACGCAGCTGCGGGCGGGACTGTCGAGCCTGGTCGGCCAGCAGTTCGTCCTGATGGGCACGTTCTTCGTCATACCGGTCTACCTGCAGGTCGTGCTGGGGCTGGACGCGTTCGAGACCGGCAAGCGCCTGCTGCCGCTGTCGGTGGCGATGCTCGTCTTCGCTCTGCTGGGTCCGCGGATCGCCGCACGGCGCTCGCCGCGAGTGGTCGCTCAGATCGGGCTGGTGGGGGTGAGCATCGGCGCGTTCGTCATGCTCGGAACGCTCGACGTGACGCTGAACGACACCGGCTTCAAGGTGGCGCTGGCTCTGATCGGAGCGGGCGCGGGACTCCTCGCTTCGCAGCTGGGGAATGTGATCATGTCCTCAGTCGCGCCCACGCAGACGAGCGAGGCGGGCGGGCTTCAGGGCACCGCCCAGAACCTTGGGTCCTCGCTCGGCACGGCGATCGTCGGCGCGGTCCTGCTCGGATCGCTCGCGACAGGATTCAGCGAGCGGATCACCGCCAACCCGGAGGTTCCCCCGGCGGCGCGTGAGGCGATCGTGGCGAAGGCCGATCAGGGGATCGACATCGTGCCCGTCGACGCCGTCGAGGACGCCGGCGTGAAGGGCGGCCTGACCCAGGACCAGGCCAGCGCCGTCGCCGAGGCCTACGGCGACGCCCAGCTCGAGGCTCTGCGCCTGTCGCTCGGCGCCGTCGCGCTCGCGGCACTGCTGTCGCTCTCGTTGACGCGGCGACTGCCATCCGGGCCGGTGGCGGAAGCGGCGGCATAGGATCGCGCCGTGACCGAATTGCACGCTTCGCTGGAGGAGTACCGCGAGACGCGCGAGGCGCTCGAGGTGGCGGTGCTGCCGCTGGCCACATCCGTGGACGGCCGGCGATTCGACTTCCAGGTGTCGCTGCACGGCCTGGAGCTCGAGCCGGGCGGTTACGTGGCGATCGAGGGGGGCGGCTCCGTCCGCCTGGGCCAGCTCCTGTCGCTCGAGCTCCGCCACCAGGACACCACGGTGCCTGGTAGCGCCGGCCACGTCCGCCTGCGCGCCGGCGGTGGGGATGGCGTCATTCTCGACGGCGACGGGCGGCCGTTCCACGACGCCACGGTGCGCGGCGCCACCCCGGACGAGGTCCGGGCCTGGCTCGAGCGCACGCGCCCCGGCCGCGCGCAGCTCGACGTGGGGGAGCTCGCGCTCGCTCCCGGCGTGCCGTTCCAGCTCGATGCCGGCGGCTTCGGTCGCCACACGTTCCTGTGCGGCCAATCGGGCTCGGGCAAGACCTACTCGCTGGGCGTGCTGCTCGAGCGCCTGCTGATGGAGACCAACCTGCGCGTCGTCGTGCTCGATCCGAACTCGGATTACGTGCGCCTCGGCGAGCCGCGCGTGGAGGACGAGCGCTACCAAGACGCCGCGGCCTCGGTGCAGGTCCGAAGCGGCACCGGCGGCCCCGCTGCCATCAGAGTGCGCTTCCGCGACCTGAGCCCCGCCCACCAGGCCGGTCTGCTGCGCCTCGACCCGCTCGCTGACCGTGCTGAGTACGGCGAGCTCCTGGCCCTGCTCGAGGACGAGTCGATTCGCAGTCTCGAGGACCTCTCCAAGTCGCCGGCCGAGGGCCTGAAGCTGCGTGCCCGCAACCTGGGTATCGATCGCTTCGGCATCTGGCCCGGGCCCGAGGGTGAGTCGCTGCTGGAGGAGGTGGTGAGCCCGGCCGGCGCGCGGTGCCTGGTGGTGGACCTCGGCTCGCTGGGCACGCGCGACGAGCAGGCCCTCACCGCGGGCGCCGTTCTGGAGCGCCTGTGGCGCGAGCGAGGGCGACGCGAGCCGGTGGCCATCGTGATCGACGAGGCACAGAACGTGTGTCCCGCGGAGCCGGGCGATCCGCTCGCCGCTCTGGCCACCGAGGACGCCATCCGGATCGCAGGGGAGGGCCGGAAGTTCGGGCTCTACCTGATCGTGGTCACCCAGCGGCCACAGAAGGTGCACGAGAACGTGATCTCGCAATGCGACAACCTGGTCCTGATGCGGATGAACTCGGTGGCCGATCTCGGCCACGTGGCGAGCGTGTTCTCCTTCGTGCCACCCGGCCTGGTCGAGCGGGCCACGGCCTTTGCCCAGGGCGAGGCGCTGGTGGCCGGCAAGATCGCGTCGCACCCGGCGCTGGTGCGCTTCGGCTCGCGCATCACCCACGAGGGCGGCGCGGACGTGGCCGGCTGGGCGTAGTGACCGGGGGAAACACGCGTCTGTCGCTCCTGCTGGCGGCGGCCATGTTCGTGCTCGTCGTCGACACATCGCTGATGAACGTGTCGATCTCGGCCGTGGTGAGGGATCTCGACACCACGGTGAGCGCTGTCCAGAGCGCGATCGCGCTCGAGGCACTGGTGTCCGCCGCGTTCATCCTCATCAGCAGCAAGCTCGGCGACCTCTTTGGACGCAAGCGGGCGTACGTGGTGGGTCTCCTGGCGTATGCGACGGGGGCGCTGGCCATGACCCTCGCCCAGAACCTGGCGGCGATCATCGTCCTGTGGGCGATCGTCGGTGGCCTCGGCGCCTCGCTGCTGCTGCCGGCCATGCAGTCGCTCATCCACGGCAACTTCGAGGGAGCGGCACAGGTCAAGACCTACGCGCTGGTCGGAGCGGCGGCCGCGATCGCCGCCGCGGTCGGGCCGCTCCTCGGCGGCTTTGTGACCACCTACCTGTCCTGGCGCGTCGGCTTCCTGCTGGAGGCCGTGATCATCGCGGTCGTTCTGTCGCAGATCGGGCTCGTGAAGGACGTCGCGTACACGGGAGCGCGCCAGGTGGACGCCGTGGGCGCAGCTCTATCCGTGCTCGGGATGGGCGGCGTGGTGCTGGGCATCCTGGTGTGGCAGGAGGGTGGCGACTACGTCGTGCTGCTGATCGCCATCGGCGCGCTCGCGCTATGGGCGCTCGCTCGCTGGCTCGTGGGGCGCCATCGCGACGGAAAGGTGACGCTGCTCGATCCGGATCTGTTCCGGCTTCCGCACTTCAGGGTCGGGATCACCGGGCAGACGCTGCAGAACGTCACGCTCGGCGGAGCGATGATCGCTCTTCCGATCTTCCTGCAGATCAGGCTCGAATACGACGCCCTCGAGACGGGCCTGTCGATCGCCCCGCTCTCGCTGACCATGTTCGCCGTCGCGATCCTTGCTGGACGGAAGGCCGCCGGCAGGCGCCCTGCCAAGCTCATCCGTAGCGGGTTCGCGCTGAGCACGCTGGGCCTGGCGTTGATCATCCCGATCGTGCCCGAGGCGGACACCGGCTGGTACCTCTTGGTCCCACTGGTGGTCGCTGGAGCGGGACTCGGCCTGCTGGTGTCGCAGCTCAACAACTACACGCTCGCCCCGATCGATGAGGAGCGGATCAGCGAGGCGGCCGGGGTGAACTCGGCGTCAGGGTCGTTCGGCCTCTCGTTCGGCCTGGCGATGGCCGGCGGCATCCTGCTCGCGGCCCTCTCCCTGTCATTCACCAACATGACGAACGCCAGCCCCGTTATTCCGTCGTCACAGCAGCAGCAGATCGCGCAGACGCTGGAGGACGACGCCCAGGTCGTCAGTAACACGCAACTCGACGAGTTGCTTGCCGGCGAGCCCCCGGAGGTCCGCAAGGAGATCCTCAGCATCAACACCGACGCGTCAAATCTCGCCCTTCAGATCGCGCTGCTCGTGCCGATCGCGGGTCTGCTTGGGCTGTTCAACTCGTTCCGCATGGTGCGCCTACCGGACGTCCAACCCTCGGCCTCCGTCGAAGCAGCGGCCTTATGAGTCTTCTGTGGGGCATCGTCATCCTCCTGGTCGCCAACGCGGCGACGATCGGGGCGATGCTCCTGGTCCGGCGCAGGGCGCCGGAGGGCAGCTACTTCTCGGACGGCGATCGTGCGTCAGGGGTGTTCGGCGTCCTCGCGGGCGGCTTCGCGATCTTCGCCGGCTTCATCATCTTCCTCGCCTTTACGACCTACGACCAGTCGCGCAGCGGCGGGGAGTCCGAGGCCCTCGCCGTCGTGCAGCAGTTCGAGACCGCCCAGTTCCTGCCCGCCGTGGTGCGCGGCCGCTTGGGCGGGGCCCTCGTCTGCTACGGACGCTCGGTCGTCCATCAGGAATGGCCGATGATGGAGGACGGCCGAGGGGGCGACACGATCAACCCATGGTCGATCGTCCTCTTCCGGAGCCTGAAGCTCGCGAGCCCGGAGGGCGCCGTGGAGCAGTCCGCGTTCGACAAGTGGCTCGATCACACCTCGGACCGCGAGCAAGCCCGGAGCGACCGCCTGCACGGCGCGGAGGGCATCATCCCCAGCACGATCTGGCTCGTGCTCTTCCTGATCGCGTGCGTGGTCTTCGCCTTCATGCTGTTCTTCGCGGACAGCGCGGAACTGGCGCGCTCCCAGTCGATGCTCATGGGATCGGCCACCACGGTGATCGTGCTCACGCTGTTGACGATCAACGCGCTCGACAACCCGCACCGCGAAGGCATTGGACAGATCAAACCGGTCGCGATGGAGCGGTCGCTGCGGATCCTGAACAGCGAGCGCGCCGTCGGGAATGAGAGAGCGCCGCTCCCGTGCGACGCCCGCGGTGCTCCGGTCTCGTCCTGATGGAGAATGCGCGCATGGTCGATGTGCCCGGCGGCGAGTTCCTCATGGGTGACGAGGGGCCGCTGGCCTACCCCGGCGACGGTGAGGGCCCCGTCCGCCGCGTTCGGCTCGACTCGTTCCAGATCGATGCCTGCGCCGTGTCGAACGCCGACTTCGAACGTTTCGTCGAGGCGACGGGCCACGTGACGGACGCGGAGCGCTTTGGCTGGTCGTTCGTCTTCGGCGGCCTCCTTCCGGACGATTTCCCACCGACACGCGGAGTGGCCCATGCGCCCTGGTGGCGGCAGGTGGAAGGCGCCCACTGGCGCCATCCGGAGGGGCAGGGGTCCGAGTTGGAGAACCGCATGGACCACCCTGTGGTCCACGTGAGCTGGAATGACGCGCAGGCCTACTGCGCGTGGTCCGGCAAGCGACTCCCGACCGAGGCCGAATGGGAGTACGCCGCTCGCGGAGGCCTGGAGGGCAGGCCGTTCCCCTGGGGCGACGAGCTCGAGCCGGGCGGGGAGCACCGCATGAACGTCTGGCAGGGGGACTTCCCCCGGGAGAACACCCGTGCCGACGGCTTCTACGGCACCTGCCCCGTGGCCGCCTTCGCGGCGAACGGCTACGGGCTCCACAACATGACCGGCAACGTCTGGGAGTGGTGCGCGGACCGGTTCCACCTGCCGACCGGCACGAACCGGGCTACGCGCGGGGGGTCGTATCTCTGCCACCACTCGTACTGCCGGCGCTACCGCGTGTCCGCCCGGAACTCCCTGGAGCCCGACTCGACTACGGGAAACACCGGCTTCCGATGCGTTCGAGACCCGGCTGGAATCACCCGGTCCGGGTGATGCGCCTAACGCTCAGGCGCACCAGAGTCTGGCCCTACCGCTTACGAACGGAGGATGTATGGAAGGTCACGACCAGGAACTGGGCCCGATCGACATCTTGGTGATCGCGTATCCGCCCGGCGCACCCATGACCGGTGAGGCCTTTCCGATTCTCCTGGATCTGGTCGACAGGGGGATCATCCGGGTGCTGGACGCCATGTTCGTGAAGAAGGAAGACGATGGATCCTTCGCCGGCTTTGCGGCGAAGGACCTCGATGCAGATGAGGTGGGGGACTTCACGTTCTTCGAGGGCGCCTCGTCCGGCTTGCTCGGCGAGGACGACGCCGCAACCGCGGCAGATGCGATCGAGCCAGGCAGCGCGGCGGCTCTGATCGTCTATGAGAACCGCTGGGCGGCTCCGTTCGCCGCCGCTGTTCGCCGCAACGGCGGGGTGATGGTCGACAACCAGCGCATCCCCGCCCAAGACCTGATGGATGCTCTTGACGCTGCCGAGGCAGTGTCCTGACCGAAAGGACCACCTAATGCCAGGACTGCTTCGCGGGATGGCCCGTACCGCCGTCATCGCCGGCACGGCGACATCCGTCTCCAACCGAGTGAGCCGGCGCCAGGCCAACCGCTGGGCCCAGGAGGACTATCAGGAGGCTCCCCCGCAACAGGCGCCTGCGCCCGTTGCCGCCGCGCCGGCCGAGGACCGCGTCCAGCAGCTCAAGGACCTGGCCGATCTCAAGGCGCAGGGCGTGCTGACCGAGGAGGAGTTCGCCACCGAGAAGGCGCGCATCCTCGGGAGCTGAGGCGCCTAGTGCGCCTTGATGTCGTGGCGGCGAAGGTAGTCGAGGTAGAACGGGCGCAGGAGCTCGGCCACCTCGCCCTTGCCCGACTCGGTGATGTCGTCGATGTGCGAGCTCATCCTCGCCACGTCCGCCTCCGCCTCCTGGAGCTCACCGGCGGCCGCCTCGGCCGCCGGAAGGACCCCCATCAGGTCCCAGAAGAAGCGGACGTCGAGGTGCTTCTTCGCCCGGCTGACCGCGAGGTCGTGCAACTCGCCGGAGGACAGCTTCTCGAGACCATCGTCGCTTGGCATCGACCGGACGATAGTCGGCCTACGACAAGGAGATGCAAATGACCGTTCTCGCTGTATCGACCGTGGTGTGGATCGTCATCGTCGTGCCGCTCGTGATCGTCTGGGTGCTCGGAGTGGTGGACATCCTGCGCAGCCACCAGTCCCGCGCGACGACGGCCGCATGGCTGTTGATCGTCGTCCTGTTTCCGGCGATCGGCGCCATTGCCTACTGGGCGCTCCGGAAGCCGACCGAGAAAGAGATACTGCGGGCGCGCCAAGCCGCCGCGGAGCAGCCCGAGCGGACCTGGCAGACCGGCGCGGGGCGCTGAGCCGGCATGCCCCGCGAAGCCGACAACGCAGATGTGCTGGAGAGCCGTTACGGCAACCGCTTCCTCACCGAGGAGGTGCCGAAGCGGGACTTCCCGGAGGGTGGGATGTCGCCCGTGGACACGATGCGGCTCGTGGGCGAGGAACTGGCCCTCGACGGTGATCCCATGCACAACCTGGCGACCTTCGTCACCACCTGGATGGAGCCCGAGGCCCAGCGGATCATCGCGGAGAACCTCCACCGCAACTTCATCGACCATGCCGAGTATCCGCGCACGGCGGAGATCGAGCAGCGCTGCATCCGGATGCTGGCCGACCTGTTCCACGCGCCCGGCGAGACCACTGGAGCGCGCACCCAGGGTTCCTCCGAGGCGATCATGCTCGGCGCTCTGTCGCTGAAGTGGAACTGGCGCAAGCGGCGCGAGGCGGCGGGCCAGGCAGTCGACCGGCCCAATCTAGTATTCGGCGGCGACGTACACGTGGTCTGGGAGAAGTTCTGCCGCTACTTCGACGTGGAGCCGCGAATCGTCCCGCTCGCCGAGCACAAGTACACGATCGGTCCCGAGGACGTGGAGCCGCACGTGGACGAGAACACGATCGGCGTGGCGGCAGTGCTGGGCACCACGTTCACCGGCCACATGGATGACATCGTCGGCATCAACTCGCTGCTCGCGGGGATCGAGGAGGCCAACGGGTTCCACGTGCCACTCCACGTCGACGCAGCCAGCGGGGGTTTCGTCTGGCCGTTCCTCTACCCGGACTCGGAGTGGGACTTCAGGCTCAGCCACGTGCGTTCGATCAACGTGTCCGGGCACAAGTACGGCCTGGTCTATCCCGGCATCGGATGGCTGATCTTCCGCGAGGTCACCGACCTGAACGAGGACCTCGTCTTCTACGAGAACTACCTCGGGAAGACCGACGCCACGTTCACGCTCAACTTCTCGACCGGCTCCGCGATGGTGCTGGCCCAGTACTACAACCTCGTCCGCTACGGGCGCGAGGGCTACACGTACATCATGGAGGCGATGCAGAAGAACGCGCGCGCGCTCGCCGAGCAGCTCGGTGCGATCGGGCTCTTCGAGCTGATCGGGGAGGGCCAGGAGCAGCTGCCGCTGGTCGCGTTCAAGCTGACTGAGGCCAAGAGCTACGACGAGTTCGACATCGCCTGGCAGCTGTCGGCCGAGCGCGGCTGGATGGTCCCGGCCTACACGCTCCCGCCGAATGCCGAGCACGTGAAGATCATGCGCGCCCTGGTCAAGCAGACGCTGAGTCGCGAGATGGTGGATACCCTGGCCGCCGACATCGCGGAGGCCTGCCGGACTCTCGAGGAGAAGGGCGGGACCCACGAAACCGAGCGCCTGCAGGTCAAGAGCGCGACGGGATACTGATCTCGAACGTGGCCGCGTAGCTCTGCCCGGGCGCCACGACGCTGAGCTCCGGACCGCCCCGCACCAGAGCGTTCGTGGGCGCCGTCATCGGCTCGAAACACACGAAGTCGCTGTCCGGGGGCGCGTAGACCTGAGCGAACGGATAGCCCCGTCCGAAGGCAAGCGACAGCTCATGCTCGCTGCCGGTGAGCAGGAAGCTCTGCGGGGGGACGAGCCCGGAGAAGCCGTCGTCCCAGTCGCTGTCGCCGAGCGAACGAGTGCCCGCCTCGAAGGGGTCGCTCGTCCCGGTCGGAATCATCGAGTCGTCGTGGACCAGTCGCCGCCGGACTGGCAGCGACATCCGGGCGTCTGCGCGCGAGCCGCCGGGGATCCGGAGGTAGGGATGGAACCCGAAGGAGACCGGAAGCGATCCGTTCCCCGTGGGAGCGACCGTGACCGTGATCTCGATCGAGGCCTCCTTCAGCAGCGCCTCGTACTCGACTCGGTGGGCGAAGGGGAACAGCGGGTATGCCTCGTGCACCGGTTCCCACTCGAGCCGGGCCTGCAGGCGGGCGCTGTCTTCATCGGCGGTCGCCGCGACCACATCCCACTCCATGAGACCGGGTAGCGCGCCGTGGATCGGCAGGCCGTTGTGATCGCTGGCGAAGAGCGGAACGTCGTGCGGAAGAGACACCTCGGCGCCGTCCACGACGAACGTGGATCGGCTGAGCCGGTTGGCCCACGGATACAGCAGGGGAACGCCCATCGTGGAGCCGAGCTCGCGGTAGGCACGGAGGCCGTCCTTCGTTGCGAGCAGCTCGCGGCCGGCCCGCTTGAGCGAGTGGAGCACGAGGTTCGCGCCAGGGGCGAACGCTGCCCGCAGGCCGTCGGCGCCAGGAGCCCGGAGCTCGATTGTCTCGAGACCCTCGACTTCGGAGGCTGTGGTCGAGTAGGCGCTCATTTCCGCACGTCGGGGAGCGTCGAGCCCACCACGCGCCCACGCGGCGCACATCACCTCATCCGGGTGAGCCGCTCAAAAGGAGGCCGGCACGTTCTTCTTTGAACGCGGCACCCTCGCTCTCGCGCTGATCCTGTTCACGATCGTGGTCGGAGCGACCGTGCTCGGGCACGTGCTCGGCCTGCGTCTGCGCCACCTTTCCGACAGCCTCAAGGAGCCGTTCGCCGTACTGCAGGCTGCGCTCCTGGGAGTGGTCGGGCTGATCCTCGCGTTCGGCCTGGCGCTGGCCGTGGACCGCTACGAGTCCCGCCGCGCTGCGATCGTGACGGAGGCCAATGCCATAGGGACGACATACCTACGGGCCCAGACGCTTCCGGAGCCGAGCCGGACCCGCTCGCTTGCCCTGCTGCCCCGCTATACCGACACCGCCATCCGGCTGTCCAGGTCCGTGCCGGGCAGTCCCGGGGCAAGAGATGCCGACGCCGACGGCCAGCTCATCGAGCGCAGGCTGTGGGCTCTCGCCGGGCGCGAGCTGGACGCCGCGCCGACGGCGAGCGCGCCAAGGCTCTACGTGGAGACCCTCAACGAGATGATCGATTCCGACGCCGCCCGGGTGTCCGCACTCAACAACCGGGTGCCGACGGCCGTCCTGATCTTGGAGATCGCCGGCGCGGCCGTGGCCCTGGGGCTGCTCGCCGCATACCTCTCGGTCCTGGGGCGAGCCACGGGTGCGGTGCTCCTCGCCGCGAGTCTCGTGACCCTGCTGCTGCTGGTCACGTTCGACCTCGACCGGCCCACCCGAGGCTTCATCCGCGTGCCGGCCACGCCGCTCACCGACGTCCGCGACTCCATGGAGCTGCCACCGGCGGCAGCGGCTCCGCGCGAGCCCTAGGGTCCGGCGGGAGGCGAGCCGCGCGGGGCCTCCGTCTCCTCGATCAGACTCCGCTGGGTCAGCGTGTAGAGCAGCCCGATCGACGGCAGCACGACGACGACCGCGACGCCGAAGACGATCAGGACCGCCGTGAGAGTCGCGCTCGTGGCGGCGCCATTGGCGATCGTGAGCTTCTGCGGAAGCAGGTAGGGGTACTGAGCCACGCCCCAGCCCCAGACCACGGCCACCACCGCGCCGACGGCGAGGGGACGAGCGCCGCGGCGAGCGCCGCGGCGGAGCACGACGACCGCCCCGAGCCCGCACAGCGCGGACAGGACCACGAGCGGCAGTCCGTCGTGCGTCAGGCCGTCGTAGAGATAGCGAGCGTCAGCGTGGAGAACGACGATGCCGGCCACGGCCAGTGCTCCCGTCGCGAGACCGGAGGCGAGCGCGCGTGTCGTGAAGTAGCGCTCGAGGTCGCTGTTCCCGGCGCGGCGGGCGTCGCTCACGAGGAACACCGCCGACAGGTAGGCGCACGTGGCCACGAAGAGCACGCCCACCATCACGGACACGGGATTCAGCCAGCTGCTCACGGGGTCGCCCTCCGCGTTCCCGACGGGCACGCGGCCAGACGCCACCGCGCCGACCACGGTCCCCATGAAGAACGGCGTCAGAAGCGATGAGAGCCCGAACGCCCGCGTTGCCAGCCGTCTCCCCCTCAGCCTGCGCGCGGTGTGCTGGAAGGCGAATCCCGAGCCTCTCAGGACGATTCCCAGGGCGGCGAGGCTGAGCGGGATGAACAGGGTCGAGAAGATCGCCTCGAAGGCGTCACCGAACGCCGTCCAGAGCACGACCAGGACGAAGATGAGCCAGACGTGATTTGCCTCCCAGACCGGTCCGATCGCCCAGTCGATCAGCTCGCGGGCGCGCCGGCCACGCTCGTTACCGCGGGCCACCAGCGCCCAGAAGCCGGCGCCGAAGTCGGCACCGGCGAACACCGAGTAGAAGGTGACCCCGACCCACAGCACCACGGCCACGGCGTCCGCGCTGCTCAAGGCGACTCTCCGTACGGCACGTCGTCGACCTCGTCCTGCTCGCGCCAGCGCCGCGCCATCGCTCGCAGTGTCACGACGGTCGTGATGCCGAGCCCGGTGTAGAGCACGAGCGCGATCGAGAAGGTCACCCAGACACCGCTGGCGCCGGTGATCGCGTCCTCGGTCCGCATGACGTTGTAGACGACCCACGGCTGGCGGCCGACCTCGGTCACGATCCAGCCGCATTCCATCGCGACGATCGCGGCGATCCCGGAGATGGCGACCGCGCGCAGGAACCAGCGGGACCGGGGGATGTCGCGTCTGCGCCACCAGCCCCAGGCGAGCCAGAGGGCGAGTCCCATCAGCGCCGTGCCGATCCCGACCATCGCGTCGAAGGCCCAGTGGAGCATCGTGTTCGCCGGCGGACGGTCGTCGGGCGGCACGGTGTCCAGTCCGATCACCTCGGTGTCGGTGCTGAAGCCCACAAGCCACGAGTCGAGCCCCGGGATCCCGATACCGCCCTTCACGCCGTCCTCCGTGCAGCGGCCGCCTATGTATTCGGTGACGTGGGTCGATGTCGTCTGCACGCACTCCATCGCCGCGAACTTGATCGGCTGGTGGTCGGCGATCGCACGAGCGGCGGTGTCACCCACCGCGAGTTGGATCGGCGTCGCGAGGCAGGCCACGGTGAGCGGAATCAGCAGTCCCAGCCGGTGGTAGCGGTCGCGCCGCCCGCGCAGCATGCCCACCGCGTAGACGGAGGCGACCAGAAAGCCGGTGACCATGTACGCGGCGAGGATCATGTGCGGGACCTCGTAGGGGACCGCCCTGTTGAAGATCACCTTCAGCGGCTCGACGTTCGTTACCTCCCCGCCCGAGAGCGTGTAGCCCTGCGGCTGGTTCATCCACGCGTTGACTGCGACCACCGAGAACGCGCCCCCGAGTCCCGTGATCGCTATCGGGACGCCCGTCCAGAAGTGCGCCCACCCGGACAGGCGCTTCCAGCCGAAGATGTAGATCGCGATGAAGATTGCCTCGAGGAAGAAGAAGATGCCCTCGATCGCGAACAGGACCCCGAACACCTCGCCGAATCGGCTCGTGAACGCGGGCCAGAGCAACCCGAACTCGAACGAGAGCACCGTGCCCGTGACAGCCCCGACGGCGAACGTCACGGCTGCGACCTTGGACCAGCGCCGGGCGAGCAGCATCGCGTCCGCGTCGTTGTGGCGCAGCCCGCGGTAGTTCGCGATCAGCATCATCGCGGGGAAGGCCACTCCGATGCAGGCGAGGATGATGTGGAACCCGAGCGTGAACGCCATCTGGCTGCGCGCCGCCTCGAGCTCCGACGCGATTGGGAGGACGTTGCTCAGCTTGCAGCCGCCTCCCTCGGAGGCGCCCGCTCGACGCTCGAGAGGTCACCCTGGATCACCTGGTTTCCACGGTTGCCGATCCGGGTGGTGATCCAGTCGATCAGGAGCTTGAGCCGCTTGCCCTGGCCACCGAGGTAGAAGAGGTGCACTCCGAGGTAGGTGGCGAGCGCCATCCGGCCGGAGAATTTCAGACCCCTGATCTCGCAGATCGCCCGGCCCCTTCCGATGACCGCGAGGGCGCCCTTGTCGAGGTACTTGAACGGCTTGGTGGCCCCCGGCTGCCCGCGCCTGATCGCCTTTGCCACATGGGCCGCCTGTTGGATGGCGACCGTGGCCAGGCCGGGCAGGGGCCTGCCGCCGGGGCCCTCGAGGTTGGCGGTGTCGCCGATCACCGAGATCTCGGGATGGCCGGGCACCGTCAGGTCCGGTTGGACCTTGATGCGCCCTCCGCGGTCGGTTTCCGCCCCCGTGGCCCGGGCGAGAACCCCGGTCAGCCCGACCGTTTGCACCCCGGCGGCCCAGATGACCGTACGGCTGATGATCCGCTCCCTCGAGCCGCCCGCATCGATCGTCACTCCGCGCGAGTCGATCGCGGTTGCGCGCACGCCTTGACGCACGGTCACACCTAGCTCGGCGAGCCCCTTGGCGGCCTTTGCCGAGAGCGACTCGCTGAAAGGGGAGAGCACACGCTCGCCGGCATCGAGCAGGATCACCTGCGAATCGTCGGGCGCGATCCGCGCGTAGTCCCCCTTCCGCGAGTTCTTCGCCGCGACCGCGAGCGCGCCGGCAATCTCCACGCCGGTCGGGCCGCCGCCGATGACCGCGAACGTCAGCCACTCCCTTCGGGCCTCCGGGTCCGTGGTCCGCTCCGCCTGCTCGAACGCGCCGAAGATGCGGTTGCGCAGATCAACGGCGTCGGCCAGCGTCTTCAGCCCACACGTCACGTCCTGCCACTCGTCCTTGCCGAAGTAGGACGTCTCCGCACCGCACGCGACGATGAGGCTGTCGTAGCCGATCCGCTCACCGCGGTCGAGGACGACCTCCCGAGCGTCCACGTCCAGGTCCACCACCTCGTCCATCAGAACTCTCGTGCGGTGGCCGTGCCGCAGCGCCACCCGGATCGGCGCGGCGCACTCTCCCGTCGACACGGCGCCGACCGCCACCTGGTAGAGCAGCGGCTGAAAGAGGTGATGGTTCATTCGATCGACGACCGTCACGTCCACGTCGGCACGCCGCAGGCGGCGCGCGGCGGCGAGCCCGCCGAACCCTCCGCCGACGATCACGACCCTGCGCCGGCGCTCCCCTGTGCCGTTATCCGGCACGGGCGGGCTCGTGTGCGGCCTTGCCGACACCCAGCCGCTCGAGCAGGTGGTCCCCGACGCGCAGCCCGTTGGCCATCGCGGTCAGCGCCGGGTTGACCGCTCCGATGCTGGGGAAGAAGCTCGTGTCCACGACGTAGAGGTTGTCGAGCTCATGGGCCCTGCAGTCCGAGTTCAGCACGGACGTCTCGGGGTCCGTGCCGAAGCGGCAGGTACCGGCCTGGTGCGCCACACCCGCCACCGGGATCTCGTTCTTCAGGTACGCATGACGCGGGACGAGGTGGTCGTGGTGCATCCCGAGCTGCCCGAGCATCGACTTGAGCTGATGGAACAGGCGCTCCTTGGGCTCGTCGTTGGAGGGCGTGTAGCTGAGCCTGATGTTCCCGTCCCGGTCGAGCGTGACCCGGTTGTCGGGGCGCGGCAGGTCCTCGGTGGAGAGCCAGAAGTCGACCGCGTGGCGCGCCATGTTCTCCAGCGTCCGCGTGGGCGCGAGCTTGGTCTCGAGCGGCTTCTCGCCGCGGTACATCGGCGCCGACGACTTGCCGACCATCTGGATGTTGCCCATCGGGAATTCGAAGTCCTCGCTGCCGAAGTAGAAGTCGTTGACCCCAAGCGTCTTCTGAAAGACGGTCGGGTTCTCTTCCTTCGACAGGGCCAGCACGGCCTGGCTGTTGTGGAACGTGTAGTTGCGGCCCACCTGGTCGGACGCGTTGGCCAGTCCGTTGGGATGCTTGTCGCTGCCGGAGGCGAGCAGCAGCTTGGCCGAGTTGGCCGCCCCGCAAGACACCACGACGATGTCCGCGGAGTGGGTCTCCTGGGCACCCTCGCGCTCGACCACCACCTCCGTGACCGCCGTCCCCGCCGCGTTGGTGCCGAGCGCGACCGCCCGCGCGTTCGTCATCAGCGTGACGTTCGGATGCTCGAGCGCGGGCCTCACGGCCAGCACCTCGGCGTCGGACTTCGCGTGCACGAGGCACGGGAAGCCGTCGCAGGTGGGGCAGCGCACGCAGTTGCTGTGCGGCATGTCGTCCTCGTCCAGCATCACACCGCACGGGGCGTGGAAGGGGTGCAGACCCTCGGCCTGGAGGTCGTCGGACAGCTGCTGGATGCGGGGCTCGTGGGAGACGGCCGGGAAGGGATACGGGGCGCTCGCGTGCGGCTCGGTCGGGTCCTCGCCCCGCGCTCCGTGCACCTGGTAGAGCTGCTCCGCCTGCGTGTAGTAGGGCTCCATCTCGTCGTAGCCGATCGGCCACGCGGGGGAGATCCCGTCGTGGTGGCGCAGCTCGCCGAAGTCCTCCGCGCGCAGCCGGTACAGCGCCGCCCCGTAGAGCTTGGTCGCCCCGCCGACGAAGTAGTGGATCTGTGGCTGAAAGGCCTTGGCCGTGTCCGCGTCGTACCAGGTGTCCGGCGAGACGTACCTGTTGTCCACGAACACGTCCGCCGCGCTCCAGTTCTGTGGCTCGCGGGGTAGCCAGTCACCGCGCTCCATCAGCAGTATCCGCTTGCCGGAGGAGGCGAGGCGGTGGACGAGCGTGCCGCCGCCGGCGCCACTGCCGATCACGATCACGTCATGGGAACTCACTCCGTCAACTCCTTCAGGCGCTCGCTGAGGATGATCCGTGCCGCGGCTTCGATCAGCGCCAGGTGCGAGAACGCCTGCGGGAAGTTCCCCAGGTGCCGTCCGGTGCTGGTGTCGAACTCCTCGGCGTACAGGCCGAGCGGCGAGGCCACGTTCAGCAGCTTTTCCATCAGGTCGCGGGCGCGCTGGTCCTCGCCCACGATGGCCAGCGCGGACACGAGCCAGAAGGAGCAGATGAGGAAGCTGCCCTCCTTGCCGGACAGGCCGTCGTCGGTCTCCCCAGTGCGGTAGCGCAGGACGAAGCCGTCCTCGGTCAGGTCGTCGGCGATGGCGTCGACCGACTTGCTCAGGCGCTCGTCGTCGCCCGGCAGGAAGCCGAAGATCGCCGCCAGCAGCGTGGACGCATCCAGGGCCTCGGTGTCGTAGTGCTGGCGGAGCACGCCGTCCTTCAGGCCGTGCTCCAGGATGTCCGCCTTGATCTCCTCGGCGGTTGCGCTCCATTTGGCCCCGAGCTCCGGGGCGCCGCGAATCTCCGCCAGCTTGGCTGCGCGGTCGAGGGCCACCCAGCACATGAGCTTTGACGACACGTAGTGCTGCGGTGCGCCGCGGGCCTCCCAGATTCCCTGGTCGGTATTGCGCCATACCGCGGTGGCGCATTCCGCCTGGGACTGCACGATCGGCCACAGGCGCCGGGGTAGTCGCTGGCTGCGCCGGGTGTGCAGCAGGATCGAGTCGAGCACGGCGCCGAACACATCGTTCTGGCGCTGGTCGAACGCGCCGTTGCCTATCCGAACGGGGCTCGCGCCCATGTATCCGAAGAGCTCGTCGCGCGTGGACTCGGTGAGGTCGCGCCGCCCGTCGATGCCGTACATGATCTGCAGCGCGCCGTCCTCGTTCGCCTCGAGATCGGCCACGAACTGCATGAACTCGTCGGCCTCCCAATCCAGTTGCAGCCAGTGCAGCGCCTGGAGGGTGAAGGTCGAGTCGCGCATCCACGTGTACCGGTAGTCCCAGTTGCGCTCCCCGCCGGGCGTCTCCGGCAGCGAGGTGGTGAGGGCGGCCACTGTTGCACCGGTAGGCATGTAGGTGAGGCCCTTGATCGCCAGCGCCGAGCGCTGGATCGGCTGGCGCCAGCGGTGGTCGACATTGCGAGCGCGCCCGAGCCAGCCTCGCCAGAACCGCTGTGTGGCCGCCATCCGCGCGTTGGCCTCGTCGATGTCCTGCGGCGACTCCAGCCCCTCGGACCATGAGAGCGAGCAGTAGACCTGGTCGCCCTGGGACACGACGTGGCGAGCCCGCACGCGGTCGCCCTCGATGCCGATCGCCATGTCCGTTCGCAGCCGGACGGTCTGGCCCGCCCCGGTGGCGTCGGCCGTGTGGCGGTCGCTGCCCTCCATCGACCACTCGGCGGGGGCGCGCCCGTAGTCGAAGGCCGGCTCGCACACCAGCTCGATCTCCACGTCGCCCTCGATGCAGAGGACGGTGCGCACGAGCAGGTGGTCGGCGTCGTCGTCGGCCGGGGGCCGCGTATGAGGTGTGATCTGATCCTCCCCGCGGCTGGGACCCATGGTCAGCGCGTCGCGCACCAGGATCCACCCGGTGGGCGTGTTCCACGTGGTGGCCACGGTGTTCGTGCCGGGCTCGTAGAACCGGGCCGTCGGCACGTTGAACCCGTACGGCCCGAGCCGGAAGACACCGGCCCCGCGGTCGAGCAGCGTGCCGAAGATGCTCGGCGAGTCGAACCGCGGCACGCAGAGCCAATCGATCGCCCCGTCGGGAGCCACGAGCGCGCCCGTGTGGCAGTTCGAGAGAAACGCGTAGTCGGCGATCGGCGGGAACGGGGACGGCGCCGCGGCGCTGGGCGGCGGGGTCTCGGTGCTCATGAGGCCACCCAGGGACCGCGCCACCCACCGTGCCCCGCGACCAGCTGGTCCGCGGCCGCAGGGCCCCACGATCCCTTCGCGTACGGGTGCACCGGAGAGGGCGAGTCGATCAGCGGCTGGAAGACCCGCCAGGCCTCTTCGACGCCATCCTGCCGGGTGAAGCGCTTGCTGTCGCCGAGCATCGCTGCGTGCAGCAGCACCTCGTAGGGGGTCGGGCCCTCACCGCCCTCCTCCGCGAACTCCATATCCAGGCTGATCGCCTCGGGCGGCCGCGCCTCGCCGCGCTGGGCGTTCACGAGCAGCCTGACGCCCGTGCTGGGGTCGAGCTTGATCACGAGCTGGTCCGTGTCCGGGCGGTCGGACTCCTCGAGGTGGAACCCCAGGCGTGGTGGCTCCTTGAACACGAGCCGCAGCTCCGTCTGCAACACGGGGAGGTGCTTACCCGTGCGGATGAAGAACGGGACCCCCGACCAACGCCAGTTGTCGATCTCGAGCCGTATGGCCGCGTAGGTCTCCGTGGTCGAGTCGCCGGCCACGCCGTCGATCTCCCGGTAGCCCTCGTACTGTCCGCGCACGTACTGCTTGGGGTCGGCCTCGGGCATTGCCCGATAGAGGGCCACCATGGCGTCCTTCAGGACCGGAGCGTCCCCCGAGGAGAGAGGCTCCATGGCGGTCGCCCCCACCACCTGCATCAGGTGGTTCACCACCACGTCGCGCACGGCTCCCACGGGGTCGTAGAAATGGCCCCGGTCCTCCACGCCGAAGTCCTCCGCCATCGTGATCTGGACCGACGACAGGTAGTTGCGGTTCCACAGCGGCTCGAAGACCGTGTTCGCGAAGCGCAGGTAGAGGATCTCCGCCAAGCCCATCTTTCCCAGGAAGTGGTCGATCCGGTAGAGCTGGGACTCGTCGATGTACTCGTGCACCTCCTCGGCGAGCGCCCGGGCAGAGGGAAGGTCGTGGCCGAACGGCTTCTCGACCACCACGCGGGCGTCCTTCGTCAGGCCTGCGTCCGCCAGGCCCTTGATGACCATGCCGAACAGCGACGGTGGGATCTCGAGGTAGAAGACAGGGCTTCGTGCCCCACCGAGCTCCTTCCCGAGCCGCTCGAACGTGGCCGGATCGCCAAAGTCGCCGCTGAGGTAGGAGAGCCGCTTGGCGAAGCGGTCGAACACCTCGTCGTCGATCGTCTCCCCGCACGCGACGATCGCCTGGCGGGCGTGGTCGCGGAGGTCGTCGGTGGTCCAGTCGTCGCCGGCCACGCCCACGATCGGGCAGCTCAGGAGACCGCGCCGCTCGAGACGGTAGAGCGAGTGGAACGTCATCACCTTGGCGAGGTCGCCGCTGATGCCGAAGACCACGAGCACGTCGGCGGATGCCATGAGTGCCTTTCGTTGCGGTGCGAGTCAGGCTGAGACGAGAAGTGTGGAGGCCCCGTCCTCTCGGAACATCACCCGATCAAGGTGATTACCTGAGGGTGGGCGGCAGCGACGATTCGGCGGGATGGCGGCCTCACCCGCGGCGCCCGACCCTCAGGAGCTGCTCAGAAGCCCGCAGTACCTGCGGCTCCTCCTGCTGGCAGCGCTCATCGGCGTACCGGTGTCGGCCGCCTCCTACGGCTTCCTCGCGGTGGTGAACGAGCTTCAGACCGCCTTTTTCGAGACCATCCCGCACGACCTGGGCTTCGACACCACGCCCACCTGGTGGCCCATGCCGTTGCTGGCCCTGGGCGGCCTGCTGGTGGCGCTGTCGATCACCTATCTCCCCGGTATCGGCGGCCACTCGCCTGCCGATGGGTTCAAGCCGGGGGGTGTGTTCCCGCCCCGCGAGCTCGCGGGCATGGTGCTCGCCGCGATGGCCGGGCTGAGCTTTGGCGTGGTGCTCGGCCCCGAGGCTCCGCTGATCCTGCTGGGAAGCGGACTCGGGGCGCTGGCCGTGCGCCTGACGGCACGCGATGCGCCGGACACGGCGCGCGCCGTGATCGCGGGCGCGGGCAGCTTCGCCGCGATCAGCTCGCTTCTGGGCTCGCCGCTCCTGGGAGCGTTCTTGCTGTTGGAGGCTTCCGGCCTCGGCGGCGCCATGCTCGGCGTGGTGCTGGTGCCGGGACTCCTGTCGGCCGGCATCGGCACGCTCATATTCGTCGGCCTCGATTCCCTCACGGGCCTCGGCACTCTCTCGCTCGCGATCCCCGGCGTTCCCGAGTTCGGCAGCCCCACGGTTGCGATGTTCGGCTGGTCCATCGCGTTCGGTCTCGTGGCGCCGTTTCTGGGGCGGGGCATCCAGTCGCTCGCGTTGCTCATCCGGCCGCACGTCGACCCGCGCAGGATCCTCGCGATGCCCATTCTCGGGCTCGTCATCGGAGGGTTGGCCTTCGGATTTGCCGAGGCCACCGACAAGGGCTTCTCGGAGGTCCTGTTCTCCGGGCAATCCGGGCTCGGCCCGCTGATCGACAATGCGGCCGACTGGTCCGTCGGCGCTCTGCTCCTGCTCGTGCTCTGCAAGAGCCTCGCCTACTCCGTCGCGCTCAGCAGCTTCCGAGGGGGCCCCGTGTTCCCGGCCATGTTCATCGGGGCGGCGGCCGGCATCGCCGCATCTCATCTGCCGGGCCTCGAGCTCGTGCCGGGAGTGGCCATGGGCATCGGCGCGATGTGCACGGTGATGCTGAGCTTGCCGCTGACCTCGACCCTGCTGGCCACGCTGCTCCTGGGCACCCAGGGCCTGAACGTGATGCCGCTGGTGATCGTGGCGGTGGTGGTGGCGTACGTGGTGAGCGCCAGGCTCACCCCGGCAGGCAGGCGGACACCCCCGGCTACTCACGTGGACACCACCTTGTGAGCGCCGCGCGCGAGCGCGACGATCGGTTCCCCGTCCGGGCCGGCAGTTCCGGCTAACGACCCAAGGAGAGACTCACGTTGGTAATTGCTGCGGACTACCCGTTTCTGGACATCCTCGGGACGATGCTCATCTTCTTCGCCTGGGTGATCTGGTTCACGTTGCTGTTCCGGATCTTCGGGGACCTCTTCCGTCGGCACGAGCTGTCGGGATGGGGGAAGACCGGCTGGTTCATCCTGGTGATCTTCCTGCCTTTCCTCGGCGTCTTCGTCTACCTGATCTCGCAGGGCCAGGGCATGGCTCAGCGCGACGCTGAGCGGATGAAGGCCGCTCAGGCCGACATGGCGGACTACGTGCGCTCGGTCTCCGACTCCGGCGGCGCGGCCGGGGAGATCGACAAGGCCCACGCGCTGCTCCAGAGCGGCGCGATCACGCAGGCCGAGTTCGACGCCATCAAGGCCAAGGCACTGGCCTAGCCGGAGGCAGCCAGAGCCACCAGATGGAGCTGCCCTCAAGGCAACTGCTCGTATTCGGGTTCAGCGCGAACGCCGCGTTCGAAGGCCAGTTGGTCGGAGCGCTCGAGCGGGTGGAGAGCGGTGGTGCGGTGCGCATCCTGGAGGTGTTGTTCGTCGCGGCCGACGAGGCCACGGGAGACTCGGTGGCGATCGACCTCCAGGGTGGCACCGGCGGCCTCATCGCGAAGCTGCTCGACTTCCGGCTGGACCCGGCCGCGCGACGCGATGCAGCCGAGGACCTGCCCGAGGTGTTGCGCGATCTGGGCAAGGACCTGGATCCGGGCACCGCGCTGGCGGCCGTGCTCGTCGAGCACGTCTGGGCCCGAGCGCTGGAGGATGCTGCCGCCCGGCTGAGCGGGGAGCAGCTCGCGAGCGAGTTCGTGGCGGCGGCGAGGCTGTCCGAGCTTCCGCCAGACGTTCTGCGCAAGCTCCTATGAGTTCCCCATGACGGGCGGCGGCGCGTGAATCGCGAGCGCGTCGTGCGGACGCTGACGTTCTGGCTGCGGCCCCAGTTCGTGCTCCGCGTCGTCAACCGGTTTCAGAAGGTCGCGGGATTCGACCGCGCGATCGCTCTGGCCTCCGGGGCGCTCACCGCGACGATCCCGCTGGCGATCGTCACGAGCGCGGTGGCCACGGAACTCGGGGGAAAGGGCACGGCCGACCGCATCATCGACCGTTACGACCTGACGGGAGGCGGCGCCGAGGCCGTCAAGGACGTCTTCTCGCCACCCACCGGCACGGACACCACCCTCGGGATCCTCGGATTCCTCTTTCTCATGGTTGCGGTGCTCAGCTTCAGCCGGGCCGTGCAGCGACTGTTCGAGCAAACTTGGGAGCTCAGTCCGCTGAGCGTCCGCAACAGCTTCAACGGGCTGCTGTGGATCGCCGGCCTGGCGGCGTACTTCGCGGCCAGCGGCTTCATCCACGCCGCGCTGGGGCGCAGCCGCCTGGAGCTGACGGCGGCGCTGCTGGCCGCCCCGCTGACTGCTGTCTTCCTGCTCTGGAGCGGCCGGGTCCTCAGCGCCAGGCGGATCGAGCGCCGGGATCTGTATCCGTTCGCGATCCTCGCATCGGTGCTGCTCGCGGCCTGCTCGGTCGGCTCGGCGGTGTGGCTCCCTCACCTCTTCGACACATACGCCACCCGCTACGGCGTGATCGGCGCGGTATTCGCCATGATCTCCTGGTTCTTCTGTCTCATGGTGGTGATCGTCGGCTCGGCGGCGGCCGGTCGCGAGATCGACCATGAGCTCGGCCGTATCCGGCGGGGCGAACGGCCGGCCGACGACGAGGTCAAGCGCCAATGGAACGAGATCACCGCCGAAGCGCGCTCACGCTGGCAGATCCTCCGCGAGCAGATCCAGGAACGCCGGCGCAAACGTCGAGAAGGGCGATGATGCCCAACACCCCACTGAGAAGGAGAACGTGATGCCCGGCGACTCCGAGCCGAAATACGGCCAGTCCACAGACTGGCGGCCCGAGGGCCTGCGCCTGCGGGTGTTCCCGCTCGTCATCTCGTGGCTGGCCATGGGGATCGCGTTGATGGTGGCCGCCGGGCTGCTGCCCGGTGTCAGCATCGACAACTACTGGGGTGCGCTGCTCGTGGCAGCGATCGTCGCGGCGCTCAACGCCATCGTCCCGCCGATCCTCGCCGCGCTGCGATTGCCGCTCACGCTCGTGTCCGGCTTCCTCCTGGTGCTGCTCGCGGACGCCGCCATTCTCCGCTGGGCCGACGACCTGACCAACGGGATGCTCAGCGTCGACAGCTTCGGCTGGGCGTTCCTCGCCGCCCTCGTGGTAGCCGCAGTGAGCGTCGCGCTCGCGGTCGTCCTCGGCTCGGACGACACGTACTCGCTTCGCATCGCGAGACGGATCGCGCGGCGCCAGGGGATCATCGCCGACACCGACGTCCCTGGGATTCTCTTTCTCGAGATCGATGGGCTCGCATTGCCCGTGCTGCGCCGGGCGATGCGCGACGGCAACGCCCCGACCATGGCCCGCTGGATGGCCGACGACACGCATCGTCTGGCCGAGTGGGAGACCGATCTCTCCTCGCAGACGGGTGCCAGTCAGGCGGGGATCCTGCTGGGGTCGAACGAGGACATCTCGGCCTTCCGCTGGGTGGAGAAGGAGACGGCGACGCTGATGACGTGCTCGGCCCCGCCGGACTGCGCCGAGATCGAGCGCCGGCTCGCCACCGGCGTCGGCCTTCTGGTCGACGGCGGCGCCAGCCGCGGAAACCTTCTCTCGGGCGAGGCGGACGACGTGATCCTCACGGTCAGCCGGATGGACGCGGAAAAGAAGGCCAACCCCGGCTATCGGGCCTTCCTCGCCAACGGTGACAACGTGACGCGCACCCTCGTCCTGTTCCTGTGGGAGATGGTCCTCGAGTGGACCGCCGCCCTCGGCGCCATCCGCCGTGACGTGCGGCCGCGCGGCCACCGAGGCGGCATCTACCCCGTGATGAGGGCGGCGCTGTGCGTCTTCGTTCGCGACCTGATCGTGTCCGGCGTGCTCACCGACATGATGCGAGGGCGCCCTGCCGTCTACGCGACGTTCTCGAGCTACGACGAGGTGGCGCACCACTCCGGCCTCGAGCGCTCCGACACACTCGAGGCGCTGCGCAAGCTCGATGACCGCTTCGCGCACATCGAGCGAGCGCGCCGCTACGCCCCGCGGCCGTACGAGATAGTCGTGCTCTCCGACCACGGGCAGACGCAGGGGGCGACCTTCAAGCAGCGCAACGGGTACGGCCTCGACGAGCTCGTCGAGCGTTCGCTCACGCGTGGTCAGGTCTCCGGGATCGCCGGCGGGGACGAGCAGAGCGCGATGGTCGGCAACGCCGTGAGCGAGGCCACCGGCACGAAGGGCAAACGGGCCAAGAACGACGTGTCCGATCAGGACGTGGTCGTGCTCGGCTCGGGCAACCTCGGGCTCGTGTACCTGATGGAGGAGCGCCGCCGGTTGCCACTCGAGGAGATCGAGGCGCGGCACCCGCAGCTCGTGCCCGCCCTCCGCGAGCACCCCCATGTCGGCTGGCTGCTGGTTCGCTCAGCCGAGCACGGAGCGGTGGTGCTGGGCGCCGGCGGCGCGCACTACCTGGCGGACGGCCGCGTGGAGGGCGCGGACCCGCTCGCTCCGTTCTCGCCGACGGCGCCACAGCACCTGCTGCGCACCGACGGCTTCCAGCACGTTGCCGACATCATGGTGGGGAGCTTCTACGACCCCGAGCTCGAGGAGGGCTGCGCCTTCGAGGAGCTGATCTGCTTCCACGGCGGGCTCGGCGGCGTCCAGACGCGCCCGTTCATCCTCCACCCGTCGCACCTCGAGCTGCCGCCGGGCCCCATCCTCGGAGCCGCGAGCGTGCACGCGATCCTCACGGACTGGCGGAAGCAGCTTCAGGCGGTCTGACTCCTCCGCCGCTCCGGGACCCCAGCTCGTTGGCGATGTGCACGGCCGCGGAGGTGAGCGGGGCGGCGAGGGTGAGTCCAACCATGCCGAAGAGGGCTCCGGCGCCGATGGTCACGACGAGCACCACGAGCGGGTGGAGGCTCAGGGTCGCGCCCATCACGAACGGCTGGATCATCTGCTGGAGCATGCCGTTGGCGAGCAGGGCCACGATGGCCATGATCAGCGCGTCCTCGCTGTTTCCGGTGCTGAGCGCGATCAGCACGGCGAAGCCTCCGGCTACCCAGGCGCCGACGAAGGGCACGTAGGCCCCCACGAACGTGACGACGGCGATCGTGCCGGCGAGCGGCACGCCGAGTATCAGCGCGGCGCCCCCGATCAGCACGGCGTTGAACGCGGCGATGATCGTGACGGCGAGGAAGTAGTTGCGCAGCGACTTGGCGATGTTGCTCGTGATGACGTTGGCCACCGGCTCGGGCACCCCCAGGTGCCGGTTGATGAAGCGATGCATGACCGGTCCGTCCTTGAGCACGAACAGCGTGCTGAGGGTCGCGAAGGCGAGGAAGAACACGATGGACTTGAGGCCCTCGATGCCTGTGGCGAGCCCGCTGAGCAGCGTCGTGCGGATCTCGGGGCCGGCCTTCTGCGCGCCCTCCGTGGCGTCCTGTGCGTTGTCCACCCCGACGTCGCTCAGCCAGCCCTGGATCTTCTCCAGCGACATGTTCACCTTCGCCGAGATGTCGCCCGAGTTGGCGGATATGCCGCCGAACACGAGGCAGAAGATGAGCACGCCGATGGCCACGAGCCCGAGCAGGACGAGGAGCGCGCCGCCGATACGCGGCACCCTGTGGCGCTCCAGCCAGCTGACCGCCGGTCCGGCCACCGCACCGAGCACGGCGGCGAGGATGACCGGCATGACGATCGTCGAGGTCTGACCGACAAGCCAGATGAGCCCGACCACCACCAGCCCGAACCCGACCACGAGCCACGACGAGTAGCCCAGGTTCCTGAGCCACGGCGGCGCCGAAAACGGAGTGTTGGGCTCGGAGTCCACTTCTCAGCGCTAGTTCATCGCGCGACGAACCAGGCCGCCTCACCCTACTCGGGTGAGGCGACGTATCCGCGGCGCGTCTACGTTCGGGGCCCGATGTGCCGCTGGAACGCCTACTTCGGTCAGCCCGTGCTGATTGACGAGCTGCTTTTTCGCACCCAGCACAGCCTCATCGATCAGAGCCTTCACTCGCGCCTGGGTGTGGAGACGACCAACGGGGACGGCTTCGGCCTCGGCTGGTACGGCGACGGCAACGGCGGCACCCCCGCCCGCTATCGAAGCGTCACGCCGGCGTGGAGCGACGCGAACCTGCGCGATCTCGCCGCACACGTCAAGTCGCCGTTGTTCCTCGCTCACATCCGCGCGACCACGGGAACACCGGTGCAGCAGACGAACTGCCATCCATTCCGGCACGGGCGCTGGCTGTTCGTGCACAACGGGGTCATCAACGGGTTCCACACCATGCGCCGCGACCTCCTGTACGCGGTCGACCCTTCCCTGTTCGACGGCATCGGCGGCTCGACGGACTCCGAAGCGCTCTTCTACCTCGCGCTCACGTTCGGGCTCGAGGAAGACCCGCTCGGTGCCGTGGAGCAGGCCGTCGGCTTCGTGGAAGCGACCGGGCGGGCGCACGGGGTGGAGAACCCCGTCCAGATGACGCTGGGTTTCAGCGACGGCGAGCGGCTCTATGCGGTGCGCTACTCCACGGAGCGCCGTTCGCGCACGCTCTTCGTCTCCGAGGACGTCGAGTCGGTACGCGCTCTGTACCCCGCGAACTCGCGGTTTGCGCATATGGCCGCCGAGGACCGCGTGGTCGTTTCCGAGCCGGTTTCGGATCTCCCGGGCGTGTGGCGCGAGGTGCCCGAGTCCACCGCGTTGATCGTCCAGCGCGGGCCGGACGAGCAGAGGCCGTTCAGCCCGCGGCCACCCGCCGGCGACTAGGGACTGCTGGGCCGGGGCGGGAATTCCTGCGCCGTCTGGCGGCGCAGCACCTCGATGCCCACCACGGCCAGCGCGGCGAGCAGCAGGATCACCAGAACCTGTCCGAGGTTGTTGATCCCGGGCACGACGGTCAGCCAGAGCAGGAACAGCACGCCGACGACGAAGTAGACCGCGGCCGGCTGGTCGCGCAGGTAGGGCGCGAGGGCGCGGCGAACGGCCACCTCGTGGCGGCCCGGCCCCGCCAGCATGCCCGCGGCCACGAATGCCACCCCGATGACCAGGGCGAAGAGCGCTCGCTCGCGCAGCGAGCCGGAAACGATGTCCCAGACGGATTGGATCGCCGGCTTGACCGTGTCGGAGCCCGCCACCGAGTCCACGACCGCGCCGCCGAGCAGGCGCCGCGTGAGCAGAACGAGCAGCGTGGCCGCGAGGATCCCGCCTCCGGCCGCCATCAGTGCTCGACGACGCCACCCGCTCGCAAGGTAGATCGCGCCCACGTAGAGGAAGAGCACCAGCAGCGGCAGCACGAAGCCCAGGTTGCGGAGCGCGCTGACCAGGGTCTGAACTCCGTTGAGCTGATCGGACTGCATCACGACCAGCTGGCCGGGGGTCTGGAGTGCCTGGCGCTCGAGCGCCGCCGTGATACGAGCCTCGGCCAGGGCGAGCGCGCTGTCGAGGCCTTCCACGTTCGCCTGTGCGGGATCCTCGAGCACGGTGGTGGTCCGGTCCTCGACCGCCGTCAGCCGGCCGTCGAGGTCGGACAGGCGCTGGTCGAGGCCGGCCAGACGGTCCTGGAGCTGAGCCGGGGCCTTCTGCTGAACGACCTCGAGCTTCGTGTCGAGGCTCGCGATCGTGGAGTGCAGCTGCCCGGTGTTCGTCTGGAGCGTCTGGAGATTCTGTTCCAGCTCCGAGGGAAGGGTGCCTCCCTGCACATCGGCGAGGCCCGCGCGCACCGTCTTGATCCGCGTCTGAGCGGTGGTCAGGTGCTCCTTCAGGTCGGTCGAGACGTCCTGCACGACGCCGCGGATGTCGGAGATCGTGTCCGGATCCACCCCGAGGCGGAGGGCCAGGTCGGCGATGACGTCGCCGTACTGCAGGGTCACGTTGCCCCCGCTGGTCGAGACGAACGCGCCCTCGTCATCGATCAACCGGACGAACTGTCCGTGCGAGTCGCGGATCGAGCGAACGACAAGGGCCCCGACCTGCGGCGACTCGAGCGCCTTCGCCGAGACGTTCAGCGCGAGCTGCCTGGTTGCCGCCGCCACGGGAGCGGCCAGCGCCTTGGCGTTGTCCGGCAGCTTCTCCTCGATCTCGCCCGTCACATCGACGTTCGCGTACAGCTGGTCGACCAAATAGATGCTGAGTGCCTGCTGAACATCCGGGTCGCTGAGGATCTCGTCGCTGGTGTCGGCCACCTCGTCCGAGTCGAGCACCTCGCGCTGGACCCAGTTCGCGGTGATCGAGAAGACCAGGAGCACCGACGCGAGCACGATCATCGACCACACCAGTGAGCGGCGACGCCGCTTCGGCCGGGAGGTGTCGTTTTGGTCTGACACTGGTGTGACGCAGCCTCACGCAGGGGCGGGTCGCGCGCAAGAATGCAGGCAAGCAAGCGCACGGGGTGTACGCACCCCTAGCCGGTGCTTACTGCCTGGCCATCGCTACGCGCAGGCGCTCCTCGGGCGTGATCAGGTGATCGAGGTCCTCGGCCGCCTCGTCGACGTCGATCTGGACCCAGCGCACGCGACCCGTGAAGCCGTTGTCGGCCCCGTGGTCGTCGCTGACGGGCGTGCCGCTGTCGCGACCCAGGTCCAGCGTCTCATCGCCCGAGAAGGCCATCGGCACGGTGTGCTCGACGCGACCCTCCCCGATCTTGTTGCCGTCGAGGTAGAGCGTCACGTCGCCGCCCTTGGCCAGACCGCCCCCGTCATAGACGAACTCCATGCGGACCTGGTGCTCGCCGGCGGGAATGGGCTGCTCGCCGTAGATCTTGAAGCGCTGGAGGCCGAAGTGGTTGTAGCAGTAGGCCGCTCGGCCTTCGTGGAGATAGAGGCTCCAGCCGGCGTACGCGCCGCCCTGGGCGACGAGCACTCCCTCGGCGCCGCCCTCGGGTACGTCGAGCTGAGCGCTGATGGAGTGTGACTTGTTCTTGATGTTGAGCACCGAGTTCTCCGACAGGCGCCCCATCCCCTCATACAGCAGCTGAGTGGTCCCCTTCACGAGCTGCGGGCGGCCGGCGAGGTCCGCGTTGAAGCGCTCGAAGCGGCGATCGTCGAGAGGCAGCACCTGGTATCGGGTGGCCTCGATCAGGAACAGCCGCTGGAGGTCATGGAGCATCTCCGGCTTCTCGGCGGACAGGTCGTGGGCCTGCGTCCAGTCGTCGGGGGCGTACAGCTCCCAGACGTCGTCGTCGAACGCCGGCATCTCGGTCGGCTTCCACGGGATGCTGTGTCGCGTGACCGCGGTCCAGCCCTTGTGGTAGATGCCGCGGTTGACGAACATCTCGAAGTACTGCGTCTCGCGGTGCTCGGGAGCCGCGAGGTCGTCGAAGCTCGGGACCATGCTCCTCCCGTGCAGAGGCATCTGCTGCACACCGTGGACGAACGTCGGCGCGGGTAGCCCGGCCGCGTCGAGCACCGTCGCCGCCACGTCGATCACGTGGCTGAACTGAGCGCGCACCTCGCCGCGGGCGGTGAAGCCGTTCGGCCAATGGACGATCGTGCCGTTGCGCGTGCCGCCCCAGTGTGACGCCACCTGCTTCGTCCACTGGTAGGGCGTGTCCATCGCGTGTGCCCAGCCGACCGCGTAGTGGTTGTTGGCGGCGATCGTGCCGAACTGGTCGATCCGCTCGGCCATGAACTCGGTCGTCTCGATTCCTGCCGCGCCGTTGAGGGTGATCATCTCGTTGAACGTGCCCTGCGGGGTTCCCTCGGCGGAGGCGCCGTTGTCGCCGACGATGTAGTAGATCAGCGTGTCGTCGAGGATTTCCAGGTCCGCGAGCGCGTCGATCAGGCGGCCGACGTGATGGTCCGTGTGCTCCATGAAGCCCGCATAGACCTCCATCTGGCGCGCGAGCACCGGCTTGAGGTCGTCCGGCATGTCGTCCCACGCGGGGATCTCCTCCGGCCTGTCGGTCAACGCTGCCTCGGGGGGTATCACGCCGAGCTCCTGCTGCCGTTTGAACGTCTCCTCACGCAGCGCGTCCCAGCCTTGGTCGAAGCGGCCCTTGTACTTGTCCGACCACTCGATCGGCACGTGGTGCGGCGCATGTGTGGCTCCGGGTGCGAAGTAGGCGAAGAACGGCTTGTCGGGCATCAGCGCCTTCTGCTGGCGCACCCAGTCGATCGCGCGGTCGGTCATGTCCTCGGTGAGGTGGTAGCCCTCCTCCGGTGTGCGATCCGGCTCGATCGGAGTGGTGCCGTCGTACAGCGCCGGCGCGTACTGGTTGGTCTCGCCGCCGATGAAGCCGTAGAAATGCTCGAAGCCGCCGCCGCCGCTCGGCCAGGCGTTGAACGGCCCCAACGGGCTGGTCTCCCAGACCGGCACCTCGTGGCACTTGCCGAACTGCGCGGTGGAGTAGCCGTTGAGCTTGAGCGTCTCCGCCAGTGGCGCCGCCGTATTCGGGCGAACCGAGTTGTAGCCCGGAGCGGACGTGGCGATCTCGGTGATGCCGCCCATGCCGACGGAGTGATGGTTCCGCCCTGTGAGCAGCGCCTGGCGGGTGGGTGAGCAGAGCGCAGTCGTGTGAAAGCGGTTGTACTTCAGCCCGTTCTCGGCCAGGCGCTCTGCCACGGGCGTCGCGCAGGGCCCGCCGAACGCGCTCGAGGAGCCGAAGCCCGCGTCGTCGAGCAGGATCACGAGCACGTTCGGGGCACCCTCCGGCGGGCGCAACGGCTCGATCGGCGGGAACGAGGTGGCGGGGTCCTTCGCGTCGTAGGTGACCAGGCCGTCGTGCGACTGGTCGGGCATCGGCAGAACGTCGCGTTGCATCGAACTCCTCTCGAGATTGGACCTCATCCTCGCGCCCGTGGGGTGGGCAAACATCACCTGAATCGGGTGAAGGCACCGACGCGACGGGCCGAAACGATGGGCGCGGACAACCAAAGGAGCCACATGTTGGGACCACGACTGACGACCGTCGCGCTCGTCGCGCTGGTGCTCACAGGTTGCGGGGGCGACGACGGCAACGATGAGACCTCGGCGCCAGAGCCGGCGGCGACCCAGCAGGAGGCGATTCCCGCCGTGGTCAAGGTCTCGGTCGGCGACAACTTCTACAAGCCCAAGGCCGTCACGATCAAACGCGGCCAGTCGATCAGCTGGCGCAACGAGGGCGCCATCGCGCACACGGTCACCTCGGATACCGACAGCGCCGTCAAGTTCGACTCGGGCACGCTGGACACGCGCGGGGTCTACGCCCTAAAGCCCACCACGCCCGGGGAGATCACGTACTACTGCACGATCCACGGGAAGGTGCAGTCGGGCACCGTCACCGTCGAGCGAGGCTGAGCCCGGGTCGAGCTCGACCTCGGCCTCCTCCGGCACGTACAGGACGATGGTGCGCGCGAGCTTGTCGTGGAGCCCCTGGCGGCGATCGTCGAAGAGGATCAGCGCATATCCGGCCATGAGCGGGATCGCCGCAAGCACCATTCCCACCAGACGAACCACGGACTGACCCAGCCCCGGGCGCCCTCCGTCCCGCGCCACCACTCGCAGGTGCATCAGCGACATTCCCGGGGTCTGGCCGACCAGCGTCCAGAAGAGGATCAGGTAGGCGCTGACCAGGAACCACCAGGCGCCCAGCAGAGCGGCCACCACCAGGGCGTCCGGGTTGAGGTCGCCGAGGTTGAGCATGGAGGCCACGAGCCCGATCACCGCGCCGATGACGCCGATCGCCGCGTTGATCGCCAGCAGGTCGACGCCCAGGGCGATGGAGCGGGTGACCAAGCCGGCGTACGGCACGTCCGGCGTTGCCGTCACGGACGCCCACCGCCGAGCCGCCGAGGCCGGCGACGGAGGACCGACCGCGCGATTCGCTCCGCGGTCTCGTCGCCGGTCACGCTGCGCGAACGCACCTCCTGGGCGACCACGTCGGCCAACCCGAATGACTGTTGCGCGATCGCGTTTCGCACCTCCGGGCTGTTGGCTATGCGCTCGACCACCCGCTGGAGCTCCGCGCTGACGAGCACTCGCTCGGTGGTCGCCGACACGAGGCTGCTCTCGAGCACGCGCTCGATCGCACGCTCCACGCTTGGGCTCTCGAGCACACGCTCGACGATCCGGTCGATGGTGGGGCTCCCCAGCGCGACGACCACAATCCGCTCCGCCACCTCCTCGTCGAGCAGCCTCTCGACGATGCGCTCGATTACGCGCGCCTCGGCGAGAGCCGCCACCAGCTGATCGATCAGCGGACCTCTGAGGAGATCCTGGCCTGCCCGCTCGAGCGTCAGGCGTGCCTGTGTCTCCCAGCGGCCACCGAGGTCCGCGAGGTCGCCGAGCGCGCGCTCCGCCGCCCGTCGGGCCGGGCCGAGAACGGGCGAGCCGAGGGCTGCGCCGGCGGCCGGGGCGACCAGCCGGGCCGGGGCCGACAGCGCGGCTTCGGCGGTGCGCGCGGCGAGAACGCCGGCGCCCAAGGCGATGTGGCGATAGACGAGAGGCACTCGCGCGTCCATCATCCATCGCCCTGCACTCGCGCGCAAATGGTGCGCGCATGCGTGCCGGCCTGGTGTGGCCCTCCTCCTACTCGGCCAGGCCGAGTGCTCCGTTGAGGGTCAGGTAGACCCCCACCACGGCGAACACCACGATCGTCGTCGGCCGCGCGTTGCGCTGCGCCCAGGCACTTGTGCGGCCGAGGGCCCTGCGCGCCGCTCCGGGACGGATCAGGAAGACGACGACGAACGCGATCGCCGCGCCAAACCAGATGACGTTGAAGAGCAGCACCCCCGCGGCGCCCGCCGCGAAGTCGTAGCCCGAGCTCACGATCGCGTTCAGGGCCACGAGGTAGAACAGGCCGGGTAGGTGCGTGGCCACTCCGGCGGCCGCCGCCGTGCCGACCGAGGGGTTGCGGAGGCGCCGTGTCACGGCGGACTCCTCGGCAGACTCGTTGCGGGAGGGTGGCTGTGCTCGCCCCGTGCCCACCCCGACCGCGTAGCCCAGCGCCGCCACGCCCGCCGCCAGCTGGATCAGCGAGTTCACGACACTGTCCTGATGACGGAGGTTGGCGCCGTGGAAGAACGCCAGGATGGCCATGCCAAAAGCCACGCTGAAGCAGAAGCCCGCGGCCACGTGGGCCACGAGAACTCGCCGCGGGTGGGGGGCGCTGAGCAACGCGTAGAGCGCCGCCATGCCTGCCGGCCGCGGCGCGCTCCCGAGCGCCAGAACGATTACTTCGACGGTCACGTCGTGCGGGGCCTGGCCGGCTGCCAGGCCCCGCGATGGGTGCTAGCGCCTCGCGACCGGCTCGCCGGGCTCGGGATCCCCGAGCACGAAGAGACCATGGACCACGTAGACGCACAGCGCGAAGATGGCGAGGTTCCACCACGGGTAGGCGCCGCCGATCGACAGCAGGGCGCCGATCGCACCGAGCGTGCCGCCGGCCACTCCGATCACCCGGCCGTAGGCGTTGCCGGCAAGCAGCGAGAAGCCACCGGTCAGCTGGATCACGCCGAGGATGATCAGAAGCCAGCCCAGCGTGTTGAGGTTGGTGAAGATGAACCGCTGGTCGTTGACGAAGATGTTGGCGTCGCCCAGGGCGCCGAAGCCGTAGATGATGTTGAGCGTCCCCGCCATCAGCAACAGGACGCCCGCGAATGCTGCTCTACCCGCACCTCTCATATTCGGTCTCCCCTCCGGTTGTTTCTCAAAGCCGCCGTCACGTTGAAGCACCGATGGCAATCTCGCCACGGTGTGCACACGAGTCCTTGCGGGGTGTGTGCGCCGTTCACGTCTGGACCAGGCCGGCGTCCAGGGCCAGCGCCACGGCCTCCGACCGCGAGGACGCGTCGAGCTTGCGGTAGACGGCCCTGACGTGGGTCTTCACCGTGTTGGGCGAGACGTGCAGGCTCTTGGCGATCGCGGGAAACGACAGATGCGTGGGAAGCAGCCGCAGGACCCGGAGCTCGGCCGATGTGAGCGTCCAGACCTCCTCCGCCGACTGCGTGACCGCCCCCAGCTGCGCCCGCGACTCGTCGATCCAGGCACGTAGGACGGGCGAGTCCGGTGTCTCGCGAACGAAACTCTCCGCCTCGGCGGTGAGCGTCCGCGCATCCGTGAGGTGGCCCAGCTGGAGCGCGGCGCGGGCCAGGGCCAGCAGGGTTTCGGCGTGGTACCAGGGCGCGAAGTCGTCCAGTTGGGCCACGAGGCTGGAGGCCTGCTGCGTATCCAGGCGCGCCTCCTCTCGCATGCCCCTGTGGGCACGCACGAGACCTGAGACGGCGAACACGAGCGCACTGGTGGGATAGCTCCCGAGGCCGGCGAGCTCGAGCTGCGATCTCGCGCGGGTGGTCACGCTCGCGGCGCCCTCCCAGTCCTCAGCCTCGGCGAGCAGCAAGCCGAGCTGCGCGAGACACAGGGCCTGAACGTTCGGCGCTGAGCCTGCGCCACCTCGCGCGCCTGCCGCGAGGATGCCGCGCGCGCCATCCCGGTCGCCGGTCAGGTGGAGCGCCACGCCGTCGAGCAGCTCGCACGTGGGGATCAGGGGGCCGTCGTCCGGTCCGAGGTCGCGGACCCGGGCTGTGTCGTGGCGCATGGCCGCGAGGCCGTCTCTTGCGGCCACGGCAGCGGGGAGCAGCGCGGCCGCCCGTAGAAGGCCCCGGACGCGCCGGGGAGCATCGGCCACGCGAGCAACGGCGGCCGCGGCCCAGCGCTCGGCCTCGCCGCCCGCGCCGGCGGCCAGGCGGCTGTGTGCGGCCACCAGAGCCAGCGGGGCGCAGCCGGCAATCTGCTCGGCACTGAACTCGTTCAGACAGCCCTGGACCGTGTCGTTACGTCCCTGGGCGATATGGGCTGATGCTCCGCTCCAGACCAGGTCGCCCGCGTCGGCCACCTCACCCGCCGCCACAGCGTGCCGGACCGCGAGGCGCTGCTCGTGGTGCGCGCCGTACCAGGCGCTTGCCAGCCTGTGGACCTGGGACTCGCGGCGTGGCTCCAGGCGCCCTAGCTCGGCGCGCAGCATCTCGCGGAACAGTGTGTGGTGGCGGTACGCCTCACCGTGCCGGTCCAGACCGATCAACAGCGCGTTGGAGCGTGCGAGCTCCGCGAGCGTGCGGCCGGATCCGGAGGACTGGAGAACCGCGTCGCAGAGGCCCGCCGAGAGCGTGTCGAGCACTGAGGTCCGCATCAGGAAAGCGGTCTTCTCCGGCCCGAGCGGCGTCAGGAACTCGTCGCGCAGGTAGTCCGCGACGAGGCGGTCGGCCCCTCCGAATCGCGACACCGCCGCGCGAACGTCGCGCTCCTCCCGCAGGGAGAGCGCGGCGAGGTAGAGACCCGCCGCCCACCCCTCCGTGCGCTCTACCAGGGTCGTGAGGTCCGCGGTGCAGAGGCGCAGTCCGGCCGCTTGGAGCAGTTCTGCCGCTTCGGTTGGCGCCATCGCGAGCTCGCGGGTACGGACCTCGACCACCTTTCGGTGCGCACGGAGCGTGCCCACGGCGATTGCGGGCTCATGTCGTGACGCCAGGGCCAGCTGCGATCCGGGCGGTATGGCGTCGGCGATCGCCTGTACCAAGGCCAGTGCCGCCGACCCTTGGAGAACCTGGAAGTCGTCGAGCACGAGCACCACGGGCTCTTCGCGGTGTGCGAGGTGCCGGAGCAGCCGGGATCGTGCCTGGGATGAGGCGCCGGTACGGACGCCGAGCGCGCCCGCGATGGAGGCAAGTAGCCGCGCCGGGTCACCGTCGTCGCGGTCGAGCCGCACCCATGCGAACGGACGGGCGTCCCACTCGCTCCACTCCGCGAGCACGGTGGTCTTCCCGTAGCCCGCCGGAGCGACGAGCAGCGCCACCGGAAGCTCACGAGCCTCGAGGAGGCGACGCACCACGCGCAGACGCGGCACGAGTCCCTCCGCCGTGGGCGGAGGGGACAGGCGCGCATCCACGCGATGCGCGCCGCCCTCGAGCAGGGTCATGGCCGGGACGTCGGCCAGCGCGATTGCTGATTCCACTCCCAAGAGGATCGTCGCCGCCCTCCATGCGCGGCAAGGGCGCGAGCCACCGTCTTGCGGTAGGCGAGCACCACCCTGGAGGTTATGCTGGCGCGGCACATAGGTAACGACCGGGGCGGGACGGGGCGGTCGTAGTGCACCCCCGTGGAACGATCAACTCGCATCGGGCGCGCTGCCCGCCACGCTAGACCTCTGGTCACGGCCCAGGCACGACCTTCCGTCCCCGCCTTGGCCGGAATCGCCGTGGCCGGGCTGGCGCTGTCGGCCGCCGCCGTGGCCGTGTCTCTCTCGGGTGCCGGACCCGAGCCTCGCTGGATCACCGCGATCGTGCACGCGCTGGTGATCGCCGCGCCCATCGCGGCGGGTCTCTATGCGCTCCATTCGGCGCCTGCGTCGGCCGGCCGCTTCGGCCGGTTGCTGGTGCTGAGCGGCTTCCTGTGGTCGCCGACGCTGCTGGCGGAGTCCGCGAACAGCGTGCTCTACAGCACGGGCAGGGTTTCGGCCTGGGTGGCGGAGGTGGTGCTCGTGTACGTCGTCCTCGCGTACCCGACCGGCCGGCTGAGCACCCGTGCGGACAACCATCTCTTCCGCGCCGCGGTGGCCACCGTCGGCGTGCTCTTTCTCCCGAGCGCGCTGCTGATCGATCAGTTCCCGGTACCGGCTCCGTACGCCAGTTGCGGGACCGCTTGCCCGCCCAACGCCTTCCTGGCACTCGGGTCGGAGCCGGGATTCGTAGATGCCATCGTGATCCCGCTGGAGCGGGCTGCCAGCGGCTTGGTGTTCGCCGCCGTGGCGCTCGCGCTCGCCCTGCGTCTAGCACGGGGCAGCCGGCTGACGCGCGTGGGCCTGCTGCCGGTCGTGGCGGTCGCGACGTTGCGCTTCGCCCTGGCGGCCGCGTTCATCGTCGCCCGCTCCCGCCGCCCGGACTCGCAGCTGACCGAGATCCTCAGCACAGCCGCCCTCCTCTGCATGCCGGCCTTCTCGGTCGCCTTCGTCATCGGGCTGCTCCGGGCGAGGATGGCCGCGGGGCGGGCGCTGGTGAGGCTCGGTGCTCGCTACGGGAGTCGCGTGGAAGGCGGCGAGGTGCGCGATCTGATCGCCGATGCGGTGGGCGATCCCTCGCTCGAGGTCGTCTACTGGAACTCAGAGGATCCGGGCGGGTGGATCAACACCGCGGGAGAGCCCGTGAGCCTTCCGTCGTTCGGCCCCGATCGCGCGGTTACCGAGGTCCGCGGCAGCCGGGGCCGGGTGGCCGTTCTCGTGCACGACCCGGCGCTCACCGATGCGCCGGTGATCACCGATGTGGCCGGGGGGTTCGCCCTCATGGCCATCGAGAACCAGCGCCTCGAGACGCAGCTTCGTTCTTCGCTGCGGGAGCTCCGCGAGTCGCGCGAGCGGATCATGTCGGCCGCGGACGTGGAACGCCGGCGCATCGAACGTGATCTGCACGATGGTGCGCAGCAGAGGCTCGTGTCGCTACGGATCCAGCTGGAGCTCGCGGGCGACCTCGTGGAGGCGCATCCCGAGCGAGCCGGCAAGCGACTGCGCGAGCTGGGACGCGACGTGGACGACGCGGTGGACGAGGTGCGCTCCCTCGCGCGCGGCCTGGTGCCGCCGATCCTGGTGGAACGCGGTCTCGTGGAGGCCTTGCGCGACGCGGCGCACGGTGGTCACCTGCGGGTCACCGTCCATGCACGCGGGCTGGGCCGGTACCCGCCGGAGACCGAGAGCGCCGTCTACTTCGCCTGCCTCGAGGCGCTTCAGAACGCGGCCAAGCATGCCGAGGGCGCTCGGTCGGCGTCCGTGAGCCTGTGGGAGGACGAGGAGCTTCGCTTCGAGGTGCGAGACGACGGGGCGGGGCTTCGCGAAGGCCCCACTCAGGGCGGAGCGGGGCTCACGAACATGCGCGACCGAGTGGGGGCGGTGGGCGGCCGCCTGACGATCGGATCCGTGCCGGGCGAGGGCACCTGTGTGGCGGGGAGCGTCCCCGTGGGCCCGGCCGAGCTGCCGCCCCAGGTGGAGACGCTGCTGCAGCGGGCAACCGAGGCGCTCGAGGCGAGCTTCGGCATCTACCGGGCCGTCCGGGACGATCGCGGCGTGGTGGTCGACTTCCTCGTCGAGCACGTGAACGAGGCCGCGCGAAACGACTTCGGGCTCCCACGTGAGCAGCTGATGGGCCACACGCTCTGTCAGCTGTTCCCCGCGTATCGGGACTCGCCCGCGTTCCACTGGCAGCGAGGGGTCCTCGACCAGGGGCGGGCTGACTCGCGAGTGGAGACCACCCACCTGGATGACGCGGGAAGCTCAAAGCAGCTCAGACGGGCCGTGGACGTGAGCGCCGCGCCCCTGGGCGGGGGCCGGCTCGTGCTGACCTGGCGCGACGTGACCAGGCACACCCGGCTGGAGGAGCAGGTGCGCCTGCAGTCGCTCGTGCTCGACCGAGCCACGGAGGGGGTCTGCCTCGTGCGGGCCGCGGATGCGACGATCGTCCGTGCGAACACTCGTTTCACCGAGCTCCTGGGGTACGCGCCCGGCGAGCTCGACGGACGTCCGGTTGCGGAGATCAACTGGGAGGACGAGCCCGGCGAGGCCGACCAGCTGGTGGCCCGCATCGCCGCCGAGCTCGGTGCGGGAGGCGAGGGGAGCTTCAAGGTTCGAAACCGGCGCAAGGACGGCTCCTCGCTCTGGTGCGAGAGCCACGTGGTCGTCTTCGACCATCCCGATCACGGCACGGTCTGGGTCGCAGTGCATAAGGAGCTGACCGCCCGGGAGGCGAGCGCGCCGAGGACGAACGGACGCTTTCCCCGGCCGCGGCTCAGACGCCCGGGACGGAGCGCAGCGGCGCCCGATTGATGATCGTGGTCTCGCCCGGGGCGAGGACGCGCACATCCACGTCCGGCGCGAGCCGCGCCGCGTGCTCCTCGAACACGAGCGGCGGCTCCTTCAGGGGCTTCGGCCGCAGCCGGGACAGGCCTACGGGAAACAGGGTTCCCCAATGGACGGGTATGGCGATGCGGGGACGCAGCAGCGCGAGCGCGCGGGCGGCCCTCTGGGGATCGAGATGCCCCTGTCCCACGCTGGGTCCCCAGCCCCAGACGGGCACGAGGGCCACGTCGAGCAGTGTGGCGAGGTCCGCCATCCCGTCGAAGAGGTCCGTGTCCCCCGCGAAGTACACGGCGGAGCGCCCGGACACCACATAGCCGATGGCCTCGGCGGAGGGTCCGAGCGGCTCTCGGCGTCCGTGGTGCAGCGCGGGAACGGCGGTGACCGTCACCGACCCGATGCGGATCTCGTCACCGGGGGTCAACTCGGTCACGACCCGGAAATCCTGTTCCGCGGCCAGGACGCCGGCGCCCGCCGGCACGACGAGGTGCGCATCCCGGGACAGGCTCTGGAGGGAGGGAAGGTCGAAGTGGTCTCGGTGGAAGTGCGAGATCAGCACTGCGTCGAGCGGGGTGAGCGAGGCCTGGTCGACCGGTCGCGCGACGCGGACGAGGTGCGCCACGCGGCTACGCAGCACAGGGTCCGTGAGCAGCCGCACCCCCGACAGCTCCAGGAGCGCGGTCGAGTGCCCGAGCCACGTGACCCGATCCGGGAAGGGCTCGCTCACCGGTAGGCCGCCCACCGTGGGACCGTAGACGCGGCCGCCCGGCCCGCTCAAGGTGGGAGGCACCACAGTGCGCGACGGCGCGCACTACAACGGAGGCGGACTCAGGCGGCTGGTCTGTGTGTCGCCCAGAGCTCTGCCAGCAGTGCCGGGCGAAAGTCACGCTTGTCCACGAACGCCGCCGCTCCGCACGCCTCGACCTCGGAGGGCAGGCGAGCCGGATCGTTGACCGAGACCAGGACGACGGTGGGGCCTGGGTACGCGGCGGTGATGCGCCGCGAGGTCTCTATGCCGTCGATGCCGCCCAGGGTCACGTCCAGCAGCACGAGGCTGGGGTCGAGGACCTCCAGTGCGCGGAGCGCCGCTTCGCCGGAGTCGGCCTCGCCGATCGTCACGAACCCGGGAGTGGCCGCGACCACGGCGCGCGCCGCCCGTCGGAACGGGGCGCTGTCGTCGACGATCAGGACGCTCACCGCAGCGTTCTCGAGAGCGGTTTCACCGCTCCCTGCCGACCGGGCTGCTGCTGCCTCCGTCATGCCGCCAAACCCATCGCATCGGGGCCGTTCGCGCAGACTCCCATCGGGCGCAGTCCGCCGCAATGGGGCGCGCCGGTGTGGGGGCGGGGGTGGGCACCTGTTTGTGGTGGCGGCCAGACGGGCGGATATTGTTCCGGTGTGGCCATAAGGGTGGCTCTGGGTGAGGACAGCCTCATCGTCAGGGAGGGCATACAGCAGCTCCTCGCCGCGGAGGAGGACATCGAGATCGTCGCTTCGTGCGGCGACATGGATTCCTTGCTGGAAGCGGTGGAGTCCACGCGGCCGGATGTCGTGGTCACAGACATCCGCATGCCCCCTACCGAGACCGACGAGGGAATTAGGCTCGCGGCCATGCTGAGGGACTCCTACCCGGAAACGGGGGTTCTAGTGCTCAGCCAGTACGCGCAGCCGAGCTACGCGCTGGCGTTGCTGGACGCGGGCTCCGACCGCAGGGCGTACCTGCTGAAGCAGCGCGTGCACAATCGCGCCGAGCTCGTATGGGCGATCAAGTGCGTCGCCACGGGCGGGTCGGTCATCGACCCCAAGATCGTCGAGGGGCTCGTGGCCGCGAAGGCACGCTCCGAGTCCTCGCCGCTGACCGAGCTCACACCCCGCGAGCGGGAGGTGCTCGCGGAGATCGCGGTCGGGAAGAGCAACACCTCGATCGCCGAGTCGCTCGTGCTGACCAAGCGAGCGGTCGAGAAGCACATCAACTCCATCTTTCTCAAGCTGAACCTCTCCGAGGCGGAGGACGTGAGCAAGCGGGTGAAGGCCACGCTCGTGTTCCTCGCCGAGGACGAGCCGGAGCTCGTTGAGTAACGCCCTCGGGCTCAGGCGTTGGCGAGGACGATGACGAGCGTGGCCAGCGCCAGCCCCGCGCCCGCCACGGTGAGGCCGGTGACCCAACCCGTGGAGACCGCCTCGTAGCGGTCCTCGTCCAGCGCGGCCGCGAGCCGGCGTTGACGCACCCCGGCCGCTGTGAAAGCGGCTGCCGCGAGCAGCGCGTAGCCGGCGCCCAGGATCACGTACGCCGTTCGCGCGCCCTCCACGAGCTCGGGCACGACTCCTCCCACGGCCACCGAGGCGGTGGCCGCCGCGATGCCCGAACGCCACCATGCGAGCCACGTGCGCTCCGCGGCGAGGCGAGTGCGCCGGTCGGCGCTGCCGCCCGAGGGCCTATCGCTCAACGGTCGCCGAGCCCGACGCTGAGCAGGTGCAGCTCGCGGCCGCGTCGAACGGCCTCGCGCCGGTCTGCCACGTCGAGCTTGCGGTAGACGTGCTTGAGGTGCGTCTTGACGGTGTTCACCGACACGAACATCTCAGCCGCGATCTCCGAATTGGACATCATCGTGGGGAGGAAGCGAAGCACAGCGAGCTCGCGGTCGCTCAGCGGCTCGAGCAGTACCGGGCCTCGAGGCCGGTCCTCGGGGGAACCCTGTTCGAGGGTGTTGAGCAGCTCGCCCGCGAATGCGCGGTGGCGGGTGCCGTGCCGGATGCGGCGCCGGAGCAGCGACTTCAGTGGCGCGCCGAAGTGCAGGACGGCGTCGGCGTAGCCGCGCGGCTCGGCCAGATCCAGCGCGCGTTCGAGCGCGTTGAGGGCGCCCTCCGCGTCGTTGAGGCAGTCGCGTGCCACCGATTCGATCACCCGCGCCTCGATGGTCGTGAACGGAAGCACCGGCGGGCGTCCGGCGGCAAGGTAGGCGTTCACGGTCTCCACGGCGGCCTCGGGGTGCCCGCTCGCGAGCTCGAGCGCGGCGATGCCGATCGCGAGGTCGGGAGCATCTCCGTCGGTCTCCAGCTCGGCGAGCACCGACCACGCCCGTTCGGGCTCTCCCAGCAAGAGCCGGAGCTCGGCCTCCACGAGGGCCGCGGAGACGCTCAGGAAGTCGGGGATCGGCCTCGGCGCGGCTTCGAACGCCGCGCGCAGGCCCTCGAGGGCCGGAAGCGACTCGCCGCGCATCAGCAGGAGGCGGGCGCGCACGAGTGCCACGGTGGTCGGCAGCAGCCGGTCGCCTGAGCCCGCGAGCGCGGCCTCCGCCCGGTCGGCGGACAGCTCGGCGTCGTCGAGCTCGTGCCACCAGAGATGGGTGACCGCGAGCGTCACGTGGGCCATGGCCGTCTGGGGGAGGCCCGCCCACCCTCTCCGCTCGGCGAGCTCGAGCGCCTGGCGAGCGAGCTTGAAGCCGGCCGGCAGATTCCCGCGCCGCACGTCCGCCGCGGCCCCGTAGGAATGAGCGACGAGCAGGACGTGGTCGTTCCCACAGGCAGCCGCATGCCCGGCCGCCGCGATCAGGCGATCGGCCGCCGCGTCGGCGTTCCCGGCCCAGAACTCGGCGATGCCGAGCTGGGCGAGGGTGAAGGCGCGGACGTCCGCCGTCACGGCTCGGTCCCACGGATCGTCGAGCACCGCCCGCGCGGCGGTGAGCGCCTTGCGCAGGTGCCCCCGCGATCGCGCCCGGTAGAGGTCGGTGGCCGTGGCGCTGACCGCGAAGCGATGGGCGCGGTCCGGAGGCAGGCCCCTGGCCAGGCCGTGGGCCAGCGTGAGGAACGCGCCCGCCCGGGCATCCTCTCCGGCGTCGAGCAGGATCCCGGCCAGTGCCAGGGCGAGCTCGGCGTGCCCGGCCACGACCTCCGCCGGGATCCGGTCCACCACCTCGAGGAGCTCGGCGCCCTCCCCCCGGGCGACGAGGCTCAGCCAGTGCCGGCCGAGCACGTCCGCTGCCAGCTCCCAGTCCTGTCCGAGCATCGCGTGGCGAAGGGCGGGGAGCACCTCGTCTCGCGCGCCATACCAGCGTCCCGCACGCGCATGGAGCTCGGGCCGGTCCCGTGGCATGCGGCGGCTGAGCTCGACACGCAGCAGCTCCCGGAGGAGGGGGTGGTAGGCGAACCAGAGCCCCTGGTCGTCGAGCGGTGTGACGAGCACCCCCCGGCGCACGAGCTCCTCGAGGCGAGGTTGACCGCCGTCGGCCTGGGTGAGCGCGTCGGCGAGCGAGCCGTTCAGCTGCTCCACGACCGCAGTGCGGAGCAAAAAGTCGAGTGTGTCGGCCGGCTGACGAGAGACCATCTCGCTCATCAGGTAGTCGCTCACGGCGCGATCGTCGCCGGCGAAGCCGCGGATGAAGCCGCTGGGATCGGGGTGGTCTTGGAGCGACAGCGCCGCGAGCCGGAGCCCCGCGGCCCAGCCCTCTGTCCGCTTCCAGAGCAGCTCCAAGTCGTGATCGCCGATCGACAGGTCCAGTGCGCCGAGCAGCTCCCGGGTCTCGCCGGCGGTGAACGCGAGGTCGGCGTTCCTGACCTCGCCGAGGCGGCCCGCGATGCGCAGTCGCTGGAGGCGGAGCGAGGGGTCGGACCGGGTGACCAGCACGAGGTGCAGCCGATCGGAAGCGTGATCGAGCAGCATGTCGAGGTCGCGCATCACGGCCGCGTCGGTCACCTCGTGGAAGTCGTCGAGAATCAGCACCATCGGCTCCGGCAGCGACTCGAGCGCCGCCACGAAGCCGGGAAGGAAGGTGCCGGGGCGCCCGCGGCCGGGCGCGGCGATGCCGTCGAGCCGCTCGCCGGCGCGTTCCATCGCGGCGATCACCTCGGTCCAGAAGCCGCGCCGTGAGTTGGCCTCCGGGCCGAGCCCGAGCCATGCCACGGGCCGCCGGGGCTCGTGGGCCGCGGCCCAGCTCGCGAGCAGGGCGGTCTTGCCGGCCCCTGCGGGGGCCGCGATCAGGGCCACCGGGCGCTCCACCGCCCGGTCCAGCTTGGCGGTCACACGCGGCCGCTCCACCATTCCCGGGGGAATGGGTGGCGCGACCAGCTTCGTGGCCAGGACCAACTCCCGCTCCGTGGGATCTGCCGCCGTGTGATTCCCTTCGCCGAAAGGGGGGTGAGACTGGAGAGTCTCTCCGCCGCGGATCACCAGGTCAAGTCCGGCGGTTTAGGGTGCGTTGGATGGGAGCGGCGCTCGGCTGGGGTGCGCTGGCGGCCTCGTCGCTGGTGATCGGGGCACTGATCGGCCTCGCGCGCCCGTGGCCAAAGTCGCTCGTGGGGCTCGTGCTCGGATTCGGCGCGGGTGCCCTCGTGAGCGCGGTCAGCTTCGAGCTCGCCCAGGAGGGCGTGGAGATCGGCGGAGCCGGGTCGGTGGCCGTCGGCATGACCGCCGGTGCGCTCGCGTTCTACTTCCTCGACGGCCTGGTCGAGCGCCGGACCCAGGGCTCGGCGGCCGGCTCGTCGCTGGCGCTCGGCGCGTTCCTCGACGGCATTCCGGAGCAGCTGGTGCTGGGCCTGGGACTGGCCGCCGGTGGCGGCATCAGCGTGGGTCTGCTTGCCGCCATCTTCGTGTCCAACCTGCCCGAGGCCGTGGGCTCGGCGGCCGCGATGCTGGGAGGCGGGCGCGACAAGCGGACGATCGTCCGCATGTGGATCGCTGTGGCGGTGGTGTGCACGATCGCGTCGGGGATCGGCTACGGCATCGCGGACTCCACCGGCGACGTGCTGGAGGGCGGCGTGAACGGGTTTGCCGCCGGCGCGCTCCTGGTGATGCTCGTGGACTCGATGATCCCGGAGGCCACCCGGCAGGCCGGGCGCAAGACGGGGCTCGTGACGGCACTCGGCTTCGCCGTCGCGTCCGGCCTTTCCGGGATCGCTTAGGGCTCAGATCACCGACCAGATCGGATATGCCCCGATGGACATCAGCGCTCCGATCGCGTTCAGGCCGGCGAACGCGATTCCCACGACCGCCGCGAAGTCGCTCCCCGCGAAGATGGCCATCGCGGTGAACACCTGAGCGGCTCCGATTGCCAGGTAGACGATCCCCCAGAGCGTCAGGTCGCCGAAGAGCAGCTCGTCGGCCACGAAGTGGTCGTCACCGACCAGGGCCGCGACTCCCCAGATCAGGTTGAAGGTGCCGAGCACCAGGATCATCGTTGCGGCGAACGTGGCCCAACCCGTGCCCTGGCGTGGTGTTCGCGAAGCCTCCATGTCGTCCTATTGTCCGGGGCCTCCGGGTGAGGGTGATCACCCGCTTAGGGTGAGAGAGGAAACATGAGCGCCGACCGCGTCACATGGGCCGGGCACTCCACAGTGCTCATCGAGATCGGCGGCGCTCGCGTGCTCACCGATCCCGTGCTCCGTGCACGCGTCGCACACCTGCGCCGCCACGGGGAGGTGCCGTCCGGTGAGCTGGTGGAGCGTCTGGACGCCGTGCTCATCTCGCACTTGCACTACGACCATCTCGACGTGCCGTCCCTGCGCGGGATCGCGGGGCACGTGAGGGCATTCGGCCCGCGCGGGGCAGGAGCGCTGCTGGCGCGCGCGGGATTCGACGCCGTGGAGGAGCTGCGTCCCGGAGACGTGAGCGCGGTGGGCGCGGTGGGCGTGTCGGCCGTACCGGCCGCGCACGATCCGCGGCGCCGGCCGCTCGGGCCGCGGGCGGATCCGCTCGGCTTCGTGCTGGAGGCCGGCGTCCGCGTCTACTTCGCCGGCGACACGGACCTGTTCGACGGCATGAGCGAGATCGGGCCGGTGGACCTGGCCCTCCTGCCCGTGGCCGGCTGGGGCCCTGAGCTCGGTAACGGCGGGCACCTGGATCCCGAGTCGGCGGCCCGCGCCGCCGCGCTGATCCGCCCGAAGGTGGCCGTGCCGATCCATTGGGGCACCCTCCACCCGCGTGGGCGCCGCCTCGGCGACTGGTTCACCGAGCCGGCCCGCCGGTTTGCCGCTCACGCGGCGGAGCTGGCCCCCGAGGTGGACGTACGCATGCTCGCGCCCGGAGAGTCGCTGGCGCTGTAGGCGTGACAACATCCCGGCGGCACATGAACCTGCACGCCGACGAGCAACCGCTGTACGAGGGACGTCCCTCCTGGAGGGCGCTGATGTCGTTCTACGTCAGCGGGCTGGTGGCCGCACTGGTGCTCGGCGGCGTCCTCTGGCTGACGGCGTCGGCCGGGGCGGGCGCGGGCGTGGGCGTGGCGGTGTTCGTCCTCACGCTCGTGATCGGATACGTGCGCCGGCTGTTCACGAAGTACCTGATCACCAACCGGCGGCTGCGCATCACGCGGGGCATCGTGCGCCGCAACGTCCAGGAGACCCGCCTCGACCGGGTGCAGAACGTGAACTACTCCCAGGGCGTGATCGACCGCCTCTTCAAGGTCGGCACGGTCGACTTCGACACCGCCGGCACCGACGACTCCGAGTTCCGGTTCGAGTGGGTGAACCGGCCAGACGCGGTCGTCCGGGCAGTGGATGAGGCGATCGCCGCGTACGCGGCCGCCGCGCCGGACCCGCCTCGCCCGCCCGTAGCCGGCTAGCACCCCTCGGCATCGCTCACCCCAAGCGGGTGAGGACGGCTCACCCGCCCGGCGCTTACGCTCCACGCGTGAACGACTCCCTCGAGGACATCAAGCGCTCCCGCGGCCTGCTGACGGTGGCCGGCGTGCTGGCCCTGCTGGCTGGAATGGGGGCGATCATCGTCCCGGCGGTGGCCTCGGTCGGTACCTCCGTATTCATCGGCATCGTGCTGCTCGTGGCCAGCATTCCGCTGGCGGTGCAGGCCTTCACGGCCGGCCATCTGGGCATCACCCTGCTGCGCCTGCTCGTCGCCGGGTTGACAGCGATCGCCGGGCTCTACCTGCTGGTGGCGCCGCTCGAGGGCACGTACACGCTCACCGTGATGCTCGTGATTTGGTTCGTGGCCATCGGCTTCGCGCGGCTGGCCGGCGGGCTGGCGCACCTGGGTACGCCCGGCGCGGGCGCCACCGCCTTCAGCGGACTGCTCTCGGTGATCCTCGGCATCCTCATCGCCGAGAAGCTCCCGAGCTCGGCGGACTGGGCCATCGGGCTGATCGTCGGGGTCGACTTCCTGTTCTTCGGGTTGAACTGCCTCTGGCTCGCCTACGCGGCGGGACACCTCCCGGAGACGGGCCCCACGGCCGAGCAGCCGGCGGTCTAGTCCGGCTGCCCGGGGGGCAGCTGCCGTACCTCGATCAGCTCGAGGCCCAGCGACTGGATGCGCGCCAGGAGACCCTGGAGCTCCGACTGGTCACGGACCGGTCCCCTCATCACGGTCTCGGCCGGCTGGACGGCCGCCGTGAAGTCCTCGAAGGCGTGGCAGACGCTGTCGCTCAGCCGGCCCTTGATCCGGATCTCGTACCCCACGTCTGCCATGACGCGCAGACTCGCGCGCCCGGGGGTGATGTTGCGTCACCCTCCAGGGGTGACGTGGGCCGGTGCCGCGGCCGGCTGGGTCCGCGTCTGCGGGAGCGCGGCGAGGAGCGCGTCGACGATTCGAGCGTCGAACTGCGTTCCCTCGCACCGGCGCAACTCCGCCGCCGCGTCGTCGTGAGACATCGCGGCGCCGTACGGGCGCGCGCTTGTCATGGCCTCATACGCGTCGGCCACGGCGAGGACGCGCGCCTCGAGCGGAATCTGGTCGCCCTGAAGGCCCAGCGGATAGCCCGTGCCGTCCAGCCGCTCGTGATGGGCGAAGACCCATTCCGCGATGTCGGGCAGGTCGGCTCCGGCGAGCAGGCGCGCCCCGAGCTCCGGGTGCTTGCGCATCAGGACCCACTCGTCCTCGTCGAGCGGCCCGGGCTTCTGGAGCAGCGCGTCGCCCACCCCGACCTTGCCGATGTCGTGCAGCACCCCCGCCAGCGCCAGCCGCTCGACGGCGGGCAGGGGCAGGCCCAGGCCCGCCGCGATGGCGCGTGCGTAGCGGCCGACGTTCTGGGAGTGGTGCGCGGTGCTCGGGTCGCGGGTGTCGATGGTCTCGGCGAGCACGAGCACGGCGGACAGTTGCCCGGGGCTCTGCGTGGCCGCGCCGGGCTCCCCGCGCACCACGTCCGCCACCACCTCGGCGTTGTAGAGCACGGTGCGATCGCGCCCAAGCTTCTTGGCGGCGTACAGGGCCTGATCGCCGGCCAGAAGGAGGTCGTCCGCGCTCTCGCCGTCGTCGGGGAAGCAGGTCACGCCTACGCTGATCGTCAGCGGCGCCTCCGTGTCCACGAAGGCGGCCTTGACCGCACGCCGCAGCCGCTCGGCCACGAGCAGGGCATCGTGCTTGGCGGCCTCGGGCAGCACGAGCGCGAACTCCTCGCCGCCCAGCCTGGCCGGGAGGTCGACGTTGCGGGTGAGCCGGGTCATCTGACCGGCCACGCGCTTCAACACCTCGTCGCCGCCGGGATGCCCAAGGCGATCGTTCACCCGCTTGAAGTGATCCAGGTCTGCCACGAGGAGGCTCACCGGGCGCCCACCGCGCAGCGCCCGCTCGAGCTCGAGCTCGAGCGCCTCGCGGAACGCGCGGCGGTTGCTGAGCCCGGTCAGCGGATCCGTGTGCGCCGCCGATGCCAGGCGCTCGATCAGACGCTCGACGTTGGCCTTGAGGGCGCCCACCAGCACTCCGGCCAACACCACGGTGCCCACCGTGATCAGCCACTGCTCCTCGGCCGCAGGTGGGCGCTCGCTCGTCAGCACGAGGCCGAAGGCAGCGGCCACGCCCACGAGCTGCACCAGGGCCGCGCGCGGTGAGAGGAAGTAGACGGACTCGATGGCGATCCACACGTAGAAGAGCGAGTAGACGCCGGTGCGCTCCTCGGTGAAGTGGATCGACAGCGACACCAGCACCGTCCCGATCAGCAGCGCGGCGGCAATCTCCGGGTCGGTCACCCGCCATCCGCGCAGCAGGAGGAAGGCGCCCACCAGCAGCGCGACCGCGTCCACGGCGAGGAGCCCCCGCACGTCGGTGCCGGGAGGTTGGGGAAGCGCCATCGACGCGAGCGCGAGCGTGGCCCCGGCCGCGTACGCGAAGCCGAGGAAGCGCGCGGCGCTACGCGGATCGTTCAGCGAGTCCGGCGCGGCACTGGACCTCATGTAAAGACGTATCGACCGGGTGGCCCCGCGCCTTAGCCGCGTGCGCCGCGGCTCTGGCCACGTGCGATCAGCCTTGCGGACTCTCGCTGGGCGACCACGGCGCCGAGCACGCCCAGCACGGCGAGTCCGGTCAGCTCGGTCGGCAGGAGTGCCACGACCATCACCAGGCCCACGACGGGGTTGGTCATCGCCGCGAGGATGCCGGCGATGGCCCCGATCATCGCGCCCGGCCCGGCGAGGTCTTCGGCGACGGTGCCGACGAGCAGGGTCATCGCCACGCCGCCGTAAATCGTCGGGAAGATGAGCCCGCCGCGGTAGCCGATCGACATCGACCAGACGGTCACCAAGAGCTTCACCACGATCAGGCCGGCGAACACGAGCGCTCCCTCGTCGGCCTGGTCGCGCAGGAGGATGCCGATGCCCTCGCTCCCGCTGAACTGCACCGACTCGCCGCCCGCGAGGTAGAGGCCGCCGAGCACCGCTCCGAACATGGTGGCGGATACGGGCCAGGCCGAGGTTCCATCGATGCGCTCGGCGACCTTGCCGGAGTGGACGAGCACCCACCTGAGCAGGACGGCCACCCCCATCCCGATTGCGCCGAGCACGAAGGCCGTGAAGAAGTCGTCGAGTTGGAGGTCCTCGGCCGCGGGGATCGAGCCCCAGCCCTCGGCCGATCCCTGGACCGCATAGAGCGTGCCGTATGCGGCGAGGCCCGCGGCTACCGGAGGCAGCGCGGTGGCGAGCGTCAGCTTCTTCTCGCGGAGCAGGAGCAGCAGCGGAATCAGAGCCGCCACCACCGACCCCAGGAAGGCCACCAGCAGAGCGCCCACGCTCGAGACCACGAGGAGCCTGGCGGCATCGGTCTGTCCCGCGCGCGCCGCCAGCCAGCTGCCGAGCCCGGTGGACACGGCCACCAGAGAAGCCTCGGGACCCAGCGACGCGCCGGCCACGAGGCTGGCCGCGCCGATCACGAGGATCAGCGCGATGCCGTCCAGCGTGGCCGGCTGGGCCTCGTCCTCCGCGGCAAGTGGATCGACGTGCGGCGGCGCCATGCGCGGCTGGCGGGTGGCCCGGACCAGAAGCGAGAAGAGGAGGCTGAGGACGATGGCCAGGGGCAGCACCCGCCAGCGGACCTCGTCGCTGTTCACCAGGTCGTTCCAGATGTAGTCGGTGCCGTGATGGACGACCCACTCGAAGCCCATGAACACCAGCGCGTTGAGCACGCCGATCAGCGCGGCGCAGACCACGAGCCCCCAGCGGGTGCGCAGCGCCGCTCTCATCGCAGGTAGATGGGATTGGAGACGATCCACGTGCGCGCGCGCCCGTGGGCGCGGCGCCGGACCTCCACACGGTAGACGCCCGGCTCGCGCACGTCATGGGCCAGCTCGGTGGCCGCGTCGGCGGTCGCTACCGGCGCGCCGTCGCACAGCAGGCGCAGGTCAGCCGGCGCGGGCACCGTGGCGCGCAGCGTGTGCTCGCCGGCCGCGGCCTCCGAGCCCATCTCGATCGCGCCCGCGGAGAACGCGAAGCCGCGCGGCGGGCCGAGCGAGTCCATCGCCAGGTAGCAGCGTCCGTCGCGCAGCGCCGAGTACACCTGGCCGCGATCGTGCTCGAGCTCCCGCGTCGGCTGCTCGCGGCAGAGCACGTGGGTGCGGAGATAGCGGAAGGAGCGGTGATAGGCCATCAGCCGCAGCGGCACGAACGGACCGACGCGCTTGCCGATCTGATGGGCGTCCAGACCGCCGATGGCCACCACGCGCCGGCGGCGGCAGAGGCGGTCCCACTCGCTCATGTTGCGCTCGGGCGGATGGTCGAGCGCGCGGCCGGGCGCGACCACGAAGCGCAGCGCCTCGGGGAGGCTCTCGAACGTCTCCGCCGTGTCGGTCACGAAGCTCCACAGCTCGATGCCGTGAAGCGCGTCGGAGTCGAGCGCGGCGAACGGCATCCCGTCGCCGGCGCGCTTGAAGCGCCGCGAACCGCGGGAGAAGGGGTGGGCGGCGAATCCCAGGCCGCCGGCTGCCCGGATCGCCCGCAGGATGCCCTCAGCGTCGAGGCTGTTGTCGATCTCGGTGTCCACGCCGAAGGCCAGGCAGTGGTCGCGCCGCGGGGGTGAGACCTCCTCGCCCACCAGGAGGAGCACGTCATCGTGCCAGCCCTCGTGTCCCTGGCGCCTGGCCTCGAGCGTGTCGTGGTCGGTGAGCATCACCACGTCGGTGCCGGCGCGGCGACCGGCCCGGATGATCTGGCGCACGGTGCCGGTGCCGTCGGAGTGGAGCGAATGCAGGTGGATCACGCAGGCCAGGTCGTGCACCGGCGCAACGCTATCCGGGGCAGGGGCCGTCGATAGGGTTGAAGCCGTGGCTCACCCCGACAGCTATGGAGCGCGCAGCGAGCTGAAGGTCGGCTCGGACACACACGAGATCTTCCGCTTGGACGCGCTCCAGTCACGCTTTGACGTGGCGCGCCTGCCGTACTCGCTGAAGGTGCTGCTGGAGAACCTCCTGCGCCGCGAGGACGGCCATAGCGTCACGGCGAAGGACATCGAGAACCTCGCCACCTGGGTGGCCTCGGACGAGCCTTCGCGCGAGATCGCGTACACGCCGGCCCGGGTGCTGATGCAGGACTTCACCGGTGTCCCGGCGATCGTGGACCTGGCCGCGATGCGCGACGCGATGGACGAGCTGGGCGGCGATCCGGAGAGCATCAACCCGCTCGTGCCGGTGGAGCTCGTGATCGACCACTCGATCCAGGTGGACGTGTTCGCGGAGCGGCTGGCCTTCCAGCGCAACGCCGAGCTCGAGTTCGAGCGCAACCGCGAGCGCTACGCGTTCCTGCGCTGGGGGAAGACGGCGTTCGAGAACTTCGCGGTGGTGCCGCCCAACACCGGCATCTGCCACCAGGTCAACCTCGAGTACCTCGCGCGCGTGGTGGAGACCCGTGACGGCCAGGCGTTCCCGGACACGCTGGTGGGCACCGACTCGCACACCACGATGGTCAACGGCCTGGGCGTGCTGGGCTGGGGCGTGGGCGGGATCGAGGCCGAGGCGGCCATGCTCGGCCAGCCGGTGTCGATGCTCATTCCCCAGGTGGTGGGCTTCCGGCTGGAGGGCGAGCTGCCCGAGGGATCGACCGCCACCGACCTCGTGCTCACGGTGACCCAGATGCTGCGCGAGCGCGGCGTGGTGGGGAAGTTCGTCGAGTTCTACGGCCCGGGCCTGGCCGGCCTCCCGCTGGCGGACCGCGCCACGATCGGGAACATGGCGCCCGAGATGGGCGCCACCTGCGCCATCTTCCCGGTGGACGCCGAGACGCTTCGCTACCTGGAGTTCTCGGGGCGCCCGCGCGAGCGGGTGGAGCTCGTGGAGGCCTACACCCGCGAGCAGGGGCTGTTCCACGACGAGCAGTCGGAGGAGATCACCTACAGCGACACGCTGGCGCTGGACCTCTCGACAGTCGAGCCTTCACTGGCAGGCCCGCGCCGCCCGCAGGACCGGGTGGCCCTGCGCGACGCCGCGTCCGACTTCCGGGCCGAGCTGGGCGAGCTGATCGGCGAGGCGGTGCAGCACGAGCCGCCGTCGGGGTCCGTGGAGGAGTCCTCGGAGGAGAGCTTTCCGGCCAGCGACCCGCCCACGCCGAGCGTGACCGACGGCGCGAGCGCGCGCGGCCATCAGCACCACACCGCCGTGGCGGAGCCGCCCTGGCAGTCGGTGCCCGTCAAGCTCGCCGACGGCACCGAGTTCGAGCTCGACCACGGGGCCGTGGTGATCGCCGCCATCACGAGCTGCACCAACACCTCGAACCCGGCGGTAATGCTGGGCGCGGGCCTCCTGGCGAAGAAGGCGGTGGAGCTCGGGCTGGTGCGCAGGCCCTGGGTCAAGACCAGCCTCGCGCCGGGCTCCAAGGTGGTCACCGACTACCTCGAGCGCGCCGGACTGATCGAGCCGCTCGAGCAGCTGGGCTTCAGCCTCGTGGGCTACGGCTGCACCACCTGCATCGGGAACTCGGGCCCGCTCGCCGAGGAGATCTCCAAGGCGGTGCTGGACAACGACCTCGCGGTCTGCTCGGTGCTGTCGGGCAATCGCAACTTCGAGGGCCGCATCCACCCCGAGGTGAAGATGAACTACCTCGCCTCGCCGCCGCTCTGCGTGGCCTACGCGCTGGCGGGGCGGATGGACATGGACGTGGTCACGGACCCGCTTCAGGGCGACGTGCACCTTCGCGACATCTGGCCGAGCCAGCGCGAGGTGAGCGAGGCGATTGAGCAGGCCATCGAGTCCGACATGTTCAGGCGCAGCTACGGCGAGGTGTTCGAGGGCGACGAGACCTGGAACTCGCTCCCGGTGCCGGAGGGCGATCGCTACGCCTGGGACCCGGAGTCCACGTACGTCAAGCGCCCGCCCTACTTCGAGGGCATGCCCGCCGACCCGCCCTCCACGTTCGAGCCGATCGAGGGCGCCCGGGCGCTGGCGCTGCTCGGCGACAGCGTGACCACCGACCACATCTCGCCCGCCGGCGCGATCAAGAAGGACTCGCCCGCCGGGCGCTACCTGATCGAGCATGGGGTCGAGCCGCGCGAGTTCAACTCGTACGGATCGCGGCGCGGCAACCACGAGGTGATGATGCGCGGCACGTTCGCCAACGTGCGCCTGCGCAACCAGCTTGCGCCCGGCACCGAGGGCGGCGTCACGATCAAGGACGGGGCGGAGACCTCGATCTACGAGGCCGCCATGTCCTACGCGGAGGAGGAGGTGCCCACCTGCGTGCTCGCGGGCAAGGAGTACGGGTCGGGTTCCTCGCGCGACTGGGCGGCCAAGGGACCGCGCCTTCTCGGTGTGCGCTTCGCGCTCGCCGAGTCCTACGAGCGGATCCACCGCTCGAATCTGGTGGGGATGGGAGTGCTCCCGCTCCAGTTCCCCGACGGGGAGTCGGTGGAGTCGCTCGGCCTCACCGGCTTCGAGCGCTTCGACCTCGACCCGCTCGAGGACGGAGCCCGCACGCTGCGCGTCACCGCCACGCCCGACGACGGCGAGCCGGTCTCGTTCGAGGCGCGGGTGCGGATCGACACGCCGAACGAGTGGCTGTACTTCCGCGGCGGCGGCATCCTTCATTTCGTGCTCCGCCAGCTCCGTGCCCGCGGATAGCCGGATCCGCCACCACGAGCTCTGCTTCGGCTGCGGCCAGGCCAACCTGTTCGGCCTCCAGCTCGAGGTGGAGCCCGACGGCCGCGGCGGGGTGAGCGGGCGCTTCTTCGTGAAGCAGGACCACCAGGGCCCGCCCGGCTACGCGCACGGCGGCGTGCTCACCGCGGCGCTGGACGAGGCCATGGCGCTGCTGGTGCATCACGAGCGCCGGCACGCGCTCACGGTGCGCCTCGAGGTCGGCCTGCTGGCGCCCGCGCCCGTCGGAGCGTTCGTGGACGTGCATGCCTGGCTCGAGTCGGAGGAGGGCAGGCGCCTCGGGTTGGCCGCCACCGCCTCGGTGGAGGGCAGCGAGGTGGCCCGCGCCAGCGGCACCTTCGTGCGGGTCGGCGACCTGCCTCGCTAGTGGGGGATACTCGCCCGGCGATGTCGCAGGCGAGTGCCGAGGTCGTGCGCCAACCGCTCCGGCGCAGCGGGCGGTCCGGTCGCACGCTCGATCAGCGGCTCGCACTGCGCTTTCCGGGGCTCTCCGCCGCCAACGCCCGGATGATCGACAGGTTGCCGCCCGGCTCGCGAGTGCGCATGGCGGCCGTCGCGCGCCTCGCCCGACTCGCCCTCGAAGCGTTCAACCGCCGCGATCTGGACGCGGCAATGGCGGGCGCCCACCCGGAGTTCGAGTACCACCCGAACCGTGACTGGGTCGATGCGGGGCTCGTGGAGGCCACCTACCGCGGTCGAGAGGGCTATCGACGATATGTCGCCACCGTGGACGAGGTCTGGGGCGGAGAGAACTACCTGACCCCGGACGAGGTGGTGGACCTCGGCGATCGCCTGGTGATGCTCGCCACCGGCAACATGCGCGCTCAGGCGAGCGGTGTGCAGCTCACCGAGGCGTTCGCCCTCGTGGTGACCCTGAAGAACGGGCGGGCGATCCGCCTCCAGGAGTACTACGACCACGGCAAGGCGCTCGAGTCCGTGGGCCTTTGGGCGGAATCGAGACCAACCTTAAGCTGAATAATTCAGCATAAGTCGGGTCTCGTCGCGATTCGGGGACGCCAGCCCCCTAGGGCGCCCGCTCCAGCACCGCTCGCGCTCCGGGCCCTCGGCTTCGCGGGCCACGTAGTCACCGGACCGCCCGCGCGGCGCCAGGAAGGACACCCCGCGGGTTCGCGCGCACGTTGTGGAGCCAGGCCGGGTGCTTGGGGGAGCCCGCCTTCGAGGCGATCAGGACGATGCGGTCCTCGTCGACGACGTACAGGAGCGGGATCGGCCGCGGCTCGCCGCTCTTCGCCCCGATGGTCTCGAGCAGTCCCACCTGCTGGCCGATCGTGCTGATCCGGCCGCGCGAAAGAGGCAGCAGAACGCGGTCCACGGGCATCGCCACATTGAGGAAGTACCACCCTCCGGCCTTGGACCGCGCGAAGTTCTCGAGCGGGCGCTCGTACCACCGGAGATGCCGCCGGCGCTCAGCCACGGATGCGCAGCCTATTGCCACGGGTAACAATCCATGTAGCGATGGCAGAGAACCTCACACGCCAGATCCTTGCCGACCACCTGGTGGAGGGCGATCTGCGCCCCGGCGCGCCGATAGCGCTGCGCGTGGACCAGACGCTTCTCCAGGACGCCACCGGCACCATGGCGCTGATGCAGTTCGAGCAGCTGGACGTGCCGCGCGTCAAGGTCGAGCGCGCCGTGCAGTACGTGGATCACAACGTGATCCAGCTCGACTACAAGAACCCGGACGACCACCGGATGCTCCAGGCGCTCTGCCGCCGCTTCGGGATTCACTTCTCGCGCCCCGGCAACGGCATCTGCCACTACGTGCACATCGAGCGCTTCGCCCGCCCCGGCGGCATCCTCGTGGGGGCCGATTCGCACACCACCACGAGCGGGGCGCTCGGGATGATCGCGATCGGCGCCGGCGGGCTCGACGTGGCGGTGGCCATGGGCGGCCACCCCTACGAGATCGCCTGTCCTGAGGTGGTGGAGGTGCACCTGGAGGGCACGCTCCAGCGGCCGTGGGTGCAGGCCAAGGACGTGATCCTCGAGCTGCTGCGGCGGCTGACCGTGCGCGGCGGCCTGAACAAGGTCTTCGAGTTCACCGGCCCGGGCACCGCCGATCTGAGCGTGCCCGAGCGCGGCACGATCGCCAACATGATCGCCGAGCTCGGCGCCACCGCCGCCGTGTTCCCGCCGGATGAGAACACGCGCGTGTGGCTCCAGCGCCAGGAGCGCGAGCAGGACTTCGAGGAGCTGGCCCCGGAGGACGGCTGCGCGTACGACGAGCGCGTGGAGATCGAGCTGGATGACCTCGGGCCGCTGGTGGCCAAGCCGCACAACCCCGACAACGTGGTGCCGGTGGAGGAGGTGGCGGGCACGCCTGTGGAGCAGGTGTGCATCGGCTCTTCGGTCAACTCGGCGTATCTGGACCTCGCGCTGCCGGCCGCCGTGCTGGCGGCCGAGGAGGGCCGGACCGTGCACGAGCGCTGCACGGCCACCGCCACTCCCGGCTCGCGACAGATCCTCGTGGCCATCGCCGAGTCGGGCGTGTACCGGCAGCTGGTGGAGGGCGGTGTGCGGATGCTCGAGCCGGTGTGCGGACCGTGCGTGGGCATGGGCCAGGCCCCGCCGTCCGACGCCAACTCGCTGCGCACCTTCAACCGCAACTTCCCGGGCCGCAGCGGCACGCCCGACGACTCGGTGTTCCTCTGCTCGCCCGCCGTGGCTGCCGTGTCGATGCTGCACGGCGAGATCCGGGACCCGCGCGAGTACGGCGACCCGCCAGAGCTGCTCGAGATGCCGACGCTCAGGCCCTACGTGGAGGACGTGCACATCTTCGCCCCGGCGCCGGAGGAGGAGGCCGAGAGCATCGAGATCCCGCGCGGCCCGAACATCAAGACGCCGCCCGAGCATTCGCCGCTGGAGGACGAGGTGAGCGCGCGGATCGCAACCGTCCAGCCCGACAACATCTCCACCGGGGACCTCGCGCCCGACGGCGTGATCGTCATGTCGTACCGGTCGAACATCCCCGCGATCGCCGAGTTCACGTTCGAGCACCGCGACCCGGAGTTCCGCGGCCGCATGAAGGAGTGGGGGAGCGGCTTCATCGTGGGCGGCCACAACTACGGCCAGGGCTCGTCGCGCGAGCACGCGGCTCTCGCGCCTCTCCAGCTCGGCGTGCGCGCGGTGTTCGCCAAGTCCTTCGCCCGGATCCACCGCCGCAACCTCGTGGCACAGGGGATCCTCGCGCTCACGTTCGTGGACGAGGACGACTACGAGCTCGCCAAGGTCGGGGACACCTGGACCCTGCCGAACGTCAAGCGGGAGCTTCAGGAGGGGGCCGAGCGGATAGCGGTGCGGATCGAGGAGTTGGACCGCGAGCTCGAGCTGGGGCACGACCTGGCGCCCAAGGAGCGCGAGATCCTGGTGAGCGGCGGGCTGCTCAGCTACCTGAGGGGAGAGGAGGCGGTTGCCTGACACCGGCTTGAACCCGCATCTGGTGCGTGAGCGCTTTCCCGCACTCGCCGGCTCGGAGGTCTTCTTCGACGGCCCGGGCGGCTCTCAGACGCCGGCCGAGGTGATCGAGGCGATGGTCGTCTACATGCGCGGCTCGAACGCCAACCTCGGCGGCGCATTCCGGACGTCAGCTGAGTCCGACGTCGTAATCGAGCGAGCCCGGGCGGCGGCGGCCGACTTCACCGGCAGCCAGCCGGAGGAGATCGCCTTCGGCGCGAACATGACCACGCTGAACTTCCTGCTCGCCCACGCCGTGGCCCGCACGCTCGAGCCGGGCGACGAGATCGTGGTCACGGATCTGGACCACGACGCCAACGTGGCGCCCTGGCTGCTCGTGGCGGGCGATCACGACCTGGTGGTCCGCGAGGCCCCGATCCGGGCGGCTGACGGCACCCTCGACCACGACGCGCTCGAGGCGCTGCTGGGGGAGCGCACCCGCGTGGTGGCGTTCACGCTCGCCTCGAACGCGCTCGGCTCGGTAACCGACGCCGCGCGGATCGCCGCCGCGGCCGGGCGGGTGGGGGCGCTCGCGTGGGCCGACGCGGTCCACCTGGCTCCCCATCACCGTTTGCGCCGCGCCGAGCTCGGGATCGACGTGCTGCTCTGCTCGCCGTACAAGTTCTTCGGACCCCACCTCGGCGTGGCGGCAATCGACCGGCAGCTGGCCGAGACGCTTCCGGCCGATCGCGTCCGGCCCGCCGAGGAATGGCCGCCCGGGCACAGGTTCGAGACCGGAACGCAGTCGCACGAGGCCATCGCGGGCGCCACGGCCGCGATCGAGTACCTGCGCTCCTTGGGCGACGGCGACCTCGACACGGCGTTCGAGCGGATACGCGCCCACGAGGAGGCGCTGTCGCGCCGCTTCCTGGAGGCGGCCCCCTTCATCCCCGGCCTCGACCTCTACGGGATCGCCGATCCGGGCAGGGTGGGGGAGCGAACGCCGACCTTCTGCTTCAACCTCGGTGACTGGGAGCCGCGTGAGCTCGCGGCCGAGCTGGCCGCGCGCGACATCTACGTGTGGGACGGCGACTACTACGCGCTCGCGCCGATGCGCGCGCTGGGGCTGTCGGACCGGGGCGCAGTGCGCGCCGGCTTCCTGCACTACACGACGGAGGACGAGGTGGACCGGCTGCTCAGCGCGCTGGCCGAGCTCGCCTAGCCGCCGCCACGCAGCGGGAGCGCTTCTTGAAGCCGAACTTCCGCTTGTACGCATTGCCCTTGCAGGCCGAGGCCCTGACCGGCACGCACTTGCGCTTGTGGCCCCGCCCGACCTTGCGCCCACCGGCCTGCTTGCAGGAGGCGGCGTAGGTGGGCGGCGGTGTGCTGTCGACCACCACAACGTCGCCCGGTATGAACTTCTGCGAGAAGTCGCCCCACTTGATCGGTGAGCAGTCGCCGGGCGCCCGCTTGACCGGGGACGACTTGATGGTGTCGGGCTTCCCGGAGCGGGCGTTGTCGGTGATCTCCACCCTGGTGACACCGAACGACACCATCTCCGGCAGCGTCAGTTCCGGCACGGGCTTGTAGTTGAAGACCGCGACGTTGTCCCGGACGGCAAGGCAGGTGACCGGCCCCCCGGTGTACATCGGCTTGCCCGGCTCGTTGGGGTCCAGGCCGCCCGACGAGTAGAGCAGCGCGTTCCACTTCATCGTGACCTGCCCCGACGGGTGCTCGCCGGTGGGGCCGCTGGTCACGTCGATCTTGACGTCCCCGAACATGCCGGCCGTGCCGCTCCCCGTGACCGAGTCGGCGAGAGCCGAGGGCGCGCTCAGGAGGAGGACGACCACCGCGATCACGAAGACCCTCACGCGCGCAGCCTACGCTCGCGCCCGTCATTGCGCAACTTCTGTTGAGCACGGATGGGACTAGGCGCGGCGGCGCTCGCCGGATAGGGTCGCGCGATGCATACCCGCCCCCTCCGAGCGCTCGTCGCCATCGCCGCGTGCGCCCTCCTCGCCGGCTGCGCGGCCGTCGACGTCCGCCGGTTGGCGGGCGACGACACGGCCGGGCGGAACAACAACACCGCCGGGTCCACCACGGCCCGCCAGTACCTCCTGGATCAGATCCAGCCGATCACCAACCCTGTGGGGGGCTCGTACACGCACGCCATCAACCTGGGCACGAACGTGCTCGGCGTGGTCCCCGGCACCGAACTGCCGGGCAAGTACGTGATCGTGGGCGCGCACTACGACCATGTGGGCAGCTCGTGCACCTCGAAGGAGGCCGGCGACACGATCTGCAACGGCGCCACGGACAACGCCGCGGGCGTTGCGGCCGCCCTGGCGATTGCGCGCGACATCGCGCGCAATCCCACGCGCCGATCGGTGATCATCGCGTTCTGGGATCGCGAGGAGGACGGCCTGCTCGGCTCGCAGGCATACACGCAGAACCCGCTCGTGCCGCTCGCCGACACGGTGGGCTACGTGAACTTCGACATCCAGGGCTCCAACCTGCTGCCGGCGCTGCGCAACACCACGTTCTCCGTCGGCGCCGAGTCGGGCGGCACCCGCTTCCAGGACATCGTGCAGGCCGCGGCCGCGCCGCAGAGCCTCGACACCCATCTGTTCAGCGCGATCTTTGGGCAGGGGCGTAGCGACTACGCGAACTTCCTGAACGTCGACGTGCCGAGCGTCTTCTTCACGGACTCGACCGGTCCCTGCTACCACACGAACCAGGACGAGCCCGGGGTCGTGGACTACGGCAAGCTCGACCAGCAGATCGCCACGGCGCTGGCCACCACGCGGGAGCTGGGTAACACCGGGAACCCGCCGGCATGGACCGAGAACGCCGCGGTCGTCTACCAGGACGTGGTCACCTTCGCCGGAGTTGTGGATCTGGCGGTCACGAACCTGGACCGCTTCTCGGCGCAGGACCAGCAGACCATCACGAACATCCAGACCAGGGTGGACGCGATCCGCGACGACGGTCCTGACGAGTTCGAGAGCAACGACGTGACCACGCTGATCGGCGACGCCGTGACGGCTGTGAACCTCCTCACGCGCGGAACGTGCGAGGGCTTCATCGCCGCTCCGGAGTAGCCGGCGCCATGGCACACCCCAACGACGAGCTGATCGAGCGCTTCTACGGGGCCTTCGCCCGCCACGACGGCGACGCAATGGCTGCCTGTTACGCGCCCGACGCCCACTTCTCCGACCCGGTCTTCACGGACCTTCACGGCGAGGAGCCGGGGGCGATGTGGAGGATGCTCACCGGCCGCGCCGAGGACCTCGAGATCCAGCTGGCCGAGCACGAGGCGGAGGACTCTCGCGGCAGCGCGCACTGGCTGGCGGACTACACGTTCAGGACCGGCCGCAAGGTGCACAACGACGTCCGCGCCGAGTTCCGCTTCGAGAACGGGCTGATCAAGGAGCACCGCGACTCGTTCTCGTTCTACGCCTGGGCGCGTCAGGCCCTGGGGCCCACCGGGCTGGCGCTCGGCTGGACGCCGATCGTGCGCTCGAAGGTGCAGGGCGAGGCCCGCTCGGGGCTCGACGAGTTTCTCGGCCGCTAGCGCTCGGTGCGCTCGGCGCGCGACCGGATCGCCCGCAGCCAGCCGCGCCTGATGAGCGCGCTCCCCGGGTGCACGACCGTCCAGTAGGGCCGGAAGCGCCGCCGCGCGCCGGCGTCGGTGGCGATCACGCGCGTTTCGGTGCTGAGGAGGCAGCCGCCGTCACCGTTCGGCTCCACCAGGAAGTTGAAGCCGGCCTTGAGGTAGCCCGGCTCGGCGAAGCCCTCGAACTCGTCGGCCCGCACGGCGCGAAGCCCTCCGGTGGGTTGCCAGAAACGTCCGACGAGTCCGTACACCAGCTCCGTGGCCGACCCACGGAGCGAGATGAAGCCCATCCTCTCCATGCCGTCGAGGATCGGGCCGTTCACACGGCGGCGTGAGCGCCGGAACAGCGCCGTCGGAAGCGTGCGCAGGCCCATCAGCACCAGCAACACCGGCACCTCGCGCGAGGTGACTGCCCGCGCCGCCGCGAGCACCTCCGCGGGTGTGGCGGCTACTCGGATCGAGTGGCGTTCACGGAAATCCCACTCCGGCACGTGTTGATCTAGGACGATGCCAGGGATAGTTTCACCCCACCCGACTCGAGGAAGGCCGCCGCCATGAGGATCACCCGCAGAGCTTGGACACAAGCGTTCGTGGCGGTGAGCCTGCTGCTTGTGGCGGCGCCGGCCGCGGCGGCACACCGCGGTGGCGCCCGCGACCAGTCTCCCCTGGTGATCGGGCACAGGGGCGCCGCCGGATACCTGCCCGACCACACGCTCAAGGGCTATGCGCTGGCGATCCGGCTGGGCGCCGACTACATCGAGCCGGACCTCGTGGCCACGAAGGACGGGTACCTGATCGCCCGGCACGAGCCCAACATCACCGCGACCACCGACGTGGCCGGCCATCCCGAGTTCGCCGACCGCGAGACCACCAAGGTGGTCGACGGGGCGGAGGAGACCGGCTTCTTCGCGTCCGACTTCACGCTGGCGGAGATCAAGACGCTGCACGCCGTCCAGCCGCTGCCGGAGCGCCCGCAGCAGTTCAACGGCCGCTTCGAGATTCCCACGCTGGGGGAGGTCATCGCCCTGGTCAAGCGCAAGTCGCGCCAGGTCCACCGCCGGATCGGCATCTATCCGGAGACCAAGCACCCCACCTACCACGCCAGCCTCGGGCTCCCGCTCGAGCGCCGGCTCGTGAAGGTGCTGAAGCGGGCCGGGCTGAACCATCGCCGCTCGCCCGTGTTCATCCAGTCCTTCGAGCAGTCCAACCTCAAGCGTCTCAACCGGCTGACCCCGGTGCGCCTGGTCCAGCTGGTGGACGCCAACGACGTGGCTCCGGACGGCACGATCACCTACGCGCCGCCCTTCGACCGCCCCTACGACTGGACCGTCTCGGGTGACCCCGAGCTGCAGAGCCGCACCTTCGGCTTCTTCGCGACCGACGAAGGGCTCGAGGAGATCAGCACCTACGCCGACGGCATCGGCCCCTGGAAGCCGTACATCATGAGCTCACGCGCGACCGCGCTGAACCCCGACGGGACGGTCGCGGACTCGAACGGCGACGGCCTCGTCAACGAGACAGACCGTACGCTGCTGCCGCCGACCGACCTCGTGGACCGCGCCCACGACCACGGGCTGCTCATCCACACCTGGACGTTCCGCAACGAGGCCAAGCGGCTGGCCGGCGACTACGGCGGCAACCCGGTGGAGGAGTATCTGCGCTTCTACCGACTCGGTGTGGACGGGTTGTTCTCGGACTTCTCCGACACCGCCTTCGCCGCGAGGGAGCTGTTCAGGCTGGAGCAGGATCCGGATTACGAGTAACCGAGAGCGCAACGTCTTCCTGGCCGCGGTCGGCGTGATAGCCGTCCACGTGCTCGATGACTCGTTCATCCAGCCCGAGGACGGCACCTCGGCGGGCGACCACCTGGTCAGCGGGCTGATCCCGCTGGCCGCGCTGGGAGCCGCCGCGGCCGCCTACCCGCGGCTGCGGGCGGGGTGGCGCGCCACGCTCGCCCTGTTCCTCGGCATCTTCGGAATCGTGGCGGGACTCGAGGGCTGGCACTACACCCGCGAGGTCGGCGCGTCGGGCGACGACTACACGGGGCTCGGGACGCTGCCGGCCGGGGTCGTGCTCGTGGTCCTCGCGGCCGTCACGCTGTGGCGCTCCCGGCGAACGGAGGGAAATCTCGCCTGGCGGTACCTGCGGCGGGGGCTGATCGGCCTGGCGGGAGTGATCGTGGTGATGGGCTTCGTGGCGCCGTTCATGGTGGCGTATGCCTACACGCACCTGGGCCGGGCGGTGGTGCCCGATCCCAGGCTGGGCGGGGCCGACTACGAGAACGTGAAGTTCGAGACCAGCGACGGCCTGGAGCTCGAGGGCTGGTACATCCCGTCGAAGAACCGCGCGGCGGTGATCGCGTTCCCCGGCCGCAGCGGTCCGCGCCAAGCGGCGAGCTTCCTGGCCCGCCACGGCTACGGCGTGCTGCTGTTCGACCGCCGCGGCGAGGGGGACAGCGACGGCGATCCGAACTCGCTCGGCTGGGGCGGGACGAAGGACGTGGACGCGGCGATCGCGTTCCTGCGCGAGCGGTCCGATGTCGACCCCGAGCGGATCGGCGGCATAGGGCGCTCGGTCGGCGGCGAGATGCTCCTCGAGGCCGCCGCCGACACCGAGGCGCTGAAGGGCGTGGTCTCGGAGGGAGCCGGCATCCGCTCCGTGCACGAGGGCCTGGAGCTGTCGGGCAGCGAGAAGTGGGGCCAGCTCTCCACGTGGGCGTCCACGACGCTCGGAACCATGGTCTTTGCCGGCCGGACGCCTCCGGAGAACCTGAAGGAGCTCGTCCCGCGGATCGCCCCTATTCCCGTCTTCTTCATCTACGCCGAGCGCGGCCAGGGTGGCGAGAAGCTGTCCGCCGACTACTACGAGGCGGCCGGCGAGCCCAAGCAGCTGTGGAAGACCGACAGCGGCCACACCGGCGGCTACGACGCGGCGCCGGTGGAGTACGAGCGCCGCGTGGTGCGGTTCTTCGACGACGCGCTGCGCTAGTCGCCGCCGAGCAGGTCCTCTACCGAGCGCACCTTGTCGTCCAGTGTCTGGTCGGGCCGGTCGCGGCGCTCGTCCAGCTTGAGCACCGTGTACACGCGCGGGATCCCCTGCTCGAAGGGCACTGCGTGCAGCTCGCCCACCAGCGCGAGGATGTCCTCGGTCGACCCCTCCAGCGAGGTGCCCATCGCGTGCATCCGGTAGCGGACGCGGTCCTGAAGGGCCAGCCGGCGCTGGATGGCGGCGATGTACTCGCTGGCGCTCACGTCGGGCCGGCCGAGCGCCAGCACCGTGAGGTCGGCCGTGGCCATGACCTCAGCCTCGCAGCCCGTCGCCCGCGCGCAGGAGCGGTGCGGCGCGGTAGCGGTCCTCGCGGCGCTCCGCCCAGAGGCCGTCGATCGTGGCCAGCACGTGGTCCAGGCCGACCTCGTCGCCCCATGCCACGGCACCGCGCGGATGGTTGAGCCCGAGGGTGAGCCCGGCGTCCACGTCGTCGGCTGAGCCCACGCCCTCTCCGATGGCGAAGGCCGCCTCGTTCACGAGCTGGCAGACGATGCGGCCGAGCACCAGTCCCGGGGCGTCGGCCACCCACTCCGGGTGGAAGCCGAGGCAGCGGAACGCCTCGTCGGCCTTCTCGGCTGTCAGCGGCCGGGTGTGCTGGTTGCGGGTGAGCTCCACGAGCGAGACCCCGTCGAGCGGAGGCAGGAGGTGAAAGCCACAGGCGCCCTTCTCGCCCGATGCGGCGAGGCTCGTGGCGGCGCACAGCCGGACGCTGGCCCCCGCGGACCAGGGCGGCCGCGCACCGGCCTCGATGGTGAGGTGGACGGCCTCGGGGTCCTCCCACCGTGGCTCGACCCCGGGAAGGCGGAAGCCGGCTTCGATCGCGCGGGCGCGGAGACCCTCGGCCACCGGTCCGTCGCCCCGGATGGCGAGGATGCGGCCGTCGCCGCCGGCCGGCTCGAGCGGCTCGGGGTCCTCGCGACGGTAGGGCCCGTCGCCGGGGTATTCGTAGTACCCACGCCCGGTCTTCCGGCCCAGCCGCCCGGCGGCCACCATCCGCGACTGGATCGGGCTCGGCCGCCAGCGGGGCTCGCCGAACGACAGCTCCGTGAAGGACTTGGCCACCTCGAAGCCCACGTCCACCCCCACCAGGTCCATGAGCTCGAATGGCCCCATGCGGAAGCCGCCGCCCAGGCGGCAGATCCGGTCGATCTGGTCGTGGGTGGCCACGCGCTCCTGCAGCAACCGGAGCGCCTCGGCGCCGAACGGGCGGCCGCAGCGGTTCACGAGGAAGCCGGGGCCGTCGCTGGCCAGGATCACGGTCTTGCCCATCGCCGCGCCCGTGGCGCTAGCCACGGCCACGGCGCGGTCGCCGGTCTGGTCGGCGCGGATCACCTCGAGCAGCTTCATCAGCGGCGGCGGGTTGAAGAAGTGCATCCCGACCACGTTCTCGGGCCGCGTCGCCGAACCCGCCAGGGCGGTCACGGTGATCGACGAGGTGTTCGAAGCGAGCACCGTGTCGGCGGAGCAGACCTCGGAGAGCCGGGCGAACAGCTCGCGCTTGAGGTCGAGCCGCTCGGGCGCGGCCTCGATCACCAGCTCACATCCCGCCAGGCCCTCGAGCGCCTTGGCCGGCTCGAGCTCGCCGACCGCGTCCGCGGAGATCGTGCCCTTCTCGATCCAGCGGTCGAGCCCGCGGCGGACCCGCTCGACCCCAGCCTCGAGCGCGTCCGGCAGCGGGTCGTGGAGCGCCACCCGCATCCCGGCGGCGCAGCCCAGCTGCGCGATGCCGGCTCCCATGGTGCCGGCCCCGACCACGCCGAGCGTGCTCGGCAGCTCAGCGCTCACCGGCCGCGGAACTCCGGCTTGCGCTTCTCGAGAAACGCCTTCATGCCCTCGCGCCGGTCGTCGGTGGCCATGGCCAGCTCGAACAGGCGGCGCTCGTGCGCCAGCCCGGCGGCCAGGGTGGTCTCGTCCGCCCCCAGCACCGCCTGCTTGGCCAGCCGGGCGGCGATCGGCGGCCGCCGCGCCACCACGGCCGCCAGCTCGAGCGCGTCCGTGAGCCACTCCTTGGACTTGGACACCTTGTTCACCACACCCAGCTGGTAGGCCTCGAGCGCATCGATGCGGCGCCCGGTGAGCACGAGCTCCATCGCCCGCTGCTTGCCCATCAACCGCGCCAGCCGCTGGGTGCCCCCGCCGCCGGGAATGATCCCCAGCAGGATCTCGGGCTGCCCGAGCTCGGCGTTCTCAGAGGCCACGATCATGTCGCAGGCCAGCGCCAGCTCGCAGCCCCCGCCGAGCGCGTACCCGGACACCGCCGCGATCAGTGGCGTGCGGATCGCGGCGAGCCGCGGCCAGAACGCCGCGGACGGCGCCTCGAGCATGTCCTGGAAGTCGCGGTCGGCCATGTTCCTGATGTCGGCGCCCGCGGCGAACCACTCCCTGCTGCCGGCGATCACGATGCAGCGCACCTCGGGGTCGGCGTCCCAGGCCTCCAGCGCCGTGGCCAGCTCTTCCATCAGCTCGGGCGACAGCGCGTTGCGCGCGTCCGGCCGGTTGAGCGTGGCGAGCCCCACCGCGCCCTGGGTCTCCGTGAGGATCGTGGCCATCAGACCATCGCGTTCACGCCGGTGACCGACCGGGCGATGATCAGCTTCTGGATCTGCGAGGTGCCCTCGTACAGGGTGGTCACACGCGCGTCGCGCAGGTAGCGCTCCACCGGGTAGTCGTCCACGTAGCCCGACCCGCCGTGCACCTGGATCGCCTGGTTGGCGCAGTTGACCGCCGCCTCGGTGGCGTAGAGCTTGGCGATCGAGGTCTCGGTGGTGTTCGGCTGGCCGGTGTCCTTGAGCCACCCGGCGCGCCACACCAGGCCGCGCGCGGCCTCGGTCTGAACCACGATGTCGGCGATCATCTCCTGCACCAGCTGGAAGGAGGCGATCGGGCGGTCGAACTGCTTGCGCTCCTTCGCGTATGCCACCGACGCGTCCAGGCTTCCCTTGCAGATCCCCACGCATCCGGCCGCGACGCTGAAGCGTCCGGAGTCGAGCGCCGACATGGCGATCTTGAACCCGTCGCCCACCTCGCCCATCAGGGCGTTGTCCGGCACCTCGATGCCGTCGAGGGCGAGCTCGGCGGTGTCCGAGCCGCGCAGGCCGAGCTTGCCGTGGATCTCCTGGGAGGAGAACCCCTTGGAATCGGTGGGCACGAGGAAGCAGGCCAGGCCGCGGTGCTTCTTCTCGGGATCCGTCTGGGCGAAGATCATCGCGAGCTTCGCGTAGTTGCCGAGCGAGATCCACATCTTCCCGCCGTTGATGCGCCACCCGCCGTCGATCTTCTCGGCGCGCGTCTTGAGGTTGGAGGCGTCCGAGCCGGTGTCGGGCTCGGTGAGCCCGAAGCAGCCGAGCGCCTCGCCGGAGCAGAGCCTCGGCAGCCACTTCTTCTTCTGCTCCTCGGTGCCCCAGCGCACGATCGACGAGCAGACGAGCGAGGTGACCACGGACACCACGGTGCGCATGGCGGAGTCGCCGCGGCCCACTTCCTCCACGATCAGCCCGTACGTGCGGTAGTCCACGCCACGGCCGCCGTACTCCTCGGGCACGATCGCGCCGAGAAAGCCGATGTCCGCGATCTTCTGCACGAGCTCGGTGTCGAAGTGCTCGTTGCGGTCGTTCTCGCGCGCGCGAGGAACGATCTCGTTGTCGGTGAAGTCGCGTGCCGTCTCGCGGATCAGGCGCTGCTCGTCGGTCAGCTCGAAGTCGATCAAGGGTCTCCTGGAAGGTCGTGGCTACATCGCCGCGGATTGTCGCGGATCGAGTGTACGGTCGAGCGCTTCGTCGATTTCATGTAAAAGACGCATGTGCAACGGCGGCGCGAGTTCATCCAGACGGGCCTTGCGACGGCTGGCACGCTCGCCTTCGGCGCCGAGTTCTGGAGAGGAGCACTGGCCTCGACGGTCAGGCCCGCGCCGGGTCCGTACGGGCCGCTGGGGGCTCCGGACGCGAACGGCCTGAAGCTCCCGGCCGGCTTCCGCTCACGGCTGGTCGCCCGAGCCCAGGTCCCGGTGCCCGGCACCACCTACCCCTGGCACCTCTTCCCCGACGGCCAGGCCACCTACCCGACCCGCGACGGGGGCTGGATCCTCGTGTCCAACTGCGAGGCGCCGGCCTTCATCGGCGGCGGCGCGGGTGCCATCCGCTTCGACTGCAACGGCCGGATCAAGTCCGCGTACAGGATCCTGGCCGACACGAACGTCAACTGCTCGGGCGGCGGGACGCCGTGGGGCACCTGGCTCTCGTGCGAGGAGGTGGACAAGGGACAGGTATGGGAATGCGACCCGCAGGGCATCCGCACCGCGGTGGCACGCCCGGCGATGGGCATGTTCAAGCACGAGGCGGCGGCCGTGGACCCGCGCGGCAAGCGCGTGTACCTCACCGAGGATCTCGGCGACGGCGGCTTCTACCGCTTCACGCCCACACGCTGGCCCGACCTTTCGGCAGGCCGTCTCGAGATCGCGGTGGTGGCCACCAACGGGTCCGTCACCTGGCACCAGGTGCCCGACCCGTCCGCGGCCACGACTCCCACGCGTCAGCAGGTGCCAGGGAGCACCAAGTTCGCCCGCGGCGAGGGGATCTGGTTCGACAGCGGAACGGTCTACGTGGCCACGACCGCCGACAACAAGGTCCACGCGTACGACACGCGCTGGCGACGGATCGAAGTGATCTACGACGCCGCCAAGCTCACCGACCCGCCGCTCACCGGCGTCGACAACATCACGGTGTCGCGCTCGGGCGACCTGTACGTGTGCGAGGACAACGGCACCGGCGAGCTCGACATAGCCCTGATCACCCCGGGCCGGCGGATCGCCCGCTTCCTCACCGCCACCGGCGCCCACCACACCACCTCGGAGCTCACCGGAGCCGTGTTCGATCCGCGCGGGCGCAGGCTCTACTTCTCCTCGCAGCGCTTCGACGGCACCGGCGCCATCTTCGAGGTGAGCGGGCCCTTCCGTACCCGCTGGCTCTGACCGCCGTCCGCGGCGGGCGTAGACTCGGCCGGTGGACGAGTTCGGCGTGTTCGTGGTCTTCGCCTTCGTCGTGGCCGGCGGCATCTTCTACGCGCTCGGCCGCTGGTACCCGGGCTCAGGCGCCGAGCAGGTGGACTGGAAGCCCACGCGCTCGCCCGAGCTGGAGGCGGAGCTGGAGCTCGACGACGTGGATCAGATGCTCGAGGCGCAGAACGCGCGGCGGCGGGCCAGCGGGCGGCCCGAGCTCACGGAGGACGACATCCGCGAGCGGGTGGCCGAGGACCAGCGCTGGCGCGACGACCTGCGCCGCCGGCCCGAAGACTGAGCCGGCCGGAGGCTCGTGGCGCGCGTTCTGATTGTGGGCTGCGGCTGCCGCGGCCGGGCGCTGGCGGCGTCGCTCATGGAGGACGGACTGGCGGTGCGCGGCACCACCAGGCGTCCCGAGGCGGCCGAGGCGCTGACGGCGGCCGGCGTGGAGCCGGCCGTGGCCGATCCCGACCGCCTGGCCACGCTGGTGCCACACCTGGCCGGAACTTCCGTGGTGTGCTGGCTGCTCGGGAGCGCCTCGGGAGATTCGGTGCCCGGCCTCCACGGCGTGCGGCTCGAGACCCTGCTCGCCCACATCGTGGACACGCCGGTTCGAGGCCTCGTATACGAGGCGGCGGGCAGCGTGGCGGATGGGCTGCTGGCGGAGGGCGAGGCCCTCGTGCGGGAGGCGGGCGAGCGCTGGCGCTACCCGGTGGCCTTCGTGGCCGAGGACCCCGGCCGGCACGAGCCGTGGCTCGCGGCGATGAGGCGCGCTGTGGGTGCGGTGCTCGGCTAGATCCCGAGAAGCGCCACGAGCGCGAACACGATCGCGGCGATCACCAGCAGAGCCGACATCGCGATCAGCGCCCCGACTCCCACGGCGACCACGCTCGCCAGCGGGTCAGGGCTCGCCGGCTCCGCGGGCGCGGCCGGCTCCACCAGCGTCAGCTCTGCCGGCTCGGCGTCCGCCGGCGCGCGGCCGAACGCGGCCACCAGGCCGTTCTGGGCCTGGATCAGCCGGCGCTCGTGCTCGACGCAGCGCGGGCAGTTGCGGAGATGGACGTCCAGCCGAGCGGTGCCGGCCGCGTCGAGGGCGGAGTCGAGGCGGTCGGACACGAGCGCCTCGGCCTGCCGGCACCAGCCGCTGCCCTCGAGCGGGCGCACCGAGCGCCGCAGGGCGGTGCGCGCCAGGGCAAGCGAACGAGCCAATTCCTCGTCCGGGAGCTCGAGCTCGGCGGCCGCGGCGGGCCGGTCCTGACCCACCAGCACCACGAGGGCTAGCGCCCGCGCGGGAGTGGGCTCGAGGTCCGGAAGCAGCGCTGTGACTTGAGCCACCGCGCGGTTCGGATCGACCGGACCGGCCGGAATAAGGGGCACCGGGCGCAGCGGCGCGAACTCCACATCCGAAGCATACGGCGCCTAGTAGTCTGAACCCTAATTACCTGAATCTCGAGCGAATACAAGGAAATGGAGGAGCCCGTGTCTGGCTACGCCAACGACGTTCTCGTCGACACGCAGTGGGTTGAGGATCACCTGAGCGACGACTCGATCCGGATCGTCGAAGTCGACGAGAACCCCGCGCTGTATGCGGAGGCGCACATCCCCGGCGCGATCGGCTTCGACTGGAAGAAGGACCTCCAGGACCAGGTCAAGCGCGACTTCCTGGGGCCGGCCGAGTTCGGCGAGCTGTTCGGCAGCCGCGGGATCTCGAACGACCACACCATCGTCCTCTACGGCGATCGCAACAACTGGTTCGCCGCGTACACCTTCTGGTACCTCAAGTACTACGGCCACGACAACGTGAAGCTCGTCAACGGCCCGCGCGAGAAGTGGATCGCCGAGGGGCGGCCCACCACCTCGGACCGGCCGAGCTATGAGCCGCAGACGTTCACCGCGGCCGAGGGCGACCAGTCGATCCGCGCCTACCGCGACGAGGTGAGCGAGGCGCTCGACAAGGGCACGAGCCTCGTGGACGTGCGCTCGCCGCAGGAGTTCTCCGGCGAGCTGATCGCCATGGCCGGGTACGAGCAGGAGGGCGCGCAGCGCTCCGGGCACATCCCGGGCGCGGCGTCGGTGCCGTGGGCCCAGTCGGTGCAGGAGGACGGCACCTTCAAGTCGGCCGACGACCTGCGCGAGCTCTACAAGTCCAAGGGAGTCATCGGCGACGGGCCCGTGATCGCCTACTGCCGGATCGGCGAGCGTTCGGCCCACACCTGGTTCGTGCTCCACGAGCTGCTCGGTGAAGGCGACGTCAAGAACTACGACGGCTCCTGGACCGAGTGGGGCAACATGGTCGGCGTTCCGATCGAAAAGGACGTCTAGACCCTCAGAGGAGCGGAGCTACCCGTTCGAGGAGCGACTGCACGATCCGTGCGGTCGCTCCCCAGACGAGGTGCCCGTCCACCGTGTAGGTGGGGGTCCTGAACGGCACGCCCTTGCGCACCAGCCGCTTCATCTCGTGCCCGCTTACGAGGTCGGCGAGGCTGAGCTCGAGCACGCGCGCCACCTCGGTCTCCTGAGGGCGCCAGGCCGGCCCGTCGGCCACGAGGCCCACGAAGGCGTGCACGCGATAGCCGGTCACGAAGGTCCCCACCGGAGGTAACGCCCCCACCAGCTCCACCCGCTCGCGGTAGAGGCCGATCTCCTCCTCGGCCTCCCTCAGCGCCGTCTCGCGCAGGTCCTCGTCGGGCTCGTCCTGGCGGCCGCCGGGAAACGAGATCTCGCCGGCATGGCGGCGCATATCCGCGCGGCGCTCCGTGAACACGGCCACCAGCCCGGACGGGGTGGCCAGCAACGGTACGAGCACCGCGGCCTCGGTGGACCCGGGGGCGTCCAGCCGGGCTGCCTCCTCGGCCGTCAGGAGCAGCTCCCGGAGCGAGGGTGCCGTGGCCACCGGCCTATTATCCGCGCCGGATGTCGGACCAGCCCCTGTGGCAGCGCATGCACGACAGCATGTGGGTCGCCTTCCGCGCCGTTCCCGCGGCGTCGGCCGGACGTGTGCTGGAGCTCGACGGCGTCCTCGCCGGAGTGACCCCGGCGGTGCCCGAGCGCTCGCTTCCCAACTCGGTGCTCTACGAGACCGAGGACGCGCTCGCGGCCGCGCTCCCGGCCCTGGCCGGGGCCTACGAGACGGCGGGCATCCGTGCCTGGACAGTCTGGGTGCCGGAGCACCACGAGCGCGCACGCGCCGTTCTGGCCGACGCGGGCCATCACCTGGACGCCACGCCCACCGCGATGATCGCGGAGCTTGCGGATGTGGCCGGACCCGGGCCCGACGATCCCGAGCCCGACGCCAACCCGTCGCTCGGGGACCTCGGCCGGATCAACGACCTGGCGTACGGAACGGGCGACGCCTTCCAGCGGATCCTCGGCGACGGTCCCGCGGACCCGCGCTTCAACTACATCGCACGGCATGAGGGCGAGGCCGCGGCCTCGGTGGTGAGCCAGGACCACGGCGGGGACACGAGCATCTGGTGGGTGGCCACCGTGCCGGAGGCGCGCGGCCGGGGTCTGGCCGCCGGGCTGATGCGGCGCGCGCTGGCGGACGGCCGCGCGCGGGGCAGCGAGGTGAGCACCCTCCAGGCCACCGCGGCGGGACGGCCGGTCTACGAGCGGCTCGGCTACCGCGGGTTCGGGACGATCGAGATGTGGGAGCGCCGCCGTTAGAGGAGCGTGACGCGCTCGTCGAACATGACCTCGCCCTCGAGCGTGCGGTGCACCGGGCACTTGGCGGCGATCTGCATCAGGCGCTCGCGCTGTTCCTCGGGAAGCTCCTTGGGCATCTTCACGTCCATGCTGAAACGCGTGGGCGAGCCACGCTGGGCCGGCTCGTAGTTCACGTCGACCTCCATGTCGCCCACGTCCCAGCCCTTCCGGGCGGCGTACATCTCGATCGTGATGGCGGTGCAGGAGGCCAGGCTCGCGGCGAGCAGCTCCTGCGGGCTCGGCGCGCTGTCGTCCCCGCCGTTCTCACGCGGCTCGTCTGCCAGCAGCCGGTGGGTGCGGACCTTCAGGTCGTGCTTGAGCGACCCGTGTCTGCGTGTGGCGGTGGCCTTCATCCTCTCCCTTCGAAGAGCTCGGGATCCGACTCGTCGGCGAAGCGCGCCATGGCGAAGAGCGCGTCGGAGAGCCGGTTCAGGTACCTCAGGACGAGCTCGCCGTCGAGCTCGCCGGAATCTTGGAGCAACGTGACACGGCGCTCGGCGCGGCGTACCGCCGTGCGGGCCACGTCGAGCAGGGCGGAGAGCTCGGTGCCGCCGGGGATCACGAACTTCGGGGGCAGGTCCACGCGCTCCATGTAGCGGTCGATGTCGCCTTCCAGGCGGTCGACCATCTCGGGAGTGACGCGCGAGACGCCGGCCTCGAGCCGTTCGGAGGCCTCGGGCGCCGTGGCCAGCTCGGCACCGGCCACGAACAGCTCGTTCTGGATGCGCAGGATGTCGCCGTAAAGCTCGCTGCCGCGCTCGGCGGCCGCGCGACAGACCCCGAGGGCGGAGGCGGCCTCGTCCACGGAGCCGTATGCCTCGGGACGTCCATGGTGCTTGGCCACACGGCCGCCGTACCAGAGGCCGGTCGTGCCGTCATCGCCCTTGCGCGTGTAGATCTTGACCACGGCGGAGCATGCTAGAGCCCGGACCCACCGGCACCCTAAACCCAGGGCTGCCGGCTCCTAATCCCAGGGCTCAAGCTCCGCTGACCCCGGGTCCAGTATGGGCAAGACCGGTGCCCGCCCCCGGTGCGCTCGGCGCCATTCGGGCTTACGTTCGCGTGACTGGTGCTCGTCAGAAGGGCGGGCGCACAACACCTTCAGGAGGTTGTCCATGCGACGACTCGGGGGGCTCAGACTGAGCCTCGCGTTCCTTGCGTGTGTTCTGGGCTCGGCGCTGGCAAGCGGTCCAGCGGCAGCGCAGGGCCCGCTAGACCCGCAGACCACGAACATTCCCTACCTGGCCTGGCGCGGCGAGCAGATACGGCTCGTCAAGTGCGATCCAGCCATCGGCGAGGCAGGGGCGAGCGTGGACTGGCTGGTCGAGGAGTGGACCGGTCCGGGCCTCAAGCCCCAGATCGAGACCTCCACGATCACGGGTTTCGAGGATTGCGTGGCAGCCGACATCGTGAGCCTCGAGCCGGGGCTCGCACGCGTGAAGCTGGTGGTGAGCGACGAGGCGGGTGCGCCCATCCTCAAGCACCAGTTCCTCGCTGTCTGGATGAGCCTGAACACCCCGTCGATCGACGAGGTGGGCGCGGCTGATCCGACCGGAGACCCGCGCCTGGGCGATCCGCCCGGTGACGGCATCTTCACCGCCGGCGACTCGAACGGTCGCATTCAGGTGTTCGTGACCGGCACGTTCCCCATCGGCGGCAGCAGCTACACGCTGCCGAATGACTGGGCGACCCTCGCCGGCTTCCTGGCCGAGGACTCGGATGCCGATCCGGACAACAACGCGGCGCGTTGGGACATCCATGACGACCTGACCAAGTTCAGCAAGCACGTTCCCGGCTACTGCACTACCGAGGTCGATCCGACCACACCGCAGGATGCCGTGGACAACTGCAACACACCGAGCACGCACGGTGGCCCGTTCTCGCGGGTCTTCGGGGATTCCTCAGGGACTCCCTCGTACGGGCCGTTCGACCCGCTGGTGCTCAGCACGTTGCTGGGCGACGGCAATGTGAACTCCGGCGACGCACCAATGCCGGCAGCCCGTGTGGACGTCCAGATCGCCAAGAACACCGGCGGTTCGGACATCGGCGGAGTGGGCTCGCTGGAGCCTGCGGACAAGTCGCAGGTCTACAGCCGCAACACGCTGGGCAACCCGGTTGCCCACAACTACTACGCGCCGTTCTACGGCACGTACATTCCGTCCACGTCGCGGCCGGGGCTGTCATCCGGCATCGACGGGCCGGCGCAGGGGAACAATTTCCGCGGATTCCTGGTCAACGGGTTGTACCCGTACTGGAACTTCGCGGAGGTGCTCCGCACCGAGATCGCAAGGCCGACTCAGTGCCTGCGCCGCAAGGATGAGGCTCCGGCCTACCGGCTGACGCCGGAGGGAGCTCAGAACGTGGTCGTCTACACGGACGAGCACGGTGAGGCCCAGGTCGAGTACAACCCCGGAACCGGGGCGTACTACGACGCGGTGGGCGCGATCAAGAACGCCAATGGCGGGTGTGACCTGGAGGACGTGGACGTCCTTGGACGGTCGGTCATCACCGCTACGGCGCGCTATCCGTACCAGGCCGTCAGCGACTCGGCGAAGCCGTCGGCGCCGCTGAACAAGGAAGTGCGTTCGCTGTTCACCAAGACCCTGGCCAGCTACCCGAAGGGTGCGGGCGAGGCCAACTCGGTGGCGCGGATCATCGTGGCGCAGGCAATCGACGTGGACGGCAGGCCGTTCGTGAACGAGCGCGTGTGCTTCCACGTGGGCAACCTGGCGGACGGGGCGTTCCCGTACTTCGGGACCGTGGCGCCCGGCATCACGATCGGTGGCAGCGAGGCTCCGATCAAGGGCAACGCGGACAGCTGCTCCTACACGGACGCGAACGGAAGGGCCGCTGTCGAGGTGCTCAACAGCGATCCGGAGTCGATCAACATAATCGCGGACTTCGACCCAGAGGGTCTACTCCGCAGCATTCACGTCGACATCCCCGGTCCGCCTGTGGTGGTGATCTCGAACAAGCCGCCGACGGTCAAGGAGATCAAGTACGTGGATCGGCAGATCGCCGGCCCTGCGGGCAAGGACGGCAAGGACGTCATCGACCGCCAGTGGATCGCGACGGCCCGTCTCGTCAAGAAGGGCTCGAAGGTCCGCCTCGTGGTGAAGGTCAGAAGCGACGTCGCGAAGCACGCGAAGTTGCGGACGAAGGTGCTCGGCAAGAAGGGACGCAAGCTGGGCTCCTGGACCAAGAAGGTCCGTACGAACCAGACGATCACCCTCCGGGTGTCCCGCAAGGCGCGGGCAGCCAGAGTCTCCCTGGTCCGCTAGGGCCGAGGGTTCAGCCAGCGCTTCGAGGGCCCGCTCCGGCGGGCCCTCGTTGCGTCTGGGGCCGGTTCAACCGACGTGCTCGAGCTGATCGGGCTCGCCCAGCGCGCCGATCAGCGAGCCCCGTGAATGAAGCTCGAGCTTGCGGTACGCGTTGCCTAGATGCCACTCGACGGTCTTGGGCGTGATGAACAGGCGCTGGGCGATGTCGCGGTTGCTCACCCCGCGCGCCGCGAGCTGAGCCACCTGGCGCTCACGCGGGGTGAGCGCCTCGGAGCCGCTCAGCCGCTGCCGACGGGGGCGCGCGCCGGCCGCCATCAGCTCTTCCCGTGCCCGCGCCTCGAGGGTGGATGCCACACAGCGCTGTGCCAGGTCCATGCCGGCGCGGAGGCGCTCCCGTGCCTCGCGGCGCTTGCCTCCCCGGCGGAGCTCGGCGCCCAGATCGATCAGCCCGCGCGCTCTGTCCAGGGCCCCGGGGGAGCGCTCGAGCCAGTCGACCGCCTCGCGAAGCCGCTCCAGGCGCCTGTCAGCCGGGCCGACCAGGGCCGACGCGCGGAGGGCCACGCCCAGCGGCCGGGCCGCGCCGAACGTACGCGCCAGCGACACCTCCTCCTCCGCCAGTGTCATCGCCCGGGCGTGGTCTCCGAGGCCGGCGGCGGCGATCGCGGCGCGCGAGCGCCAGGGGAGCACGGCCGGGTTGTGGACGCCGAGCGACTCGAGCTGGCGCCCGCTCTCGAGCAGCTCCTCGAGGGCCGCCTCGTTGTCGCCGCGCAGGTGGTGGAGGCGGCCGCGGGCAGCCAGGTGGAAGGCGTGCCGCGGGCCACTTCCCCAAGAGGTCTGCTCGGCGGGATCGTGGAGCGTGAGCGCCGCCTCGTCCAGGCGTCCCTGCTCCATGTCGATCTCGGCGAGGATCGTGGCGGCGCCGGGTATCGCCGGTGAGGGCCCGCCACCCTCGCAGCCGCTGGCCTCGAGCGCATCGGCCGCCGCGTTCGGGATCCGGCCGAGTTGGAGCACGGTCCAGGCTCGGAACCCGGAGGTGGTGGCGGCTCCGGCGGCGTTGCCGCGCCGCCGCGCGGCCTCGAGGGCCATCGTGAGGCCGATCTCGGCCATCGCCAGCGAATCGGCCCAGAGCAGCGCGCAGCAGGCGGCGAAGTATTCGGGGCCGGGCACTGAGTCGAGGTCGGTCAGCATCGGCTCGAGGGCGCGCTCGGCCAGGTCGGCCACCCGGGCGGCGCGGCGCCCGGCGAGCGCCCGCTCGAATGCCACGGAGGCGATCAGCGCGGGTGAGCGCTCGCGGCCGAACCCGGGCTCTCTCAGCGACGGCGCCAGACGCTCGATCGTCCGCACGCGCAACTCGGGGTCGAAGCGGGCTGTGAGCAGCAGCCCCGCGCGCAGGCGATCCGCCTGAGCGTCGTCGCCGCTCGCCTCCGCGAGGTCGAGCGCGCCCTCGAAGGCCTGGGCCGAGGTGGCGTCCTGACCCAGCAGCCACAGCGCTTCGGCCAGGCGCTCGAGCGTGCGGGCTCGCTCGCCGCCGGACAGGGCATCCTCGGCGGCCAGCGCCAGGCGAGCCGCTCCCGCCGGATCTCCGGACGCCGCCTCAGCCTCGCCAAGCTCCGCGAGGAGCTCCGAGCGCGCGCCGGCCGCCGGATCCTCGTCGAGCGCGCGGCGCAGATAGGCGATGCCGGAGCCCACGCGGCCGGCCGAGAGCGCCGACCGGCCCGCCTCCTGAAGCACCTCGAGCGCCCACGGCTCGCCGAGGCGCTGGGCCTGGAGGAGGTGCTCGGCAGTGCGCTCCGCCGATGCGCTCGCCTCGGCCAGCGCGCGCGCCGCCCGGACGTGCGCGCCCGCCCGGGAGCGCGGAGACAGACCGTCGTAGATCGACGCGCGCACGACCCCGTGGCAAAAGCGCACCCCGGGCCCGGCTTCGAGTATCTCGGCGCGACGCAGCGTCTCGATCGCCTCCAGGCCGGTGAAGTGATCCAGCTCCGCCACCTCCGCCACACGGGCGCGGGTGGCATCCGGCCCGAGTACGGCCACGGCCTCCGCGAGCGCCCGAGCGCCCGGTGTCAGCCGCTCGAGGCGAAGGGCCGTGGCCCGTCTGACCGGCTCCGAGCCGAGGCCCACCAGCCGTGCGGGATCGCACTGGCCGTCGAGCCCTGCCGTCTTCGCGCTGGCGAGGAGCGCCTTCACCAGGAAGGGCACGCCCCCGGATTCCTCGGCCAGCGCGTGGAGGAAGCCCTCCGACGCGTCCTCGAACCCCTCGGCCTGGGCCAGCGAGCGAATCCCGTCCGGCGTCAATGGCCCCAGGCGCTCGACCTGGGCCAGCGGCACCGCCTCGAGGCGGTCCGTCAGGTCGGCGTGGGGGCCGGTGTCGCCGCTGGTGCGCGTGCACACGATCACGACGGCCATGTCGTCCAGGCGCTGAGCCAGGTACAGGAGCAATTCGAGCGACGGCCGGTCGGCCCATTGAAGGTCGTCCACGGCAATCAGGGCCACGCGCCGCTCGGCGAGTCGCCGGACGAGTCGCCACATCCCGCTGAGGGTGGCCTCGGGGGACGTGCCGTTGCCGTTCCCGTTGCCGTTCCCAGTGCCGTTGCCGTGCTCGGCGTCGCCCGTCGCGGTGAGCAGCGGCGCGGCGGCGCCGGCGGCCGCCAACAGGTCGGCCCGCTCGTGCGGATCGTCGGGGCTCAGACGCGGCTCGAGCAACTGGCGCGCTACTCCGAACCGGTATCCCAGCTCGAGCTCGCCGCCCCGCGCCCGCAGCGTGGCGGCGCCGAGGCCCGCCGCGCTCCGGCCCAGCTCAGCGAGCAGCCTGGATTTTCCGATGCCGGACGCCCCCTCGAATAGGAGGAGCGCGCCGCGCGTCGACGCGCCGTCGACGGCCTCTGCGACCAGGTCCATCTCCGCCTGTCGCTCGATCAAATGCGCCGGCCCATGGGCGGGGGCCGGCGTCGGAAGGGTCCGAGCCATGCACGCGTGTTCTAACCCACTACGTGGGCTCGCGCAAATTTCTCTGACCGAACCCCCCGATATCCAGGCAAATTCGATTTCGCACAACGCCCGGCGTACTACTCGAGCGGGCTGAACACCAGACCTGTGGGCACCTTCGGGAAGAAATACGTGGACTTCGGCGGCATCGATTCGCCCGCTTCGGCCACCTCCCGCACCTGGTCGACGGGTGTGGCGCGCATGAAGAAACCGGCGTCGGCGCGGCCTGACACCACGGCGTCGATGGCGTCGTCCAGACTCTTCGAGTAGTTGAGGCCGCGGAAGTGCGAGATGTCGTCCTCCGACATGCCGAGCGCACCGCGGAGCACGATCGCCTCCAGCACGGCGGTGTCGAGCCGGCGGTAGGCGTCCGGCATGCCGGCGAGGGCCTGGTCGGCGATCGCCTGGTCCTTGAGCGTGACGCGGTAGGGCTTGCGGTGGAAGCTGTCCATGTAGCCGAAGGCCACCGGCGAGCCGCTCGGCGGCTCGAGGTCGGCGGTGGTGGGCAGCTCCGTGATCTCGAAGTTGCGCATCAGCGTGTCGCGGATCGCCTCCTGCTTGGCGCTGTCGTCCTTCAGGCCGGTGAGCAGCCTGTGGGTGGGGAACACGGTGAGACCCGGGTCGGCGAGCGAGCAGAGCAGCATCAGGACGTACCTGTGCTCGCCCTCGCCGCCCACCTCCTCGGCGTATACCCGCGCGGTCTCGTAGCGGTGGTGCCCGTCGGCGATCAGGAGCTCGGCGTTGGCGAGCGTCTGCCCGACGCCCTCGAGGGCGGTGGGGTCGGACACCCGCCAGAGCGTGTTGCGGGTGCCCTCGTGGTCGGTGGCGGCCGCGAACGGCTCGCCGCCGGCCAACTTCTCGAGCGCGGCACGTACCGCGCCGTCCGGGTCCGGAAAGAGGCTGAAGATGGGGGAGAGGTTCGTGCGCGTCGCGCGCGTGAGGCGCAGGCGATCCTCCTTGGGGCCGGGGTGGGTGCGCTCGTGGGGCCGGATGCGGCCGGGGCCGTACTCCTCCACCCGCACCCGCGCCAGGAAGCCGGTCCGCTGGAGGTCGCGGCCGTCCGGGCCGGTGTAGTCCTGGCGCAGGGCCCAGACCGCCGGCTCGTCCTCGCGGATCAGCACGCCCTCCGCTTGCCACTTGGCCATGGTGGCCGCGGCGTGCTCGTAGGGGTCTCCGTCGTCCGTGCGCGGCAGGTCGATCTCGACCACGTTGTAGGGGCTGCGGGCCACGAGCTGGGCCCGGAGCTCATCGTCGATCACGTCGTATGGCGGTGCGATCACGTCCTCGAGCGGCCCTGCCTTGGCGGCGTCGTAGCGGAGCGATCGGAGCGGTTTGACCTCGGCCATGGAGGCGGCAACCCTAGCGAGCGTCCCCAAGGTTGCATTGCGCAAAAAGTCCTGAGAGGATGGCGCCCTTCGTCCGCCTCAAATGTCTGGAGTGACCGCGTGAAGCGCCTGCTCGTTGCCTTGCCCGCCCTACTCGCCGTTGGTTTCCTCGCCTCGTGTTCCGCCGGCGACCCCAAACCGCCCACGTACGTCAACGACATCGGCGTGACGCTGAACGGCGACATCTACTCGAACTTCTCCGGCGACGCCACCTACTTCTGGAAGTACAGCGAGGACCTCTCGTACGACACCGAGACCCCGCACCGGACGATCCCGATCAGCGACCTCGATCCGCATCCCGTGTCGGAGCCCATCTCGGGACTCACCGCCGGTACGACCTACCACTCGCAGCTGTGCGTCTCGGACCAGGAGGAGACCCCGAATCGGGTGAACTGCCAGACGGATCGGACGTTCACCACCTCATCCGACGTGGGCACCGCCGCGATCGCGTTCAGCTCCGACCGCGCTGGCAACTCGGAGGTCCACTCGATGGCGGCCAGCGGCCTCGACGAGGCCGACCTCACTGAAAACGCGGCATTCGACGACGCCGGCGCCTGGTCCGACGACTCGACCCAGGTCGCGTTCACCTCGTTCCGCAGCGGAAACTCGGACATCTGGGTGATGAACGCCGACGGAGCCGACCAGACCAACCTGACCGACGACTCCGCCGTTGACGACGGCGCCGCCTGGTCACCGGACGGCACCAAGATCGCGTACACGTCCGGTCAGGGTCGCAACGCCGAGGTCGTCGTGATCGACGCCGATGGCGAGAACCGGACGGAGCTCACGGACAACCTGTCGTTCGACGGCGAGCCGAGCTGGTCGCCGGACGGACGCAGGCTCGCGTTCACCTCCGATCGGGACGGCAACGCCGAGATCTACGTGATGGACGCCGACGGGTCCAACCCGACCCGTCTGACCACCAGCGACACGTTCGACGGCGAGCCGGCCTGGTCGCCGGGCGGCCAGCAGATCGCGTTCGCCTCGTTCCGCTCGGGCAACCTCGAGGTGTTCGTCATGGGCACCGATGGGAGCACCCCGACGAACCTCACGAACGATCCAGGGTTCGACAACGAGCCCGCCTGGTCCCCGGATGGCGGCTTCATCGCCTTCGGCACCGGTCGTGACGGCAACGCAGAGGTCTACGTGATGCGCAACGACGGCAGCAGCCCGAACAACCTCACGAACGACCCGGCCTCGGACACGAAGCCGGCCTGGTCCACCCGGGCCCCGACCGTCGGCACCTAGCGAACAGGGGCTACACCCGCCGGCGCGCGCATTGGTCCGCGCCGGCGGGTTGGAGTCCGAGCTGAGCATCGACGAGATCGCCGAGCGGCTGGCCCTGCCGAAGACGACGATCTACTACTGGGTCTCTGACCTGCCCCTACAGCGCCCGCGGCGCCCGAACCCGCATCCCGGGAATGTCGCGAGCTGCCGCAAGTACCGGCTGCTGCGTGAAGCGGCCTACGACGACGGCAGGGACTCGTTCGCTTCGCTTGCGTCCGAGCCCACATTCAGAGACTTCGTCTGCATGTACATCGCCGAGGGCTCCAAGCGCAACCGGAATGTCGTGGCGATCGCGAACTCGGATCCGCGGGTCTGCGGTCTGGCCCACTTCTGGATGCTGAAGTTCACGTCTGCCCAACTCACCTACTGGGTGCAGTACCACGCCGATCAGAGCCTCCCGGAGCTGTGTGACTTCTGGGGGAGCACACTCGGCGTTCCGGCCGCGGACATAAGAATGCAACGCAAGAGCAACAGCGGGCAGCTTCGTGGTCGGACGTGGCGGAGCCGATACGGCGTTCTGTCCATTCGGGCCGGCGACACCCTGTTTCGCGCGCGGCTGCAGGCATGGATGGATTGCCTCCAGGACCTGTGGTTAGACTCGGCGCTGCCGGGGCGTAGCTCAGCCTGGTAGAGCGCTCGCTTTGGGAGCGAGAGGTTTCGCCGGTTCGAATCCGGCCGCCCCGACTACGCCCCCGGCAACCAGCCCTTCCGGTACGCGGTGGGCTTGGCCTCCGGGAAGGGCTCGTACGCCTCGTCCGGCTCCTCCGTCTCAGGATCCGCGCTCGCGCCGTGGCGCGCCGCGAGCTCTGACCGCGGATAGAAGATCTTGGCCCCCGGGGTGCGCGTGCCCGTGAGCAGGAGCATGCACGGCCCGTCGCCGGCGCCGACGAAGATGTGCTCCGTGCCCGGAGGGCAGTGCACGAAGTCCCACGTCCGGAGCGGCCGCTCCTCGCCCTCCACGAGCAGCAGGCACTCGCCAGAAAGCACCAGGAAGTCCTCCTGATCGTCCTCGCGGTGGTAGAGGCCGTTGGGCTGCCCCGGCTCGAGCACGGCGATGCTGAAGCCCGCCCGCTCGAAGCGCACGTCGCCCGCGAACGGGGTGAAGTGCCCGAGCGGCCCGTCGTCAAACCAGCGCGCGTCGGCCGCGTTGAGCACGAACCAGCCATCCGTTTCAGGCACAAGTCCCTCGTCCGTGCGGCGCATCCGCGCTTCCTCCGGCAAGGTGCGCGAGCATAGGAGATGCCGGGCCGCCGCCGTACCCTTCCCAAAGGCCCCCGTAGCTCAGCTGGATAGAGCGGCTGCCTTCTAAGCAGCGGGTCGCAGGTTCGAGTCCTGCCGGGGGCACTTCTGGTCGGGCGCGACGGCGGGGGATACTGGGCGGACGATGTCGCAGGAGAACGTGGAGGTCGTCAAGGGGTTGTTCGGGGCCGTGGCTCGGGGTGACATGGAGGCCGCGATCGGCTACGCCACCGAAGATGGCGTGATCGACGCGTCGCGCCGGCTCCTCGGCTGGGGGAGCTTCGTCGGGCACCAGGGCGTCCGGGACTACTTCGCGATGCTGGACGACGTTTGGAGCGACATACGAACCGAGCCCGAGGACTTCATTGCCGCCGGAGACGCTGTGGTTGTGCCGGTTCGGGTCGTCAATACCGGCCGAACGAGTGACATCAAGGTCGGAGCCCGCGCTGCCTGGGTCGCCGAGGTCCGAGATGGGAAGGTGGCGCGAATGACCGTCTATCAGTCCCGAGCCGAGGCCCTCGAAGCCGTGGGGCTGTCGGAGTAGCCCGCTAGCCGTCGTGCCGGCGCCTTCCTCCTTGTCGAGGGCGTGACCGGGACATAGGGTCGGTCATCCGCGGCGTGGGACCACGCCTCCATCGACCACCGGGAGGGCCCATGTTCCGAAGCCTTCGACTCCGTCGCCCGAGCCACGGGACCGTGATCGCCTACCTGGCGCTGTTCGTCGCGCTTGGCGGTACCGCCTACGCCGTCAACACCGTTCGCTCCACCGACATTGTCGACGGAGAGGTCGCCTCCGTGGACATCAAGGACCAGGACATCCGGTCCGCCGACGTGAAGGACCAGTCGCTTACGACGTTCGATGTCTCCACGTTCCTGGGTGCGGACATCGTCGACGGGACACTCACGGACAAGGATGTCGGCTCGGCGTCCTACCGCAATCTGGCGGTGGACGTGGGAACGATCTCCGCACACGGCTGCCAATACAAGTACCTGGGCGTCCCCGCGGGGGAGGATGACCACGTCATCCTGAACCCAGACTTCTCCAGTGCCGACAGCAGCCTCAGCTACGAGGTCCAGACCTATCCCGGATTGCCCCAACTCAGCGTCTGCAACGCCTCGACGGCCGTGATCGACGATGCCACGACGTACTTCGACGTCCTCGTGATCAAGGCCGGCTAGTCGGCCCGCGCCGTCACGGCGCGCCGGTGAACGAAGCGAGTCAGCGCACCGATTGTCAATGACACGAGCGCCAGCCCGCCCCACATGACGCCGCAGTAGACCTTCGACACCTCCCAAGGGTCGGACAGCAGGCCCATCACCACCCCAACCGGAATTGCCACAAGTAGCGCCCACCACCGCCCGTACAGCGCGCCGCACAGGACGCACCCAGCCACGATGAGCGTCAGGACCAACTCCGCGTCCGGCATTTCTTCCTACTACCCGGGCCTCGAAGACGGGATACTCGGCCGGTGGTGTCGCACGAGAACGTCGAAACTGTTCGCCGTGTCTACGAAGGGGTGAACGCCCGCATGGAGACACCCCGGGAGCTGTTCGACCCGGACTACGAGTTCGACAACACGGAACTCTGGCCGGATCTCAGCGGAGTCCTGGGATTTGACGCGGCACAGGAAGCCATGCGCGAGTACTGGGAGACGTTCGACGGGTACCGCGTCCAGATCGAAGAGGTGATCCACGCCGACGAGGGGCGGGTGGTGAACGTCGTCCGCGATGGCGGGCGGATGAAAGGGACGGACGCCGAGGTCTGGAACCGGTTCTTTCACGTCTGGACACTTCGTGACGGGAAGATCGTCCGCCTCTCGGTGCACACCGACCGGAAACGATCCCTCGAAGCCGCCGGCCTGCCCGAGTAGCGGCGATACTGGCCGGGGATGCACACCCCGGCCGTAACGCGAGTCGTCTTCGACGGGCCGGCACCGGCGCAGCGCACCTTCAGCGACCGTCTGACTGTTCGCTTTCCGAGGACGGCCCGCACGCTGATGGCGGTCGGAATTCGGTTCTGCGGTCCGCGTTCGAGCGTGCGGAGAGACGGACTTCGCCGTGTGCTGCGCTCAGGCTGGGCTGCCGCGCTTCGCAAGGACTGGGAGCTGATGTGCGCCCGCTACTCCCCTGAGGTGCTCTGGGAGATGCCGGAGGAGTTCCAGACGCTCGGATTCGCCGAGTCCTATCGCGGCCATGAGGGCCTGGTCCAGGGGCTCGAGCAGTTCTCGGAGGCGTTCGAGTCCTGGGAGATCCGCCCCGACCGCGCCCTGGACTTCGGCGACCGGGTCCTGGCCCTCGGCCGGTTCAGCGGCAAGGCACGTGTGAGCGGCGTGGAATGGCAGCAGGAGTTCTCCCAGCTGGTCACGCTCCACCGTGGGCTCGTGGTCCGCGACCGGTTCTTCTACTCCTGGGAGCAGGGGCTGCGAGCCGCGGGGCTCAGCCCGGAGGACTGGGCGCGTGTAAAGGCGCCGGCCGAGGCCTACGGCGACGGAAGGCGCTGATCCTGCGGGGGCGGACCGACCTCGAGGTCGTCGTCCGCCGGTATTTCGCCGTCGCCGGGCGGAGCGATCTCCGTCAGCGTGTCGCTGGGCGACTCCAGCTCCAGGGCCGCCGCGCGCTTGCGGGCGTCCTTCCTGGCTGCCTTCTCATGGCGCCGCTCGAGAAGCCTGCGTTCGCGATTGAGCTTCGCCATCGTGGTCTTTCGCTTGCCACTTGAGGCCATGACTGTCCTCCTTGTTCGGGCGGGCGAGGGCGCGGAGGGCCCGGTTCCGGACCCTCCGCTGTCACTCGTGGTTCTAAGGGGCTCTTAGAGCACCTGTACGTTCGCGGCGGCCGGACCCTTGGGTCCCTGCTCTGCGTCGTAGCTCACCTTCGCACCGTCGGACAACGACTTGAAGCCGGTGCCCTGAATCGCGTTGTGGTGTACGAACAGATCCTTGCCAGCGTCGTCGGGCGTAATAAATCCAAAGCCCTTGTCGTCACTGAACCACTTAACGGTTCCTGTTGCCATCTGTGTGTCCCCCTCCGGGGTATGTGCACTGCGAAACGCGGAGGGTGCTGAGAGGCAACAACTGCGGAAACGCGGGCACGTCTTTGGTCGAGCGGGAGCCCGACCCGTGGTGCACAAGTCTAACGCGCGTCCGGTCGAGCGACCAAAGCGGCCGCCCGCAGCTCGGTTAGCCCCTGCTCCTTGGACACCACGGGCTCGTAGCCGAGCTCGCGCCGCGCCTTTGAGATGTCGATCGTGCACTCCTGCGCGGAGACCCAGTAGGCGAAGCGGGTCACGGGCGGTTCGCCCTTCAGCGGCAGCGCCCGCCAGGCCGCCTCGGCGGCGGGTGCCGCCAAGCGCGCCGCCCAGCCCGGAACCGACCGCGTGGGCGGCTCGACGCCCTGCGAGCTGATCAGCTCCGAGAGGAACTCCCGGAACACCACCGGCTCGCCGTCGGTCACGAAGTAGACCTGACCCGCGCGGCCGCGCTCGGCCGTGAGCATCAGTCCCTCCACCACGTTGTCCACGTGCGTGATCGACGTGCGGTGCCCACCGCCGTCTATCCACATGAAGCGCCCGCCCCGGACCATCGCGAGGATGTTGGGGAGGAGCGTGGTGTCGCCCGCGCCCCACACGAAGCGGGGGCGCATCGACAGCGTCTCGAAGCCGTCCTTGTTGGCGGCGATCACCGCTTCCTCGGCGCGCGCCTTGGTGGCCGAGTAGAGCGCCTTCGAGTCGGGCCGCCGCGGCGCGGTCTCGTCCACGTTCACCAGCGGTTCGCCGGCCATGAGCGCCGCCTCGGTGCCGCAGTGCACGAAGCGGCGAACACCGGCCTGCTCGGAGGCCTGGAGGGCGTTGCGGGTGCCGGTCACGTTCCCGCGCTCGAACTCCTCGGGCTCGCCCCACTGACCGAGGTGAGCGGCCAGGTGGAAGGTCACGGCGCAGCCGTGGGCACCCTCGGTCATCGAGGCCACGTCGTCGAGGTCGCCGCGCACGGGCTCGGCGCCCAGCGCCGCCACGGTGTCGGCGGAGCGCTCGGAGCGGGCGAGCGCCCCCACGGTCCAGCCCTCGGACACCAGCCGTCGCAGTAGATGTCCGCCGATGAAGCCGGATCCGCCCGTTACGAACGCGGTTTTGGGCTCGGTTGCCACGGCGTCAACCTATCGCCTCGGGTTTCTGAGGAGTCCGGAAAAAACCAGGCATGAATACATCGGGTTTTGTGCAGACCCTTGACAAACCATCTCCGGATCGAAGAGGCTCGCCCCGGCGAATGTCCGGATCGCTCGAATCACTGCGTGAGCTCAACCGACTGCGCATAGTGGATGCACTCCGTCATGACGGAACTGCGAGCAGGGCTCAGATAGCCCGGCAGACGGGGCTGTCCCCGTCCACCGTGTCCACGGTGATCGGCGAGCTCCAGCGCGCCGGGCTCGTGGTGGAGAGCCCGCTCGAGCCCGCCGGCCGCCAGGGTCGCCCGGCCGCGCAGCTGGCGCTCGACCCCTCGGCCGGCTCGGCGGTGGGAATCGACTTCGACCACGACAAGATCCGCGTTGCGGTGAGCGACCTCGCCAGGACGGTGCTGGCCGAGGCGAGCGTGCGCATCGACGTGGACCACGACGCCTTCAGGGCGCTCGAGCACGCTTCGGAGCTCGTGGCCCGCGTGCTGGACGAGGCCGACGTGGACAGGAACAGCGTGCTCGGCGCCGGAATGGCGCTACCCGGTCCGGTGGATCAGGTTCGCGGTGCTCTCCACACGAGCCCGATCCTCACCGGCTGGGCGAACGTGGACGTGGCGGCCGAGCTCGAGAAGCGGATTGACGTGCCCGTGCACCTCGACAACGACGCCAACCTGGGCGCGCTGGCCGAGGTCACGCTCGGGGCCGGGCGCAACGTGCGGTCGGCCGCCTACATCCAGATGTCCTCGGGCATCGGCGCGGGCATGATCGTGGACGGGCGCCCATATCACGGGCACCGCGGGATCGCCGGAGAGATCGGCCATGTGATCGTGGACGAGCAGGGACAGATCTGCCGCTGCGGCAATCGCGGCTGCCTCGAGACGCTGGCCTCGGGGCCGGCGCTGGTGACGCTGCTGGGTCCGAGCCACGGCCACGGACTGACCGTGGAGAGCATCATCGGGCTGGCGCGTGACGGCGATCCGGGCGCCCGGAGGGCGATCGCCGACGCCGGCTGGGCGGTGGGGCGGGTCGTGGCAGGGCTGTGCAACCTGTTCAACCCGGAGATGGTCGTGGTGGGAGGGGATCTGGGCACGGCGGGCGAACTGCTGATCGATCCCCTGCGCGAGTCGATCGACCGATACGCACTTCCCACGGCCACGGAGCACCTCGAGGTGGTGGCCGGCGAGCTCGGAGAGCGAGCCAACCTTCTCGGTGCGCTTGCGCTCGCGATCGCACAGTCGGGACAGGCCGTGGCCGCGCGCATCGCCGGAGGGGTGAGCGCGGCTTGAGTTTCAGTTGGAAAACAAAACCCGGAGGAGAGGAGCCGAAGTGAGGAGGAAAAGGATCTGGAGCGCGGCAGCAGCCGTGACTCTTGCCATGGCGTCGATCGCCGCGGGTTGCGGCGACGACGACGACGGAGGTGACAGCGGGGACAGCGGCGGCAGCGGGGGCGACGTCGGCAAGGTTGCGGTGCTTCTGCCCGACTCGAAGTCCTCGGTGCGCTGGGAGACCGTGGACCGTCCGTTCCTGCAGAAGGCGTTTGACGACGCCGGCGTGGACGCGGACATCTCCAACGCGGAGGGCGACAAGTCCACGCAGCAGCAGCAGGCCGAGCAGGCGATCACGAACGGTGCAAAGGTGATCCTGCTGGTGAACCTGGACTCGGGCTCCGGCGCGGCTATCGCGGCGAACGCCAAGTCACAGGGCGTGAAGGTGATCGACTATGACCGCCTGACGCTCGACACCGATGCCCAGGACTACTACGTCTCGTTCGACAACGAGGCCGTGGGCAAGCTCCAGGGCGAAGGTCTCGTCAACTGTGTTGGCGACAAGCAGGGCGCTCAGATCGCGGTCCTCAACGGCTCGCCGACGGACAACAACGCAACGTTGTTCAAGAACGGGTACGACTCCGTGATCAACCCGAAGTTCGATGCGGGTGAGTGGAAGGAAATCGACGATCAGTCGGTGCCGGACTGGGACAACCAGAAGGCGTTGACGATCTTCGAGCAGATGCTGCAGAAGAACAACAACAAGGTAGATGGCGTACTGGCGGCCAATGACGGCCTCGGCAATGCGGCGATCTCGGCCCTGAAGCAGCGCAAGCTGCCGCAGATCCCGGTCACCGGCCAGGACGCGACCCTCGAGGGCATCCAGAACATCGTCAACGGAGACCAGTGCATGACGGTCTACAAGGCGATCAAGAAGGAGGCCGACGCGGCCGCCAAGCTGGCGATCGCACTCGCTAAGGGCGAGGAGCCGACCGAGACGACCGTTCCGATCGACAACGGCACGCACAAGGTGCCGTCGGTCCTGCTGGAGCCGGTTTCGGTCACGAAGGACACGATCAAGGACTATCTCGGCGAGCCTGACTTCCCGAAGAAGGAAGACATCTGTGCCGGGAAGCTCGAGGCCAAGTGCACGGAGCTCGGCCTCTAGGCCGAGGGTTGGTCCCGGGGCGCCTCAGGGCGCCCCGGGCTGCCCGCCCGCAACCGAAGGAGAGACAGCAGTGAGCGATGCGCCGGTGCTGGAGCTGCGCGGCGTGACCAAGCGCTTCGGCGCGGTGGTGGCGCTGCACGAGGTTGACTTTCACGTGAATGCCGGCGAGGTCATGGCTCTCGTGGGCGACAACGGTGCGGGCAAGTCCACGCTGATCAAGTGCGTGGCCGGCATCCATCACATCGACGGCGGTGAGGTCTTCTTCGAGGGCTCGCCCGTGAGCATCTCTGGGCCGAAGGACGCCGCCAAGCTGGGGATCGAGGTGGTCTACCAGGACCTCGCTCTGGCGGACAACCTTGACGTGGTCCAGAACATGTTCCTCGGGCGCGAGGAGCTCGACAGCCTGCACAGACTCGACGAGATCGAGATGGAATCGCGCTCGCTGAAGACGCTCGATGAGCTTTCAGTCACGACCATCCGCTCCGTGCGCCAGAACGTGGCCAGCCTCTCCGGCGGGCAGCGCCAGTCGGTGGCGGTAGCCAAGGCCGTGATGTGGAACTCCCGCGTGGTGATCCTCGATGAGCCCACGGCGGCGCTAGGCGTCGCGCAGACGCGCCAGGTGCTCGACCTCGTCAAGCGGCTCGGCGAGCAGGGGCTGGCGGTGATCCTGGTTTCCCACAACCTGCACGACGTGTTCGAGGTGGCTGACACGATCACCGTCCTCAGGCTCGGCCAGAACGTTTCCGAGTACAAGCGCACGGAGACGAACCCACAGGAGATCGTCGAGGCCATCACCGCCGGCAAGCTCTCCAAGGTGCCCGGACAGGGTGACCTCGACGTGGAAGCCGAGGTGTCCGCATGAGCGCGGCAGCCGGAGCCGCCTCGGCCCAGCCCGCGTCACTGCGCGACGTGGCGAAGCAATGGTGGACCGACGTCAAGTCGGGCGAGCTCGGCTCGCTTCCGATCATCGTCGGCCTGGTGATCATCGCCATCGTCTTCCAGTCGCAGAACGACCGCTTCCTCACGGCGGGGAACTTCGTGAACCTGATCGTCCAGTCGGCGGCGTACACGACGATCGCCATGGGCATCGTCTTCGTGCTGCTGCTCGGCGAGATCGACCTGTCGGTGGGCTATGTGTCGGGCGTGGCGGGCGTGATCGCCACGGTGCTCCTGATCCCCGACGGCAACGAGGTGCCGACGATCGTCGCGATCGTCGCGGCGCTGGCGGCTGGGGCCGCGATCGGGGCCTTCCACGGCATCCTCTTCGCCAAGGTCGGCATCCCGTCGTTCGTGGTCACCCTGGCCGGATTAATCGCCTGGAACGGGGTGGTGCTGCTGTTGATTGGCAGCCGCGGCACCGTGATCCTCCAGGACGACTTCATCATCGACCTCGCCAACGGCTTCCTCTCGGAGGGGACCGCGTGGCTGCTAATGCTGGTCTGCGTCGCGCTGTACGCGGCCACGCAGCTCAACGAGATCCGCGTGCGCCGCAATGCGGGACTCGAGCAGGAGCCCTACCTGCTACCGGCTCTGCGAGTGGGCGCGCTCGCCGTCGCCCTCGTGGCGGTCGTGTACGTGGCCAACCAGGACCGCGGCATCCCGTACGTGGGCGTGCTGGTGGCCGCGCTCCTCGTCTTCTGGAGCTTCATCCTCGGGCGCACCCGCTTCGGCCGCTACGTGTACGCGGTCGGCGGCAACGCCGAGGCGGCGCGGCGCGCGGGCATCAACGTGGACCGCATACGCATCTACGTCTTCGCGATCTGCTCGCTGATGGCGGCGGTGGGCGGGATCATCCTCGCCTCGCGCCTGCGCTCGGTGGACACGAACGCGGGCGGCGGCTCGATCCTTCTCTATTCGATCGCGGCCGCGGTGATCGGCGGTACGTCGCTGTTCGGAGGCCGGGGACACATCAAGAGCGCCCTGCTCGGAGCGCTGGTGATCGCGTCGATCGACAACGGGCTGGGCCTGCTCGGCCTCGGCTCCGGTGAGAAGTTCGTCATCACCGGCGGCGTGCTGCTGCTCGCGGTCACGGTGGACTCCGTATCGCGCCGCCGCCAGACGCAGGCCGGACGCTTATAGCTGCGTTATTCGTCACCGGGGCGAGCAAGGGCGTCGGCGCCGCGGTGGCCCGACGCTTCGCCGAAGAGGGCTGGCGGGTGGCGTGTGCCTCGCGCAGCGGCGGCGATCTCGGGATCGACGGCGCGCTGGGGCTCGTGTGCGACGTGCGCGACCCGGCGCAGGTGGATGCCGCGGTGTCCGCCGCCGTGGGCGAGTTCGGCGGCCTCGACGCGGCGGTGGCCAACGCCGGCGTGGGCTCGTACGGGCCCTTCCTCGAGCTACCGCCCGAGCAGGTGGACGAGATGATCGACGTGAACCTGAAGGGCACGCTCCACACGGCGCGCGCCGTGCTCCCTCACCTCATCGAGTCCAAGGGCGACTTCCTCTCGCTCGCTTCGGTCGCGGGCCTCCGCGGGTTCCCCGGCGAGACTGTCTACAACGCCTCGAAGTTCGGACAGCTCGGCTTCACGCGCTCGCTCGACCATGAGATGCGCGAGCTCGGGGTACGGGTGACCAACCTCTGCCCCGGAGGGGTCGCCACGGACTTCGCGATGGGCACCGGGCGCACCCCCGACATGCCCGAGCTCGAGGGGATGATGAGTCCCGAGGAGGTCGCGGACGTGGCCTGGTTCGTGGTCTCGCGCCCGAAGGGGCTGCGCATGATGACCGTGTCGTTCCGGCCCATGAACGAAGGGTCGTGGGGATGACGCTGCGGCTGGCGCTGCTCAGCACGGCCGACATCAACGAGAAGCTGGTGGCCGGGGCCCGTGAGGCCGAGAACGTGGAGGTGGTGGCCATCGGCTCCCGCGACCCCACCCGCGCTCGCCGCCAGGCCGGAGAGTTGAACGTGCCGCGCGCGCTCGGCTCCTACGAGGAGGTGCTCGCGGACCCCGGCGTGGACGCGGTGTACATCCCGCTCCCGAACTCGCTGCACGTGGAGTGGTCGGTGCGGGCGCTCGACGCCGGCAAGCACGTGCTCTGCGAAAAGCCGCTCTCGCCCCACCCGGAGGAGGTGGAGCGCGCCTTTGACGCGGCCGAACGGAACGACCGGGTGCTGGCCGAGGCCTTCATGTGGCGCCACCACCCGCAGGCGCTGCGGCTCCGTGAGCTGGTGCCCGAGGTGGGCGAGGTCAGGCTCGTGCGCGGCGCCTTCTCCTTCCCGCTCCCGCTGGAGGAGAACGTGCGCTGGGACGCGTCGCTCGATGGCGGAGCGCTGATGGACGTGGGTTGCTACTGCGTCTCGGGCGCGCGCTTCCTCCTCGGCGAGCCCTCCCACGTGACCGCGCAGACGATCGGCGGGGACGTGGACGCCCGCGTGGTCGGGACCATGTCCTTCGCGAGCGGCGCCCTGGCGCACTTCGACTGCGGCTTCGACCTCTCCTTCCGCGACGAGCTGGAGGTCGTGGGCGAGAAGGCGGCGCTGTTCCTCGACGACCCCTGGCACTCGCGCAAGGCGGGAATCGAGCTGCGCGCGGGCGACGGCACGGTTTCGGCGGTCGAGGTGGACCAGGCGGATCCCTACGGCTGCGAGCTCGTCGACTTCGCGCGCGCGTGCGCGCGCGAGATCGAGCATCCCTTCGGCCGCGCCGACGCGGTCGGGCAGGCGCGGGCCATAGCGGCGCTGTACGAGGCGGCGGACAGCGGGCGTGCGGTCGCGCTCTGAGTGCCGCTCAGGCGCCCGGCGCGACGCGCCGGCCTTCGCGTGCGGAGAGCAGGATCGCGTCCCCAACCTCGGCGGCGCGCACTCCATCCGCGAACGTGGCGCCGTGCGGTGCCACCTCGCAGCGCCCGGCCACCGCGTCGAGGAACCGGCGGAGCTCGAAGACGAAGGTGTGCTCCCACCCGAGCACGTGTCCGGGCGGCCACCAGCCCTCTGGGTTCACGAGCTCGCGCTTCCCGTTGACGAACAGCTCGGCAGGGCGCTCGAGGTCGAAGGCCAGCGAGCCCCTGGAGCCGTTGATCTCCCACGTGAAGCGGTTGAGCTCGCCGGTGGCGAAGCGCGTGGCCTCGATCGTCCCGATCGCGCCGCCGGCGAACGACACGGAGGCCGCCACGGCATCGTCGACCGTCCGGCCGGGCACGAAGGTGGCCACCTGAGCGGCCACGCTGTCGATCTCGCCCACGAGGTACCGGGACATGTCGATCACATGGGAGGCGAGGTCACCCAGGGCACCACCCCCGGCCTGGGCGGCGTCGAAGCGCCACACGCCCTCGCGCGCGGGGTCGGCGCCCCACGACTGCCGGTAGGTGCCGCGGAAGTGGTGCACCTCGCCGAGCTCCCCCGCCTCGAGGATCTCGCGCGCGCGCCGCACGGCCGGCACGAAGCGGTAGTTGAACGCACACATGTGCACGACCCCTGCCTCCGTCACAGCGGCGAGCATCTCGCGCGCCTGGGCCGCGTCGAGGGCCAGCGGCTTCTCGCAGACCACGTGCTTGCCGGCCCGCGCGGCGGCGATCGTGGGCTCGGCATGCAGGTGGTTCGGGAGCAGGTTCTCCACGATCTCCACCTCCGGGTCCGCCACAAGCTCCTGCCAGTCCGCCACATGGCGGGCAAAGCCGAAGCGCTCGGCGAACTCGGTTCGCTGCGCCTGGTCGCGGCCGGCCACCGACACCAGCCGCGGCGCGATCGCGGGCGGTCCGGTCATGTGGGCCAGCGTGATCAGGGCGTGGGCATGTGCCCGGCCCATGAACGCATAGCCGAGCAGTCCTACGCCAGGAGACTCCACACCCACAAGCTATCCCGTAGCGGAAGCACCCGGCTCAGCCGGGTGCGCACCGACACAGTCAGGAGATACCGCCGATGAAGACCAGCCTTGGCATCTGGGCACTGGGCCCGATGGTCACCCGCTTCGTGCCCGGGGGCTACCAGCCGCAATGGGCCAACGAGTCCATGCCCGACAAGGTCCATCGCGCCGTGGACGGCCTTGGCGACCTGATGGACGACTACGAGTTCCACTATCCGCAGGAGCTCTCGCCGGACAACCTCGACGAGGTGCGCGCCGCGCTCGGCGACCACGGCATCTACGCGATCGCCTCGGGGCTCCACCTGAACGCGCAGTTCGGGCGAGGAGGTCTCGTGTCACCCGACGAGGCCACCCGCAACGAGGCCCGCAGGATCACGCGCGAGGCCGCCGACTTCGCGGGCTCGATTGGCGCCCAGTTCATCATCTGGCCCGGGATCGAGGGCTACAACTACCCGTTCCAGACGCCCTACGCGGACTCCTGGCGCTGGCTCATCGAGGGGGTCGGCGAGGCCGCCGAGGTGTGCGCGGGCCACGGCGTGAAGCTGTTCCTCGAGCACAAGAACTCCGAGCCCGCGATGAAGATCCTGATGCGCAACATGGGGATGACGCTGCACGTGATCCACAAGCTGCGCGCGGAGGGCGTGGACAACATCCAGGTGAACATGGACTGGCAGCACCTGATCATGAACGGCGAGCACCTGCCCGAGTACGCGGCGCTGCTGGCGGCCGAGGGGCTGCTCGGCCACCAGCACGCCAACTCGGGCTGGGGCACCTTCGACGACGACAACATGGTGGGCGCCACCGCGTTCATGGAGACCCTCGAGCTGGCGCTGGAGCTGCGCCGCGCCGGCTACGGGAACAACGGGGAGCGACTCGGCTTCGACCTGTACCCGTACACCGAGGACCAGGTGGCGGCCGTGCGCCGCTCGGTGGAGCAGTGGAACTTCATCGACGCCGCGGCGGCCCGGATCGACGAGGCGGCGCTGGCGGCGGCCCAGCGCGAGAAGGACTCCGTGCGCGCCTACGAAATCGTGTACGCCGCGCTCGGCGCGTGACGGCGGTAGGGCTTGACGTAGGCACAACCGCCCTCAAGGGGATCGCGCTCGCGGAGGACGGCACGGTGCTCGCGCGCGCGGAGCGCGAGTACCCGTTCGCCACCCCGCGGCCGGGCTGGGCCGAGCAGGACCCCGAGCTCTGGTGGGAAGCGGCGGAGAGCGTGCTGGAGGAGCTGCGCGGCGCCGGGGAGCCTCGCGGCATCGGCCTCTCCGGGCAGATGCACGGGCTCGTGGCGCTCGACTCGGCGGACACGGTGCTGCGCCCGGCGATCCTCTGGAACGACCAGCGCACCGCCGCCGAGTGCGCCGAGATCGAAAAGCGCGTGGGGCTGGAGGAGCTGATCGCCCGCACCGGCAACCGGGCGCTCACTGGCTTCACCGCTCCGAAGCTGCTCTGGATGCGCAAGCACGAGCCCGACCTCTACGCGCGGATCGCCACCGTGCTGCTGCCGAAGGACTACGTGCGGCTTCGGCTGTGCGGCGAGAAGGCGATGGACGTGGCGGACGCGAGCGGAACGCTCCTGTTCGACGTGGCGCGCCGGCGCTGGGCCTCGTCGGTGCTGGAGGCGCTCGAGCTGGACGAGGCGTGGCTGCCGCGGACGCTCGAGTGCCCGGAGCCGTCGGGGGCGGTCGACGGCGTTCCGGTGGCCGCCGGGGCCGGCGACCAAGCTGCCGGCGCGCTGGGCGTGGGGGTGGACCGGCCGGGCCCCGCCTCGGTGGTGCTGGGCACCTCCGGGGTGGTGTTCGTGGCACTCGAGGAGTTCGCCGCCGACCCGGAGGCTCGCCTGCACACCTTCTGCCACGCGGTGCCCGGCACCTGGCACGCCATGGGCGTGATGCTCTCCGCGGCCGGCTCGCTGCGCTGGCTGCGGGACGTGGCCGCCCCCGGGGAGCCGTTCGCCACGCTGGTGGGCGAGGCCGAGCACTGGGAGCCCGCTGCGGAGGGGCTCACGTTCCTTCCCTATCTCTCAGGCGAGCGCACGCCGCACGCGGACCCCGACGCTCGCGGCGCCTTCGTGGGCCTGTCGGTGCGCCACGACCGCGGCGCGCTCGTTCGCGCGGTGCTCGAGGGGGTCGCCCATGGACTGCGCGACTGCCTCGACCTCCTGGTGGAGGTGGGCGCCGCTCCCACGGTCGGCCGCGTGTCCGGAGGCGGCGGGCGCAGCGACCTGTGGCTGCGAATCGTGGCCTCGGCGCTCGACCTGCCGCTGGAGCGGACGGCCGTGGATGAGGGGGCCGCCTTCGGAGCCGCTCTGCTCGGCGGCGTGGCCGGAGGCGTGTGGTCGAGCGTGGAGGAGGCGGTGGCGGCCACGGTGCGGCCCACCGACGTGGTGGAGCCGGTGGCGGACTGGGTCGAGACCTACCGCCAGGGCCGTGAGCGCTTCAGGGCGCTCTACCCCGCCCTGCAAGTGTGAGCGTCCCCGCCACGGGTATGCACGAGGTATGGCCAAGAAGATCATCGCCCTCGTGTCCGAGCCCGTTTCGGGCGACGCCCTCAAGAGCGCGGTCGGCTCCGACGGCGAGGACGCCGAGGTGCTCGTGGTGGCGCCTGCTCTCGAGAGCCGGAGCCGCTGGCTCTTCGACGATCCCGATCCGGCCATCGAGCGCGCGGAAGCGGTGCAGGAGGAGACCGTCGAGCGCATGGGCGAGCAGGGGGTGGACGCGGCCGGTGACACCGGCGAGGCGGACCCGCTCCTGGCGATCCAGGACGCGCTCCAGACCTTCGAAGCCGACGAGATCGTGCTCTTCACTCACCCGAACGGTGAGCGCAACTGGCTCGAGGACGGGCTGGTGGAGGACGCGCGCGAGCGCTTCGGCAAGCCCGTGAGGCACATCGAGATCGACTCGGCCTGACTTGCGCAGATAGCCAGCGCATTTCGTCGCTAATGGTGCGGCCGCCGCCAGCCGACGATATCTTCAACGCGATGCCCACTTCACTCGTCACCGGCGGCGCCGGCTTCCTCGGCTCCCATATCTGCGATTTCCTGCTCGAGCGCGGCCACCGCGTCATCTGCGTGGACAACCTCGAGACGGGTTCCCTCAACAACATCAAGCACATCCGCGAGGACGCGTTCCGGTTCGAGATGTTCGACATCACGGACCATTTCGAGATCGACGAGTCGGTGGACTTCGTCTACCACATGGCCTCGCCGGCGTCGCCCATCGACTACGCGCGGCTGCCGCTGCACACGCTCAAGGTCGGTGCCTATGGGACGCACAACGCCCTGGGCCTGGCCAAGAAGCACCGCGCCCGGTTCCTGATCTCGTCCACCAGCGAGGTGTACGGCGATCCGCTCGTGCACCCGCAGCCCGAGACCTACTGGGGCAACGTGAACCCGATCGGCCCGCGCGGCGTGTACGACGAGGCCAAGCGCTACGCAGAGGCGCTCACGATGGCCTACCTGCGCCAGCAGGGCGTGGACACGTGCATCGCAAGAATCTTCAACACCTACGGCCCGCGGATGCGGCCCAACGACGGCCGCGCGGTGCCGACCTTCCTGCGCCAGGCCCTAGACGGCCAGCCCGTGACGGTCTTCGGTGACGGGTCCCAGACCCGCAGCTTCTGTTACGTGCAGGACCTGATCCGCGGCCTGGTGGCCCTCAACGAGGCAACCGACGTGCACGACCCCGTGAACATCGGCAATCCGAACGAGATGAGCCTTCTCGAGATGGCCGAGCTGGTGGTCGAGCTGACCGGCTCGAACGCCGAGGTTGTGTTCGAGCCGCTTCCCGAGGACGACCCGCAGGTGCGCCAGCCGGACATCACGCGTGCCAGGGAGCTGCTCGGGTGGGAGCCCGAGGTCGGGCTGCGCGAGGGTCTCGTGGAGACGATCGAGCAGTACGCCAAGAGCATCGCCGCGCCTGCCGCGCGCTGAGCCGCGCGGCCGGTAGTCTCGACGCGTGAGCCGCGACGCGGAGGTCAAGAACCTCGAGGCGATCTCGAAGGCGATCGACCAGCACAACTCGGAGTGCGAGTGGCCGGCGGTGGCAATCGAGATGAACCCGTTCGAGGTCGAGCGCCTCGGATGGGACTCGATACGCGGCCTGCCGGTCCGCTCGAACGGGGAGCTCGGCACCGGTGCCTTCCGCGTGGTGTGCGCGGGCGAAGAGGGCGAGCCGGGCGAAGTGGTCGAGGCGGTGGCCGAGCAGACGGTGCCGGCCGCGCCGGTTTCCGTGCCCTGACGCTCAGTCGGACCGGCGGTCCAGCTCGAACCAGACCGTCGTGGACCCGGCCGCGCGGTCGATGCCCCAGCGGCTCGACATGCGATCCACCAGCACGAGGCCGTAGCCACCGGGCTCGAACGGGTCGTCGCTCTCGCGGCCGTGCCACTCGAAGCCCGTGCCCGGGTTGGTCACCGCGGCACCCACCGCCACTGCGGACTGCACCACCTTGACGGCCACGCCGCGGGGGCGCTCGGCGCCCTTGCCGTGGCGCACCGCGTTGGTCACGAGCTCGGTGAGCATCAGCAGAACGGGATGGCGCTCGTCCTCGCTCAGCGTCTCCTCGGCGGCCGAGAACGCGTGGCGCGCCTCGGACGCGGCTTGGGGCCCGGCACGGAGGTTGAAGCCGAACACCCGCGCGGCGGCTGAGGAGACGGTGGGCATCGGCATGTCGTCGAGAGGCCGGGGCCCGTGGGTCGGAGGGGTGCTCATGGGAGGGTTCATCGGGTGGGTTGGCGTGACCGCAGAGGTCAGCGCGCAGCCACCACCGGCAGCTCCCGGACGTGCGGCTCCGTCGGCTCGAAAGCCGCGTAGTGGCCGCAGACCTCGCAACGCATGTGGCCGTCCTCGTGCTCGATGAGGTGTGTGTGGTCCTCGTCCTGCAGCAGCGCATGAGCTCCACAGCTCGCGCATTCCAGACGCACCCTGCCACTGATTCCCTGCCCAAGCATCGCCATGGATGCCCCCCTTGATTGCCCGCCAACGGATTGTTCCCCCTGGCGGGGGCCCAATCCCGGGCGCGGGGATAACGCACACGTTCACGCCCGGAACCCGTGCCGTGAGCGCCAGGTTGGCGCCCAAAGCCCGGATTTTCCGGCCGTGGCCGGCGCTATCGCTGTGAGAAGCCGATCGCGGGCGGTGCGGGAACCGGGCGCCCGAAGTAGTCGCGTGCGGGCGAGGACGGCACCTTGACGCCGGCGCCGAGGGCGGGGGAGTGGGGACGCAGCCGGAAGCCGCGGCCCACGGCGATCCGGCCACGCCCGCGGCGCGCGGGATCCCTGAACAGGGGATCGGCGCTCACTGCCGCGGTTCCCGTGGCGGGCAGGCCGAAGAACAGGTTGTGCGAGCAGGGCGCGCCGCAGCCGAGCGTGGTCGTCTGCGGGGCGGTGGCGTAGAAGACGTTGTTGCGCAGCTCGAGTCGAGAGGCGTCGAGCAGCGCGCTGGTGGCGTTGCCGAGCACGCCCCACGAGAGCTGCCGTCCCACGATCGTGTTGTTGTGGAAGCGGAGACCCGAGTAGTTCGAGCCGGGCTCGAGCGAGCAGGGCGACTGGTTGGCCACGAGGCGATCGTCGACGCTCAGGTTGAAGCGCACCTGTGCCGTGCGCGGCTTGGCGTCGGTGCAGAGCAGGATGAACCCGCCCTCGTTGTCGTGGCTGTAGTTGTACTGGACGACGGTGCCGTCCTGGTCGTAGTCCACGTCGAAGCCCGAGCCGTCGCAGCCGTTGAAGCGCATGTCGAAGACCTCGTTGCGCTGGATCACGGTGCCGTTGGCGTGGAATGTCCAGATCCCCGCGTTGCAGATCATCCCGAGCGGGTCCGAGAGGCCGCGTCCGCGCAGGTTCCCGGTACTGACCACGTTGCGCTCCACCACAGCGCCCACCGTGCCGAGCGGCACGATCCCGTCCCCGCCGAGCCGGGTCAGCCGGTTACCGCGCACGCGCACCCGCGTGGATGCGGCGGGCCAGGGCTCTCCGGCGCGCGGACGATCCGCGTCGGCGGTCCCGACGATGAAGACGCCGCTGCGACTCACGTCGGCGATGCGGTTGCCCTCGATCAGCAGATCGTCGAAGCGGGTGGGCTCGGGCCCGAGCACGTCCACCTGGATACCGCCGCTGCCGCCGGCGTCCTTCGACAGGTCGCCCTGCACGTCGTGGATGTTCAGGCCCCGGATCGTCACGCCGCGCACCACGCCCGCGGTGGCCACCACGTGCACCCCGCGCCGGCGCGCCTCCATGGTGCCGCGGTTGCTCACCTCGAGCGAGCGCAGCACCACGTGGCTCATGTCCTTCAGCAGCACGGCGTCCTCGCCCACGCCCTTCACGTGCGGACGGGCACCGCGCCCGTAGGCGCCGATCACGATGCGCCCTGGCGCGGTGCCGGATCCACCGGGGGCGAGCGTGCCGGTGCAGGTGGTGCCGCGACGAAGCAGCAGCCGCTGGCCCGGGCGCAGCACGACGGCGCTCGCGCGCGCGAGCGTGTTGAAGGGACGCTTGAGGGTGCCATCGCCCGCCCGGTGCGCTGAGCAGTCCACGTAGCGCGTGGTGCCGGCGGCCGCCGGGGACGCCCCGGCCAGCGCGAGCACCAGCGCCGCGCTAGCCCCGGCTGCCTTCGCTCTCAATGCCCGGAGGGGCCCAGCCGGGCCCGTGGTAGAGCACGCCGAGGCGATCGCGGAGGCGCCTGGCCCGCCTGATGTCGTGCCACATCGCGATGTACTCGTGGAACGCCGCGCGCACGGGGTTGAAGGTGTTGATGTTCTTGGTGAGGCCGTAGCGCACGCGCTCGCCCTCCGGCTCCCAGGTGCCGAAAAGCCGGTCCCAGATGATCAGGATCCCGCCGTAGTTGCGGTCGAGGTAGACCTGGTTCGACCCGTGGTGGACACGGTGGTGCGAGGGAGTGTTGAGGAAGCCCTCGAGGAAGCGGGGCAGCTTCCGCACCCGCTCGGTGTGGATCCAGAACTGGTAGATCAGCGACCAGGACTGGGCCAGCAGCACCATCCACGGCTCGAACCCCACGGCCGGCATCCAGAGCCAGAACGGGAAGTAGGTCATCGGCACCCACGTCTGGCGCAGCGCGGTCGACAGGTTGTAGTGCGTGCTCGAGTGGTGCACCACGTGGCTGGCCCAGAAGAAGCGGCTCTCGTGGCTGATCCGGTGGAACCAGTAGTACGAGAAGTCGTCCGCGAAGAAGAGGAGGACCCAGACCCACCAGTCGCCGGGGTCGAGGCGCAGCGGGCTGAGCTCGTAGACCGCGACGAAGATCGCGAGCACCACCAGCTTCCAGGCCACGTTGATGATCACGTTGCCGGTGCCGAGCAGGAGGCTGGTGCGGGTGTCCTTGGCGTCGTAGCCGATCAGGTCGTCGGCGTCGTCGCGCGCGTGGCGGAACGAGAGCGCCTCCAGCACCAGGAGCAGCACGAAGAACGGGATTGCGTAATAGAGGATCTCCGCCACGGGAGCGCCAGCCTAACTGGAGCGGTCGTGCGAGCCGAGCACCGTGAGGCTCACGAGCCGCGACACGACCAGGGCGATGTATCCGAGGCCGGCCACCTGCTCGATCATCACGACACTGCGCGCGAACGCCTTGAGCGGAACGACATCGCTCAGGCCGACGCTCGTGAGCGTGGTGAAGCTGAGGAACAGCAGCTCCATCCAGGTGCGGTCGTCACCGGGGTCCACGGCCGCGGTGAAGCTGCCGGGGTCGATCGCCTGCACGACCGTGAACATGTACGCGAACGCCCACGCTACGAGCGTGAAGGTGGCGCCCACGGCGAACAGCTCGTCGGTGGTGATCTCGCGGTCCTCGAGCATGTACTTGACGAGCGCGAAGGCCGCGTACAGGTAGAGCACTGCCTCGAGCGCCGAGGAGTAGGGCAGCAGCGTGTCGTCCCCGCTCACGGCCTGTATGAGCAGCAGCACGGTGGCGGGAAGGGCGAGCATGACGCTCACCCAGAGCTGCACCGGCGTCGCGCGCACGGCCATGACCACGAGCGCGAGGAACGCGATCCCGAAGGCGCTGAAGATGGCGCGGCCGGCGGAGTTGCCCTCCATGAACGGGTAGAGCAACACCGCCGCAAGCTGCGCGAACAGCAGGATCCCCGAGGGGTGCCGCGCGGCGGTCTTCAGCACGCCGTGGAACGTAGCCCCCGGCTCGGCCGTCAGCGGCGTAACCTCAGCGCTCCAGCGATGGCCAGCCCCACCGACATCAGGCCGCCGTTCACAGCCACCACCGCGGCCGCCAAGGTGCAGGCCGCCGAGGACGCCTGGAACACCCGCGATCCCGACCGGGTCGTGCTCGCCTACACCGAGGACACCGAGTGGCGCAACCGCGACGAGTTCCTCAACGGTCGCGAGGAGATCCGCGAGTTCCTGCGCCGCAAGTGGGCGCGCGAGCAGGGCTACAGGCTCAAGAAGTCGCTCTGGGCGTTCACCGAGAACCGGATCGCGGTGCGCTTCGAGTACGAGAGCCACGACGAGCACGGCCAGTGGTGGCGCTCCTACGGCAACGAGAACTGGGAGTTCGACGAGACCGGCCTGATGGCCAAGCGCTACGCCTCGATCAACGACGTGAAGATCGACGCCGGCGAGCGGCGCATCGCTGTGGACTAGCGGTTGGCCGTGGTCTCGGCCGACATGAGCGTCTCGTGCACCTGCTTGATGACCGCCGAGCCGTCGCCCACCGCGGCCGCCACCCGGTGCACCGAGGCCTGGTTGAGGTCGCCCACCGCGAACACGCCGGGGAGGGAGGTCTCGTACATGCGCGGTGGGCGCTCGCGCGGCCAGCCATCCTCGGGCTGCAGGTCCGAGTCCGTGGGCACGTATCCGTAGTCGTCGCGCGCGACCGTCTCGGGCAGCCAGTCGCTGTTTGGGTGCGCCCCGATCAGCACGAACAGCGCGACGGCCGGCACGGTCTCGGTCTCGCCGCTGTGACGGTCCCGCAGTGTGAGCGTCTCGAGCCGGGCCTCACCCGCGCCGCCGATCACCTCGGTGCAGAAGCGCATCTCCACGTTGGAGGTGGCGTCGAGCTGGCCGCAGGAGGTACTGCGACATGCTGTCGGCGAGCGTGTCGCCGCGGACGAGGATCGTCACCTGGTCGGCGTAGCGCGAGAGGTGCATCGCCGCCTGGCCGGCCGAGTTGCCCCCGCCGAGCACGTACGCGTGGCCGCCCGTCGCCGCCTGTGCCTCCGGGCCCGACGCCCCGTAGAAGACGCCTGAGCCCACCAGCTCCTCGAGTGCCGGGATGCCGAGCCGCCGGTAGGCCGCCCCGGTCGCGGCCACCACGGTGCGCGCGCAGAGCCTCGCGCCGCCCTTGGTCACGAGCACGTGCCGGTCGCCCTCGGTCTCGAGCGACTCGACCTCGGACATCAGCAGGAAGCGCGAGCCGAAGACCCACGCCTGCTGATACGCGCGCTGGGCCAGGTCGGCGCCGCCCACACCGCGCGCGAACCCGAGGTAGTTGCGGATCAAGGAGCTGGCCCCGGCCTGCCCGCCGATGGACTCGCGCTCGATGGTGAGCACCTTCAGGCCCTCGGACGACGCGTATACCGAGGACGCCAGCCCGGCCGGCCCGGCCCCGACCACGATCACGTCGAACAGCTCGTCGGGATCCGCCAGCTCCGTGTTCACGCCATAGGCGGCGGCCAGCTGCGCGTTGGAGGGATCGCGAAGCGACTTTCCGTTCATGAGGACCACCACGGGTGCGCGCTCGCCGGCGTGGCCGGCCTCGTCGAGCAGCTCCACGCCGCGCGGCGCGTCGGTCTCATGGAACTCGTGGGCCATGCCGTTGCGGGCCAGCAGGCTGCGCAGCTCGTGCACGCGCGGCTGCTGTGGCTCGCCCACCACGGCGATCTCGCGGGGCAGGGTGGAGCGCCCCCGTGTCCACTCGAGCAGGAACTCGGTCACAACCCGGTGGAAGTGCTCGTCGGGCATCCGCCAGGGCTTGGGGATGTAGTAGTCGATCTCGCCCTTGGCCATGCACTGCACGATCGCCTCGGAGGTGTCCCGGTCGCCCCACGCGCCCCAATCGATCAGGAGCGCCCGGCGGGCGTGCGGGTGGATGCCGCTCACGCGCGCGAGCAGCTCGTCTCCCCGGAGGCCCCTGCTCCAAAGGCCCGCGAGCACCAGTGCGACCAGCGCTCCGTCGTTCCGCAAGTCCTTCAGGATGTCCTGGGCGCGCTCACAGGAGCGCTCGCAGACGACCTCGTAGTCGCGCTCGTAGCGGCGGCGCAGATGGTCCTCGACCATCGCCAAGGCGGCGGCATCGTCGTCCACGGCCATGATCACCGGCTTCCGATCGGCCATCGAGCGATGATATCCAGGCCCGGCTCGGTGCTAGATTCGGGGCGGCGATCGCACCCCGATCGCCACGGCGTGGTGGGCGTAGCTCAGTTGGTAGAGCTCCTGGTTGTGGTCCAGGCGGTCGCGGGTTCGAGTCCCGTCGCTCACCCTCACGAGGGCCCTGCAAGTGGCGTAGTTCTGTCTCGAGCCGCAACCGCAGCAGCGACGGGGACGCGACCCTCTGCTTCTTGTGCGAAGCGACAGCGCGACGATGCCGGCACCGCTGACGCTGCTCGTCCCTGCGGGAATGGGATGCTGCCATCGTGTCGTCGCCGGTAAGCCCAAGTGATCGGGGGCCGCTGATGTGGCCCGTACCACCCGCCAGAAGGAGCGACAAGTGATGCAGTTTTTCTTGACCGTCCCGCACGACTCGGCCGAGGAGCCGACTATGGCGTCGATGGACCCGGCCGAACTAGAGGCTGCGCTGGCTGCCGTGGAGGAGTTCAACACCGATCTACACAAGGCCGGGGCGTTTCGCTTCGCCGGGGGCCTGCACCCGCCGTCGTCGGCCAAGACCGTCGACGCCACCAGCGGCGGGCCCGTGGTGGTCGATGGACCGTTCGTTGAGGCACCGGAGTACGTCGGCGGCTTTTGGGTGATCGAGGTCGCAGACCAAGATGCCGCGGTCCGGTGGGCGACGCAAGCGTCGAAGGCACTGGGTGGCCGCATCGAGGTGCGCGCCTTTCAGGACCCGCAGGGCTCCTGATCGAACTCAGATCGCCGGCAGCCTGTCCGCCGCTGCGGAGTTCCCAAGGCCCCCCGGCCCGCGACTTGTGTCGCAAGCGGAGCGCTAGGAAGCTCTACCCGTGAAGTGGTCGTGGCGCAGTTCGTCGCCTGGCCGGACAACAGCGACCACACCGCACCACCCGAGCCTACATCCGCTCTGAGAAGACTGCGCATCCTCGACAGTCCCGCGCTCCCAGAGCGGCGCTTGGCGGCCCGGTGAGCCCGTCACTCAGCCGGTCCGGACAAGGGGTGGTGCAAACCCCACCCCTATGGGGCGTAGCGGCGCGGCAACACCAGGGCGAGGGTGGCGCACATGACTCGCAAGCTCGTCTGGCTCACATTGGCGCTGGCATCGCTGCCGGCGGTCGCCCAGGGCGCCTCCGGCGACCTCGACAGATCGTTCGGTGGGGACGGCGTCGTCGCCCTCGACTGGGGCGGGGTCGACTTCGCCACCGGCGTCTTGATCCAGCCGGACGGCCGGATCGCCGTGTCAGGGAGCGGCGGGGCAGGCGAGGACTTCATCGTGGCGCGCGTCAGCCCGAGCGGGAGTCCGGACCCCAGCTTCTCGGGCAACGGATTCGCCGGGTTTCCCTTGGGCACCGGCCTCGACGAGGCCAACGACGTGGCGCGTCAGGCCGACGGGAAGATCATCGCGGGCGGCTTCACCAGCGACGCTGCGGATGTATCGAAGGGCGCCGTCATGCGCGTCAACCCGGACGGTGGTCCCGACGGCTCCTTCGGCACCGGTGGGCTCGCGACGATCGACGCGGGCGGCACCACGAACACCGTCACCAAACTGCTGATCCAACCCGACGGGAAGATCGTGGCCGCTGGGTACGGCGGTCCGGGCCTGGACGGCGTGGTGACCCGGCTGAACCCCGACGGGCTACCCGACGCGAGCTTCGACGGAGACGGAAGGGCCACGCTCGACTTCGGCGGGTCGGACTACATCGACGCCATCACCAGGCAGCCGGACGGCAAGCTGGTCGTGCTCGGATGGACCGGTAACGACGGGGGGATGTGGCTCGTGCGCCTGAACGCCGACGGCAGCCCCGACGCCAGCTTCGACGGGGACGGCCGCAAGCCGCTGCCGCTGGCGACCGGCGACTACGGATACGACGTGTTGCTGCAGCCCGACGGGAAGCTCGTGCTGATCGGAGGCGGCCGTGGGAGCGGCTTCCTGGTCAGCCGGTTGACCCCGGACGGCTCGTTCGACGAGGGCTTCGGGAACGGCGAGGGCATTGTGGCCGTCAACTTCGGCGCCAGCGACTCGGACTTCCCGAACGGCGGCGCGGTGCTCCTCGCCAACGGCAAGATGGTCGTCGCGGGCTACTCCCAGACCGGCGCGAGCAGCCAGATCGTGGTCGCCAGGCTGCAGCCGGGCGGTGCGCTCGACACGACCTTCCACGGCGACGGCCAGCAGACGCTGCCGGGAACCACGGCCTGGGGTGTCGCGCTGCAGCGCGACGGCCGGATCGTCGTCGCCGGCGACAACGGCGCGGACGCGCTCATCGAGCGCCTGCAGGGTGACTCGGTGCAGGGCGGCGGCGGCCCCCCCGGCGGGGGACCTGGAGGCGGCGGCGGTGGTGGCGGGATCAAGCAGGTGCCCCGCTGCGCGGGCAAGCGAGCGACGATCGTCGGCAGCTCGCGTGCCAACCGGCTCAAGGGCACCCGCAGGGCAGACGTGATCGTGGCCCTCGGCGGCAACGACAGGATCGCCGCCGGCCGAGGCAACGACCTGATCTGCGCCGGCGACGGCAACGACCGCGTGGACGGCGGCCTTGGCAACGACCGGCTGTACGGCCAGAACGGCAACGACAGGCTGGCCGGTGCGAGCGGCAGGGACAAGCTCAGCGGCGGGAACGGCAAGGACCAGCTCAGCGGCGGTAGCGGGCGCGACAGCTGCACCGGTGGCAGCGGCAAGGACCGCGGTGGCTGCGAGCGAGGGAAGCTGTGATCAGGGCGGCGCTGACGTCGCTGTAGCTCGGGCTCGTCGGGCAGGTCGCCGCCCTGGTCGGACGACGGTCCGTGGAGGAGCCCTCCTCGCGCGCGTCGCCCTGGGCGCCGACGCCGACCGTCTCGCGCTTGCGCTGCTTGGGCTTGATGATCGAGATCCGGCGTGCTGGCGTTCCCGCTGGAGCGCGGAGGCACGCCGGGGCGCTACGTGGCGACGACCTGCCTGGCGCGGTAGGCGCGGCCGACGCGGGGTGGGGAGCTCCACCCCTATGGGGGCTATGCATCCCACCCCGGCACGACGAGGCTGGCCGGCATGGCCCGCTTTGTAGCTTCCGTTGTCCTGGCCCTCGCGTTCCTGCCGGCGACCGCCGTGGCGGCTCCCGGGGACTTCGACACATCCTTCGGGGGTGACGGCAGCATGTCCCTCGACTGGGGGACGTTCTCCAGCGTCACAGGTATCCTCGTCCAGCCAGATGGGCGGATCGTGGCGAGCGGAGGCGGCGGGGACCCATCGGCTTTCGTGGTGGCGCGCCTGACGTCGAACGGGCCGCTGGACACCGCCTTCGCGATGACGACCCTCTCCGTGGTCGGGGGTGACTGGGCGGAGGAGGTGGCGCGTCAGCCGGACGGGAAGATCGTGGCCGTCGGCTTGACCGGCCCGATCAGCGCCGAGGGCATTGTGATGCGCCTGAATCCCGACGGCACGGTCGACGGCTCCTTCGGCGCCGGCGGGATCACGGGGCTCGACTATGGCGGCCCAGGCGACTTCTTGGACGACGTGCTGATCCAGCCCGACGGAAAGATCGTCGTCGTCGGCAGAGGCGGTACGACCAACGACTGGGTGGTGACCCGGCTGACGCCGCAGGGTCTACCCGATACCGGCTTCGACGGCGACGGAACGGCTGTGCTGGACCTCGGCGGCGACGACCGGGCCACCGGCGTCGCGCTTCGAGCGGACGGGAAGCTGATCATCGCGGGACACCGCAACGCTTCCGGTATCTGGGTCGCGCGCCTGAACGCCGACGGCAGCCCGGACACCGGCTTCAGTGACGACGGGCGCTTGCCGCTCCAGCCCGCGAGCGGCGACCAAACCGACGACATGGTGCTGCAGCCGGACGGCAAGATCGTGGTGGCCGGGAAGGCCACGGGAGATTCCTTCCTCGTCACGCGATTGAAGCCCGACGGCTCTTATGACGAGGACTTCGCGGACAGCGAGGGCCTGGCCGCCGTGAGCTTCGGCCCAAACACGGACGCCGCGCACGCCGTAGCGCTGCAGGCGAGCGGAAAGATCGTCGTCGCGGGGTACACGCTAGCCGGCACGACCTGCTGCACGCTGATGGCGGTGGCTCGGCTCCAGCCGGGCGGGTCGCTGGACACGACGTTCAGCGGCGATGGCAAGCAGACCCTCAACGGCGCCTCGAGCGATGCGTGGAGCGTCGCGCTGCAACCGGACGGCCGGATCGTGGTGGGCGGCGACCGCGGCGACAGCGCGCTCGTGGTGCGGTTGCAGGGCGACGGCCAGGCCGGTGGCGGCCCCGCCGGCGGGGGACCCGGCGGCGGGGGACCTGGAGGCGGCGGCGGTGGTGGCGGGATCAAGCAGGTGCCCCGGTGCGCGGGCAAGCGAGCGACGATCGTCGGCAGCTCGCGTGCCAACCGGCTCAAGGGCACCCGCAGGGCAGACGTGATCGTCGCCCTCGGCGGCAACGACAGGATCGCCGCCGGCCGAGGCAACGACCTGATCTGCGCCGGCGACGGCAACGACCGCGTAGACGGTGGCCTGGGCAACGACCGCCTGTACGGCCAGAACGGCAACGACAAGCTGGGCGGTGCGAGCGGCAGGGACAAGCTCAGCGGCGGGAACGGCAAGGACCAGCTCAGCGGCGGTAGCGGGCGCGACACCTGCACCGGCAATGCGGGCAAGGACCGCGGCCACTGCGAGCGCGGTCGCGTGTAGGTCCGCGGCTCCAGCAGGCGCCGGAGAGGTGTGTTCTACTGGGCTAGGGACGCGTGGCGCCGGCTGTTGGCAACCAGGTGGGGAGCTACCGGATCGAGGGAATCCTCGGTCGGGGCGGTATGGCCGTCGTCTACAGCGCCCGGCACGTCCCGCAGGGCCGCCGGGTGGCCCTGAAGCTGCTCGCCGAGCGTCTGAGCGGCGATCCGGCGTTCCTTGCCCGCTTCCGGCGTGAGGGCCGGCTGCAGGCCTCGCTGGACCATCCCCACGTGGTCACCGTCTTCGATGCGGGGGAGTCGGACCACGGGCTCTACCTGGCGCTGCAGCTCGTGGAGGGGGCCACGCTCGCGACGCTGATGCATGAACGCGCGCTCGACGCAGGTCGCGCCGTCGCGCTCTTGAGCCAGGTGGCCGGTGCGCTGGACGCCGCACACGACCGGGGGCTCGTGCATCGCGACGTGAAGCCCCAGAACGTGCTCGTCGGAGCGTCCGACGACGCCTACCTCGGCGACTTCGGCCTGACGGCGCTGGGCGGAGCGGACGGTGTCACGGCCACCGGGAGCCTGGTCGGGACGATCTCCTATCTCGCCCCGGAGGTCATCCGCGGGGCGAGGGCGGTCCCGGCGTCCGACCGCTACGCCTTCGCGGCCATGGCCTTCGAATGCCTCACGGGCACGGTCGTGTATCCGCGGCGCACCGAGGCCGCGATCCTGTTCGCACACACCAGCGAGCCCCCACCGCGAGCGAGCCGGCGGCGACCGGAGCTCCCGCAGGCTCTCGACCGGGTATTCGAGCGAGCGCTCTCGAAGGATCCCTCTGAGCGGCCCGACACCGCAGCGGCGCTCGTGGCCGAGATCGCCGCGACGCTGGAGGCAGACCCCGCGCTGGGCCCGCCGCCGCCACCCGGAGCTGCCTCACTCGAGGAGCAGACCTTGGAGCCGCGCCCGCTGGCCACGCCGCCGCCGCGAAGGCGGCGATCCCGGCGGCGCCCCATGGCGTGGTTGGCCGGAGCGGTGGTTGCGGGAGCGGTGCTTGCCGGCGTGCTCCTCGCCTTAGGCGACGGAGACGGGGCCAAGGCCCGAGCCATGCCGCCGGCGCTTCCCGGAGCCGCGATCCTCGGTAGCGATCTCGCCGAGCCCGGTCGATCGCTGGATTGCAGCGGCCACAGCGGGCAGGCGCGCTCATCGGGCTGCACGATCGTGCAGTCCGCTCTTCCGGGCCGATCGTTGGTGGCGCCCGAGGACGGAGTGATCCGGCGCTGGTCGGTGCGCTCGGCCCGCGGTGAGCTCGCGCTCTCGGTCGTGCGTCCCCGGGGCGACGAGACCTTCCAGGTGGCCCGCTCTCGTAACGAGTTCGTGGGCAACGCCGGCGTGCACCAGTTCGGCGCAAACCTGGCCGTCGAACGTGGCGACCAGGTCGGTCTCGTGGTGCTCCCGGGCTCGGCCGCGGGCGCCCGCCCCGGCGTTAAGGGCGCCAGGACGACACGCTGGGCTCCCAGCGTCAACAAGGGCAAGCCCGTGCGCCGTGGGTTCGCGAACGAGCTGCTCATGCGCGTCGAGTACGCACCCGGCGGCCAGCAGCGCCTGCCCAAGCAGGTCACCGGTGCGGCCGCTGCGGATCTGAGGCCCGGCCGAGTGGTGAAGCTGCGCCGCCTTCGCTTCACGAGTGGGCGGCCCGTCGAGATCGCCCTCGTCTCGCTGGGCGACCGGTTCGCACTGGACCAGTTCCTGGGTGGCCGGCGGGTCGCGCGCATCCAGGTGCCCGCCGACTTCGTGCCGGGCGCCGGACGAATCTTCACCTTCGAGGTGCTTGCCCAGCCCTCAACCGCGGAGGCGGTCGACATCTTCATCCGGTACGCCCGGACCGACAGCGCGCGGCTGCTCCACCACTTCTATGGCGCCTTTCCGCGTGAGTTCGAGTTCGTCGACTGAGCCGGCCGAGCTCGCGGGCTTCCGGCTCGAGCGCGAGCTCGGCCGCGGGAGCAGCTCGGTCGTCTACGAGGCGGTCCAGCTCAGCCTGATGCGACGGGTGGCGCTCAAGCTGGTTCCCGAGGACCCATGCGCCGGGATGCGACCGCTCGACTGGCCCGAGCATCCCCGGGTGGTCAGCCTCTATGCGACGGGGTCGTGGGATGGCGGCCGGTTCGTGGCGATGCAGCTGGTCGAGGGCCCGACCCTGGCCCGGCTGCTCGAGACCGGCGAGCTCGAACCGATGCGCCTCTCGGACCTGCTGGCCGACGTGGCCTCGGCACTGGACGCAGCCCACCGAGCGGGTATCGCCCACGGCGCGGTGGCGGCACGCAACGTGCTCGTCGATCGCGATGGACATGCGCTGCTATCCGACTTCGGACTGGGGCCGTCCGAGCCGACCGTGGCCGGCGACAGGGCCGACTTCCTTGCGCTGGTGCGCCTTGCGCGGGGGGCGCTGGCCTCGACCGAGCAAGGTCCCACGGTGCGGCGTCGACGGTGGGCCACCGCCACCGCGGGCATCGCCGGCGTGGCTGCCGCGGCTTCGCTCGCAGCCGTCCTGGCCGGCTCGGGGTCGGCGAGCGATGGCGCCCTGCCTCCGCAGCCCGGGGCTGTGGCGTTGGGCAGCCGGCTGGCATCGGGTGGCATCAGCTCCGTCGATTGCGCCGGACGCTCTCCAAGCGGGGGATCCCAGGCATGCACGGTGGTTCAGACGCGCCTGCGCGGGCGGCCGCTCGTTCCCTCGGCCGCGGGCGTCATCCGCAGGTGGGTGGTGCGCGGCGCGCGAGGCGAGCTCGCGCTCCAGGTGATCCGGCGCCGGGGAGATCGGTTCGTGTCGGTCGCGCGTAGCGGCTTCGAGCCCGTTCAGGACGTGGGAGTGCACGTCCTGCGGGCGAACCTCGCCGTTCGCGGGGGTGACCTGATCGGGGTGCAGCTGGCTCCAGGCAGCGCGATCGGGGTGCGGCGCGCGGTGCCGGGCGCGACGACCGCCCGCTGGCTGGGCCAGTTCCTCATCGAGCCGCGTCCGATCGAGCTCGGAGCGGGCAGTGGCTTCGATCAGGAGATTTTGTTGCGGGTGGACTACACACGCGGCGCGCGGCTGAGGCTGTCCGGCGAGCTGAGCGGGCGCGCGGCACGGCGGGCCCCGGCTGGGCACGTGCTGCGCTCACGCACCCTCGAGGTTGGGGACGTGGTTCGGCGCGTGGCAGTGGTGAGGCTGGCCGACGCCGTGTCGGTCGACCTCTTCGCCCGCCGCCGTCGCCTCGCGCGCGTTCCGGCCCCCAACGCCGATCCGGCAGGCCGGCTGCTGGACTTCACGGCCCGGGGCGTCGCATCTCCCATGCTGCGCTGGCGTAACCCGAGCGGACGGACTGTCGGCCACGAGTACGGCGTCGGTCCCCGGACGCTCAGGCTTCGGGGCTGAGCTGCACGAGCCAGATCGTTCCGCCCAGCTGCAGGACATCCCGGGGATGGAGCGGGGTGATTCCCCGGCTGCGGCGCCCGTTGACGTACACGCCGTTCGACGAGCCCAGATCCTGAATCGCAGTTCCGACCTCGCTGCTGATCACACGTGCATGCCGGCGCGAGATGAACGGATCGTCGAGGCGGATGTCGCAGCCGGCAGCGCGGCCGATCACTCCGCCGCCCTCCAGGCGTCGCTCGCGATTGCCGGCCGGATGCATCTCCACCACGGACAGGGGCATGATCCGAATCCCAGCATGCGAGGGCGTTCTCGCCAGTCCCCATAGGGGTGGACACCACAAGCCCGTTCGCGTTCACCTCGCCAGGTCGCGCTGGGTGACGAGCCCGGATTCGAGCGCCCGCTGCGCCAGCTCGGTGCGCTTGCGGTACTGCGGCAGATCCTCGATGCCGAGCTTGGTGAACAGCGCGCGGATGTGAGTCTTCACGCCATCGGGGCTGATGTGCAGCTCCGCGGCGATCTCGCGGTTGCCGGCGGGGACGCCCGATGCTCCAGGGACGGCGGCGGGCCGGCAGAGCGCGACGAGGACACGCCGCTCCCCGTCCGTGAGCCTGACGTGGGCGGCCAGGTCACTGATCGCCGTGCTAGCACGCGCGAGAGGCGGCGCCCTGAAGTTGATCACGGTGCGGCCGAGCCGGACCACATCGCCGTCGGTCAGCCGGCGCCGCCCGACGATTCGCTCGCCGTTGACGAACGAGCCGTTCTGGGACAAGCCGTCATCCACGACCGTCCACTCCGCCCCGATCAGCACGAGCTGGGCATGGGTCCGCGACACCTCGCCGTCCCAGTCCAGCTGGAAGTCGTTGTGCTCGCCCCGGCCGATCGTGACGCTCGTGACGCCTTCGAGCGGCCTGATCCGCAGGTCGCCCACGCCGTCCCGGTAGGCGAGAAAGGCTCCGCCCTTGCGCTCAGCCTCGAGCAGGCTGGCCAGCTCGGCCGGCGACAGCGAATGACGTGGGAAGGCCATCGGAATGAATTGTCGCGGCCCGCGAGTGCCTCAAGCGCTACCCCGCCCCGCCACCCCCGAGGCGATACACCCAACCGGACTCCACCGGTGCTGGTTGGCAACTCAACAGACAACTAGTACCCTGCCAACCGTGAGCCGTGCCCGCTCGCCCGAGGGTGCCTGCACCCTGCTCGCCGAGCTGACTCGTGACGAGGTGAGTCGGGTAGGGCGGGACGGAACCATCGTCCTGCCGATCGGAGCGACGGAGCAGCACGGGCCTCATCTCCCGATAGGCACCGACACGCTGCACGTCGAGCACGTTGCTCGTGGCGCAGCGGCCCGGGCGGCCGGCCGCTGCGCGGTGGCCGTAGCGCCCACGCTCCCTTTCGGCTGCTCAGAGCATCACGTGCCGCTTGGGGGGACGATGTCGCTCCGGAGCCGAACGCTTTACACGGTCCTCGTCGATCTCGGGGCCTCCCTCGCGGCGGCGGGATGCCGTCGGCTGTTCCTCGTCAACGGCCACGGCGGCAACGTGGAGATCATGCGGGTAGCCGCTCGCGACATCGCGCTCGCTCACGGCGTCCACGTCGGCTCGTGCACCTGGTGGACCCTCGTCGAGGACGAATTCCCGAGAGCGGAGGTCCCCGTTCCGGGCCACGCCGGCGCTTTCGAGACGAGCATCGTCGGCGCCCTGCGGCCGGACCTCGTACGCAGCCTCCCCGGGGCGCGTCGGCTGCCGGACGTCGAAACGTTCGGGGCGGCCCGCTCGCACGTCAGGTACGAGCGCCCCGGGGCACTGGAGGCAATCGACGGATACACCGACCAGCCGGATCTTGGGCAGGCCGAGGACGGCCGCTCTGCGCTGGCTCTGGCAATCGAGGGGCTCGCCGAGGAACTCCTCGCCTTTCACGAAAACGCGACTACGCCGTAACGACAGACAAGGAGCAGGCCGCATGGACCTCGACGGACAAGTGAAGGACGCCGTCAGCAGCGAGCGCGTGGTCGAGCTAGCACAGGCCATCTGCGCCATCCCGTCGCCGCTCGGCGGCGAGGGCGCGCTGGGCGCGTTCATCGCGGACACGCTCGACCGGCCCGGAATCGAGGTTCATTCAGAGGACGTCGTCGACGGGCGGCCGAACATCACCGCGACCGTCCGGGGCCGCGGGGTTCGTCCTCCGCTGGTCCTCAACGGGCACATCGACACCGCCGTCGAGCCGGAGGGCTGGTCGCGCGATCCGTTCGATCCGTGGATCGAGGCTGATCGCGTCTACGGGGGCGGCGTGACCGACATGAAGGGCGCCTTGGCTTCGATGATCGCGGCGACGGAGGCCGCCGCGGAACTCGGCGGGCTGCCCGGGGATCTCATCTTCCAGGCGGTCATGCACCACGACGGGACCGGGATGGGCGCGAAGTACCTCCTGGCGTCGTACGGTCCGAAGGAGGGCTTCGCCATCTGCGCCGAGCCCTCCGACCTGAAGATCCACACGGCCAATGGCGGAGCCGTTAAGTTCGAGGTCGAGCTCAAGGGTCGCGGGAACCCCCACGTCTGTCGCGCCGAAGAGGGCGCGGACACGATCCCCGCGGCGCTGGCCGTCCACGACGCCTTGCGGGTGGAGGCTCTCGAGTACACGCCGCACCCGCGCCTGCCCGACCTCCCGCGACTGCTCGTCGGAGAGCTGAGCGCCGGGTCCACACCCGCCCACGTGGCCGGCCGTGCGGTCCTTCGGGGCGACATCCGGACCGTTCCCGGGCTCGACCGCGATGCGATCGGGCGTCAGTTCACGGCGCTGGTGGACAAGGCATGCCCGCCCGACGTGACGGCGCGGGTGCGCACGCTCTCATCGCATCAGCCGTTCTTCGGCGCCACCGACGGCGTGTTCGTCGAGGCGATTCGCGCGCGACATGCCGCGTTCCGCGGGGAGCCTGCGGAGATCACCAACGAGATGCCCGGTCAGGCGTTCGTCACCGATGCCGCCGATCTCGCGGCGATCGGGCTCGAGACGGTGGTCTACGGCCCTGGGGTGTGGCGTCACGCACCCGACCAGTCGGTCGCGGTGGCCGACCTCGTGGACGCCGCGCGCGTCTACCTCGGCGTGGCGCTCGGCCTCGGTGCCGAGGGAGACCTGGGATGAAGGTCACCGGGATCGAAACGATCCCGCTGGCCGTCCCGCTCAACCCGGCCAGGGTGCTGACGTCGGCCCGAGACTCCCACGCGGTGTCACCGTTCGTGCTCGTCAAGGTCGGCACCGACGAGGGGCTCGTGGGCGTCGGAGAGGTCTCGTGCACTCCGCGCTGGAGCGGTGAGGACGCTGTGATCGCGCAGCACGTGATCACCGAGTACTTCGCTCCCGCGCTGACGGGCGAGGACCCGCGAGCGGTTCAGCGACTCACGCTCGAGATGGAGGACGTGATCGTCGGGCACAAGTTCGCGAAGGCCGCGGTCGAGATGGCGCTCTGGGACATCATCGGCAAGTCCCTGGACGCGCCGTTGCATGTCCTGCTCGGGGGCGCGTTGCGCGAGCGGGTCAAGACTAAGTTCTCCATCAGCGGCATCGAGCCGGCGGCCTCCGCGGAGCTCGCGGCCTGGGCGGTCGAGCAGGGGTTCACTGCCATGAAGGTCAAGGTCGCACGCGGCTCGGTGGCCGATGACCTAGAGCGCGTCGCCGCGGTTCGCGCCGCCATCGGCGACGATGTTCGGCTCGGTGTCGATGCCAACTGCGGCTGGTCGCGCGCCGACGCGCGTGCGGCGCTGCCCGGTCTCGTCGATCACCAGATCGCGTTCTTGGAGCAGCCGCTCGGGATACGCGATCTCGCCGGGTTGGCCGAGCTGCGCGTGGCTTCGAACATCCCGGTCGTGGCCGACGATCCGATCGGCACGGCGGAGGATGCGCTCGCGGCCGTGCGTGCGGATGCCGCGGATGTGCTGTCGCTCTACGTCGGCATGGCCGGTGGGGTGGGGCCTGCCCGGCGAGCGGCCGCGGTGGCCTCGGCGGCCGGGATCGGCTGGACCGTCGGCAGCAATCTCGAGCTCGGGGTCGCCTTGGCGGCGCAGATGCATCTCGCGGTAGCCACACCGGGGCTGGCCGACGAGACCGTGCCTTGCGATCTCCTCAGCTCGTTCTACTACGACGAGCTGCTGCTGGCAGAGCCGCTCCCGGTGGGACCCGGCTGGGCGAGCCCACCAACCGGCCCCGGCCTTGGAGTCGAGCTCGACGACGAGCAGGTCAACCGCTACCGGGTGGACCGATGAACCCCGGCGGGCGTGCGGAGGCGGCCTCCGCGCTGGCGCCGCGCGCCGCCGTGACCAGCCGCCGCGCGCTGGCGGACGAGGTCAGCGACCTCATAGCGCGCGAGTACATCTTCAGCGAGGTCGTGGCGCCGGGGGAGTTGTTGCCGAGCGAAGCGAAGCTCGCCGAGCGCTACGGGGTGTCCCGCGTTACGACGCGTGCCAGCCTGCAGACGCTGCGCGCGGCGGGGCTGATCAGCATCCGCCACGGCGTGGGCTCTGTGGTCCTTCCTCGTTCGGACGTGCTGCGCTACGGGCTCGACCGTCTCTCCTCGTTCGAGACCTTCGCTCGCGAGGCCGGGCGCGACATCCAGACCGACTCGCTCGTGATCGAGGAATCGATCGCCGACGAGAACACGGCACGCGCACTCGACCTTTCGGCCGGCGCTCCGATCTTCGTCCTCCCGCGCACGAAGATCTACCAAGGCACGCCGGTCGCGTGGCTGGTGGACTACATCTCGCGCGAGCTGCTTCCACCCGATGTCGTGCGGGCGGAGTTCAGCGGCTCGGTGCTCGACGTCCTCCTGGCCCACGACGAGCTCCACGTCGACTATGCCGACTGCGAGATCGAGCCCGTCAGCTTCTCGGAGGAGATCGCCGCCCGCCTCGATGTCGCGCCGGGCACCGTCGGCCTGTTCATGGACGAGACCGTCTACACGGCCGAGGGGAAGCCAGTCGCATACTGCGTGGCGTGGCACCGACACGATCATTCCTACCGGCGCTTTTTCGTCCGGCGCCGGCGCCAGGTCGGCGACTGACGCCCTAGGCCGGTGGCACCACGGCGGAGCGAGCCGGGCCGTGGCTGTAGCCGCCGTCGATTGTGATGTTCGCGCCTGTCACGAACCCCGCTTGATCGCTACACAGGAACGCGGCGATCTCGGCCACCTCGTCGGCTTGACCGAAGCGCCCGGCCGGATGCCGATCCAGCAACTGCTGCTCGACCGTCGCGCGGTCCGGCGACTCCTCGAGCCACCGCTCGTTCATCGGCGTGTTGATCCAACCGGGCAGCAGAGTGTTGGAGCGGATCCCCTTGGCGGCGTAGTCCACCGCGATGTGATTGGAGAGAGCGTTGAGGGCGGCCTTGGAGGCGCCGTATCCCCACTCGCCGCTCCAGACCGTGATTGCACACACCGAGCTGATGTGCACGATCGAGCCGCCGCCGGCCTCCAGCATGTGGGGGATCGCCAGCTTCGCCATCAGGAAGGAGCCGCGCAGATTGGTCTGCATGACCCGATCCAGGTCCTCGACCTCCCACTCGTGGACGGGGCGTACGTAACCGGGACCGATGCCCGCGCTGTTGACGAGCGCGTCGATGCCCCCGAAGCGGGTGACGGCTGTCTCGACGATGCTCGCGGCGTCCGCTTCGTCGCCTACGTCGCCGAGACAGCTCACGGCCTGCCCCCCGCGACGCTCGATTTCGGCGCAGATCCCGCCCGTCCGCTCGGGGTCCCTTCCGGCTGCCGCCACGAGCGCACCCCGACCCGCAAGCTGCAAGGCGATCGCGCGCCCGATGCCGCTGGACGCACCCGTGACGATCGTGCGCTTGCCCGCTAGGTCGACTGACGGTTCGTTCATTGGCCTGACCACTATACGCTTTCTCAGACGCGACCGATTGCAAAATTGGCCTGACGTCTCTTGACAGGGATTGGCCTGACCAGTAATACTCGCCGAAGTGGCGTCCTCCGTCGAAAGGGCAACGGCGGCGATCATCGAGATGATTGCCGGAAGCCGTTACTGGCCCGGCGACCGGCTGCCCGCTGAGCGCCACCTCGCGGAACAACTGTCGCTGTCGCGGCCGACGCTCCGTGAGGCGCTCGGAACTCTCTCGAAGGCCGGCATCCTCGATCAGCGTCACGGCGCGGGCACGTTCATCGTGGCGATCGACCTGGAGGAGGTATTCGCGGTGCGGCTCCGACTCGAACCGTTTGCCGCCGAGCTGGCTGCTGCCCATCGCAGCGACGAACAGGTCCAGGCCCTTGCCGATCTCGTCTCCGAGCTCGGCGAAGAGCTGGATGACGCCGCCGCGTTCACGTCCGTCGACCGTCGCATTCATCGCCTGATCGCGGAAGCCGCCGGCAACGGCGTGCTGCTCGACACCCTCGAGAATCTCGGTGATCTCACAAGGCTGTCGCGAGCCATCACAGGGCCGAGCCTCGACGCGCGCCGGGAGACCCTCGAGTACATGCACGAGCTGAACGCGGCGATCGGCGCTTCGGACGGCCCCAGGGCCGCCGCTGCGATGGCCGGTCACCTCGAGTCCGCACGGGCCATCGCCCACGACACACTGGACCGAGCCCACGCCGCCGAACAGGTGGGACAGGCGTCATGACGTGGCATCGCGGCAAGGCGGCAATCGTGACGGGCGGCGCGAGCGGCATCGGACTCGCGACCGCGCGTCGCCTGGCCGCGGACGGTGCCGCCGTGGTGATCGCCGACATCGCCGAGGAAGCCGGCACCGCTGCGGCCGACGAGATCGTCGCGGCAGGACACGATGCGGCCTTCGAGCGCTGCGATGTCTCATCGATCGACGACTGGCGGGCACTCGAGCGGGCGACGATCGAGCGCTTCGGAAGGCTCGACATCGTCCACAACAACGCGTTCTACGACTCGCCGGCTCCGACGCACGAGCTTGCCGAGACCGAGTGGCAGCGGGTGCTCGACGTCTGTCTCAAGCAGGTCCTGTACTCCGTGCAGACCTGCATCAAGCACCTCGAGGCCAACCGCGGCGCCATCGTCAACACCTCGTCCGTCCAATCGCTCATGGCCCATCCCAGATTCGCGGCCTATGAGGCGGCGAAGGGCGGCATCAACAGCCTCACCCAGACGCTCGCCGCGGAGTACGGCCCGTTGGTGAGGGTCAACTCGGTGGTGCCCGGCTGCATCGGGACGCCCGACGTGTTCGCCAACACCACCGAGGCGGAGCAGGAGCGCTACGCCCGGGGCAGCTGCCTCCAGCGGATCGGCAAGCCCGAGGAGATCGCCGCCGTCGTCTCATTCCTCGCGTCCGACGATGCCTCGTTCCTAACTGGCCAGAACATCGTCGTCGACGGTGGCTGGTCGATGGCCCACCTGAACCCTGACCGATGACCTCGCCCCTTCACACGTACCTCTACACGTATTCCTGGACGCTGCACCAGCAAGGGGTCGCCGAGGGCCTCAAGACGATTCGCGACCGCGGGGGCCTCGACGCCATCTCGGTGCCGTTCCAGTACCACACGGCGCTGACCGTAGAACCGCATTCCTTCGGCCCGCGCGTTCGGTACACCGATCAGAAGGCCTGCCATCACTTCGTGCCCGAGACGACCCGCTACGAGGGCGGGGCGATTCAGCCACTTGCCACCGAGCTGGCGCTGTCCGAGGACCCGATGCGCGCCATCCGGGACGGATGCCGCGAGGAGGGCCTCCAGTTCATCGCGTGGGTCGTGGCGCTCCACGGGAGCGTTCTCGGTGGCCGGCATCCGGAGCTGGTGCAGCGCTCGGTCTACGGCGACCCGCTGCGCCCCGGGCTCTGCCCGGCGCATCCGGAGGTGCGCGGCTTCCTCGCGACATTGCTCCAGGACATCGCGGTGAACTACGAGCCCGACGTGATCGAGCTCGAGTCGCTCGAGTTCCTCCCGCTCCTGCACGGCTATCACCACGAGCTGCTCGGCATCAGCTTCGACCCCTACCACGAGGCGCTTCTGGGTCTCGACTTTCACCCGGAGACGCTCGCCGCCATCGAGGCGCGCGGCGTGGACGTCGAGTACGTGGCGAACTTCGTGCGCACGACCCTGGATCGCTTCTTCGCAAGTGAAGCCGAGGAGGGCGTCACCGACCTGGACTACTTCCCACGCGTTCTGATCGAGGAGCCCGAACTGGCGGCCTTCATGCGCGCTCGGCTGGACATCATCACCGACCTCGCCGTCCACTTGCGCGAGGCCGTGCAGGCCGTGTCGTCGATCCCGCTGCAGGTGCTCACGTCGTGCTGGCATCCGCTCCACCTCACGTGGATCGAGGGCAACAGCCCCGATCGCCTGCTCGATGTGGTGGACCGGCTGGCGGTGCCCTTCTACTTCGAGACTCCCGAGGAAGGCGAGCGGGAGGCCGCCACTCTGCGCAAGCGCACCTCGAGCGTGGACCGGGTGGTCGGCGCCGTCAACTCGATTCCGCCGCACACCACGTCGGAACGGCAGCAGCGCGACATGGTCGACGTGATCACCGGTACCGGGATCGACAAGCTCAGTTTTTACAACTACTCACTGATACGCCCCGAGCGGCTCGACTGGATCCGCGACGCCACTCGTCCCTGATGGCTCTACCGCAAGCAGGATGAAAGGGGAAATCGCATGACCCAAGAGGCAAATCACCGACTACGGCGACTCGAGCCGCTCGAGTTGACGCGTCAAGACCTGCTCAAGTACGGGCTGAGTGCCGGAGCGACCGTCGTCTTCCTAGGTTCCTGCGGGGGAGACGACAAGTCCGCCAAGAGCTCGACCGTCAAGAGCGCAGCCGTTCCGAAGAACAAGCCGGAGAAGCTGACCGTACGCACCTTCGGCGACCCCTACCGGGAGTTCTTCGACAGAACCGCCGGCGCCGATTTCACCGCGGAGACGGGCATCCCGGTCGAGTGGGACACCACCGACACGGCGGAGCTGATGACGAGGGTGAGGGCCGCCATCGGCGCGGATCAGCGCCCGCCCGTCGATGCCGTCTACGGCGAGTCCGTACAGGGCTACCTCGCCAGTGTGCAGAAGCTGTCCCAGAAGTTCGACCCGAAGATCGCCACCGTCGTCGCCGATGCCACCCAGGCGGTGGTCCAGCCGGGGTCCGGTATTCCCGACTGGGCGATGCTGGGGCTCTACACCTTCAGCGGCCCCTTCAACTACCGCAAGGACAAGGTGAACGAGAAGGACGTCTCGTCCTGGCTGAACCTCTGGGGACCGAAGTTCCACCCCAAGACGGTCGGCGTGGGCACGCAGTACTACTTCAACGCGTTCCCGGTCGCGAAGGCCATAGGCGTCACGCCCACCCAGGAGACCTCCAGCATGGACCCGGTTTGGGCCAAGTACGAGGAGCTCCGGCCGAACCTGCTCGGGCTGCTAAACGACACCCAGATCACGCAGTTCCTCATCTCCGGCGAGTGCTACGTCTGTCCCGCCTTCACCGCCAACGGGGAAGCCGCGGCGAAGGAGGGGGCGCCGATCGGCTTCGCGGTCCCGAAGGAGGGGATGTGCGTCGACCGCGACTTCTTCTGGATGTTCAACAACCTGCCGCCCGAGGTTCAGTACTACACGAACGTGCTCGCAAACCACTGGTTCTCGGCGAAGACGCAGACCGCGATGGCCGCGGAGCTCGGCGTAGTCCCGGCGTCGCCCGAGGCCAAGCTGCCCGCGAAGATGGAGAAGAACCCGGTGCTCTACCCACGCACCGAGGAGCAGCTGGCGCGTAACATCATCCTGCCGATCCCGCTGGCCGCGAAGCACGTGGAGGACTGGCAGGCCTCGTACGAGGAGGCCCTCAAGTAAGTACTCGGAATGAGCGTTCCGAGAGTCCTGTCACCGACCACAAGCGCAGACGCCTTGCCCGAGACCCGCGCGGCGGCCGACCCGGCCGCCGCGGACAACACCGTTGTCTCGCTCCGCCAGGTGAGCAAGTCGTACGGCGAGCAGGTCGCGGTGCGGAGCGTCGACCTCGACATCCGGAAGGGCGAGTTCTTCACGATTCTCGGCCCTTCCGGATCGGGGAAGACCACGGTCCTGCGGATGATCGCGGGGCTCGTCGCCCCGACCGAGGGCGAGGTCCTGATCGACGGCGAGGACGTGGCCGGCACCAAGCCGTACGACCGCGACATCTCGATGGTGTTCCAGTCGCTGGCCCTGTTCCCTCACATGAACGTGGCCTCGAACATCGCCTTCCCGCTGCGCATGAGAGGCGTCGGGCAGCGCGAGATCAAGCGGCGGGTGAGCGAGGTCCTCGAGATCGTCCGGCTTCCCCAGATCGAAGACCGGCTGGTCACGGAGCTGAGCGGCGGGCAACGCCAGCGCGTCGCACTGGCGCGCGCGCTCGTCTATCAGCCCACGCTGCTGTTGCTCGACGAGCCGTTGGGTGCGCTCGACCGGCGCCTGCGCGAGGAGATGCAGCTCGAGCTGGCGCGGCTGCACCGTGAGATCGACGTCACGATCATGAACGTCACGCACGACCAGCGCGAGGCGCTCATGCTCAGCGACCGGATGGCCATCATGGACAACGGGAGCATCCAGCAGGTCGGAACGGCCGAGGAGCTCTACACGCAGCCGGCAAACTCGTTCGTCGCCACGTTTATCGGCGACGGTGTCCTGCTGACGGGCGACCTCAAGGAGTACGCCGGACGCCACAAGCTGCTCGTCGGGAACGCCGAGGTGGACTTGGGCCAGGCCCCGCGGGCCGGAAGCACCTCCCTCATGCTCCGCAGCGAGAGCGTTCGGCTGGCGGCCGAGGAGCACGACCTGCGCGACTGCGAGAACCGGTTCCGCGGGGTTGTGGAGGTCTCGATCTTCGAGGGCACCGGCTCCTACTGCGAGGTCCGCGTGGCGGAGCTCGAATCGACCCTGAAGGTCGCGGTGCCGCGTTCGTCGCGGGTATATCCGCTCGACCCGGGAACGCAGGTCTGGGTCGGCTGGGAAATCGCCGAGACCCCGCTCGTCTCGTCATGAGCGTGGGCGGGTCCGCGGTCGACGTGCCGCTGCGATGGCGCGTGCTGGACGCCATGACGTGGGTGTTCCGAGCGCTCCAGCTGCATCGACTCGGCCGGATAGCCGGCTTTCTGCTGCTCCTGCCGGCCCTGCTCTGCGTGGGCACGCTCGCCGCGGCGATCGTGTATCTCACCTGGAAGGCATTCCACACGTTCGACGCCTTCCTGAACGTCCAGGGCGGCTTCTCGACCGAGAACTTCAGCGACGCGCTGAGCAGCCGCTATCACCGCAACGTCCTCGTGCGCACCATCCTCGTGAGCACGGTGGTCACCGTGATCGCCATCGCCGCGGCGCTGCCGCTCGCCTACACGATGGTCCGCTCCCGGTCACGCCTGGTCCGGACTGCCCTGCTGACGGTCGTGTTCGTGCCGTTCCTGGTCGGCGACGTCGTCCGGGCCTACGGATGGCTCGTGATGATCGGGGGCAACGGAGCGGTCCCGTGGGTGTTGGACCTCTTCGGCCTGGACACCGGCACCATGCTGGGCACGCCCACGGCCGTGATCCTCGGGCTCCTGCAGCTGATGTTGCCGCTCTGCGCGCTCGTGCTGCTGCCGGCGCTCCACTCCATCGACCCCGAGCTCGAGCAGGCGTCCACTGTCATGGGCGCCAGGCCGCGTCACAGGTGGCGCTACGTGGTGCTTCCGCTCGCGCGGCCGGGTCTGGTCGGGGCGGCCGCTGTGTCGTTCACCCTCACCATGACCGCCCTTGCGATCCCGGCCTTGCTCGGCAACGGGCAGTACGACTTCACGGGCAACGCGATCCAGAGCGTCTACTTCTCTCGGGGGGACCTATACCTGGCCTCCGCGATGGGCGTGCTGGTGCTCATCATCACGCTGGCCTGCGTGGCGCTGATCTTCTGGGTCGGCGGTCGCGGCGGTCCCCGGAGCCGGGCCACGTGAGCGCCGGGGCCATAACACGCACGCTCACCCTGCTCGGCGTGGTGCTGCTGGTGGTGCCGACCGTGATCGTGATCGCGTCGTCGTTCACAGCCGGCAACTCGATCGTGTTCCCGCCGCGCGGCCTCAGCGTCCATGCCTACGGCGATCTACTCTCGAGCGACGACATCAGGCACCCGGTTCTGACGAGTGCCTACCTCGGGCTGGTGTCCGTTCTGGTCGGCCTGTTCGCCGGGGTGCCCGGCGCCCTGGCGTTGAACCGGTACCGCGTGCGCATGCGGCCGCTGGTGAACGCGTTCCTGTCGCTCGGCTTCGCCGCGCCCCTCGTGGTGTCGGCCGTGGGCTACCTGCTGATCTTCACCGAGCTGCGCATGGCGAGCAGCCTCACCGCCGTGGGCTTCGCGATCGCGGTGGTGAACCTGCCGTTCATGCTGTGGTCGGTGGCCGCAGCGATCGGTGACCACAACCCGGAGCTCGAGGAGGCTGCGTCCACGCTCGGCGCCGAGGAGCTGAAGCAGTTCCTGCTCGTGACCTTGCCGGGAATCGCGCCCGGGATCATCCTGGGCGTCTTCATGATGTTCATCTTCGCGATCACCGAGTTCACGATGAGCGCGATCCTCGTGACCGCCCAGGACGCGACCCTCCCGGTCTACATGTTCGGCAGCCTCCGGAGTGTGCTGTCCGCGGAGCTCGCGGCGGTAGGCGCGCTCTACATCCTGGTGTGCGTCGTCGTGTTCTTCGTGGCCGTGCGGCTGGGGAACCTCGAGCAGTTCCTGTTCCGCAGCCACAAGTCCTAGCCGGGCACGAGCACGGTCTTGATGGCCGAGTCCTCACCGGCCATCAGCGCCTCGAACGTCTCGACGCCCTCGCGCAGCGGGACCGACCTGATCCACGGCGTCGGGCCGAGCGACGCGATCACCTCGAGCGCCGCGCGGAAGTCGCGCTCGACGTAGCAGAAGGTTGCGAGCACGCGCTTCTCGGAGCGGATGAACGCCTGTGAGTCCAGGCCCGCGTTCGCCTCGTGCAGGCCGATCCACACGGCGGTGCCGCCCGGGCGCAGGCGCTCCACGCTGATCGCCCGGGTACCGGCCGTCCCCACGGCGTCGAAGATGACGTCGAACTCGCCGTCAAGTGCCGGGCCGGCGGTCGGCACGCCCGCCGCGCCGGCTAGTTCCAGCCGCACCTCACTCAGGTCGGCGATCTCGACGTCGGTCACGCCTGACCTCAATACCACCAGAGCGGTGACCAATCCCAGCGTCCCGGCCCCGATGATCCCGACGCGCACCGGCCCCGGGTCCTGAGCCAGGGCGAGCCGCCACGCGTGAACGGCATTGGCCACCGGCTCGGTCAGCGCCCCGTGCTCCGCCGTCATCCCGGCCGGCAGTGGGACACAGCGGTCCTCGGGGACGGCCACCAGCTCGGCGAAAGCACCGCTTTGCTGGATGCCGATCAGCTTGCGCTTCCGGCAGATGTTGGGCCGGCCGCGCAGGCACAGGTCACATGAGCGACACGCGATGAGCGGATTTACGGCCACCCGCTCGCCGGTGTCGAGACGACGCCCGGAGAATTCGTGCCCCATGATCAGTGGAGGCACTCGGAACGGGCTCTGGGTCTTGAACCCCTCGAGCTCGGATCCGCAGATGCCCACCGTCTCGACCTCGACGAGGACCTCACCCTCAGCCGCGGTCGGCTCCTCCACGTCGGAGAGCTCCAGGGTGAGCGGTGCTGAGTAGACGATTGCCTGCATCGAGAGCTCCCTCCTAGGTCCTTACGGGTTCAGGCCGACCGCTTGAGCACGGTGCCCGCGCGCTTGCCTGTCAGGTGGCCGCCTTCGAGCGCCACCTGCCCGCCGACGATCACATGATCGAAGCCGAGGGGGTGGGCGTTGGGCTGTTCGAACGTGGCCACCTCGTCCATCCGCTCGAGGTCGAAGACGGTGACGTCGGCGACCATCCCCGGCTCGAGCTGCCCCCTGCCCTGCAGCCCGACGCGCCGCGCGGGCAGCACCGCGAGCTTCCGCACGGCCTCCGAGAGGCCGAGCAGTCTTTCGTCGCGAACGTAGCGCGCGAGCACCCGGGCCGCGCACGCGAAGCTCCGCGGATGGGTGTAGGGAGTGGCCGCGGTCGACATCACCCAGCCGTCGCTTCCGACGACCGACCTCGGATGGCCCAGCACCGACCGCACGTCCTCCTCGGAGATTCCGAGCACCACGACCACCACGGCCGCTCCATCGGCCTCGAGGAGCTCGGCGGCCAGCTCGGCGGGCGTCGCGCCTCGCTCCTCGGCTACCTCGGCGAGGCGGCGGCCGTTCAGCTCAGGCCGAGACGGCACGAGCGCCAGCACCAGGTCGGCGAGCGCCATCACCTCGTTCGCCTCGAGCGCCGCCACCATCCGGCCGCGCCGCGCGGGATCGCCGGCCGACAGCTCCTCGGGAGGCACCATGACTCCGAGGGACGTGGAGCCGGCCACGTACGGGTAGACATCCACCCAGACGTCCTGCCCGGCGCTGTTGGCGGCGTCGATGCGTTCGAGCGTTCGCGTAACCCCTCCCCAGTTCTCGCGACCGACCGCCTTGTGGTGGGAGAGCTGGAGCGCGCACCCCGACCGCGAGGCCGTGGTGAGCGCCTCCTCGATGGCCGCATCGAGCTTGGCCGCCTCGTTGCGGATGTGCGTCGCGTACAGGCCGCCGTGCTTCGCCACCACCGACGCCATCGCCGACAGCTCCTCCACATCCGCGTGACTTCCGGGCGTGTAGATCAGCCCCGACGAGGCGCCGAATGCCCCGGCCTCGAGCTCACGCGCGAGCAGATCCTGCATCGTCGTGAGTGCGGGTGGGGAAGGCGCTTCCTCCGCGTCTCCCATCACCGCGAGCCGGATCGACCCTAGGCCGATCAGCGGAGCCACGTTGACGCCGAACGCGGCATCGCCGCTCGCGGCAGCGAACTCCGCCAGGCCCTCCCAGCGCTCGCCGAGCTCCGGCTCGAAGAACCGGCCGAACGCACGCGCCGCGTCGGTCGCCGGCAGCGGGAACGGCGAGAACCCGCAGTTCCCGGTCACGTCGGTAGTGACTCCCTGGCGCAGCTTAGCCTCGCCCTGCGGCCGTATCGGCAGCGTGAAGTCGCTGTGCGTATGGATGTCGACGAATCCGGGAGCCACCATCCCGCCCCGGGCGTCCAAGCTGACCCGCGCGGCCCCCACATGCGTGCCGATCGCGACCACGCGCCCGTCTGCGATGCCGACGTCAGCCCGCTCGGGGCGGCACTCCGCACCCACCAGCGCGGTGCCTCCCTTGATGGCGATGTCGAGCATTATTGGGTAGGTGGTTGCGGCTGTTCTATTGACTTGCCGACGCGCTGGAGGATACAGTGGTCTGACCGATTTGGTCAGACCGATCGCCACATGAAGTCAGACGTCCCGCTGTTTCCGAACGTCGGCATTCCAACGTTCCTCCGCACGCCGCTGTGCGCCGATCTCGACAAGCTGGACGCAAGTGTGGCGGTGCTCGGGGTGCCCACCGACGAGGGCTCGCCGTACCTTCCGGGCAGCCGGTTCGGACCGCGGGCCCTGCGGGAGCACTCCCTGCGCCTTGGGGGCGGCGGCACGGGTTACTACGACTCGCGGCTCAAGCGCACGTTCTTGGAGAAGGAGCTGCGCGAGGGCCGAATCGTGGACGTCGGCGACGCGCCCATCCTGCCCACGAATGTCGTCGACACCTTCGCCGGGATCACCGCGATGGTCCAGAAGATCCTGCAGCGGGGGGCCATCCCGGCCGCGCTCGGCGGCGACCACGCGATCAGCCGGCCGGTTGTGGACGCGTTCGCCGAGCACGAGCCGATCCACGTGATCCAGTTCGACGCGCATCTCGACTACATGCCCGTCGCCCATGGGATGGAGTTGACCAATGGCAACGCGTTCCGGCACATCGCGAACAGCGCGCACGTTACGAGCCTGGCTCAGGTCGGCGTGAACGGGATCAGGAACCCGCGGGCCTGGATCGAGGACTCGGTCGCGGACGGCAATCGCGTGATCCTGATCGACGAGTTTCGCGAGGGCGCGCTGGCGGAGCACCTGGCGGGGCTGCCGGCCGGCGCCCGGTGCTACGTGAGCATCGACGTCGACGTGCTCGACATGTCGCTGATTCCCGGCTGTGCCTCGGGCGAGCCCGGCGGGATGCTCTACGAGGAGCTGCGCGACGCGCTGGGAGCAGTTGCCGAGCACCTGAGGGTAGTCGGCTTCGACTTCGTGGAAGTGAACCCGCTGCTCGACGTGGGCACCGGCGCGACCTCGTACCTGGGTGCACTCACGGTCGTCGAGCTCCTGGGACGCATCTGTTCGGCAGCGGAGTGAGGAGAGAACGATGAGACATGGCGACACCGGTGTCGCGCGGTCGCTGACCGGCCCGTTTTTCGAGGGGTACCCATCCGAGGTCTCGGTCACCGCGGGCGAGCGTCTCGACGTCCATCTCTCGATTCACGGCGCTGACGAGGCGCACGCCTCCGCGAGCGTGGTACGGCTACCTGCCGGTCGGCCGGAGGCGTGGGGCTCCGCGCGTGACCTGACGATCCAGCCGCGCCTGCTCGACACCGGATCGTTCGTCCGCGTCCCGGCCGGGATCGACCCCGGCGGATCCTTCACGCTGGCCGTGTGGCTGCTGCCGACCGCGCTGTCACGCGGCTGGCAGGCCGTGGCCGGGGCGTGGCTCGGCAGCCGTCTGTCGTTCGGGCTGTTCCTGGGCGGCAGTGGGCTGCTGGCCGGGTACGTGCGCACGCAGGCGGGCGAGCGCTGGTGCTCCGGGTTCCTCGACCTCACGCCGGGCGAGTGGTGGCACGTCGCGCTCGTGCACGACGCCGAGCGCGGACGGCTCGAGGTGCACCAGCGCCGCGCGGGCCAGGCCACCTCCGCGGTCGCCGCCCGCCAGCTGGCCGCCGGGCCGGTTGCGGAAAGCGACGCGTTCATGCTCGCCGCCGCGCCGCGGGAGGTGCCCGGCGGTCCGCACCGCGCGCATCTGAACGGCAAGCTGGCGCGTCCCGTCGTGGTGGGGGCGGCGCTCGACGCCGACGGGAGCGCTGCGCTTGCCACGGAGCCGGGCGAGGACGTAGTCGCCGCCTGGGACCTCGGGGCCCTGCCCGGCAGTCAATCCGCACCTGAGCTGTCGGGGAACGCGTCAGACGGGGTCGTGGTCGGCGCCCCCGCGCGCGGGGTGACCGGACCTGCCTTCGCGGGCCGGGCGGGGACGCTCCGCCGTGACCGGCCGGAGTGGTACGACGCGATCCATTTCCACGACGACGATCTGGACGATGCGGCCTGGCCGGCCACGATGAGCGTGGAGGTGCCGGCGGATGCACCGTCCGGGGTCTACGCGGTGGTCGTGAGCGGTGAGCGCGAGGAGCTGTCCATGCCGTTCGTGGTCCGGCCGCCGGCGGCCCGGGAGCGGGTCGCCTTCCTCGTGCCGACCCTGACCTGGCAGACCTACAACAGCAATCTTGCGGCACTCTCCTTCACCGAGGACGGAGTCCTCGACGTGCGGCCGTGCCTCTACGACATGCACTCGGATGGGTCGATCGTCTACCACACGACCCGTCGTCAGCCGACCCGCTCGACCCATCCTCGGCTCGTCCCCCACGACTGGGGCGCGCATGCCGTGGCGGCGGACCTCTACCTGACGGCCTGGCTCGACCGAATCGGCGTCGGCTGGGACGCGCTCGGCGACGAGCAGCTCAACGCGCTCGGTGGCGCCGCCCTCGAGGGTTATGACTGCCTGGTGCTCGGCGCCCATCCGGAGTACTTCACGAGAACGATGCAGGACGCCGTCCGCGCCTTCGTCGCGGCCGGCGGACGCATCCTCTACCTGGGCGGGAACGGCATGTTCTGGGTCACCTCGATCGACCCGGAGCGCCCGCACCTGCTGGAGATGCGCAAGACGTTCGCGATGAACCACCCACTCGGGGTCGAGGCCCCCGGCGAGGCGCAGCACTGTTTCGACGACGAGATAGGGGGCCTGTGGGAGGCAGTGGACCTCCCGCCGCGGACCTTGCTCGGTGTGGACACGTCCACGATGGCCTTCGGCCGCCACGACGACGATCCCGCCGGGTTCCACCTCACCGAGGCGGCGGCCGATCCCGCCTATGCCTGGGTGTTCGAGGGCGTCGACGAGGAACCGATCGGCGCCTATGGATCCAACATGGGGTCGGCGGCGGGCTGTGAGATGGACACCGTCGGTGGGTGGATCTGGCCCGACGGCGAGGGGCCGGTTCTACTCGCGCGTGCGAGCCACCCCGACTTCGACCTGCTCGAGTTTCCGCCGCGGACCGGGCCGGCGGTCGCCGACGTAGCGCTGATGCTCCACCCAGGCGGAGGCGCGGTCTTCTCCGCCGGATCGATCACCTGGGGCGGCAGCCTCGCCCACAACAACTACGAAAATGGCGTCGCGCGCCTCTCGGAGAACGTCCTGCGGCGCTTCCTCGACACGCCGCGCGAGGAGCCGGTGACGGCGCGCGCGGGTGACGTCCCCTAGCCGAACGAGGTGTCGACGCGGTAGGGGAGGGTCTCCCAGTCGCCCGGCCCCTGCAGCACCGCCGCCGCGAGCTCGTGGGCGCAGGTCACGGCGGCCTCGGGGTCGCGTCCATCCAGCAGACCGAAGATGAACCCCGCGGCAAAGGCGTCGCCCGCCCCGATCTCGTCCACCACCTCGATCAGCCGGGGCGGGGGCAGCAGCGTCGGCCGGCCGTCCATGGACAGCAGGGCGCCTTCCCGTCCAGTGCGGACGACGGCGGCGGTCGCGCCCGCGGCTCGGAGCGCCGACGCCGCCGTCTCCGGCTCCCGCCCGTAGCCGAGTAGCTCGGCTTCCGCCCGCCCACACAGCACCCAGTCCACGAGCGGCAGGATCTCAGCGAAAGCCGCGGCCGCTCCGTGGGGGGTGGGCCAAAGGTCGCCCCGCCAGTTCGGATCGAACACAACCGGGATCCCGGCGTCGTGCGCCCGGCGGGCCAGATCTACGCAGAAGGAACGGGCGCTCGGTGAGAGCGCCATCGTGATGCCCGTGAGATGCACCAGCTCGATCCCTTCGAGCGCGTCCGGCGGCGCGTCGCCGACCGCCAGCTCGCTCGCGGCGGATCCGGACCGGTAATAGCGCGGCTCGCTCGATCCGTCGCGGCGGACCTTGAAGAAGAGCGCGGTAGGGCGAGCAGGGACCCGCCGCACGTAGCCGATGTCCACGCCCTCGGCCTCGAGGGTCGCTAGCACCAGATCGCCGAGCTCGTCCTCACCGAGCCGAGAGATCCAGCGGGCGCCGACCCCGAGTCGAGCCAGTGCGATCGCCACGTTGGACTCGGCGCCGGCGATCCGAAGCGTGAAGGTGCTGCCGTACTCGATCGGCCCGGTGGGATCGAAGAGACCCATCGTCTCCCCGGCGGTGAGTACGCGACTCACTGCGACTCCAGCCCTGTGCAGACCTTCATTTCAGCCAGTAAAATACCGTCCATCTCAGGGTCTCGCTTCGAGCTGATCGTTCCGCTGCTCACGCCGTATGACGAGCGCGGAGGAGTGGACACCCACGCGATGGCAGGACACGCGGCGTTGCTGGCGGAGCGCGGCGTCGACGGATTCTTCGTCGCAGGCACCGCCGGGGAGGGGGCGCTGCTGGCTCACGAGGAGGTGGTGGAGGCCACGCGCGCCGTCGTCTCGGTCGCCGCGAGCCTCGAGGTGATCGTCCAGGCGGGCAGGCCCTCGACCGATGCGACGCGCGACCTCGCTCTGCGTGTGCTCGACGCGGGCGCCGGGGCTGTCGCGGTGGTGACGCCCTACTACTACCCGTTGACCGCGGACGGCGCCCTCGAGCACTACCGGCAGATCGTCGAGGTCGCAGGGGATGCGCCGGTGCACGCCTACGTCATCCCGTCTCACGCGCACAACGACCTCGATCCCGACTTGCTCGCGAAGCTCGCCGACCTCGGCGTGGCGGGTGTCAAGGACTCCACCAAGGATTTCGACCGGCACCGCGCCTACCTGAGCATCGCCGCGACACATCCAGGCTTCGCCGTCTACACGGGCACCGACGCCCACGCGCTGGGCGCGCTGAAGGACGGGTCGCGCGGCGTCGTGCCGGCACTCGGAAACCTCCGTCCCGAGCTCTTCGTGGAGATGATCGCGGCCGTCGGACGGGGCGACGACGAGAGCGCTGGCTCCCTGCAAGAGGAGATAAGCCGGCTCCGCGAGGAGGTTCGGGGACAGGGCGTCGCGTCGCTCAAGCACGCGGTGGCGGAGTTGATGGCAGGCCACGGCGCTCGCTATCGAAGTGGCGTTCGCGATCCGCTGCCACGCCACGTGACGACGGACACGCCGGGTTGATCGTCAGGGCGCCGGCGTGGAGGTGGGGCGCACATGGCCGAGCTCGCGCGAGATCGCGAGGCCGGTCGACAGCACCTGCATCGCGACCTTGCTTCCCACGAGCCGTTTCGGCAGCCTGTCGCTCGGCGCGCCGAGGCTGATCGCTCCGACCGCGCGACCTTCGTGGTCGAACACGGGCGCGCCTATGCAGCGAACGCCCAGCTCGCGCTCCTCGTCGTCGATGGAGTACCCGCGCGCGCGAACCGCGGCCAGGTCCGCCATCAGCTCGTCGGCCGATCCGATCGTGTTCGGGGTCTCGCGCGAGAACTCCTGGATCGCGGCCCACGCGTAGACCAGGTTCTCGTCCTCCTGGGCGAGCAGTGCCTTGCCGAGCGCGGTGCAGTAGGCGGGCAGGATCGTGCCGACGCGCGACACCACATACGCCACCGGCTTGTTCGATAGAGCCCGGTCGAGGTGCACCACCTGCCAGTCGTCGAGCACGGCCAGCTGGACCGTTTCGCCGGTGCTGTCGCGCAGGTCGCGGAGGTGCCGGCGCGCCTCGCGCCGCAGGTCGAGCCCTTCGGCCACGATGTTGCCGAGCGCGAACAGCTTGAAGCCGAGGCTGTACTCGGTGCCCTCCTTGACCAGGTAGCCGGCCTGCTCGAGCGTGGCGAGCAGCCGGAACGCGGTTGCGCGCGGAAGATCGGTGCGCTTGATCAGCTGGGCGAGCGACAGCGTCGGGGTCTCGCGGGTGAACGCGTCCAAGAGGGAGAGCGCCTTCGCAGCGGCGTCCACGGTGTAGCGGCCGTCCTCGCGAGACAGCTCGTCCCGCGCCACGCTCATGCCGGGCCGCCCGGTCGCAGGAGCGTCTTCGTGGCCGCGGCGGGCCCGTCGAGCAGGCCGAGGAAGGTTTCGACTCCTTCCGAGAGCGGTCGGCTCGCGACCCACTCGGCCTCGTCGAGCCGGCTCACCAGCCCCACTGCCGCGTGGAAGTCGCGTTCCAGGTACGCGAAGGTGCCGAGCACACGCTGCTCGTTCCGGATCAGCCCCTGGCCGTCGAAGCCCGCGGCTGGACCGTGCAGGCCGATCCACACGGTGGTACCGCCCGGCCGCAGCCGCGTGACACTGACGGCGCGGGTCGTCTCGCTGCCGACCGCGTCGAACACGACGTCGTGCTCGCCCTCGAGGGTGCCGCCGGTGACGGGTACTCCGATGGCCGCGGCTGTGGCGATCCGCTCGGCCGATGGGTCGGCGATAGCGACCTCCGTGACACCGGCGTCGAGTACCACCAGGGCCACGGCCAGGCCGAGCATGCCCGCGCCGATGATTCCCACGCGCGCGATCGCCGGGTCCTGGGCGAGCGCGAGTCGCCAGGCGTGTACGGCGTTCGCGAACGGCTCGATCAACGCGGCGCGGGCGAGGTCGGCGTCCGCGGGCAGAGCCACGAGTGAGCGCTCCGGGACGGCCACGCGCTCGGCGAAGCCGCCCGCTCGGTGGATCCCCATGAGCGCCCGGTGACGGCACACGTTGCGAAGGCCCCTCAGGCAGAGATCGCAAGCGCCGCAGGCGATCAGCGGGTTGACCGCCACCGGCGCGCCGTCGTCCGTCAGGCGTCCGGCGAACTCGTGGCCCATGATCAGCGGGGGCACCCGGAACGGACTCTGGCTGCGAAAGCCCTCGAGCTCCGATCCGCAGATGCCCGCGGCGGCGACCTCGACCACCACCTCACCTGGGCCCGGCTTGGGCTCGGGGACGTCCTGGAGCTCGAGGGTCAGTGGGGCCGAGTAGACGAGCGCCCGCATCAGGTGGACGTGCTCATCGGAGTAGGCCGCGGGCGGCGATGGGCCAGATGTCCACGATCGTCCCATCTCGGTGGGCGACGACCTCGTTGTGCAGGTTCGTCGTGCCGCAGGCGTGGTTCGGGAGCACGGTCACGACGTCTCCCACCTGGGGCTGGACGGCACACGCCTCCACGTCGACGTACCCGTGCTCCTCGTTGAGGAGGTAGATCCGCGCCTCGGGGTGCTCGATCAGCTGACCCCAGCCGTCGAGGCCGGGAGCCGTGTCGCTCGTCAGAGCCTTGCTGCCCGCGTCGATGATCGCGCGCGTTGCCGTCGGGCGGCTCACGACCGTGGCCCGTACGTGCAGGGCGCAGTTCTCGACCGAGACGCTCCCGTCCGTCACGCACATCCTGTCTCCGTAGACGTAGGTCCCGGCCCGCAGCTCCGTGATGCTCGCGGCGCCGCGAGCCGCCTCCCAGCTCTCCTGAGGGGTGCCGCCGCAGCTCATCCAGCTGGGCTCGAGCCCGCGCGCCTGCGCCGCCTCCACCGCCGCCGCGAACCAGTCGTCGGTCTCGGGCAGCGTCGGATAGGTCATGAAGCCACGAAAGCTCAGTCCGGGCAGCGAGTCCGCGAGCGCGCCGAGCTCGGCCGCGGCATCCGGGGTCTGCACGCCCGTGCGCCCGTAGCCGGTGTCGCACTCCACGAGGAAGCCGGCCGACGCGCCGCGCTCGGCGAGCGCGCCCGACAACCCGCGCGCGACCGCCTCCGAGTCGCCGACGGCGGCCATGTCGAGCTCGCCGGCGAGCGCGGCGAAGCGGGCGGACTTGGCCGCGCCGACTATCGGAAACGTGAGCAGGATGTCGCGAATGCCGGCCGCCGCCATCACCTCGGCTTCGCCGAGCTTCTGGCATGCGATGCCGGTGGCTCCGGCGCGGATCTGAAGGTGGGCGATCGCCGGCAGCTTGTGAGTCTTGATGTGCGGGCGTAGCCTGATGCGCGCTTCATCGCAGCGCGCCTGCATCCGAGTGATACTGCGCTCGACGAGGTCGAGATCGACCGTCAGCGCCGGGGTGTCCAACTCCAGGACCGACGATGCAAGCTCGGTCTGTCTCATTCAGCGGAGTATATTCCGCTCAATGAAATTCGGCATCCGGGGGAACCCAAGATGAAGGAGCGCATCGACGGGCTGACGCCGGCGGGGGCCTACTCGCCGGGCATAATCGCGGAGGGGAGGTTCCTGTTCGTGTCCGGGCAGGGACCCGTGCGCGATGGGGAGGCCGTGCGCGGCACGATCCAGGAGGAGACGCGGATCACGCTCGAGAACGTCGGCCTCGTGCTGCGAAACGCCGGGCTGAGCTTCGCCGACGTCACGCGCTGCGGTGTGTTCATCACCGACCCGGACCACTTCGCCGGGATGAACGAGGCCTACGGCGAGTTCTTCCCCGAGCCGTGGCCCGCCCGCACGACGGTCGTCACGCAGCTGGTCGGGGGCATCAAGGTCGAGATCGACTGCGTGGCGGTGGTGCCGCCGTCGTAGTCACCGGGTTCACGAGCTTGCCGATGCCTTCGATCTCGACCTCCACGACGTCGCCTGGACTCAGGTGACGGGGCGGCTGCATGAACTCCCCGCACCCCCACGGGGTGCCGGTTAGAAGCACGTCGCCCGGATCGAGCGTGAAGCAGCGAGAGCAGAAGGCCACGAGCTCCGCCACCCCGAAGATCATGCTTGCCGTGTTCGAGTCCTGAACCAGGTCCCCGTTGACGCGAGTCGTGAGACGCAGGTCCTGAGGGTCGCCCAGCTCGTCGGCCGTGACCAGCCGGGGCCCCAGCGGGCAGAACGTGTCGAGGCTTTTGCCACGGACCCACTGGCCGTCGCCGAACTGGAGGTCCCGTGCCGAGATGTCGTTGCCGACCGTGTATCCGAACACGTGGTCAAGGGCATCCGCGGTGGCCACGTCCTTGGCCGGTCGCGAGATGACCACGGCCAGCTCCACCTCCCAGTCCACCCGTTGCGTGAGCTCCGTGTCGATCTCGATGGGTGCTCCGTCCCCGATCACGCTGCTCGGGAACTTGGCGAAGATGAGCGGAGCCGTCGGCGCCTCCAACCCCGTTTCGCGCACATGGTCCAGGTAGTTCAGCCCGATCGCCACGATCTTTCCCGGTTGTAGGGGCGCCACGGGGGTCGCAGCCAGGGGATCGAGGGCGGTCGTGGACGCCTCGAGATCGCGGGGGTCTCCATCGCGCAGCGCCTGTGCGAGGTCCTCGACGCCGTTGAGTGGGTACAGCCCGCCATCTTGCTCTACGACGACGCAACGAACGCCCTGTTGCTCGACGGTGGAGAACCGCATAAGCCCCCTGTGGTAAGACCAATCCAGTCTGACCATTATATGCACCGCGGACGGTGCCGAGGTGGAGGCGACGCGGTCCCGCTATCTGACCTGTGCGTGCGCTTCGTCGAGCGTGTCGCGGGCGATCGCGCGAGTGTCCTCGAGATGGCCGGCCATCGCGGCGGCGGCGTCTGCGCCGTCTGCGGCGGCGACCGCGGTGTTGAGGTCGCGCATGTAGGCGAGTGTCTCTTGGCGTACCTCGAGGCTGGGGCTCGTGATGGCGCGAGACATTCTCATCAGCACGTCGAGGTTGTCGATGGTGTTGAGCAGCACCGTGTTGCCCGCCGCTTCGGCGAGCAGGCGATGGATTCTGCGGTCGATGGCTGTGAACGCCTCGGGATCCTCCAGCTCTTCGCCGAGCTCGGAGACGAGCTCGGCGAGCGCCTGCAACTGCTCCTCGCTGCGATTGGCGGCCGCCAGCTCCGCGGCAAGCGGCTCGAGCTGAAGCCGCACGGCGAACACGGCATCGACGTCGATCGCGACGACGAACGTGCCGGCGCCGTGACGCTGATCGAGGACGCCGGCCTTCGCCAGCGTCCCGAGCGCTTCGCGGAGGGTCGGCCGCGACAGCGACAGCCGCTCGGCCAGCTGGCGCTCGGCCGGCAGCCGGTCTCCGGGCCAGTACCGGCCGCTGGCGATCATCGAAATGATCGCCTGGGTCGCCCGCTCGACCGACGCAGCCATGCGCCGAGCCTATCGCCCGTAATAAGGTTGCGCACGCAGCCAAGTGTCCTGTGAGGAGGAGGGTTTTCGATGGTGCGTGTTGCGAGAGAGCGTTCTGCCCGCGCTGCGCTCGGCCTGATCGCGGCCGTCGTGAGCGTGGTGCTCGTCGTGGGTGGCGGTGACGCTTCCGCCCGGGGCTCCGAGCGCGGCGCCAATCCGACCATCAACGTCCTGTCCGGGCGTGCCGACCTCGTCAGCGGCGGCGACGCGCTGATCTCGATTCGCGGGCTGCGGTCTGCCCGGGGCTTTCGTGTCGAAGCTGGAGGCAAGGACCAGACATCGGCCTTCGAGCGCGGGCGCAGGGGGAAGGCCGTCGGCCTGATCCGTGGTCTTCCGCTCGGCCGGAGCTCCGTGAGCGTGCGTGCCGGGCGCCGCGGCGCGAAGCTGCGCGTCACCAACCATCCGATCGGGGGCCCGCTCTTCACGGGGCCACAGCTACAGCCGTGGAAGTGTCAGCCGACGGCGGTGGACGATCAGTGCAACCAGCCGCCCGCGTTCCAGTACCTCTACAAGTCGTCGAACCCGGCGAAGCCGGGCCTCCTCGCCTACGACCCGGGCAACCCGCCCGCCGACGTCGCGCCGACGACGACCGATGAGGGCGTGAGCGTCCCGTTCATCGTGCGGCTCGAGACCGGCTACATCGATCGCGACCAGTACCAGATCGCCACCCTCTTCCAGCCCGCCAAGTCGTGGAAGGCGGTCGCGCCCCAGCGCCAGTTCAATCACAAGCTGCTCATCACGCACGGCTTCGGGTGCGGCGCGGACCATCAGACCGGAACGGTGCCCTCGGTCCTGAACGAAGCGGCGCTCGCGCGCGGCTTCGCGGTCATGGCCAACGTGCTCGACCACGCCGGCCACAACTGCAACCTCACCACCCAGGCCGAGTCGCTCGTGATGACGAAGGAGTACCTGATCGAGCGCTACGGGACGCTTCGCTACACGATCGGGACCGGCTGCTCGGGCGGATCCCTGGCCGTGCAGTGGATCTCGAACGCCTACCCCGGGATCTACCAGGGGATCCTGCCCACGTGCTCGTTCCCGGACGCGTGGAGCACCGCGACGCAGTTCCTCGACTACCACCTCACGCTGCACTACCTCGACACTCCGTCGAGCTGGGGCCAGGGTGTTACGTGGACCGACCAGCAGATGGCTGACGTGCAGGGCCATCGTGCGATCACCAACTCGAGGGTCAGCGACGCGGCGCAGTTCCACGTGGTCATCCCAACCGACCCGTGCGCGGGGATCACGGATCAGGAGCGCTACCACCCGGCCAACAACCCCGGCGGCGTGCGCTGCACGATCCAGGACGCGGCGATCAACGTGTTCGGTCCGCGCCTGCGCGCTTCCTGGGGCCCGCAGGAGAAGCAGCTCGGTAGGGGCTTCGCAGGCGTGCCAACCGACAACGTCGGAGTGCAGTACGGCCTGGGCGCTCTGCGCAGCGGCAAGATCAACGCCGCCCAGTTCGTGGACCTCAACGTGAAGATCGGTGGGCTCGATGCGGATGCCTCGCCCGTGGCGAACCGCATGACAGCGGACAGGCCCGCCCTGGCCAACGCGTACCGCAGCGGGATGATCAACGAGACGAACAACCTCGACCGCACGGCGATCATCGACTGCCGTGGACCCGACGAAGGCCTCTTCCACGACGCCTACCGGGCGTTCGCGCTGCGGGCGCGGCTCGACCGCGAGCACGGCGGCCACGCCAACCAGCTGATCTGGGAGGGCCCCACGGTCATCCTCGGGGACACACGGTGCGAGCTGAACAGCATGGTGGCGATGGACCGCTGGCTCGCGGCCGTCGACAGCGACCATTCGAAGCGGCCGCTCGAGCGGAAGATCGTCCGCAACAAGCCCGCGGACCTCACCGACCGCTGCTACGACGGCACCGGTGTGAAGGTCTCGGACGCCCTCTGCCCGTCGGTGGTCCACGTCTATGGCACGCCGCGAATGGTCGCCGGCGACGCGATCACGACGGACAAGAACAAGTGCAGGCTGAAGCCGCTCGACCGCGGCGACTACGGCGGCGTGAGCTTCACCGACGCACAGTGGTCAGCGCTCCGCAAGGCCTTCCCGGCCGGCGTGTGCGACTTCTCCAAGCGCGGCGTCGACCAGCAGCCGACGATCGCTTGGCAGACCTACCAGGACGCCCGCGGCAAGGTGATCTACGGCGGCCGGCCCATGGGAGCGCCGCCGAGGAGCGCTCCGATCAAGGTGAGCCGCCACGGCGGCTGGCGGCGCTAGGCGTTCAGGCCCGCCCGATCGCCAGCAGCACCAGATTCGAGAACGTGACCGTGCCGTCGTCCGACGCCCTCTCTTTGACCGCGCCGAGGATCGCGTTCCAGACCGCATCCGGGTCATCTGGCGCGTGCTTCGCGATCATGCGCGACAAGGGGTGGGACTGTGTCCTTGACCATCGCGACGAAATCGTCGGCGGACTCCCACTGGAAGCTGACCTCGGTCTCCTCGACCTCGACGTCGGAGAACCCGCCGCCCTCGAGCAGTCCACCAAGGGCCTCCGGTGTCGGGCGCGAGAGCGGGCCGGGGGTTCCCGGCGGGGGCGGATCGACGCCGAGCGTGCGCATCGCCGTCCCCAGCGGAACCGCAATGAAGGGCACCCGCTCCGGCGGTCCCCACGAGCTGATCACCATCCTCGAACCCGGGACCAAGAAGCCCCGCACCCGGGCGGCCGCGGCTTCCGCCTCGGGCTCGAAGATGATCCCGAAGCGCGATAGCGCCGCATCGAAGCTCTCGGGCGGGAAGTCCAGGCTGGCCGCCTCGGACTCGACGAACTCGAGGTTCTCGAGGCCGGCCGCCGCCGCGCGCTCACGGCCGTAGGCCAGCATCTCCGGAGAGATATCGGACGTCACGATCTTGCCCTCGGCTCCGGCCACAGCCGCCGCCGTGAGCGACGGCTCGCCGTAGCCCGCAGCCACGTCGAGCACCCGGCTCCCCGGCTCGACGCCGGCTAGCTCCACCATGCGCTTGCTGACGTGAGCGGTCGCGGCATCGATGAAATACGACCACTTGCGCCAGCCCTCGGCGCCTTTCTTCCACTGCTGCCGTTGCCCGTCGCGGAACTCGGCAGCGTTTACTGCCTGCGACTCCATGTCTCACCTCCGGGTTGGGCGCGTCCAACCATAAGCGAAGTCGCCCCGGTGACTGGGACACGTCCCGACTGCTGCGGGCCCGGCGCGATGCATGATCGCCGACTACGGCGAAGATCCGAATCGCTACTTGCGGGCTTTGGCCCCGCGCTTCGCGGCGCGGCTACGTCGCGCTGCCTTCGCCTTTCGCGTGCGTGCGCCTTTTCGGGCAGCGGCCTTCCGCTCCCCGCGGCGAGACTGCTTCTTCAGCTCCGAGACGACGCTTTCGAGCCGTTCGACCGCTTCGCGGACCGGCTTCGGGGCCCGCTTCCCATCCGAGCCGATCGCCGGCAGCGTGGCCAGCTCCCTAGCGACCTTCTTGCGCACGCCACTGTCCCGCATGCGTCCATAAAGCTTCTTGTTCGTCTTGACCTTCCCCATCCGATCCTTCTCCTCCGCTATCTCCGTTCCACCGACATACCCGCGGCGAGGCCGCTCAACCGAATCGCGTCTGCCGTTAGCGGTAGCCACGCACTAGGCGCGTATCCGCTGACTAGATCGCCGTGGGCCGGGAAGGCGTACGTAAATGGACCTGACTGGGCATACGGTGGTCTCGCCTGGGCGAACCGCGGAACGGCCGCCGCCTGGAGGAGGTGCTCGTGAAGAGAAAGCGACTCACATACGGCGGATCCGCGACGTGGAGAAGTTCGAGCCTGTGGGGGCCGGCGGGGCCCGGAAGGTCGCCGGATGCGCTGGACTTTCCTCCAGGCAGTCGACGAAGGAATGCCTTGGCGACCTCGACAGGAGGGTCGACGTTCTCGTGAACAACGCCGGCCGCTTCGCTGGCGGCCTCTTCGAGGAAGTGAACCTGGACGAGTACTACGAGTTGCTCCAGGTCAACGTGGCGGGCCTCGTGCACCTCACGCAGCGGCTGTTGCGGCCGATGCTAAAACGTGACCACGGCAAGATCGTGAACAACGCCAGCATCGCCGGGTACGCGCACTTCCCCGGCGCGGTCGTCTACTCGGCCAGCAAGGCGGCGGTGGTCGGCTTCAGCGAGGCGCTGCGGCGCGAGCTATCGGAGAGCAACGTCACGGTCCTGCAGGTCGTGACGCCCGGCGTGGAGACGCGCATGCTCGAGCAGGTGCGCAGCGACTACGACGAGCACGTGGAGGACACGGCAAAGCTTGACGGGGTCGCCCCGGAGGACTGGGCGGAGAAGATCGTCGCCGCGATCGAGTCGGACGAAAAGCTGCTGAACCCGGGCGGCGCGGAGCGGCTGGCGAAGCTCGCCTCGCGGGGACCGTCCGGGCTCCTGGACGCCGTCCTCGGACGCGCGTTCGACCGCTGACGTATGAGCGTCTAGGACTCGGGTCTGGCGAACAGAAACACGTAGACGCTGGTGTCTGTCCCAGGGTCATGGTCGCTGTGCATCGCCACAACCATTCGTCCCGTGGTCCGTTCGACGAGGCTCGAGATCTCGGTCTGGTGAATGGCCTTGACCGTTCGCCGAACCTCCTTGACGAGGGCTCCCTCACCGTTTGCGGCCAAGGTTCGTACTACCGCTTCGAATGGCCCAGACGGACCCGTAAGCCTGCTGTACGACCTGTTCAGAGGCCACCGCCAGCTGGTCGTATACCGGTTGCCTTCTAAGGGCCGGAGCAGGCTGCTGGCGGGCGGGCACCTCTGGCATACGCACGGCCACCCTAGTTGGGCTCAGCCGTTGCCGCACTCAGGACACGGCGGCAGGCTCTCGGTTGAGCCCACGTCAATGGTGTTGCCGCACTGGGTGCACTTGTAGTGCCGGCCGATTCATCACTGCCGGACGGGACTGGCTCTGCCATATCTGCCTCCCTCGTAGTTGGGTGATCCCTATGAGGCCTGGTCTTCGCCGGCGCTCTCCTCGTCGTGCTCGGCATCGCCGATACCGCTGTGCACGTCGTCGGGCGTCGGCGGCGGTCCGCCCGCCGGATCCTCTGGGTCGCCGGCGGGTGTCTCGGGATTATCGAGTCCGTCGTCCGGGGTGGGCTCATCGGGTTCCTGCGGCGGGGTTTCCATGAGCGCCCTGTTCCCCCGCCGAGCCCACGAAACGTCGACGCGTGGGCCGAGCCGGGCAGCTCGACCCGGATCGGGCCTGCCCGGACGGCCAGATGAGACCGATACAGAAACGGACGGGTTGGGTGAAGTTCGCCCCCAGAATTGGTTGTCGGCTGTGCTGCCGGGTATCGCATGCCGAGAGGACTGTGACGCCAGCGCGAGAAGCGATAGGAGTGAAGGCGGAGGCATGAGCACACAACCCATTAGCCAAACCAAGGGCAGCTCGATCGGGATAGACGAGCGGCGTCGAAGGCCAGATGACCTTGACGCTGAGGAGAACGAGCGCTGGAAGCAGCAATGCGCCGAACTCGATCGGGCGCTCGGGCAAGGAGATGCGGCCCGCGCGCTACACGCGCTAGCCATGCTCGACCGGCTGCGCTACGGCTGCACTAGATGCCGCCGCATAGGTTTGCGGCTAGACCGGGTAGGAGTAGGGTCGGTCGGCTGCTCCATGGTCGCCGACCACCCGCACCTGGGGTTTAAGCGCCTGTTGGCCGCCACGCTTGTCCCGGTGATGGGCGCAGGCTGCCTGGTGTTGTGGATTGGCATCCCGCTGGCCTGGCTGCGCATCGGCTCATGGTTCAGCGACACCGGCCCCGTCGTGATGGTCGTGGCGCTGGTTGCCTGCCCGATCACGATGGTGGTCTGGGGCTGGGCGCTATATCGCGTCAACGATGTCTACGTTCAGCTGACCGGACAGGAACGCCCGGTGCTCGACGCGATGCTGGTCGTGTCGGTCCTGTTGGCGATTCCGGCGATGGCCATCTGGTTTTTCGTCTTTGCCCCTGGCCAGCAATCGCCCACCGGTCCGTTCTAGGCATCACGGCGAAGCGCCCGCGCCAGGGCCAGGTGATTGCCGAGGCTCTGTCGCTCAGTTAGGCTCGCGCAATCCGGCCCACCTGAACGCGCGGGACACGGCTCTCGCCTTCGGTGCGCTCGCGATCGCCACCGCAGGCGCGAGGATCCTCGGCCACCGGAGTCACCCTCCAGGCCAACGTCTGAGCTCGGAAGCCGAGGCCACCTACTGGTTCGAGTACGGAAAAACCAGCGCCTACGGGAGCGCCACACCTAAGCGCACGATTGAGCTAGAGGACCAAGCCGAAGCGGTGTCCGAACCCCTCACCGGCCTCTCGCCCGACACGAGCTACCACTTCCGCGCCTGCGCCAGTGACGAAGAAGAGGATCCCCCGCGTGTGAACTGCTCCGGCGACGCGAAGTTCGGCACGGTCGGGGACTCTGTGTCGGGATACGGCAGCGTGCACTTCCCGACCGGAACCGGCCCGGGCAGAATCGTCGCTGAAATGGACTTCGTGGATGTCCGCAGCGGCCCCGCAGGCGAGAACCCCGCTGGCGTCCTCCGCATGTATGGCGGCGGTGGGCGAGGGCTTGAAGGAGCGGCACGTGGATGGGAGTTCATCCCCTGGCAGCCACCGACGACTTCGATGCCGACTTTGGAGTCGACCAGTGGCAATGGGCACAACGCGTTCATCCGGGAAGGGGACCGCATCTTCCGTACCTACTTCGTCGACGCGCGTGGCGACCACTCGTGCGCGGAGACAACTTCGAACTGGATGACGCTCCGTAGCGGCTAACGGACCAGCCGAGAAACGCGCCGGCGCGCGGCGGTGACCGTGCCGACGACCCATATCCCGATCGCTAGATCGGGCGACCGTCCGGCATACGGGCGGCCACGCTAGACAGACAAAGACGCCCTTCCGAGGAAGTGAGACACCGCTGCCCCGAAGCTCTCGCCGGGTGTCCGGTTTTCCAACTTCCGAGGTAGCGAGCGGCCCGTCGGGCGCGTTCCCGCAAGCAGGCTGGGTACGGGGGCAGCCATGGCGGATTTGGAGGTCTTTGACGTCGTCGAGCTGATCGTCGTTCATGGCCGATTTGATGCGGGCACCACGGCGTCGGTGCTTGAGCGGCCGAGGGACGGCGGCGTTGTAGTCGAGCTGCTCGACCGTGGCGGCTACACGATCGACGTCGCCACGTTGCCGATCGACAAAGTCAAGCTCGTGAGGCGCCTGGGCAGCACCTGGACTCCGCTTATCAGGCGACCCGATCGACGTGCCGACCGCAGCTCGGACGCCAACCGAACGCTGGCTCGCGCAGCGCGGCTGATATCGGGACCGGGCGGAGTGCGGCCCTCCAGCCTGGGTACTCGTTGCTGGCCCGCATCACTCCACCCAGGGGGTGCGGTTCCCCGGTGAGGCCCCGCCTTCGGGCGGGGCCTCGACGTAGAGGTACTTGCGCGAAACACGTCCGGGTCCGCGCCCCAACGAGCGCATTGGCTGGCCGGACCACCTGTGCAGGTTGCTCCACAGGTACGCTCGGCCCATGTCGCCTACCGAGGGAGCCCGTCCCAGGTGATCTTCCTGCGACCGGGCGACGGCCGTTCGTACCAAGCGGGTCCAATGCGGGCAGTGTTCAAGGCGGACGGCGCCGAGACCGAGGACCGCTACTGCGTTTCCGAGTGGTGGCTGGAGGCAGGCGATTCAGGTCCGGGTCCGCATTCTCACGAGGACAACGTCGAGATTTTCTACGTGATCGAGGGAACCATGAGTTCCTCGCCGGCGACACGTGGCTGGATGCTCGGCGCGGTTCATTCTTGCGTGTGCCGGCCGGAGTCACGCACGACTTCAAGACAGGAGCACGGCCCGATCAGGCGCTCTCAACCTCTTCATGCCGGGGAGGGTTCGAAGTGCTAATGCCGGCGATCATCGACTACTTCGCGAAGCAGAGCCCCTCGGAAGCAAGCGAGGGGTAGCTGCTCCAGCGCCTTTCCCGGGGGGTCCGACAAGTCCGCGGGCGGACTCGGCCGAGACGTGGTCCTCTCGCCGGCAGTTCGGCGATCGCCTCGATCGAGATGAGCAGGCCGTGGGGCAGCCGGACGTGGGCTGGGGCGGAACGGGCGGCGCCGGATCGGGCATGTGGCGGGCGTAGACCTCGTTGAGCCGGGCGAAGTCTTCGACGTCGGCGTAGAAGATCGTTGTCTTGACCACGTCGGCCATGGACGCGCCGGCAGCGCCGAGCACGGCAGCGAGGTTGACCAGCGCCTGGTCGGTCTGGGCCTCGATGCCCTCGGGGATCGTTCCCGTCGCGGGGTCGATCCCGGCCATGCCTGAGCAGAAGACAAAGTTGCCGGCCACGATCGCCTGGCTGTACGGCCCGAGCGCTGCTGGGGCCTCATCGCTCGACACTGCCTCTCTCGTCATCGGCCGCCTCCTGTGGTGGATGGCGCAGCGTAACGGCCGCGACCCCTCAAGCTGTCGAGACCCGGGAGCGCTAGCGCGCTTGCAGATTCGGCTCATCGTTCTTAGGATCGCGTGATGCGGGTGGGGGGTGTCCTTGCTGCTCTCGTGCTTAGCCTTGCTGCGGCTCCAGGCGCATTGGCGGCGTCGGCGACCTTGACGAGTCCGCCAAACGGGGCGACCTACTACACCGGCTCGGAGGTGTCCGCCGCGGTGCCGTGGTCCGGCACCTTCGATTACTCGCCCTGCTCGGGCAGCAACCTACTCCGGCCAGGTGCAGCGGTGGGACGGGCCCTCCACGTCGATGGGCACCTGGCCTTCGAACGGTGGCTCGACGACGGGGTCGATCTCGGGCACGAACAACCTCGGCGTCGGCGTCTACCGGTTCAGGGCCGCCACCTTCTGCGGCTTCGACACCGTGTATTCGCCGGTGGCGACCATCCACGTCGTTGCCGGAAACCCGCCGCCTGGAGGTGGGGGGTCCGGGGGGCTCGACGCGCAGCTGCGGGCCGTCTGTGCCAAGGAGCGGGCCCTGATCGGTGAGCTCGCCAGGCTGCGCGACGCCAGCGTGAGACTCTGCCGGTGCTCGACTACGTCGAGCGCTTCGCGTCCGGTTCGGCGATCGCCGTCGGCGGCGCGGGACGTCTGGCCGGGAAGACCTTCACGACGCGGTCCGTTCGCGAAGGTGCTGAAGCTCGAGGGCGCGATCCTCAAGTTCGAGGGCAAGGTCGCAAAGGCGATGAGCAAGGACATGCGGTCGCAGATCGCCCGCAAGAGGAGTGGGAGGACTCACCGGAGGGCTATCCGCAGACGCGTACGGGGCGGCGGGTGGCTCCACTACCACGACGCGTATGACGGATAGCGCCGCGCCCTACGGGGGGGAGCAGCGCACGGCTACGGCGCTTCGCGTCGCCGGCGACGACGGGGCGGCCCGCCGGCACGGCGCAAGCTGGCGGGGCTGATCGAGGACAACATCGGCGCGCGCATCGCGCTCGCCCGCCCGGGGTTGCTACACCACGCACGCCTGGCGATACGCATCTACCGAAGGACGTGCGCGGCCAGAGCTGGACGAGCCGCTACGTGGGCAAGACCGTTCGAAGCTCCTCACTGACCCGTCGCTCGGAAGGCCGAGCGGCGTGATAGCGTCTTCGCGCCCAGCCATTCAGCTGAGAAGGGGAACGACTCAAAACCTCGGTACACCAATGGGAAAACTTCGGTATACGGATTTTCGTTCGACCGGGGTAGGGTGCGCCACCGCCCCCCGGACCGTTTGGAGTTCACGTGAAGCGTCTCGTGCTTGCCCTCGTTCCTCTCGCCCTCGTGGTGTCCGGATGCGCTCTCGCCGAGCCGCTGCCGCCGACCGATCCGACCGAGGGCGGCATCACCTTGAACGCGAACATCTCCTCGAGCGTGGATGGCGACATGGACTACTGGTTCAGGTACGGCGTGCCGGGCCAGGCGGCCGGCTGGGAGGAGACCGAACTCGAGCGCCTGCGGATCGACAGCCGAGACCCGCGCCGGGTCTCGCAGGTTCTCAGCGACCTGGAGCCGGACACTCGCTACGGCTGGCAGGTCTGCGCCGCCGACGAGGAGGAGGACCCGGCGCGCGTGGTCTGCTCGAAGGAGCAGCGCTTTGGCACCGTGGGCGACGAGGTCCTGGTCATCGCAGGCCCGCCGGGAAGCGGAACCGTGTCGATCATCATCAGCGTTCGCAGCGGCCCGGACGGCGAGAACCCGTCCGGCTGGCTGCAGCCGGACGGTACCGAGGGGCCCCAGTACGGCGTGACCTGCCTGCGGGTGAGCGGCACCCACGTCTCGATCGGATACGAACAGGGCTTCCTCCAGTTGGACGGATCCGGAAGCGAGGGATCGGTGACCTTCGAGGAGCTGGCAGGCCGGAATCCGGCCTCATGCCCGACGCCGACCCCGGGGGCCGGAGACACGGCGCTCAGCGGCTTCTTCGACATCGAAGACGCGCCCTGACGTACTGAATGGACCTGCCGACAGTCGCTTCAAAGCTCGACGAGGCGCTCGGGCTGACACTGGTCAGTGCCGAGGACGAGTTGGTCACGCTGCGCTTGGAGCCGAGGGAGGTCGGGGTCGTCGAGGACGACGAGCTCGACTACCTCCACGGCGGCACGCTGGCGACATGCGTGGACACGGCGGCTTGGTATGCGGCGGCGCGCGCGTCGCAGAGTGAGGACTGGCTCGTGGTCGGCCTTCAGCTCGAGGCCCTGCGGCTGGCTCGTGACGAGCCTCACCAGGTCACCGGGCGGTGCATCCGCGCCGGCCGGACACGCGCGGTAGTCGACGTGGAAATCGCGTCGGAGCGCGACCCCAGCCGAGTCGTGGCCGTCGGCCGTGCGAGCCTCGCGCGCTCAGTGCGCGGCCGGTAGCTCCACCGTGGCGCAGAGCCCGCCGGCGGCGCGGGGCTCGAGGGTGAGGTCCCCGTCGTGTGCCTGGGTGATGCTCTTGACGATCGCCAGGCCGAGGCCGACGCCCGCGTGGTCGGCGCGTATGCGTTCGGTGCCGCGGAGAAACGGCTCGGCCAGCGTGTCAACCACCTGTGGCGTGAGCTTCTCGCCGGTGTTCTCGACGGTCAGCGCCACGCTCTCGTGGTGAGCGCTGGTCGTGACCCACACGGTGCCGTGCTCAGGCGTGTTGTGGACGATCGCGTTGTGCACGAGATTCGTGCTCAACTGCAGCAGGAGCGTATGTGAGCCGAGGGTGCGGGTCACATCGCCGGACGTCTCGATGGTGAGGCCTCGTCTCTCCGCGAGCGGGAGGAGGGTTTCCGTCGCCTCTTCCGCTATGAGGGACAGGTCCACGTGGTCTGAGGTGAAGGACCGCTGGTCGGCGCGGCTGAGCAGGAGCAAGGCTTCGGTGAGGCCGATCGCTCGGGTGTTGACGGCGTGGAGGCGGTCCACGAGTTCGTCGTAGCCGCGGTTCGGATCGTTCCGGGCCACGTCGAGCAGTGTTTGCGTGATCGCCAGCGGGGTGCGCAGTTCATGGGAGGCGTTGGCCGCGAAGCGCTGCTGTTCGGCCACGTGTGCTTCGAGGCGAGCGAGCATGGCGTCGAAGCTGTCGGCCAGCTCACGGAACTCGTCTCTGCGGCCCGGCAGCCGGATTCGGTGAGACAGCGATCCGCTCGCGGCGATGCGTGTGGCGTCTGCGATGCGGTCCAGGGGGGCGAGCATGCGGCCGGCGAGAAACCACCCTCCCAGCAGGCCGAATACCAGCAGGAACGCCATCACCATGGCCGCGATCGGAGCGAAACTGCGCAGGAGGTCGGCGTGGCTGTGGACCACGAAGATCACACCAGGGTGCACACCACGCGAAAGCGAGAAGTACCCGGCGGCGAGCAGCACGGCACCCGCGACCATCAGGAAGCCGGCGTAGCTGAGGGTGAGCTTGAGGCGGGCGCTCAACCCGGGCGCTCTATCCATCGATGCGGTACCCCACACCGGCCACTGTGGCGATGAGCCAGGGCTCGCCGAGCCGTTTGCGCAGTCCGGAGACAGTGATGCGCACGGCGTTGGTGAACGGGTCCGCGTTCTCATCCCACGCTCGCTCCAAGAGCTCTTCGGCACTGACGACGCCGCCTTCGGCCGTGACGAGGACTTCGAGCACCGCGAACTGCTTGCGGGTCAGCGGGACGTAGCGGCCGTTGCGGTAGACCTCGCGGCGGAACGAATCCAGTCGGAGGCCCGCGATCTCTTGCACTGGCGGCCTGTTGTGTGCACGCCTGCGGTCGAGCGCTCTGAGACGGAGCACGAGTTCTTGGAGTTCGAACGGCTTCGTGAGGTAGTCGTCGGCCCCGAGCCCGAACCCGGTGGTCTTGTCGTCGAGACGGTCGGCAGCAGTGAGCATGAGGATCGGCATGCCGCTGCCGGAGGCGACGATTCGCTTGGCGATCTCGTCACCGGAGGGCCCGGGGATGTCGCGGTCGAGGACGGCGATGTCGTAGGCATTGACGCTCAGCAGCTCCAGGGCGGCGTGGCCGTCACCCGCGATGTCTGCCGCGATCGCTTCCAGGCGGAGACCATCGCGAATCGCCTCCGCCATATAGGGCTCGTCCTCGACGACCAACACGCGCATGCTCCGATGCTAGGGCCAGCGCATATCGCCGGCATATGGAAAACCGCATACGTGCCTGCAACAGCGCGCTGCCTTCAATGGCGGCGTGATGATCTATAGGCAGCCACCACGGATCCAGATCCGCTGGATCCGCGTCGCCGTCCTGGTGGTCGTTGTCGCGACGATCGCCGTAGTCCTCGGCCAACAGTCGCCAGGGTCCTCGTCCTCGACGGGCGCGCCACCTGTCGAGGGCCATCGCAGTGAGCCCTCTGGTCCGCTCGGCGAGGCTGACGGTGCCGTCCCCGACGACACGACGGTCTTCGACAACGAGGTTCCCGGTGTGGCCAACCTCGAACCAGCTCTCCTCGGTGCCCTCCGTCAGGCCGCGGCGGATGCCGCGGAGGACGGGGTCGAGTTCGTCGTCGACAGCGGCTGGCGCTCCCCGGCGTACCAGGAGCAACTCCTCCATGAGGCGGTCCTGAAGTACGGCTCAGAGGAGGAGGCCGCCCGTTGGGTGCTCACCCCCGACAGGTCTGCTCACGTGTCGGGCGACGCGGTCGACATCGGGCCGTCCGGTGCGGCGGCGTGGCTGTCCGGGCACGGCGCCGGGTACGGGTTGTGCCAGATCTACGGCAACGAGTCCTGGCACTACGAACTGCGTCCGCAGGCGACCGCGCAGGGTTGCCCTCCCACGTACTCCGACCCCACGCAGGATCCAAGTTAGTCGGCGAGGCCGTAGGCGAAGATCGAGATCTCCTGGTTGTCGGTGAACCGCCCGCCGCCGAACGGGTTGCTCGGCCCGTCCAAGTAGGTGTCGATGTTGTAGCGCCGTGCGTTGGTGCGCGTGCCCCACGCGTAGCGTGCGACGGCGTGGTCGGCGCCCGAGTGGAGGCCGAGCCAGTAGTTCCCTGGGCCGAGTGAGAACGGCGTCGCGAATGTCAGGTCGACCCATCCCGGCGTCTTGCCGGCCGGGATCGTGACCGCGGCCGTGCTCGCAGCCAGCGCGGCGGGCTCGCCGCCCGCGTCGGTGTACACGACGCCCTTGACCGCTTGCGAGCCGGTCGTTGCGCCGCGGCCGTCGAGGTAGGCGCGCAGCTTCGTGATCCGTGCCGCCTGCGTCAGCCCGAAGCGAGTAGCGCGCTTCGTGTTGGTCGACATCGAGCTGAACGAGCTCGTGGCGGTGGTCCGCCCGAACACCGAGGTACCACAGGTGCCGTCGAGGCCCAGCACCTGGCGCTCGCCGCGCTTGATCGTGAGCAGCGTGGCCTGACGCACCTGGCCCTCTGGGGACTCGCAGGTGAAGATCCAGGGCTCGGTCCGCGCCGGCGAAACGGGGTCGGGGCCTTCGAAGTCCACCGTGCCGGTGTAGGGCTCGGTGGCCGCGAAGTTCGTCACCCGGATGACATAGCGGCCGGGCGCCAGCTGGGCTTGGGCGAGGGTCGCCTGCTCGAAGTCGGTCGTGCCCTGGGCCGAGCTGCCGACCAGGTTGGTCTCGCCGACAGACGAGCCGTCGTTGTTCGCGTCGCGGAACACCTTCATGTCCCAGTCGCTCGCGACGGTCGCCCACTCGATCCGGATCGTGGCCTTGGCGTTGTCTACCGCCGGGCCGCTGGGAACCGTGAAGGCGTGGTCGTTGAAGCACGCCGGGTCCTGGGTCTCCGAGTCCGCGCACGGGCGGGCGTCCAGCGGCGACGGCGCTCCGCTGAAGTTCACGGTCGGGCTGGGAGGCCCTGTCGCGGCCCGGCCACGTGCCTGTGCCACGAGCGGCCGGGTGGAGGGGTTGATGTGCCAGCGGAAGATGCCCGACGGCGGCACCACGATCGAGTTGTTGAGCGCGTCCGGGACGGTCACGAACGAGCCGTTCGGGTTGCGCTGCGAGGTGGGCGTGTCGAAGAACTTGCGGACCCGCAGGATCGCCCCCGGGGGCGCCCGGCCGATCAGGAACGAGTGCTTGTAGACGTCCGCCGTGTTCTCGAGCGCCTTGAAGTACGCCTCACGATTGCCGGCGCCCGGGCCTGCCGCCGCCGTCGCGCCCTCGTACTCGGCGACGACGTCGGCGTAGGGCGGGTGGAAGTTCAACGGCCCGATCTCGAACGTGAAGCCGAGGCCGCCGGTCGCGTAGTAGGACCAGTCCTCGGTCGTGCCAGTTGTGTCGTAGAGCTGGAAACCGAACTGGCTCGCGTAGCCGTTTTCGGCAGCCATGGAGTCGCCGAGCGCCTTGAAGAGCGTCTCGTCGGGCGACGGGCCCTGGGAGGCGATGCCCGGTGGCCGCAGCACCAGGTTCGAGAAGGTGTGGTTCGTGATCAGGGTGGTGACCTGTCGCGCCGACACGAGCGCCCGGATGTTCTTGGTCTCGGGCTCGGAGAACGGGGCCGGCCCGTGGTAGGTCTCGTTCGTCTGGTCGGCACTGGCGCCCGGGCCGCCCCAGAAAGCGCCGTAGTTGCGGTTCGGGTCGACGCCGGGGGAGGCCAGACCGACGGCGGGCTGATTGCAGTTGCCGGCCTCGCTGTCGTCCACCAGCCTGCAGTTCTTGCGCCGATACTCGTTTGGGTGCGCGACGATGTTGACCGTCTCGTCCGCGCCGCCGCGGCCGCCGCCGCCGCCCTGGAGCTCGCCGGCCTCGCGCGAGGCGTTGAAGCCGTCGGGGTTGACAACCGGGATCACGATCGTGCGTGTGTTCTCGACAAGGTTCCGCACACGCGCATTGCCGGCCCGGTAGCCGTTCACGAGCTCGTAGGCCCACTCGAGCGCGTGCTCGCCGGAGGGCCACTCACGCGCGTGGTGGACGCCGAGCTGGAGGAAGACGGGCTTTCCGTCGCGCTCGTTCGGGTTGGTCGTGATCTCGATGCCCTCGACCGGCCGGCCCTCCCACGTTCGGAACGGAAGGGTGAGCGTCTTGACCAGTGTCGGGTTCGCGCTCGCCAGGGCGCGCATCTCGGACCCGTAGTCCATGAGCCGCCGGTACGCCGTGCGGCCGCTCGGAAGCGCGGAGGTGCTGACGGTCCGCTCATAGCGCGCGTCGGCGCGCCGGTCGGCGCGGTCACGAGCGGCCATGTCCCGGATCAGCACCTTGTAGGACAGTCCGGCTTTGCGAAGCGCGCGCGTGTCCGCCGCGTCGTGAAGCACTACCGCCTGGGAGCGCCCCTTGCCGTGGTCGGTCATGTCGAGCCCGAGGCCGACCAGCTTGCGCGCCACTCGCTTGGTGGGCGTCGAGACGCTCACCAGCCGGCTGTGGGCAGGCTGCTTGGGCACCTTGATGGCCGTGAAGCCGATCTTCATGCGCGCCCGGGCGGACTTGCCCGAGCGACGGCACGCCTGTACCCGCAGGCGCCGGCCTTTCGCGACGTAGCCCTCGGCCACCTCGCGCGCGCGGAAGAAGGCGGAGCCGGCGACCGTGCGGCCGGTCTTCGTATCGAAGACACCGAGGTCCCAGTCCCCGCGAGGCGCGTAGAGGCGAACCTGCACCACGCCGACAGAGGGCGTCCGGACGTGCCGCGCGACGACGCCCCGGCCGGTGACCGGCGCCGCGAAGCAGCTGCGCTTCACCGCCTTCGAGACTCCGACCCTGGTGTCCAGAAGCGACCTTGCAGAAGCATCCGGGACGCCGAGTGCGAACAGTGCGATGAGCGCAACGACCAGCGTCAGCGGAGCGCTCCGACGCGTCGCTGGAGCGCTTGAAACGACCGACCCGATGGGTGCCATCGAAACCCCCTGCCCTGCTCGCCTTGCCCCCGGCGCGACTTTACAACCTGAACCCTCCGCTTGTCATAGTGACCGAGACACGCGCGAACCAGGAGGTTCGATGGATTTCAAGAGTCTGCAACGCAAGACGAAGCAGCTGATCGACAAACGCGGCGGCACCGAAAGCCTCAAAGGGGACGCCGAGGAGCTCAGGAACATCGCCAAGGGCTCAGGTAGCGTCACCGACAAGGCCAAACGAGCCGCCGAGGCCCTCAAGGACCCGGGCGCCAAAGGCGCCGACACGCCCGCGCCGAACTCAGACGCACCGAGAACGCAGTAGGTACGGGGTTGCGCACCTCACCGCGGGGCGCTTAGGCTCGCCGCCCATGAGGCGGGGGATGTCGATGGCCGTAGCCGGGGTGTTGTCGGTGATCCTGCTGGGCGGCTGCATCGGGACGACGGAGCCGCCGACCGACCTGCGCTCGACCCGGGTGGACCTGCACGCTCGCGGGCACACCAACAACGGGCCCGCGTCGTGGTGGTGGGAGTACGGCGAGGTCCGCAGGGGGGTGGTGAACGGCCAGGGCACCAAGACCCCGCGCCAGGGCCCCGCGTCCAGCGCCGCCGACGTCTACTTGACCTGGCGACTCAACGCGCTCGACCCGGGCCAGCGCTACTACTACCGCGCCTGCGGCCAGGACCAGGCGGCAGGGAGCGGGGTGGCCTGCGGCCGGATCTACGAGTTCACCACGGCGCCGGGGGACTCGCAGGCATCCGGTACGCCCGACACCCAGGCGGCGTTCACCGGAGCCACCTCGGTGCGCCACGACCTGCGCATAACGAACGTGGGCCTGACGGTGACGTTCCGGGAGGTCGCGAACGAGTACACCGACCCGCCCACCGGTTCCTTCATCGGGAGCACCACGTGCAGCACCGTGGCGACGGGCATGGACTACGTGAACGCCGTCAACTGCAGCCACTCCCTGCAATTTCCCCAGGTGCGCGTCACGCTCGGCCCTTACGCCGACACGGCGGTGTCCACCGCGGTCCAGTCGGTCGAGATCGACGGGGGCGGGGGCAACGATGCGCTGACCGGCGGGCCGGGGGCGGACATCCTGAGGGGCGGGAGCAACGACGACGTTCTCAAGGGCGGCGGTGCCACGGACGAGTTTCACTGCGGGCCCGGGAACGACACGGCCTACGGCACGTCGGGCGAGCTCCTGGCGGCCGAGGACTGCGAGACGCTGGTGGTGGAGTAGGCGTGACCAGGCTGCGCCTCGCCATCCTCGTCTCCGGCCTGTTGGCCGTGTCCATCCTCGCCGGCTGTGTGGGCCAGACACGCAAGGCGTTCCAGGTGCGCTCGACCCAGGCCAGGATCGGGGCAGTGGGCCACACCAACAACGGCCCGGCCTACTGGTGGTGGGAGTGGAGCGAGGTGCGCAGCCGGGTCACGGGCGGCCAGGGCACCAAGACCCCGCGCCTGGGACCGGCGTCGAGTCCCACCGACATTGAGCTCAACTGGCTCCTGACGGGCCTCGACCCGGCTCAGCGCTACTACTTCCGCGCCTGTGGCCAGGACCAGGCCGCCGGCGGCCCGGCCGTGTGCGGTTCGACGCTCCCGTTCACCACCGCTCCGAGCGATTCGCGGCTCGAGCTCCAGGGTGACACCTCGGTCATCCGCTACGACGCGGGCGCCGGAGCCTCTCACGACGTGAGCTTCATCGACGACGGAGGCTCGAACACGAGGGTGATCGAGCGGCAGTACTTCTTCAACGACCCGCCGTGGGGCGGTGTCCTGCTGAGCAACTCCTGCGCCACCTTCCAGGACTCCGCGGACTACTCGACGCGGGCCAACTGCCTGACCGAGGCGGTCGCCACCGTCGATGCCTACCTCGGACCGGGCGGCAACAAGCTCGGCTCGGACCTCCCGGCCACCGTGCACGGTGGTCCCGAGCGCGACGCGATCAACACCTCGCCCTTCGCGGACACGATCTTCGGTATGGGCGGGAACGACCAGCTGTCCGGGGATCCGGGCGGGGACTACATCGAGGGAGGCCCCGGAAACGACGAGATCAACGGCGGGGACACCGGCAACTCACCCCAGGACGGGGCCGACACCCTCTACGGAGGCGACGGCGCGGACACCATCTCCGGTGAGACCGCGGGCGACTTCCTCTACGGGGATGCAAGCGGCGACGTGGTCGACGGCGGCCCCGGCAACGACCACGTCTACGGCGGCCCGGGCAGCGACACGCTGCGCGGCGGAGACGGCGACGACGAGATCTTCGGGGGACCCGGGGACGACACCTTCGACTGTGGACCCGGCGCCGATCTCATCCACATCGGCTTCATCGAGGAGTGGGCCGACCAGTCGACGGACTGCGAGAACTTCGTCGTCGACGGCGCCTAGCCGAGCTCGTCAGGAGGCGCCGGATGCCTCCCGGAGGTAGACGATCACCGCGAGCACGCGGCGGTGAGCATCCTCGCCGCCCCGGAGGTCGAGCTTCATGAGGACGCTCCGCACGTGGCCCTCGACCGTCCGCTCGGTCAGCACGAGCCGCTGCGCGATCCCACTGTTCGTCAGACCCTCGGCCATCAGCGACAGAACCTCGCGCTCGCGGTCCGACAGCGCCGCGAGGGCGTCACGCTCGCGCCCCACCAGGGATGCCACGACCTTCGGATCGAGAGCTGAGCCGCCATCCGCGATCCGTACGGCGGCGTCGAGAAACTCGGCCACGTCCAGGACACGGTCCTTGAGGAGATAGCCGAAGCCGCCCTGGGATACCAGGTCGACCGCGCCGGCGGACTCCACGTGCTGGGAGAGGACGAGCACTCCGGTCTCGGGGTGGGCATCGCGGATCCACTGAGCCGCACGGATGCCCTCGTCGGTGAACGAGGGAGGCATGCGAACGTCGACCACGGCCAGGTCGGGTTCGTGCTCGCTGACCGCGGCGCGCAACCGGTCGCCATCGTCCACACCCGCCGCCACGTGGTGGCCGGCGTCCTCGAACAGCCGCGTCAGGCCGGCCCTCAGCAGCGCCTGGTCCTCGGCGATCACTACCCGCACGGGAGCTCCGCGGTCACGACCGTGCCCGCGTCGGGCGTGCTGTCGATGCGCAGCCGCCCGCCCAGCGCCGCCACTCGGTCCCCCATGCCCACGAGGCCCGACCCCTCGGAAGCGGCGGCGCCGCCGATGCCGTCGTCGCTGACCGAGACGACGAGGCTGCCGTTGCGCCGGCTTGCGCTCACGGTGATCGACGTCGCCCGGGCATGCTTGATGACGTTGGCCAGGGACTCGCTGGCCACGAAGTACGCCGCCGTCTCGACGCGGTCTTCGAAGCGCTCGTCCGTGACGTCGACTGTGGTGCGGAGGGGCGACCGCGTCGCGAGCTCGTGGAGAGCGGTGGCCAAGCCGTCGTCGAGCCCGGCGGGCCTCACGCCCCGGGCCAGCTCCCGGAGCTCTTCGATCGCATCGGTCAGGTCCGTGACGATGGCGTCGACCTCGGTCGTGGCCTCGCCGGCCGGCTGGAGCAGCCCCTGGACGTGGCGCAGTGCAAGGCCGATCGACACGAGCCGCTGCTGCGCCCCGTCGTGAAGGTCGCGCTCGAGCCTGCGTCGCTCAGCATCCGCCGCGGTCACGATCCGCGCCCGCGAATCCTCGACCTCGGCGAGCCGGCGCCGCACCTCGGCGCGCAACCGGCCGATCTCGATCGCGAGCCCGGCGGCGGCGATCACGCTCTCGAGTAGGTTCGGGCGCCGGCTGAGCGCCTCGTCGTGGACGAGAGTGGCGAGCGGCAGGTCGCCACGGCGGACCGGCGTCTTCATGCGTCCCACAGCGGCCGGATCTCGCACCGCCCGTCCCGTCGCGTCCACGTGGAGCTCTTCGGCTGGGAGCCAGAACCACACCTCGAGCCGGGGATCCCCGAGGGCGTCGGCCAATACGCGAGCCGTCTCCTCGGGTGCGGCGCGTCCCGCCCGGAGCTCGTCGAGGAAGTGCTCGACCGTCCGCAGCCCCTCGTAGCGCGCTCGGTCGAAGCGCTTGTCCACCAGAGCCTGGATTTTCGTCCGGAGCGGTCTGAACAGGAGCGCCACGGCCAGGGTGGCTGCCGCGGTCGGCAGCGTCGCGCCGGACCCGATCGCCACCCCGAGGCCCAGCGACACCGCTGCGTAGATCCCACCGAGTCCCGCCGTGAGCACGCCGTACACCAGCGTGCGGTTGATGACGAGATCGATCTCGTAGAGCCGGTAGCGCAGGATCGCGACACCAGCCGCCAGCGGAAGCGTGAGAACGCTGAGCTCCATGGCGCTGTTGGCCACCACCTCGCCCACCACGTCATAGGTCGCCGTTCCCACCGGGACCACTACGGCCACCAGCCCTCCCGCCAGCGCGACCCACTTGATCTGCTCGCGCAGCTCCCGGTTCCCGCGCCGATACCTGTGGACGAGCGAGGCGATCGAACCGAAGATTCCGATCGCCACCAACAGGAACCCGAGCCCCGTGAGCGGATCGATCACTCCGGTGTCGACCCCGTAGGGGTTTCGGACTCGCTCGTAGTCCTCGAGCGGGCCCGGCTTCAGCAGTCCGGTCACCAGGACCAGGCCGATGCCGATCCCGGCGCTCCAGGCCACCGGCCGCCAGCGTGGACCGGGGAGCTTCCCGTCCGGGAACAGCAGCAGCAGAAAGGTCGCCGGGATCAGCACCCAGGGGATCCACGAGCTCGACCCGTACCAGGCAGCGACCTTGCCGAGGCCGTCTGAGCCGCCTTCGCCCGACGTCCAATAGTCGGCATAGCTGCCGGCGAGGCTTCCCAAGCCGACGGTGAGCGCAACGCCGAGGAACATCCACCCGATCGGGTTGGCCGGCTGGCGGAAGGCCACCAGCACCCCGAGCGGAAGCAGGACGCCGACGTAGGCGAGGAGGAAGACGGTGCCCAGGTGAAGCGGCTCTCCCTGAGCCACCCCGACGGCGAGGCTGAGCACCACCAGCAAGACGGTTGCGCCAACCAGCGCCCAGACGATGAGCCGGATCCGAGCGCGAGTCACCGCACGATCATGGCCTGATCGGGACGGGCTCACAACCCGGCTGGCGCGTGTCTCGAGACAAGTGGCACCACTTGCGCAGCTCAGGTGCTCGCAGCGATGACGACGGCTTGTGGCCGCCGTAGGTTCGAGCTGTCCGACCGATTCCCAAGAGGAGGCACCATGGAAAGCCCAGTCACTCGCCCCGCCGTAGACGTCGCAACCGACCGCCCCAAGCCCGGCCTGGCGCTACTGCTCGCCCTGCTCGCCGTTCCCGGCTCGACCATTGCCTGGGACCTGCCGGCGGGCGGGCTGTACATCGGCCTGCCGCTCGCGATCGCGGCCATCGTTCTCGGCGTCCGTGCCCGGCGGGAGCAGAAGTCCGGCATTGCGCTCGCGGCGATTGTCATCGCCGGCCTCTGCATCGCCCAGATGGCGATCTGGATGCTCGTCTCGGTCGTGAGCTAGGTCGCCGAGCCGCGCAGGTTCACGGTTGCAGACGGGACCTGGACCGCAGATACTCGGCTTGATGCTCCGGCCCGTTCGGCTTCTCGCCCTTGCCTCCCTGCTGCTCCTGATGGGCGTTGCCACTGCGCTGGCTGCGCCGGGCGATCTCGATTCTGGTTTCGACGGTGACGGGGTGGCCACCGTCGATTTCGGCGACGTGGACGGGGCCGAGGATGTGCTGATACAGCCCGACGGCAAGATCGTGGTGACTGGCGACGGAACCGTCGCGCAAGACTTCGTCGCCGCGCGGCTGAACCTGGACGGATCGCTCGACACCGGCTTCGGCGGCGACGGCAAGGTCACGAGCACGATCGGCGCGAGGGACAACGGCTACGCGGCCGCCCTTCAGCCCGATGGCAAGGTCGTGATGGCCGGTGGCATGACGGTCGGGGAGAACCGCAACTTCGCGATCGTGCGCCTGACCCCCGACGGGTCCCCGGACCCGACCTTCGATGACGACGGCCAGCGGACAATCGACTACGGTGGCCGCGACGAGGCTCAGGACGTGCTGGTGCAGCGCGACGGACAGATCGTCGTGGCGGGCAGCATCTTCGGTTTCGAGTTCGCGGTTGTGCGGTTGAATCCGGATGGGGAGATCGAGGACGGGTTCGGCACGGTCTCCGTCAACTTCCCCGGCACCGACACGGATCGTGGCTTCGCGGTGGCGCTGCAGCCCGACGGCAAGGTCGTGGTGGCCGGCAGCGCGGTCACCGGCACCAACTCTGACATCGCGGTGGCGCGCCTGAATGCCGACGGGTCGCTGGATACCAGCTTCGACGGAGACGGGCGCAGGACCGTCGACCTCGGCGGCTCCGACCGCACCGAGGACGTGCTGGTCCAGCCCGACGGCAAGATCGTGCTGACGGGTGTCGGCTTCCCCAACTCCGCGATCGCCGTCACGCGGCTCAACCCGAACGGGTCGCTGGACGCCAGCTTCGACGGCGACGGCACAGCCAGCATCGACGTCGGCGACTCGGCTTCCGGCAACGCTGCCGCGCTGCAGGCCAACGGCAAGATCGTGGTCGCGGGCAGCGGTGGGGCGAGCAAGCCCCTCCTCCTGCGCTTCCAGCCCGGCGGCTCGCTTGACACCACCTTCGGCGCCGGCGGGCAGCAGACGCTGCCCGTGTCGGGGGGCGCTGCCGCGGTCGCGCTTTTGGACGACGGCCGCATCGCTGCCGCGGGCGGATCGGGGGGCAACGTCTTCGTCGCCCTGATGGAGGGCGATTCGCCGGCATCGGGTGGCGGTCCGGGCGGCCCGGGCCCCGGTGGTGGCCCGAACGGCGGGCCGAGCAAGGTGCCGCGCTGCGCAGGCAAGAAGGCCACGATCGTCGGGACCAACAAGCCCAACAAGCTCAAGGGCACCCGCCGGGCGGACGTCATCGTCGCGCTGCGCGGCAACGACAAGATCGACGGCAAGGGCGGCAACGACACGATCTGCGCCGGCGATGGGAACGACACCGTGAAGGGCTCCAACGGCAACGATCGCCTGTACGGCCAGAACGGCGCAGACAAGCTCGACGGCGGCGGCGGAAACGACCGCGTCGCGGGCGACGCAGGCAAGGACAAGCTGGTGGGCGGCCCGGGGAAGGACCGGCTGACCGGCGGCCGTGGCAGGGACAGCTGCTCAGGCGGGGCGGGCAAGGACCGCGCCGTCTGCGAGCGGCGGCGCGGGATCTAGCCCCGCGCGCTGCCCCTGCCCCTCCCTACGCTGTCGCTATGGCTCTGCGGAGAAGGCACCTTGTGGCCTGCGCCGATCCGTTCGTGCACGGTTTGTGGGCCGCCGCGGTTGTGGCGCCGCTCGTGCCTCGGATGGGACGCGGCCCACTGCTCACCGCTGTCGCGGCCGGCACGCTGATCGACATCGACCACCCGATTGCCGCGCGCTCGCTGCGGCCCCGGGCGATGCTCTCGCTGGCGACTCGTCCCCGCAGCCACAGCCTCGTGGTGGCCGGCGCCGTTGGGGCCATCGCGACGGCGGCGGGCGGGCCGCTGCAGGGCTGGGCGGCTTTCGGCGGCCTGGCTTCCCATCTGCTGCGCGACGCCGGCGACGACGCGGCGCCTACGCCGCTGTTATGGCCGTGGGCGCCGGCCCGGCAGGTCGGGCGGCGCTGGGCGCTGGCGTCGGTTGCGGCCCTAGCCGTTGGCTCCTGGGTGATCAGCCGCGCCGCAGCAGGCCGGCCACGCCCTTAGGGCGCTGCCGGCGTTCGTGGCGCCGGCGCAGGAGCTCGCCGCCGAACAGAGTCAGACCGATGGTCACGACGAGCCCTACGGCCCGGCGGCCCTTGAAGGAGGACTCGCCGTGCTCGCGCTGGCGCATGTGGACCGGCACCTCCAGCAGGCGCAGCCCGGCATCGCTGATTCGCACCAGCGCTTCAACCTCGGGGGCCTCGCAGACGTATGGGTCGGCGAGCAGCTCGAGCGCGCTGCGGTCGACCGCGTAGAGCCCGCTGGTGCCGTCGGAGATCGGCTGCCCCAGCCGCAGCCGCATCAACAGCCGCAACAGCGAAGTGCCGACCACACGATCGGGGGAGGGCCGGTAGCGCTCGCCGTCGGCGCCCGAGTCCGGAAGGAAGCGCGACCCGACCGCCACGTCGCACTCGCCCGCCTTCACCAACGCGAGCATGCGAGCCAGCTCGGCGGCCGGATGCTGACCGTCGGCATCGAGCCGCCCGCAGTAGGCATAGCCGCGGTCGAAGGCCTGGCGGTAGCCCTCCGCGATGCCGTGACGAAGCCCGCGGTTCTCCGGGAACGACACAACCTCGGCACCGCCTGCACTGGCCACCTCAGCCGTGGCGTCCGTCGACCCGTCGTCGATCACGAGCAGATCGGCGTCCGGGAGGTCCCGGCGAGCCTCCGCCAGCACGTCGGGCAGCGACTCGGCCTCGTTCCATGCGGGGATGAAGACCATCGTGTCGGCCACGCCGGTGATGATCCCGATTCCCCCTCGATGCCGCGTCCTGCGTACACCAACCGGGTTCTCGGTTGCACGGCGGGGCTACACGGCAGATACTCATCGGTGAATGCAGGGGTACCGTCGAGTCGTCGCCTTGGTCTTCGTGCTGCTGCTTGCCGGTGCCGCCACCGCGCTGGCCGCGCCCGGCGCCCTCGATACGAGCTTCGACGGTGACGGTGTCCGCACCATCGACTTCGGCGGCTTGGACGTGGCCGCGGGCCTCGTAATTCAGCCCGATGGCAGGATCGTGACGACGGGCATCGCTGGGGCTAGCGTTACCACTTCCGACAACTTCGGCCTCGCGCGGCTGACACTGGACGGGTCACTCGACACGAGCTTCAGCGACGACGGCGAGGCCAATCTCTCCATCGGTGGCCAGGACCGTGGTGCGGCGGCCGCGCTTCAGCCCGACGGCAAGATCGTGGTGGTCGGAGACAACGTCGGCGCGGGCGGCACCAGCGACTTCGGGATCCTGCGGTCGACTGCCGGCGGTCTTGCCGATCCGGCGTTCGACGACGACGGCAGGGTCACCGTGGACTTCGGGGGCGCCGATTACGGGGACGACGTGCTGGTGCAGCCCGACGGCAAGATCGTGGTAGCCGGCGCGGTTTTCGACGATCTTGCGGTCTTCCGGCTGACTGCGGACGGGGACGTCGAGGGCGGCGCTCGCCGGGCCGACTTCGGCGGACCTTTCAGTCGGGCCTCCGCAGTCGCGCTGCAGCCCGACGGCAAGATCGTGGCGGCTGGCTATACGGTGTCGGCGACGACCGCCGTCGACTTCGCGGTGGCCCGTTACAACGCCGACCTGACGCTCGACAGCAGCTTCGACGGGGACGGGCGCAGGACCATCGACCTCGGTTCCGACGACCAGGTGTCCGACGTGCTGATCCAGCCCGACGGCAAGATCGTCCTGACCGGTGCCGGCTACAGCACGGGCGACGTGGCGGTTACGCGACTCAATCCGGACGGGACGCTGGACACCAGCTTCGACGGCGACGGCTCGGCCAAGGTCGACCTCGGCACCGAGAAATCCGATGTGGGCGCGGCGGTCGCGCTGCAGGCCAACGGGAAGATCGTGGTAGCGGGCTCGGGCGGTGCCTCACAGGCCGTGGTGTTGCGCTTCCAGCCGGGCGGCGCGCTCGACACCACCTTCGACGGCGACGGGAAGCAGACGCTGCCGGTGGCGGGGGGAGCTACGGCGGTGGGGCTCCTGCGCGATGGCCGGATCGCTGTCGCCGGGACTTCGGGAGGCGATTTCCTGGTTGCCCTGGTCGAGGGGGATTCGCCGGGGTCGGGTGGCGGCCCGGGCGGTGGCGGGCCGGGCGGTGGCGGGCCGGGCGGTGGGAAGAGCCGGGTGCCGCGCTGCGCGGGCAAGAAGGCCACCATCATCGGGACCGGCAAGGCGAACAGGCTCAAGGGCACGCGTCGTGCGGATGTGATCGTCGGTCTCGGGGGGAATGACAGGATCGACGGCGGCCGCGGGAACGATTTGGTCTGCGCCGGTGACGGCAACGACAGCGTCAAGGGCTCCAGCGGCAACGATCGTCTCTTCGGCCAGAACGGCAAGGACCGCCTCGACGGCGGCGCCGGTAACGACCGCCTCGCCGGCGACGCCGGCAAGGACAGCCTGGCGGGCGGCTCGGGCAAGGACCGCCTCAGCGGAGGCAGCGGCAGGGACAGCTGCAACGGCGGGGCCGGCAAGGACCGCGCCGCCTGCGAGCGGCGGCGCGGGATCTAGGAGCCGCTAGGCGGAGGCTTCCGCCTTGGCCGCCTCCTCGCGCTGCTTGGTGGCCTGGTCCTCCAGCCCACCGTTCTCATCCCACCACGCGTTGACCGCCGCGATGGCCGGAGCCATCATCAGGTTCTTCTGGAAGTTCTCGGTGTCGTTGACGTTCGGCACCGGTGTGTCCGGGACGCTGACCTCGAGGAACTCGCAGAGCGGCTCCCAGCCGTCCTTGGGATGCCACACCAGCAGGCGCTCGGCGGGCACGGTGTCGATGACCTCCTTGTTCCAGCGCTCGAAGCCGGCGGCCATTTCGTCGCGGTCGCCGTTGCTCGGGACCATGATGTCCGCCTTCGTCCACATGTCGTGGAGGACGTCGAGCCAGGAGGCGTAGACCGGGTCCACGTGGTACTGCGCCTGGCAAAGGTGGTGCATGAGGTTGTCGCCGAACCAGATGGCGGCGATCGTGTTGTGCATGCTCTCGACCCAGCTCTCGGCCGAGCGGACGCTGAGCAGCACCTTGGCGTCGGGGTAGACGTCCATCAGCTCACGCCAGTGGTACGAGCCGGGCCAGTCGACCACCGACTCCTTGCCCTCGAACAGCTCCTCCCACGGCCCGTTGCCCTCCAGGGCCGCGCGCCACTGCGGGACGCTCTTGGTCAGGTCGCCCATCATGTCGCGCATGTGGTAGCAGGGCAGTCCCAGCATCTCGAGCGCGATCAGCTGGGTGGTCGTCGCCGTTCGAGGCAAGCCGGCTCCGATCACTTTCACGTGGTGTTCCTCCTTGGATGGGTGGGCCAGATCGCGGATCCTACGATGTACCCGCCGAGGGGACATTTGTACATGTCGGACATACTCGTTGAGAAGGCGCCGATCGGAGAGACATGCCTCACCACGGATCCAGCACCTACGTCGTTCACGCCAATGGCTGATCTGCGGCTTGTGGACGGGCGCGTCGTGACTCCGGACGGAATCGTCGAGGGCGGACTGGCGATCGACGACGGCGTGATCGTCGCGATCGGTCCCACGGCGGCGTTGCCTTCGGCCACCGACACGATCGACCTCGGCGGGCACGTGGCGCTGCCCGGTCTCGTCGATCCGCACGTTCACCTCGGCGTCGGCGGCACTGCCGATGACGCGAAGTTCCTGGAGGACCTGACGACCGAGACCACGGCCGCCGCCATCGGCGGTGTGACCACGATCGTGACCGATCACGAGAATGCCGGGGGGCCCAGCTGGGTCACGACCCTGCTCAGACGGCAGGACACAACGCTGCTGGACCTGGCCAAGCGAGAGGTCGAGGAGCGCTCGCCGATCGACGTGCGGTTCACGGCCAACCCGTGCACCGCCGAGCATCTCGACGAGATCGGGGCGCTCGTCCAGGAGGGCGTTACGAGCTTCAAGATGTTCCCGTCGTATGTGGGTGAGGAGGCCGCGGAGTTCGGCATCACCACCGTCGACTACGCCTACATCTTCCAGGCCTTCGAGCGGATCGCGGCGGCGGAGCGGCCGGACGCGCCGGCCCAGGGCATGGTCCACTGCGAGGAGCCGACGATCTGCGGGATGCTGAAGGATCGCTACCGCGAGATGGGCCACGACTCGCTGGAGTGGTGGACACGAGCACGGCCGGCCGGTTGCGAGGCGATGCAGATCTTCGACGTGGGCATGATCGCCAAGGAGACGGGCGGCTGCGCGTACATTCCGCATGTCTCGTCCGAGGAGGGCGGCAGGACGATCGAGTACCTGCACTCGCGTGGGGTGCGGATCATCGGCGAGACCTGCGCGCACTACCTGATCTCCGATGTCCCCTGGGAGATCGGAGCGCTCGGAAAGATCAATCCGCCGCTGCGCGGCCCGGACGACGCGGAGTGGCTCTGGTCGGCGATGCGGCGCGGCTCCATCGAAATTGTGGGCTCCGACAACTGCCGCTACTGCCTGGCCGAGAAGGAGGCCAGGTCGATGTGGGACGCGATTCCGGGCGTGTCGGAGATCGGGGCGACGCTGGCGATTCTCTTGACCGAGGGCGTGGCGAAGGGCCGGCTGAGCTGGAACGAGCTCGCTGTTGTCGGAGCCGAGAACGCGGCGCGGCGCTTCGGGATGTTCCCGAGGAAGGGCGCGCTCACGGTCGGCTCGGACGGCGACGTGGTGGTCATCGACCCCGAGGCGCGCTGGACGCTGGGCAAGGACGTCCCGCTGTCGGGAGCGGACTACTCGATGTACGAAGGGCGCGAGGTGACCGGCAGGCCGTGGCTGACGGTCTCACGTGGACGGGTGGTCGCCGAGCGAGGCGAGAGCACCGTCGCGGGCGGAGGCCGGTACGTCGGTAGCGGGGCCCCGCGGACCGCGGCGCGGGGGAGCGGCTAGTGCCGCACGCGGGCCGCGTGGCAGGCAAGGTCGCGATCGTGACCGGGGCCGCGAGCGGAATGGGAACCGCCCACGCGCGCCTGCTCGCCAGCGAGGGAGCCAGGGTGGTGTGTGCCGACGTTCAGGCCGAGGCCGGAGAGGCGGTGGCGGAGGAGATTCGCGGCAACGGCGGAACAGCGCGCTTTCACGCGTGCGACGTGACATCGCTCGAGTCGTGGACAGCGCTGGTGGAGGCGACGGTTGAGCAATGGGAGCGAATCGACGTTCTCGTCAACAACGCCGGGGTCATCCGGATCGAGGACTTCGTCGACGAGACGGTGGAAGGCTGGGACAAGGTCATCGCGGTGGACCAGCTCGGGGTGTTCCTCGGCATGAAGACGGTCATCCCCGTGATGCTCGAGCAGCGAAGCGGTTCGGTGATCAACATCGCGTCGAACCAGGGCATCGCGGCGCTTCCCGGTTACGCGGCGTACCACGCGGCGAAGGGCGCCGTCGTGATGATGAGCAAGAGCGGAGCGGTCACGTACGGCCCGTTCGGCATTCGCGTCAACTCGGTGTGCCCGGGGATGGTCGACACGCCGATGTCAGAGGGGCACGAGGCCAACCAGCCGATGATCGAGGTCACCCCGTTGCGACGGGGGGCCACTCCCGAGGAGATCGCGCCGGGGGTTCTGTTCCTCGCCTCCGACGAGTCACGGTTCGTTACGGGCACCGAGCTGATCATGGACGGCGGCTACCTCGCCCTCTGAGTGAGCCCCCCGGCTCTGACGGCGCGCGAGCTCGTCGCCGGCTATCGGGCGCTCGAGCTCTCGCCGGTTGAGGTGATCGACGCGACCGAGACGGCGATCGCGCGGCTGAATCCGCTTCTCGGCGCCTTCACGACGGTGTGCATCGAGCGGGCGGGCTCCGAGGCCAAGGACGCGGAGCGCCGCTACGCCCGGCGAGAGGAGGTACCGCCCTTGCTCGGCGTCCCGTTCGCCGCGAAGGACCTCTTCGACACAGCGGACGTGACGACCACCTATGGCTCTGTGATGTTCGCCCGGCACGTACCCGAGACGGACGCCGTGGCGGTGGGCGCCGTTCGACGTGCGGGCGGCATCCTGGTGGGCAAGACGCAGACGCATGAGTTCGCGTGGGGCGTCACCTCGATCAACCCGGGGATGGGCAGCACCCGCAATCCCTGGTCTGTCGATCACATCTCCGGAGGCTCGAGCGGCGGCTCGGCGGTGGCCGTGGCCGCGGAACTCGTTCCTATCGCGCTCGGCACGGATACCGCGGGATCGGTCCGCATCCCCTCCGCGCTCTGCGGGGTGGTGGGGCTCAAGCCCACCTATGGCCGGGTGAGCCTGGAGGGCGTATTTCCGCTGGCGTGGTCGCTGGACCACGTCGGTCCGATCGCCAGGACGCCGGCCGATGTGGCCCTCGTGCTTGCACAGCTGGCTCGGTCTTCGCCGCTGGGGCCCCGCGACCAGCCCGCGCGTGAGATCCAGGGGCTGCGGATCGGCATCCCGCAGGACGCCGGCGACGTGCCGATACGGGACGCCGGCGAGGCCCTGTCCGCTGCCGGAGCGAGGCTGGTCCCGCTGCGCGTCCCGAGCGACGCCGCGCTCGCGCTCCTTCCGCGAGTCCAGGGGCCCGAGGTGCTGTTCCATCACAACCGGGCCGGCCTCTACCCGGCGCGGCGCTCGGAGTACGGCGACGACGTTCGGCGGCGCTTGGACGCTGCGGCCGACCTGGATCCGCGCGACTACCTCGCGGCGCAGGAGGAGCGCGAACGGCTGCGGGGCGAGATGTGCGCGGCCTTCGAGGGAGTCGACGTGCTGCTTGACGTGGCCGCTCCGCCGGCGCCCCGACTGGAGGATCTGCCGGCCGCCGACGCGGTCTTTCGGCAGGACGCCCTTATGCGGACGGGCCTGGCGAGCCTCTGCGGCTTGCCCGCCTGCGTGGTCCGCATGGGATTCGACGCTCACGGGCTTCCGCGTGCGGTTCAGCTCACGGGGGCGTGGGGGGAGGAGGCGACGCTGCTGCGGGTCGTCGACCGGCTCTACTCGGCGACCGCCGAGGTGCAGGCCGTCAGGCCGGACACACGCGCTGGCTGAATGTTGCGGCCAGGCGCTCGGCGTCGATCCCCAGGCGGCGAGGCGCCACGACGGGAGGAAACGCGGCGCGCACCTCGCCGAGAAACACGGCGAGCGCGGCTGGCGGGTCCTGTCCTGCCACGTGGAGCGCCTGCGAGGCGAGCGCGGCAAGCACGGCCAGGGTTCGGTCGAGGCACACCCCGACGGCGGTGGCCCGGCTCCATGCCAGAAAGGCGGGGGAGGGCAGGTCGTTCTGGCCGAAGCCACCGAGGCCGAGAACGGTCGTCTGGGCCAGAGCCCGGGCCTCCTCGGCGTAGCCCGCGGCGACCATGTGCAACGGCTTGGTCAGCCACTCGCCGGCCAGCAACGGTGAGCTGACAGGGTGCTGGAAGAGCTTGTCCACGTGGCGTTGGGCCAGCTGGGCGACGTCGGCCCAGGCGTGGGCCAGCGCGTCCAACGCCGGATGGGCCTGATCGTTGTGGTAGCCGCCGGTCGAGATGAGCGCACCGAGCGGGCGGCCGTCCACGGGCGCCAGGAACACCGGGTTGATGGTCACCGCCCCCAATGAGCTCGCCGCGGTGCGCTCGGCGCGCGCCTGGTCCTGTCGCGCCCGGCCGAGCACCCTGGGCAGCACCCGGTGGCTCACCGGCGCCTGACGGGTCTCCCGTTCGGTGGCGCCGCCCTCCAGCAGCGCCGAGAACGAGCGCAGCGCCTCGGTCTCGTGCTCGTTGTCCCAGAGCTCGCCCAGCTCAGGGGCGAACGCGTCGAGCGGAGCTCGAATCGCCTCAACCGACAGGGCGAACGTTCGCTCCGCGAGCTCGAGCCGGCCGCGCCCGGCCAGCGCGGCGTCGGCCACCAGTGCAGCGGCGCAGGGCGCGCCGTTGATGAGCGCCCCCTGCTCCTGAGGCTCGACCTCCATCCGCTCGGCCAGCTCGTCGAAGAGATGACCGAGCGCGAGGACCTCCCCCGAGCCGCCGTTGCCCCGCGCCGGCACGGCCGGCAGGGGTGTGCGGTCGAGCATGTCCGCCACAGCCGTGGCGAGCGCCGGACGCGCACCGGCGTGTCCGTCAACCAGGTCGGCGAGACGGGCGAGGACGATCGCGCGCGTCACGCGTTCGGGCAGGGGCTCGCCGAACGAGGCGGCGGTCCACAGCCCCCCAGGCCTCGAGGCCGCGGCCTCGGCGGTGAGCACGACGCCCCCGGCATCGCCGGGCCCGGTGGTCAGGCCGTAGAGCAGCGCGTCGGGGTCCTCGGCGATGCGGGCGTCCACATACGCGCCGAACGCGGCATGCCCCTGCTCCATTCGCTCCACCACCTCGGGGGCGAGGGCCACATCCTCGCCGTGCCACGCCACCCGGCGCACCGCGTCGAGCGTCACGTCCGTGCGGGAGGCGATCAGCACGGTCACGGTCAGCTGTCCGGTGGGCTGCTGAGGCCGGCGATGCGGGTCGCGGCCTCGCGCACGGCCAAGCGCGCGAAGTCGATCAGCGGACCCATCCGGAACGCTGGACCGGAGATGTTCACGCCGGCCATGATCTGGCCGTCGGCGGCGCGAATCGGAGCTGCGATCGCGACGAGGCCCTCCTCGAGCCCGCCGTTCACGACCACGACCCCTTCCCGCCTCACCTGCTCGAGGGTGTGGGTGAGCTCGGCGAGCGTGCGGGGAGCGGCCGGACCGGCGGCCGGCAGCGGGTCGGGACCCGTGAGCTCGCGCAGGGCGTCAGGACCGTGATCGGCGAGCAGCGCGGCGCCGGACGCGGTGCAGTGGGCCGGCGTCAACCGGCCAACCCAGCCGACCGCCTGGAGGGTCGAGGGCGGTGCCACGGTCGCGACGGTGAGCACCTGGCTCTTGAAGAGCACCGAGAGGTGGGCTCGCTCGCCGATGGTCGCCGCAAGTTCCTCGAGGGCAGGGGCGGCGGCCCGAAGCAGCGCCGGCTCCCCGGCGCGTGAGGCGAGTTGCAGCATCCGCGCGCCGGTGCGGAACTCCCGCGTCCTCTCGTCACGCTCCGTCAACCCAGCGCTCTCGAGGTATCGGAGCCCGCGCGAGATCTGGGTCTTCTCGCGCCCTGTGGCGGCCGCGGCCGCGACCACGCCGAGACCCTCGCCGGTTTCGGCCTCCTGGCGGATCACGGCCGAGAGGATCTCGAGCCGGCGGCCCACGTTGGCTCGGAGCGGCGCGCCGTCCTCACGCGCCATCGATTGCACCCGCCTCAGCGCCGAGCTCCCTCGACAGCTCCGCGGCGACGGCTGTGACCTGGCCGGCCAGCTCGTCGAGCCTGTCCCTCGTCCGCCCCGACGGACCGGTGATCACGAGTGCCGCGACCGTGGCCCCGCCGTGATCCCGGACGGGCGCGGCGGCCGAGGCCGTGTCCTGCTCGGCCTGCTCGTCAAGGACGCTGACACCGGTGTCACGTGCCGCCTCGACCAGCTCCAGCAGGTGGTCCAGCGACTGGGGCGCATGGGCCGCGGCTGTGGGCGGCAGGGTGTCGCCCAGCAGCGTGCGTATCTCCTCCGCGCTCAGAGCCGCCAGGAGAACCGGACCCGCGTCGCTCCTGGCCACGGGTGCGCTCCTCCCGACCCACGATGCCACGACGACAGCGTTCGCGGGAGTGGCCTCCGCCAGGGTCACGGCATCCGCGCGCAGGCGCACGACGGCGTAGGCGCTCTCACCCGTCGCGTCGGCGAGCTGACGCAGCACGGGACCCGCCCGTCGCAGCAGGCGTTCCCGCCCGATGCGCGCGGCGTGGGCGTAGAGCAGCCAGCTGAGCCGCAGCTTCCGTGACTCGGATCCTCGATCCGCGAGCCCGAGCTCGACAAGGTCGGACGCGACGCGCGATACCAGGCCGCGGTCGCGCTTCGTGGTGGCAGCGAGCTGCGAAATGGTCAATCCGCCCGCTGCCAGCGCCTCATCCGAGGCGAGCGCCGCGAGCAGATCCTCGCCACATTGGAGGCGTGCCGCGGCGCTCATGACGGTGTATTATCGCAACTCAAGATGCTAAAAAACGCCATCGGCTCCAAGACGAGCCGGACGGCGAGAACTCGGGTTCTGCAGAAGGAGACCAACTATGAGCGGCAATGGCGGACGCGGTGAAGGTCTTCTCGAGCGGCTCGAGAGTGGGCATGTCATCTGCGCGGAGGGCTACCTGTTCGAGTTGGAGCGGCGCGGCTACCTGCAGGCCGGTGGCTTTGTTCCTGAGGTGGTGCTCGACCACCCGGAGAAGGTGGTCGAGCTGCACCAGGAGTTCGTACACGCCGGCTCGGACGTGGTTGAGGCGTTCACCTACTACGCGCATAGGGAGAAGCTCCGCCTGATCGGCAAGGAGGGAGCGCTCGAGGACATCAACCGCCAGGCGCTCGCGTTGGCCGGCGAGGTTGCTCGTGACACCGGGACCCTGCTCGCCGGAAACATCTGCAATACGAACGTGTGGAGCGGACCCGAATCGCGGGACCAGGTGCGCGCGATGTTCGACGAGCAGATCGGCTGGGCGGTCGACGCCGGAGTGGACTTCGTGATTGCCGAGACGATCTCGTGGGGAGAGGAGGCGATCGTCGCGACGGAAGCCATCAAGGACGCGGGGGCCACCGCCGTCGTGACGCTCGCCATGCATCGCAGTCCGGAGACCCGCGAGGGCTGGTCGCCGGGCGAGGCATGCCTCCGACTGCAGGAGGCCGGCGCCGACGTCGTGGGACTCAACTGCAGCCGTGGACCGGCCACGATGCTGCCGCTGTTGCAGGGAGTGCGAGAGGCCGTGGAGGGGCCGATCGCCGCGCTTCCCGTGCCCTACCGCACCACCCCGGACGAGCCGAGCTTCCAGTCGCTCAGCGATCCCGGCTGCGCGGTGCTCCCCGAAGATCGCGCCTTCCCGACAGCTCTCGACCCCTTCACGTGCAATCGCTACGAGATAGCCGAGTTCACGCGAGCCGCTGCCGAGCTCGGTGTCCGTTACCTGGGCGTCTGCTGCGGGGCCGGACCCCACCACGTGCGTGCCATGGCCGAGGCGCTCGGGCGAAAGCCTGCCGCCAGCGCGTACTCGGAGGACATGAGCCGGCACGCCTACTTCGGCACGGATGCGTCCCTCAAGAGCACCTACACGGACTACGCGACCGAGATCTGAGCGGGTGCCGTGACGCCCGCCTATCAGCGGATCGAACGGCTCTTGGCCGGCGGCGGACCGGTCCTCCTGGACGGTGGCATCGGCTCGGAGCTCGAGCGGGTGGGCTACGACGCGGGGCGCAACACGGCCGAGACGTGGGGGACCCGGGCTCTCGACGAGGCCCCCGACCTGACGAGCGAGGTCCATCGCCGTTACGTCGATGCGGGCGCCGACGTGATCACCACCAACACCTGGAGGATCGACCGCTACGCCAGCGGAGACGCGCGTCCTGAGCATGCGGACGGCTGGCCGGATCTGGCCGTCCGGGCGGTGGAGCTGGCCCGTGAGGCGGCTGAGGCGGCGGCCGTGCCACCGGCGGTCGCGTTCAGCGTCTTCACCGAGCCGATCGAGCCGGGCGTCGTCGATCAGATCGCGAAGGCCGTTGTCCGGGCGCAGCCGGATCTCGTGCTCGTGGAGACGACCGAGTCGATTCCGGTGGACCTCCGTTTTTCCGCATTCGAGCCGCTGCTGGCTTGCGGGATTCCTCTGTGGGTGTCCTACAGGTGGACGCTGGACGGCCCCTGCGACGTGAGCGACATCGGGATCACGCCCATACACGGGCGCCTCCAGGACGCGTCGGGCGAGCTCTTCGGCCGGGCCGCCGCCGAGCTCGAGCGTCTCGGTGTGGCCGCGCTGCTGGTCAACTGCCTGCCGCCGGAGCGCGTGGGACGGACCCTCCCGTTCCTGCGTGACTACACGAGCCTGCCGCTCGGCATCTATCCCAACGTCGGCAGGTTCATCGATCCGGGCTGGGACTTCGAGCACGCCAGCTCCCCGGAGGCCTTTGTGACCCAGGTGCGCGCGTGGCTGGATGACGGGGCGACGATCGTGGGCGGATGCTGCGGGCTCGGGCCCCACCACATCTCCGCCGTGCGCAGCGCCCTCGGTTCTCCTTCATAGCGCCATCAGGCCCACTCCGATCAGCGCGGCCGCGGCGCCGACCTGTTGCGCCCTGCGCATGCGCTCCCCGAGCAGGATCCGCGCCAGCACCACGGGGATAGCGGGATACAGGGAGGCCAGCACAGCCACTACCGCCAGCTGGCCGCGCGTGGTGGCTCCGGCGTAGGCGAGGTTGCCGGCCAGGATCAGGCAGCCCAGCGGCACCAGGGCGGCGAGGTGCCAACCCCCGGGCGGCCGGTGTGCCGGTTGCAGCGCGCTGACGGTCGCCAGCGTGATGAAGCTGACGCCGGACACGATCATGACCGTCCACAGGACGCTTGCCGTGGCGGAGTCGACGCCCACGAAGTACAGCCCCGAGCCGAGCGCTGCCACCAGGGCGAGGGCCACCCCGAGGCGCGGAGCGATGTCGGTAGCGCTGTCGCCCTGGGTCGCGGCGCAGAGCACGCAGATCCCGGCCAGCGTGATCACGATGCCCACGAGCCCGGCGGCGCCGGGGCCGTCACCACCCGCGATGCCGACGAGCACCGGGATGGTCGCTCCGCCGGCGCTGATCGGCGCGACGATGCTGATCCGCGCGACTGTCACAGCGTGGAAGAAAGCCACCAGCGACACCGTGTACCCCGCGGCTATCGCCAGCGCGAGGCCAACCTCCCCCAGCGGCGGGACGCCCGCGCCGCCGATGACCACCGCCGCGCTGCTCCCGGCGAACGCGACGCCCTGGGTGACCGTGAGCATCCAGACGGGTGACAGCTCCCGGCTCCGGAGCCCGCCCACGTAGTCGTAGCTTCCCCAGAAGAGGGATGCGGCCAGAGCGAGGCTTACCGCGAGCAAGTGAGCGGCCCGAGCACAGCCTCCGACGCGCTGACCACCGAGCCACCCTTCATGACGAGCGCGAACTCGCCGGGCCTCGTCAGGACGTCGATGTCGGCCGTCGGATCCTGCGTGACGATCACGAGGTCGGCCGCCTTGCCGGCCTCGAGCGTTCCGGTCTCCGCGTACAGGCCAATCGCCTTGGCGGCAGCTCCGGTCGCCGCGTGAATCGCCCGCGCGGGCGTCATCCCGGCATCCACCATGAGCTGGAGCTCGCGCGCGTTCTCACCGTGGCGATTGAAGGCGGTGCCGCCGTCGGTGCCGAGGGCGATCGGGACGCCGAGCTCGAGCGCCATCTGGAACGACCGGCGGTTCGCGTCCGCCAGCACGCGCACGTTGTGCAGGATGAAATCGGGAACCGAGCCCTGTTCGGAGCTGGTGAGGATGGCGTCGTAGAGGTTCATGGTCGGCACAAGGGCCACGCCGCGCTCGGCCATCTTCCGGGCCACCTGCTCGTCCTCGATCAGGTAGTCGCCGTGCTCGATGGTGTCGATGCCGGCGTTCACGGCGTTACGGATTCCGTCGATCCCCTCCGCGTGCGCGGCCGCCGTGCGGCCCTGGTGGTGCGCCTCCTCTACCGCTGCGCGCATCTCCTCCTCGGAGTACTGCGTGGCCTTGGGGTCCTCGCCCGGCGCGAAGCCGGCGCCCGTAGCCATCAGCTTGATCACGTCGGCGCCGTGCTTCAGCTGTTCACGGGCGGCCTTCCGGACCTCGTCGGGGCCATCCGCCTCGCGGTACATGCCGGGGTAGAAGTCGGTTCCCGGCGTGGTCATCGACACGATCTTTCCGCACAGCCGCAGGCGCGGGCCGGGCGTGATCCCTCGCTGGATCGCCTCGCGGAGGCTCATCTCGATGTAGTTGCGGCCGCCGAGGTCACGGACCGCTGTGAACCCCGCTCGCAGGGTGCGCTCCATGTCGGCGGCGAAGCGCAGGACCGCGAACGCGTCGTCGCTCTCGACGCCGCTCGAGCTCTCTGGGCCGCCGTTCAACGCGAGGTGGACGTGCGCATCGATCATCCCTGGCAGGACCGCGAGGCCCGTGGCGTCCACGGTGGTCGTATCGCCGTCGGTGTCCGGCTCGCCGGGGCCGACCGCCGTGATGCGGCCCGCCGCGACGACGATGCTGCCCTGGTAGGAGTCGCGGCCCGTTCCATCGATGATCTGGGCGTTCCGGAATGCGATCGGGCCCTGTGTCATTGCGCCTCGCAGTGGGGGTCGATTTGCGCCAGCACCGACGACAGCGCGTCGATCAGCTCGTCGAGCTCGGACTCGGTGAAGACGAGGGGAGGGGCGAGCTCGAGGACGTTCGACGCCACTCCCGTGAAGACGCGGTGGCGGTGGAAGAGCTCCTCCCAGGCCCACGTCGCGGCGTCCACCGGCGCGCCGCGCCGGTTCTTGAACGGCTGGCCGGGCGCGAACGGCTCCCTGGTGCCGCGGTCGCGGACCAGCTCGATGCCCCACATCGCGCCGAGGCCGCGCACGTCCCCGATGCACCGGTGGCGCGCCGCCAGCTCCTCCAGACGTCCCTGAAGCGTCGCGCCGAGCGTCGCGGCTCGCGCGACGAGGCCATCCTCCTCCAGCACGTCGAGGTTCGCGAGCGCGGCGGCGGTCGCCACCGAGTGACCCTCGAAGGTCATCCCGTGGTACAGCGGCTTCGAGGCGATGTCTCGCTCGGCTCGCTCGCCGAAGACCGCGGCCGACAGCGGCTGGAACCCGGAGGTGAGCCCCTTCCCGAGCGTGATCACATCGGGGACGGCGTCGTAGTGGTCGAGCGCGAACCACGACCCGCAGCGGCCGAAGCCGGTCACGACCTCGTCCGAGATGTACCAGACGTCGTAGCGGTCGGCGATCTCGCGAACGCGTTTCCAGAATGGCTGTGGAGGTACCACGACCCCGCTCACGGCGTTGACCGGCTCCCCGATGATCGCGGCGATGTGGCCTGGGCCCTCGGTCTCGATTGCACGCTCGAGCAGGTCGGCGCACGCGACGTCGCAGTCCGGGTAGGAGAGCCCGAGCGGACAGCGGTAGCAGTACGGATACGGGGTGAAGACGGTGCCGGGCACCGGCTGACCGAAGCCCTCGCGGCACTGGGGCACGCCCGTCACGCTGGCCGCGGCCATCGACGCCCCGTGGTAGCTGCCCGAGAAGGCGACCACGCCCTGGCGCCCGGTCGCCAAGCGGGCCAGCTTCAGGCTGACCTCGACGGCGTCCGAGCCGTTCGAGCCGAAGAACACCCTTCTGAAGCCCTCGGGCAGCAGGTCGAGGAGCCGCCGGGCCAGGTGCCGCCGCGGCGGCGTCGAGAAGCCGGCCGCGTGGACGGTGGCCAGGCGGTGCGCCTGCTCGCCGATCGCGTCGGCGATCCGCGCCTGGCTGTGACCGCTCACCGCATACCAGCTCTGCGAGAAGGCATCCAGGTAGTCGCCGCCGCCGGACTCGAAGACCCGGCTGCCCTCGGCGCTGTCTATGAACGTCGGCTCGTAGTCGTCCTGCGCCGTCCACTTGTGGAGGATGTGGTCGCGCTCGGCGTCGAAATCGCCCGCGGACGGCTCGTCGCTCACGGCGTTGCTGTCCCCGTCGCGACGGAGAAGTCGGACGCCTGCTCCCAGTCACCGGGATAGATCGCCCAGAAGATCTTGCATCCCTCGGGACTCTCGTAGGTGACCGCGGCGTGCCGGGGGAGGAACATGACGTCGCCCACGCCGGCCGTGTAGGTCCGCTCGCCGTGCGTGATCGTCAACGTCCCTTCGAGGAAGTAATAGACGGCGTCGTACTGGAGGATCCAGTCGAAGCGGCCCTTGTAGGTGGCATACCCGGCTCCCATGCTCCCAGGGTCGTCTCCGATGCCCTGCCAGACAGCCACGTGGGCGTGCGGCCCGAACGGGTAGTCGGTCAGGTCCTGCTCGCCTGCGGGGAACACCTGGGGCTCGGTCACGTTCTCTCCTTTTCGAATTGCGCTACCGACGACGGATCACTCCGGCACAAGCCACGCGTCGCTATCCGGCCAGCTCACGCTCACCGTGTCGCCAACCGCCCACGCGCGCCGTGTGCTCGGCCGGTGCGGGTCGGCGATCGAGACCGTCGATCCCTGCTCGAGCCTGACCAGGTACGAGTGGTGCAGGCCCTTGAAGAGCACGCCCGCGACCTCGCCCCGCAGTCCCGCGCCGGCGTCGGGGTTCGCGACGCGGCAGCGCTCTGGCCGGATGATCAGGAAGCCGCTCTGGCCCGCGCTGATGCCAGGGTGTCCGGCCACGTTCATCGTCAGCCCCTGGACATCCACGACGTAATCGCCTCCGCTCGCGCGCTCCACGCGGCAGGGGAGAGTGTTGGAGGCGCCGATGAAGTCGGCCACGTAGCGATTCGTGGGCCGGTCGTAGATCTCCTCCGGAGAGCCAAGCTGGCTGATCCGCCCGTCCGCCATGACCGCGATCCGGTCGGACATCGTCAGCGCCTCCTCCTGGTCGTGCGTGACGTACACGAAGGTCATGCCGAGCCGTTCCTGCCAGGTCTTCAGCTCCACCTGCATGGCCTTGCGCAGCTTGAGGTCGAGGGCGCCGAGCGGTTCGTCGAGCAGCAGCACGCGCGGCCCGCGCACCACCGCGCGGGCGAGTGCCACACGCTGCTGCTGGCCGCCGGACAGCTCGCTGGGGCGCCTGGACTCATAGCCCTCGAGCCTCACCAGGGCCAGGGCCTCGCGCACGCGCTCGCGGCGCTCCGCCTTCGGCACCCTGTCCTCGCGCAGTCCGAACTCCACGTTCCGAGCCACGTCCAGGTGCGAGAAGAGCGCATAGCTTTGGAACACGGTGTTCACCGGCCGCTTGTCCGGCGGCAGGTGGGTGATGTCGCGTCCGTCGAGCAACACCTTCCCGGCCTCCGGCTCCACGAACCCGGCGACCACGCGGAGGGTCGTCGTCTTCCCGCAGCCGCTCGGCCCCAGGATCGAGAAGAACTCTCCCTCTGCAAGCGACAGATCGATCGCGTCGACGGCGAGTGTCGATCCGAACGACTTCGACAGGCCCTGAAGCACGAGAAAGCCGTCTGAGCCGGCGCTCATGAGGCTGCCCCGTAATCGCGCTTCGTGCGCTGGCGCATCCACGCCGAGCGCAGCCAGTAGCCCGCCAGGCCCAGCACGATCACGAGCGTCGAAACGCTGATCATGAACGTCGCGATCGCGTTCACCTCGGGCGTGATGCGCGTGCGGATGAGCGAGAAGAGCACAAGCGGCAGCGTGTTGAGCCCGGACGAAAGGAACAGCGAAGTGATCACGTTGTCCATCGAGAACGCGAACACCAGCAGCGCGGAGGTCAGGATCGCCGGCATCGCCTCCGGGAGCGTCACGCGCACGAGCGCGCGCGCGGGAGTGGCGCCAAGGTCGCGCGCGGCTTCCTCAACGTGTGGATCGCGCCTCGCCAGACGCGCGCTCACGAGCATGATCACGTACGCCGTGTACAAGCCCGCGTGCCCCACGATCACCGTGCCCATCCCGAGCCGCCAGTCAACGGCCCGGAAGGTGAGCAGCAGGCCGACCGCCAGCACGAGCTCGGGCATGATCAGGCGCGAGTACGTGGAGACATTGGTGGTGGCGCGCACGGCCCGCCCCGCGCTGCGCAGGCCGATGGCGGCCAGCGTGCCGAGCACAGTGGCCACGAGCGTCGCGATCGTCGCGATCAACAGGCTGTTGCGAATCCCCTCCAGGACGACCTCGTCGTCGAACATCTGCTCGAACCAGCGGGTGGTGGGCCCGCCCCAGGACGTGAGGCTGGCATCGGCGTTGAGCGCGTTCACCATCACCAGGACGATCGGCGCGAACAGGAACACGTAGACCAGGACGACGAAGACGAGGAGCGGCGCGCGCCGCATCCGGCGGCTCACAGCGGCAGACCCTCCGCGTCAGTGCGGCGGACGACGCGGCGGAGGAGGCCGATGACGACCAGCAGCACGGCGACGAGCATCACCGAAAGCGCTGCCCCGTACGGCCACTCGAACGCGCTGCCGAACTGGTCGGCGATCACGTTGCCGTACATGAGCGTCTTGCCGCCGCCGAGGATGGCCGGGATCACGTACTCGCCGGCGGCCGGCGCGCCGACGACGATGATGCCGGCGATCATGCCCGGCAGGCCCTGGGGGAACACCACGCGGAAGAACGCCGAGATGCCGTTCGCGCCCAGGTCCCGAGCCGACTCGACCACGTGCGGGTCGATCCGGTCCAGGACCACGAAGATCGCCAGGACCATCAGCGGTAGGTAGTTGTAGACGATGCCGATCACGATCCCGGCGGGGTTGAAGATCAGCTGCAGGGGCTCGTCGACTATCCCGAGCGAGAGCAGGGCATCGTTGACCGGCCCGTCCGTGCCGAGGATGTTCACCCAGGCGTATGTGCGCACCACGAAGGAGGTGAGGAACGGGATCACCACCAGCGCGACGAGGAGCGGCTTGAGCCGGCGCGCGCGGAACGCCAGGAAGTAGGCGAGCGGGTACGCGATCAGCAGGCAGATGCCGGTCGAGATAGCCGAGATCCAGAGCGACCGCACGAGCGCGCGCAGAACGATGGGATCGTTGATGCGCTCGTAGCTCTCGAGCGTCCAGCCGAACGAGATGTCCGCGGTCAGCGTGTCCTGGGTGGCGAACGAGTGCACCACCATCAGGACGCTCGGCACCAGGAAGAAGAGCGCGGCCCACGCCAGATTGGGGAGGGCCGCGAGCCCTCGCGAGAGTCCTGCCAGCCGAGCGCCCCCGAGCGGCCTCACGCCGCCTTGATGCGCAGCCACTCGCGATCCCAGAGCTTCTGGCTCTCGCCGAGCGCCTTCTGGTACTGGACGCGCTCCAGCACCTCCTTGGGCGGATACAGGATCTCCGACTCGGCGATGCCCTTGTCGATGAACTGCCGGGCGTCCGCCATGCAGAACGCGATCCCGAGGGTGTTCACGAAGTTCGCGTACTGACGCGGCTGGTAGAAGTGGTCGAAGAACTTCCACACGACTGGCAGCCGCTCCGACTCGCTGATCGCCACCCAGGTGTCGAGGTACGTCTGGGTGCCGTCCTCGGGGGCCACCCAGACGATGTTCTCGTTCTCCTGGTTGGCCAGATAGATGTCGTAGTCCCAGTCCATGGCGATGGCCACGGAGCCGTCCACGAGACCCTTCGACAGGTCGGTCTGGACGAACTGCTTGAGGTGGGGCTTGATCTCGATCACCTTGTCGCCCGCCTGCCTGATCTCGTCCTCGTCGGTGGACGAGATCGAGTTGCCGTCGGCGATCAGTGCCGCGCCGATCACGAATGCCGGGAAATCGAGGAACGTGATCTTCCCGGAGTACTTCTCGGCGACCTTCCACACATCCGCCCAGGACCTCAGGTCGTCGTCCACCATGTCGCGGCGGTAGGCGAAGCCGGTCTTGCCGTAGTCGGTGGTGACGCAGCGGGCCTTGTCGTCGGCCGCGTAGCCGTTCTTGAACTCCGGATCGATGTTCGCGTAGTTCGGGACGGCGTCGAGGTCGATCTTCGCCGCCACGCCAAGGTCCACGATCCGCTGCACGTCCTTCTCGGTGATGAGCATGATGTCCACGGCCTTGGGATCCGTCGCCAGCTTGGCGATGCGGTCCTCGTCAACCGGGATCGGCACCTGCCTCACCTTGGAGCCGGGATTCGCCTTCGCGAAGTCCGCCAGATTGTCCGAGCCGATCCAGTCCGGGTAGCCCCCGAGCTTGATCGTGCCGCTCTCGAGCTGCTTCGCGGCCGTCCCGCCGCCGCGTCGTCGTCGTCGCCGCACGCCGTCAGGACCCCGCCACTCAGGGACAGCGCCACCGCCCCTCCGGCCATCGACATGAACCGGCGCCGGTTGATCTCGTTTTGCCAAGCGACCCGCCGCGCAAGCGCGTCTCTGTCGTTCCTCTGCGAGTTCATCCCCATTGCTGCTCCTCTCTCATGCGCTGGCCAGCTACCGAGCCGCTCGGGCCCCGGAACGGCTTTCACGCGGTTTGACCGAGCGCAGCCGAGTGGTCTCGGCCCCCAGTGCCTGCGACATTTCCTCCGCCGCCTGAACTACGTGCGCCGCCACGAGGCTGCGCCGCCCCTTGCCCATGCGGAAGCGCGGTACCGAAACTGAGATGGCGGCGACCGCGCACCCCGAGTGGTCGAACACCGGGGCGCTCACGCAGTGGAGGCCGGCGATGCATTCGTCGCGGGTCTCCGCATAGCCACGTCTGCGTGTGGCTTCCAGGTCGCGGCGCAGGTCCTCGTACGTCGTAAGCGTCTTGTCCGTCAGCCGCGCGAAGGGCTGGCGCCCGAGCACCGAGCGCAGCTCGAGGTCGTCCAGCGGAGCGAGGAGCGCCTTGCCGGCCGCGGATGCGTGGGCGGGCAAGCGCCGGCCGACGAGCGCGACGAGGCGCACGGGCTGTGTCGAGTCCTGACGAGCGATGTACACCGCGTCGGCCCCGGAGAGGACCCCGAGCTGGACGGTTTCGTCCAGGGCATTTCGCAGCTTGTGGCCGATGGGAGTGAACGTGCCGGCAACGTCGACGCCGGCCGAGTACGCCTGCGCGAGCTGGAGAATCCCGACGTCGAGGGAATAGCGCTTGTCGTCCTCTCTCACAGTCTTGCTCTGACCAAGGCTGCCGAGGATTCCCAGCAGCGTGCTCCCGGGGACGCCGGTCGCGCGGGTGAGCTCGGCGAGCGTGGCGCCGCCCGGCCGGTCGGCGAGAGCGGACAGCACCTCGAACGCACGCTCGACGGCACGCGAGTGGTAGACGCGCTTCCCCTGTCTCGCAGTCACGGGGAGTGATTCAACACCGCGGCTGTTCAGTAAGTCAAGCATTCATTTGAAATGTCAAAGGCTCGAGGCGCTCCAGGTCTTGCGGGCCAAGCAGCGGTTGGGCGCCACGCTGGAGCAGGCGCTGAAGCTCGTCCAGGGCCAGTCGAAGCCCATCGCGGATGAGCCCAAGATGAGCCCGATCGGCGATAAGCGGGGGTGCCACGGCCAGGCCGCGGTCGAGTGGGCGGGTGAGGATCCCGTAGCTTCGGGCGATCGCCAGGGCGTCCGTCGAGATGGTGGGGTGCTGCTCCACCAGGGACGCGCTGAAGTCGAAGCCAGCGAGCAGGCCGACACCGCCGCGCACGTCGTCCACGAGCGGGTGATCGGCGAGCGTGCGGAGCTCGTCGAACAGCGGCCCCTCGAGTTCGAGCGAGCGTTCGAGCAGCCGCTCTTCCCGGAGGATCCGTAGGTTTGCGATTGCCGCCGCGCAGACCGTCGCGTGGCCGGAGTAGGTCGGGCCGTGGCGAAACGGCAGCTCGCCCGGCCGGTCCCAGAATCCGTCGGCCACGGTGGAGGAGACCACCAGTCCGCCGAGCGGCAGGTAGCCGCTGGTCACGCCCTTTGCGAAGGCGATGAGGTCCGGCACGAGTCCCCAGCGCTCCACGCCGTACCAGTCGCCGAGCCGGCCGAAGCCGCAAACCACGGCGTCAGCGATCGTGAGGATGCCCTGCGAGTGGCACAGGTCCTGCACCGCCTCCAGGTAGCCGGGCTCCGGAGGCAGCAGCCCGCCCGACGCGATAACCGGTTCGAACAGAAACGCCGCCACGCGTTCCGGCCCGATTCGTGACAGCTCGCGCTCGAGGGCGTCGACGGAGTCGTGCGGCACATGCGAGACGTCCTGGATCAGCGGCCCATAGCCGGCCTGGTTCCCCGGAATCCCCGCGAGGCTGGTGCCGAAGCCGTGGGTGCCGTGGTAGCCGGAGGATCTCGCGACGATGTGCCTCCGCTCCGGGCGCCCCAGCCTGCTCCAGTGGAGCCGCGCGAGCTTTGCGGCGGTGTCGATGGCATCCCCGCCGCCGCTGAGCAGGAAGATGCGCGAGTCCGGGTCGGGCGCAAGAGCCGCGAGCTGTTCCGCCAGCTCGAGGGCCGGCTCGTTCGCGTAGTCGCCGAACACGTGGTGGGTCTCCAGGCGTTCGAGCTGCGCGGCCACGGCGTCTCGTATCTCGCGTCGGCCGTGCCCGACGTTCGTGTGCCAGAGCCCGGCGCTGGCGTCCAGGTAGCGGCGGCCGGCGCTGTCCCAGACCCACACACCCTCGCCACGCGTCATCACCACCTGCCGCCCGGATACCACCGCCATGTCGGCGAACGGGTGCCAGAGCCGTGTGTCCGCGGAGCTCATGGACTGCTCAAATCGCTGTACACCGCCTGGAGGTCCGTCACGGCCGCGTAGCCGTATAGGCCTCCCTCGGGCTGGCCGTTCCCCGCTTGGCGGCGGCCACTGAACGGCGCTTCGAGATCCACGTCATCGGTGCGCCGGTTGACCGCGACCACACCGACCTCGAGTCGCTCGGCTGCCACGGCGGCCACGACCGGATCGCGCGTGTGAACCGCGGCGCTCAGTCCGGCCGGGGCCTCCGCGACGGCGCGCCATGCCTCATCGGACCCGCCATGGACGCGGTCGAGCAGCAGGAAGGGGGCGAACAGCTCGCGGCGGCGCGCGTCGTGATCTGCCGGGACGTCCGTCACGACCACCGGTGCGAAGAAGGGCCGATCGGGGCCGGCATCTCCCACCGCCGCCTGAGCGATCACGCCGGCCCCCGCGGACACCACCGACCGAAGAACCTCCTCGGCCTCACGCCGAGCGGCGTCGTGAATCAGCGGCCCGACGTCCGTGTCGTGCTGTGAGGGGTCACCAACTCTCAGCGCCCGGATGCGGGCCTCCACCCGGTCGGTCAGAGCGTCAGCCACGTCATCCTCGGCGAGCACGCGTCGAGTCGCGGTGCACTTCTGGCCGTTGATGGCGGTGGCCGCGGCCACGATGCAGTCAGCCGCGTGATCGAGGTCCGCGTCGGCGAAGACGATCGCCGGACATACCCCCCCGAGTTCGAGCGCGCAACGAGCAACGCGGCGTGCACAGCGCGAGGCGACCTCGTGCCCCGCCGCGCTCGATCCTGTGAAGTGCACCCCGGCAACGCGATCGTCGTCGCAGAGTTGACGCGCCACGTCCGGACCTCCCAGGACCACCTGGAGAGCGCCGCCGTGCCCGGACGCCTCCATCAGCCCGGCCAGAGCCACGGCGCTCCCCGACGCCAGCTCCGAGGGCTTCCAGACAACCGCGTTTCCGGCCATGAGCGCGGGCAGGAACTTCCACGCCGGCGTGACGAGCGGCACGTTCCAGGGCGTAATGGCGGCCACGATCCCCAGCGGGCGCCGCAGCACGCGGCTCGAACCTGCGCACTCCTCCGGGGGCGGACGCTCGGCGTACCAGCGGGCGGATCGGACTGTCCAGTCCACCTCCGCGACCGCCTCGCCCCGGCATTTCCCGACCTCGCTGACGATCAGGTTCGCCATCCGGTCGGCGTCGCGCTCGAGCCTGTCGGCGAAGGCGGCCAGCACAGCGCCGCGCTCCTCGGCCGGGCGTGCTGCCCAGCCCCTCTGCAGTTCCGCGGCCCGGGTCACCACCTCGGAGACCTCCGTGGCCGAGTGGGATGGCGCCTCGAAGACCAGGTCGCCGGTGGCGGGGCTCACGCTGCGGACCGTGCCCCTCACACCGGGCTCACGTAGTCGGCAATTCAGCAACCAAAGTTGCCGTATGCTAACCGCGGCACCCCGGGTGTCAACACCGAAAGGAAGCTGCCTTGAACGAGCACTCCGGCCACGATCTGGCAATCGTCGACGTGGCGCTGATCGACGGCACCGGGGGAGAACCGGTGGACGCAGCGACTGTCGTCGTGCGCGATGGGCGTATCGAGCGGGTCGGATCCGGCTCGCCGCCCGCAGGCCTCCCGGTCGTCGACGGTGCCGGCCACACCCTGATACCGGGACTGTTCGACTGCCACATCCACCTGTCGCTGACGGGTGGCGCCAACTGCGATCCGGACCCCGAGCCCGACACCTTCGCGGTGCTGCGCGCCGCCCGGGACGCCCACCGAACCCTGGCCGCGGGTTTCACGACCGTTCGCGACACGGGCGGGCGCGACTTCATGGAAATGACGCTGCGCGACGCGATCCGGCGCGGGATCGTCCGCGGGCCGCGGCTGGTGCTCGCCGGCAAGATCGTCTCGATGACCACCCCGGGCTGCCGCTGGTACCCCGGGATGTACCGCGAGGCCGACGGGGCCGATGAGGTGCGCAAGGCGGCCCGCGAGCAGCTCAAGATGGGTGCTGACCTGGTGAAGCTGATGGCCACGGCGGCGGCCTTCGCCCCGGACGAGGACCCGGAGAGCGTGCAGTACGAGCTGGAGGAGCTCCGCGCGGCCGTCGAGGAGGCGCACAAGCAGAACCGCCACGTCGCCGCGCACGCCGAGGGGGTTGACGGGATCCGGAACGCCGTGCACGCCGGAGTGGACACGATCGAGCACGGTGACTGCCTGTACCAAGACGAGGAGCTGATGGCGAGGATGCGCCAGCAGGGCACGCACCTCGTGCCGACGCTCACCCTCTACGAGGAGGTCATGACCCGCCCGGAGGAGCCGATGCCGGAGTTCATCCGACGCAACGTCGCGCGGATGCACGAGGCCAACATCCGCTCATTCACCCGCGCGGTGGAGCTTGAGGTGCCGATCGCGATGGGCACCGACGCCGGCGCGTCGTTCAACCCCCACGGCGGGAACGCGACAGAGCTGTCCCTGATGGTGCGGTACGGGATGACGCCGGTCCAGGCGATCTCGGCGTCGACCCTGGGCCCGGCACGCGCCCTGCGGCTCGACTCCGAGCTCGGCACGGTCGAGCCCGGCAAGCTCGCCGATCTCGTCCTGGTGGCCGGCGACCTGGGCTCGGACATCGAGCTGCTCCGGCGTCCGGAGAACGTGTCAGCGGTCGTTCAGCGCGGAGAGATCGTCGTCGACCGCCGGGCCGGCGCCGCAAAGCCGGAGCTCAACGCCCTGCTCGGGTCATGACGGCACAACGGGCACGTTGATGGGAAGTCGCCGTCGCTGGGCCTCGAGCGTCTCTCGGTCCAGTGCGACGACGACCATGCCGGGCGTATTCCCCAGGGCCTCGAGCTCGCTCCCGTCCGGGCCGTAGACGGCGGAACCGCCCCAGAACGAGAGCCCGCCGTCCTCGCCCACGAGATTCGCGAAGCCGACGTAGCGGCCGAAGAGCAGGGCCTGCGCGGCATTCACGAGCGGCCATCCACGGCGGTTGCCCGCCAGCACGCCGTCGCGGGCCTCCGCGCTGGCGGCCATGTGGATCGAGAGCTCGACGCCGGCCCGTCCGACAGCGTCGATCAGCGGACCGCGCCAGGCGTCCTCGCAGATGAGGATCGCGCAGCGCCAGCCGAGCAGGTCGAACGGCAAGACAGCGGACCCGGCCATGAAGCGCTCGTCTTCGTCGAACGGCCCGTAGCTCGGCAGGTTGACCTTGTCCTGGCGGTGGACCACTCGACCGCCGGCGAGCACCACGGCGCTGTTCGTGGCAAGGGCGCCGCCGTCGAGGGGCGCCCCCGCGATCACGGTAAGCCCAGCTGCGGCCGCGGCCGAGGCAAGCTCGGCGGTGTGGCGCTCCGACGGCCAGAGCTCCGCGGCCTCGCGGCCGATCCCATACCCGCTCAGAGATAGCTCCCCGAACATGAGCACGTCCGCTCCCTCGCGCGCAGCCCGGTCCACGGCCTCGAGGTGAGCGCTCAGGTTCGCCTCTGGGGCGTCCGCGCGCGGCGCGACCTGCGCGACCGCCAGCCGCATCAGCCGGCGGCTGCGACGAGATTGGCTGCCACGGCGCGAGCGTACCGAGCTGAGCCCGGCTTGCGAGGAGTCCGCCTCAGGCAGCGGGCGGCACCGTCGCCGTGTCGGGCTTCCTGGCAAGCACGATGCTGGTCCACACGATCACGATCCCCGTTGCGAGGAAGGCGAAGAACCCGAGCGGCGTAACCCCGGCGATGCCCACCACCAGCGCGACCCAGCCGAGCGGTCGCGGGAGGCCTCCATGGCGCAAGATCGCAAGTCCGAGCGCCAGGTTGAACGCCGCGGTCCCCACAGCGAGGGGGAAGAACATGTCGCTGCTGAGCGCGTTCAAGGTGAGAATGGCGGCGGGAGGCAGCTCATCTGCGGCATCGCCAAGCGTGAACGTGATCCCGGCGAGGATCGACGCGCCGACCGCGATCATGAGCCCGCCGAGAAGAGCCACCGTCGAGAGCCCGCCGTCATCGCCCTCCGCCGCTCGCAGGGCCCGGCGCAGGCTTCCGATGAAGAAGAGCAGCGCCACGGCACCCAGAGCAAGAAGAGGCCCGGCGAACGACTGCGAGTCGTCGTTGTCGAGGTAAAAGTCGACGATCTCCCGTCTCGAATCGTCGGTGGACGGTGTCTCGCCGCCGATCAAAAAGGCGACGACCGTCAGGAGTACGAAAAGGATTCCTGTAAGGGGACCGATCGCCTTCGTATTCATGCGACTCCTCGGGTGGGTGAACAGATTTCGCGCACCACCCTCTCACACGTGGCGGCACGAGATACTGGTTCAGTGCCACACGCAGATCCCGGCACTGTCGTCGTGCTGCGAGACGGCACGAGGGCCTTGATCCGACCGATCGGTCCGGACGACCGCGACCGCCTCAAGGCGGGGTTCGAAAGCGCAAGTGCCGAGTCGATCTTCCTGCGCTTCCTCGCTCCGCATCCGCGGCTGTCCAGTAGCGAGCTCGGGTACCTGACGGCGGTCGATCACGTTCGGCACGAGGCGCTGATCGCGGTCGATCCGGACACCGGGCAGAGCTTCGGGACGGCGCGCTACATCCGCAGCGACGACGATCCGGCGAGCGCGGAGTTCGCGATCGGGGTGGGCGATCGCTGGATGCGCATCGGCCTGGGTTCGGCTCTGCTCGGAGCGCTCGCTCGCCGTGCACGCGAGGACGGCATAGCCCGATTCACGGGCCTGATCCATACCGACAACAGGGCGATCAGGCCACTGGTGGAGAAGGCGATCGGACCGTTCACCACAACGCCGGCCGGCCCGGGTGCGCTGGAGATGACCATCGATCTGAGAACCTAAGCGCGTGGCGCCTGGCGAGCGGAGCGACATCTTGGGAAGCGGGATCTCGCGGAGGCGTTTCGTTCGCGGGGGTGCGGGGCTGGCCGCGGGCGCGGCCCTGTCCGGGCCGGCGGCGGCTCTCGCGGGCTCGTCGGCCGCGGCCGACACTGTCTTCCGTAACGGACGGGTCCTCACCGTCGCCGGCAGCCGCGTGGCCGAGGCGGTGGCGGTCAGCGGCGGGCGCATCGCCTACGTGGGGACCAACGCGGGCGCGACGCCGTACGTGGGCCCCGCGACCGAGGTGATCGATCTTCACGGTCGCACGCTCATGCCGGGAATCCACGACGGGCACACCCACCCGCTGGCGGGCGGCGTCGTGCTCACCAAGCCGACGTTCAACTACCGCAAGCGCGACCTGAAGGGCTTCCTCAAGACGCTTCGCACCTTCCTGGCGCGCAGCCCCGACGAGGAGCCCGACGGCTGGCTCTCGGTCGATCTGTGGGAGCCCTCCGGCATGGACAGGCAGCCGACCAAAAAGGATCTCGACGGCCTGCCGACGAGACGCCCGATCATCGTGATCGACCTCAGCGGCCACACGGCCGTTGTGAACTCGCGCGCGCTGGAGATTGCCGGGATCACGGCCTCGACCCCCGATCCGCAGGGCGGAAAGATCAAGCGTGGACGGCGCCGGGAGCCCACCGGCGTGCTCCTCGACGACGCGATCGGGCTGGTGACCGAGAAGGTCCCGCCGAGCACCGTCGCGCAGAATGCGGATGCCCTCGAGGCCGCTCACGAGGTGATGGCCGCGCACGGGATCACTTCCTACCTCGATGCCTCTGCCGGCAGGACCGAGCTGGCGGCGCTGGCGGCGCTCGCCGACCGGGGACCGCTGACGATCCGGCCGTCAGTCGCGATCACCGTGTCCCCGGCCAGGGCGGCCGAGCCGGAGAGCCTGCTGGAGTACCTCGAGTCGCTCAAGGCGAGCTACGGCCGTGCCGGCGTGACGATCCGGACGGTGAAGATGTTCTTCGACGGCGTCATCGAGCACCCCTCGCAGACGGCGGCGCTGCTGCGGCCCTACCGCGTCAACAAGGGCACGAAGCGCCATCCACGCTGGCGGCCGGGTACCAAGCGCGGCCCGACGTATTTCCGGCAGGGGGTCGCGGACCGGGCGGTTGCCGCGCTTGACGCGGCCGGCTGGCAGGTACATGTCCATGCCATCGGCGATCGCGCCGTGCGCTCGGCGCTCGACGCCTTCGAGTACGCGCGCAAGCGCGGTGGCGACCGCGACAACCGCCACACGATCTCGCACCTGGAGCTGATCAACCCCAAGGACTTCCGGCGGTTCGGCCGGCTCGGGGTGCTCGCGAGCATGCAGATGCAATGGGCTGAGCGGGACTCCTACACGGTCGATTCACTCAAGCCCTACATCGGCGCGCGCCGCTGGCGCTACGTCTACCCGGCCGGAAGCCTCGCGCGCGCGGGCGCGACTCTCTGCGGGGGCAGCGACTGGCCCGTGGACCCGCTGCTGCCGTTCCGCCAGGTCGAGATGGCGGTGAACCGCACCGCCGACGAGGTCTATGAGGGCTACGCGAAGCCGCTGTGGTCCCAGGAGGGGTTGAGCCGCCGCGCTTCGCTCGCGATGCACACGCGCAACAGCGCCTTCCAGCTACACCAGGAGACGCTCACCGGACAAATCCGCCAAGGCTTCGCGGCGGACCTCATCGGGCTTGACCGCGACATCCTCCACGCGCCGCTTAAGCGCGTGTCGAAGACGAACGTGCGCCTGACCATGGTGGCCGGGAAGATCGTCCACCGCCGGACCTGACGATCAGCGCGGCAAGCAGGGCGCACTCCGCCGCTACCAGGGGAGGGGCACAGGCGCAGGCGGCGGCGGCCCGGGCGGGCAGGGACGGAACGCTGCCGGTGTGGCAATGGTGCAGGACGTCCATGGCCCACCTGGCTCGGAACAGGCGGTGACCCATTCACCACTGGGGATGGGGTAGCGGAGGCAGACGAACACGTCGTGAGCCAGGTTGGGTTGACGGACCGGCGTCGCGGGGGTGCGGCTGCGCAGCCGCTCCGGGCGTGCCTTGTGCTTCTTGGCCTGGAAGCTGACGGAGACAGAGTGGCGCTTCCTGTGCTTGCCCTTCCCATGCCGTGCCTCGGCCGCTGGAGAAAGCACCAACGCAGCTGCGAGCGCGAGGATCAGGAAACGCACGCCCCGAGCGTAAACCGCTCTGAGAACGCTGCGCAACCCTTACCCGGTGGGCGGTGCGGGTACCTCGACCAGGGTGACGTTTTCGCAGTCGGCGGCGACGGTGTCCGTGGGGTTGGCGCGGACGGTGTCGCGGCCGGTGCCGCAGACGATGGTGTCGGGCGCCCCGTCGGCCGCGGCTTGGATGAAGTCGCGGCCGGGTCCGGCGTCGATCTTGTCGGGCCCGAGGCCGCCGACGATGAAGTCGCGTCCCGGTCCGCCGTCGAACCTGCCTGCCCGGTCGGCGCCCTCGCCGCTGAGGTAGACGGTGATTGCATCGCTGCCCGGTCCGCCGGTCAGTCGGGCGCACGCGTGCGCGTGTAGACGGTCAGATCCGGAGCCCCCGTCCAAGCTCGAGTGACAGTCGTGACTGTTCCTGGTCTGGGTCAGCACGTCGTTGCCCTCTTCCCCGTACAGGTTGCTCGCATAGACGCCACCGCCTTGGATGTGGTCGGGTCCGGGGCCTCCGTGGGCGATGCCCTGGTTGCCGGTGACCCCAATCTGGTCGGCGCCCGGTCCGCCGTCGGCCCAGCCGATCTCGCCGTCGCTGGCGATGATGTCGTCTCCGCCCTCTCCATAGACCGCGCTGCTACTAAAGCTGACCAACCTGGCCTTGTCGCTGCGGTCACCAAGGTAGGCGGTTTGCCCATACCAAAGGTCGCACTCGAACGGTGTCACCTGCCGGCAACCCGGACCAGCCACGAGCGGCGCACCGAGGTCAGTGATGACCAGTGGCGTGACGAAGTTGCTGATAGTCGTGTCGTTGACCTCGCCGGGGGCGGCCGTGAAGAGGAGGACGCGCGATTCGACGCTGACCGTGGCTGCCGGCACCGAGGCCGGCAGCAAGAGCGAGGCCGCAACCACCAGTGCTGTGGATGCGAGAGGCAGACGAAGGTTCCGCATGGTGGGTCGCGCAGGACCCTACGTCCGCCGGAACGCGTGACGCAACCGTCCCTGGACTTCTGGGCAGGGGCGTGACCGTGGATCGAACGGCCTGACTCGGGACGACGTGGCCGTCGCCCAGAGCCGGCGAGTTCCTCGGCCGGCCGCTCGGATTCCGCGCCACGCGCCTGTGATGATCGCGGCCACCGCCGCCACCACCACCAGGGGCAGGACGAGGGGGAGCGTCGCGGCAACCGTCAGGATCAGGAGCGGCAACGCGAACGGGAAGAACGCGAATGTGACTACCCCGAACCCGGTCGCCGCCGCTGCGGCGCCCGAAACGAGGTCGGGGTGAGAGTCCGCGGAGTTCATCTACAACCTCCTTCTCACGCGGCTGAGGGCCGCAGTTGGATCGTCACCTATATGACGCGCCAGGCGTCCCGGATGTGACCGATCGCGCTACAGCCCCGCGGCCTCGAGTGCTTCCGCGTGATCGAGATACCCGCGGATGCGCGAGATCATCCCGCCGCGAAAGTCGAAGACCATCCCCAGCGATGCATCGACCGGCACGCCGCTACCCACGCCGCGTCCTTCCAGTCGCCCGAGCATGACCACGAGGTCCTCTGCGCAACGAAACCGGTCCCGATGGATATGGAACTGCTCCCAGGCGTTGGTGAGGCTTCGGAAGTACCTGTCGATGCCCTCACGTCCCTGGAAGGTCTCGCCTTCGATGGCCACCATCGACGGCGACCACTCGAAGTCCGGTGTGGTGAAACCGGCGAAGGCGTCCACGTCAGTCCGATTGAAGGCGTCTATCGCCTGCGTGGCGATCTCGACGTTGTCCTGCCACATCGCCCGCCGAGTATCCCGCAGACGCGGAGAGGTCCTCTACTAGCGTGTGCGCGATGCCGGCCCCGTTCACGTCCTCTCTTGCCGAGGAGCTAGCGCCCGAACTGCTCGAGCGCTTCCTTCGCTACGTCCGCGTAGATACGCAATCCGCTCGCAATAGCACCGACAGCCCGAGCACGCCGTGGCAGCTCGACCTCGCGCGCATGCTGGCCGGCGAGCTCGAGGCAATCGGCCTGGAGGGGGTCGATCTGGACGGGAACGGCTACGTGACGGCGCGCCTCCCGGCAACGGTCGACGGTGACCTTCCAGCGATCGGGCTGATCGCGCACATGGACACCAGCCCGGACGCGCCGGCCTCGGGCGTCGACCCGATCGTCCACCGGGACTACGACGGCGGACGGCTCGAGCTGCCGCGCGGTGGCACGGTGCTGGACCCGGCCGTGATGCCGGAGCTGGCGGACAAGGTGGGACACGACCTGGTCAGCTCGAGCGGCGACACCCTGTTGGGCGCGGACGACAAGGCCGGCGTGGCGGAGATCATGACCGCCCTCGCGCATCTGGCCGCGAACCCGGACCTTCCGCGTCCGCCATTGCGTGTCGCGTTCACTCCGGACGAGGAGATCGGCGATGGCGCGAAGCGGTTCGACGTCGAGCGCTTCGACGCGGCCGGTGCCTACACGATCGATGGCTCCGGCCTGGGCGAGATCCAGGACGAGACCTTCAGCGGCGTCAAGGTGACGCTGACGATCCACGGCGTGGACATCCACACCGGCTGGGCCAAGGACAGGCTCGTCAACGCCCTGCGGGTGGCCGGGCGCATCCTCAGCGCGCTCCCGGCCGACCGGCTGACGCCCGAGACGACCTCGGGACGCGAGGGGTTCATCCACCCCTACGACCTGCGTGGGTCGGCCGGGCTCGCGGTGATGGACGCCATCGCCCGCGACTTCGACGACGACCTGCTCGAGCGTCACGTCGAGCTGCTCCGGCAGACCGCCGAGCGGGTGGTCGAGGAGACTCCGGGTGCCCGGCTCGAGGTCTCGGTCGAGCCGCAGTACCCGAACATGCGCCGCTTCATCGACGAGTTCCCCGAGCTTGTCGAGATGGCCGAGCGCGCGGTGCGGGCCGAGGGGATCGAGCCCATCCGCCTGCCGATCCGCGGGGGCACCGACGGCTCGCTTCTGAGCAGCATGGGGCTGCCCACGCCCAACCTCTTCACCGGCGGGCACGAGTACCACTCGGTGCGCGAGTGGGCGTCGCTGCAGGAGATGGCGGCCTCCGCCGCCACGATCGTCCGGCTGGCGGGAGAGTGGACCGACGCTGTCAGGAGACCGGTATCTCGGCCCTGATCCGGGTGCCCGCCTGAGGCGGGCTCTCCACGTGGAGCCGGCCGTTGAGCGCCTCCACGCGTGCGGCCAGCCCGCGTAGCCCGGATCCGCCGGTGGGGTCGGCGCCTCCCACGCCGTCGTCCGACACCGTCACGGTCGCGGATCCGTTGGCCCGCCTCACGGACACCGTCACCCGCGACGCCTGCGCGTACTTCGCGACATTGGTAACCGCTTCGGCGACGACGTAGTAGGCGGCCGCTTCCACCGGCTGGCTCAGGCGCTCCTCGGGGAGCTCCTCGATCTCGACGGGAACGGGGGCACGCGCCAAAAGCGCACCGAGGGCGGGCGCGAGCCCGCGGTCCTCCAACAGCACCGGGTGCAACCCGCGGGCGAGGTCGCGGAGCTCCTCGAGCCCCGACGACAGGTCCTCCTCCGCCGCGTCGAGCGCCTCGCGAGCTATGACCGGCTCGTCCTCCAGCTTCGATTTCGCGATCCGCAGGTCGAGCGCGACGGAGATCAGCCGCTGCTGCGCGCCGTCGTGCAGGTTCCGCTCGAGGCGCCGGCGCTCCGCGTCGCTTGCCCGGACCAGCTCGGCGCGTGACTCGGCGAGCCGCTCGCGGGCGTCGGCGTTCGACAGCCCCTGGCCGACCAGGTCCGCGAAGTCGCACAGTCGTTGTTCGAGGTCTCTCCGCAGCGGCGCGTCCGCGGAGGTGGCGGCCACGAGGGCGCCCCAGAGCCGGCCCGCGACGGTGACGGGTGCCGCCACCGCGGCTCGGTACCCCGCGTCGCGCAGCGTCCCCGCGAGGCGGCCCTTGGCCTCGTCGTAGCTCTCCAAACGCTGAGCCCTCCCCGTCCGCAGCACCTCGGCCACCACCCCGTCGCCGCTGTCGAGCTCGAGCGACGAGCCCACCGGCAGGGGCAGATTGCCGTCCTCGCTCCAGGCGGCGATGACCGTCACGGCCCGCCTGCCGTCGTACTGGACCACGGCCGCTGCCGGCAACGCCAGCAGCCGGCCCACCTCCTCGGTGACCTGCCGGAAGACCCTTCGAGGGGGCGCCTCCGCGGCCACGAGCGTGGCCACCCTCCGCAACGCGGCCTGTTCGTCGGCGAGTTCGCGCTGGGCCGCCTCGCTCACCTCCAGGGCGCGTGCCGCTCGGCTCCGCTCGGCGGTCACGGCCGCCAGCACGAGCGCCGTCAGCGCCGCGGTGGCGATGAAGAACTGCGTGGCGAGCAGGCTGTCCGTGATCGAGCCACGCACGAACGGCCCCTCGTCCCTCGCCGTGTTCCAGACGGTGACGGCGCTGATCACGAGGATCGCGGTGGCGGCCCCGCGCGGGCCCATGCGCAGGGCGGCCCACAGGAGCACCGGAAACACGACGTAGGGCACGTCGCGCTGCGGCGCGAGCAGGGCCAGCACCACCAGCACGACGAGGCCGATGGCGCCCTCGACCAGATCCCGCCGGCGCACGTTGCGTAACCCGCCGGAAGCCCAGGTGAGAATGGCGGGCGCGACGACGAGGACGCCGGTGAAGTCACTCAGCGCCCAGGTGCGGAAGACGCTGCCGAGCTCCTCCGTCGAGACCACGTCTCCGAGGCGCAGCGCCGTGGGACCGAAGGCCGCGCTCACCACCGCCGCCACGACGGCGCAGAGCACGAGGGCGAGCACGTCGTAGGTCCTCTCCAGGCTCCCGCGAACGCCCAGCCGGCGCAGCAGCAGGGCGCCCACGACGAGCGCGAGTGTGTTCCCGACCGTCTGTCCAAGGATCGTTCCCGGCGGGGTGGAGAAGTCAGCCAGCAGCAGGTCGCCGATCGCGATGCCCGGCCAGAACCGGACCCCATAGAGGAAGAGCACCGCAAGGCCAAGCCCGGCGGGCGGCCACAGGGCGGCGACCGCCCCGTCGAGGTAGGCGAGCTCAAGACCGAGGCGGCCTGTTAAGTAGTACGCCGCGGCCACCAACGCAACGGTGACCGTGTACCGCGCCCTCGGTGACACTGATTGCGCCAAGCTCGAGCTCGATTTTGACAGCGCAAAGGCACCGCGATGGTGCGGCTAACCCCCGAATGACAGCGCGTCGCGGGCAGATCTACGTGGCGCTGGCCGCTGTGGCGTGGTCGACCGCGGGAGTCCTCCAGCGCCAGCTGACGCTCGACATACCCACCCAGGTCTTCGGCCGGGCGGTGTTCGCCGGCGCGGCGCTCCTCGTGTGGGTGGCGATCGGCGAGCGCGGGCGGGTCTGGTCCGCCTTCAGGGCGGTGGGGGTGGCCGGCATGGGGGTGGCGCTGTGTGTCGCGATCGCCTCGTGCAGCTTCATTGCCGCTCTCAACCACAACAGCGTCGCGCGGGTGCTGTTCATCCTGGCCGTGGCTCCGGTGCTCGGCGCGGCGCTGGCTCGGGTCACGCTCGGCGAGCCACTCACGCGGCGCACCGTCGTGGCGATGGCCCTGGCGCTGGCCGGTGTCGCGCTGATGCTCGGGGCACCGGGCGAGGGCACCCTCGCCGGCGACGTTCTGTCGTTCCTCGTGGCGCTTTCCTTCGCGGTGATGCTCGTGATCACGCGCTGGCGGCGCGACGTCTCGATGGCGCCGGCCACCTGCCTCTCGCAGGCGATCCTGATCCTGGTGTTTCTCCCCTTCGCGGACCCGGGCGCGATAGGCGGCGACGACATCGGGTGGCTCGCCGCGCTGGGCATCGGTCAGATCGGCCTTGGGTTTGCCCTGCTCACCGCGGGCGCGCGCCTGATTCCGGCCGCGCAGGTCGGGCTGATCACGCTGCTCGAGGTGGTCCTGGGTCCGCTGTGGGTATGGCTGGCACTCGATGAGCGCCCCAGCGCGCTGACGCTCGCCGGCGGCGGGATCGTGCTTGCGGCGATCGTCATCCAGACGCGCTCGCCCGTGACGGAAACCGTCCCCGCTCGTACCGTCTAGAAGCGTGCGCATCCTCATCGCCCTTGTCGCTGTCCTTCTCGCCGGGTGCGGGTCGATGGTGGCCGACCGCTCCCCGTCCGCCACGCCGCCGTACGACGGCCGGCTGGATGCCGATGCTGCCGTTGGTGCGCTGGAGTGCGACGGCAAGACGCCATACCGGCGCGGCGAGCACGACTACGGCGACGGCTTGGCCAGGGTGAAGGGGAACGCGGAAGAGGCGCTGGACGACTTCATGACGGAGTCCGGCCCGATCTTCTCCACGCCGTCAGAGGGTTACGCCGTCGAGCGGGATCAGGGCGGCCGAGTGTTGTTCTCCTACGACGTGGACGGCCGGACGAAGGTGGCGATGTTCGCTGCCGACGGCGTTCGCGATTGGGACCACGACGAGGGCTGGGGCATCCGCGCGTGGGCGCAGTGCGATCCATCCGAGCTTCCGGCGGAGGTGACGGACGACCTTGGCATCGGTATCTGGGAGGACAGTTCGGGCCGCCGCGCGCCCATCACCCGCATCCAGTCGTTCCAGGGCGCCGAGCACTGCTCCTGGACGGAGATCACGTTCCTGCTCGTCGGGCCGGAGAGGCGAGCTGACTGGTACGTGCGCGACCCCAACGGCGGCGACTTCTCCGAACTGCTCCACGGGACCTTTTCCGCCGCGGCCACGGTCCCCGCCGGTGCCACGGACACGGGGCTGCGCCGCGACGGCCGGCAGCTCTGGATCGGGCCGGGCGAGAGGGCGGCCTACCTGGTCAGCGCCGACGACGCGGAGGACGTCGAGCGCTGGCCGGCGGCCAAAGAGGACATTGGGTGCGCGTGATTCTGCGCTAGTCCGGCCTGCGGCCTGAGGCGAGCTTGGCGGAGACGGGAAGCTCGAGCACGCCGTCGTGTTCGTATTCGCGGACGAGCCGATCGAAGGAGTCGCGAATGCGCCGCCGGATCTCATCGGGCTGCCGCTCGATCAGCGCGGAGGTCCGGACGGTCCCCCCGAGGAATTCCTCCCACAGCTGGTCGGCGCTCTCGACACGATGAGTGAAGCCGAGGCTCCTGACCGCGGTCTGCTCCAGGCCGTGGTCACGCAGGAGGGCCTCGAACTCCTCGTCGACAGAGAACCGGAAGAAGTCGGGTCCGGTCGGCAGGTCCTCGGGAACCGTTGCGCCTGCCTCCGCGATCGCATCGAGGAACACGCCGAGGAAGCGCGCCCTGGCCGGCAGGTCCCAGGCCGTGAGGGCGAGCCGGCCGCCCGGGCGCAGCATGGACACGAACCCCGCCATGGCCTCGTCGGGGCGTCCAAGGTGCAGGATCAGGAAATTGCCCACCACAGCGTCGAAGGAGCCGGCTTCGAACGGAAGCCGGTGTACGTCCGCCTGCCGGAAGTCGAGCCTCGGATGCAGCCGGCCGGCGAGGGCGATCATCGCGCTCGCCACGTCCACTCCGACCACCGATGCGCCTCGGTCGGCCGCTCGCGCCGCCACGTAACCCGGGCCGGTGGCGAGGTCGAGCATCCGCGTGCCCGGCCCCACGGCGGCCGCATCGAGGAGAGGCTCGACCAGCTGGCCCGTGATGCCGGCGAAGAAGCGGTCGTAGCCGGCGGCCTTGTCCTCCCAGCCGCTCGCCTCGAAGACATTGAAGGCGTCGGGATCGATCGCGGGTTGCCCCACAGCCGCACGGTACTCCCCGGCCGGCGCAACGAGCGTCATGCTTGCCCTCGTGATGGAGGAATTGGTCGGGCGCGAGCAGGAGGTCGGGCTGGTCAGGGACTTCGCGGCCGGGGACGGCTTCGCGGCACTGGTGCTCGAGGGGGAGGCGGGGATCGGCAAGACCACGCTGTTGCGGGAGGCCGCGGCCGCGGCTTCGGGCTCCGGGACCCGCGTGCTCATGGCCTGGCCGGCGGCGGCAGAGTCCGCGCTTGCGTTCTCGGGCCTGGGCGATCTGCTCGCGGACGCGCTCGACGAGGTCGTGCCGGAGCTGCCGGCGCCGCAGGCGCGTCCGCTCGACGTCGCCCTGCTTCGCCGGCAGGCCGGCGAGCGGCCGGTGGACCCGCACGCCGTGTCGGCGGGGGTCCTGAGCGCCCTCCGGGTGCTCGCCGAGCGCAGCGCGGTCATGGTGGCCGTGGATGACGTGCAGTGGCTCGATCGCGCGACCGCGGACGCGCTGGCGTTCGCCTTTCGCAGGTTGACGGACGAGCGGGTGCGGCTGGTGGCGTCGCTGCGGCTCGACCACTCGGTGGTGCGGCCCGATCTGATCGCGTCGCTGCCGCCGGAGCGCGTGGTGCGTCTTCAGGTCGGCTCGATGAGCACCGAGGCGCTGCACCGGTTGATCCAGCTCCATACCGGTCGCACGGTCCCGCGACCGGTGCTGCAGCGCATCCGCGAGGTCACGGGCGGGAATCCCTTCTACGCGCTCCAGCTCGCCCAATCGCTGCCCGAGCACGAGCCTGCGGCGGCGCTTCGGATGCCGCCGTCCGTGGAGGCCCTGACCGGCGAGTGGCTCGCCCGGTTGCAGCGCCCCGTGCGGCGCCTGCTCGAGCCGGCCGCGCTGTTGCGGGATCCCACGGTGCGCCTGCTCGAGGCGCTTTCGACGGAGCCGGACCGTGCCGGCGAGCGCCTGGACAGCGCGGTGGCGGCGGGTGTGGTCGAGATCTCCTCGGAGCGTGTCCGGTTCGCCCATCCGCTGCTCGCCGAGGGGATGGCCACGATGATCGGCCCGCGTCGCACGCGTGAGCTGCACGCCGACCTTGCCCGGCTGGTCGAGGATCCCGAACAGCGTGCGCGGCACCTTGCGCTGGCCACCTCCCGGCCCCGCGCCGAGACCGCGGACGAGATCGAGCGCGGCGCGCGGGCGGCGGCGGGGCGGGGCGCATCGGCCGCGGCGGCGGAGCTGCTCGAGATGGCGGCGTCCCTGACCCCGGGCTCTCAGGACAGCGACCGCCGGCGGCGCACCATCGAGGCGGCGCGGGCGTACAAGCCCGCCGGGCTGCCCGGGCAGGGCAGGCGGCTGCTCGAGGACGCTCTCGCCGAGCTGCCCTCCGGCGTTCAGCGGGCGGATGCCCTCGTTGCCGTGGCCGAGCTCAGCAACGATGACTTCGAGGCTGCCGATCGTGCGCTCGAGCAGGCACTCGACAACGCGCGCGGAGACGACGAGCGGCTCAGCGTCATTCACCGCCAGCGAGCCTACGGCTGCAGCTCCCACGTGGGACACGAGCCCGCGCGTGGGCACGCCGAGCTGGCGGTGGCCGCGGCTACGCGAGCCGGTGAGCCGCGTGTCCTTATCCCGGCTCTGACATATCTCGCGGCGCTCGAGACATGGAGCGGGCGCATCGGGGAGGGGTCGCTCGAGCAGGCCCTCGAGCTGCAGCGACGCGAGCGTCTCCCCGTGGCGTACACGTACTCGCCGAACGTGGTGCTCGGTCTGCGGCTGATGTCGGTGGATCGACTCGACGAGGCGCGCGGGCTGTTCGAGGCCGAGGCGCTCGACGCTGAGCAGCGCGGCGACGACTACACGTACTCGTCGCTCCTCGTGTACCTCGTGGAACTCGAGTGCCGAGCCGCGAACTTCGCGGCGGCGGCCGCCCATGCGTCCGAGTGCTGGCTGCGCTCCGAGCAGCGCGGTGAGCATTACCAGGGCGGAGCGGCGCTCTGGGCGAAGGCGCTGGTGGACGCGCATCTGGGCCGGACGGAGGAGGCGCGCGCGGCGGCCGAGCGAGGCGTGGCGCTCTCGACCGAGATCGGGGAAGAGGTCTATCGGGTGCTGAACCGGTTCGCGCTCGGCTTCCTCGAGCTCTCGCTCGGAAACGTGACCGAGGCTGACGCGCTCCTGCGGCTTCTACCGCCCCGGCTGGTGCAGCTCGGCTGGGACGAGCCGAGTCTCTTTCCCATCTGGCCGAACGCGATCGAGGCGCTCGTCGGGCTGGGGGAGTACGACCTCGCCCGTAGTTACCTGGACATGTACGAGGAACGGGCTCGCCGGTGCGACTGTCCCTGGGCGCTCGCCACGGCCGCGCGCTGCCTGGGTCTGCTGCGGCTCGCCGAGGGCGACGTCGAGGCCGCGTTCGCAGCCTTCGCTAACGCGTTGCACGAACACCGGCGCACGCCCGGTGCGTTCGAACATTGCCGCACTCTTCTGGCACTCGGCTCCGCGCAGCGGCGTGCCCGCCGTCTCAGGGATGCGCGCGGAACCCTGCAGGAGGCGCTGACGGGCTTCGACGAGCTGGGCGCAACGCTGTGGGCCGAGAAGGCGCGGGCCGAGCTCGGGCGGATCGGCGGCCGCACCAGCTCGCGCGACGAGCTGACGCCGTCACAGGAACGCGTGGCCGCGCTGGTGGCCGAGGGCAGGACGAACAAGGAGGTGGCGGCGGCGCTCGTGGTGTCGGTTCACACCGTCGAGGCGGCGCTGACGCAGGTGTACCGGAAGCTCGACATCCGTTCCCGGACCGAGCTCGCGCGCCGGCTGAGCAAACAGTAGGGATTTCCAGGTTTCGCGCAGCCAGGGCGGATGGGACGCTCGCTCGCATGAACCACCCCCTGGCAGCGATCCACATAGCCGATGTCCTGATGCGACAGGAGAGATATGCCAATACGCGCAATTCATCACGTCGACCTCGCCGTGAGCGACGTCGAACGGTCGCTCGCCTTCTACATGGCGCTGCTCGGACCCTTCGGCCTGCACGAGGACCAGCGGTATCCGACCTACCGGGGCACTGAAGAGGTCGTTTACCTGCGGTTTGGCGACCAGTTCCTCGGGCTCCGGCCGGCAGACGGCGGTGAGCACGACTACTACGGCGTCGGCATAGAGCACCTGGCCTTCTACGTGGACAGCCGCGAGGAGGTGGACGCGGCCTATCAGCGCTGCCTCGACATCGGCGCCCGGATCCACCACCCGCCCGAAGACGACCGGGACATCGAGGGCTACTACGAGCTTTTCGTCTTCGACCCCGACGGGATGCGCATCGAGGTGGCGTACGGGCCGCCCGGGGAGCCGGTCCTGCGCTTGACCTGACGCGCGCTATCGGAGATGTTGACCCTCCGGCGAACTCGACGACGGAGGTCAACTTGAGCAGCACCGACGGAGCGGTCGACATGAAGCTGGAGGTCGTGACGCTGCCTGTCTCCGACGTCGATCGGGCGAAGGACTTCTACGTCAGCCTGGGGTGGCGTTTCGACATCGATCTGGTCATCACCGAGGACCTGCGGACGGTGCAGATCACCCCGCCGCACTCGGAGTGCTCGATCCAGTTCGGCAAGGGCATCACGACGGCCGAGCCGGGCTCTGCTCAGGGACTGATCCTCGTGGTCGACGACATCGAGGCTGCCCGCAACGGTCTGGTCAGCCGCGGTGTCGATGTCAGCGAGGTGGTGGAGGCCCGGCCGCCGGGCCTCGATGCGCCGGGGCGCTCCTACTTCGCGAGGGCTATGTTCAGCGACCCGGACGGCAACGCCTGGCAGCTCCAGGAGATCACGACCCGGCTCCCCGGCCGAGAGTGGGAGGACTGATATGGACATCGAGGCCCTGGCAGACCTGCTCCACGAGACGTCCGAGCGGCACGGCGCGTACGAGGCCGTGGCCCCTCCGCACGACTGGTGGGACTGGTACGCGGCGTATTTCGACGCCCGCCAGAGCGGCAGCGCCCCGGACGAGGCCTCGGCGGCGGCCGACCGCTACATGGCCGACGTCAAGGATGTCGTCGTCCCGCCCGCTTGAGGCTCTCGACCGCGCGCCCGTCTGGCTGAACTCGGAGAACCTCACGGCCGGCGGGTTGCGCGGACGCGTGGTCCTCGTGGACTTCTGGACGTACTCGTGCGTCAACTGGCTGCGGACCCTGCCGTACGTCCGCGCGTGGGACGAGCGGTATCGCGATCGCGGGCTGGTCGTGGTCGGCGTGCACGCGCCCGAGTTCGGGTTCGAGCATGATCTCGACAACGTGCGCCGCGCGGTAGGCGAGCTGGGCGTCGCCTACCCGGTCGTGATCGACAACGAGTTCGCGATCTGGCGGGCGTTCGGGAACCGGTACTGGCCGGCCGCCCACCTCGTGGATCGCGACGGGTCGGTCCGCTTCCACCATTTCGGTGAGGGCGAGTACGAGGAGACCGAGCTGGCGATCCAGCAGCTGCTGGGTGTGGACGAAGCGACCGCCCGTGTCGATGCCGGCGGTCTCGCCCAAGCCGCCGACTGGGGCACGCTGGCCTCGCCGGAGACCTACCTCGGCCACGCCCGCGGTGAGCGCCGGAACGATGGGAGGGCCGGCGGTCTCGCGCTCAACCAGTGGGCGCTCGCCGGCAGGTGGTCGGTGGGTGAGGAGGCCGCCGTGCTGGATGAGGCCGGCGGCTCGATCGCGTACCGCTTCCAGGCGCGCGACGTCAACCTGGTGCTCGCACCGCCGGCCTGCGGCGGCCCGGTCCGCTTCACCGTGAGGCTCGACGGCCGGCCGCCCGGCGACGCCCACGGCCTGGATGTGGACGAGTCAGGTGCGGGAGTCGTGCCCGAGCCGCGGATGTACCAGCTCGTCCGCCAGCGAGGGACGGTCGCCGAGCTCGACTTCGAGATCACGTTCCTCGATCCCGGCATGCGCGCCTATGTCCTCACCTTCGGCTAGGCCGGTCACGGGCTCAGTGGGTTGTCGAGAACGATCCGCCAGCTCCCGTCCGGCTGCCGGCGGGAGACGATCGTGCCACGGCCGGACATCTCGATATCCGACCCGTCGGGACCGGTGGCGGCGAGCTCCCAGCGGGCGTAGGTGAGCGCCAGCCCGTTCGCTTCGAGCTTGCCGACCACGCGACTCGTGAACCGCGGGGCGAGCGTCACGATCGCCTCGGCCTCCTTCCGGATCTCGTCCCTCCCGGTCACCTGGCGGCCGTCGGGCGGCACGAGGGTGGTCGCGTCGGCCTCGTGGAGCTGGGTGTAGGCGTCGAGGTCGCCCGCGCGAAACGCGGCCTCGAGCAGGGCGTGGATGTTCTCTGGAGTGCTTGCGTGCATGCCGCGGAGAATGGAGCGGGACGGGGAGTGGGTCCATCCCAGATTCCTGGGAATTTGACGCCGGCTGCGAGAATCGAGGCGTGCCGACAGCCTCGCCGCAGCGGGTGCGCGACGACATCGCAGGCCTCAGCCACCGGGGCCTCGGGATACGCGAGTTCTCCCTGGCGGCGGCGCGAGCGCTGCGACGGCGGGTGCCGTACGACGGCGTGTGCGTGGTGACGCTCGATCCCTCGACGCTGCTGCCCACGGGTGAGGTGGTCGAGGGCGGCCTGCCCGCGGAGGTCACGCCGCGGTTGACCGAGATCGAGCTCTGCGAGCCGGACTTCAACAAGTTCAGGCAGCTGGCCCGCTCGCCCCAGCCGGCGGCGGGGCTCAGCCAGGCCACCGACCGCGAGCTCTCACGGAGCACTCGCCACCGCGAGCTGAAGCAGCCGAACGGCTTCGCGGACGAGCTGCGAGCCGTGCTCGTGGACGACACGGGAAGCTGGGGGGCGATCACCCTGCTGCGAGAGGCGGGTCGCGACCACTTCGAGGCCGCGGACGCACGCCTCCTCGCCGAGCTGTCTCCACTGCTTGCCGAGGGAATGCGCCGTGCATTGATTCTCGCGGCCCTGACAGCCGACGGCGGCGGTGAGGAGCATGAGGCCGGCCTGGTGGTGCTGGACGCCGACGGAGCTCTGGAGAGCGCGAGCCCCGCGGCCCGGCTCTGGCTCGACGAGCTCGGCGCCGACCTGGACTCCGAGGTGGGTCTGCCCACCGCGGTTCGAGCCGTGGCAGGGCGCGCGCGGAGCGGCGCGGACGGGGACGTGATGGCACGCGCGCGCGTGAGAACGCGCACGGGCCGCTGGCTGCTGGTGCGCGGCTCGGTGCTCGGCGAGGAGCCGGCCGCGCGGACGGCCGTGATCATCGAGCCCGCGCGACTGCCCGAGCTGGCGCCGCTGATCGCGGACGCCCATGGGCTGACGGAGCGAGAGCGGGCGGTCACGCAGCGAGTGGCGCAGGGATTGTCGACGCAGGAGATCGCCGCTGCCCTCCATCTCTCGCCGTACACCGTCCAGGACCACCTCAAGGCGATCTTCGAGAAGATGGACGTGAGCTCCCGGGGGGAGCTTGTGGCCCGGCTCTTCTTCGACCACTACGTCCCGCGGCTGACCGAACGCGCCTAGACTGCCGCGCGCTCCATGATCCGCCCCGTGTTCTCGGGCGCGAAGAACTCGGACGGGGGGAGGGTGGCCGCCATGACGCTCACGAAGTCGTCCATCGCGGCCTGGTTGCCCTGCATCGCGCCGATCAGCTGCTCCAGGTCCGGTGGCGGCGGCTCGAGCTTTGCGAAGTCACAGGTCAGCTCGTAGAGCGGCAGCGCCTGCTCGTCGCGCTGCCGCTGGTAGCCGGCGAGGGCGTCCTCGTATGGCCGGTGTCCTTGGAAGCAGTCACCCAGGGCGGACGCCAGCAGCTCCGCGGAGCGGAAGGCGTCGCTGATCCCGAAGCCTGTGATCGGGTGCAGGTGGTAGCCGGCATCCCCGACGAGCGCCCAACCCGGCCCGTACGGCTGACGGAAGAACCCCGGGAGGTTGCCCGAGCCGACGAACCGCGTCTCGCGCGTGGCGGCGTGGATGCTCTCGGCGAACTCGGGCACCAGGTCGAACGAGCGCATGAAGGCGCCCTCGACGTCGCTGCGGTTGGCCTCGAACTCCTCCTGGGGCCAGCCCTGAACCACACAGGTGAGGCCGTCGTGCGTAGGGCTGGCCGCCCACCCGCGGCGGTGCTCGGAGCGCTCGTAGGTCTTGAACTCGTCCACGGGGAGGCCGCTCCAGTACGCGTAGTACAGGGGGGTGAGGCGAGGCGCCTCGTTGTAGCGCCTCGGACGCACGGCCTTGGCCACGAGCGAGTTCATCCCGTCCGCCCCGATCACGACGCGGGCGCGCTCGGTCACGGGCGCTCCGCCTCTCGCATGGCCCCCGATACCGCTCACGCGCCCGTCGTCGAACAGGATCTCGTCCACGGTGAAGGCCTCGCGCAGCTCGGCGCCCGCCTCCACTGCGGCGTCCACCAGCAGCGCGTCGAGCACGGTGCGTCGTGGGGCGAAGGCGCGCGCCTCGCCGTCCACCGGACGCGGCGACCCGGCGACGCTCACGGGACCGAAGTCGAACTCGTAGGTGGTCACCGCGGGGCAGGTGGTGGCCTCGAGCCGCTCGAGGATGCCCCAGCGCCCGAGTGCCGCCACGGCCGGCGGGTGGAGGAGGTGCGTGGACATCGTGTCGCTGGGGAAGGTGGCCCTGTCCACCAGCAGCACGCGGTATCCGGCGCGGGCCAGGAGCATCGCCGTCGGCGACCCCCCGCAGCGCGCCCCGATCACGATCGCGTCATATGCGTTGGTCATGGGCGCCACGGTACGGCCGGCCCATGGCCGCCCGCATCGCCCGGATCAACCAACTTCGGGCCCGGCCGGCGTGGTCAAAATTGACCACGCTCGGTGCTGCTCAGACCAGGTGGTGCTCGAACGCGAACGCGCTCGCGGCGGTGCGGGAAGACACCTGGAGCTTGGCGAAGATGTTCTGGAGGTGGCGAGCCGCGGTGTGCTCGCTGATCGTGAGCGCCGCCGCGATCTCGCGGTTGCTCCGGCCGGCCGCCACGAGCCGCAGCACCTCGAGCTCGCGCGCCGTCAGCCCGCCCGTGTGGCCGGTCCCGGCCGGCTCGGCCAGCGAGTCGAGCGCTGCCAGGTCGGGAGCCGCTCCGAGTTCGTCGAAGGTCGCTCTCGCGGCCTCCAGCTCGAGCGCGGCCGTGTCCTCGTCACCGAGCGCGCGGCAGGCCAGGCCCACCAGCACCCGGGCGCGCGCGGCCTCGTACGGGGCCTTGAGCTCCTCCCACAGACTCCAGGCGCGGCGCGTGGCCGTGAGCGCGGCTTCCGCGTCGCCCTCGGCCAGCCGGACGGCGCCCTCGGCCTGAGCGGCCGCCGCGTCGAGCGCGTCGCTCTGATGACGGCCTGCGATCTCCTCGAGCTCGCGCCAGCCGGCCCGTGCGCCTTCCACATCCTCGGCCGTCAGCGCGATCTCCACGTACGCGGGCAGCACCACGGCACGCTTCAACGGCTGGGTGGCCTCGCCGGCCGCCCGTCGGATCGAGGCCACCGCGGCCGCGGGGTTGTCCTGCGCCAGTCGCAGCAGCGCCAGGCCGGGCTGTGGCTCGCGCCCCATGCGGCTGGCCTCGCGATACGCCGTCTCGGCCGCGTGGAACTCCCCCCTCAGGCGCAGCACCTCGCCCTGCTGGTAGGCGGCCTGGCCCATGGCGCGCTGGTTCACCATGCCGCCCGCCGGGCGCTCCCCGAGCCGGCGCAGCTCGCCGAGCGCCTCCTCCCAGGCGCCCCCGAGCGTCATGAGCTCGGCACGGTGCACGTGGCAGATGCCCGTGTGGGCGACCATGTCGGGCTGCTGTTCGCACCAGCGGGTCAGCGCCGCCGTCCATTCACGCGCGCGGCGCAGCTCGTGCGCGTCCTGGCAGACGCTGATCGTGTTGCAGTAGACGAGCCCCGCGCAGATCGGCGAGAGCTCCCCCGCCGTCACGGACACCATCGTCTCGTCCACCAACCGCCGCCCCTCGTCCGTGCGACCGAGGCTCAGCATCGCGCTGCCCTGGTCCATCCTCGCGAACGCCACCAGGTCGCTGTCGCCGCAGCGCTCCCCGATGGCGGCCGCCTCGCCGGCGGTCGCGTAGGCGGCCTCGTAGTCGCGGTCCGCGATCTGCTGGACGCAGACCGCGGTGAGCAGATACCCGCGCTCCGCGCAGTCGCTGCCCTCACGATCCACCAGCCGCTGCGCGCGCGCGAACCAGCCCGTCGCGGGGGCCGTCTCGCCACGCAGGAACAGTGTGAGACCGATCCAGAAGGCGCACCGGGCGGCCGGCAGCGCGTGGTCGGCGTCGAGGTGGGAGCGGTGGGCTCGCTCGAGCGCGGCCACGTACGCGTCGTCGAGACCCAGCATGTAGGCCGAGCGGGCCAGGAGCTCGAGATCGTCCGCGCCGAGCGGCGTGGCGCGATCGGCCTGCGAGAGCGACTCGTGGGCCTGGGTCCATGAGTGCCTCGCATAGGACTCGCGGCCTCGCTCGACCGCGGCGGTGGCAGTCACCTCAGGTAATTAAGAGCGCCGGCTCCAGGTCGGCCCAGAGGTCGTCCACGTCCTCGCAGCCGACGCTCATCCTGATCAGGCCGGCGGGGATGTGCTCCTGGCCGGGGTGGGCGTTGCGGCGCTCCATCGTGGTCTCCACGCCACCGAGGCTCGTCGCGTGACGGATGATTCGCGTGCTCTGGCAGACCTGATCCGCAGCGGCGGCATCGCCGAGCTCGAAGCTGACGATGGCGCCGAAGCCGGGATAGCGAACCCGCTCGACGGCCGAGACCGTGCCAAGGCGAGCCGTGAGCTCCGCGGCGCTGGCCGACGCCTGGCGCAGGCGCAGCGGCAACGTGCGCATGCCACGGAGGGCGAGAAAGCACTCGAGCGTTCCGGGCGTGGCCCCGGCCACGGAGCGGGCGGTTCGCATCAGTTGCAGCTGCTCAGGACTCCGGGTCACCGCCACGCCGAGCAACAGGTCGGCGTGGCCGCCCATGAACTTCGTGGCCGAGTGCACGACCACGTCGGCTCCCAGTTGCAGCGGCCGCTGCTGCAGCGGCGTGGCGAAGGTGTTGTCGACCACCACCTTCGTGCCGTCGCCGCGAGGCGCCGCGCAGATCGCCGCCACGTCAGCCACCTCGAGCAGCGGATTGGACGGCGACTCCACCCAGAGCATGTCCGCTTCCCCGGCGCGCGCGAGCCAGCGCTCGTCAGCCACAGGGAGGCGCTCCACCCGCCAACCGCGATCGCGGGTACCGGCCTCGGCAAGCTCTGCCACGCCCTGGTAGCAGTCGTCGCCGAGAACGAGATGCGCCCCCTGCGGTAGCTGGCCCATCGCGGCCGCGCACGCTCCCATCCCCGAGGCGAACGCCACCGCGTCGCCACCCTCCAAGCCACCGACGACCGCTTCGAACGCCTCCCAGCCCTCCGTGGCTTCGTTGCGGCTATAGACCCGGTCCGTGCCGTGCAGGAAGTTCGACGCCGGCATCATCGGGACGTTGAGCGGAGCGCCCGGACGATCGTGCGGCCGGCCGCCGATGATCGCCCAGGTCTCCGGTGTCACCTCATCGCTGCGCATAGGTCCACCGCATGATTGCGGACTCGACGCTAGTCAGACGAATCGCCGCGCAGGCCCAGCGCTCCGCGCATCGCGGCACGCGTGCGGTCGAGCGCGGTCGCGTCGGAGGTGACCCGGCCGGCCACGCTACCGCCCGACGCGAGGCTGTGGAGCTCGAAGGCCACGTCGGCCGGGACGCGGCCCGGCGGCAGGTCGCCCGCCTCGAGCGCCACGCGTGCCTCCTCCTCAAGAACGGCCAGCCAGCGGCGCACCGCGGTCGCGACGTCGTCACGCAGCGGTCCGGGCCGGGCGTCGTATTCCACGGAGGCAGTGGTCACGAAGCAGCCGCCCGGGAACACCCCCTCGCGCAGGTGGGCGATCCAGGCGTCCACGATCGCCTCCAGCCGGGGGAGGCCGGGCTCGGCCCGGGCCGCGGGGCGCCAGACAGCGCCGGTGAAGCGCTCGATGGCAGCGGCGAGCGTGGCGCGCTGCAGCGCCTCCTTGTCCCCGAAGCGGCCGATCAGGCCGCTCTTGCTCATCTCGAGCTGAGTCGCCAGCCGCCCGATGGTGAGGCCCTCGAGGCCGTTGACCGAAGCGATGTCGATCGCCGCCTCGACCACGGAGGCGCGGCTATCGGCTACGGCGACTGCGCTGCGGCGGGGCATCGAGACCGAAGTTTACAGAACGAACGATCGTTCTGTATAGTCGCCTGATGCGACTGACGTGGCTGGGCTGGGCCGGGGTGGAGCTGGAGGCAGGCGGCGCGACCGTGGTGCTCGACCCGCTGGCCGACGCCGCTGCGGTGTTCGCGCCCCTGGGGGAGCGCTTCGCCGGCGCGCCCCTGCCGCGGGTGGTCGCGCCGGCCGCGGGCCGCGCGCTGGCCGGGCTGGTGAGCCACCTGCACCGCGATCACGCCGACGCGGCGGCGCTCGTCGCGGCGCTGGCTCCGGGCGCGCCGGTGCTCGGGCCGCCGGCCGGGAACGGGGAGGGCCTCGAGGAGATCGCGCTCGCGCAGGCCGAGCATGAGCTGGCGGCGTCGGGGCTGACGCCGCGGCGCGTCGCGCCGTGGGAGTCGGCCACCGCCGGCCCATTTACCCTGACCGCGCTCCCGGCGGTCGACGGCACGGGGGACCCGCAGGTGTCGTGGCTGGTGGAGGCCGAAGGAGTGCGGGTGCTGCATCTCGGCGACACGATGATGCACGGGTACTGGTGGCGCATGGCGCTGCGCCACGGCCCCTTCGACGCCGTCCTGGCGCCGGTCAACGGCGCGGTGGTGGGGTTCCCGCACCGCCGCCCGGCAAGCCCAGGTCCCGTGGTGCTCGACCCGGAGCAGGCAGCCGTGGCCGCCGAGATCCTCGGCGCCCGCCTGGCGGTCCCGATCCACGCCGAGGGGTACGAGATCGACGGCGTCTATGTGCCGGTGGAGGACGCCGCACAACGCTTCGCCGCCGCTGCGGCAGACTGTGGCGTGGCGGCCCGGGCGCTCGAGCCCGGCGAGGCCATCGACCTCACCTAGCTGAGCTGGCGCACGACCCGCAGGGCGTCGAACGCGACGCGGCCGTCGCTCTGGATCGCGCCGGAGCGGTCTCGAAGGGTGAACGGCAGCAGGTTGAGAACGCCCAGCAGCCCACCGGCCATTGAGCACCACAACAGGTCGTGTACGAGGCCCGAGGTGGGTGCGGCCGAGAGAAGCACGGCACATATCACCGTTCCGCCGAGCGACGCGAGCGGACCGGCGAGGGCCACGAGGAGGACGTCGCGGGCTGTGGCGCGTTCCGCGCCGAAGCTCACCTCGCCCGCGCTGGGCCGGAGGCTCAGCGCATGAATCTGCGCCGTTATACGCCCCAGCGGGCGGCGACAACGCCATAAGAGGAACACCGCGAGGATGCCGGGCGACGCGTCCATGAAACGGACGAACGCATCCGCCATGTCGTACAGGAGCCCCACGATTCCTACGTCGGGTGAAGAGGCTGGTTTCTAGAGCCATTGCCCAGGAATCTGGGATGGACCCGACGGCTCGCAGCGTGGACCCTGTGCGCAACCCACAACCGGGAGGCACACACATGGGAAGGATCGTCGTGACGGAGTACATCTCACTCGACGGAGTGATCGAGGCGCCCGGAGGCACCGAGGATTACAGGCACGTGAACTGGGCCATGGACTTCGACCGCGGCCCCGAGGGCGATGAGTTCAAGGAGAAGGAGAACCGGGACGCCGACGCGGTCCTGCTGGGACGCATCACCTACGAGGAGTTCGCCAAGTCCTGGCCTGCGATGGAGGGCGACTTCGCGGACAAGCTCAACAGCGTCGCCAAGCACGTGGTCTCCTCGACGTTGGAGGAGCCACTCGAGTGGAGCAACTCCCACCTGCTCGAGGGCCCGCTGATCGCCGAGGTCGAAAAGCTGAGAGAGGGCACGAGCGGCGACATCGTCGTCCACGGCAGCGCCCGGCTCGCCCAGGAGCTCTTCGAGCATGGCCTCGTGGACGAGCTACGCCTGATGGTCTACCCGATCGTCCTCGGGTCGGGCAAGCGCCTGTTCGCATCGACGAGCGACAAGAGGCGCATGCGGCTCACCCACTCGAAGACGGTCGGCGACGGCATCACGATCCTCGTGTACGAGCCGGCGATGAGTTAGGCCTCGGGCCCCGGTCTCAGGTACGACTCCCCCAAGCGAACGAAGGAGACCCCCCAGATGGCCGGTTATGTAGACGGATTCGTCATGCCCCTGCCGAAGTCGAATGTCGACAAATATCGCGAGATCGCGACGAAGGCGGGCCAGCTGTGGATTGAGCACGGCGCGCTCGACTACAAGGAGTGCCTGGCCGACGACGTGCAGGTGGGCGAGGTGACCTCGTTCCCCCGCAGCGTCAAGCTGGAGGACGACGAGACCGTGATCTTCGCCTGGATCGCCTACGAGTCACGCCAGCACCGGGACGAGGTCAACGCCAAGGTGATGGACGACGAGCGCATGAAGTCGATGATGGATCCGGCCGGCGGGATCACCGACTACAAGCGGATGATCTATGGCGGTTTCGAGGTGATCGTCGAGTTCTGACGCTCCGGCTCGGCTAGCCGAGCGCGCCCGCGGCGAAGGTGTCGCAGCGGCTCGGGTCGCCGGTGCGGTATCCGGTGTCGAACCACTCCTGGCGAGAGGCGGAGGAGCCATGCGTCCACGCCTCCCTGTCCACCCGCCCGGTGGCGCGCTGCTGGATGCGATCGTCGCCGACCGCGGCCGCGGCGTCGAGGCCGTCGGCGATGTCCTGTCGCGTCAGATCCTCGATGAAGCCCGTGTCCACGGCGTTGGCGGCCCAGACGCCGGCGTAACAGTCGGCCTGGAGCTCCAGCCGCACGGACCCCGACGTCTCACCCTGGCGATCCCCACCTACCCGCTCGTCGTCGCCGAGGAGATGCTGGACGTGGTGGCCGTACTCGTGAGCGATCACGTACGCCTCCGCGAATGGGCCGCCGCGCGCGCCGAACTGCGAGCGCAGCTGGTCGTAGAAGCCGAGATCGATGTAGACCGTTTGGTCGCCCGGGCAATAGAACGGGCCGACCGCCGAGGTGGCCCCTCCGCAGGCGGTCGAGGTCTGGCCGGTGAAGAAGCGCGTGGGGGCCTCGCGGTAGTTGCGGACGTGATTGCTCCAGTAGGCCTGAACGGAGTTGACGACGCCGACGATCCGGCAGTCGTCGCGCTGGTTGGCGTCGCGCCCGGTGCGGCAGGCCTCTGAGAGCTCCTCCGCCGGAGCCGAGGAGGAGGGGCCGGTGCCGAGCGACAGCGGATCGGTGCCGTCGCTGCCGGTGACGTCGACCCCGAGCAGCGCGAGCACGAGGACCACGACGATCGCTCCGGCGCCCCCGCCGACCGCGACGCCGCGCCCGCGAACGCCGCGCTGGTCTTGGACCTGACCTGTGTCGAGCCGAGCCCCTGGACGAAAGCGCACGGTGTGAGTCTTACCTGAACTTTCGGCCCCCCGGTCAAGTCACCCGGGCGATCGTCCGATCCTTGAGGAATGCCCACCGAATCAGCCTTGCCGATCACGGGCGCGCGCCGCCTGGTCACCCGCAGCGACTTCGACGGTCTCGTATGCGCCGCCCTGATGAAGGAGCTCGGGATGCTCGAGGACATCCTGTTCGTCCATCCCAAGGACGTGCAGGACGGCAAGGTCGAGCTGACGGCCAACGACGTGACCACCAACCTGCCGTATCGCCCTGAGGTCGCGATGTCGTTCGACCATCACAGCTCCGAGGACACCCGCGTGACCGAGGACGCCGGAAACCGGGTGGCGATCTCGAGCGCCGACTCGGCCGCTCGCGTCGTCTACGAGTACTTCGGGGGCGCGCAGCGCTTCCGGCGGGTGAGCGCCGAGATGATGGAGGCCGTGGACAAGGCGGACGCCGCGAAGTTCAGCGAGCGCGAGATCCTCGATCCACAGGGCTGGATCCTGCTCAGCTTCCTGATGGACCCGCGCACCGGCCTCGGCCGCTTCCGCGACTTCGGCATCTCGAACTACGAGCTGATGATGCAGCTGATCGACCTCTGCCTCGAGCGCAGCGTGGACGAGATCCTCGCCACCCCCGATGTGGCCGAGCGCGTGGACCTCTACCGCGAGCACGCCGCGGCCGCCGTCGAGCAGATCCGGCGCTGCTCCACGGTGCACGGACAGGTGGTGGTGCTCGACCTCCGCGACGAGGAGCTCATCCACCCGACCAATCGCTTCATGATCTACGCGTTGCACCCCCATTGCACGGTCTCGGTTCACGTCCTGTGGGGCCTGCGTCAGCAGAACACCGTGCTGGCGGTCGGGCGCTCGATCATCGACCGTTCATCGACGTTCGACATCGGCCGGCTGATGCTCGCCCACGGAGGCGGGGGCCACGAGGCGGCCGGCACCTGTCAGATCGCCAACGACCGCGCCGAGGCCGTTCTCGCCGAGATCGTCGGCACGATCGACGCGTCGGGCTAGAAGAAGCTCCCCACTCGCAGAATCATCATCTGGGCGTACTCCACCGCCTCGAAGCCGTCCGTGTTGCACCAGAGGCTGACCTCGCCGCCGCCCGACGGCACCTGGGCGCCCCCGTTCATCGACAGCGATCGCCACACGACCGAGCCCTGGTCATGGAACATCCGCCGGTCTCTGGCGCCGCCGACGAAGTTGTTGTCGCTGCCGCGGAGCTCGCAGGTCACGTCCCTGTACGTGTCGCAGGTCCCAAAGCAGGGCGTCTCGCCGCGGACGTTCGCCGTGGCGGAAATCGCATAAGAGCCCGCCGGCACGTTCTTGCCCGCGACCTTGCGCATCTCCAGGCCCAGGACCACCGAGGCGGCGGGTCCGGCGAACGCGACCGCGGTGGCCGGCGGCAGGTTCAGGTTGAGCGTCGACTCGTTGATGTCGGTGCCGGTGAGCGTGTTGTCGGCCACCTTGGCCGAGTTGACCGTTCCGTCGGCGAGGTCGACCTGGCCGATCTGCCCGTCGGTGATGTCGAACCCGGTGAGCGAGTTGTCGGTGACCACTCGGCCGTTGACCGAGCCGTCGATGAAGTCGCCGTTGCCGAGCGAGAAGTCCTTGATGTCGGCGTTGGTGAGGGTTCCGTCGATCACGTCCTCGCCGATGAAGCTGTGCACGTCGAAGGTGTTCAGTGAGTTGTCCTTGACGTCGGCGGAGCCGATCTCGCCGTCCACGATGTCCGAGCTCCGGATCGTGTTGGCGGCGTAGGCCCCGGTGCCACCGAGGGCCACGAACAGGCCCAGGTATGCGACGACGGTGGCGTGGTTCGGTAGGCGGAACTTGGCGAACGGACTGGGAAGCATTGGTACGTCCCCTCTCTGCGGCTCGTAAGCCGCACCGCTGGATCGCCACGAGCGTCCCATCCGGCCCCGCTCCCCGAAAACCTGGAAATCCCTACTCATTGCTCGCTGACCGGCAGGGCGAACCGCCTGATACAAGTCCGGGCGTGGACGGTAGGAGCGTGCTCGTCACCGGGGGGTCTGGGTTCATCGGCTCCCACTGCATCCTCGACCTGCTGCGGGGCGGGTATCGAGTGCGCACGACGGTGCGTTCGCCCGATCGTGAGGCGACCGTGCGCGAGCTGCTCGGCGCGGAGAGCGCCGACGCGCTCTCGTTCGCGACCGCCGACCTCATGTCCGAAGCCGGGTGGGCCGAGGCCGTGTCAGGGTGCGACTTCGTGCTCCACGTGGCCTCGCCGTTCCCGCTGGGCCCGCCCAAGCACGAGGACGACCTGATCGTTCCGGCCCGCGAGGGTGCGCTACGGGTGCTGGCGGCCGCGCGGGACGCACAGGTCAAGCGCGTCGTGATGACCTCGTCGTTCGCGGCCATCGGCTACGGCACGGCCGAAGACAGGCAGTTCACCGAGGAGGATTGGACCAACCCCGACGGCGACGGCGTCAGCGCCTACGCCAAGTCGAAGACGCTCGCCGAGCGCGCGGCCTGGGACTTCATCGCCAAGGACGGCGCCGGTCTCGAGCTGTCGGTGGTCAACCCCGTCGGCGTCTTCGGCCCCGTGCTCGGCTCGGACTACTCGACGTCGATCCAACTCGTCAAGCGCCTGCTCGACGGCGCGATGCCGGGGATCCCGCGGGTGGCCTTCGGCATCGTCGACGTCCGCGACGTTGCGGAAATGCACGTGCGCGCTATGACGGAGCCGGCGGCCGCCGGCGAGCGCTTCCTGGCGGTGGCCGGCGAGTTCATGACCGTCGCCGAGATCGCCGCCGTGCTGCGCGAGCGGATGGGCGCCGACGCGAGCAAGGTGCCCACGCGCATGCTGCCCAACTGGCTAGTGCGCGTGGTGTCGCGCTTCGACTCGTCGGTCAAGCAGATCGTTCCCGAGCTCGGCAAGGTCAAGCAGGCCAGCAACGAGAAGGCCAAGCGGGTGCTCGGCTGGGCCCCGCGCTCGAACGAGGAGGCGATCGTGGCGAGTGCCGAGAGCCTGCTTCGCGTGGGCAGCCCCGAGCGGGCCTAGGCCGCGTGGCGAGAAGGCATCGGGGCGCAGCCGGCCGGGCGGGCCTCGGCGCGGTGCTGTGCCTCGCTCTGGCGGCGCCGGCTCAGGCGGCGTCCAGGTGCACCGGCACGGGCTGGCTCGGAGCCTGGGCCACCTCGCCGGCTCACGCCGACACGGCCCTGCTCGAGGACCAGACGCTGCGGCTGGTGGTCAACCCGACAGCGGGCGGGAGGGTGGTGCGGGTGCGAGTGTCCAACCGCTTCGGCTCGTCCCCGCTGCGCCTGGGCGGCGCGACGATCGCGCGGCGCGCCTCGGGCGCCGCCGTGGTGCGCGGCACGCTGCGCCGGCTGACCTTCGCCGGCGGGCGCCGTACCACGATCGGCCCGGGCGCCAGCGCGGCCAGCGATGCCGTGCGGCTGCGCGTCCGCGCCTTCCGGGACCTCTCGATCAGCATCCACGTGCGGAGCGCGGCCGGCGGGGTGACGAGGCATCCCTTTGCGTTCCAGACGTCCTACCTGGGCACGGGGAACGCCATCGCCGACACCGGCGGTGGCGCCTTCGCCCAGACCACCACCAGCTGGAGCCTGCTCGCGGGCGTGGACGTGCGCGCGCCGCGAAGCGCCGGGGCGGTGGTCGCGTTCGGCGCCTCGTCGGTGGACGGCACCGGCTCCCCGGTGGGCGCCAACCACAGGTTCACGGACTACCTGGCCCGGCGCCTGCAGCGGCGGCACGGGCCGCGGCTGTCCGTGCTCAACGCGGGGATCGCCGGGAACCGTCTGCTCGAGGGCGCCGCCAACGCCTTCGGTCCCAGCCTGCTCAGCCGTGCGCGACGCGACGTGGTCCGCCAGCCGGGAGCCAGCGACGTGATCCTGTGGCTGGGCTCGGGCAACGACTTCCGCATTCCGCCGGCGCCGCCGGCGCGATCCGCGATCCGCGGCCTGAAGACGCTGATCGCGCGCCTGCATCGTCAGGGGCTGAACGTCGTTCTCGCCACGATCTCACCGTCGGCGGGCTCGATCTTCCCCACCGCGGACGGGGTGGCCGCGCTGAACGCCAAGGTGCGCGCGGTCAACGCGTGGATCCTGTCGAGCAAGGTCGCGGACGCGGTGGTGGACTTGGGCGCGGTGCTCCGCGATCCTGCCAGACACGACTTCCTCGCCCGCCGTTACGACAGCGGCGACGGGCAGCACCCGAACTCCGCCGGCTACCGGGCGGTGGCGAGGGCGATCGACCTGTCGGCGCTGCGAGGTCCCGCCTGCTGAAGGGCCCGTCACGCTCGGCGCCTGGGGTCGGGAGTGAGGCGGGACAAACTCGCACCTCACTCCGACCTCGTGGCGTGCCGCCGCTCTCGGAGCGTGGGCCGACTTAACGGGTCCCATAGCCCGGTAACTCGGCCCACACTCGGGCGGCTGCATCCAATGGGCCAGGAGACGCACGAAGGTGACAAGAGACGCACCCGGCACCGCCCCCCTGCCCAGCAAACCAGCCACCCGCCGAACCGGCGCGGCGCCCGCGCGGAGCGAGGGCGTCCGACTGGGCCTACGTGGAGGTCTCCCGTCGACGATGCCGGTACCGGCCGGTGCGGCGAACGGAAAACGCCGTCGCCGGAGCAAGACGAGGATGACGGCCGCGACCGCCGGCGCGGCGAACCAGGTCGAGCTGGTCGGCGCGTCGACGTCCTCTCTGAGGGCCACCTCCAGGGCGGCGGCCACGGCACCGAGGACGATCACCACGTCGAACGCGTGCCGGCGGGCCAGGGCCAGTGGACGGTTCACGGTATGAACGTAATGCAGGCGGCCGTTCTGCGCCTCCTACTTGGGTAGGAGAGCGAACGGCGCGAGCGAAAGGTGGGTGCATGGATCCGAATCACGCCCGAGAACTACTTGCACGCGAGCGAAAGCGCCTGGAAGAGGCGCTCGCCGCCCTCCGGCCCCAGCCCGACGAGGAGCTGTCCCACCTCGACCAGCATCCGGCCGACGACGGCACCGAGGTGTTCGAGGAGGAACGCGACCAGGGCCTGGCGGACCCGCTGCGCGAGGAGCTGGCAGCGGTGGAGCGGGCCGAGCGCCGGGTGGAGGAGGGGACCTACGGCATCTCGGTGGAGAGCGGGGAGCCGATCCCCGACGAGCGGCTGGAGGCGGTCCCGTGGGCGGAGCGCACCACGGAGGAGCAGGACAGATTCGAGGGCCGGCGGCGCCACTGAGCGCCGCGCATCACCTACGCCGTGGTGCCTCCGAGCTGACGGTCAGCCGGGCACCACCATCGGAGCCCCGCTGGCGGGACACGGCACCACCAGGCACCGCAACCCGAACACCGCCTCCACCAGCTCGGCGGTCACGATCTCGGAGGGAGGCCCCTGCGCCACCACAGCGCCCTCGTGCAGGGCGATCAGATGCGTCGCGTAGCGGCAGGCGTGGTTGAGGTCGTGCAGCACCGCCACGAGCGTGCGCCCCTCCCGGTGCAGTTCGGCGCAGAGGTCGAGCACCTCCACCTGGTGGGCGATGTCGAGGAAGGTGGTGGGCTCGTCGAGCAGCATCACCGGCGAGGCCTGCGCGAGCGCCATCGCCAGCCAGACGCGCTGGCGCTGGCCGCCGGAGAGCTCGTCCACCTGGCCGCGGCGACGGTCGCGCGCTGGTCAAGGGGCTCAAGGCCGACTAAACCAAGGTCGCCGCCGCCCATCCCGAGTTCCGCGGCAAGACGGTGACCTTCAGCCAGAACGCGTTCTACGACGGCCTCATCTACGCCTACCCCGACGGGCTGGCCACGGACTTCCTCACGATGCTCGGCTTCACGATCAATCCGAAGCTCACCCCGCTCATCGAGAGGGAGGGTGAGCAGGTGGGCGTCTCGGCGGAGCGCCTGGACGTGCTCGACGCCGACGTGCTGGTGTTCGCCACGGAGAAGCCATCGGAGGTCGCGGACCTGTTCGAGGTCCCCACGTTCCCCAAGCTCGACGCGGTCTTCATCAGCCCGCTGAGCCTGCCCTACACGCTGGAGCACCTGACCCCGCAGCTCAAGGCGGCTGTCAGGGGCAGGGCTCCGCGGAAGGTGCTCGGCGGCTAGTGCCCGTAGTCCAGGCGGACCACCTCGCCGGTGCCGATCTCCGTGCTGTGGTTGGAGATGAAGATGTCTCCCCAGCGGCTGATCGCCAGTCCGCCCGGGCCCACCAGGCCCTCGCCCACCACCAGCTTGGGCGCGCCGCCCTTGCGGCTCACCCGGTAGAGCGCCCCGGCCGTGTCGCCTGAGAGCAGTCCGTTCTTGGTGATCTCGAGCACGTAGAGATTGCCGCGCCGGTCGAATGCGATGTCGATGATGTTGGTGAAGCCCGAGGCCACGACCTCCGGAGCCTCGCCGCGCTCCACGCGGTAGACGTTCGCGCCGCCGACCGGGAACGGGAAGCCGGTGAGCTGGCCGACGTAGAGCGCGCCGTCAGGGCCCGCCACCACGGATGTGGGCACGGCCTGCATCGGCAGCTCCGGCGGCAGGTCCGGTATTCCGGGCGGCGCCGGCACCAGCCGGGACGGGAACACAGCTGCCGTGGACAGGCCCCGGCGGCTGACGTTCACCAGGGTGTTGCCTCCGGCGTCCGCCACCACGGCCTTGCCCCAGCGCGAGAGGACGGAGTAGGGGTTGCTGTCCACGCCCTCGCCGTCGGGATCCTCCGCAGCCTCGAAGCCGGTCAGATCGGCGATCGCGCGCGCACGGCCGCGCGAAGAGACCGAGTAGAGATGGCCCAGGCCCTCGCCCAGCGGGCCGAACGCGTCGCGCGTCTCGGGGGAGCCGCCGAGCCCGAGAATCACGTAGGCGTCGCCCCAGCCCTTGAGGGCGATGTCATGGGGCCCCGTGGCGGAGCCATCGGCGCCGGCCACGGACGGCAGTCCGGTCACGATTCGCCGCTGGCCGCCGCGCCAGATCTTCGTCACGGCGCCGGTGCTGCCCACGCACACCTCGCCCTCGTCCTCGGGGCCGGCCACGCACGGGCCGGTGCCCCCGCGGCCGGCCTCGGCCACGTAGATGGATCCCGACTTGCTCACCTCGAGCCCGCGTGGGTTGTCGAGGCCGCTGGCCACGACCTCCAGGGACGGAGTGTGGGCGGCTGCGGTTCCGCCCAGGCACGACAGGGCGGCGAGCACGACGAACAGGAAGACGAAGCGCAACCTCGGCGGCACGGGGAAGCTCACTTTCGGACGGGACCCTTGCTTGGCGCGAGAAACTAACGCGGCCGCGGCCACCGCGTCAAGACGATTGGGCGGTCGCGCCGTCCGGGTGAATCGGGCCGCTCGTCTCGCGCAGGCTCTCGCCCGCTACGTCCCGTGCGCACCGCGATCACCTCGGCCAGGATGGACACGGCCGTCTCCACCGGGGTGCGCGCGCCCACGTCGAGCCCGCAGGGCGCATGGATCCTCTCGATCGCCTGCTCGTCCAGCCCCGCCTCGCGAAGACGCTCGACGCGCCGGTCCTGGGTGCGGCGACTGCCGAGCGCGCCCACGTAGCCGGCGCCGGTGGCGAGCGTCGCGATCAGCGCGGGCTCGTCGAACTTCGCGTCGTGGGTGAACACCAGCACCACGTCGCGCGGGCCGAGCTCCTGGCCCTCCATGTAGCGGTCGGGCCAGTCCACCACCACCTCGGCGGACTGCGAGAACCGCGGGCTGTTCACGAACGGGCCGCGCGCGTCGCAGATCGTGACCCGGTAGCCGACCTCCGTTGCCAGCTTGGCCATCTCCGCCGAGAAGTCGATCGCTCCGAAGATCACCATCCGCGGGTGTGTGGAGAACGCCTGGATGTACACGGCGAGCTCGGAGCCCATCACCTCGCCGCCCGCCCCGTAACGGCGCACGCGCGAAAGGCCCTCGTCGAGCTGTCCGTGCGCGTCGCGCTCGACGGAGCGATCGAGCAGGTCGCTGATTCCGAGGCTGCCCACGGCGCCGTCGTCGAGGATCGCCATCTTGGCGCCGGCGCCCTCGCCTTCCAGAAGCGTGGCCAGGGCCACCGGCTCACCGGCTTCTCGCGCGCGCGCGACGGCGTCGAGGGCCTCCAGGCCGTCACGGGCCTGCTCGTGCACGAAGACCCTGACCGTGCCACCGCACATGAGGCCGACCCCGGCGGCCTCCTCGTCGGAGACGCCATAGGTCACCACGCTGGGCGCCGCGCCGCCGAGGATCCTCTGAGCCTCCTCGAACAGCGCGCCCTCCACGCAGCCGCCGGTGACCGAGCCCTCGATGTTGCCCAGCTCGTCCACGAGCATCTGCGCGCCGGGGTCGAGTGGCGCCGAGCCGATGCGCTCCACCAGCGTGGCGCCCACCACCCGGCGCCCGTCGCGCAACCAGCCCGCGGCGATGCTCTCTGAACTCGGCAGCGTGCTCACGTTAAGCTCCTTCCGGTCAAGATCCAAGGAGTACGACCGAGCGGACCGCGAAGCCGAGCAGCGCGGAGGAACTGCAGGCGGACGAGGCGGAGGCGAGGACAAGGGCGAGTGGGCGGAGACCGCGGACGAGGGCATCGTCCCGGCCGACTCGGAGGATCCGACGCGCCGCGCGAGATGCTGGACGAGGATCCGGAGCTCGGCAGCGAGGTGCTCGGCCGCACCACCGGCTCGACGATGGCCGGCGACCGAGGATGGCGTCGACCTGAGCGCGGCGACGAGGCTGACGCCACCACCGACGGCGGGCCGGAGTCGACGAGGCACGCCGAGCCGGACCTTAAGGACGTCGGCCGCCGCGTCCGACAAGCGACGAGCAGACGGCGGGCTCGCAGGCTGCGACTGAGTTCTCGCACTCCCAGGGATAGTTTGCACGGCCGAGGGACAGCTGACGGTTGCGTCTACGGGCTGGACGGTCGGGATCGTGCTCGGCGTCGTGGTGATCGCCGTCGCCGCGGCGATCGTGATCACGATCGTCGCGCTGGCGCAGCGCATCGCCAAGCAGGCCGCGACCGCCGAGGAGGCGGTCGAGGTGGTGCGCGCGCAGACCGACGGGCTCGACGGCGTCGCGCGCATCAACGACTCCGGCGTGCGGATCCTGCACGCGGCCCGGGCGCTGCGGAAGGTGGCGGTCGGCAAGTGACGCGTGCGTCGCGCGTCTCGAGCGACGAGCTACTGGACGATCGCGCTGATCATCGGCCTGGTCGCGGCGCTGGTCGTCGCGGTGCTGCTGGTGATGCTGCTGCAGACGTCGCGCAGCATCCAGCGCTCGGTCGAGGGCCTGCTCGAGATCGCCGGCAAGGTCGGCGCCAACACGGCGAACATCCCGCAGCTCGAGGCGACCGCCCCGGTGCTGGCGCTGATCGTCGACGAGGCGGTCGTGCAGGACGGCTACATGAACGCGCTCACCGACGGGTTCGGCCAGGACGCCATGAGCACCGACACGCTACATCGCTCCTGAGCGTCCTCCTCGCCGTGGTCGTGATCGCGGTGCTGGCGGTCGCGCTGATCCTGGTCCGCCGGGCCTGACCGCGATCTCCGAGGGCCTGGCGACGCTGCGCCGCGCGCTCAGGGCGTCGAGGCCGAGCACCTGCGCCCGCTCGAGCCCGCGGTCAAGGCGATCAACGCCCAGTTCGACGTGATCCTCGGCGCGCTGCCCGGGATCGGGCGCAAGGCCGCGATCGTCGCCGAGCGGAGGCCGCGATGACGCTCTGGTGGATCGGCAACGTCGTGCTGCTCGTGGTGATCCTGCCCGTCGTCGTCTACCTGCTCAACGGCGTGCTGCGAGGCGGCGAGGAGCATCGTCCCGAGCGTCGAGGGGATCGCGGCCGTCGCGGCCGCGGGCTCGAAGGACCTCGACGCCGCCGCGCTGCTGCTGACCACGCAGGACAGGTCGACGCAGACGGTCGCGGGCGTGGCCGGCTACGGCGGCTCGCTCGACGTGATCCTCGACGACGCCGACGAGGAGGCAGGCCGATGCCCGCCGCCGGCGTGGTGATCATCGTCGCGGTCCTGCTGATCGTGCTCGCGCTCGTCTACTACCTCGTCTCGACGATCGTCGCGCTGCGGCAGATCACCGCCGGGCTCGACGAGGTGATCGCCGGCGTCGGCGAGATCGTCGAGAAGAGCGCGCCGGTCAACGGCGTCGTCGACGGCGATCAACGAGCAGCTCGACGCGGGCGTCGACCTGCTCGAGGGCCTGCTCGTCAAGAAGGCCGGCCTGGCCGACGCGATGGGCCTGATCGACGGCGTCTACCCGGGCGCCGCGGCGGCCGGGCTGCGCGACTTCCCCGAGAGCACGGACGATCGAGCCGCCGCGGATCGGCGAGGTCTACACGCGGGCACGCTCACGCTCGCGCGGCTCGGCCGCGAGGCGCCGATCGCCGCCGCCAGCCCGGCCGGCGCGGTGCTGCGCAACGTCGAGGGCGGCAGCCTGGCGGCGCGCGCTGCTCTACCCCGACGTCCGCCAGCGAGCGCCCGGAGAAGCTGCCGCGCTCGCCGGTCATCGGCACCGACGCGCCCGTGCAGTACGAGCAGCGCGAGGACATCGGCGCGCCGCGCAAGCGGCTCCCGGCGACGCGCCGATCCTGAGAGGAGCACCGTTGCAGACCCCCGCGCCATTCGAGTACGAGCGCGCGACCAGCGTCGACGGCGCGATCGCGGCGCTCGAGCGGCTCGGCGCCGAGGCGCGCATCATCGCCGGCGGCCACAGCCTGCTGCCGATGATGAAGCTGCGGCTCGCCAACCCCGAGCACCTGATCGACATCAACGAGCTCGCCGAGCTCGCCTACATCCGCGAGCAGGACGGCGAGATCCGGATCGGCGCGCTGACCCGCCACGTCGACCTGCTGAAGTCCGAGCTGCTCGCGCGAGCACTTCCCGCTCTTCCGCGACGCCGAGAACGTGATCGCCGACCCGGTCGTGCGCAACCGCGGCACGATCGGCGGCTCGCTCTGCCAGGCCGACGCCGCCGAGGACCTCTCGGCGGTCTGCTCGGCGCGCCAAGGCGCAGCGTCGTCATCCGCGGCGCCGAGCGGCGAGCGCGTCGTCGGCATGGAGGACTTCCACGTCGGCCCGTACATGACCGCGGTCGGCGCCGGCGAGATGCTGACCGAGGTCCGCCTGCCGGTGCGCCCCGGCGCCGGCAGCGCGCACGAGAAGGTCGAGCGCCGCGCCGGCGACTGGGCGATCGCCGCGGCGTCGGCGGCCGTCTGGATCGACGGCGGCACGATCGCCGACGCCGGCATCGCGCTCAGCGCGGTCGGGCATGACGACGATCCACCTCACCCGGGCCGAGGAGCTGCTGCGCGGCCAGCCGCCGTCGGAGGAGCTGTTCGCGCAGGCGGGCGAGATCGCCTCGGAGGACTGCTCGCCCGAGCGCCGACGGCCGCGGGCCGGTCGACTACAAGCGCCACCTCGCCGGCGTGCTCACCCAACGCGCGCTGCGCCGCTCGGTCGCGCGCGCGCCTGCGACAGGAGGCCTGACCGTGAACGTGTCGATGACGGTCAACGGCGAGCAGGTCTCCGCACGAGGTCGAGCCGCGCCAGCTGCTCGTGCACTTCATCCGCGAGACGCTCGGCCTGACGGGCACCCACTGGGGCTGCGACACCTCCAACTGCGGCGCCTGCGTGGTGCTGATGGACGGCAAGCCGGTCAAGTCGTGCACGATCCTGGCGGCGATGTGCGAGGGCCACGAGATCCGCACGGTCGAGTCGCTCGAGGTCGACGGCGGGCTCGACCCGGTCCAGCAGGGCTTCCACGAGCGCCACGCGCTGCAGTGCGGGTTCTGCACGCCGGGGATGCTGATGACCGCGCGCGCGCTGCTCGACGAGAACCCGGACCCGACCGAGCAGGAGATCCGCACCGCGATCTCGGGCGCGATCTGCCGCTGCACCGGCTACAAGAACATCGTCAGCGCGGTCCGCTGGGCGGCCGAGCACGAGGCCGCGGCCGAGAGCAGGAGGCCTGAGCATGGCGAGCGTCGTCGAGAACCTTCCGAGCCCCACGACCGAGCGCCCGATCGGCTTCGGCCGGCTCAAGCGCAAGGAGGACGCGCGCTTCATCCGCGGCCAGGGCACCTACCTCGACGACATCGAGCTGCCCGGGATGGTCCACGGCGCCGTCCTGCGCAGCCCCTACGCGCACGCGAAGATCGTCTCGATCGACACCTCGGCCGCGCTCGCGCACCCCAACGTCGCCGCGGTCGTCACCGCCAAGGACCTCGAGACGCTCGGCCTCGCGTGGATGCCGACGATCTCCTACGACACGCAGGCCGTGCTCGCCGGCGACAAGGTCCGCTTCCAGGGCCAGGAGGTCGCGTTCGTGATCGCGACCGACGAGTACTCGGCCAACGACGCGCTCGCGCTGATCGACGTCGAGTACGAGCCGCTGCCGGCGGTCGTCAACGCCCGCAAGGCGCTCGACGACGACGCGCCGCTGATCCGCGACGACAAGTCCGGCCAGCGCGACAACCTCGCGAGCCCGACCTGGGAGGCCGGCGACGAGGCGGCCACCGACGCGCGCCTTCGCCGAGGCCGACACGGTCGTCAGCCGCGACATCATCTACCCGCGCTGCCACCCGGCGCCGCTCGAGACCTGCGGGATCATCGCCGACTTCAACCCGGAGACCGGCCAGCTCGACATCTACAACGGCAACCAGGCGCCGCACGCCCACCGCACGGTCTACGCGCACGTCGCCGGGCCTCGCCGAGCACATGATCCGGATCCGCTGCCAGGACATCGGCGGCGGCTTCGGCAACAAGGTGCCGGTCTACCCCGGCTACGTGTGCGCGATCGCCGGCTCGATCGTCGCCGGCGTGCCGGTCAAGTGGGTCGAGAACCGCTCCGAGAACCTGATGTCCACCGGGCTTCGCCCGCGACTACATCATGCACAGCGAGATCTGCGCGAAGGACGGCAAGATCACCGGCCTGCGGGTCGACGTGATCGCCGACCACGGCGCCTTCGACAGCACCGCCCAGCCGACCAAGTTCCCGGCCGGGTTCTTCCACATCGTCTGCGGCTCCTACGACCTCGCAGGCCTCGCACGTGAAGGTCAAGGCCGTCTACACGAACAAGGCGCCCGGGCGGCGTCGCCTACCGCTGCTCGTTCCGGATCACCGAGGCCGTCTACCTCGTCGAGCGGATGGTCGACGCGCTCGCGCTCGAGATGAAGGTCGACCCGATCGACCTGCGCATGCGCAGCTTCATCGCGCCCGAGCAGTTCCCGTACGAGACCACCACCGGCTGGACCTACGACTCCGGCAACTACGCCGAGACGATGAAGGTCGCGATGGAGATCGCCGGCTACGACGACCTGCGCCGCGAGCAGGCCGAGAAGCGCGCCCGCGGCGAGCTGATGGGCATCGGCGTGTCGTTCTTCACCGAGGGCGTCGGCGCCGGCCCGCGCAAGCACATGGACATCCTCGGCCTGTCGATGAACGACGGCGCCGACCTGCGCGTGCACCCGTCGGGCAAGGCCGTGGTCAGCATCAGCGCCCAGACCCAGGGCCAGGGCCACGAGACGACGTTCGCGCAGATCGTCGCCGAGGAGCTCGGGATCCCGCCCGAGGACGTCGAGGTGCGCCACGGCGACACCGACAAGTCGCCCTACGGCCTCGGCACCTACGGCAGCCGCTCGACGCCGGTCTCCGGCGCCGCGGTCGCGGTCGTCTCGCGCAAGGTGCGCGACAAGGCGCGCCTGATCGCGGCGACGATGCTCGAGACGCGGCCCGAGGACCTCGCCTGGGAGAAGGGCCGCTGGTACGTCAAGGGCGACCCCGAGAAGGGCGCGCTGATCGAGGAGATCGCCGAGCGCGCCTACAGCGGCGAGCCGATGCCCGAGGGGATGGAGGGCGGCCTCGACGCGCAGGTGATCTACGACCCGCCGAACCTCACCTACCCCTACGGCGCCTACATCGCCGTCGTCGACATCGATCCCGACACCGCCCAGGTCACGGTCCGGCGCTTCATCGCGGTCGACGACTGCGGCGTGCGGATCAACCCGATGATCGTCGACGGCCAGATCCACGGCGGGCTCGCCGAGGGCATCGGCATCGCGCTGATGGAGCTGATCACCTTCGACGAGGAGGGCAACTGCCTGAACTCGTCGTTCATGGACTACCTGATCCCGACCGCGCTCGAGTGCCCCGACTTCGAGCTCGGCGAGACCGTCACGCCCGTGCCCGCACCACCCGCTCGGCGCCAAGGGCGTCGGCGAGTCGCCCAACGTCGGCTCGCCGCCGGCGATCGTCAACGCGGTGATCGACGCGCTGCACGAGACCCACGGCGTCGACCACATCGACATGCCCTGCACCCCGGCGCGCGTCTGGGCGGCGATGCAGGGGCGCCCCGAGCCGCCGCAATGATCCCCGCCGCGCTGTCGCGGCGAGCGCAGGAGCTCGCCGCCGCGGGCGAGTCCGTTCGTGACCGCGACGGTGGTGCGCGCGCAGAGCCCGACGAGCGTGAGGCCGGGCAACGTCGCGCTGGTGCTCGCCGACGGCACGATCGAGGGCTTCGTCGGCGGCGCGTGCGCCGAGCACAGCGTGCGCGCCTACTCGCTGATCAGGCGCTCGAGAGCGGCGAGGCGGTGCTGCTGCGGATCCTCCCGTTCGGCGACGAGGGCGACGGCCCCGAGGGCCGGAGGTCGCGAGCGAGGACGGCGCGGTGACGGTCGCAGAACCCGTGCCTGTCGGGCGGCGCGATCGAGATCTTCCTCGAGCCCGTCGCTGCCGGCGCCGCGCGTGCTCGTGGTGGGCGACACGCCGATCGCCGCGCGCGCTGCGGCGCATCGGCGCCGAGCTCGGGCTCGACGACGTGGCCGCGTCGGCGGCGACGGCCTCGAGCCGCGGCCGGGCGACCTCGCGCTCGTCGTCGCGGCGCACGGCCGCGACGAGCTGGGCGCGCTGCGCGCGCGGCCTCGAGGCGGGCGCTGCCCTACGTCGGCCTCGTGGCCAGCCGCCAGGCGCGGCGACGGCGTGCTCGGCGAGCTGCGCGGCGACGGCGTCTCCGACGAGCTGCTCGAGCGGATCGACGTGCCCGCCGGGCTCGACATCGGCGCGCGCACGCCCGCCGAGATCGCGCTGTCGATCCTCGCGAAGGTCGTCGCGGTCGCGCGCGCGACGCGAGCGCGCGCCCGGCGACGCCGCCGGTCACCGCCGTCGACCCGATCTGCGGGATGACCGTGGCCGCCGTGGCCGAGCACGCCGTCGGTCGAGCACGAGGGCGAGACGGTCTACTTCTGCTGCGAGGGCTGCAAGGCCACGTTCGAGGCGCCACGAGCATGCCGCCGTCGCGACTGACCCGTTCGTCACCGGGCTCGTGCTCGGCGCCGGCGGCTCGAAGCGCCTCGGCCGGCCCAAGCAGCTGCTCGCCCTACGGCGACGGCACGCTGCTCGGCCACGTCGTCGGCGTCGCCCGCGCGTGCGCGCTTCGACCAGACGATCGTGGCGATCGGCGGCGCGGCGGACGAGGTGCGCGGCGAGCGTCGACCTCGCCGGCGCCGACGTGGTGGTCAACGACGCCTACGGCGAGGGCTGCTCGTCGTCGATCGCCGCGGCGCTCGGCGCCGTCGACCCGCGCTGCGAGGTGCTGGTGCTGATGCTCGGCGACCAGCCCGGCGTGACCGCCGACACGGTCGCGGCGCTGCTGGCCGGCCGCGGCGACGCGCCGCTGGCCGTGTGCCGCTACGACGACGGGCCGCGGCCACCCGATCGCGTTCGCGCGCGAGCGTGTTCGGCGAGCTGGCCGACCTGCACGGCGACAAGGGCGTGTGGCGGCTGCTCGACCAGCGCGCCGACGAGGTGGCGCGAGGTCCGGTCGCGGGCCCGATCCCGCTCGACGTCGACACCCCCGAGGACTACGAGGCGGTCCTCGACGCGCGGCGGTCGCATGAGCCCGCCGGAGGTCACCGGCGAGGCGGCGGGCGAGGTCCGCCGGCTCGTGCCCGACGTCGAGACGCTGGCCCAGCGCCTCGGCGGCGTGGACTACCTCGTCGACGAGGGCCTGGCGACGTCGATGTTCCTCAGCCTGCGCCTGCCGCAGCCGCTGCTGCTCGAGGGCGAGGCGGGCGTGGGCAAGACCGAGGCGGCGCAAGTCGCTGGCGGCCGTGCTCGACACGCCGCTGATCCGCCTGCAGTGCTACGAGGGGATCGACGCGGCCGAGGCGCTGTACGAGTGGAACTACCCCCGCCAGCTGCTGAGCATCCGGCTGGCCGACGCCGGCGGCGCGAAGCTGCAGCGAGGAGGACCTGTTCGGCCCCGACTACCTGATCCGGCGGCCGCTGCTGCGCGCGCTCGAGCACCCCGGCCCGCGGCCCGCGGTGCTGCTGATCGACGAGATCGACCGCGCCGACGACGACTTCGAGGCGTTCCTGCTCGAGCTGCTCGGCGAGGCGAGCGTGACGATCCCCGAGCTCGGCACGATCGCCGCCACGCACCCGCCGATCATCGTGCTGACCTCCAACCGCACCCGCGACCTCCACGACGCCGTCAAGCGCCGCTGCCTCTACCACTGGATCGACTACCCGACGCCCGAGCGCGAGGTCGAGATCGTGCGCCGCCGCGTGCAAGGGCGCGTCGCGAGACGCTGGCGGTGCAGGTGGCGGACGCGGTCGTCGCGGATGCGCGACAGCGACGTGCAGAAGCCGCCCGGGATCGCCGAGGCGATCGACTGGCTCGCGGCGCTGAGCCTGCTCGGGGTGGAGCAGCCTGGACGCCGCGGCGGTGGACCTCACGCTGGGCTCGGTGCTGAAGTACGGCGAGGACCAGGAGGTGATCCGCGCGGCCGGCCTCGAGCAGCTCGTGCGCAGCGGTGGCTGAGGCGGCGCGCCGGCGCCGGCTTCGGGGTCGAGACGATCCACCTCGACCTGCCGCCGCTGGCCGGCGCGCTCAGCCGGCGCCTGCGCGACGCCGGCGTGCCGGTGACGCCCGAGCGCTCGGCCGAGTTCGCGCGGGCGCTCGACGCTCGTGCGGCCCGATCAGCCGCCGGCGCCTGTACTGGACCGCGCGCGCGGTGTTCGTCTCCGACCAGGCGCACGCCGCCGGCCTTCGACGCCGTGTTCTGCTCGGTCTTCGGCGCCGCCGGCCGCGCCGACGAGCGCGAGGCCCGACGACGCGCAGACCGCCGCCGCGCCGCCGACGAGCGACCCGCGGCCGAGCACGCCGTCCGCCGGGCGAGTCGGCGGCCGGCGCGCGGCCGCGTCGACTCGCGCGCGCCGGCGCGGGCGACGAGATCCGACGAGGCGCCGAGGTCGAGGTCCCGCTGGCGATGGCCAGCGACGAGGAGCGGCTGGCCGGCAAGAGCTTCGACGCGCTCGAGCCGCACGAGCTCGCGCAGCTCTACCGGCTGATGACGCGGCTCGAGCTGGCCACGCCGCTGCGGCGCACGCGCCGCTACGAGCGCGGCCGCCACGGCCAGCGCATCGACATGCGGCGCACGCTGCGCGCCAGCCTGCGCACCGGCGGCGACCCGATCCGCCTCGCGCGCCGGCGCCGGCGCATCGTGCCCGCGCCGGCTGGTGATGCTGTGCGACATCTCGGGCTCGATGGAGCCCTACGCCCGCGCCTACCTGCAGTTCCTCACCTGCGCCGCCGGCAGCGGCCCGAACGCCGAGGCGTTCGTCTTCGCCACGCGGCTGACCCGGCTGACCCGCGCGCTCGCCTCGCGCCACCCCGAGCGGGCGATCCAGCGCGCCGCGGCGGCGGCGCCGGACTGGTCGAGCGGCACCCGGATCGGCGACGCGCTGAAGGAGTTCAACGACCGCCACGGCCGGCGCGGCATGGCCCGCGGCGCGGTGGTGGTGATCCTCTCCGACGGCTGGGAGCGCGGCGACCCGAAGCTGGTGGGGCGCGAGATGGAGCGCCTCGTCGCGCCTGGCCCACCGGATCGTCTGGGTCAACCCGCGCGTCGAGCGCGCAGCGGGTTCTCGGTGCGGGCCGGCGGCATGGTCGCCGCGCTGCCGCACTGCGACGCGCTCGTGAGCGGCCACAGCTTCGAGGCGCTCGGCGAGGTCGTCGACGCGATCGGCGCGGCGTCGTGGACCGGCCGCGAGGCGCCGGCCGAGCCTGCGCGCTGCCGCCGAGGCCGACGAGGCGGAGCCGTGGGCCAGCGCGACGCCGGTGCCGGGCAGCTCGGTGGCGATGCCCAGCGGCTACGGCCCGAGCAGGGGCAACACGACGCCGGGATGGGTGACCGATGACGACGCGACGAAGACCTGCATCTACCCGGGCTGCGAGCGGCCGGCGGTGCCCGCCGCACCCGCTGGGCGGGCCGCAGCCGGCCTTCTGCGACCTCGAGGAGCACAACGCGCTGACCGCCCACCAGGAGCGCGAGCGCCTCGCGTCCCGCGAGCCGAGCCACGAGCAACGAGGAGGATCAGTAGTGGCTGACGAGGCCTACCGAGCGGTGTTCCTGCGCGTGCATCCCACCGGCAAGATGGTGCTCAGCCTGACCACCGAGTCCGACGGCAGGGAGCCCGAGTACGCCGAGCTCGTCGGCCGACGAGCTCGGCGTCCCGGCGCTCGACGTCAAGGTCGTCCCCGCCGACACCGACCGGTTCGGCGTCGGCCACGGCTACAACACGAGCCCGTCCGACGGGCGCGCCGGCGGCGATCGCGCAGCGCCAGCGGCGAAGATCCGCGACAAGGCGCGGCTGCTCGCCGGCATGGCGCTGGACGCGCGCCCCGGAGACGCTCACGTGGGCGAACGGCGCGTGGGTCGCCGGCGACGGCAGCGACCCGGCGCAGGTCAAGACGATCGAGGACATCGCCCTCTACGCGCACGGCACCGGCGCGCTGCCGCCCGGGCGTCGAGGGCGGGCTCGACGCGCAGGCCGTCTACCGCGACTGAGGACCTGAGCAGGTGGCCCTCGAGCACGACCTCGACCTCGTCGTTCACCTTCAGCGCGCCGAACAGCGCCGAGTACGGCTTCATGCCCCAGGCGGTCTGCGTGACGACGGCGGCGGCGCTGAGCGCGCCCGTCGTCGCCGATCGCGAGGTCGAAGGCGATCGGCTGCGGTCGTGCCGGCGAGCGTCAGGTCGCCCTCGACGCTGCAGCGCCGCTGCCGTCGGCTCGGTCTGCACGCGCGGTCGAGCGGAACGCGATGTCCTGGCGCTTGAGCACCTCGTCGTCGATGGTCTGGTGGATGTTCGCCATGTCGTCGTCGCCGAGCGCCTGCATCCCGCCGGTGCCCTCGACGCACGCGCAGCGAGGTGGCGTCGGCGGTCAGCTCGATGCTCGGTCGCGCCGGGGTCGTCGCCGACGTCGAGCGTCGCCTCCCAGGACGGTCACGTGGATGACGAGGTCGTGTCCGGCCTTCGCCGCGGCGCCGCCGCGCCTGGTGTGCACCGAGAGCGTGGCGTTGTCGCGGCCCGAGCCGATGCGTGCCTGGCTGAATCGACACGCGCCGAGCATATATCGGCGCCACCCCGACACAAGGAGACGAACCGCATGGCCATTGAACTGGACCATCGCTTCTCGACCGACGAAGTCGATCGACGAGAGCTTCGCCGCGATCACCGACCTCGAACGCGTCGTGCCGTGCGTCGAGGGCGGCAGCGTGCTCGAGGCGACGGGCCCGACTCGGTCAAGGCGGAGATCGTGATGAGGATGGGCGCGATGTCGATGAAGTTCACCGGCACGGTGGAGGTCGTCGAGCAGGACGCGGCCGCGCATCGCGCCGTGCTGCGGGTCAAGTCCAGGGAGGCGGGCGGCCAGGGCCACGCCAACGCGGACGTCACCTTCCAGCTCGACGAGGGCGGCGGCACGATCCACACCAAGGCGCAGATCACCGGCAAGGCGGCGTCGATGGGCGAGGGCGTGGTCGTCGGCGTGCTCGACGCGCTGATCACGGACTTCAGCGGGAAGCTCGGCGAGATCTGACCCGCCGATGGCGAGCGTCGCGATGCGAGAGATCCGCGAGGGCGAGGTGCCGTTCGACGGCGGGACCGCGGTCCAGGAGGACCCCGATCGGCCCGCGTTCCGCGGCAACGGCCCCGACGACTACGTCTGCGTGCAGTGCGGCAACCTGCTCGCCGAGGCGATGCACCCGATGCAGATGACGAAGAAGGTCCGCGTCCGCTGCGGGCGCTGCTCGACGGTCAACGTCGCGGTGACCGAGGGGGACAACCCGGTCACTGGGTGATTCGGCCAGATCGTTCCCGGACGGCTAAAGACCGCACCACCGGGGATCGATGTGTAGGGAATGAAAACAGGGGTGCTTTGCGTTGATTGCGGGACCAGCTGGGTGATTCCGGAACTGGAGGACGTCCCCGATGTGGGCGGATGTCTGCGCTGCGGCGGCTCTCTGGCCGCGGCCACTCCGGACGCGGCCGTGGCCGTGCCCGACCCCTAGCCGGCGCCCAGGTACTCCACGACCATGTCGCCGAGCATTCGGCGGTAGCGCTCGCGTAGACCGGCGTCGAGCAGGTCGCGGTCGAAGATGGCCCCGAAGGTGTGCCGGTTGGCCATCCGGAACACGCAGAAGGCGCTGATCATCATGTGGAGGTCCACGGCGTCGATGCCGCGCGTGAAGCTTCCCTCTCGCCGGCCGCGGACCAGGATCCGCTCGATCAGCTCGATGGCCCGGGAGTTCTGACCGGCGAAGTCGGGACGCCCGGAGATGTGCTCGGCGCGGTGGATGTTCTCGATGCTCACGAGCCGGCTGAAGTCCGGGTGCGACTCGTGGTGGTCGAAGGTGAGCTCCGCCAGGCGGCGGATCGCCGCCGCCGGATCCAGGTGGTCGACCTCGATGGTCTGCTCAGCGGCCCGGATCGTGGCGTAGGCCCGCTCCAGGACCGCAACGAAGAGCTGCTCCTTGCTCTCGAAGTAGTAGTAGATCATCCGCTTGGTCGTGCGCGTCTGATCGGCGATCTCGTCGACACGCGCACCGGCGAAGCCCTGATCGGCGAACTCGCGTGTGGCCACGTCGAGGATCTCCTGCCTGGTGCGATCGGCGTCGCGCTGGGGAGTTTGGGATGTCAGCTGCCGGGCAATAACTAACCGGTTCGTACATTAGCGTTTCCTGGGGAGGGAAGCTTGAGGCCGGACGAGGAGAGCGCGGTCGCGGTGGGCCTGGTGGGCGCCGGGATAGGTGAGTCCCTCAGCCCTGCGCTGCACGAGCGGGAGGCCGGGCTGCTCGGCATCGACTACTCGTACACGCTGCTCGATCTGGACGAGCTCGGGCGGCCCGCCTCGGACGTGGGGGACGTGGTGCGCGAGGCTCGCCGTGACGGCCTGCTCGGCCTGAACGTGACCCACCCCTGCAAGCAGCTCGTGGTGCCTGAGCTCGACAGGCTGTCCCACGAGGCGGCCGCGCTCGGCGCGGTCAACACGATCGTGTTCGGCGACGCGGGCCTGGTCGGGCACAACACGGACTCCACGGGCTTCCAGGAGGCCTTCGCGCGCGGCCTCCCCGGGGCGAGCGTCGATCGCGTGGTGCTCGTGGGCGCGGGTGGAGCGGGGGCGGCGGTGGCGCACGCGATCCTGTGCCTGGGAGCCGGCCACCTGGCCGTGCTGGACGCGGAGCCGGACCGCGCACGCGAGCTGGCCGATGCGCTCGCGCCGCGCTTCGACACGGCGCGCGTGCTGGCGGTCGACCTGAGCGATCTGGACACGTTGCTGGCGGACGCGGACGGGCTGATCCATGCCACGCCCACGGGCATGGCCGCGCACCCCGGATCCGCCGTGCCCGCGGAGCTGCTGGGCACGGGCATGTGGGTGGCAGAGGTGGTCTACATGCCGGTCGAGACCGAGCTCCTCAAGGGGGCGCGCGAACGCGGCTGCCGCACACTGGACGGCGCCGCCATGGTCGCGCTCCAGGCAGCTGGTTCTTTCGAGCTGTTCACCGGCGCGCGGCCGGATCGCGAGCGAATGCTGCGCCACGTCGAGGAGCTGTTTGCCGAGCGCAGGAGCAAGGCGGCGTGAACGCCGCGATCGCAACCGTCTCACTCAGCGGCTCGCTGGAGCAGAAGCTGGGCGCCGCGGCCCGGGCCGGGTTCCACGCCGTCGAGATCTTCGAGCCCGACCTGGTGGCCTCGCCGCTGGGTCCCGCCGCGATTCGCGGTCTGGCCGAAGAGCTCGGCCTGGCGATCCCGATGTACCAGCCCTTCAGGGACTTCGAAGGGGTCGGCGCGGAGCAGTTCGAGCGCAACATGCGCCGCGCCCGCCACAAGTTCGAGGTCATGCGCGAGCTCGGCGCGACCACGCTGCTCGTGTGCTCCAACGTGGCGCCCGGCGCCATCGACGACCCCGAGCTGTCAGCCGCTCAGCTGCACCGCCTGGCCGAGGAGGCCGCCGAGCACGACATACGGATCGCCTATGAGGCGCTCGCTTGGGGCACCCACGTGAGCGACTACCGCGACGCATGGCGGATCGTCGAGATGGCCGACCACCCCAGCCTCGGTACCTGTCTGGACTCCTTTCACATCCTCTCGCGTGGCAGCGATCCGGCCGGGATTGCCGAGATCCCCGGCGAGAAGATCTTCTTCCTCCAGCTGGCCGACGCCCCGGCGATGTCGATGGACGTGCTCCAGTGGAGCCGCCACTACCGCTGCTTCCCGGGGCAGGGAGGGTTCGACCTCGCCGGCTTCATGGGCCATGTGGCGGCCGCCGGGTACCGGGGACCCTGGTCGCTCGAGGTGTTCAACGACGTCTTCCGGCAGGCGGATCCGGACCGGATAGCCGTCGACGCCATGCGCTCGCTCCTGGCGCTCGCGGCGGCCGTGGGCGAGTGCTCCCTGCCGCCGGCCCCGGAGCTGAGCGGCCTCGCCTTCGTGGAGCTGGCCGTGGGGTCGGAATCCGGCCCGGAGACGGCGGGCGTGCTCGAGGCCATGGGCTTCGCGCAGGTGGGACCCCACCGCTCCAAGCCCGTCCAGCTCTGGCAGCACGGCGCGGCCCGCGTGCTGCTCAACCACGGGGACGAGCGGACGGCGGGGGATCCGCTGGTGGCCGCGTTGGGCGTGGAGAGCACCGATCCGGCCGGGTCAGAGGAGCGCGCGGAGGCACTGCTCGCCTCGGTGGTCCCACGTCGCCGCGGGCCGGGTGAGGCCTACCTCGCCGCCATTTCCGCCCCGGACGAGACCTCCATCCTCTTCTGCCGCACCGATGCCGGCGCGGACGGATGGCTCGGCGACTTCGTGGAGCTGGAGCACCACAACGGCGATGCCGTCGTGCACGCCATCGACCACGTGGTCCTCTCCCAGCCGTTCGACTACTTCGACGAGGCCACCCTGTTCTACCGCTCCGTGCTGGGCCTCGAGGCGCACGAAAGCCAGGACCTGGCCGGCCCGGAGGGACTGCTCCGCAGCCGTTCCGTGAACGATCCGACCCGTCGCCTGCGACTGGCGCTCACGGTGCCGCGCCTGGGCGGTGGAGAGCACGGACGGCTCGCCGATCTCCAGCACGTGGCCTTCGCGAGTCACGACGCCGTGGCCGCGGCCCGCCGGATGCGAGAGCGGGGAGTTCCGCTGCTCGCGATTCCGGACAACTACTACGACGATCTCTCCGCTCGGACGGAGCTCGAGGAAGACATCCTGGCGACGCTCCAAGCGCTCGGCGTCCTCTACGACTCGGGTCCCTCCGGAGAGTTCCTGCACTTCTTCACCGACCTGGTCGGCGGCCGGTTGTTCCTCGAAGTGGTCGAGCGCCGTGGCGCCTACGACGGCTACGGCGCGGCCAACTCGCCGGTCCGGCTGGCAGCGCAGGAGCAGTTCCACGAGAGAGGGGAGAGGCATGAGCACCCAGAGCACGCTTGAGGAACCGGTCCCACCGGGGCTGGAGGAGACGCCGGGACCACCGGAGGAGGTGGTCAGGGACCTCCCGGAGCCCGCCAGGCTCCGCAAGCTGATCGGGCCGAGCGTGATCCTCGTCGGCGTCGGGGTGGCCAGCGGCGAGTACATCCTCTTCCCGTACATCGCCTCCAAGGCGGGGCTCGTGTTCCTCTGGGCCGCGGTGGTGGGAGTGGCGATCCAGTTCTTCATCAACATGGAGATCGAGCGCTACACGCTCGCCACCGGCCAGACCGCGATCACCGGCTTCCAGCGCCTGTGGAAGCCGTTCGGCCTGATCCTCGTGCTGATGGCGCTGCTCGCCACCACCTGGCCGGGCTGGGCCACGAGCGCGGCCACGCTGGCGACATTCCTCTTCGGAGGCGGGGACGCCAACACGATCGCCATCGGCGCGCTCGTGGCCATCGGGGTCACGCTCACGGCATCGCCGGTCGTGTACCGGACGGTCGAGCGCCTGGAGTTCCTGAAGATCGGGGCGCTGCTGCTGTTCGTCGCAATTGCGTTGCTCGTGGCGGTGAGCAGCACGGCCTACAGCGATACGAGCGAGACCGTGACCAGCTTCGGCGCCTTCCCGGACGAGGTGGAGCTCGCGATCCTGGTGGGCGCGCTGGCGGCTGCCGGCGCGGGCGGCGCCAACAACCTCGTCCAGAGCAACTGGATCCGCGACAAGGGCTTCGGCATGGGTAGCTACGCCCCCCGCATCGTGTCGCCGATCACCGGCGAGGAGGAGGCGATGCCCTCGGGCCAGCGCTACAGCTTCCCCCGGGACGAGAAGAACATGGCTCGCTGGCGCGATTGGTGGCGCCGGGCCAACCTCGAGCAGCTCGTCTCCTTCGGGCTCGTGGCGATCGTGTCGATCACGTCCTTCTCGCTGATCGCCTACTCCACGGTGTTCGGCCATCCCGATCTACCCGCGGAGAGCGGCTTCGACTTCATCTCCCTCGAGGCCGATCAGCTGGACGCCGACGTGGGCAACTGGTTCGGCACGCTGTTCCTGGCCGTCGGCACGGTCAGCCTGTTCGCCGCCGCGATCGGGATCGTCGACTACGTGTCCCGTCTCGTGGCCGACGTGGTCACGGTCGGGTACGCCGAGGGCAGCAAGCGCTGGACCGAGAGCCGGCTGTACTTCGCCGTCGTCTGGACGATGGTGATCGTGGGCTGCTCGATCCTGCTGCTCGGGTTCGACCAGCCGCTCGTGCTCGTGACGATCTCCACGGTGCTCGGCGGGTTCATCATGTTCGTGTACTCCTGCCTGCTCGTGGTCACCAACCGGCGCTACCTGCCGGACGAGCTCAAGCTCAGGGGCTACCGGCTGGGCATCATCGCCTTCGCGATCGTGCTCCTGGGCACGACTTCGGTGATCGTCGGGATCGATCAGTTCGGGAACCTGTTCTGATGCAACGGCTCGTGAGCAGGGTGCTGGTGGGCCTGATCGCGTGGAGCGCCATCGTGCTGATGGCGCACGCAATCGGGCTCACCTGAGGCCTCACAGCGGTCCCGATCCGCTCCTCTAGCCTCGGTGGCCGACTCGATGTCCGCCGACCACGCCACCGAGAGCCGCTTCGCCCGCCTGGCCCGCGTCTGCTTCCGCCATCCGTGGCGGATCGTGGGCGTGTGGACGCTCATCCTCGTGGGTGTCAGCTTCGCCGCCGGCGCGATCGGCAAGGTCGACTCGTCGAACTTCCGGCTGTCTGGGACCGACAGCCAACGCGCGTTCGACCTGCTGGCGGAGCGCTTCCCAGCCCAGAAGGGCGACACCGACCAGATCGTCTTCGCGGCTCGCGGCTCCGGGACGACCCTGAAGAACCCGGCGCTCGAGGCCCGTGCCGAGGCGACGCTCGCGAAGGTGGGGCGCCTGCCGCACGTGGAGTCGGTCGGGGAGCTGTCCACGTCCCCCGACGGGCGCGTGGCGGTGGCGCCGGTGACCTACGACGACTCGGTGGACAAGCTCGAGCTCGACGACCTCAAGAACGTGGTGTCCACCGCTCGCGACGGCGCCACCGGCGCGCTCCAGGTGGAGGTGGGCGGCCAGGGCGCCGAGTTCGCGCGTCAGGAGGGACCGGGCGCCTCGGGCCTGATCGGCCTGGCGGCGGCGATGATCGTGCTGCTCTTCACGTTCGGGTCGGTGGTGGCCGCGGGCGTTCCCATCCTCACGGCGGTGTTCGCCCTCGGCTCGGCCATCGGGTTGATCGCCCTGGGGTCGCACGTGATCGACACGCCGGACTTTGCCACCCAGCTCGCCGAGCTCATCGGCCTCGGCGTGGGCATCGACTACGCGCTCCTCGTGCTCACTCGCTACCGCTCCGAGGTCACCCGCGGCGGAAATCGCGAGGAGGCCACGGTCCGCGCCCTCGACACCGCCGGGCGCACCGTCGTGTTCGCCGCTGCCACCGTGATCATCGCCCTGCTTGGCATGTTTGCCCTGGGTCTCTCTTTCCTCAACGGCGTGGCGCTCGGCGCCGCCCTCGCGGTGCTGCTGACCATGCTCGCGGCCCTCACCCTGCTGCCGGCGTTCATGCGGATCGCCGGCGGGCGCATCGACGGCCTGCGCCGCCGCACGCGCGAGAAGTTCGCGGCCCGGCCGCCCTCCGACGAGGGCCGGATGTGGGCGGCGTGGAGCCGCGGGGTCCAGCGCCGCCCGTGGCCCGCGATCGTGGTGTCCATGGCGATCCTGCTCGGACTGGCCGCGCCCGCCCTCGGGATGCGCCTCGGCTCGAGCGACGCCGGCACCGACCCCTCGGGAACCACCACCCGCAAGGCCTACGACCTGATCTCCGACGGCTTCGGCAAGGGCGTGAACGGGACCTTCCTCGTGGTCGCCGAGCTCCCCGCCCCGGGCGACCGCTCGGGTCTCGCTCCGCTGCGCGCCCAGCTGTCGGCGGATCCCGGCATCGTCTCGGTGTCGGAGGCGCGCCTGTCGCCCGACCGCACGGTGGCCACGCTCACCGCAGTCCCGCGCACCTCACCGCAAGACAGGGAGACCACCACGGTGCTGCGCCGGCTGCGCAACGACGTGATCCCCCCTGTCGAGAGCGAGACGAGGACGACGGTCTCGATCGGCGGCATCACGGCCGTGCAGGAGGACTTCACCCGCTCGATCGCCGACAAGCTGCCCTACTTCGTGGGCATCGTCGTGCTGCTCTCGGCGCTGTTGCTGATGGCGGTCTTCCGCTCCGTGCTGGTGCCGATCAAGGCGGCTCTCATGAACCTGCTCTCGATCGGCGCGGCGCTGGGCCTGGTCACGCTCGTCTTCCAGCATGGGGTGGGCGCCGACCTGCTCGGGATCCAGACAGGGCCGATCGAGTCGTTCCTGCCCGTGATGCTGTTCGCGATCGTCTTCGGGCTGTCCATGGACTACGAGGTGTTCCTGCTCTCGCGCGTGCACGAGGAGTGGGAGCACAGCGGGGACGCGCACTACGCGGTGCGCCACGGCCTGGCTGCCACCGGCCGCGTGATCACGGCGGCGGCGGCGATCATGGTGGTGGTGTTCGGCTCGTTCGCGATCGGCGACGACCGCATCATCAAGCTCTTCGGCATCGGCCTCGCCTCGGCGGTGCTCCTCGACGCGCTTGTCATCCGCTGTCTGCTCGTCCCCGCGATCATGGAGCTGATGGGCCGCTGGGCGTGGTGGCTGCCGCGCGGTCTCGACCGCGTGCTGCCGCGCCTGGCCCTCGAGCGCCCCGACGGCCGGCCCGCCGCGGCCGAGGCCGACTAGGGTTCGCCCCGTGCCGCCTCCCGGGATCGGAAAGCTCGTTCCGCTCGTCGTAAAGACGCCCTGGGCACGGGTCCTGGCGGTGGCCACCTGGGTCTTCGGCGCGGGCAAGGCCCGCCTCGACGAGAACCTGACGAAGAAGGAACGCAGCGAGCTCACGAAGCTGATGCTCAAGTCGAAGGGCCGTCCCTCGAACCTCACCGAGCGCCAGCGGACCCGCTTCAGGCGACTCGTGAACAAGGCAGTGACGGGGCACTTCCCGTAGCGGGGCCTCCAAAGCTCTACTGTTTGTCGCACAGCAGTCGCCCGTCTGGTTCTCAGCTCCTCTTCCTCTCGCGCGAGAAACCCCAGAGGGACAGTCGAGAGGTCGGAAATCATGGGTGAAGTGATCGCCCGAGGCAACGGGCACCGCATCGAAGGTACCGAGGGCGAGGTGCTTCTGCAGCTCTCCAACGAGATGGTGCGGATCTACAAGGACATCTTCGGGCGAGGTCCCACACGGGCTCGCGCCGACTGGGCCGGCCCCGACGCCGTGGTCTGCACGCTGGAGGACACCCTCACGCCGGTGGAGCGCAGGATGGCCAAGCTCGGTGAGCACCAGAAGCTGCGAGAGGTCCGGATCTTCTTCCAGCACGCCAGCGAGGACGACTTCCGGGCGTCGGTGGAGCGGATAACCGGGCGCGCCGTGAGGGCGTTCGTCTCGGGCATCGACACCGGCCAGGACGTGTCGGCCGAGGTTTTCTACTTCGGGCGGAGCGCCCCCTAAGGGGCCTACTCCTCTTCCTCGTCCGGATCCTCGCCGGCTGCCAGCTTCAGCGAGCCGTCGAGTACCTCCTGCAGGTGGCGCTGCTGGATCGGGAGGGCCCAGTCGGCGAGCTTGCGCAGGTCGGCGTTGCCAGCCCGTTCGTTCAGCTTGCCGACGATGGCCCAGTGACCGACCTCGCCGGCCTCGGCCATGGTGAGGAACTCGAATCCGTCGAGTGGGTCGTCCTCACCACCGAGATACGCCTCGCGCATCTCGGTGGCCTCGGCCTTGACCTCGCGGGCCTTCTCGAGGATCGCCGTCTTCTTGCCCTTGAACGAAGAGGCGAGGGCGGTGCACCGCTTCTGGGTCTCCCTGGCCTCCTCGCGAGCCTGCTCCAACTTCTTGGAGAGGCTCTCGTGCTCGGAGCTCAGCATGCCGCGGACCAGGCGCGTGGAGTCCTGGGCCGCCATCGCGAGCCCCAGAACCTCCGCGACCTTGCTTTCGAGCTTCGTCAGGGTCGCCATGGCTAGGAGACCGCGTCCTTGACCTTGTCGACGACACCCTTCGTGTCGTTGGCCACCACGCCCGTGGGCTCGTCGGGAAGGCCCGCCGCTTCGCGAAGCTTGCGAGCGATCTCGGCGATCTCCTCCGGGGCGTAGTCCGGAGCGAACACGCCCTCCTGCGCGGGCAGGTCGAACGGCGGCACGCCCTCCGGAGCGTTGTCGACCACCTCGAGGCCCTCCCCGGTCTCCGGGTGTGCGCCGTTGAAGACGGCGGCGAGCTCGTTGTAGTCGCTGGGGGAGAAGCGGTAGAGCTTCAGGTGCTCGCCCCTGGCGATGTGCGGCTGGCACTCCGGGATCTTGTCCGTGGGAATGCGCGGGGACGGGAACAGCTTGCTCAGATCGGCGCCGGTGAGGTTCTCGACCGCACGTGCGTAGGCGACCTGGTGCACGCCGCCGCGAACGAGCAGGTACCCGGTCAGGGCCCGCGCCGCCGGGTGATCGACCATCTCGTACACCTTGAGCTTGTTGTTCCGGGCACCGGTCTCGAGGAAGAAGTTGTGGGTCAGGTCCTCCACGAGGTCGCCGGTGGACGTCACGTAGTCGCCGTTCCAGGGCTTGCCGTTCGAGTCCTGGACCAGGGTGGCCGCGCCGCCGGCGATGAACTGCTGCGGGTTGAGCACGTCGTTCGGGTCCGGCAGCGCGTTCTTCTCGCCCGCGCCGGTGAGCATCGTGTTGATCGTCGTCGACACCAGCTCGATGTGCCCGAACTCCTCGGCGGCGATGTTCGCGACCAGGTCGAAGAACGGACGCGCGCCCTGGCGGGCGCGGAAGTTGAACGACTGGAAGGTGTAGTTCATGAAGGTCGACATCTCGCCGAACTTGCCGCCCAGCAGCTCCTGTACCACGGCGGCACCGGCGGGATCCGGCGTCGAGGGGGGCGGCAATTCGGTCTGAAGCCGATCGATACGGAGGATCATTCAGGGACTCCTTGGTTGACTGCTTGCTGAGGGTCCGATAGCTCCGTCGCGGGCCCTCTGTCCCCTTCGGCACTCCGGGTAGGCGAGAGATCAACAGCAACTCGCCTGACCCCAAACTGCTGCCCGAGCCGAAACGCGCCAAACCTCGCGGCGAGCCGAGGTATTTCGAAACGATTGCGGGGCGCGGACACGGGTAATGACCCTGCGTGAAATCGCTCGACGACGTGCAACGTCCCCTGAAGGGCGACGGTCGGAGCGCCACGGGCCGGGCTCTCGGCATGGGCCTTTCGTCGGACACCGCCGCCGCTGCCACGCGCCAGTTGCGCCGGCGCGGCGAGGCGCAGCTGGGCCAGTCGAGCCCGACGGTCATCTGGCGCAAGCCGTCGACGCGTTAGGCGGCGCGCGCCACCTTGGCCAGCCGCGCTGAGTCCTCCCCGCCAAGGGCGCCCGCGCTCCTGCTGGGCATCGGGCTGGGCGGGTTCGTGGACGGCATCGTGCTCCACCAGATCCTGCAGTGGCACCACATGCTGACCAGCACCGGCGACTACCCGGCCGACACTGTCGCGGGGCTCGAGAAGAACACGGTGGTGGATGGCTTCTTTCACCTGTCCACATGGGTCTTCGTCGCGGTCGGAATGACTTTGGCGACCAAGGCCTGGCAGGAGGGCAAGCTCGCCCCGCCGTGGACCTCTCACTTCGGGATGCTGCTGGTGGGCTGGGGAGCCTTCAACCTGGTCGAAGGGATGATCGATCACGAGATCCTGGGCATCCATCACGTCCGTGACGACCTGGGCGGACCGATCGGCTGGGACCTGGGGTTCCTGGCGTTCGGGCTCGGGTTGGTCGTAGTGGGCCTGCTGATGACGCGCAACGCCGACCGCGCCTAGCCCGGCGCGGCGGGTCGAGCGCGAAAACTGGCGAATCCCGCCGATCGGTCCTACCTTGGAATTCGAGCCCGGGAGCCGACTCGACGTCGTCTCCGGGCCCCAGGGGAACTCATGGAAGACCGAAAGGGAACAATCCTGCGATCCAGGCAGGCGCTGGCCGCCGCCGTGGCGGTCGCATGCCTTGGCGTGTTCGGCGCGCTCGCGTGGCTGTCCCCGAGCTCGCCCGCGTCCGACACCACCCAGCCGCGGCTGGAGCACGCCTCGACCGCGGCGGCCGACCTGCCCCCGCACGGCCAGAGCGTTCCGGGAATGAGCGAGCGGGAGCTGCGCAAGCTCGAAACCGCCACGCTCGGCCCCGAGCACGCCCTCGAGCACGCCGCCATGAGGCGCGCGATGCGCGCGGCGCCCTCCGAGAAGCCGAGTCCCGCGAAGGCCGAGAAGATCCGGCAGGCTGCGATGGTCCAGGCCGCCGCGCTCGGCGAGCCGAGCGAGATCGGGCGCTGGGACTTCGACGCCACGGCCACGTTCCCGATCGTGGCGATCCACGCGGCTCTGCTTCCCACCGGGAAGGTGATGTTCTTCTCCTATCCGCAGGTGCCCGAGTGGAAGAACTCCGCCGAGGCCTATCTGTGGGACCCGGTCACCAACGACATCACTCGCAAGGATCCACCGCTCTGGCTCGACCCCAAGGACGGGGTCAAGAAGCCGGCCAACATCTGGTGCGCCGGCCACACGTTCACCGCTGACGGCGAGCTTGTGGTGTTCGGCGGGAACCTCGACTTCGAGACCGGGCCCACGGCCTGGAAGGGCCTCAACAAGGTCTACACGTTCAACCCCTGGTCGGAGACGTGGAAGGAGCAGCCAGACATGGCGCGCGGCCGCTGGTATCCCACCGGCGTCCGGATGGCCGACGGCCGCATCCCGATCACGAGCGGGCTGGACGAGACCGGCCTCAACACGATGGACGAGGACATCGAGACCTTCACGCCGGCGCCCGGGCTCAACGGGACCGGATCGATCAGCCTGGTGGGCAAGACGAGCGAGACGGTCAGCGGGCTGCCGCCGACGGGCGGCTATTACCCGCACATGTTCGCCATGCCCTCCGGTAACGCGCTCGTCGTGGGGCCGCAGCAGCACCAGACCTGGGTGCTGAAGAACTGGACCGGCACTGCCACCGACTGGTGGGACCCGGTGGCGCAGATGAGCAAGCGACGGGTGTGGGGGACCGCGGTCCCGCTGCCCGGAGGCACCGGCGGCTCGACCAAGATCATGGCTCTCGGCGGCAGCACCTCCGACGAGCTGATTCCGTCGAACCCGACCACCGAGGTCTACGACGAGGCCCAGTCCGGACTCGGCTGGCAGACCGCCCAGCCCATGAACGTCGGCCGCGGGCACGCCAACACCGTGCTCCTGCCGGACGGCTCGATGGTCGAGGTCGGCGGCGGGGTCGGGCGCGACAACCTCTACGGCTCGCCGCTCCACGCCGCCGGGAACGAGCAGAAGCAGGTCGAGCTCTGGGATCCGCAGACGGGCGCGTGGCGCCTGGGGCCGGCTCAGGAAGAGAGCCGCGCGTATCACTCGACCGCCCTGCTGCTCCCGGACGGGCGCGTCATGTCGGCCGGGGACGAGTGGCACGGCGCCGGCGGAGCGGAGGGCACGTCCGCCGCCGCCAGCGACACGGCGGAGATCTATGAGCCGCCCTACCTTTTCAAGCCCGGCCCGCGTCCGACGATCAGCTCCGCACCGGAGACCATCAAGGTCGGCGCCGGCTTCGGCGTCGGGACGCCCGACTCGAACGTGACCAAGGCCGTGCTCGTGGCTCCCGGCTCGGTCACGCACGCGGTGGACATGAACCAGCGGCTGATCCCGCTGGCGCTGACCAAGCGGACCAACTGCGTGGACCTCGTCGCTCCTCCTAACGCCAACGCCGCGCCGCCCGGCTACTACATGCTCTTCCTGCTCAACGACAAGGGCAAGCCCTCGATCGCCAAGTTCGTGAAGCTCACGACCGGCGGCACCGCGCCCGCCGCGTGCCCCGACGACCCACCCGATCCCCCCGATCCCCCCGATCCCCCGGACCCGCCCGATCCCCCGGACCCGCCCGACCCCCCGAAGCCGCCGGACCCCCCGAAGCCGCCGAAGCCGCCGGTGGATCCGCCGGTGAACAAGGCGCCCGTGCTCGGCAAGCTCAAGGTCTCAGGCACCAAGATCAGCTTCCGGCTGAGCGAGCCCGGCATGGTGACCCTGGCATTCGAGCGCAGGGGGCGCGGCAACAGGGCTCGTTACTCGAGGCTCGGCACGACGCTCACGCGCAAGGGCAGGACGGGCGCGAACTCCGTGTACTTCAACGCGCGCAAGCGCGGATTCAAGGTGGGCCGGTACCGCGTGATCGCACGCGCTAAGGACTCCACGGGCAAGCGCTCCGCCACCGTGCGGGCACCCTTCCGGGTGAGCCTGTTCGCGCGCCTGTCCTGGCGCCTGGCGCCCTAGCCGGCAGGTCCGTCGAGCACGAAGAACTCGACCGTGTGCTCGGGGTCGAACACGATCTGGCTGTGGTAGGCCAGGACGCGTCGGCCCGTGATCCGCTCGATGCTCTCCTGGGTCGGCGCGGCCATGGCTGCCTGGAAGCGCAGACGGTAGGTACGAACGAGCTCGGCCTCGCCCCTGTCGATCAGGGTCCGCTCGTTGCGCGTGAGGCCGCCCTTCATGACGCAGAAGACGTAGTTGTCGTTGAGATAGGTCTTCGCGTCGGTGGGACCCTTGCCGTAGAACTCCTTCTTCAGGCCCACCATCGCGTTAGAGATCTGCTGCCTGACTGACTGCGAGCGCTCCATGTCCACGCCGGAGCTCCAGTCCGGCTTCGTCAGGCGATCGGCCTCTTGGTCCGTCTTGGTGTTCGAATCGAATTCCGGCATGGCGCGTTCATGCTAGTTCGCTGGGTAGAAACGCCGGGCAGGACGAGGTCCAGTCCTCTGTTGCGCTGGAAGTCTCTAGGAGAGTTCCCGCGTCCGGGAAGCTCTGGGAGTCTCTCGGAAAAGTCCCGGGCCCCGCCTCCGCCCGACGTAACCCAACTACCCGAAACGACCATCCCGAACCGAAGACGCGAGTAGCGGAACGCGGGCCCGGAGCCGACCGCGACGCGACCAGCGACGTTCCCGCGCTCCTTCACACCCGGCCGGGCGAACTGAATGCCCTATAGGCCGGGGAGCGACGCACTTTTTCCCGCCCCCGCAGCCTGTAAACGCGGGAGGCGGCGCTGACTGTTTGATCAGTCGTTGCGGCGACCGCCTCAGCGGACGGCCGCGCAGCCTGTTCACGCCCAACATGCCGCTTCGCTTGGCCTCACGGCTCGAGTCCAGCGAACAGGACCAAGATTCGCGACCAAGCAAGGTCGGGTGAGGCCCGACGGGCAGGCCCGCGCACGATCTCCGAGGAAATGACCAAGCTGCACTCGGAGCCATCTCGGTCGAACTCTTCATCCTCGCGTCGCGTTTGCCCCGTGCGAACCCGGGCACCTACGAACCACCATGGGAACGCCCAAGCTGATGATCGTGGTGGCAGGCGCCACAGCACTTGTCACAGCCGCGATAGCGATCCTCGCATTCGGCACTTGGTGGGCGCTGGCGATCGCGCTCGCCGCGCACGCCGTCGCGACGATCGCTGTCGTCGGATACGCCATACGAAGTGCCAATCAGGCCCACGGGAAGCCCGACCCCGTAACCGAGGCGGCAATAGAAGATGAGCAGCGCGACCTGAAAGAACGGCGCCGCAAGACCGGCCAGATCAGTCCGGCGAAGGACTACGAAGTCTTCTAGTCGCCGTTACGGCCGGGATCAGCTACCCGGGGCCATGCGCTCCAGGTAGAAGACCTCGGACGAGACATCTTGGTCCACGTCGATGCCCGACACGAAGGCCCGCACCTTGCGGCCGGTGATCTGCTCCACCGAACCGCGGAAGTCGTTCTCGCTGGCGTGCTGGAAGAACATCCGCACCTCGCGCAGCCTCTGATCCTCGCCGAGCTCCACCATCTTGCGCTCCGCAGGCGTCAGCGAATCCTCGAGGGTGCATAACAGGGCGTCTGGGCCGGCCCAGTCCGCGCGGACGCGGGTCGGACCGCGGCCGAAGATCTCCTTGTATATCCGCACCATCTCGTTGCAGAGCTGCGAGGTGACGCCCTGGCTGGAGTGCGGTCGGCCGTCGGTCTGGGCAATCCGGTCGCGTTCGATCATCTGGTCTCCAACGTTCCTCTGAAAGCGAGGCCGCGCGAGAGGAAGAGGAACCTGAAGACCAGACGGGCGACTGCTGCTGCTCGGTCACGATAGACCGTCCCGTCTCGTCTGTCGATCCGGTGGGACCTACTTCGAGGAGGAGCCGGGGAAGCACCCGCGACCCAGGGCCGGCACCGAACTGCAGCGCATGTCATCGCTCAGGATGGGTACAGGGCGAGCGACCGGGCCAGACGAGGATTGGAGGACGACGATGGCGAAGGACCACGGACCCAGCGTGAAGGACGACAAGCAGTACGAGGGCCTCCGTAAGAAGGGCATGAGCAAGGAGCGCGCGGCCAAGATCGCCAACACTCCGGACGCCTCCAGCAAGGGAGGCAAGAACAGCCACAGCGGCGGGTCCAGCCAGAGCAGCAAGAGCAGCGGCTCGGGCAGCGGCGGCAACCGCGCGCAGAAGCAGGCAGCCGGCCGCAAGGGCGGCAAGAAGGCGAGCAAGAGCTGAGGGTCGCGCCTGCTTGACGGCGGCGCCGCCGGGTATGCGCCGCCCATGCCAACACTTACCCCACTTGACGAGAAGCTCGGCGAGGTGCTCGGACTCGCCCAGGCGGCCCAGAACGCGACGGAGCACGTGTCGAAGATGGAGGGCGCCGACGCCCACAGCGACCTGCTCGAGCGCATGAACTCCGAGGCCGAGGAGACCGAGCGCCGCACCGACGCCCTGGTGGACACCCTCGAGGGCCGCAAGACCGCGATCCGAGAGCTCGCTCAGGAGACCAAGAGCGAGGCCGAGGAGATGATGACGACCTACCTCGAGGACGAGGAGGAGGCGCTCGACGGCTTCGAGTTCCTGACGATGGCCGAGGCGGGCGAGCTAGGGCACTGGGAGATCGTCCAGACGATGGCCAAGACCATCGGCGACCAGAGCACGACCGAGCTCGCCGATTGGGCGGTCGACGTGCAGCGCCGTCACTTCGACGGAGTACGCGAGAGCAGCCTCGAGCTGGCGGTGGAGGAAGTCGGCGACTGACGGATGTGATGCTGTAGGTGCATCGCATCGTCAGTCGACATCAGTTTCACGAGCCCCCCGGCGTCGGAGCTCCCCGAGGAGTTTCAGCCGCGCACGCTGCGCCGCCGTGCTCTGCAGGCGCTGGCCGCCCTGGGAGTGCTCGGGGCGGTCGTGCTGCTCACCCCGGGCCTGGGCGAGGTCCGAGAACAGCTGACCGGCGCGGATCCCGCCTGGCTCGCCCTGGCCACCGTGCTCGAGGCGTTGTCGTTCGCGTCGTACGTGGTCATGTTCGGTCCGATCTTCTGCACCGGCCTCCGGTGGCGCAGAAGCTGGCAGATCGGCGGGTCTGAGCTCGCGGCCGGCTCGCTGGTGCCCGCCAGCGGCGCCGCCGGGCTGGCGCTCGGCGCCTGGGTGCTCAACAAGGGAGGGATGGACGGCGAGCGGATCGCGCGCCGCTCCGTGGCGTTCTTCCTGATCAAGAGCTCTGTGAACTTCGTGGCCGTGGCGGTGGTGGGAACGACGATGGCGCTGGGTCTGTTCGGCCCCGAGCAGTCGCTCTGGCTGACCGCCTTCCCCGCGGCGGCGTCGGTGATCGCGCTCGGCGCCGTGGTGGCGGTGGCGCGTCTCGGGCCAGGCCGCGCGCCCGCGTCCCACGAGTCGCGCCTTCGGCGCGCGGCAGGCCACACCAGGCGCGCGCTCACCGACGGGAGCGCCGAGGCGATCAAGATCCTCCGCTCGGGTAACACCCGCGTGCTGGCGGGGTCGTTCGGCTACTGGGCGTTCGACAACGCGGTGCTCTGGGCCACCTTCCACGCGTTCGGCCTGTCCCCGCCGATTACCGTGATCCTCATGGGCTACCTGATCGGCCAGCTGGGCGGCCTGCTCCCGATCCCGGGCGGCGTCGGCGGCATCGACGGCGGCCTGATCGGCACTCTGATCGTCTACGGAGCGCCCGCGGCGGGCACCGCCGCAGCGGTGCTCGCCTACCGCGTGATCCTCTTCTGGCTGCCGCTGATCGCCGGCGGCTTCGCGTTCGCCTCGCTGCGCAAGGACATGCCCACCGGGGGCGAGCTCGCCACGTGTGCTCCGGCCATCGCCGCCCAGCAATGACCGATCAGCTGCTCAGGCTCTATCAGGCGGAATGGTGCCCCTACTCGCGGCTGGTGCGACAGCGGCTGACCGAGCTCGGCGTGCCGTTCGCCGCGCTTCAAGTGGAGGCCGAGCCAGAGGACCGTGCCGAGATGCGCATGGCCACGGGCACGGACACGATCCCGGTGGCCGTCCTCCCGGACGGCACCGTGCTCACCGGCGAGGCCGAGGAGATCGTGCGCGCGCTCGACCTGCGCTTCGACGAGGGCCCCGAGGCCGAGCGGCACCGCGAGAAGGCACGCAACCACCGCTAGCCGCGTCAGGGCGCGGGGCGGCTCTCCAGCGGGTGCACCGCGGGACCCTGCAGCACGGAACCGTCAGCGGCGAATCGCGACGCGTGGCAGGGGCAGTCCCAGGTGCGCTCGGCGTCGTTCCAGGCGAGGATGCAGCCGAGGTGGGTGCAGCGGGCCGAGACGGCGTGCACCTTGCCGTCCTCGTCTCGCGAGACGGCCACCTGCCGGCCATGCCTCGACACGACCTTGCCCTGACCGGGCGCGAGATCGTCGGCGCTGTCCCCCGAGCGCCGTGTGATGCGGTCCGCGAAGAAGTGGAACCCGACGTTCGCGTTCTCCTTGACGAGGGACTTGGCGGAGGAGAACGGGGTCAGGCGATTGGAGTCGAAGAACTCCTGCCGCGGGTTATGCCGCCCAGCGATCGCGTCGGTCACGATCTCCGCCGCCGAGGCGGCCATGGCGAGCCCCCACTTGCGATAGCCCGTGGCCACGTAGCTGCCCCGCGAGCGGGGCGTCAGCCGGCCGATGAGCGGGGCCCCGTCCGCCGAGTAGTTGTCCTGGGACGACCACCGGTAGGCCACCTCGCCGGCATCGAAGTGCTGGCGGGTGAACTCCTCGAGCGCGGCATACCGCGGGGTGGTGCGCCCGCCCTGGCCTACCTTGTGACCCTCCCCGCCGACAATCACAAGCTCGCGTCCGCCGACCGGATGGAAGCGCAGCGAGCGGGTGGGCGACGAGGCACTGATGAACATCCCCTCGGCCGCCTCGCCGGTGAGCGGCGCGGCCACGCAGTACGAGCGCTCCGCATGCACGCGGGCGAAGAACAGCCCGCGGTCGGGGAACGGGAAGTGCGTGGCGATCACCACGTGGTCGGCCGTTACCTTCCCCCCAGTCGTCTCGACAGTGCAGGGCACCCCGTCATGGAGCCGGAGCGCGCGCGTCTCCTCGAAGAGACGCGCGCCGCCGCGCTCGACCGTGGTGGCAAGCGCGGCGAGGAACTTCTGCGGGTGGAACTCGGCCTGGTTTTCCACCCTGATGGCGCCGGCGGTGGGATAGGGGAGAGGGACGTGGCTCACGAAGGAGGCGTCCAGCCCGGCCGCTGCGGCGGCCACCACCTCGGCCTCGACCGCCGCGAGGTCGTCGGACGAGGCCGCGTACGTGTAGTTCGGGCGGCGGCGGAAGTCGCAGTCGATCTCGAGCTCCTCCGTGAGCGCGGCGATTCGCGCCAGCCCGGCCTCGTTGGCCGCCGCGTAGGCGCGTGCGCCCTCCGGTCCGAACCGCTCGGTGAACTCGGCGTAGACCAGCTGATGCAGGGAGCTGAGCTTGGCGGTGGTGTGCCCGGTCACGCCCGTGCCCACCCGGTGCTGGTCGATCACGGCCACCTCGAGTCCCTCGCGCTGCAGAAGGAGGGCGCTCAGCAGCCCCGTGATGCCGGCGCCGACCACGAGAGCGTCCGCGCGGAGGTCGTGGTCGAGCCGCGGGTACGAGCTCCCGGGTCCGGTGGCCAACCAGAGCGACTCCATCAGCCGTCGCCCGCGAGGGCTTCCACCAGCTCGCCCTTGGACATCTTGGTGCGCCCGCGGATTCCCGCCTCCTTGGCGCGCTCGTCGAGCTCCTTGCGGGTGAGCTCCGCCAAGTCGCCGTCCTCGTTGGGCTCCTCCCGGATCGGCCTGCCCGCCCGGGCGTTCTCGAGCGTCCGCTCGAGCGCCGCCATCAGGTCGGGGGCCGGGGTGGGCTCCTTCTCCTGCTCGGGAGCCTCGATGGTGCTCCCCTTGCGCTTGCGCTCGATGACCTTCCGCAGCCGCTCCCGGTAGCAGTCGGTGTAGCTCTCGGGATCCCACTCGGTCGAGAGCTCCTCGATGATCGCCAGGGCGTCGCCGAGCGCGCGCTTGGAGGGCTTCTTCCCCCCGGTGGGGATGTCCCCGGTCGGCCTGACCTCGTCGTGGAAAAGCATCGTGGAGAGCGCCAGAGCGCCGTCGCGCACCTGCACGGCCACGAGGTACTCCTTGGTTCTCAACACCACCCGGCCGAGCGCCACGCGGTCCTGGCTCCCCATCGCGTCCACGAGCAGCCCGTAGGCCCGCAGCGTGCCCTCGCTCTCGCCGACCGGGACCAGGAAGTAGGGGTGGTCGAAGTAGATCGGGTCGATCTCCGCCAGGTCCACGAACGCCTCGATGTCGATCGTGCGGGTCTTGCGGGGCTGCACCGAGCCGAGCTCCTCGTCGGTCACGATCACCTCCTTGGCGCCGCGCTTGGGCTCGTAGCCGTGGGCCACCTCCTCCCAGACCACCTCCACGCCCTCCTCCTTGCAGTACCGGCGCTGCTCGATGCGCGCCTTGTCCTTCTTGTGCAGCTGGTGGAAGTGGTAGTCGAGGTCGCGCACCGCGCTCACGAGCTGCACCGGCACGTTGACCAGTCCGAAGCTCAGCGAGCCGCTCCAGATCGCGCGCGGCACGATCAGCTCCCCACGCTGGCTTCGAGGGCGGCCATGAGGTCGTCGCCGTGCTCGGGCTCTTCCTGCGCGCCCAGGTCGATCTCCTTGCCGGCGCCCTTGCGCTTGAGCAGGTCGAGCACGGCCTCGCGGTAGGTGTCCTCGTACTCCTCGGGGTCGAAGTCCCGCTGGAGCGAGTCGATCAGCCGGCCGGCCATCTGCACCTCGCGCTTCTGCGCCTTGCGGCCGGGGCGGTCCACGTCGAGATCGCCGCCCGGCACCACCTCGTCCGCGTAGCGCATGGTGTGCAGGGCGAGCACGTCGTCCAGGGCGCGCACCGCCACCAGGTACTCGCGGTCGTGGAACGTGAAGCGCCCGATGCCGGCGCGCTCGCTGCGCCGGAGCGCCTCGTGCAGGAGCCGGTAGGCGTCCTTGTCGTCGCGGCTGCCCACGAAGTAGGTCTTCTCGAAGTAGACCGGATCGATGTCGCTCACCTCGACGAACTCCTCGATGTGCACCACCTTGCCCCGGTCGCCGGCGGCGGCCTTCACCTCGTCGCTCTCGAGCACCACGTACTTGCCGGCGCTGACCTCGTAACCCTTGACGATGTCGTCGTACGGCACCTCCTTGTCGTCCTTCGAGCAGACGCGGCGATGCTCGATGCGGCTGCCGTCGTGGACGTGCACCTCGTGGAAGTGGACGGTCTTCGACTCGGTGGCCGAGTAGAGCTTGACGGGCACGTTGACCATCCCGAAGGTGATCGTCCCGTTCCAGATCGAGCGCGGCATCGGCTTTCGATTACCCCGCGGGAGGCCCCGGTGAACCAGATCCGGCGTGGGCTGGGGCCAGCACCACGGCCACGGCGTCGTCCTGGAGCTTGTCCTCGGCCGCGCTCATCACGGCTTCCTGGATCGCCCTCGCGGTGGCCGCCGCCGAGCGGCTCCGTGCGCGGCGCACCGCGCGCTCGATCCCATCGAGGCCGAACAGCCCCTTGGGAGTGCGGCGGGCCGTGATGCCGTCGGAGTGGAGGATCAGGCGCTCCCCGGGCTCGAGGCGGCGCTGGTGTCGCAAGAACCTTCGCTCGCGGTCCCAGAGGCCGAGCGGGAGATCGGCCTCGGTCATGAGCTGCTCGATCGTGTCGTCGGCTCGCACCACCAGCGGCGGCGGATGGCCGCAGCTGATCCAGCTGAAGGAGGAGTAGACGGCGTTCCAGCGCGCCACGACCGCCGTGACGAAGAACTCGGGCCGGGATACGTCGAAGATCGCCTCGTGCATGGTCTTGGCTGCCTCCTCGAGCGTGGCGTCGCTGCGTCGCGCGGCGCGCAGAGCCGCGAGCGCGATGCCCCCGAGCGCCCCCGCCGTCGAGCCCTTGCCCACGGCGTCCGCCACCGCGATCCAGGCGCCGTCGCGGTTCTCCACGTAGTCGAACCAGTCTCCGCCGACCTCGTAGGCGGGCAGCACGCTGCCCGCGATCTCGCCGCCGCCGATGCGCGCGATCCGCGGCGGCAGCAGGCTCTGCTGCAGCTCGGCGGCGGGCCGGGTCTCCTTGCTGCGGCGCGCCGCGTCGAACACGTCGGTGTAGCCGCCCGCCAGCTCCATCGCGGCGGCTCCGTGCCGCGCCAGGTCGGCGAGCGCGCCGTCGGGCGACCCCAGCGCCAGCAGCAGGCCGATCGCTCTCCCGCGCAGCCACATCGGGGCCATGGACACCCCGGGCAGCTCGGAGGCCACGTGAGCGGCCAGCTCCGGCACGCCGTCCTCGGCCAGCTCGGGGCCCAGTGCCAGCGGGGCGTCCAGCCGCTCCGGGAAGTCGTCGGGCCCGGCCAGGCGCAGGAGGTGCGTGCCGTCGATGTCGAGCACGTAGAGCGCCACGGGCCCCCCGCTGATGCGCCGCGCCTCGGACGCGAACTGCTCCGGGAACAGGTGCGGGGGGATCTCGTCGAGGATGCGGGCGATGTCCAGCGGCACCGGCCGCCGCCGGCCCAGCTGGCCGGGAGCGCGCAGCTGGCGGTGCTCCCAGTCGCGCTCCGCGGTCACGTCGGTGAGCACCCCCAGGACCGCGTACACCGACTGGTCGCCGGGGTGCCGCAGCGGGCGGGCGGCCACCTCGATCCACGCGATGGCGCCGTTCGGCCCGCGGTGCCCGCGTACGGCCGTCTGCGGCTCCTCGGTTCGCAGGGCGGCCGCGAGCGGATCGGCCTCGGGAGGGCTGGGGGAGCCGTCCTCGTAGAGCACCTCCGTGCCCGGCTCCGTGAGCTCGGCTGCCCGTGAGTTGCGGCAGAGCAGGGCGCCACCTGCGTCGAGCACCACCAGGCCACGGTCGAGCGGCTCGCTGAGGGAGGTGAACAGAGCCCGGGCCGCGGCTGCCGGATCGGCGGGCTCGGCCGCGCCCGCGCTCAGACACGCCTGCAGGAAGTGCGCTGCCAGTGCCCGGCGAAAGGCCACTGGCGGCTCCGGAGCGATCTCGATGGTGGCCCGCAGGCGCTCGAACGCAGGCAGCAGGGCCGTGACGAGGTCATCCTGCGCCGGGCCCAGCGGAAGTGCGTCGAGCGCCCCCAGCCGCCGGCCTGCTGCGAGATCCACCAGGGCGCTCACCAGGCTGCTGAGAAGCGCCATGGGCGGACGGCCCGCGGAGACCTCCTCCTCGATCTGTCGCCGGGCGGCCTCCAGGGCGTCCTCGCGCAGGGCCGCCTCGATCGCCTCGCGAGTTGGGAAGTGGCGATACAGCGTCGAGCGGCTGACGCCGGCATCGAGGGCCACCTCGCGGATGTTGAGGTCGGGCGCCGCCCTCAGCCGTCCGGCGGCCGCGGCGAGGATCCGCTCCCGGTTTTCAACCGAGTCGGACCGTTCTCTACGTGCTTGGGACAGGATGGTCTCTCAACTGTTCTGGGACACCTGACGGGAGCGGGGAGAAGTAGGTGTCCGACATCAAGCATCTCTTACCCACTTCCGTGGTTTACACGCTTCAGCTTGGGCAGACATACCCCTGAGAACGGTCCAAGAATGGAGGAAGCGACCAGTGGAACAGACCACCGTGTCAAAAGAGCAGGTGCAGGAGAAGGCGAAGGAAGGTGTCGGCCAGGCGCGCGACAAGGTGCGCGAGCAGGTCGATCAGCGCTCGACCCAGGCCGGCGAGCAGGTGCGCTCGGCCGCCGGAGACGTGCGCACGGTCGCGGACGAGCTGCGCAAGCAGGGCAAGGACGCGCCGGCGCGCTACGCGGAGCAGGCGGCTGACCGGGCCGAGAAACTCGGCGGCTATCTCCACGACGCCAACGGGGACCAGATCCTCCGCGACGTCGAGGACTACGCTCGCCGCAACCCGTGGGCAGTGGTGGCCGGCGGCGTGGCGCTGGGCTTCATGGCCTCGCGTCTGCTGAAGGCATCGAGCGGGGAGCGCTACCGCCAGAGCACGGGCCAGCGTCCGCAGCTCACGAACGGCGCGAGCGGCATCCCGTCGGGCGGCTTCGAGTCGCCACTGCCGCGATGACCGCCCCGCAGGAGAACTCGCTGCGCGACCGGCCGACCGGGGAGCTGCTCAAGGAGCTCTCCGATCACACCACAACGCTCGTCAAGCAGGAGCTCGACCTGGCCAAGGCCGAGCTTGCCGAAAAGGGCAAGCAGGCGGGCATCGGGGCCGGCATGTTCGGCGGCGCCGGCCTGTTCGGCGCAGGAGCGTTCGCCGCCCTGACCGCCTGTGTGATCGCGGTGCTGGCCACGGCGATGGACGTATGGCTGGCCGCGCTGATCGTGGCGGTGGTCTACGCCGCGGTGGCCGGCGTGATGGCGCTCACCGGAAAGAAGAAGGTCCAAGAGGCCGTTCCGCCAGTACCGGAGCAGGCCAGAGACAGCGTGAAGGAGGACATGGAATGGGCCAAGACCCAAGCCAGATCAGGCAGGACATAGAGGAGACCCGCGAGCGAATGGGTGACACCGTGGAGGCACTCGGCCACAAGACCGACGTGACCGGACGCGCGAAGGAGGCCATCTCCGAGAAGGTGGGCTCCGTGCGCTCGAAGGTGTCAGGCGCGACCCCCGACTCCGGGGAGATGAAGGACGGCGCCAAGCAGGCCGCCGGGGTTGCCAAGGAGAACCCGCTCGGCCTGGCGATCGGCGGCGTGGCCGTCGGCTTCATCGCCGGGATGCTCGTGCCGACCACCAAGGTCGAGGACGAGAAGATCGGCCCGATTGCCGACCAGGTGAAGGAGAAGGCCAAGGAGACCGGCCAGGAGGCGCTCGAGCGCGGCAAGGAGGTGGCCGGCCAGGCTGCCGACACCGCCAAGGAGGCCGGCCGGGAGCAGGCCGAGGGCCTCCGCGACAGCGCGAAGGAGAAGGCGCAGCAGGTATGAGCAGCTCACCCGACGTCATCACCGACAGCGAGAAGCGCATGGGGCGCCGGCCTGAGGGGCCGGCGCACCCGCGCAAGGGCGGGGTCGTGCAGACGGTCAAGCGCACGATCACCGAGTTCCAGGAGGACAACCTCACCGACTGGGCGGCCGCCCTCACCTACTACTCGGTGCTGTCGATCTTCCCCGCGCTGATCGCGCTGGTGTCGATCGTCGGCCTGGTGGGAGATCCGAAGACGGTCACCGACTCGCTCACCGACGTGGTCAGCGCCGTCGGCCCGGCCTCGGCCGTCGACACCTTCAAGGGACCGATCGAGGACGTGACGAGGAGCAGCGGCACGGCCGGTCTGCTCGCCATCGTGGGCATCGCGGCGGCGCTGTGGACCGCGTCCGGATACGTGGGCGCATTCATGAGGGCATCGAACGTGATCTACGAGGTGGAGGAGGGGCGCTCGTTCATCAAGCTGCGCCCGCTCCAGATGCTCGTGACGCTCGTCCTGATCCTCATGCTCGCGGTGGTGCTCGTAGCGCTGGTGCTCACCGGGCCGGTGGCCGAGCAGGTGGGCTCCTCGATCGGGGTGGGCGGTGCCGCGGTGACCGTCTGGGACATCGCCAAGTGGCCCGTGCTCGCGATCGTGGTGCTCTTCATGTTCGCGCTGCTCTACTACTCGTCGCCGAACGTGAAGCTCCCCGGCTTCAAGTGGGTGACCCCTGGCAGCCTGCTGGCGATCGTGGTGTGGCTGGTGGCCTCCGCCGCCTTCGCGTTCTACGTGGCGAACTTCGGTTCGTACAACAAGACGTACGGTGCGCTCGGCGGAGTGATCGTGTTCCTCGTCTGGATGTGGCTCACGAACGTGGCCATCCTGCTGGGAGCCGAGCTCAACGCCGAGCACGAGCGGAGCCGGGAGCTGGAGGAAGGCGCCCGCGGGGCGGAGCGGGAGATCCAGCTGGAGCCGCGCTCCGAGCCGAAGGAGAAGAAGCGGGCGCGGACGGCGTAACGGCGTCCGCGCCGGGTAGCGGGCTCCCATGCGCGTAGTCGTCACCGGTGCGAGTGGGAACGTCGGCACGAGCGTGCTTCGCGAGCTGGCGGACGAGCCGGCCGTGGAGTCCGTGCTCGGTCTCTGCCGCCGGGTGCCGGACATGCGGTTCCCCAAGGTCGAGTGGCGGCCGGCGGACGTGACCACCACGCCGCTGGCGCCGCTCTTCCGCGGCGCCGACGCCGTGATCCACCTGGCCTGGCTGATCCAGCCCGGCCGCGACCGCGGCCTCACGCACCGGGTCAATGTGTTCGGCAGCGAGCGGGTGTTCCGCGCGGTGTCCGAGGCCGCGGTGCCCGCGCTCGTCTACGCGTCGTCGGTGGGCGCCTACGCGCCCGGCCCCAAGGACCGGCGCGTGCCGGAGACATGGCCCACGACAGGTATCGAGAGCTCCTTCTACTCGCGGGACAAGGCCGCGGTGGAAGGGCTGCTCGACCGCTTCGAGCGCAATCACCCTGCCGTGCGCGTGGTGCGCCTCCGACCGGGGCTGATCTTCTCGCGCGACGCCGCGTCCGAGATCCGCAGGCTGTTCGCCGGCCCGCTGCTGCCGGGCGGGCTGCTGCGTCCGGCCCTGATCCCGTTCGTCCCACGGATGGAGCGACTCGTGTTCCAGGCGCTGCATTCCCGCGACGTCGCGAGCGCCTACAGGCTCGCCGTGGTCGGGGACGCGTCCGGCGCCTTCAACCTCGCGGCCGAGCCGGTCATCGACAGCTCCCGGCTGGAGGATCTGCTCGACGCCCGCGGCGTGCCGGTGTCACCGCGGCTGCTCCGCGCGGCGGCCGCTGCGAGCTTCCGCCTGCGCCTCCAGCCGTCGGAGCCGGGCTGGCTCGACATGGCGCTCGCCGTGCCCGTGATGGACACCACGAGGGCTCGCGATCAGCTCGGCTGGAGCGCCAAGCGGAGCTCGCTCGACGCGCTGTCGGAGCTGCTCGAGGGCATGCGCCAGGGCGCCGGCCTCGACACCCCGCCGCTCGAGCCCGGTGGCGCCGGGCCGCTGCGGGTGCGCGAGTTCTTGAGCGGCGTGGGAGCGCGGCTCGGTTGACCACGAACGGAGGCTGAATGAAGGCAGTGGCTTGGCACGGGACGCATGACGTGCGCGTGGACGAGGTGCCAGATCCGACGATCGAGCAGCCCACCGACGCGATCATCCGCGTGACCTCCAGCGGGATCTGCGGCTCCGACCTCCACCTTTACGAGGTGCTCGGGCCTTATCTGGACGCGGGCGACATCCTTGGCCACGAGCCGATGGGCGTGGTGGAGGAGGTGGGCTCCGAGGTCACGCAGATCTCGCCGGGCGACCGTGTGGTGATCCCCTTCAACGTGTCGTGCGGCCACTGCTTCATGTGCGATCACGGTCTCATGTCGCAATGTGAGACCACTCAGGTGCGCGAGTACGGCACCGGCGCGACGCTGCTCGGCTACACCAAGCTCTACGGGCAGGTGCCGGGCGGCCAGGCCGAGTTCCTGCGGGTGCCTCAGGCCCAGTTCGGTCCGATCAAGGTGCCGGAGGGGCCGCCGGACGATCGCTTCGTCTACCTCTCCGACGTGCTGCCCACGGCCTGGCAGGCGGTGGAGTACGCAGGCGTGCCGGAGGCGAGCAGCGTGCTCGTGCTGGGTCTCGGGCCGATCGGCGAGATGTCGTGCCGGATCGCCCAGCACCGCGGCGCGGAGCAGGTGCTGGCGATCGACCTGGTTCCCGAGCGAATCGAGCGCGCCCGCGCGCACGGCGTCGAGGTGATCGACCTCGAGGAGCACGACGACGTGGCGGCGGTGGTGCGCGAGCACACCGGAGGCCGCGGCCCCGAAGCGGTGATCGACGCCGTGGGCATGGAGGCGCACGGCGCGCCGGTGGGCAAGCTGGCTCAGCGCCTGGCGGGGTTCCTGCCCGACGCGCTTGCCCAGAAGGCCATCGAGACGGCCGGCGTGGACCGCCTCAGCGCCCTCCACCTGGCCATCGAGCTGGTTCGGCGCGGCGGCACGGTGTCGCTGTCGGGCGTCTACGGCGGCGCGGCCAGCCCCATGCCGCTGATCCAGATGTTCGACAAGCAGCTCACGATGCGCATGGGCCAGGCGAACGTGCGGCGCTGGGTGGACGACCTCATGCCGCTGGTCAGCGCCGACGACGACCCGCTCGGCGTGGACGATTTCGCCACGCATCGGCTGCCTCTGGACGAGGCGCCGCACGCCTACGAGATCTTCCAGAAGAAGGAAGACGGGGCGTTCAAGATCCTGCTTCAGCCGTAGCGCTCAGCGTCCGCGCCGCGCTAGTGGGCCGCGGCCGTGGTCACGGGTGTCAGCAGCAGCTCGAACGCGGCGGCGGACACCGGCGGGCTCAGCGCATATCCCTGAATCAGGTCGCATTCCAGGTCGGCCAGACGCTCCCAGGTGGCGTTGTCCTCCACGCCCTCCGCGACCGCGACGATCCCCAACCTCCCGGCGAGACCGATGGTGGCCTCGACGATCGCCCCGTCGGCGGGCTCGGTGCACATCGAGCTCACGAAGGAGCGGTCGATTTTCACCTCGTCGACCGGCAGGTCACGGAGGTGGGTCAGCGCCGAGTAGCCGGTGCCGAAGTCGTCGAGCGACAGGCGGATCCCCAGCTCGCGCAGCTCCGCGAGCACAAGGCCGATGCGGGTCGGGTCCGACAGCACCGAGCTCTCCGTGAGCTCGATCACCAGTGCCTTGGCGGGCACCTCGTGAAGCGCCAGGGCGGCGGCCACCTCATCGGGAAACCCGGTGTCGAGCAGGTCGGTGACGAACGCGTTGACCGCCACGTGCAGCTCGTGCCCGGCGGCGTGCCAGATGGCGCACCGCTCGAGCGCCTGGTCGAGCACGCAGCGTGTGAGCTCGCGAGCGAGGCCGGAGTGCTCTGCCAGCTCGACGAACTCCGAAGGCGGGAGGAGCCCGCGTTCGGGGTGGCGCCAGCGGACGAGCGCCTCGGCGCCCACGATCTGACGGTCTTCCGGCCGCGCCTTGGGTTGGAGGAAGATCTCGATCTGGCCATCGGCGATCGCGCCTGGGATCTCCGCACCCAGCGCCAGCCGCGCCCGGGAGTTGGGATCGTGCTCGCGCGCGTAGAACGCGTGGCCGCTGCGCCGTGCCTTCGCGTCGTACATCGCCACGTCCGCCCGCTGCAGCAACTCCTCGGAAGTGTGTTTGTGCTCGTGGACGGCGATGCCCACGCTCGCGGCCACCCGTACACGCAGCCCGCGGACCATGAACGGCGTGTCGAGCGCGTTGCGCAGGCGCCTCACGGCAGCCTTCGCCGCCTCCTCCCCCGCGGGCGAGGCCAGCACGATGCCGAACTCGTCCCCGCCGATTCGTGCGAGCGTGTCTCCCGACCGCAACGTGGCGGCCATTCGCAGGCCCACGTCCCGAAGAAGGACATCTCCGGTCGGATGCCCGAGCGTGTCGTTCAGGTCCTTGAAGTTGTCCAGGTCCACGACCAGGAGCGCGAACTCTGCGTCGGAGCTGGAGGAGGCCTCGATCTCCTCTTCCAGCCGGAGCACGAAGAGCCGCCGGTTTGGCAGCGAGGTCAGGTCGTCCGTGAATGCCATCCGGCGCGCGACGGCGAAGTCGCGCACGTCGCGGAAGGCCAGGCCGGTGCGTATCACCGCCGCCACCACCGTGGCAGTCGCCAGCACCAGCGAGAGCAACCCGATGGAGTCGAAATTGTTGTAGATGAGCAGGCCCAGGGCGGTGAACACGAACGCGGCCGGCATCACCACGACCGACCAGCCGTCGAGCCGCTCCGCGGGATCTGGGGACATGGGAGCCCAGGCGGCGAGTGCGAGCAGCGCCACGCCCGACATGTAGAAGAGGTTGGCCAGGAGACTCGAGTCCGACGAGCCGCCGACTATCTGGAGGAGGTAGGTGCAGTCCCCGACGCACAGCACCAGGAAGCCGAGGCCGAGGAGTGCCCAGCCGAAGTCGACCCGCCAGCCGCGCAGCGCGAGAACGCCGACCACCAGCGCGGCGAGCAGCAGGTCGCCCACCGGATAGGCGAGGTTCGTGGTGACTGCGGTCGTGCTGCCGACGGCCGAGGCGTACACCGGCTCGAAGACGAGCGCGGCCCCGAACGCGGCGATGCCGAGGCCGGCGATGATCCCGTCGAGCCACACGCCCGCGGGGAGGCGCCGGTCGCGCCGGGCCAGCCACACCACCCCGGCATAGCTGGCCGGGTAGAGCGACAGCCACAGCAGGTCGCACACCGACGGGATCGGGGGCGCCTCCTGGAACTGGAGCCAGAAGGCCCAGAGCAGGTTGCCGGCCGCGTAGAGCGCGATGCCGGCGCCCAGCAGGATCCACGGTCCGCGCCGGTCGCTCACGCGGACCACTCGCAGCGCCACGACAGCCGCCACGATCACGTAGACCGCGGAGGAGGCCCAGTCGCGGATCGGCTGCGTTACGCCGTCCCCGCCCAGGCCGAACACGTGGTGCGCACACGCGAAGGCGATGATCGCTGCGAGCGCGGTGAACGCCGCTGTCAGGGCGCGGCGCTCCAAGGTGCCGAGCTGGTCGGCGTACTGGCTCACCCTTCGCAGTCGACGCCCTGGGCCATTTACTTGAATGGTCAACAAAGGTGCGGTCCGTTGTGATTTGGGTGGGCCCATCGATCACGAGAGGAGAGGTGAATGCGCCGACGTGTCTCAGTGCCGGCCGTTTTAGCCCTGCTGGGGGTCATCGCGGCTCTGCCGGCGATGGTGGAGGCCGCCGCGCCCAAGAAGGGCGGGGCCTACACCGGCCTCGTGCCCGAGACGGCGGCGCGGCTGGAGAAGCGGCTCGTGCTGAAGGTGTCCAGCTCGGGGTCCACCGGGAGGGTTCGGCTCGCGTGCGGCGACACCCGCATCGGCCTCAGCTCCAAGTTCACGATCTCGGGCGGCAAGTTCACCGCCAAGAAGACGATCGGCTCGGATCTCGTCTGGCGCCTCAAGGGGCAAGTTCACCTCGAGCACCAAGGCCAAGGCCAAGCTCTACCTGCCCGCGGTCTGTGACGGCAAGGGCGGGAAGGTGACGCTGGAGCTCGACGACTAGGCCTCGTGGCCGGGCTCCATCCGCCTGGCCCGGTGAAACTCGAACGACCCCTCGCCTGGATCGCTCGCGGCGTCGAACGGCTCGAGCAGGAACGCGGTGTGGTCGCCGGCGTCCATCCGGTCGAGGATCCGGCCGGCGAACCAGTTGCCGCACTCCTCGAGCACCGGGATGCCGGCGGGCCCCGGCCGCCAGCGGCAGCGCTCGAACTTGTCGACCTCGTCGCCGGTCTCCGACCCGAAGAGCTCGGCCAGAGCGGTGGCCGCCTCCGGAACCAGGTGGACCACCATGGCATCGGACTCGAGCGCCACCCGGTGGGTCCGGTTCTTGTCGGAGATGCACACCACGAAGCGCGGCGGATCGATGCTGCACTGGGTGGTGAAGCCCACGAGGCAACCCGAGCGCTCGCCGCCGGCGGACACGGTCACGATGAACATCGGGTAGTCGAGCTCGGCCACGAGCTCGTGCACGGTGTCCTTGGGCTCCATCAGGAACACTGAGGCTATGTGCCCGCTGCTCAGAACGATCCCGGCCCTGCCGGTCCGTGACGTATCGGCCGCGGTGGCCCACTACCGCGAGCGCTTCGGATTCGGCGCGCCGCACGTGACGGACGACTTCGCGGTCGTGGTGCGGGACGAGGCCGAGCTTCACCTCTGGGGCGCGACCGACGACGAGTGGCGATCCCGCGACGACCTCGGCGAGCGGCCGATCGGGTCGGGCGCCGAGTCGTTTCTGGCGGGCACCGCCAGCTGCCGCATAGAGGTGGCGGATGTGGACAAGCTGTTCGAGGAGCTCACGAGCGCCGGTGTGCTCCATCCCAGCGTGAGGGCCGGGGTGGCCGAGACAGACTTCGGCACCCGGGAGTTCGCGACCGTGGATCTCGACGGCAATCTGCTCACGTTCTTCCGCTGGGAAGACGAGTGACGAGCGACAACGTCCGCCTGGTCAGGGACGGGGTCCAGGCTTTCATCGACGAAGACGCGGCGAAGGGCCTGGAGATGGTCCATCCGGACATGGTCAGCGCCCGCGTCGCGCCGCTGCCGGATCCCCAGATCTACCACGGCCTCGAGGGCGTGGTCCAGATGTACGCCGACTGGACCGCCGACTTCGCCGACTTCGAGATGTGGATCGGCGAGTGCTTCGAAGCCGGCGACCACGTGGTGGTGGAGCTCGCGCAGCGAGGCACCGGCAAGGCGAGTGGGGCCCCCGTGGAGGGCCGTTTCTGGTTCGTCTTCGAGGTCGCCGGAGGGAAGACCGTTCGCATGGACGCCTACGCGTCGAGAGAGCAGGCGCTCGCGGCGATGGGGCTCGGCTGATGCCGATCGATGAACGCACGAAGGAGATCCTCGTGAGCCTGGTGGCGCGGATCGACATGGATGACTACGTGGCGCGAGTGGAGGCGGGCATCAGAGACATGCCCGAGTACCACGGCTTCGTCGACGGGCGGGCGGAGCTGGACGACCGCGGCCGGGCCGGCATCCGCTGGAACCTCGAGATCTTCCATCGATGGGCGAGGGACGGACGGCCGCTTCCTCGCGAGGACCGCGAGCGCCTACGGGACCTCGTGGGGGCACGAGCGGCGGAGGGGCGGCCCCCGGAGGAGGGCCTGGCCGTGTACCGGCGGGCGATGCGCGCCGGGTGGGAGGTGATGCTCGAGTCCGCCGACCAGGAAGAGCGTGCGGCGCTGGGCGCTGCCTTCGAGCTCCTGCTCGACTGGATCGACGTGGTGTCGCGGGTGTTCGAGGAGACCTACGCCGAGGAGCGCGACGCGCACGTGTCGCAACCGGAGCGGCGCGCCCGCTGGCTCTTCGACCGGATCACCTTGCAGGCGGACTCCGGCCCCGACGACCAGCGCTTGGCGGACAACCTGGGGGTACGGCTGGCCGCGTCGTACCGGCCCGTGGTGGCGGTCCTTCACGACGCCACGGCGGCCCAGCACCTGCGGCTCGCCGGCCTGCTGCGCGACCAGGGGTCGCTCGCGGTGTCGGAGGGGACCCAGGTGGTCGCTCTGACACAGGAGCCCGTGGACATCGTCCGGCTCGGATTTCGAGGACGCCTGGCCATCTGCGAGGCGGAGCCCGTGGGCCGCGGCGCCCTGGGCGACGTGCTGTTCGATCTGCGCGCGGTCGCGTCGATGGCCCTCGCGAGCGGGGAGCGCGGCCGGATCGATCCCGATGGCTACATCCCGGAGCTCCTGCTGATCCGCTCGCCCAGGCTGGGCCGGCGGCTCGAGGGCAGGGTCTTCGAGCCGCTGGTGGCCGCCGAGCGGGACGATCTGGTGCGCACGCTCGAGCTGCTCGCGTCGAACGGGTTCGAGCGCTCGGCCACGGCGGCCGCCCTCCCGGTGCACCGCAACACGCTGGTGCAGTGGATCGCCCGGGTCAAGGACCTCACGGGTCTCGATGTGGACGACCCGGATGACCGTGTGACCATCTGGCTGGCGGCGCGCTCCCGCGCGGCCGGCGATGTGCACGGTGCACAGCCTTCTCCCTGACTCCTGGTCACGGGGACCTCGCGCCGGCCGGCCTCGGACCCATAGCGTGGGCCGCCGTGACACTTGAGGCCGACGTGATCGTGGTGGGCGGGGGGCTGGCGGGCCTGGTGGCCACCGCGGAACTGGCCGATGCCGGCAAGCGGGTGATCGTCCTGGATCAGGAGCCGGAGGCGAGCCTGGGAGGCCAGGCCTGGTGGTCGCTCGGTGGGCTGATGTTCGTGGACAGTCCCGAGCAGCGCCGCGTACGCGTGAAGGACTCGTACGAGCTGGCCCTGCAGGACTGGATGGGCACGGCGGCCTTCGATCGCCCCGAGGACGAGTGGCCGCGCCGCTGGGCCGAGGCATACGTGGGTTTCTGCGCCGGTGAGAAGCGCTCGTGGCTCCACGAGCAGGGCATGCGCTGGATTCCCTACCCGGGCTGGCCGGAGCGCGGCGGCTATCACGCCGACGGCCACGGCAACTCGGTGCCGCGCTTCCACATCACCTGGGGTACGGGTCCCGGCGTGGTGGCGCCGTTCGAGCGGCGGGTGCGCGAGGCGGCGGCACGCGGCCTCGTGGATCTGCGCTTCCGCCACCGGGTGGACGGGCTGACCGTTACCGGGGGTGCCGTGACCGGCGTCAGCGGCAAGCTGCTGGAGCCAAGCTCGAGCCGCCGTGGCGAGCAGAGCAGCCGCGTGGAGGTGGGGGACTTCGAGCTGAGCGCCCAGGCGGTGATCGTCACGAGCGGCGGCATCGGCGGCAACCACGACCTGGTGCGCGAGAAGTGGCCTGCCCGGCTCGGCCAGCCGCCCGAGCGGATGCTCTCGGGTGTGCCCGCCCACGTGGACGGCCGAATGCTCGCGATCGCCCGCTCGGCCGGCGCGCGCGAGATCAACGACGACCGCATGTGGCACTACGTGGAGGGCATCCGCAACTGGAATCCGATCTGGCCGATGCACGCGATCCGGATCATTCCGGGTCCCTCGCCGATGTGGTTCGACGCCCGCGGCGCCCGGCTCCCCGGACCGCTCTACCCCGGTTACGACACGCTCGGCACGCTGGCCCACATCCAGCAGACGGGCCACGACTACACGTGGTTCGTGCTCACGCGGAAGATCATCGAGAAGGAATTCGCCCTCTCGGGCTCGGAGCAGAATCCGGACACCACCTCCAAGAGCCGCCGGGCCGTGGTCCGGGAACGGCTGGCCAGTGGCCCCCCGCGTCCGGTGCAGGCGTTCATGGACCACGGCGAGGACTTCATCGTGGAGCGCTCGCTCGACGAGCTGGTACGCGGGATGAACGCGCTCACCGGAGACGACCTGATCGACCGCGCCGCCCTGGAGGCGCAGATCGTGGCCCGCGACCGCCAGATCGCCAACCCGTTCGCCAAGGACGGCCAGGTGACCAGCATCCATGGCGCGCGCAGGTATTGGGCCGACCGGCTCACGCGCGTGGCCACCCCGCACCGGATCCTCGATCCCGACGCCGGGCCGCTGATCGCCGTACGCCTCTGGGTCCTCACACGCAAGTCCCTGGGTGGTCTCGAGACCGACCTCGAGGCACGCGTGCTTCAGGCCTCCGGCCGGCCGCTCGACGGCCTCTACGCGGCCGGTGAGGTGTCCGGCTTCGGCGGCGGCGGCATGCACGGATACCGTGCGCTCGAGGGCACGTTCCTCGGAGGCTGCATCTTCTCCGGCCGCACCGCGGGCCGCGCCGCGGCCGAAGCCGTGAGCTGACCGGGCAGCGTCATGGCCACCCAGGTGCTGCTCCCCGTCTGTCTGGCCGGAATCATGGCCGTGCTGGGCCTGTCGCTCACGCCGGCCGACTTCCGCCGTGTGCTCGTGGTGCCCAAGGGTGTGGGGATCGGGCTGGCGAACCTGCTGTTCGTCTCGCCATTCCTGGCCTTCGCCATCGCGGAGCTGTTCGACCTCTCCCCTGAGCTCGCGGTGGGCCTGGTCCTGCTCGGTGCCTCACCGGGCGGGACGATGGCCAATCTGCTCACCCATCTCGCCCGCGGGGAGGTGGCGCTGTCGGTGACCATGACCGCGCTGAGCAGCGTGGCGGCGCTGGTCACGGTGCCGCTGGCGCTCGGGCTCGCGATCGACCACTTCGGGGCCGAGCTCGACGCGGACGTGCAGATGGCCGGGATCGTGGCCCGCGTGTTCCTGATCACGATTCTGCCGCTGGCGTTCGGCATGTGGCTGCGGCAGCGCTATCCCGCCCGGGTGGCGGCCGTGTACGAGCGCGCCCGCAGGGTGTCGCTCGGGCTGTTCCTGCTCGTGGTGGCGGCGGCGATCGCCACCGAGGCCGAGGAGGCCCTCGACAGCTTCGGCGAGGTGGCCGGGGCGGCGCTGGCCCTTAACGTGGCTGCCATGGGGATCTCCTTCGCGGTGGCCCAGCTGGCGCGGCTCGGCGACGCGCAGGCCACGGCGATCTCGATGGAGCTGGGCGTGCACAACTCGACTCTCGCCATCACCGTCGCCTCGGCGATCGACACGTCGATCGCCATCCCGGCGGCCGTCTACAGCATGTTCATGTTCATCACCGCCGGCAGCTTCGCCCGCGTGATGGCGCGGCGCAATCGCTCACAGCACGAGTTGCGCGCATGACAGGGCGGTGAGGCCCAGTACCGCGGCCGCGGTCCCAGCGAGCAGCCGGCGGCGGTCGCGCTCCGAGCCGCCCGTGCGCTCGTGGTGGTGGAGCGCCCCGAGCGTGACGAGCACCCCGAGCCCGAGGAACCACGGCTCGTAGAACAGGAGGTCCCACCAGATCAGCGCCCCTTCGTCCACGTGCGCCCAGCCCTTGAAGTCCAGCTCGATGGCTCCGAGCAGGTGCAGAGGCTTGGTCACGTACGCGGTGAGCGCGTGGGCCATCGCGAGCGCGGAGCCCGCCAGCGCGGGAACGATCACGAGCCCGCGCGGAAGCCTGAGGCCCCAGGGCCGCACGAGCGCCAGAGCGCCCAGGCCGGCCAGGAGGATCCCCGCGCCGGCCACCAGGCTGGCCCGGCGCATGCCTGCAGGGTCCTCGAAGGTGCCGGGCAGCCCGAGCGTGCCGCCGGCGCCCTGATAGCCGCGCACGGCCACCGCGTAGGCGAGCGCCCAGGCGCTGGCGGCGTAGGCCGCCCAACCGAGTGAGCGAGCGTCCAGACGGGGCATGGCGGCGACGCTAGATCCCGCGGCGGGACGCGTCGATGCGGGCAACCCGCGACGCGGGGTGCGGGTAACCGGCGCCGTATGGGCGGATTCGCCATCATGGCTGCCGAGGCGATGGCCGATTCACCTGAGACCGACGTGCAGACTGTCGTCGCCGAGCAGTCGGCGCTCAGGAGAGTCGCAACGCTCGTGGCGCGCGACCCCACCGGGCCGGAGGTGTTCGAGTCGGTCACGGAGGAGTCGGCCAAGGTGCTCGGCGCCCAGGTGTCGAGCCTCGTGCGCTTCGACGACTCGACGGTGGCCACGACGGTAGGCGGGTGGTCCGCTCCCGGCTATTCGCACCCGCCGGTCCCGAGGCGGATTCCGCTGGACGGCGACACCGCCGTGCCGAGGGTGAGCCGCACGGGTGCTCCCGCCCGGCTCCGGGATGTCGAGGGAAAGCGCGGCGACGTGGCGGACATGCTGCGCGAGCTGGGCATCCGCTCCGCGCTGGCGGCTCCGATCCAGGTCGACGGGCGCACCTGGGGCGCGATCGTGCTCTCCGCCACCGAGCCGGACGGGTTCTCGGGTCGCGACGAGGGTCGGCTCTGCGACTTCGCGGAGCTCGTGGCGCAGGCCATATCCAACGCGGAGGCCCGCCTGCAGCTGGCCGAGTCGCGGGCGCGGCTCGTGGAGGCCAGCGACACGGCCCGGCGCCGGTTCGAGCGCAATCTGCACGACGGCGCGCAGCAGTGGTTCGTGGCCCTGTCGCTGACGCTGCGCCGCGCGGCCGAGCTCCTCGAGTCCGATCCGGCCCGCGCGGCGCTCATGCTGGCCGACGGCCGGCAGCAGCTCGATGCCGGTCTGCGAGACCTGCGCGAGCTGGCGAGGGGCCTCCATCCCGCGGAGCTGACCGAGCACGGCCTGGGGGCGGCCATCGAGGCGCTGGCCCTGAGGACGCCGGTGCCGATCGAGCTGCACCTGACCGTGGAGGAGCGGCTCCCCGAGGTGGTGGAGTCGGCGGTCTACTACCTGACCGCGGAGGCGCTGACCAACGTGGTCAGGTACGCCAGGGCCTCGAGCACGACGATCCGGCTGGCGTGTGACGGTCGCGAGGTCACGGTGTCCGTGGCGGACGACGGCGTGGGCGGTGCCAACGCGGAAAAGGGGTCGGGCCTGCGCGGACTCGGAGACCGCGTGGAGGCGCTCGGCGGCCGGCTGGTGGTGGACAGCGCGCCCGGATCGGGCACGCGCCTGGAGGCGCGGCTACCGGTCGAGGGACAGCGCTGGATCCTGCAGTAGGGGGGACTGGGGGGCGATCTCCGTTCTCGCGCCGCCCTTCGTCTTGGCGGCGTAGAGGGCCAGGTCGGCGCGCCTCAGCAGCGCGTCGAGCCGCTCGGAGCCTCCACTCCACGTGGCCACCCCGGCGGAGAACGCGCCCTGCGGGGGAGTCACGTCCTGAAGCCGGCTGAGAACGGTCAGCGCCTCGTCCAGCCGCGACTCCGTGAGGAGCGCGGCGAACTCGTCGCCGCCGAGCCGGGCCACCACGTCGGTGGCGCGCAGCGCGCGCCGCAGGCGATCGCCCGTCTCGCGGAGCACGCGGTCGCCCTCCTCATGCCCGAGCGTGTCGTTGAGCTGCTTGAGACCGTCGAGGTCGATCATGACCAGGGCCACCGGCATCGCCCCGCGGCTTGCCCGGGCCAGCTCACGGCGCGCGGTGTCCTCCCAGCCGCGCCGGTTGAGCAGGCCGGTGAGGTCGTCGATCACGGCCTCCCGGCGCAGGCGATCGGTGAGCCATTGCGTCTGACGGCTGAGCGTGCGCAGCGACCCGCCAACCGCCATCCCGACCAGCACGAGCAGCGTGGCGTGGCCCCACTCGACCGGATAGGCCGGAGGGCCGAACACGAGCATCGGCAGGTACGAGCACGCGGCGAGGACCATCCCCGCCACCACCAGCTCGCGATCGGTGGCCTGGAGGCCGAACCAGAGCATGGGCATCATCAGGAGGATCGAGTAGCCGGACGCCGCGCCGCCGGTGTGGGCCTGGAGCATCGCCAGGCAGGGGAGCCCGCCGTAGGCGCCCAGGTAGAACGGCACGCGGTGGCGGCGTGGCACGAGGATCACTGCCAGCGAGGCGATACACGTGCCGATTGCGCCGATGAAGAACACCGGCGGGTGGGAGTCGAAGTTGGTCGCGGTGGCCACGGCCACCGGCAGGACGCTCCCCACCAGCGCGGTCGCCAGGAGCCGCTTGCGATGGACGGCGCCGAAGGAGCGCACCTGGGGAGCGGGCATCCGAATCTGTATCGGCAGGCGGCTAGCCCAGCCCGAGTTCGGTCCAGACGAACGGACCCACCTTCGGTGCCCACCACGTACCGCCGGGCTCGAGCCAGGTGGTGTGCCCTGAGCCGGGCTGCGAGATGAAGTCGCAGGTGTTGCCGCCCTCGCGCACTGCCGCGCAGGTCCTGAAGGCGTACTCGTCGCTGACGTCGGTGGTGCTGTCGGACTCGTAGTGGAACAGCATCACCGCGGCGTCATCGGGCTCAAATGTCACGGCGCCGGTGCCCAGGGCGGGGGTGAGATGGGCTCCGGTCGAGACGGCGGCGGCGATCTTGGGGCTGAACGCGGAGAGCGGGCCGCCCGGCGTCGCGTCGTCCGCCACCGCCACACCCAGTGAGATGGCACCGCCGGCGGAGAAGCCCACCGTGGCGATCTTGGCGGGATCGATGCGGTAGGTCGCGGCGTTGGACTTGAGCCAGCGCACGGACTCCATGGCGTCGTCGATGGCGCGGCCAGCCACCGCGAGCAGGTTGGCCGAGACGCTGGCCGGCGTGCCCAGGCGATAGCTGACGCCCGCTGCCACGAAGCCGCGGCGCGCCCAGGACATGGCGTCGGTCCGCACGCCGGACCGGCTGCCACCCACGAAGCCGCCCCCGTGGAACAGCAAGACCGTGGGGCGCGCCGCCGGCGTGGCGCCGGGCGGCAGGTAGAGGTCCAGCAGCAGCGCCTGGTTCTGGCCCTGCTCGTTCACCGCCTGGCCGTACTGCTGCGCGTTCAGAACCTGGATGTCCGCCTCGGCGTACTGGGGGGTGGAGTAGAGCCCGCTCGCCGGCATGCTCGGGGCGTCGCGCAGGACCGCCGTCGCGTAGAGCCGGCCGTCGGCCTCGCAGTCGGCCTCGCCCACGGCGAGGTCGTCCCAGCGCGCGTCCGCGAGCGCCGGGTCGTCCTTCCACTCGTCCCAGATGGCGTCGGAGGCCGTGTCGCCGAGCGGAGCCGCGGCCACCAGCTCGTGAACCCCTCTGGCCGTCTCCTGGTCGTATTCGTCGTAGGCGGACGGCGAGGCGTTGGCGGCGCCGGCCGCGCACATGTCGCGCGAGTGCTTCCGCGCCGCCGCGGCGAGCGGGCCCGAGAGGGGCAGGGATGTCCTGCCGGCATCCGCCCGCAGCTCGTTGACGTGCTGGACGAGCTCCGGCTCGCAGCCTGTCAGCGCCAGGGCCAGCGCGGCCAGCCCGGCCAGGGAGATCCGCTCCAGTCGTCTTCTTCCCATGGCCGCGGACCACCCTATTGCCCGGCTCGGATCAGGGTCCCGGTTCAGGGGTCCACCCCGATGTGCCGGGGCCGCCCGAGCGCGACGCTGCCATGCATGCAGACGACTCCGCAGGCGCCCTTCGCACTTCCGGCCTTCGACGCGCGGATGCTCGCCCGCCGCGCCGCCCTTCCGGCCGCCCTCGCGGCCGTGGCCGCGGTGGCCGTCGTCTTGGTTGGAGGGCCGCTGGAGGCGCTCGTGGACGCGCTCGGCCGGGCGCTGGAGGCCGATCCCCGCTGGGTCGGAGCGGCCGCCGTGCTCGAGCTCCTCTCATTCGGCGGGTACATCGCGCTGCTCTGGCTCGTCGGCAGCCGCGCCAGTCCCCGTCTGGGCGCGCGCGAGAGCGCGCACGTGACACTCGGCGGCACGGCGGCCACGCGGCTGCTCCCCACCGGTGGCGTCGGCGGGGCGGCGCTGACGCTCTTCGCCTTCCGGCGCGCCGGCCTCGGCACGCGCGACGCCACGCGCACGCTGCTCGTGTTCCTAGTTCTGCTGTACGCGGTGTTCCTGGGTTCCATCGTCGTCGCGGGCGGGCTGCTCGCGCTCGGACTCACCGCTGGCCACGGCCCGCTCGCGCTCAGCGCCGTGCCCGCCGTCGGGGCCGCGCTGGCCATCGCCGCCGGGCTCGGCCTGGCCGCTCGGCGGCCCTCGCGTGTCCGCTCCGGCCTCCGCGGCGCTCCGGGACTGATCGGAGCGGCTGTCCGTGAAGCGCTGGTGCTCGTGCGATCCGGCGACGCCCGCCTTCTCGGCGCGCTCGCCTGGTGGGGCTTCGACGCCGCGGTGCTCTGGGCGATGCTCAACGCGCTGGGCGCCCCTCCCTCGCTGTCGGTCGTCGTGCTCGCCTACTTCGTGGGCCAGGTGGCCAACACGATCCCGATCCCCGGCGCCGTGAGCGGTGGGATGGTCGGCGTGCTCGTGGCCTTCGGGGTCGAGACGGACCTGGCGCTGGCATCGGTGCTGGCCTACCGCTCGATCGCGATCTGGCTGCCGGCGCCGCTCGGCCTGGCGGCACTGGGCAGCCTGCGCAAGACGCTGGCCCGCTGGGGCGCGGAAGCGCGCCCGGCATGGCCGGCGCGGCCGGCCGTCCAGCTGGCCGCCTGACGGATCTCGCGGTGCTGTGGCGGATAGGTGTCGTGGTGCGACACCAAAAGGCCACAGCGGCGAGAAATGTTCGGTCGATCAGCAATGTGCTGGGCGCAGCAATCCTGACCGGTCTCGCCGTGGTGGTCAGGTGGCTCCGCTCAGGCGTTGTCCAACACCGCCCGGGCGGCTCCCCGGCCGGTGCGCACCGCGCCCTCCATGTATCCGGCCACCCACTGGTCCGAGCCGCAGACGTAGAACGGCGGCTCGTGCGTGCCGTGAAGCGGTCCCACGGCCATGACGTCGCCGGGCCGCCAGCTCGTGATGTAGCCCTCAGTCCACGGGTCGATTCCCCAGCGGCGGAAGAACACGGCCTGCGGGCTCGCGGCGCGCTCACCCATCGCCTCCACCATGTCGGCGATCACCTCCCGCTCGAGCAGCGCCGGAGCGGTGGTCAAAAAGGCGGCCAGGCGCTCGGGGGGCACCAGCGCCGAGAGGATTCCCTCGCGCTGCGGCCAGGTGCCTCCCATCACGCTCTTCTCGAAGTACATCGAGCCGTTCTGTCCCTGCTGCTCCCACCAGGAGTCCTCGTAGGCGAACACCACCTTCGCCGCCAGCGCGTGGCGCTGGTGCTCGAGCGAGCTGAGGCGCTCGCGCGACACCCCGACGATCGGGATGCGCCGCAGCGGCCCCACGGGGATCGCCGACACCACCGCCGAGCAGTCGAAGCGCTCGCCCGTGGCCGTGGTCACGCTGCACCCCGCCCGGGCCACGCGCACGCCCGTCACGGGGGTGGCGTAGCGCACCCGGTGGCCCAGGGCCTCGGCCATTCGCAGCGCCACCGTGGCCGACCCCTCGGCCACGCGCAGGCACTCCCAGATCTCGTAGTTGTAGAACCCCTTGCCGCCCGCGGCCGCCTCCTTGCGGAGGTCGGACAGCAGCGAGGTGCGCTCCACCGACTCGGCCGCCAGCGAGAGCATGGCGAGGTCGCGAGCGCGCACGGCGCCGTGGGTGGCCCCCTGCTCCCGCAGCCACTGTCCCACCGAGATCCGATCGAGGCGGTCGGCGTCCGGGTGAGACCACGGGTCGTCGGGGTCGACGGTGGATGCCAGCTTGGCGAACGCCTGGTCCGCGGCGTCATAGCTGGCGCGGTCGGCGTCGGTCATCCATGCGAAGTCGTCGCCCACCACGCGGCCGTCGGTCAGAACCGACGTGTCCTCGCCCGGCAGCTGCGGGAAGGACGGCACGAGCGTCAGCCCGAGCTCCTCGACGAGTCCGCAGTAGGCCTCGTGGAAGGGACCCACCACCTCGCCGCCGAGCTGTACGAGCCGCCCGTCGGCCAGCTGCGTCTGCTCCACGCGGCCGCCGGGGCGGTTGCGCGCCTCGAGCGCCACCACGTCCACTCCGGCGCGGGCCAGGTCGCGCGCCGCTGAGAGACCCGCCAAGCCGGCGCCGAGGACCACAACATCGTGCTTGATCGGCCGACACTACGGTCCCGGCGCTCTACGTGTCAACTAGCCTGACCGGAGTGCCCTCGAAGGTGAGATCGGTCGTGCTCTTGGCGGCCTTCATGGGTGCCGGCTGCGGTGGAGGCGACTCGCCCGAGCAAGCAGCCAGCATCTCCCTGGTGAGCCCCGCCGACGGCGTGGTGGTGCACGAGGACGCGGTCGAGGTTCGCGGCCGTGTGAGCCCTCCCGATGCACGGGTGCTGGTGGCCGGTCGCGCCGCCACCGTGACCGGCGGTGAGTTCCGCGGCCGGGTGCCGCTCGAGGAGGGCTCAAACGTGATCGACGTGGGCGCCTCGGCGGACGACGCGCGCACCGCGTGGGCGGCCGTGCGCGTGGCTCGCGAGACCCTTGTAGCGGTTCCCGATCTGGCCGGCGCGGCGCGCGACGCCGCCGTTGAGCGGCTCGAGTCGCTGGGGCTCCAGGTCGAGGTGGAGGAGGGCGGCGGGCTGCTGGACAGGCTGCTTCCGGGCGACCCGCGCGTGTGCGAGACGGATCCGGGCGCCGGCGCGGAGGTGCGCCGCGGGACGACCGTCCACGTGGGCGTCTCGAAAAGCTGCTGACAGCTAGCCGTCGGGTGTGACGGCGATCAGGCCGACACGAGCACGCCCGCCGTCGCGACCGACTCCGAGCGCGATCCGCCCGGTGATGGGCGCGTCGCCGGAGCGGGTGGCCACGTAGCGGCCCGTGGCCCGTCCCGCCGCGCCGCCTCGCACCGCGAGCCCGGTGATCCGGTAGTCCTGGGTCACGTTGGAGGCGAACTGGCCGCGGTACTCGCGCAGTACCGCGGCGCGGCCGCGCTGCGAGTCGGCGGGCGTGACCCGGGACACGTCGCGGGACAGCAGGTCCCTCAGCGCTCCGTCGTCCTCGCGGGCATAGGCCGAGGCGAAGGAGTCGGCCACCTCGCGGACCTCGGTGGCGCTGAGCCGGCCGGATGCGGCCTCGGACTCGAACGGGCCCGCTTCGAGCAGTGCCAGCAACGCGACGAGGGCGGCCGCGACCAGGGCCACGGCCGCGGCAGCGGGCGCCCACGGCCGGCGGGCCCTGCGCGCGTGGGTGATCCGGGCCGTGGGCGCGGGCACGTGCCCGTCGGTCGCGTTCGCGTCCGCCGGGAGCCGGGCCGTCGTGGCCGGAAGCACCACGGTGGGGGACCCCGCGGCGCCGTTGCGCGCCGGCGGGCGTGGAGCTCCGGCCGGCGGGGGCGTCTCGACCGCCACTCCGGCCGCCGCGAGGGTGGCGTCCACCAGTTGGCGAGCCGACTCGTACCGGTCCTCGGGGCGCTTGGCGAGCGCCCGCGCCACCACGGCGTCGAATGCGTTCGGCACCCCCGGCGTGGCCGATGGCCGCGGCGGCGGCTCGTTCAGGTGACCGAGCATCGTGGCGGCATAGGTGCCGCGCGAGAACGGCGGCACGCCCGTGAGCGCGGCGTGGAGCACGCAGCCGAGCGCGTACACGTCGGTGCGCGCGTCCACCTGTCGGGCCTCCAGCTGCTCGGGCGCCATGAACTCCACGGTGCCCAGCAGGTCGCCGGTCTGGGTGAGCCGGGTGTCCGACGCCGCGTCGAGCGTCAACCCGAAGTCCGTCAGGTAGACGTGACGGCCCGCCTCGCCTCCGGCCAGCAGCACGTTGGCCGGCTTCACGTCGCGGTGCACGAGGCCGGCGGCGTGCGCCGCCTCGAGCCCGGAGCCCACCTGGGCCACGATTCGCGCCGCGAGGGTGGGATCGAGCCGCCCGGACCGGCCGATGAGCTGCTGCAGGTCGCCGCCCTCCACCCAGCGCATCACCAGGTAGAGGCGCCCGTCCTGCTCGCCCGCCTCGTACACGGGGATCACGTTCGGATGGTCGATCGCCGCCGCGACCCGCGTCTCGCGCTCGAAGCGGGAATGGAAGATCGGGTCAGCGGCGCGCTCGGGCGCCACGACTTTGAGCGCGACCGTGCGCCCCAGCGGCTGCTGGGTGGCCCGGTACACCACGCCCATGCCCCCGCGTCCGGCCACACCCTGGATGCGGCAGCCCGCGAAGGTCGATTCCAGGACCAGCTCAGACACGGGATGAGTGTGACGCACGGAGTGGTGCGCGAGGTTGACCGCGCCCCCCGGTTCGGAGGATGCTTCCGCCCATGGCCTGCCTGCTCGCGCTGTTCGCCCTCATCTCGCCCCGGCTCGCGCTCATCGTTCTCGCGCTGTTCAGCGACACGCTGAGCGATGCCTTCGACAGCTGGCTGTTGCCGCTGCTCGGGTTCTTCCTGCTGCCCTGGACCACGCTCGCCTACGCCTGGATGTGGGCGAACGGGACCAACGAGGTGAGCGGTTTCGAGTACTTCATCGTGATCCTCGCGTTCCTGTTCGACCTGAGCTCCTACGCCGGGGGCCAGCACAGCCGCTCCAACGCCTGAACGGCGGAGGGCCCCGCGTGAGCGGGGCCCTCCGATGCATCAATCGGCAAACGCGGGGCTCAGTTGAGCCAGGCGTCCACCTTGTCGGCGTTGTCCGCCACCCAGTCCTTGCCGGCCTGCTCGGGGTCGACCTTGTCGCCCGCGATCGCCTTGGCCACGGCCTCCTGGTCCTCGTTGGTGAGCTTCATCTTGCTCAGCGCGTCGTAAGCCGGCGATCCGCTGTCAGCGAACTTCTTGCTGAACAGCTTGTTGATCACCGTCACGTCGTACTCGCACTTGTACTGCTCGGGATCGCCACCTGACTTGGAGTCGTCCTTGCAGTCCTTGTTCGCGTCCGTGCGCGGCGGCAGCTTCACCTCGGCCAGGTCGTACTCCTGGTTGAGGTACTGCGGCGTGTACCAGTAGAAGATCACGGGCTTCTTCTGCTTGTAGAGCTGCGTCCAGCGCGCCACCTGTGCCGGCTCCGCGCCGGCGGTCACGTGCTTGAAGTTGAGGCCCAGTGCCTCGATCAGCTCCTTGTCCTTCTGGACGTAGCTCGGGTCGCCGCCGAGGAACATGCCCTGGTCGCCCGACTCCGCCGTCTTGAACAGGTCCTCCTTGCCCTCGAGACCCTCATAGCTCGCGAAGTCCGGGTTCTCGTCCATGAGGTACTTCGGGATGAACCAGCCGATGTGGCCCTCCACGCCGAGCGGTCCGCCCTGAACGACCGAACCGTTCCCGTCGATGTACTTCTTGTACTCGTCCACGTGCTGCCAGTCCTCGAGCACGGCGTCAACCTTGCCGTCCGCCATCGCTTGGAACACGGGGATCTCGGCGATCTTCGTGACCTCGACGTCGCAGCCGAGCTCGTCCTCGAGCACAGCCTTGGCGATGTAGGTGTTGGCCGTGGAACCGGCCCAGGCCTGCTCGTTGAGCACGACCTTGCCGCAGTCCTTCTTGGCGCTGGCCGAGCCGCCACTGTCAGCCGCGGGCTCCTCCTTGTCCTCGCCACAGGCTGCCACCAGCAGCACCAGCGACAACGCCATGGCCATGGCCAGCACGGTCTTGCCGCGCAGTATCCGATCCTTCACGAGTCTCCCCTCATTGTGTTTGCAGTTGTCCTCTCCGCCTGGCCCAGCCGAGTCCCCGCCTCTGGCGAGCCGGCTCCTTGCGCGGGTCGTTTCCTCCTCGGGTGACCCGGTCGAGTGCTATTCCGAGCGCGAGGATCGCCAGCGAAGCCACGACCCCCTCGCCAAACTCGTTCCGCTGAAGGCCGCGCGCGATCGCGTCTCCGAGTGCTCCGGAGCCCACGAGCCCGCCGATCACCACCACCGCGAGGACCATGATGATCCCCTGGTTCACGCCCAGCATGATGCTTTCGCGGGCGAGCGGGATCTTGACCTTCCAGAGCACCTGAATGCGCGATGCCCCGAACGCGTAGGCCGCCTCCACCGCTGCCGGTGGGACGCCTCGCACGCCGTTCGTGACGAGCCTGATCACGACCGGGATCGCGTAGAGCACCGATGCCACCACACCCGGTATCCGCGACACCGGCATCAAGTAGATGAACGGGATGATGTACACGAGCTGCGGCAGCGTCTGGAGCGTGTCGAGCAGCGGCCGCAGCGCGCGTTCCACCCGCGGGCTCTCGGCCGCCCAGACCCCGACCACGATGCCGATCAGCACCGCCAGCGCGGTGGCCACGAGCACCTGGGACGCGGTGTCCATCGCCTCGGCCCACACGCCCATCACGCCGATGGCGGCCAGCGATATCAGGGCCGTGATCGCCGGCCGGAGTCCGCTGAGCACGTACGCGATCGCGCCGAGCCCGCCGAGCACGATGAACCACGGCGTGTCCACCAGCAGCTTGCGCAGCGGCTCGAGGAGGTACTCGAGCAGGAAGTTCCCGATGGGCTCGGTGATCCCGAAGATGAACGAGGTCGGATCCTGTACGTAGTCGAGCGCAGACTGGATCCAGCTCAGGAGGTTGTCGTGGATCGTGGCGGTGTAGACCGTGGTGGAGGTCTCGAACTCGTCCGGGTAGATCGAGTCGGCTCCCATCGCCCGCGCGATCGCCACGATCGCCGCGATCGCGGCGAAGGTGATGAGCGTGGCGATCCGCGCCCGGCGCTTGCCCTTGTCGTCGAGGTGCTGCCGCGTGGGGTCGGTTCGCTCCGCTATCGCCGCCGTGGCCCGGTCGAGCGCGATCGCCATGATCACGATCGCGATGCCGGCGAGGATGGCGAGCGCGGCGTTCGAGTAGAGGCCGTTGGTCACCACGTCGCCCAGCCCGCGGCCGCCGATCAGGCCCGCGATCACCACCAGCGACAGGGCGAACATGATCGTCTGGTTGACCGACAGGAGCACCTGGCGGCGTGCAAGCGGGAGCTGCACCTTGAAGAGCGTCTGGGCCGCCGTCGAGCCGAACGCGCGCGCCGCCTCCACCGAGTCCGCCGTCACGCCCCGGATGCCCAGTGCCGTGATGCGCACGGCCGGAGGGATGGCGTAGATCAGCGTGCAGATCACGGCCGCCGCCGGACCCACGGAGAACAGGATCACCACGGGCATCAGGTAGGCGAACGCGGGCACGATCTGCATGGCGTCGAGCACCGGCGTGATCCCGCGGTAGAAGCGGTCGTTACGTCCGGCGAAGATGCCGATCGGGATGCCGATGGCGAGGCAGAGAATGACCGCGGCCGACATCAGGGCGAGCGTCTGCATGCTCTCCTCCCAGAGCCCCATCAGCGCGAACGAGGCGAAGGCGGCGAAGGTGATCAGCGCCGCGCGCCGGCCGCCGAAGCGCCAGACGATCAGCGTGCCGGCGGCGATGCAGCCGACCCACGTGAGCCACAGCAGCATGTCGGTCAGGGCCGTGACGAGCCAGTCGGCGAGCGCCCGGAAGCCGTCGAGGATCGCGAAGATCACGTTCGGGTCCTCGGCCGTGCGCTCGTCGAGCAGCCAGCCCTGGGCGTCGTCGAGCTTGGCCGGCAGCTCCTGCCAGGTGAGCGAGGTCGGCCACGGGAACTCGCCCTTGAGCAGGAAGTAGGCCGCGATCATCAGACCGACCACCGCGCCCACCTGCGCCGGACGCGAGCGCCAGCGCGAGCCGGCTGCGAAGGCCGCCGGCGGCGCGGCTATCCGGCCGCTAGCTACCGCCACCTGGGTCCTCGTGCCTATCCGCCATGGCCTCGAGGATCGACACGCGGTCGACGATGCCCACGCAGCGGCCGTTCTCGACGGCGCGTATCGGGCCGTCGGTGGCGGCCGCGATCGGCACCGCGTTCTGCACCGTCGTACCCACGTCGAGCTCAGGCCCTCCGGTCTCCTCTCCCGGCTCGGCGTCGCGCATGATCCAGCGCAGCGTGAGCACGTGGGTGCGGGGGATGTCGCGCACGAAGTTCGCGACGTACTCGTTGGCGGGCGAGCCGACCAGCTCCTCCGGCGTGCCGAGCTGGACGATCGCGCCGTCGCGCATGATCGCGATCCGGTCGCCCAGGCGGAGCGCCTCGGGGAGGTCGTGGGTGATGAACAGCATCGTCTTGCCCGTCTCCACCTGGAGCCGGGCCACCTCGTCCTGCATGTCGCGGCGGATCAGCGGGTCGAGGGCGCTGAAGGGCTCGTCGTAGAGCATCAGCTTCGGGTCCACGGCGAACGCCCGCGCCAGGCCCACGCGCTGCTGCATTCCGCCCGACAGCTGGTCCGGGAACTGGTTGGCCGCGTCCTCGAGGCCCACCAGGGTCAACACCTCGCCGGCGCGTGCCAGGCGCTCGGCCTTCGGCACTCCCTGGATCTCGAGCCCGAACGCCACGTTGTCGATCACCCGGCGGTGCGCGAGCAGCCCGAAGTGCTGGAACACCATCGAGACCGTGTGCCGGCGCAGCTCGCGGAGCTGTCCCGCGTCGGCGTCCATGACGTCGCGGCCGCTGATGGAGATCTGGCCGGCGCTCGGCTCTATCAGCCTGATCAGCGTGCGGACCAGGGTCGACTTCCCCGAGCCGGAGAGTCCCATGACCACGAACACCTCGCCGGGGTGGATGTCGATCGAGACGTCGCGCACGGCGACGATGCATCCGGTCTTGGCCCGAAGGTCGGCGCGGGAGAGCTCGCAGTCGGGGGTGCCGATGACCTTGTCGGCGCCCGGACCGAAGACCTTCCACACGCCCTCCGCGCGGAGAAGCGGCTCCCCGTTCTGGCTCGTGGGGGGCGCTACTTCGATGGGCTCAACGGCAGCAGGGCCGTCCGAGTCACTCACTGCGGCGATGATATATCAGCAGTCAGGGCCCTTGCCACCGCTTGCAAGCGTTCTCAATCAGCCCTTAAGAAGGACCGTTTGGAGCTCCGTGAGCGTGTCCATGGGATGTGCCCCGCCAACGCGCCCTATCCCGCTCTCCGAGCGGGCGCTGCCGCCCCACGGCAGGTGCGGCTCCCAGTAGTTCGTGGTCTCGTTCACGTTCACCAGACCCATGTGCACCGAGTCCGCGAAGCGCATGCCGGCCGCCAGATCGCGGGTGAAGATCGCCGCCATCAGGCCGAACGGTTGAGCGTTCGTGAGCGCGATGGCCTCCTCGAGCGATGAGATTCCCACGACCGGCGCCACCGGCCCGAAGGTCTCCTGGGTGGCCACGATCGAGTCCGCCGGCACCTGGTCGAGCACGGTGGGCTGCCAGTAGAGGCTCGTGGGGAAGCCCTCGGCGCGGGCGCCACCGGTGACGAGCGTGGCGCCGCGCTCGAGCGCATCGTTCACGTGCACGTCCATCTTGGCCGCGCCCGGCTCATTGTTCACGGGACCCATGGTGGTGGCGTCGTGCAGGGGGTCCCCGAGCCGCACCTCGCGCTCCACCTCGCCGGCGAGCAGCGCCACGAACTCGGCGCGCACGGCCTCGTGCACGAGCAGCCGCTCGGCGGCCGAGCAGCTCTGCCCGGCCCCGAGGAAGGCGCCCACGCGCGCGGCCTCCGCGGCCGCCTCGAGGTCGGCGTCGTCCATCACCACGAACGGCCCGTTGCCGCCCATCTCGAGCAGCTGCGCCTTGCCCGCGGCCTGGCGCGACACGGTCAGCCCGGTGGCGGAGGAGCCCGTGAACGCCACAGCCCTCGTGCCCGGGTTCACAGCCAGCTCGTCGCCCACCTCGGGGCCCGGCCCGAGCACGAAGTTGAACACCCCAGGCGGCAGGTCGGCCTCCGCCACGCACTCCGCCAGGAGCCCTGAGCAGGCCGCGGTGGACGGCGCGGGCGTCCACACCACGCAGTTGCCGCAGGCCAGGGCGGGGGCCAGCACCTCTGCGGGCATCGTGTAGGGCCAGTTCCAGGGGGTGATCAGGCCCACCACGCCGAGCGGCCGGCGCAGGAGCAGCACGCGCCTGCCCGGCGCGGCGCTCTCGGGGATCCTGCCCTCGAGGCGCTTGCCGTCCTCGGCGGCCATGCGCCAGAACTCGATCAGCTCGCCCACCTCGCCCTCGGCCTCCGCCTTGAGCGGCTTGCCCTGGTCGAGCGTCAGCAGCCGCGCCAGCTCGTCGCGGCGGCGCTCGCACGCGTCGGCCACGCGGTGCATCAGCTCCGCGCGCTCGAACCCGGTGCGAGCCGCCCACGCGGGGAACGCGGCGTTGGCGGCCGCGATCGCGCGCCGCGCGTCGTCGCGGCCGCCCTCGGCCACGGGGCCCAGCGACTCGCCGGTGGCGGGGCTGGTGGCCTCGATCGTTGCGCCACTCGCGGCGTCGCACCACTCGCCGTCGATGAACATTCGCGTGCTCACACCACCTCCCTACCGGCTGAACGCCGCGAGGATCTCGCGCTGGAAGTCGAGCACGTGCTCGCGCATGATCGAGCGCGCCTTGGGTGCGTCCTGGCGCAGGAGCGCCTCGAGCAGGTGGACCTGGTCGTGCACCGCGTGGCCCAGCCCCGGCAGCCGGTCGAGCACGAGGTACCAGATGCGAAGCGAGTGGGTGAAGTAGCGCTCGAGCGTCTCGGCGAGGTACGGGTTGCCCGAGGCCTCCCACGTGAAGCGGTGGATGCGCCCGTCGAAGCGCATCAGCCAGTCGGGATCGTCGGGCCGGCTCAGCTCCTGCACCTCCCGCAGCAGGGACTCGGCCGCGATCCGCGACACGCCCTCCATCCGCTGCGCGGCGAGCTCTGCCGCGTAGCCCTCCAGCTCGGCGCGCACCTCGGTGATGTTCACGATGTCGGCCGACTCGACCTCCGAGACGAACGTCCCGCGGCGCGGCTGCACCGACACCAGGTTCTCGAGCGCGAGCCGCTTGACCGCTTCGCGCATCGGTGTGCGGCCGATCGCCAGCTCGCGCATCAACTCGTCCTCGCGGATCACGCTGCCGGGCGCGAGACGGAGCGTGACGATGCGGTCGCGCAGCTCCGTGTACGCGCGCTCTGCCACCAACCTGCTCGAGGGCGCCCCGTCGGTGGTGGCACTGGAGGGCACGGCGGCCATCGGAATCGAGATAGTACCCTGATATATCAGCGATGGCCCTAGAGGAGTTGCTCCGCAACGCGCGCTTCGAGGTGCTGCCGCTGGAGGGCATCGAGGATCAGGTGCTCGCGCACCTCGGCAAGGACGTGAAGTTGACCGTCACCGCGTCGCCCAGCAAGGGGCTGGAGGCCACGTTCGCGGTCGCCGAGACGCTGATCGCCGAGGGCTATGCGGTGGAGCCGCACCTGTCGGCGCGCCTGGTGCGCGACCGCTCGCACCTCGACGAGATCCTCGAGCGCCTGCTGGCGATGGGGGTGAGCGAGCTGTTCGTGCTGGCCGGCGACGCCGAGGAGGCGGGGGAGTTCGCCGGAGCGGCGGAGCTGCTCACCGCGATGGGCCCGGCGCGCGCCCGCTTCCAGTCGATCGGCATCACGGGCTACCCGGAGAGCCACCACCTGATCAGCGACGAGGAGACGATCCAGGCGATGTTCGCCAAGGCGCCGATGGCCACGCACATCGTGAGCCAGGTGTGCTTCGACGCCGAGGTGATCGCGGAGTGGATCCGCGCCGTCCGCGCGCGGGGGACGCAGCTGCCGATCTGGATCGGGCTGCCCGGCGAGGTGGACCGGGCGCGGCTCCTGCGGGTGTCGATGAAGATGGGCCTCGGCGAGTCCACCCGCTTCCTGCGCCATCACGGCGGCCTCGTGGCACGACTGTTCGCCCGCCGCTTCACCCCGGACGCGCTGGTGCGCGAGCTGACCCCCTGCGCAACCGACCCGGCCGCGCGCGTGGCCGGCGTCCATCTGTTCACGTTCAACGAGGTGGCGCGAACGGAGCGCTGGCGGCGCCGGACCCTGGAGGGCCTGACCGGCTAGGGCTCGTCGAGCGACTCCACCAGCAGCGTCGACAGGTCCACCACGCGCATGTCGTCGCCGCGTGAGCGCACTCCGTCGTCGAGCATCACCGTGCAGAAGGGGCAGGCCACCGCGAGCGTGCCGGCGCCGGTCTCGGCCGCCTCACGCACGCGCTCCTCGTTGATCAGGCCGGCGCGCTCCTCCATCCACATGTGCGCGCCGCCGGCGCCGCAGCAGAACGTGCGCTCGCCGCTGCGCTCCATCTCGATCGGCTCGCCCACCGCGGCCACCAGCTCGCGCGGGTCGCTGCGCACGTCGTTGTGGCGGGCCAGGTAGCAGGAGTCGTGGTAGGTGATCGTGCGCTCGTCGGCGCTCGTCTGGAGGCGCCCGTCGCGCACCAGCTCGGCGAGCAGCTCGGTGTGGTGGACCACCTCGTACTCGCCCCCGAAGTCCGGGTACTCGTTGCCGAGCGTGTTGAAGCAGTGCGGGCAGCTGGCCACGATCTTCGTCACGCCCGCCTCGTTGAGCGTGCCCACGTTCTGCTCCGCCTGGGCCTGGAACACGTACTCGTTGCCCATGCGCCGCGCCGGGTCCCCGGTGCACGACTCGCGCGGGCCGAGGATCGCGAAGTCCACGCCGGCCGCCTTGAGGAGCTTGGCGGTGGACTCGGCCGCGGTGCGAGCGCGCTCGTCGAACGAGGCGGCGCAGCCGACCCAGTAGAGGACCTCGGGCGCCGGGTCGCCGGGCTGGAGCACGCGCACGCCGAGCTCCTCGGCCCAGTCGGCGCGCTCGGTCTGCGGCTTGCCCCAAGGGTTCGACGCTCGCTCCACGTCGCGCAGCATCGGCTCCGCCTCCTTGGGGAACGACGAGTCCATCATCACCAGGTGGCGGCGCAGGTCCACGATGTGGTCCACGTGCTCGATCGACACAGGGCACTCGCGCACGCAGGCGCCGCAGGTCACGCAGTCCCACACGACGTTGTCGGTCACCGCGCCCGGCACCAGCGGCTGCGCCTCGAAGCGATCGTCGCCCCGGAGCAGCGCCGGGCCCTCCTCGAACACCTGGTCGCGCAGGGCCATGATCAGCAGCTTCGGAGAGAGCTCCTTGCCGGTGGTCCAGGCCGGACACACGTCCTGGCAGCGCCCGCACTCGGTGCAGGAGAACGTGTCGAGCGTCTGCTTCCACGTGAGGTCCGCCACCGTGCCGGCGCCGAAGCGCATGTCCTCCTCGGGACCGTCGAATGCCAGCGGCTCAAGCCGGCCTCGTGCGCGCGTGCGCCCGAAGAACACGTTCACGGCCGCGGTGGCGATGTGGAGGTGCTTGGAGTGGGGGAGGTAGACGAGGAAGGACAGGATCAGCAGCACGTGCGCCCACACGAACGCGCGCTCGAGCGCCTCGGTCGCGTCGCCACTGCCGAAGAGGCCGGAGAGGGCGTCGGCCACGGGCGACCAGCCCGCCGGCCACTCGTTCAGGCCGAGCGCGATCAGGCTCGCGTGCCACAGCAGCAGCGTCGAGACGATCCCGGCGATCATCGCCAGGATCAGGTCGGCCTCGCCCAGGTGGCTGCCCTGGAAGCGCACGGGACGCTGGAGCTTGCGAATGGCCAGCGCGGCCACCACCCCGGCCAGCACGAGCACCGCAAACACGTCGACCAGCAGCGCGAACCAGCCCTGGTGGCCGAGCCACGGCAGCGTGGCCTCGCGGTCCACCGCGCCGATCATCGCCATCACGATCGTGGGGAAGAGGACGAGGAAGCCCCAGAAGATCGCCGCGTGCATCAGGCCGGGGCCGAGGCGCTGAAAGAGCTTGCGCTGGCCGAGCACGATCACGGCCTCGTTGCGCGCTCGGCGCGGCAGGTCGTCGAAGCGCGGCGAGGGCTTGCCCATCCGCACCAGGTCCACGAGCAGTTTGGCCCGGCGGGCGAACAGCACCCCGGCCACCGCCAGGGCTCCGGCGAGCGCGAGCGCTCCCAGCAGCGTGTCTATTGCGACCGCGCCTTTCGCAGCTCGGCGGTGATCGCCGGCACGATCTCGGTGAGGTCCCCGATCACGGCGTAGTCGGCGCTCGCCAGGATCGCCGCCTCGGCGTCGGTGTTGATCGCGAGGATCTTCTTCGCCCCCTTGCAGCCCGCGATGTGCTGCGTGGCGCCGCTGATGCCGCAGGCGATGTAGAGGTCCGGCGCAACCTTGGTGCCGGTCTGGCCCACCTGGTCGGTGTGCGGTCGCCAGCCGGCGCTCGTGACCACCCGCGAGCAGCCCACGGCGGCGCCGAGCAGCTCCGCCAGCTCCTCGAGGATCCCGAACCCCTCCGAAGAGCCCACGCCACGGCCGCCGCTGACCACGACCTTGGCCTCGGCGAGCGAGATGCCCGTGGCCGCCTCGTCCACGTGCTCGGCCACCTGCACCGCGAGGTCGGACTCCCCGAGCGACGGGGTGAAGCTCTCGATCTCCGGCGTGCCGGCTCCCTCGGCGGCCGCCAGCGCGTGCGGGGCCACCGACAGCAGCGGCAGCGGCGAGTGGATCCGGGCCTCCTCGAGGAGGCTGCCGCCCCAGCGGACTCGCGTGACCGCGTCCCCGTCGGCGGCGATGCAGTTGGCGGCGAACGGCAGGTCACGGCGGGCGGCCACGTGGGCCAGCACCTCGTTGCCCCTGTTCGTGCCCGGTGCGACGACGGCGGAGGGAGACGTGCGGTCGATCACGTCCTCGAGAGCGGTCGCCCACGCACCGGGCGCGTATGCGTCCGGAAGCTCGGCGATGTGTGCACGGCCGACCGGCAGGGCAGCGGAGCCAACCGCCTCGACCTCACCCAGGGCGGAAGCGAAGGTCAGCGCCTGCCGCGTGAGCTCGTCGTCGCCCGGATCGGCGAGCAGCAGCACGGACACCTACGCCACCCCCAGCTCGCGCATCACGTTCACCACGGCAGGCGCGGCCTCCGCGCCCTCGCCGAGGATCTCCGCCTGCTTGCCCTGGCCGGGCGGCACCACCAGCCGCAGCTTCTCGAGGCGCGTCTCGGACGGCTCCGGCGTGCTCGTGTCCACCGGCTTCTTCCTCGCGCGCAGCTTGGCCGGCACCGACGGGTAGCGGGGCAGGTTGATGCCCTCGAGCACGGACACCACGGCCGGCAGCGGCACGAGATAAACGTCGCGCCCCCCGGCCACCTCCTGCTCGCAGCGAGCGACGCCGTCCTCCACCGACAGCCCCTTGAGGCCGGTGACCACGGGCCGGCCGAGCGCGTGGGCCACGCGGATGCCCACCTGGTAGTTGCCCGAGTCCGCCGACTCGTTGCCGAACACGATCAGGTCGAAGTCGTCCTCCGCCCGGATGGCGGCCAGGATCGCCGCGGCGGTGGCCTGCGGGTCCCACTCCTCGCCGCCGGTGGCCAGCAGCAGGCCGCGGTCGGCGCCGATGGCGAGCGTGTCGCGGATCTGCTCCTCGGCCTCGGGCGGGCCCAGCGCCAGCACGGTGACCTCGCCTCCGTGCTGCTCCACCAGCTGCACGGCCTGCTCGACGCCGCACTCCTCGTGCGGGCTGATCGTGAAGCCGAGGTGGCGCGTCTCTAGCGACTGCTCGTCGGCGCTCAGCACCATCCGCCCGCCGGTTAGCGGCACCCGCTTGACGCACACGAGGATCCTCATGCCTTCACGCGCTCGTTGTCGGGATCGAACAGGGGGGTGGACCCGGCCACGGCCACGGTCACGGGATAGCGCTCGCCCATGTACTGGACGGCCAGCTCGTTGCCCACCCGCGCGTGCTCGGGCGGGAGGTAGGACATCAGCACGTGCCTGCCCACCGACGGAGCCGCCCCGGCGCTCGTCACGAACGAGCGCCTGCCCTTGGAGTCGGTGAGCGGATCGCCGTCGCGGGTGAGGATCGGCTCGTTGCCCAGCATGTAGCGCTTCTGCCCGCTGCTCGAGGTGTGATCGTCCACGGTGAGCGTGCACATGATCGCCGCTGGGTCCTGCTCGCGGTGGCGCACGTGCGCCTCCTTGCCCACGAAGTCCTGGTCCTTGACCTTGCCCCAGGCCATGCCGGCCTCCACCACGTCGTACTCGCCGTCGAGCTCGAAGCCGAAGGCGCGGTAGCACTTCTCGAGCCGGCCGGTGGTGCCGTACACGCCGATTCCGGAGGGCAGGACGCCGTGCGGCTCGCCCGCCTCCCAGACGATGTCCCAGAGCTTGGCTCCCTGCTCGATCGGCACGTAGAGCTCCCAGCCCAGGTCCCCCACGTAGGAGATCCGCGACGCCATCACCCGCAGCGAGCCCATCTCGATCGTGCGGCACGTGGCGAACGGGAAGCCGTCGTGTGACACGTCGTCGGACGTGGTGCTCGCCAGGATGTCCCGCGCGCGCGGCCCCCAGAGCCCGAGCGTGCACCAGCTGGACGTGAGGTCCACCACCTGGGCGTCGGAGGCGTGGTCGGAGAACCACTTGAGGTCCGCCATCCCGTGCGCGCCGCCGGTGACCACCCGGAAGTGCTCGTCGGCGAGCCGCATGATCGTGAGGTCGGAGCGGAAGCCGCCGCGCGGAGTCAGCACCGGGGTGTAGACCACGCGGCCGAGCTTCACGTCCATCTGGCGCATGGCCACCCGCTGCACCGACTCGAGCGCGCCCGGCCCCACCACGTCGAACACGCAGAAGGCCGTCAGGTCGAACATCGCCGCGCGGTCGCGCATGGCCAGATGCTCGGCGTTGATGATCGGGGACCACCAGCGCGAGTCCCATTCCGCCTCGCGTGTCTCCACGCCGTACTCCTCCACGAGACCGGCGTTCGAGTCGTACCAGTGCGGGCGCTCCCACCCGGCGGTCTCGTAGAACACCGCGCCGAGGTCACGCGCGCGCTCGTAGAAGGGCGACAGCCTCACGCCGCGCCCCGACTCCCACTGCTCGCCCGGGTGGACGATCCCGTAGGTCTTGTTGAAGTGCTCGCGGGCGCGCGCCTTCACGTGCTCGACGCTCTTCTGGTGCTCGTGGAAGCGGGCCACGTCGGAGGACTGGAGGTCGATCTCGGGCTCGCCCTCGACCATCCACTCGGCCAGCGCGCGGCCGACGCCCGGCCCCTCCTTGACCCACACCGCGGCGGCCGACCACAGGCCCTTCGTCTCGGGTGTCTCGCCCAGCACCGGGAGGCCGTCCGGGGTGAGAGAGAGCAGCCCGTTGATCGCGTACTTGATGCCCACCGACTCGTCGCCCACGATCTCCGGCATCAGCTCGAGCGCGTGCTCCATCTGCAGCGCGAAGTCGTCCTGCGTGAAGGGGAACTCGGTGGGCGAGAGCGCCGCCTCCTCGACGGAGGGGATGTCCTCGGGGTCGTGGAGGATCGGCCGGTGGGCGTAGGAGCCCACCTCGAGCCCGCTGCCGTCCTGGCGCTCGTACATGTTCGTGTCCATGTCGCGCACGATCGGGTGCTCGATCGCGCTCCCTGCGCCTGCGAAGCGGGGCACCGGGCCGATGTCGATCATCTGGTGCACGGCGGGCGTGAGCGGTATCGACGCGCCGGCCATGCGCGCGATGAGCGGGCTCCAGACCCCGCAGCAGATCACCACCACGTCGGTCTCGATGTCGCCCCGGGTGGTGCGCACTCCGCGCACGCGCCCGCGCTCCACGTCGATGCCGAGCACCTCGGTGTTGGCCGCCACGGTGAGCGCCCCTGCCGCCTGCGCCTGCTCGCGCATCAGCGTGCCGGCGCGCAGCGAGTCCACCACGCTCACCGACGGCGTGTAGAAGCCGCCGATCACAACCGTTTCGTCGATGTAGGGCACGAGCTCCTTGATCTCGGCCGGCGTGACGAGCGACACCGGCTCGATCCCCCACGCGGCGGCGGAGACCATCCGGCGCTCGAGCTCCTGCATGCGCTCCTCGCCGCGCGCGACCTCGATCCCGCCGCACTCGATCCGCACTCCCAGCTCCTCGTACTGGCGCGAGCTGTCGGCGGTCAGCGCGGTCATCTCGCGCGAGTGGTCGACCGGGAAGATGAAGTTCGAGGCGTGCCCGGTGGAGCCGCCCGGGTTGGGGAGCGGGCCCTTGTCGAGCAGCACGAGGTCGCTCCAGCCGAGCTCGGCCAGGTGATGGGCCAGGCTGTTGCCGACGATCCCCGCGCCGATCAGCACGGCGCGCGCGGTGGCCGGCAGGGAGCCGGCTGCTCCTGAGGGGTCGTTCACTAGGTCACCTCGCGTTGGGGAATGGCCTGGACCGTGATATATCACACTCCGTGCACTCGGCACGAGAGCTGCGCAGCTCGATGTTCGAGATCGGACTGGCCGGTCGCCCGGCCCGCCTGGACCAGCTGTTCGAGGGTTTCGGCGAGCACGATCGCCTCGGTCTCGTGATGCGGCGCCCCTGCGGTGCGGTGGGCGCCAGCGCCCTGATCACGGCGGCCATCACGGCGTTCTACGACGTGCAGCGCTCACGCGGCCCGGACTTCTTCATCTACCCCGACTACTACCTCTTCCACGTGGGCGCACCGCTGGGGGACCACGCGCGCCTCGACGTCTGGCCGCGTCGCAAGGAGGTGGTGGTGGAAGACGACCCCGAGCGGATCCTGGAGGCGATCGACGACCGCGGGATCACGCGCCTGCTCGTGGAGGACGGGCCGGTGGCGGAGCGGCGGCTCGAGGCCGAGACCGTGGCGAGCGCCCGGGCGCGAATCGCCACCTGCCTGGCCTACTCGGCCACGGGGCGCGTGGAGGGCGCCGACGTGCGCATCGCGAGCAACGAAGTGACCGAGGGCTACGTGGAGGCGATCCTCGATCCGGAGGCGCGCATGGCCCGGCTGCGCGCCGAGGGCGGCGGGGGCGCCGTGCGCGCGGACACGATCGCCGTGCGCGCCGGCGAGGTGGAGCCCGAGGTGCGCCGTGAGATCACGCTCGCGAGACGCGACCTGCTGGAGGACGGAGTGCCGGTCGAGACCTACAGGCGCATCGACCTCGACGAGGCGCTGGGCCTCCTCGGTTGACCGCCGCCCCCCGGCGGTGATATATCACCCGGGCCGGCCCACCCAATGTCGCTGAGAGCGGAGGTACGTCCTTGTCACCTGTGAACGAGCACCCGGGAGTGATGCTCTACTCGCGGATCCGGAAGTCGCCGTACTTCTACGCGTCGCGAAAGCACGGGGTGCAGCTCTACAGCACCTACAACCACATGTACCACGCGCGCCACTACGGCGACCCGGTGGAGGAGTACTGGCATCTCCTGAACGGCGTGACGCTCTGGGACGTGGGCGTGGAGCGGCAGATCGAGATCTCCGGGCCCGACGCTTTCGACTTCACGCAGCTGCTCGTGGCGCGCGATCTGAACAAGTGCGCGGTGGGTCAGTGCAAGTACGTGTTCCTGTGCCTGCCCGACGGCGGGATCATCAACGACCCGGTGCTGTTGCGTGTGGAGGAGAACCGCTTCTGGCTCTCGCTCGCGGACAGCGACGTGGAGCTGTGGGCGCGCGGCGTCGCCTACAACAACAACTACGACGTGACCATCAAGGAGCTGGACGTGGGCCCGCTCCAGGTGCAGGGGCCGAAGTCCAAGGATGTGATGGTGGACCTCTTCGGCGACAGCATCCTCGAGATTCCGTACTACTACCTGCGCCCGTACGAGATCGACGGGCTCAAGGTGCTCGTGTCGCGCACCGGCTACACGTCCGAGCTCGGCTTCGAGATCTACCTCTACGAGGCCAGCAAGCACGGCGTGCAGATGTGGGAGAAGGTGCTCGAGGCCGGCAAGCCGCACGGCCTCGAGGTCATCGGCCCGTGTCACATCCGGCGCATCGAGGGCGGCATTCTCGCCCTCGGGCCGGGCTGCGACATGTGGTTCGACACCAACCCCTACGAGGTCGGGATGGGCTACGACTGGATGGTGGACCTCGAGCAGGCCTCCGACTTCATCGGCAAGGAGGCGCTCGCGAAGATCAAGGCAGAGGGGCCCAAGCGCCAGCTCGTGGGCGTGGAGATCGGCGGCTCGAACGCCGGGTCGTACAACGACGGCGCGATGATCGACGTGTTCCCCGTGCTGAAGGACGGCACCCGCATCGGCCAGGTCACGTCCGCGTGCTGGTCGCCGAAGCTCGAGAAGAACATCGGCTTCGCGATGGTGCCCACCGAGCACTCGGAGCTCGGCACCGAGTTCGAGGTCGAGCGGCCCGGCGAGACGGTGTCGGCCGTGGTCGTGCCCAAGCCGTTCGTGGACCCGGGCAAGGAGACCCCGAAGCAGGAGCTGACTGCGACGGAGTCCTAGACTTGCCGCGCCCGTGACCGCGCACTACGACTTCGTGATCGTGGGGGGCGGCTCGGCGGGGAGCGTGCTCGCCAATCGCCTGTCCGAGGACCCGGGAAACCGGGTCCTCGTGCTTGAGGCCGGCCGCTCGGACTGGTCATGGGACCCGTTCATCCACATGCCGGCCGCGCTGGCGTTCCCGATCGGCAGCCGCTTCTACGACTGGCGCTACGAGTCCGAGCCGGAGCCGCACATGGGCGGCAGGCGGGTGTACCACGCGCGCGGCAAGCTGCTGGGCGGGTCGAGCAGCATCAACGGCATGATCTTCCAGCGCGGCAACCCGCTGGACTTCGAGCGCTGGGCGGCGGACCCCGGCATGGAGAGCTGGGACTACGCCCACTGCCTGCCCTACTTCAAGCGCATGGAGAGCTGCCTTGCCGCGGACCGGGACGATCCCTTCCACGGGCACGATGGGCCGCTGGTGCTGGAGCGCGGCCCGGCGGAGGGGCCGCTCTTCGATGCCTTCTTCACCGCCGTGCAGGAGGCCGGCTATCCGCTGACCACCGACGTGAACGGCTACCGCCAGGAGGGCTTCGCGGCCTTCGACCGGAA
>CAWEPQ010000020.1:0-624030 GCA_963811055.1 uncultured Thermoleophilaceae bacterium
ACGTGCACCGGGGCCGGCGTCTGTCGGCCGCGCGGGCGTACCTGCACCCCGTGATGAAGCGGCCCAACCTGACGGTGAAGACGCGCGCCCTCACCACGCGGATCCTGTTCGAGGGCGAGCGCGCCGTGGGCGTGGAGTACACGCGCGGCAGGCGCACCCGGAGGGTCACCGCCGGGGAGGTGCTGCTGTGCGGGGGCGCGATCAACTCGCCGCAGCTGCTGCAGATCTCCGGCGTGGGGGCCGCCGGCGAGCTCCGGTCCCTCGGCGTGGACGTGGTGCAGGACCTGCCGGGCGTCGGCGAGAACCTGCAGGACCACCTCGAGGTCTACGTGCAGCACTCGGCCACCAAGCCGGTCTCGATGGCCCCCTACTTCGCCATGCGCAGGCGGCCGATGGTCGGGCTCCGGTGGTTCGTGAGCAAGTCCGGCCCCGGTGCGTCCAACCACTTCGAGGCGGGCGGCTTCGTGCGCAGCAACGACGAGGTGGCCTACCCGAACCTGATGTACCACTTCCTCCCGATCGCGGTCCGCTACGACGGCACGCTGCCGCCCGGCGGCGGCGGGCACGGCTACCAGGTGCACGTCGGGCCGATGTACTCGGACGTCCGTGGCAGCGTCAAGGCCGTGAGCTCCGACCCGCGCCGCCACCCGGCGCTGCGCTTCAACTACCTCTCGACCGAGAACGACCGGCGCGAGTGGGTGGAGGCGATCCGCGTGACGCGTAGCATCCTGTCGCAGCCGGCCTGGGCCGACCTCGACGGCGGCGAGCTGTCACCGGGCCCCGAGGTGGACACCGACGAGCAGATCCTGGATTGGGTGGCCAAGGACGCGGAGACCGCGCTGCACCCCTCGTGCACGTGCCGCATGGGTAGCGACGACCGGTCGGTTGTGGACCCGCTCACGATGCGCGTGCACGGCGTGGACGGCCTGCGTGTGGTGGACGCCTCGGTGTTCCCCTACGTGACCAACGGCAACATCTACGCCCCGGTGATGATGACCGCGGAGAAGGCGGCCGACCTGATCCTCGGCCGGACCCCGGCGGCAGCTGAGGAGCTGGACTTCTATCGACATAGCTAGCTATCTGTTAGCCTGCTAATGGATGGCTTCGAACACTAAGACAGTCGACGGGGACGTTCAGGCGTTCACCTCCGGTCTCGACGAGTTCCTGCGCGCGCTGCGCACCGCTCGCGGGCGCTTCAACCGCGCGCCCGCCACGCCGGAGCTCAGCGCGTCGCAGTTCCATTTGCTCCAGCCGCTGGCCGAGAGCGGTGAGCCGATGGCCATGTGCGCGCTGGCCGAGGCGGCCGACGTGGCCGCGCCCACGGCCACCCGCATGATCGACGGCCTCGTCAAGCGAGGCCTGGCCGAGCGCAGGCGTCCCGACGGGGGCGACCGGCGCCGGGTGGAGATCACGCTCACGGCCGAGGGCAAGCGGCTGGTGGCCGCCAAGCGCAAGCACATCGCCAAGGCGCGCGAAGAGGTCTTCGCCCGGCTGTCCCCGAGCGAGCGCGCCTCCGCCGCCCGGCTGCTGCACTCGCTGGCCGCCGCGATCGACGACCTGCATCCGTGACGCCGAACGTGACACCAGAGGTCGCGCGGGCGCACCCCAACCGCACGCTCGGAATCCTCGTGCTGGGCGCCATCGCCTACGCGCTGGCCCAGACGATGATCATCCCGGCGCTGCCGGCGATCCAGCACGACGTGGGCGCCTCCCCGGAGGCCGCCACCTGGCTGCTCACCGCGTTCCTGCTCACGTCGAGCGTCGCGACGCCGCTGCTCGGCCGCCTCGGCGACATGTACGGCAAGGAGAAGGTCCTGCTCGGCGTGCTCGGCGTGTTCGCGCTCGGCTCGGTGGTCTGTTCGATCGGCGGCTCGATCGAGGTGCTCATCCTCGGGCGCGCGATCCAGGGCGCCGGCGGCGCGATCTTTCCGCTGGCCTTCGGGATCATTCGCGACGAGTTCCCGCGCGAGCGCGTGGCCACATCCATCGGCCTCATCTCCGCGACCTTCGGCATCGGCGGCGGCCTGGGCCTCGTGCTGGCGGGAGTGGTCGTGGACCACCTCTCCGTTCAGTGGATCTTCCTGTCCTCGGTCATCGTCACCAGCTTCGCCGCGTGGGCCACCTGGCGCTACGTGCCCGAGTCGCCGGTGCGGGTTGAGGCGAAGATCGACTGGGCGGGGGCCGCGCTGCTTTCGCTCACGCTCGCGTCGCTGCTGCTCGGCGTCTCGCAGGGGAACTCCTGGGGCTGGGACTCCGCCGGCGTGCTCGGCCTGTTCGCCACCGCCGTGGTGTTCGGCGTGGCCTTCGTCAACTTCGAGCGCCGCGTGCCCGAGCCGATGGTCGACATGGAGCTGATGTCGCAGCGCGCCGTGTGGTCCACGAACCTCACGGCGTTCGCGATCGGCTTCGCGATGTTCGGCTCCTACGTCCTGATTCCCCAGCTCGTGGAGCTCCCGTCGGTGACCGGGTACGGCTTCGGCGAGTCCACCACGGTGGCGGGCCTCCTGCTGCTGCCGAGCGCGCTCGTGATGCTCGGTGCCGGGCCGCTGTCGGGCTGGCTCGGCTCGCGCTTCGGCTCGCGCCTGCCGCTCGCCATGGGCGGTGGCTTCGCCGTGCTCGCCTACGTGTGGCTGGCGCTCTTCCACGCGACGCTCGCCGAGATCGCGTTCGGCGCCCTGCTCGTGGGCATCGGCATCGGCCTCGCGTTCGCCGCGATGGCCAACCTGGTGGTGGAGGCCGTGCGCCAGGACCAGACCGGCGTGGCCACCGGCATCAACACGATCATGCGCTCCATCGGCGGCTCGATAGGGGCCCAGGTGGCGGCAGCGCTGCTCGCGGGCCATCTGATCCTCGACGGCCGCTTCCCGGCGGAGCAGGGCTTCACGGAGGCATTCGCGATGAGCGCGGTGGCCGCCGTGGTCGCGCTGGTGGCCACCTCGCTCATCCCGCGCCCGGGACGTCGCGCTGAGGCGCCGGTGCCCGAGCACGAGCGTCAGCGGCGCGGCACCGGCGCCGGCCGCCCCGTCACGGCCGAGGTCTGATCGTGGCGGGACTGCCCCGCGACGTGCGGAAGATCGCCGTGGTCGTGGTGATCGGGGCGATCATGTCGATCCTCGACACCACGATCGTGAACGTCGCGCTCGAGACGCTGCGGATCGACCTCGGGGCGCCGCTCTCCACGATCCAGTGGGTGAGCACCGGCTATCTGCTAGCGCTGGCCACGGCGATCCCGCTCACCGGATGGGCGGCCGAGCGCTTCGGGCCCCGGCGCGTGTGGATGAGCGTGGTGTCCGCCTTCGTGGTCACCAGCGGGCTGTGCGGCCTGGCGTGGAGCGCGGAATCCCTGATCGGGTTTCGCGTGCTTCAGGGCTTCGCCGGCGGCATGATCATGCCGATCGGGATGATCACCCTGGCTCAGGCCGCGGGCCCGAGCCGCATGGGCCGCGTGATGAGCATCGTGGGCGTGCCGATGCTGCTGGCGCCCGTGCTCGGCCCGGTGATCGGCGGAGCGATCGTCCAGAACATGTCCTGGCGCTGGATCTTCTTCGTGAACCTGCCGGTGGGCATCGTCGGGCTGCTGCTGGCCCGGAAGCTGATGCCGGCGGGACGCGCCCCGGGGCGGGAAGCGGCGGACGGCGAGGAGCTCACCAAGCTCGACTGGAAGGGGCTCGCGCTGGTCTCCCCGGGCGTCGGCGCGATCGTGTTCGGCATCTCCGAGTACGGCGCGCACCGCACCTTCGCCACCGTCAGCGCCTGGCTGCCGCTCGTGCTCGGCCTGATCGCCGTGGCCGCTTTCGTGGTCCACGCGCTGCACGTGCGCTATCCGCTGCTCGACATCGGGCTGTTCCGGTCGGGCGGCTTCTCGGCCGCCGCGGCCACGGTCTTCCTCACCGGCATCGCGCTGTTCGGCTCGATGATCCTGCTCCCGCTCTACTACCAGATCGCCCGCGGCGAATCGCCGCTGATCGCGGGCTTGCTGGTGGCCCCGCAGGGCCTGGGAGCCGCCATCGGAATGAACCTTGGCGGCCGCGCCACCGACCGCTTCGGCGGCGGCCGGGTGGTCGTGGTGGGCCTGCTCTTCCTGCTGGCGGGCACGGCCATCTTCACCCAGGTGGGCTCAACCACCTCCTACTGGCTGATCGGCGCGGCGCTGGTGCTGCGCGGCATCGGTCTGGGCGGCGCGATGATGCCCGCGATGGCCGCGGCCTACGCGACGCTCACGCGCAATCAGGTGCCGCGCGCGACCCCCGCGCTCAACGTGCTGCAGCGCGTGGGCGGGGCGATCGGGGCCGCGCTGCTGGTCGTGATCCTCCAGAACCGCATCATCTCCACGATCGGCGAGGGCGCCCAGGGCGGCGTATCGGGCGCCACGCTGTCCGACTCCGCCCGCGCCCGCGTGGCCGACCCGCTGGCCGAGGCCTTCGCGCACACCTACTGGTTCGCGCTGGCACTCACGGCGGCGGCGCTGATCCCGGCCTTCTTCCTGGTGCGCGAGGAGGCCAAGGCTCGCCGGCGGGAGGGCACGCGCGTGGCCCGCGACACGGGCCCGGCCGCGGTCGCCCCCACCTAGCGCGGCACGTAGCGGTCGAAGAAGGCCTGGACCTTCCCCACGTGCTCGGCCGTGAACTGGTGGACCGCCAGCTGCAGAGCGGTCTCGTCGGCGATCGCGCCGTTCTGGCCCGCCACCGACGGCGGGAACTGAGCCGTGGCCGCCTGCGTGGCCGCCTGCTGGATGTCGCTCACCACCCGCTTGCCCTGGGCGTTCCAGACGCCGGTGGCCTTGAGCGCGTCCACGATCTGAACCGCCTCGGACTGGTCGATGCCGGGGATCCGCAGGTACGGAGCCGTTGCGAGCGCGCGCTCGTGGGAGAAGTACAGCTCCGTGGGCGTGCCGGCGTCCTGCGTGTCCACGAAGTTGCTCACGATCCCGCCGGGCGGCACAGTGAAGTCGTTGACGGCCGTGGAGAAGACGGTGGGTACCGTGAGCGCGCCCGGCGCCGCCCCGGGGCCGGCGATTCGGCCCATGCTCGCCCAGATAGCCCTGACCGGGTACCCGGCGTTCTTCCAGACCTGCCCCCAGAGCGTCACAAAGCGAGCGCCGTTGGACATGCCGATCCCCACCAGCGGCGTGGAGGCACTCACGGCCGTGGTGTTCACGAGGTGCGTGTGCAGGCGAGCGAGCCGCGCGAGGTCGGGGTTCGCGGTGGTGGAGGCGCTCCCCACCTCCCAGCGCCGGTCGCCGGTGCGCTCGGTACTCGAGGTGGACACGAAGCCGTAGCCCTGGCCGATGAGGCGGTTGAGCACGTCGGTGCTCTCCACGCGCTCGGCGAAGGCGGCGCTCCCGTTGCTTCCGTGGAAGAGGTACACAAGCCCGCGCGGCTGCTCGGGCACGTACGAGATCACGTCGAAGCCCTCGAAGGTGGAGTGCTGGAACTCCTTCGCCGGCGTCACCGCACAGCCGCCGGCCAGGAGCGCCAGCGCGGCGGCGCCCGCCAGCGCCAGGCGCCTGAGGCGGCCCGGGGCGGGGGGCGAGGGGTGGAGGGTGGCCATGGCGCGGGTCCGGCACCGAATTGACCCGCGCGACGATCGAAAGTTGCGGTTCAACCTCGCCGTGGCGGAAGCCGATGGATCACCCGTGGTCCCGCGCGTGCTTCTTGCGGTCGTAGTGCTCGGTGGAGCGGGGGTGCTGGTGGCCTCGCGCGCGTCGAGCGACGGGTCGCAGGCCGGGCACCGCTCCGCGTGCGGAGCGGTGGACCTCGAGCCCGGAGACCTGGGCGTGGAGCAGACCAGGCAGCTCACCCTATGCCTCCTGAACGCCGAGCGCGCCGCGCACGGCATGGCACCGCTTCAGCGCCGCGCTCAGCTCGAGCTGGCGTCGCAGCGCCACTCCGAGGACATGGTGGCCAGGCGCTTCTTCGAGCACGACACGCCGGAGGGCACCGACCCGCAGCAACGCATGCTCGCCGCGGGCTACCCCTCCAACAACGCGCTCACCGGCGAGAACATCGCCTGGGCGGCCGGGCGGAGGGCCTCGCCGTTCGAGGTGGTGGACCTCTGGATGCACAGCCCACCGCACCGGGAGAACATCCTGCGCCGCGAGTTCACCGAGATCGGCCTGGGGCTGGTGCAGGGGGCACCGGAGAAGCCCCGCTCGAAGGCCACGGCCTGGACCTATACGACCGACTTCGGCGGGCCTCCGATTCGCTAGGTGCGCCAGTACGTGCGCAGCGGCCGGAGCGCGTTGTCGAAGCAGATCAGGCGCGCCGTATCCGGTCCGTAGTGCGCTGCGAGGGCGTCCTCGAGCGGTGCCATGTCGGCCATCGTCTGGAGCCCTGGGAGGGTGGGCTTGATGAACCCGTCCAGGTCGGAGCCGATCCCCACGTGGCGGTGCGAACCGGTGAGGTCGTGGATGCGATCGATGTGCTTGATCAGCACTCGCACCGAGTCGGGGAGGCCCGACGGCTTCGGGCCCCCGACGCCGTCGAGGATCTGGTGGTTGGCGAAGATCAGGCCGATCACCCCGTCGCGCTCGGCGATCCTCCTGACCGTCTCGTCGCTGTGGTTGTACCTCTGGCGGCCGAAGCGGTAGCCGCCGTGCGAGGAGAGCACCGGCACCCTGCGGTCAGGGTCGAGCCGGTCCAGCAGCTCGAGCGTGTCGTCCAGCGCGGCCTCGCTCGCGTGCGAGAGATCGACCAGCACGCGCTGGTCCACGAGCGCGCGCACGGCGGCCTCGCCGAGCGGCGTGAGTCCCACGTCGCGGCGCTGCGGGAACAGGAGCCGGTAGATCCAGTCCGGGATGAACGGGATCGCCGGCGCGTTGGTGGCCACCTGGCGGAAGAAGAGGTGGGCCAGGGTCACGTACGCCACGCCCCTGGACGCGAGCTGAGCCACGGACGCCTCGATCGCGGCCGGCGTGGCCCCGAGGTGGAAGCCGCCCTCCACGCAGTGCACGAACACGACCTTCCCCGACGGCAGGAGGCGTTCGAGCTCGTCGGGGTCGTGCGCCACCGCCGCGGTGCCGGAGTGGTTCTCCTCAATGTCCTTCTCGACCAGCTCCAGCTGGCGGATCAGGCTCACGGGGTAGTCGGGCTGGGGCGGAGCCGAGTAGGGCTGTGCCAGGTCCATCTCGTCGAACGGCGAGTAGAGCACCGAGTACGTGAGCCCCACGTGGCCGGCGCGGAGCGTCGAGAGCGTCACGCGCGGCTCCGAGTCCGGGCTCGGGTAGTTGGCGAAGCGGCCGAGCAGGCCCACGATCGTCGCGCGCAGGCGGTCGCGTGCCCGGAGTCTCCGCGCTCCGGGGCCGAGCAGCTCGAGCGTGGTCGGCTCGTCGCCGGGGGCGAGGTGCATCGCGTAGTGCGCGTGGAGATCCGCAACCACGACTGCGCGTCAAGCTAGCGCTTCTTGAACTCCCACTGGAAGAGCAGGTCGATCCCGGTGAGGGAGTAGCCCTCCACGCGCGGCTCGCCCTTGCGGGTGAACGGGAAGTAAGAGGTGGCCAGCGGCGTGCCGGTGTCGAAGCCGCCCAGCACCGGGCCGATGTTGAGCGGGAGCGTGCCGGGGCCCACCGCGGTGAGAGCGAGCCCGTCGGAGGAATGGATGCGGTGGCGAAGGCGCTTGCTCCGCACGTCGAAGACGTTGACCTTGACCTTCTTCGTGGTCACGCGGTTGGGCTTGACCCGGAACGCACGGCCCACGTAGCGCGCCGTGCAGCAGGTGTAGGTGCCCGGCAGGTCGCGGCCGCTGAAGGTGTCCACGCGGCTCGAGCCGGTGAGCACGGTCAGCCGTAGCTTGGCCGGGTTGGCGCCGGACTTGACTCGGATCCGGGTGATCCGCCCCGTGCGCGGGACGATGAATGTCGGCCGCTGCGTGAACAGGTAGCCGCCGTGGCGGTACGTGCAGGACGTCTGGCCGGTGGGCTGGAGCAGGAAGCCGCCGAGCGGCGCGCTCACGATCGCGGACTCGCAGCCGTAGGTGGCGTTGGCGGGCGCGCGCAGCGTGCTGCCGTACCAGCGGGCCGACGCGGGAGCCGCGAAGACCGCGCAGGCCAGGGCCACAGCCAGCAGCGTGGACCAGACGCGAGCCATCGCCTCAGCCTAAGCGCAGAACGCGATCGGTGCGCAGCGTTCGTTGCAGGTGGACATAAGAACACCCCGCTCGGAGGAGACCCGCTCGCAGACGGGAAGCCGCCTCGGTCACCCAACCATTGGAGAACCCTTGACCGTCAGACCCCTGTTCGGGGCCATCGCCGTCTGCGCGCTGGTCTTCTGCTCCACCGCCAGTGCGGGCGTGAGCCGCACCGTCGAGAGCGGTGAGAGCCTGTGGTCGATCGCGGGCGCCAACGGCATCTCGGTGGCCGATCTGGCCGCGGCGAACGGTCTCGGGCTCGAGGCTCACATCATCCAGGGCGAGCAGATCGTCATTCCCGCGGCCGGCGAGGCCCCGGCCCCCGGCGCGGCCGGCCCGCCGGCGCTCGGCTCCTACGTGGTGCGCGCGGGCGACACGCTCACGAGCATCGCGGAGCGCTCGGGCGTGGCGATGGGCGCGGTGGCCGCGATGAACGGCGTGGATCCCGCGGACCCGCTGCTGATCGGCACCGTGCTGAAGCTGCCCACCGGCGCGAACCTCGAGACGAGCGCACCGCTGCCCGAGCACCAGATCGTGCCCGACGCCGCGCCCTACCCGACCTCCGAGAGCGTGAGCGCGGAGACCATCGCCCAGGTGGCCGCCGAGTACGGCGTGCCGGCCTCGTTGGCCACGGCGATCGCGTGGCAGGAGAGCGGCTTCAACAACTCGATGGTCTCCACCGCGAACGCCCGCGGGGTCATGCAGATCCTTCCGGGCACGTGGTCCTGGATCTCGGGGAACCTCGCGGCCGAGGAGCTCGACGCCAACTCCGCGGTGGACAACGTGCGCGCCGGGGTGCTGTTCATCCGGCAGCTGCTGCGCGACACCGGCTGGAACGTCCGGGACACCGTGGCGTCCTACTACCAGGGCTTCGGGTCGGTGCAGAGCATCGGCGTGCTGCCCGAGACCGAGCAGTACGTGGACGACGTGGTGGCGCTTCAGCCGCGCTTCGGCGGCTAGGCGTCCGGGCGCCTAGGCGCTCGAAGGACGCGGGTCCCCGATCCAGTAGCGGGGGCCCGGGCCGGCGGCCGCCGCGCGGTCGCCCGGGTTGGCCAGCCGGCAGCGGCTGAGCGAGAGGCAGCCGCAGCCGATGCACTCGGTCAGGCCGGCCTTGAGCCGCTCGAGCTCGCGGATGCGCTCGTCGATGCGCCCGCTCCACATGCTCGACAGCTTCGACCAGTCGCGCCGGCTGGGCACGCGGTGGGCGGGCAGCCTGGCCAGCTCGGCCCCGATCTCGTCGAGGCTCAGGCCCACGCGCTGGGCGAACACGATGAACGCGACGCGTCTGATCACCGGCCGCGCGAAGCGCCGGTGGCCGGCGGACGTGCGCTCGGAGCTGATCAGCCCGCGCTCCTCGTAGAAGCGGAGCGCGGACGACGCCACGCCGGTGCGCTCCGCCAGCGCCCCGATCGTCATCAGCTCGGACACGGTTTGGATGGGAGCAGATTCCGGGCTTGACTTCAAGTGCACTTGAAGGTGCATGATGCGCCCATGGAACTCGAAGAGAAGGACGCACCGGTGACCGGCGAGGGCGCGAGCGACCTGCTCGTGGAGGAGATCGGGTCGTGGCCCGAGGTGCGGGTTGACGAGCACGAGCGGGGCGGGTTCCCGGTCTTCCACGTGGGCCGCAGGCAGCTCGGCCACCTCCACGTGGTGGCGGGTGGCGGGTGCTTCGCGGACATGCCGCTGCCGCGCCGCCTGCGCGACGAGGTGATCGCGGCGGGGCGCGCCCGGCCGCACAGCGTCATGCCGGACTCCGGCTGGCTCACCGTGCCGATCGAGACCGCCGCCGACCTGCGCGGCGCCCTCGAGCTGTTCCGCGCGAGCTATGAGCGGGCGATGGCCCGGAACGCGCAGCCGGCCATGTGATCGTTCACGAGGCCGGCGGCCTGCATCAGCGAGTAGGCCACGGTCGGACCCACGAAGCGGAAGCCGAGGCGCTTCAGCTCCTTCGCCATCGCCGTCGACTCAGGCGTGAGTGACGGCATCTCCCCGCGGCCGGCCGGAGCCGGCCCGGGCTCGGGGGCGAAGCGCCAGAGGACCTCGGCGAGCGTGAGGCCCTCGGCGGCGAGCGCCCCGACGGCGCGCGCGTTCGCGATCGTGGCCTCGATCTTGCCGCGATGGCGGACTATCCCGGGGTCGCCGAGCAGGCGCTCCACGTCGCGGTCGCCGTAGGCCGCGATGCGCTCGGCGCTCCAGCCCTCGAAGGCGCTCCGGAAGCCCTCGCGCTTGCGCAGGATGGTGATCCACGAGAGGCCGGACTGGAACGCCTCCAGCGTCAGCAGCTCGAAGAGATGGGTCTCGTCGCGGCTCGGCCGGCCCCACTCGGTGTCGTGGTACTCGAGGTACTCGGGACCCCCGAGGCACCACCAGCAGCGCGGGCGTCCGTCGGGGCCGGGCCCGACTCCAGGTGCGCCGGTCATCGCGGACTAGCCTTTCAGCTCGAACCCTTCGAGGAGGAATCCATGGACGACAGCAGCGTGCAGGGCAAGATCGAGCAGCTCGTGGAGGAGGAGCAGAACCTGCTGCGCTCGCGCCAGGGCAAGGGCCCCGACGCCGAGGAGCACCGCCGGCTCGAGGAGGTCAAGGTGGAGCTGGACCGGTGCTGGGACCTGCTTCGCCAGCGCCGCGCCCATGAGGAGTTCGGGCAGGACCCCGACCAGGCGAGCGTGCGCGACGCCGACACCGTCGAGGGCTACCAGCAGTAGCGCCGATGAGCACTGAACGGCGACCGGCGATCGTGGCGGTGGACGACGAGCCCGCCGTGCTCGCGGCGGTGGCCCGCGACCTGCGCCGCGGCTTCGGGGAGCGCTACCGGATCCTGCGCGCCGGGTCCGGGGCCGAGGCGCTGGAGCTGCTCGCCGAGCTGCGCACGCGCGCCGAGCAGACCGCTCTCCTGATCGCCGACCAGCGGATGCCGGGCATGTCCGGCACCGACTACCTGACTCAGGCACGCACCCTCGTGCCGGACGCCAAGCGGCTGCTGCTCACCGCCTACGCGGACACCGAGGCGGCCATCTCCGCGATCAACGAGGTCGCGCTCGACTACTACCTGCTCAAGCCCTGGGACCCTCCGGAGGAGGAGCTCTACCCGGTGGTCGAGGACCTGCTGACGCTCTGGGAGGCGGACGCGCGCGCCGACGCGGGCGGCGTGCGAGTGGTGGGCCACCGCTTCTCGAAGGAGACCCACGATCTGCGCGACTTCCTCGCGCGCAACCGGGTGCCGGCCCAGTGGCGCGACGTGGAGCGCGACGGCGAGGCGCGCGAGCTGCTCGAGATCGCGGGCGTGGACGCGGACCGGCTGCCGGTGGTGTTCCTCGAGGACGGCTCGGTGCTGGAGCGCCCGTCCATCCTCGAGCTGGCCGAGCGCCTGGGCGTGGCCGGGCAGCCGGCACAGGACCACTACGACCTCGTGATCGTCGGCGGCGGGCCGGCCGGGCTCGGGGCGGCGGTGTACGGCGCGTCCGAGGGGCTGCGAACGGTGATGGTCGAGCGCGAGGCGCCCGGCGGGCAGGCCGGCCAGTCCAGCAGGATCGAGAACTACCTGGGCTTCCCGATGGGACTGAGCGGCTCCGACCTGGCGCGGCGCGCCACCGACCAGGCGCGCCGGCTCGGAGCGGAGCTGCTCACCGTGCAGGACGCTGTGGGCCTGCGGGCCGAGGGCTCCGGGCGGTTCGTGGATCTCAGCGACGGCGGGGTGCTGAGCGCCAACTGCGTGCTCGTGGCCTCCGGCGTGTCCTACCGCCAGCTCGACGCGCCCGGCTTCGACGAGCTCACGGGCGCGGGCATCTACTACGGGGCGGCGCTGGCCGAGGCGCGCTCCTGCAAGGACCAGCACGTGGTGGTGATCGGCGGCGCCAACTCGGCCGGGCAGGCGGCGGTGTACTTCAGCGGATACGCCGCCCGCGTGACGATGCTCGTGCGCGGCGACTCACTCGAGAAGTCCATGTCCCACTACCTGATCGAGCAGATCGGCACGCTCCCAAACGTGACCGTCCGCTGCCAGAGCAGCGCGGTGGGGGCGCAGGGCGAGGGCGACCGCCTGCGCGCCCTGACCGTGCGCGGCCCCGACGGCGAGGAGGAGCTCGCGGCCGACGCCTGCTTCGTGTTCATCGGCGCCTCGCCGCGCACCGACTGGCTCGAGGGCGTGGTGGCGCGCGACGAGCGCGGCTTCATCCTCGCCGGCCCGGACGCGCAGGCCGACGGCTGGCCGCTCAACAACCGCGACCCCTATCCGCTGGAGACGACCGTGCCCGGAGTGTTCGTGGCGGGTGACGTGCGTGCTCGCTCGATCAAGCGGGTGGCGAGCGCCGTGGGCGAGGGGTCGATGGCCGTATCGCTCATCCACCAGTACCTCGAGAGCGCATGAGCGCGGCACCGGTCACTCTGGCGGAGCTGCGCTCGGTCGACCTGTTCGACGACCTCGACGAGGCTCAGCTGCAGGAGTGGCTCGCGGTCACCAGCGTGAGGGACGTGGAGCCCGGGGAGGTGCTGGCGGAGTACGGCGACCCGGCACCGGGCGTGCAGCTGCTGCTCACCGGCACGGCCCAGGCCCTGATCGTGAACGGCGACCGCACCGAGCCCGCGGGCCGCCACGTGGCGCCCACGTGGATGGCGGCCATCAGCGTGCTCACCGGCGGGCCGCTCGGGGCGCGCATGCAGACGGAGACAGAGTGCCGCGTGGTGCTGATCGAACCCGACGACTTCCGCCGCCTGGCCTTCGCACAGCCGGCGGTGCACCAGCGGGTGATGCGCCAGGTGGCGCCGGTGATGAGCCGGATCACCGAAAGGGAGCAGAACCGCGAGCGGCTCGCCTCCCTCGGCACGATGGCGGCCGGGCTGGCGCACGAGCTCAACAACCCCGCCGCCGCGGCGCAGAGCGCGGCGAGGCAGCTGGCCGAGGCGCTGGCCGTGGTGGGGTCGACGATCGACAGCTTCGTGCACTCGGGGGTCGAGCGCGCTCAGGCCGAGCAGCTGGTGGAGCTGCACCGCGAGGCGCTCCAGGCGGCCGAGGGCCGCGACGAGGTGGAGGGGCTCGAGGCGAGCGATGCCGAGGAGGTGCTGGGCGAGCGCCTGGAGGAGTTGGGGGTGCCCGAGCCCTGGAACCTGGTGGGACCGCTGGCGGCGGCGGGGGTGGAGCGGGAATGGCTCGACCGGGTGGCCGAGCAGGCCGGCCCGGCCACGGGGGCGGCGGTGGCCTGGCTGGCGGCCACGCTCACGGCGCGCGGGCTCGTGGAGGAGCTCCGGGAGTCCACGAGCAGGATGGTGGACCTCGTGGGAGCCGTGAAGACCTACGCGTACATGGATCGCGGCGAGCTCGTGGAGGTGGACGTGCACGAGGGGCTCAAGATGACCCTCAAGGTGCTCGGCCACCGGCTGAAGCACACCGAGATCAAGCTCGAGAAGGACCTCGACCTCACGCTGCCCAAGCTGACCGTGCGCGGATCCGAGCTCAACCAGGTGTGGACCAACCTCATCGACAACGCGATCGACGCGCTTGGCGACAGGGGGACGATCACGATCGCCACGCGCCGCTTCGGGGACTTCGCCGAGGTCGAGATCGCCGACGACGGCCCCGGGATACCCGCCGAGATCCGCGACCGCGTGTTCGACTCGTTCTTCACCACCAAGGACGTGGGGAAGGGCACGGGACTCGGGCTGGCCACCGCGCACCGGATCGTCGTGGACCGCCATGAGGGCACCCTCGACGTGGAGTCGGAGCCCGGCCGCACGGCGTTCATCGTGCGGCTTCCGATCAGCCAGGCCTGAAGCCGGCCAGCTGGACCTGGGCCTCGATCGCCTCGCCCAGCTCGGCGAGTGACGCGGACCCGAGGTGGATCACGCCGTTCACGAAGAAACGCGGAGTGCTCGGCACGCCGCTGCCCGTGCCGCTGCTGAGGTCGGCGTCGATCCGGGCCGCATACCCGGGATCGCCGAGGTCGCGCTCGAAGCGCTCCACGTCCAGGCCGATCGCCCCGGCGTGATCGCGCAGATCCGCGTCGCTCAGCTGGTGCTGGTGTTCGAAGAGCCGGTCGTGCATCTCCCAGAAGCGCCCCTGAGCGGCGGCGGCCTCGGAGGCGCGCGCGGCCGCGGGCGCGCGCGGGTGGAGGTCGTCCAGCGGCATGTGCCGGAACACGAAGCGCAGGCTGTCGCCGAAGCGCTCGGCCAGCTTCTGCACCACCGGATAGGCGTCGCCGCAGTAGGGGCACTGGAAGTCGCCGTACTCGACCAGGGTCACCGGCGCGTCGTCCGGGCCGCGCACGTGGTCGCGCGCGGGGTCGACGGGGGGCTGGAGGGTTGCGTCCACGTTCTGAGCTTACCAATCGTAAGTGATGTACTCGAATACGTTTTCGGGCCGCGTGACACCGTCAACGATCTCACTCGCCGCCCTCCGCCGGCATGTGGTCTCCCACCAGGGCTTCGCCACCCGCATGCGGCGGGCTCGAGCCGACGACGTGGAGGCCGCCATCAGGCGCCTGTCGTGCGTGCAGCTCGACTCGATCTCCACGGTCGAGCGCAGCCACCGCATCGTGCTCACCTCCCGCCTCGGGATCTACCCGGCCGGCACGGTCTCGCGGCTGCTGGGAGAGGGGCGGGTGTTCGAGTACTGGGCACACGAGGCGAGCCTGGTGCCCGTGGAGGACTTCCCGCTGTTCCGCTGGCGGATGCTCGGGCGCGGGCACTGGAACAGCCACGAGAGCGCGCTGGCCGACCATCCCGAGGTGGTGGAGCACGTGCTGGAGGAGATCCGTGCCCGCGGCCCGCTCGGCTCGCGCCACTTCGAGGGCGAGGGCGGCGGAGGGATGTGGCAGTGGAAGCCCGCCAAGCGCGTGCTCGACTCGCTCTGGGACCGGGGCGACCTGTCGATCGCCGGCCGCCAGGGCTTCCAGCGCCTGTACGACCTCACCGAGCGCGTGATCCCGCGCGCGGTGCTCGACACACCGGTGCCCACCGAGGCGCAGGCGCTGCGGTCACTCGTGCTGCGGGCGGTGAGCGGCCGCGGAGCACTCACCGAGAGCGGCATCGCCGAGCACTACAGGGTGCCCTCGCGCACCGCCGCGGTGCGCCCCCACGTGGAGGCGCTGGTGGCCGAGGGGCTGCTGCGGCGGCTGCGGGTGGACGACGGCGGGCCCGACGTGCTGGTGCCGGGCGAGATCGAGCTCGGCGAGGTCGTGCCGCGGGGCGCCACCCTGCTCTCGCCGTTCGACAACATGCTCTGGGACCGCCCGTTCGCCGAGCGCGTGTTCGGCTTCAAGCACGTGATGGAGATCTACAAGCCGGCGCCCCAGCGGGTCTACGGCTACTACGTGCTGCCCGGTGCTGCGCGGCGACCGCATCGTGGGGCGCGCCGACCTCAAGTCGGACCGCAAGGCCGGGGTGCTGCGCCTGCTCGCCTTCCACCGTGAGCCGCGGGTGCGCGACTCCGCGGCCCTGTGCGAGAGCCTCGAGCGGGCGCTCGAGCGGCTCGCGCGGGCGGCGGGCGTAGAGCGCGTCGAGGGCTAGCCGGAGCCCCTAGGGGCGGACGAACGTGTCCGGGTCGGGCCCGTTCCGTTCGCCCGCGTCGAGCGCCTCGATCGCGGCCATCTCGCTCTCGCTCAGGTGGAAGTCGAAGACGTTGAAGTTCTCCTCGATCCGCTCCGGCGTGACCGACTTCGGGAACACCACGTTCTCGATCTGGAGGTGCCAGCGGATCACCACCTGGCCGGGTGTCTTGTCGTGCGCCTCCGCGATCTCCGTGATCGCCGGGTCGTCGAGCACCGCGCCCTGGGCGAGCGGGCTCCAGGCCTCGGTCACGATCCCGAGCTCCTCGTGCTCGCGGCGCAGGCCGGGCTGCTGGAAGCGGGGGTGGAGCTCCACCTGGTTGACCGTCGGCGTGACGCCGGTCTCGGCGATGAGCCGGCGCAGGTGCGCGGGCTGGAAGTTCGATACGCCGATAGAGCGGACGAGGCCCTGCTCCTGCGCCTCGATGAACGCCTTCCAGGTCTCCACGTACTTGTCGTGGGCCGGAAGGGGCCAGTGGATCAGGTAGAGGTCCACATAGGCCAGGTCGAGCCGGTCCAGGCTGGCTCGGAGCGCGTGCTTGGCCTCCTCGTAGCCATGGTCGGTGTTGAAGCACTTGGTGGTGATGAACACGTCCTCGCGATCGAGGCCGGAGGCCCTGAAGGCCTGCCCGACGCCGGCTTCGTTCTGGTACGCGGACGCCGTGTCGATGTGCCGGTAGCCGGCATCGAAGGCGCGGGTGGTCACCTCGGCGGTGTCCTCCGGGGGCACCTGGAAGACGCCGAATCCCAGCTGCGGGATCTCCTCGCCGCCGGCGAGTGGGACTAGCGGTACCTGTTCAGTCGAAGAGCTCATTCAGAAGGCATGCCCGGCGTGGCGCGTACGAAACGCATCCAGGTCCCAGCCGGCCGCCGTGGCGCCGGCCACGTATGCGCTCTCGTAGAAGGCCAGCAGCACCTCACCGGGGTCGGCGGCGCCGCGCACCGCGTCGTAGGGCAGGACGGCCAGCGAGCCGTTGCCCGTCTCCTGCCACTCGGCCTCCGCCGGCCGGAGCGCCTGCCGGGCCAGGCCGTCGGGCTCGGGCGCCGTGTAGGAGTAGAAGGCGGGGTAGGGGTTGCGCCGGTCGTCTCCGGGCCACCAGCCGAAGGCGATCACCTCGTGTGAGTACGCCTCCTTTGTGATGCGGTCCGCCGTCTCCATCGACGGCGCGGGACGGCCGGAGTAGCGGGAGTGCGCCAGGTCCAGGCCGTGCCAGAAGAGCTGAACCGGGCTCGCCTTGCCGTTGAAGCGGGAGACGAAGCGCGCCAGCACGCCGTCGGTGGCCCGGAGGATCGTCCACCAGCGCTCGACGGCGTCCGCGTCGTAGCTGTCGTGCTCGGTGTCGTCCGGGAAGGCGGGACTGTCACCGAGGTCGAACGGCTCGGCGCGGATCTCCACGTCCACGCCCACCTCGGCGAGCGCCCCGAAGAGGTCGCGGTAGAAGTGCGCGCAGGCCAGCCGGTCCCTGAGCGGGAAGCCCGCGGAGCGCCCGTCGCTGGACCGCACCCTCAGCTCGTGGTCCACGAAGTCGAACTCGATTTCTGCCGTCCGTGCTCCCTCGAGCGGCATGGGTCCCGTGGTGAGCCCGCGCGTGGACACGTAGAGCGTCGCGTGCCACCAGTGGTTGCGGAACGGCACGAGCGCCATGCGCACCTTCCCCACCATCTGCGCGTAGCGGTGGAGCGTCTGCTTGGTGGGCTGCCAGTCCTCGTAGGGGAGCGGCGGCCAGGCCGTGGATGCGCGGCTGTCGGGCATGCGTCCGAATCTAAGTATCGGGGTTAGGCGCCACCGTCATCCGCGTCACCTTTGACCGACATAGGCGGCTCAACGTGACTCGCGTCCGGGGTCGACCGGTGACGCGCCTTACGTTGACCGTGCAATACACCGTCAACGTCAGTCCGATCGGGCTCGCCCACCGGCCTCCCGGGGCTCAAGCTTCGCCCGCGCGCAGCCGACGACCGTTGGGAGATGAATCGCCGCCCAGACCCCACCCCGGAGGTGGCGCGGGCACGGCGATATGCGGCCCGCGTAAGGATCGTGCTCGCCCTCGTGGGCGGCGCGCTCATCGTCGTCGAGCCGGACGTGGCCCTTCATCCGGCAGCCGCGGCGGTCGGCCTGGCCGTGATCGGCGTGACCGGCGTGGTGCAGTGGTTCGACTCCCGAGCGCGCTGGCTGTCGGTCGAGGAGCTGTTCTCGTGTGCCGTCGTGGTGAGCATGATCGGCTGGAGCAAGGGCCACCTGGACGTGATGAGCGTGATCTGGCTGACGGCGGCGGCCGTGGGAGTGCTCGCGCGCGGGGGCAGGATGGGCAGGCTCCCCCCGGTCATTGTCGTCGCCACTCTGTTCTCTCCGGTGGTCACGGCCGGCGGCATGGGCGCCGAGGGGTTGGGCTTCGCCGTCGCCTCGATCCTGCTGTTGCTCGCCACCGGGCGGGTCTCGCGGGAGACCGCGGAGCTACTTCGTCGAGCCCGCCACGATGCGGACCACGACGCGCTCACCGGCGTGCTGGCTCCACGCGCCTTCCGTGCGAACGTCGACCGGCTGAGCGACCTGGCGTCCGATGAACGGCCGGTGGCCCTGATCGCCCTCGACCTCGACGGGATGGGCGCCGTGAACAAGCGGCTGGGTCACGGCGCCGGCGATCGGATCCTCGTGCAGACGGCCCGCACCATCCGCGGGCAGCTGCGCGACGGCGACGTCCTGGGCCGGCTGGGCGGCGACGAGTTCGCCGCGGTGGTGGCCTCGGACGACGCCCACCGCGTGGCGCGGCGCCTGGTCGAGGCCGTGGGCTCCCAGGAAGGGGGCGAGTGCTCGGCCTGTGCCGGTGTGGCGGCCGCTCCGCACGACGGCGTCGGGGCCGAGGCGCTGCTGGCGGCCGCGGACGTGGCCCTGCGCGTGGCCAAGCGGTCCGGCAGGGGCACCGTAAGCGTCTACCAGGGAGTGCCGATCTCGAATCGCTCCGACGGCGCCCGCGCCGCGCTCGAGCGCCTCGGCCGCGGCGACGGGCTGTGGATGGCCGCCCAGCCGATCGTGGACCTGGCCGACGGCCACGTGCACGCATACGAAGCACTGGCCCGCTTCTCCACGCGCGGGAGCGAGGGGCCGCTGCACTGGTTCGCGCTCGCCGACGAGTTTGGCCTGCGGGCGGAGCTCGAGCTGGCGTGCCTGACAGCCGCGATGGACATGGTCCCCTGGCTGCCGGCCCGCTCGCGCCTCAGCGTGAACCTCTCCGCGCCGCTGCTCGTGGACGCGCGAACCACAGAGATCTTCGACGGCTGCGCCACCCCCGACCGGCTGATCGTCGAGGTGACCGAGGACACCCTCGTGCGCCACGGCGAGGCGATCGACAGCACCCTTGCGAGCCTGCGCGCGCGCGGCGTGCGGTTCGCGGTGGACGACGTGGGGGCCGGTTACTCGGGCCTGAGCCAGCTGGCCGCGCTGCGGCCCACCTACCTGAAGCTCGACCGCGCTCTCGTCCGCGGCATCGACCAAGACCCGAGCCGCATGGCCCTGATGCAGTCGCTGGCCGACTACGCCAAAGCCACCGGCGGCCTGCTGGTGGCCGAGGGCGTGGAGACGGCGGCGGAGCTGGAGCACGTGCGCACCGCCGGCGCCGCTCTGGTGCAGGGCTTCCTGCTCGCCCGGCCGGCCCCGCCGTGGCCGCGCGTGAGCACGGAGGGCCTGGAGGCCCTGCGTGCGGCTCCCACCGGGGTCTGACCCGGCCGACTAAGGTCGCGCCATGGCGCTCGCGACGCTCTCGACACGCCTCTCCGCCGCGGGCCTTCTCGGTATCGCCGCGCTGCACGTCAACTGGGCCACGGGGTCGGCGTGGCCGCTGTCCGACCGCAAGGCCCTGGCCGAGCAGGTGGTGGGGAGAGCCGGCGGCAAGGTGCCCGGTCCGGCCGCCTGCCTCGCCGTGGCCGGGCTCTTGACGGCCGCGGCGGGCTTCGTGGCCGGACGGCCGCGGCGCCACCCGGCGCTGAGCCGGTTCGGTGCGGCAGGGGCGGTGAGCGTCCTGGGTCTTCGCGGCGGCCTCGGCTTGGCCGGGCGCACCGACATCGTGTCGCCCGGATCGGTTTCCGCCGAGTTCCGCGAGCGCGACCGGCGCCTCTACTCGCCGCTGGCGCTGACGCTCGCCGGCCTCGCGCTGCCGGCCGTGCGCTGAGCGCTAGGCGTCGGGGCCGCGCGGCCGGCGCGCCGCCATGGCGATCATCAGCCCGCCGCCGCCCGTCAGCAGCAGGCCGCCGGCGAAGAGCCCGAGTCCGGCCCAGAGCGTCCAGCCGACCTTCGCGCCCACGTCGGCGTCCACGACCACCCGGCGGGAGCCGTCGGCGTTCATGGCCACGACGGACCAGTTCCCGCCCTCCACGTCCCAATCGACCGCCTGGCGGCCCGGCCCCGAGGCCGAGGCCACCCAGAAGCTCTCGGCCGTGGGCGGGCGCCGGGGCGCTCCGCCCCTGCGGGTGTCGTACTCGGGCGGGTCGAGGTCGTCCAGCTCGGCGCTGCCGACGCCACGCAGGTAGGCGTCCACGTCGCGGTCGCGGGCTATGCCAACGAACACGGGCCGCCCACCGGGCCGCTCGGCGCGCACGCGCACACGGCCGAGCGCGTCCTCGGGGATGAGGTCCGCGGTGTCGTTGCCCAGATCCACATCCTCGACGGTGAGCGCGTGGGTGCCGGTGCTGAGCCGCTCGGTGCCGGTGGTGAAGTAGCCGTCCGAGTCACGCGCGAAGCCGTGCGCGAGCCCGAGCGCCAGCCCGCCGAGCAGTAGCGCGACACCGATGAAGGACACCACGGAGCCGGAGAGCAGGATCGCCACCCGGCCGGCGTTCCAGTGGGACTCGTGCTCGGGAACCGAGCTCATGGGATCTCGACCTCTCTGACTTCGATGGGTGTGGTGCGCTCGGCCACATAACGGGGCAGAAGCCCCAGCGCCGCAGTTTGGTTGCCGGCCTCCACCCGCCACCAGATCACGTGGCCGCCCGTCAGGCAAGTGGACGACGCCGGACGGTGGCGGAGGGGGCTCTGAAAGCCCATCCATGCGGCAAACGCCACTGCGCACTCGTGCGGGTCGTGCTGGTGGTGGAGGAGGTAGGTCGGCATTGGTGGAGCATGCGCCAGAACGGCCCCCTGAACATCGGGGACGGACCCTTAACCGGGACCCTGAAAAGTGCGACCATCCGCACCGAGCGAGACGAGGAGGAGCGGATGGACGAGGCGCGGCTGCAAGGGATTCCGTTGTTCGCGGGGCTCAGCAAGAGCGAGCGCCGGCTCGTGGCCCGCAATGCCGACGAGGTGGAGCTCGAGGCCGGCTACGCCCTGTGTCGCGAGGGCGAGCTCGCCTGGGAGTTCCTGGTGCTCGAGGAGGGCAACGCCAAGGTGGTGCGCGGCGACCAGTTGCTGAACGAGCTCGGCCCGGGCGACTTCCTCGGGGAGATCGGGGTCATCGAAGGGACCCCGCGGAATGCGACCGTAACGGCGCTGTCGCCGATCAGGGCCATCGTCATGACCGGGCACGCGTTCCGGCAGATCTGCAACGAGATGCCCGAGGTGGGCAACCGCATCCGGGCAGCGATCGAGGAACGGCGTCACTGGCTAGAGCCAGCCTCCTGAACAACGACCGGCGCCCGCCAGAGGCGGGCGCCGGGATGCGGCTCGGATGTAAGGGAGAGCTAGGCGGCGGCGGGCTGCACCTCGCCCTCGTGCTTGATCTCGGGGAGCCATCCGAGCTTGCTGGGCAGCCACCAGTTGCGATCGCCCAGGAGCTTCATGGTGGCCGGCAGCAGCACGCCGCGGATCAGCGTGGCGTCGAGCAGGACCGCGAACGCCAGGCCCACGCCCATCTGCTTGAACATGATGAACGAGAGGCTGCCGAATATGGCGAACACCGCGACCATCACGAGGGCGGCGCTGGTAACCACGCCGGCCGTGTTCTTGACCGCGTGTGCCACGGCGTCCTCGGTCTTCATGCCGTTGTCGTAGGCCTCACGGACCCTGCTCAGGATGAACACGTGGTAGTCCATCGAGAGTCCGAAGAGGACCACGAACATGAACAGCGGCACCCATGAGGTGATCGGGCCGGTCTCGGAGAATCCGAGCACGCTCTTGAACCAGCCGTGCTGGAACACCAGAACCATCACGCCGAAGCTCGCGGCCACGGAGAGCAGGTTCAGGATGATCGCCTTGATCGGGACCACGATCGACCGGAACGTGACCATGAGCAGCAGGAACGCCGCCGTGAGCACGAACAGGAGCACGTAGGGGATGTGCGACTTCAACGTGTCCGTGAAGTCGGCATCCACTGCCGTGTTGCCGCCAACAACCGCCTCGACACCGGAAACCGATCCGATCGTCGGGTCCACAACATCGGTCCTGAGAACCTCGAGCGCCTGGTTGGACTGCTTGTCCGTTCCGTTGCCCGCGATCTCGACTTCGAGCGTGGCGACCGTCTTGTCGGGGTTCACGTCCAGCACGCCGTCACTCGACGGGAGCAGGTCGTGGTGTTCCGCTACGGCCTTGTCCATCTTCGCCAGCCCCGCCTTGACGGCCGGCGCTGTCACGTCCTCGGCCTTGAGGACAACCTGAAGCGAAGAGGTCTCCGCCGGGAAGGCCTCCTGCACCCTGTTGAACGTCTGGACGATCGGCTGGTCCTGCGGCAACGAGGCCGAGGTGTTCGGGGTGCCGATGTCCATACCGATGGCGGGAATCGCCATCGCCACGAGCAGGCCGGTGGCCAGGCTCGCCGAAAGCAGCGGGCGCCGCAGCACCCGGTCCACGATCCGCGACCAGATGGCCACGCGGGCCACGCGGTTGCGGAGACGACCCAGGCCGGGAATCCGGCCCTTCTCGGTGCGATCGCCCAGCATCGACAGCACGGCGGGAAGCACCGTGAGCGATCCGAGCATCGCGACTGCGACCACCACGATGGTGCCGGTGGCGAATGAGGTGAACGTTGCTGCACCGGCGAAGTACATGCCGCCCATGGCGATCATGACCGTGATGCCGGAGACCAGAACTGCCCGGCCCGAGGTGGCCGCAGCCGCCTCGATTGCCGCTTCCTTGCTCCGTCCGGCGGCGCGTTCCTCGCGCACCCGGCGGAGATAGAACAGCGCGTAGTCCACGCCCACGGCCAGGCCGATGAGCAGGATCACGTGGTTGATGGACTCCTCGACCGGGGAGAGGTGGCTAAGCGCCGCGACGATGCCCATCGTGGACATCACGCCCGTGATGGCCAGCAGCAGCGGGATGCCCGCCGCGACCAGCGTTCCGAACGCGAGGACCAGGAGGATCAGGGTGATCGGCAGCGAGCCGAACGTGGCCTTCTGCAGATCCTTGTTGAAGATCTCCGTAAAGGCCTCCTCGGAGCTGCCGCCGCCGAACTGCTCGACGTTGAAGTCGCGGTGCGCCTTCTGTGCCGCCTTCACCTCGAGGACCGTGTTGTTCACGACCTTCATGGGGCCGGCGTCCGCGCTGTCGCCCTTGATCTCGAAGCTGACGAGCGTGGAATGCCCGTCGTCCGAGATCGCAGTGCGCTGCTCACCCTTGCCGTAGGGACCGGCGATCTCGGTCACGCCCTTCGTGTCCTCCAGGCGCTGGGTCACGTCGGCTACGACGGCCCGGTACTCCGGGGCGTCGGTCTTCAGGGTCTTGCTCTGGATGAGCACCATCTCCCCGATCCTGTCGGGGTAGGCGTCCTTGGTGATCCTGGCGGCGCGGCCCGAATCGCCAACGCCGGAGTCCTCGGCGGTGAGTTGCTCCGTGCCGAGGTTGTTGCCGGCCATAAAGGCCAGAACGACGAAGACGATCCATCCGAGGACGGCCGTCTTGCGGTGCCGGGCGCTCCAGCGTCCGGCCCGCGCTGCGATGTTTCGCGACTGTTGCATGTCACTCCTCTTGGTGGGGTTCGACTGCATGCAGGCAGCCTGCGCTCTCGCGGCTCCTCGAACATCGGGGGCGTCCCCTGAACCGGCACCCTTAAATCCCCTTAGTCCGGGTAGGGTCGGGGGTCCGTTTTGGCTCTAGCAGCAGGGAAGACCGTCGGTCGCCAGACAGAGCTCGATCAGCTCGAAGGGGCGCTCGACACGCTGGCCGAGGGCTCTTCCGCCTTCATCAGCGCCGAGGGCGAGCCCGGAATCGGCAAGACTCGCCTGCTCGCCGAGCTGCGCGAGCGCGCGGACGCGCGCGGGCACGTGGTGCTGGCCGGGACGGCCGCCGAGTTCGAGCGCGACGTTCCGTTCGGGGTCTGGGCGGACGCCCTCGACGCGTATGTGGCCGCCCAGGAGCCCGCCGCGAGCGACGGGTGGGACGCCGCGCTGCTGGACGAGCTCGCCGGCGTGCTGCCCAGCCTCCGCAGCTCCGGCAGGGAGCCGGGGTCCGCGCTGGCGGACGAGCGCTACCGGGCGCACCGCGCGGTGCGCACCCTGCTCGAGCGGCTCGCGGAGCCGGGCGCGCTCGTGCTGGTGCTGGACGACCTCCATTGGGCCGACACCGCTTCGGTCGAGCTGCTCGCCGCGCTGCTGCGGCGCGGCCCGGAGGCGCCGGTGCTCGTGGCGTTCGCGTTCCGCCGCGGCCAGGCCTCCGAACGCCTGTCGGGGGCGCTGGCGGTGCCGTCCCTGCTCCGAATCGGCCTGGAGCAGCTGAGTCAGGCGCAGGCGGGGGAGCTGCTCGGCGACGTGGACGCGCGTGCGCTCGCCGACATGTACAGCCACGGGGGCGGGAACCCGTTCTACCTCGAGCAGCTCGCGCGGGCGAACGAGGAGGGCAAGCCGATCGCCGCCCCGGTCTCGAACGGCGACAGCGAGACCGGGGTGCCCGCGGCCGTGGCGGCCGCGCTGTTCGAGGAGCTGGAGTCGCTGCCGGCGCCGGCGCGCCGGCTGCTCGACGGCGCGGCGGTGGCGGGCGAGCCCTTCGAGCCGGATCTCGCGGCCGCCGTGGCCGAGCTCTCGGATGCGGAGGGGCTGGATGCCCTCGACGACCTGCTGGCCGTGGACCTCGTGCGGGCGACCCAGGTGCCGCGGCGCTTCGCCTTCCGGCATCCACTGGTGCGCCGGGCGGTCTACGAATCCACCCGCGGCGGCTGGCGGCTCGCGGCGCACGGCCGGGCGGCCGCCGCCCTCGCCACGCGCGGAGCCGCCGCCGGTGAGCGCGCGCACCACGTGGAGCAGTCGGCCGGGCAGGGCGACGAGAAGGCCATCGCCGTGCTGGTGGCGGCCGGCTCGGAGGCGGCGGGCCGAGGGCCGGCCGCGGCGGCGCGCTGGTTCGAGGCGGCGCTGAGGCTGCTCCCCGCGGACGATCGCGATCGCCAGGTGGAGCTGCGGGTGTCGCTCGCCTCGGCGCTGCGTTCGCTCGGCTCCCTCGAGCGCTGCCGCGCGACGCTTCTGGAGGCGGTCGGCCTGCTCCCCGAGGACGCCGTGGCCAGACGCGTGGAGCTCACCACGCTGTGCGCCGCCGTCGAGCATTGGCAGGGACACCATGGAGAGGCTCATCAGCGCCTCGTGCGCGCGCGTCGAGGAGCTTCCCGACCGAGGCACGACCGAGTCCGCGGCGCTGGAGGTCGAGCTGGCGGTGGACGGGCTGTACGAGCTCGACTTCGACCAGACCTGCGAGATGGGGCGGGCGGCGCTCGAGACCGCGCGGGAGCTGTGCGACCGCCCGCTGATCGCGGCGGCGGCCGCCGCGCTTGCGCTCGGCGAGGTATGCGACGGGCGTATCGAGGCGGCGCGCGAGCACCGGGCCGAGGCGCTGGAGCAGATCGAGCGGCTGTCGAACGAGGAGCTGGCACCGCGCTTGGAGGCGCTCTACTACCTCGGCTGGGCCGACAACTACCTCGAGCACTACGACGCGGCTATCGAGCACGCGGACCGCGGCATCGAGATAGCGCGGTCCGCCGGCGAGGGCCGCCTGCTGATCCCCCTGATGCTCGTCAAGGGCTACCCGCTCGAGGCCCAGGGGCGCACGGCCGAGGCGGTCGAGCTGGGCGAGGCGGCCGTGGAGTCGGCACGCCTGTCCGCCAACGCGCACTATCTCTTCTGGGCGCTCTTCGAGCTCGCGTTCGCCCACTACTACGCGGGCGACCTCGAGGCCAGCGTCAAGGCCTGCGAGGAGAGCGCCCGCGTGGGCGGGCGCATGGCCGGCGGCACGATGCCGGCGGGAAGCGGGGGGCCGGGCTGGCCGCTCGCGTCGTCGCTCTTCCTGCTCGGGGATTTCGACCGCGGGTTCGAGGTCCTGCGGGAGATCGGCGGGGACGAGCTCGAGTTCGCGATACCGGTGGAGCGCTGCTTCTACTGGGAGATGTTGGCCGACGCCGAGCTGTCGCGTGGCCGGCCGGACGTTGCCGAGGCCTACGTTCGGAGGGCCGAGGAGGAGGCCGCGAAGCTCGGGCTGCACCTGCCCACGGTGGTGGCCACGCGCGGCCGGGCGGCGGTCCTGCTGGCCGCGGGCGACGCGACGGCGGCGGCCGCCGCGGCGCAGGAGGCGATCGCCTCCGCCGAGGCCATCGGCGCGCGTCTCCCGGGCGCCTACGCGCGGTCCCTGCTGGGCCAAGCGCTCGCGGCCGGCGGCGATCGCAAGCAGGCGATCCAGGTTCTCAAGGACACCGAGCGGGAGCTGGACGAGTGCGGGTCGGTGCGGGAGCGCGACGCCGTCCGCCGCGAGCTCCGCAAGCTCGGCGCACGCGCGGAGAAGCGCGGCCCGGCCGCCGGGGCCGACTCGGGCATCCCGTCGCTGACCAAGCGCGAGCTCGAGATCGCCGCGCTGGTCACGGACCGCAAGACCAACCGCGAGATCGCCGCCGAGCTGTTCCTCAGCGACAAGACGGTGGAGTCCCACCTGCGGAACATCTTCGTGAAGCTCGGCGCCTCCTCGCGCGTGGAGGTGGCGCGCGAGGTCGAGCGTGACCGACGAGAGCACGGCGCGCCGCCCGAGACCTCGTGAGCGACGTGGTCGCGCCGCCGGGGGACCCCGACGCGCGGCGCCTGGCCGAGCTCGGGTACACGCAGGAGCTCAAGCGCGGGCTGCGCACGTTCGGCAACGTCTCGATGGGCTTCGCGGCGATCTCGCCGGTGGTGGGCCTGTACGCGGTGGTGCTCGTGGGCATGACCGTGGCGGGGCCCGCGTGGGTGTGGGTGCTGCCGGTGGCGCTGGCCGGGCAATGCCTCCTGATCACCGTCTACTCCGAGCTGTCGTCGGAGTTCCCCATCGCCGGCGGCGCCTACCAGTGGAGCCGCCGGCTCATGGGCGGCGCCTACGGGTGGTTCAACGGATGGGTGGCCGTGTGCGCCTACGCGGTGGCCAACACCACGATCGCCTATCTGGGCGCCCCCTGGGCGCTGACGCTCGCGGGGATCGAGCCGACCCCGCACGCGATCGTCGCCACGGGGATGCTCTTCGTCCTGACCTGCTCGCTGGTGGGAACGCTGGGGGTGGACCTGCTGGCCCGGACGATCCGCGTGGGGATCGCCGCGGAGGCGCTCGCCTCGGTGGGCATCGGGCTCGCGCTGCTGCTCGTCTTCCGTGAGCAGGGCCTGTCGATCCTGGACGAGACGCTGGGCGCCGAGGCGCTGTCGGGCGGCTCGGTGCTCGCGGGGCTGCTGGCGGCCCTGGCCGTGGGCGGGTGGGTGTTCATCGGGTTCGACGCCTGCGTGGGCGCTGCCGAGGAGACGCGCAACGCCGCGCGCCATGTGCCGAAGGCGATCTGGATCGCCCTGCTCGGGGTCGGGGGGATCGTGATCCTGAACGCGTTCGCGGTCACCCTCGCGCACCCCGATCCGGCCGCGGTGGTGGCCGGCGAGGACATCGACCCGGTCACGACTGCGGTGGTCAGCTCGTTCGGCTCGTGGTCCTCGAAGCCGTTCGCCGCGGTGGTGCTGATCGCCTTCCTGGCCTGCGGGATGGCGGCCCAGGCGCTCACCGCGAGGTCGATCTACTCGATCGCCCGCGACGGGGTGCTGCCCGGCTCCGCCTTCCTCCGCAGGGTCGACCGCCGCCAGACGCCGATCGGCGCGACCCTCGTCACGGCGGTCGTGGCGTGCCTGGGCCTGTTGCTCGGGCTCGACTCGACCGCGGTGGGCAGCCTGATCGCCTTCGGCACCGCGGCGATCTACGTGGCCTTCCTGATGGTCGCGGTGGCCGCTCTGGTGGCGCGCGTTCGCGGTACGTGGATTCCCGCCGGCCATGTCCAGCTGGGGCGCCTCGGGCTGGTGGTCAACGTGCTGGCCGTGCTCTGGCTCAGCTTCGAGACGGTCAACATCGCCTGGCCGCGCGAGTCGCTGGCGCCGCCCGGCGCTCCCTTCTACCAAGTCTGGGCGGCGCCGCTGGTGCTCGCTCTGATCGCCGCCGTCGGGCTGGTGTACATGGTGCTGGCCAAGCCGCAGAGGAAGGCGGGCGTCGGGGCCGGCTAGCCGAGAGCGGCCATGGCCAGGATCCGCAGCCTGCGCCATCCGGTGGGTCCGCGGCGAGCGCGCCCCCGGCGGTACTCGGAGATCGTCATTCCCTCGGGGATGTCGGAGAAGAGCGTCGAGACGCTGTCCGGCAGGGTGAGGGTCTTTGCGGGACGCTCGCGGAGTGATGTGCGCTCGGTGTAGGTCATGGCGATGATCCTGCGCCGATCGCGGCCCCGGATCATCGGGGAGCACCCCTGAACCCACACCCGCAGATTCGGGCGCGCCAGGTTGCGCAGGAGCGCCTCCGACTGTGAGAGAGTTCCCCCCGTCCCTGTTGAGCTGAGGAGGAGAGCCTTGCCCGTGGGTCGTTCGCTTTGGTCTGTCATTGCCGTTGCGGCCGCGCTCGCGCTGCTGCCCGCCGTCGCCGCCGCGGCGCCCGGGGACACCACGCGCTACATCCTGCCGCCAGGCAACTACGGCGGACTGCCGTTCACGGCCAACTCGACCGATCAGCTTCCGCTGTACGACGCGCTCACTCCGCTGCGCGGGAACGTCACCGCGGCTGACATCAACCGGCTCTATCTGCCGGAGAACTTCCAGCCGATCGGCAAGACCACGACGATCGACACGGGCCGTCCCGGCCTGCGCCTCGTCTACGACTCGTACGGCATCCCACACGTGTACGGCAAGACCCGCGCCGACGTGGCGTTCGGCGCCGGGTGGACCACCGCCCGCGACCGCCGGCTGCTGATCCTGCTCGGGCGCTACCCGGCGCGCGTGGCCGTGGCCGACGTGCCCGGCATCGACGCGTTCGGACTCGTGACCAGCGCGCAGACCTTCGTGCCCAGCCCGCAGGCCGAGGCCCTCGTCACCAAGCAGCGGGCGCTCATCGTCAAGGAGTTCGGGGCCAAGGGGCGCCAGATCATCAAGGACGCCCAGGCCTACGCCGACGGCCTCAACGCCTACGCCAAGGCCACCGGCGACACCCAGCCCCCGGCCACCGTCAACGACGTGATCGCCGTAACCGGCTTCATCGGCTCGATCTTCGGCGCCGGCGGCGGTGGCGAGGCCAACAACAGCGACCTGCTCGCGAAGCTCCAGAAGGGGCTCGGCAAGGTCCGCGGCTACAAGGCCTGGGACGACGTGATGCTCGCCGAGGATCCCGAGGCGCCCACCACGATCCGCAAGCGCTTCAACTACCGGCCGCTCACGGGCGGCAAGGTCACCGGCTCGGTGACGGTCGATCCGGGCTCGGTGCAGGCGTTCGACCCGCTCGCGGGCGCGAGCTCCTCGGCAGCGGTCAACGCCGCCGCCGCACCCCCGCGCAAGCAGGCGTCGAACTTCCAGCTGGTCTCCCCGCAGCGCTCGGCCACCCACAACTCGCTGGCCGTGATGGGCCCGCAGCTGGGCTACTACTACCCGGAGATCGTCCAGCAGATCGACCTCCACGGACCGGGCATCAACGCTCAGGGCGTCGGAGTTCCCGGTCTCGCGATGTACATCCTGATCGGGCGGACGAAGAACTACGCGTGGAGCCTCACCTCGGCCGGCCACGACGTCCGTGACGTGTTCGCCGAGAAGCTCTGCAACCCCGACGGCTCGGCGCCCACGCGCGCGTCCACCCACTACCTGTTCCGCGGCAAGTGCAAGGCGCTCAAGGACTTCGACGCCGGCCAGCTCGGCGGCAAGCCGCTGCGCTACAAGACCTCGGTGCACGGACCCGTGATCGGCACGGCCACCATCGGCGGCAAGCCCTACGCGCTCTCGCGCAAGCGCTCGACCTTCGGCCGTGACGGCCTCAACCTCGCGGCGCTGAAGGACATGACCGACGGCAAGGCCTCCACGCCGAAGAAGTTCTTCCGCGCGGCCAGCCAGTTCGAGTTCACGTTCAACTGGGCCTACACCTCTAGGACGGCCACCGCCAACTTCAGCTCCGGCCGCCTCCCGCGGCGCGCACGGGGCCTCGACCGCCGCCTGCCCACCCTGGGCACCGGCAAGTACGAGTGGAAGGGCTTCCTGAGCCCGAGCGAGCACCCGCATGACGTGGGCGGCCCCAACGAGCTGCTGCTCAACTGGAACAACCAGTCGGCCCCCGGCTTCATGCACGGCGACGACGAGCCGTACGGATCGGTGCAGCGTGTCGAGCTGTTCGACAAGTTCCCGAAGCACCCCCGGCTCCCCGACGTGGTCAGCGTGATGAACCGCGCCGCCACCGAGGATGTGCGCTCGCCGGTGTGGCCGGTGGTGAGCAAGGTCCTGCGCGGCGGGCCGGCCCCGAACGCGCGCGCCCAGCAGGTCGTGAACCTGCTCGACGATTGGGTCCGCCGCGACGCTCCGCGTCTCGACGCCGACAACAGCGGCCTCTACGACGACCCGGGCCCCGCGATCATGGACGCCGCCTGGGGGCCGATCGCCGAGGCGGTCATGCGTCCGGTGTTCGGCACGCTCATCCCCGACCTGGACAGCGTCCGCAGCCTCGGCAGCCTCAACGGCGAGTCGTACGTGGACAAGGACCTGAGAAGGCTGCTCGGCCGTCACGTGGAGGGCAAGTTCAACCTCCGCTACTGCGGCGCCGGGTCGCTCGGAGCCTGCCGCGCGTCCCTGTGGACTGCGATCGACCAGGCGGCCGCCGGGCTGGCCACGGAATACGGGCCCGACCCGACCAAGTGGCTGAAGACGGCGTCGCTCACGGGCTTCGTGCCGGGTCTGCTCCCCGACAAGATGCGGACCACGAACCGGCCGACGTTCCAGCAGGTGCTCGAGTTCCAGTCACGCTGACGTAGCGACGGATTTCGGCATGCTGTGCGCATGCCGATCTTCGTCATCCAGAAGCACGCGGCCACGAGCCTGCACTACGACTTCCGGCTGGAGGTCGACGGGGTGCTGGTCTCGTGGGCGGTGCCCAAGGGGCCGTCCACCGACCCGCGCGTCAAGCGCCTGGCGGTCCAGGTGGACGATCACTCGCTCGGCTACGGCGACTTCGAGGGCGTGATCGGCGAGCGCAGCTACGGCGCCGGCGCCGTGATCGTGTGGGATACCGGCGACTACGAGAACCTCTCGGAGAACGAGTCGATGGCCGAGGGCCTGGAGCGCGGCCATCTGTCGTTCCGGCTCGAGGGACACAAGCTGCGCGGCGGTTACACGCTCCAGCGCACCGGCGGCGGCCGGAAGCCCCAATGGCTGTTGATCAAGCGCCGCGACGACGAGGCCGACGCGCGCCGCAACCCGGTGAGCACCGAGCCGCGGTCCGTGCTCAGCGGGCGCACGGTGGAAGAGGTGGCCGCCGAGGCGGAGCCATGAGCGCGGTGCTGGACGGCCTTACGGAAGAGGAGCGCCGGCTGATCCGGCGCACGGCCGCGCCGGCGAAGGCCGGGGCGATGAAGGCGACGCTCACCGACGAGCGCTTCTCGGATCCCGACTGGATCTTCGAGCGCAAGCTCGACGGCATCCGCTGCATCGCCATCCGAGACGGCGGCTCGGTGAGCCTCCTGTCGCGCAACGACCTGTCGCTGAACGGGCGCTACCCCGAGCTGGCCGAGACGCTCGAAGGGGAGTCCTGCAAGCGCTTCGTGATCGACGGCGAGGTGGTGGCTTTCGCGGGCGGCCAGACGAGCTTCGCCGCATTGGCGCGGCGCGGGCAGCGCAGCGTGTCGGTGTATCTCTACGCGTTCGACGTGCTCTGGCTGGACGGCTTCGACGTGCGCCCGCTGCCGCTGCGCTCGCGCAAGCGCCTGCTGCGCACGGCGCTCGACTTCAAGGGGCCGCTGCGCCTGACGCCCCACCGCAACCGCGACGGCGAGGCGTTCTTCGAGGAGGCCTGCCGGAAGGGGTGGGAGGGGCTGATCGCCAAGCGGGCCGACAGCCCGTACACGACCGCGCGGTCGCGCGACTGGCTCAAGTTCAAGTGCGACCAGGCCCAGGAGCTCGTGATCGGCGGGTTCACCGAGCCGAAGGGCTCACGGGAGGAGCTGGGGGCGCTGCTGCTCGGACACTTCGACGGCGACCGGTTGATGTACGCGGGCAAGGTGGGCACCGGATTCGACCGGCCCACCCTGGCCGACCTCGGCGAGCGGCTGGCACCGCTGCGCCGCGACTCGCCGCCCTTCGCCGATCCCGGCGCCATCAAGGAGCGCGGCGTCACCTGGGTGGAGCCGCGGCTGGTGGCGCAGGTGGGCTTCACGGAATGGACCCGCGACGGGCGCCTGCGCCATCCGCGTTTTCTGGGCCTGCGCTTCGACAAGTCCGCCGGCGAGGTGGTGCGCGAGGGATGACCGAGATGCTCCGCATCGGCCGCCGGGACGTGCGGATCACGCATCCGGACAAGCGGCTGTTCCCGCGAGCGCGGATCACCAAGCTCGACCTGGCCCGCCACTACGAGCGGGTGGCGCCGGTGATGCTGCCCTACGTGGCCGGCCGGCCGCTGGCGCTCCAGGTATTCCCTGACGGCGTGGACGAGCACGGGTTCTTCATGAAGTCCGTGCCCAAGTACTTCCCCGACTGGGTGCACCGCGCCACGGTGGACAAGCGCGGCGGCACCGTCACGCACCCGCTCGCCGACGACGCGGCCACGCTCGCGTATCTCGCGGGGCAGAACATGGTCACGCCGCACATCTGGCTCTCGCGCGCGGACGAGCCGCGGAAGCCCGACCGGCTGATCCTCGACTTCGATCCCTCGGGAGGCGGCTTCGCCGACGTGCGCGCGGCGGCCCGCGAGGCAGGCGACCGGCTGCGCGACGCCGGGCTGGTGCCGTACGCGATGGTCACCGGCTCGCGCGGGGTGCACGTGGTGTGCCCGCTGCGCCGCGGAGCGAGCTTCACCGAGGTGCACGGGTTCGCCCGCCGCATGGCCGAGGAGATGGTGCGCGACGACCCCGGCCACCTGACGCTCGAGTGGAAGAAGGTCGATCGCGGCGATCGGATCTACGTGGACGTGAACCGCAACGCCTACGCGCAGCACGCCGTGGCGCCCTACGGCGTGCGCCCCCGGCCGCGTGCGCCCGTGGCCGTGCCGCTGCGCTGGGAGGAGCTGTCCGACGGCCGCCTCAAGCCTGACCGCTGGACCGTCAAGACGATCGCCGAGCGCGTGGACTCCGAGGGCGACCCCTGGAAGGGGATGGCGCGCCGGGCGCGGAAGCTGCCGGGCTAGCTACGCGAACGAGCGTCCGAGCACGTAACCGGTGAGCGCCGCAGCCATGCCACCGCCGACCGTGACCGCGAAGTAGAGCGCGGCCACGTCAGTGCGGCCCCCGTCCGCCTCCAGCACCGTCTGGACCGTGAAGGTGGAAAAGGTGGTGAACCCGCCGAGGAACCCGATCCCCAGCCCGTCGCGGACTTCCTCGGAGAGGTGGCCGCCCAGTGACACCAGCACGCCGAGCAGGAACGATCCGGCGAGGTTGATCGCCGCGACCGTCCAGATCGACTGCACCCAGACGCCGAGGCCGTAGCGGGCGAGCACGCCCGTCAGCCCAGCCACGCCCACGATGACCCAGGTCACGGGCGCGACCTAACTGTCAAATCCGAGCCCGGCACGGTCGAGCGCCCGCAGCCATAGCCCGCGCCTGCCCTCGCGGCGGTCGGCGGCGGCCATGCGGTTCTGGGTCAGGTGCACCACCCCTGAGCGCAGCGGTTCGGGCGGGAAGGGCACCGGGCGTTTCCGCACGTAGCGCAGGCGGGTGGCCTCGGTGGCGTTCCCGTCCACCAGGTCCAGCGCCACCTCGGCGCCGAACCGGCTGGCCGCCACGCCGAGGCCGGTGTAGCCCGTGGCGTAGGACATCCGTCCGCCGAGCGCGGTCCCGAAGAACACGGAGAAGCGGCTGCAGGTGTCGATCGCGCCACCCCAGCGGTGGGTGAACCGCACGCCCTCCAGCTGCGGGAACGTGGTGAAGAAGTGCTGCGCCAGCATGCCGAAGCTGGCGTCGTGATCGTCGAGTGCCTCATCCACCGGCCCGCCGAAGCGGTACACGGCGTCGTACCCGCCGAAGAGGATCCGGTCGTCCGCGCTGAGCCGGTAGTAGTGGAACTGGTTGCCGGAGTCGCCGAGGCCCTGCCTGCGAGACCACCCGATCGACTCGCGCTGCGCCGGGCTCAGCGGCTCGGTCATCAGCGCGTAGTCGTAGACAGGCAGCACGTAGCGGCGGATGGCGCGCACGAGTGGGGGGTAGGCGCTGGTGGCGAGCAGGGCGCGTCGTGCGGTGACCGCTCCGCCGGCGGTGGCCAGCTCGACACCGGCGCCGGAGCGCCTCGTGTTCTCCACCGCGCTGTGCTCGAACAGGCGCACGCCCGCAGCCAGCGCCGCGGTGCGGAGCCCGCGCGCCAGCTTGCCGGGATGGACCACGGCTGCGCCCGTGCGGTCCCAGAGGCCGCCGAGGTAGGTGGGGGAGCGCACCTCGGCGCGCATCTGCTCGCCGTCGAGCAGCTCGACCTCATGCCCGTAGCGGCGCATCAGCTCCGCGGCCTCGTCGAGCCAGGGCAGCTCGTGCGGCTCGAGCGCCACGGACAGGTCTCCGGTCTCCTCGAAGTCGCAGTCGATCGCGTGGCGCTCCAGGTCCCGCCGCAGCCCGGTGTAGTTCTCGAAGCTGAGCCGCTGCAGTACCTCGATCTCATCGTCGAAGCGGGCCAGCCCGTTCTCCAGCCCGTGGGTGAGCGAGGCGATGAGGAAGCCGCCGTTGCGCCCGCTGGCCCCGTAGCCGCAGGTGTGCGCCTCGAGCACCACCACGTCGCGCCCGGGGTCGCGGTGCTTGGCGTGGAGCGCGGCCCAGAGACCGGTGAACCCACCGCCCACGATGCAGAGGTCGGTCTCGACGGCCGCGTCGAGCGGCGGCGCCTCATCCACGGCCGGCAGGTCGTCGAGCCAGAACGGCAGCACCGCCGCATCGGCGTAGGCCGTGCGCTGCGCGGCGGTGGGCTCGGTGGTGGGCCAGGGCGAGGGCACGGCGCTCAGCGGCGCCGCCGCGAGGACGATCGCCGGCTGCCGCTCGAGGTCTTCTCGAGCAGCTCGATCTCGTCGAGCGCCTGCCCGGCGCCGAGCGCCACGCAGGTGAGGGGGGAGTCGGCCACGACCACCGGCACGTTGGTCTCGCGCTCGATCCGCTCGGCAAAGCCGCGCAGCAGCACGCCGCCGCCCGCCAGCAGGATGCCTCGCTCGGAGATGTCGGAGGCCAGCTCCGGCGGCGTCTCCTCGAGCGCCTCCTTCACGGCGGCCACGATGTCGAGCACCGGGCCCTCCAGGGCGCGGCGCATCTCGGCGCTCGTGACCTCAACCTCGCGCGGGAGGCCCGACACCGGGTCGCGCCCGCGGACGGCGGTGCGCAGGTCGCTGTCGTCGGGATCCACCGCACCGATCTCGAGCTTCACACGCTCGGCGGTGGTCTCGCCGATGGCGAGGCCGTGGGTGTTGCGCAGCCAGGCGGCCACGGTCTCGTCGAGGTCGTAGCCGCCGGTGCGCTGGGAGCGGGAGACCACGATCCCGCCGAGCGAGATCACCGCCACCTCGCTGGTACCACCGCCCACGTCCACCACCACGTTGGCCCGCGGCTCCCCGATCGCCAGTCCCGCGCCGATCGCGGCCGCCAGCGACTCCTCGATCAGGTGCACCGAGCGCGCTCCCGCCGCGAGGCAGGCCTCCATCAGCGCGCGCTGCTCCACGTCAGTGATCCCGGAGGGCGCGCAGATCATCACCCGCGGATGCGCCAGCCGGCTGCGGTGGACCCGGCCGATGAAGTGGCGCAGCATCTGCTCCGTCACCTCGAAGTCGGCGATCACCCCGTGGCGGAGCGGGCGCACCGCCGTGATCGTGGCCGGCGTCCGGCCGATCATTCCCTGCGCCTCCTCGCCGACCGCGTGCACGGCGCCGGTGCGGGAGTCGATGGCCACCACCGAGGGCTCCGACACCACGATTCCCTCGCCGCGGGCGAACACGAGCGTGTTCGCCGTGCCGAGGTCGATGGCCAGGTCCTGTCCGCCGAGGCGCGGGAACAGCCGGCGGCGAAGAGGCGCGCGGGCCGAGTCCACCCCGGCGCCGCCCGCCCCCGTGAGACGGCCGTCGCCTGACGTCGTTCGATTCATCGTGGCTCGGCACGGTAGTGGCCGGGGGCGCCGAATCAAGCTCCAGCACGGTCTGATCGATCCTGTACATGTGGCGAATGCCGCAACCAAGCTGCCGGCGAGGGTCGACGGGATCGCCGAGCTGGGCGATGTCGCCCAGAGCCCGACGCTCGACCAGACCTACTGCCAGCGGATCCTCGACGGCCGGCTGCCCAACCTGATCCCGGACGTTCGCGGCGACGACCGCGCGGCGTCGCTTCCGATCACCGAGGCTGCCGACGTCGGCGCCTTCGCGTCGGTGCCCGTGGTCTTCTCCGACGGCAGCCTCTACGGGACTCTCTGCGCCGGCAGGAGCTCAGGTTCCTGCACGTGCTCGCGCGGCTGGTGGCCCAGGCTCGCGACTCCTACACGGGGGACCACTCGATGGCGGTCGTGCAATCGGCCGCGCGGGTGGCTCTCGAGCTCGGGCTGAGCGAGCGCGAGGTGATCGACGTCAAGCAGGTGGCGCTCCTGCACGACATCGGCAAGATCGCGCTTCCCGACGGGATCCTGGGCAAGCCGGGCCCGCTCGACGAAGAGGAGTGGGAGGCCATGCGCTGCCACCCGGTCCGGGGCGCCGAGATGGTCGCGGAGGTACCCGGCCTCCAGCACCTGGCGCCGATGGTCCGCGCCGAGCACGAGCGCTGGGACGGCGGCGGGTACCCCGACGGCCTCGCCGGCGAGGACATCCCGCTGGCCAGCCGCATCACGCTCGTCTGCGACGCCTACCACGCGATGACGAGCGATCGGCCCTACCGGCGCGCGCTGTCGGCGGAGCGGGCGCGCGCCGAGGTGGAGGAGGGCCTGGGCAGTCAGTTCTGCCCGGCCGCCGGGCGGGCACTGCTCGCCACGCTCGATGGCTAGCCTCGTCGCGATGAACAGCAACGACGACAGCCTCTTCGGCGAAGAGCACGTACGCGCGTACCGCGAGACGGACGGCGAGCGCGGCTACCACTGGCGCGGCACCGAGATCCTTCTTCTTACCACGACCGGGCGCAACACGGGCGAGGAGCGCACCACGCCTCTCATCCACCGCACCGACGACGGCCGCTGGGTGATCGTGGCCTCCAGGGGCGGCACCCCGGACCACCCCGGCTGGTACCACAACCTCACCGGCAATCCCGACGCGACCATCCAGGTGAAGGGCGACGTGGTGCCGGTCCGGGCCTCGACGGCCACCGGCGAGGAGCGCGAGCGGCTCTGGGGTCTCATGACCGAGGTCTGGCCCGACTACAACGACTACCAGGCGCGCACGGAGCGCGAGATCCCGGTGGTCGTGCTCGAACGCCGCTAGGCGTAGGTTCCGAGGCGCCGCGCCGGGTTCGGGCGTTTTCTGCCGCTGGGTGGGGAGGTGGTGTTCTGTTACGTGGCTGTCGTCCTCGTGGCGGTCCTGTCACGTTCGGCGCCTGGACTCGGGAGTGAGGTGCAAGTTAGTCCCGCATACCGCCACTAACTGACAGGTCACTCCGGCCTTGTGGGGTTCTGGCGCTCTCCGAGTGTGGGCCGACTTGACGGGTCCCACGGCCCGCTAACTCGGCCCACGCTCGGGCGCCTGGCCGTATTGCGCGACAGGACACGCACGAAGGTGCCAGGCGACGCACGCGGCACCGCCTCCCCACCCAGCAATCCAGCCACCCGCAGACCCGGCCGGCGCGGTGCGGCGCTAGCCCGGCAGCGACATGACGTAGCCGGTGGAGGGTGCCGTGTGGCCGTCCACCAGCTCGAGCCACGCGCGCTCCACGTCCTCGGGTCCACTGCCGTGGACCACCTCGAGCCAGCCAGAGAGCCAGTCCTCGAACGGGTCCCACGCGCTGCGGACCCGGTCCTGGAGGCCGCCCGGCCCCCAGTCCTCCGCGCGCTTGCGGAAGCGGTCGGGCGCGAAGAAGAGCTGCGGCGCCGGGCCGGGTAGTGGCCCCGGGTCGGTGAATGCCTTGTCCCAGTGCGAGGCGCCCACGGCGCAGTCGTACGCGAGGGCGTCGCCGTAGTGCCGGTGCACCGCGCCGCGCACACCGGCGTCGCCGGACATGTCCACGTACACGGCGGGCTTGTCCGGGAGGGACTCGAGCTCGTCGTAGGAGGCCACCTGGTCGTACACGCCGAGGCCGCGCACGAAATCCACACGCGCGGGCGCGGTCAGCCCCACCGTCTCGACGCCCTCTCGGCCGGCCAGCATGTGGGCGGTACCAAGCGCCGTCTTGCTGGAGGCGCTGCCGACCAGGACGGTGCCGGCGCCGAAGAAGTCGCTCTCGTCGAGGAAGTCGTCGATCAGGAAGGAGGTGCCGAACAGCGGGCGGAACAGGGCCTGGCGGTCCTCGTCCGGGCTCGGCTCGTCGCCGGCGTGGACATAGGCGTTGTAGACCGCCGGCAGCTCCGAGCGGTGCGGGGAGCCCTCCACGAAGCCACCCGCCTCCACCTTCGTCGGGACCACCAGGAGATGGCTCGCCGGCGGGAAGTAGCCGTACACGCGGGAGCCCTCCCTCGACCTCATCGTGCGAACTCGCCACCACCCGGGCGAAGCCCCACACCGGCACCCGTCCCCAGCCCTCCTCGGCCGGGAAGAAGCGCCAGTAGGACATGGCGTCGCCCATCACGGCGTAGGTCACGTTGTTTGACGTGAGGCTGAAGCTCTCCACCTCGAGCACGGCCTGTCCGGCCGCCGGCTCGGGCACCGGCGCGGCCTCGAAGCGGCACTGGCGCAGGTCATCGCGGCCAACCAGGAAGTCCATCGGCGGGCAGCGTATCCCGTTACGCTTGAGCGCTCATGGTCGGTCGCGATCAGCGTCTGATGGTCATCTTCGCCGGCGCGGCCTGCGTGGTGACGCTGCTCGGCGCGCTCGCCGGGCTGACGGAGGCCCTCGCGTACGCGGCACCGCTGCTCGTGCTTTTGCTGCCGCTCCTGGCCGGACGTTTCGTCGGCGAGGAGCGGATCGCCCGCGCAGCTGCGCGGATCCGCCGCGCCCGCCGGCCGCGAGCCGCAGTGGCGGTCGCGCCGGTCACGTGGCTGCGCGGAATGACCCTCGTTCCACGCGGCGCCGGGCTGATCGCCCGCGCGCTCGCGGTGCGCCCGCCTCCACAGGCCGCCTCGCGCTAGTCGCCTGACCGCGTAGAGCGGTTCAGGCGTTCATTCGCTTCGAGCCGAGGAGGTCTCATGGCTCGCTTGTGGCGTGCGGTCGCACTCTCGGCCGCGGTTGTGGGGGTGCTCGCTCCAGTGGCGGCAGCCCACCAGGGCAATCCGAATTTTCGCTCCGAGGTGCGGGACATAGCTCCCGCGCTGGATGGGGTCCAGGCGGGGGTCGTCAACTACGACGACAGCATCGAGCTGCGCAATCGCAGCGGCAGAACGGTGGTGGTGGAGGGCTACCGCGGGGAGCCCTACGTCCGGATCGCCGGGGACGGCACCGTGGCGGTCAACCACCGCTCGCCCACCTACTACCTGAACGACGATCGCTTTGCCGAGGGCGTGGAGGTGCCGCCCGGCGCCACGCCCAAGGCCACACCGGACTGGCGCGAGGTGGACCGCACCGGCCGCTACACCTGGCATGACCATCGCATCCACTGGATGGCGCACACCGTGCCGCCCCAGGTGAAGGACGAGGGGCGGCGCACCAAGGTCTTCGACTGGAAGGTGCCGCTGGTGGCCGGCAGCCGCCCGGCCACGATCCACGGCCGCCTCATCTGGGTCGGTAAGGAGGGTGGCGGATTTCCGCTCGCGGCCGGAATCGCCCTGGGGGCAGCGGTGCTGGCGGGGCTGCTCCTGGTGCTGGTGGTGAGGCGGCGTCGCCGCTCGGCGGGACCGCCGAAGCCCGTGCGGGAGGCTTGGTGACACCACGCCGGTTGCTCGTACTAGCGGTGCTCGCGCTGGCGCTCGCGTGCCCGGCGACCGCGCAGGCGCACGCCGTCCTGGAGGCCACCTCGCCGGCGCGCGGCGCGCAGCTCCAGCATGCCCCGGAGCGCGTGGTGTTCCGCTTCGGCGAGCCCGTGGAGGCGTCCTTTGGCTCCGTGCGGGTGTACGACGGTGACGGCAACCGCGTGGACAGCGGGAGCGCCGAGCACCCCGGGGGACGCGGCGACGCCATAGCCGTGGGCCTGCGCGGCGGCCTGCGCGACGGCACCTACACCGCCACCTACCGGGTGATCTCGGCGGACTCCCATCCGGTGGTGGGGGGCTTCGTGTTCACCGTCGGACGCGGGGGCACGCCCGCCGAGACCCTGGACCAGCTGATCGACGCCGGCGGTGCCGGTCACGTGACCGAGCTGGGCTTCGGGATCGTTCGCGCCCTGTCGTATCTCGCGCTTGCGCTCGGAGCCGGAGCCGTGGCGTTCGTCCTGGCGGTGTGGAGGCCGGCGCTTGCCGCCACCGGCGGCGCGGGCGAAGCCTGGGAACGGGCACGCCACGCGTTCGTACGACGGACCCGCCTGATCCTCATGGGCTCGGCCGTCCTGGGCGCGTCGATGTCCGCCCTCGGGCTCGTCTTCCAGGGCGCAATCGCCGCCGGTACCTCGGTGTGGACCGCGCTGGACCCCGGGGTGATCGAGGACGTGCTGCACACCCGCTTCGGCACGGTCTGGGTCCTGAGGCTGGGGGCCTGGTCTGTGGTCGGCGCCCTGCTGGCGGTGCGAGCGCCGCGAAGGTCTCGCGTGGCGGCCCTCACGATGGTGGCGCTGCTGGGCTTCCTCTGCCTCACGCCGGCGCTCGGCGGGCACGCCGCCACGCTGGATGACGCGTGGGCGCTCGTGCCGGCGAACTTCCTTCACGTGCTCGCCATGGCCGTGTGGGTGGGAGGCGTGGTGCTGCTCCTGCTGGCCCTGCCGGCAGCCACCCGGCTCCTCCCACCGGAGCACCGGACCTCCCTGCTGGCGGCGGTGGTGGCCCGCTTCTCCACGCTGGCGCTCTGCGCCGTGGCCGTGCTCGTGGCCACCGGCACCGTGCAGGCGATCCTGGACCTGCACGCGCTCGACGATCTCCTCCACACCGCCTTCGGGCGCGCGATTCTCGTGAAGATCGGGCTGCTGGCAGGCCTGATCGGCCTCGGCGCGTGGAACAGCCGGCGAGCGCGACCGCGCCTCGAGGCCCTCGCGGCGAGCGGAGCCGGCCCCGGCGCCGCCGGGGTGGGACTCCGCCGCTCGCTGCGGGCCGAGCTGGTCCTGATGCTCGCGGTGCTCGCGGTCACGTCCGCGCTCGTGTCATACGCACCGCCGGTGGGGGCCACGGGACCCGTGTCGGAGGACGCCGTACTCGGGCCGGCCCGGCTCGAGCTGACCGTGGATCCGGCCCGGGTCGGCCGCAACCAGGTGCACCTGTATCTGTTCGACCGGCGCACCGGCCGCCAATGGGACCGAGCCAAGGAGCTGACGGTCACCGCCCGGCTGCCGGACGAGGACATCGGTCCGCTGGCGCTGCGCCCGCAGAAGGCCGGTCCCGGCCACTACGTGATCAGACGCGCGGGGCTCGCCCCGAAGGGCGAATGGCAGCTCCGCATCACCGCTCGCGTGTCCGCCTTCGACGAGTACGTGGCGCGGATCGAGGTGCCGATCCGATGAGCGCCGCGAGCAGGGCCCTCCTCCGCGCGGAGCAGCGCCGCATGGCCGTGGTGGCGCTCGTGGCGCTGGTCTGGGCGCTGGGCATAGCGGCCATCGGGGCCACGGAGGCGCTGGCGTACCTCGCGCCAGTGATGCTGCTGTTCGCGCTCCTGGCGCTCGGGCGCTACCCGGGCGAGGACGCCTACGCGCGCCGTGTCGGCGGGCGCGCGCGAGTGCGGATCGCGCGCGCTTCTCGGATGCCCCGCTGGGGAGGCCAGGCACCCGCGTTGCCCCGTGGCGGAGCACTGCTGGCAGCCGGCCTGGCCGGGCGCGCCCCTCCTCCGGCGATCGGATGACTTGCGCGGGCCACGACGCCCGCGACCTGACGATCGAAGGAGGCAGCAACGAATGAGAAGGACAATTGCCATCGCCTGTGCCACCGCCGCGCTGGCCGCGCCCGCCCTGGCCCAGGCCCATGTGACGCTTCAGCCGGAGGAGGTCCCCGCCGGGGGCTTCACAAGGCTCGACGTGCGCGTGCCGAACGAGCGTGACGACGCGTCGACCGTCAAGGTCGAGGTGCAGTTCCCGACGGGCTTCGAGTTCGCGTCCACCGAGCCGGTGCCCGGCTGGACGGCGGAGGTGACGCGGAAGAAGCTCGCCGAGCCGGTCACGAACGACGAGGGCGAGCAGGTGACGGACCGGGTGGACACGATCACCTGGACCGGCAGCGGATCCGAGGGACGGATCGGCCCGGGTCAGTTCCAGGACTTCGGCCTATCGGTCGGCGTTCCGGACAAGCCGGATACGAGCCTCACGTTCAAGGCCCTGCAGACCTACGGCGACGGTGAGGTGGTGCGCTGGATCGGGGCACCGGACGCCGACGAGCCCGCGCCGCAGGTGAAGCTCACCGCTTCCGAGGGCGGGCACGACGCGCCCGCCGCCGATGTGCAGCCGGCGGCAGATACCGCCGACGACGGCGGCGACGACAGCGACGGGGCGCCCACCTGGCTGGCGGTGCTTGCGCTCGTGGTGGGGGCGCTGGGGCTGGCGGCCGGAGCGGCGGCGCTGAGCGCCGGGCGGAAGCGCGGCGCCTGAAGGCAGCGGAGCGATCGGCGGCCGCTAGCGGCCGTCGATCGCCCGCTCCACCGCGGCGCGCGTGGGCTGCATGTCGAAGCCGGTGAGGCACCAGGTGGCGCCCGCGTCGATCCATGGCTGCGGGTCGGTGCCGGGCGGATTGGTCACCACGAGGTCGAAGTGCTCGGGCGCGTCGCCGCCGCGCAGCGGCTCGATCTGCGCCGCCGCCTCGGCCAGCGCCTCCGGCCCGGTGAGGTCGATCGGGAAGTACCCGTCCCAGCGCGCAGCGCGCTCGAGCGGCCGCCGCTTGGGCCAGCGTCCCGCGACCCAGACCGGGATGCGCGGCTGCTGCACGGGCCGCGGCTCGAACTCGCCGTCCCAGTAGCGCGCGAGCTGGTCGAGGCCCTCGTCGAGCATGGCGGCCCGCGTGCGCGGGTCCTCCTCCTCGCCGAAGCGCTCGGCGTCGAACTCGCCGCTGTTGTGCCAGCCGAGGCCCACGCCGAGCACGAGGCGGCCGCCGCTCAGGCGGTCGAGCGTGACGGTCTCGCGAGCAAGCTTGTGCGTCCGGCGACGGGCGAGCGGGGTGACGAGCGGCCCGATCGTCAGGCGCTCGGTGGCCACCGCCACGGCCGCCAGCGTGATCCACGGGTCGGCCACGGCGCGCACGGGGGCGCGGTACTGGATGTGGTCCCACACGAAGAGGCCGTCCCAACCGCGGCTCTCGGCCCGCGCGGCCAGATCCGCCACGACCCCGGGCTCCGACAGCTCGTCGAACGGGGCCACGTAGATGCCGTGTCGCGCGCTCACCGGGCGAGCGTATCCTGGCCGGCGCGATGGCGATCAGCGACGCCCTCGGCGAACGCAGGACGGTGGAGGTGCCGGCGGGCACGCTGGAGTACCGCGAGCGCGGGACCGGCCCGCCGATCGTGTTCGCGCATGGCGCCGCGGTCAACGGCGACCTCTGGCGGCGCGTCGCGCCGGAGCTGGCCTCCGGCCATCGCACGATCGTCCCGGACCTGCCGCTCGGCGGCCACTCGATCCCGCTTCGCGAACATGCCGACCTGTCGCTGTTCGGCGCGGCCGAGGTGCTTGGCAGCTTCATCGACGCGCTCGGCCTGGAGGACGTGACACTGGTGGCCAACGACACCGGTGGGGCGCTCTCCCAGGCGCTCGTGAGCCGCCGGCCCGAGCGCGTGTCCCGACTGGTGCTCACGTCGTGCGACGCGTTCGAGAACTACCCGCCCAAGGCGGTGGCCTACCTGAAGCACGTCTCCCGCGCCCCGCCGGCGCTCTGGCTGCTCGCGCAGGCGATGCGATTTCGGGCGGCACAGCGCCTGCCGATCGCGTACGGCTGGGCCACGCACGACGCGATCGAGCCGGCGATCATGAAGTCGTACCTCACCGGCCTGCGCACCGATCCCGGTGTGCGGCGCGACTTCGCATCGCTGCTCACCCGCGCCGACGACGGGCCACATGCTCGCGGCGTCAGAGGCGGTGGGGGCGTTCGGCGGTCCCGCGCTGGTGGTCTGGGGGGCCGATGACCGCTTCTTCCCGCGCGAGCACGGGCAGCGGCTGGCCGAGCTGATGCCTCAGGCCCGCTTCGAGCTTGTGGAGGGCTCGCGCACGTTCATCCCGGAGGACCGCCCCGAGCCGCTCGTGGCGCTGCTACGGGAGTTCTTCGCGGAGATTCAGCGGGCGTAGTCCTCGCTGCCCATCAGGTGCAGCGAGACATAGGGCTCGTCGCCCACCACCCAGCTGTCGTGGCCCGGCGGGACGTAGAAGAAGTCCCCGGCCTGCATCACGCGCTCCTCGCCGTCCTCCATCTTCACGGCCGCCTGGCCGGACACCACCCAGCCCACGTGCTCCACCTGGCAGAGGGCGTCCGGCGAGCCGCCCACGTCCTCGCTCCAGCGCCAGCCGGGGTGATAGCTCGCACGCCCGATCGTCATGGGGCCGACCTGGAAGACCTCGAAGCGGCCCTTGGGGAACTCACGCACCTCGCTCGGCGAGTCGAGCCCGATCAGCTGGAGGTCCATGCCCCCGATTCTCCCAGCCGGCGGAGCGACAGCGCCACGGCCACGCCGGCGACCATCATCAGCGCGGCACCGGCGATGAAGTAGGCGTTCGACACGATCATCGTCTCGGTGCCGGTCATGAGCACGGCCACGATCAGCAGCCCCGCGGCGACGGTTGTGATCAGCCCGCTGCGCGCTGCGCCGACCGCGAGGATCAGCAGGCCGAAGATGTAGCCGAGCGCGGTGAGGTAGTAGGGCAGCGACCAGGCCGAGTTCTGGATCTCGTCGAGCGTGAGCTGAACAGTGCGCTGGTCCACGCCGCGACGGCCGGAGACCTCGCCCAGCACCCCCCACGTGAACCCGTCGAGGGTGAGCGCGCTCGCGAACCCGATCAGGCCCGCCATGCCGAGCGCGCCGCCCCACAAGCGCCGCCCGCGGGCGGCGCTCGTAGAGGAGCGAGGCGAGGCCGAGGATCGCCACCGCGAAGATCAGGATCGCGACGAAGGCCAGCATGTGGGCGATCTGCCAGCGCTCGTAGGAATCGGCGATCACGCGCAGCTGCTCTGCCTCGTTGCCGGGCTCGAACTCCTTCGGGTGGAGCAGGTTGTCCGCGAGCAGAAGCGCCGGCGCCACCACGAACGCGGCGGCGGTGAACTTGGCGCGTTGCACGGGGCGACTCTAACCCGGAGGAGGCGTAGGATCGGCAGCGACATGCGAAGGGGTCCGCTCCCGACGCTGCTCGCCGCCCTCCTCGTCGGTCTCGGATTGGCCGTCGTGTCCGCGCACGCGGCCAACCAGACGGTCACGGCCACGTCCTCGGACACCTTCGAGCCGGCCGCGGTCACGATCAACCAGGGGGAGACGGTCACCTGGACGAACTCGGGCGGCAACCACAACGTGAGCTTCGACGGCGGCACGTTCACCGATCCGCCGGCCCCGAGCTCGAGCTCCTGGACCGTGAGCCGGCGGTTCGACACGCCTGGGACGTTCCACTACGTGTGCGTGCAGCACGCACCGGACATGGAGGGCACGGTCACCGTGATCGCCACGCAGACCGGCGGCACGCCGCCACCGCCGCCGCCCGGCGGCGGCGGCCCGAATCCGCCGGGCACTCCGGGCACGGACACCACGGCGCCGGTGATCTCGCGGTTCGGGATGACCCAGTGCCCGCTTCCGCGTGAGGAGAGGCGCCAGCGCCTTCGTGTTCCGTGTCTCCGAGCCCGTCGACGTGCGCATCAAGATCAGCCGGGTGCTGAAGCGGCGCGGCAAGACGCGCTACGTGGAGAAGGGGACCCTGGTGCGCACCGAGCTGAGGCGCACGAGTCAGAAGGTCCCGTTCAGCGGGAAGCTCGCAAGCCGCGAGCTGCCCGCGGGCCGCTACCGCGGCGACCATCACGGCCACCGACCTCGCTCGCAACCGCTCGCTCCCCAAGCGCACGTCGTTCCGTGTAGTCGGCCGCTGAAGCCTCCGCGCGACACCTCGCCTTTCATTACAGTGCCGCGCCGGTGCGCATCCGCTCCCTCATCGTCCTGGCAGGGGTCCTGACAATCGCCGTGCTCGCCCTCGGCCGGCGAGCGCCTCGGCGGCGGACGCCGCAGCACGCGTGGCTGTGCCGGCCCGGCCTCAAGCCCAATCCCTGCCTGAGCAGCCTCGCGGCCACCGTCGTGACCAGCACGGGCAAGACGCGCGCGGAGCACCCCAAGCGCGCGAAGCGCCCGCCGATCGACTGCTTCTACGTCTATCCGACCACGAGCGCCCAGTCCACGCTCAACGCCAACCTGCTCGTGGACAAGGAGCTCACGAACGTCGCGCTCAGCCAGGCCTCGCGCTTCTCGCAGGCGTGCCGCGTGTTCGCCCCGGTATACCGGCAGGTGACGCTCGCGGGGATCCTGGGACGGTTCCCGGGCGCGGACCGCGAGGAGGCGTCGCGGATCGCCTATGCGGGCGTGGCCTCCGCGTGGCGCGAGTACATGAAGCGCTTCAACGACGGACGCGGCGTGGTGCTGATCGGGCACTCGCAGGGCAGCGGGATGCTCAAGCGGCTGATCATGGACAAGATCGATCCGGCGCGGGCAGCAGCGCAGGCGCCTCGTGTCGGCGCTGCTGCTCGGCGGGAACGTGGTGGTGCCCAAGGGCCGTGACGTGGGCGGGCGACTTCAAGCACATCCCCGCCTGCCGGGCGGCCGGCCAGACCGGCTGCGTGGTGGCGTACTCCACGTTCAACCAGCATCCGCCGGCCGGGTCGTTGTTCGGTCGCCCGGCCGCGATCTGGGGCCGACGGCGGAAGCGGGGGAGGTCCTTTGCGTGAACCCGGCCGCCCTGGTCGGCCGCAAGCGGGTCTTCCAGCCCTACTTCACGGTGAACGAGTCGTCCGGGCTGCTGGGCGGGATCAGGGCGTACCCGCTCGGTCAAGACCCGCTGGGTGAGCTTCCCCGGTCTCTACCGGGCGCGCTGCCGCAAGGCCGACGGCTACAGCTGGCTCCAGGCGGACGAGATCACGGGCTCCTCCGACGCCCGCCCGCGGCTCGGCGCGGCGCCCACGCCCGGGTGGGGACTCCACCTCTGGGACGTGAACATCGCGGCCGGGAACCTCGTGGGCCTCGTCAAGCGCGAGTCGGCCGCGTACCTGCGCCGGCACTAGCTCGTACGGCTTTTCTAGGATGCCGCGAATGAGCGGCTTCATCTCACGTGGCTTCGGCGGCAACAGGCGCACGCCCGACGAGCTTCGCGACAAGCTCCCGCCGGGCCAGTACCTCGAGCGCGGCTTTCCGGTGCTCACCGCGGGACCCACGCCGAAGCTCGCGCCCGAGGAGTGGGGCTTCCGGATCGACGGGATGGTCAACCACGAGCGCGAGTGGACCTGGGCCGAGTTCGGCGAGCTGCCGTTCGAGGAGATTCCCTGCGACATCCACTGCGTGACCAAGTGGTCCAAGCTCGGCACGAGCTTCCGGGGCGTGCCGGTGGACGCGCTGCTCGACGGCACCGAGCCTCAGGGCAGCTTCGCGATGGCGTTCTCGTACGGCGGCTACACCACCAACCTCGCGCTCGAGGATCTGACGGGCGGCAAGGCGTGGGTGGTGACCGAGCACGAGGGCGCGCCGCTCCCGCGCGAGCACGGCGGCCCGGCCCGGCTGCTGGTTCCGCATCTCTATTTCTGGAAGAGCGCGAAGTGGGTGGCCGGGCTCCGAGTGCTCGACCACGACGAACCCGGCTTCTGGGAGGAGAACGGCTACCACAACCGCGGCGACCCCTGGAAGGAGCAGCGCTATTGGAACGACTGACGCCGGTGGAGCAGCGCGCCCCGGGGCGCTGGCAGATCGGCACGGTGGCGTCGATCAAGGAGGAGACGCCGCGCGTCAAGTCGTTCCGCATCGAGGTGCCGATGTGGATGGAGCACCTGCCGGGCAGCACTACGACGTGCGCCTCACGGCGCCTGACGGCTACCAGGCCCAGCGCTCCTACTCGGTGGCGTCGTCGCCGCTCGACGAGGGCGCCGTCGAGCTGACGATCGACTGCCTGGCCGACGGCGAGGTGTCCCCGTACTTCCACGACGTGGTCGCCGAGGGCGACCAGGTGGAGCTCCGCGGCCCGTTCGCCTCGTATTTCGTCTGGCGCGGAGAGGCGCCCGTGCTGCTCATCGGCGGCGGCTCCGGGGTGGTGCCGCTGATGGCCATCCTGCGACACCGCCGGCGCACCATGCCGGACCTGCCGATGCGGCTGGTGTATTCGGTGAGGTCCGCCGAGGACGTGATCTACGCCGGTGAGCTCGGCGACGACGCCGAGCTCACATTCACCCGCGAGCCGCCCGAGGGCTGGACCGGGCCACACCGGGCGGATCGACGCGGCGCTGATCGCCGAGGCGGCCGACCCCGTCGGCAACGTCTTCATATGCGGCTCCAACGGCTTCGTGGAGTCCGCCTCCACCCTCGCGCTCGAGGCGGGGTACGAGACGCGGAGCGTGAAGACCGAGCGCTTCGGCCCGACGGGCTAGACGGCCACGGGCTGCTGCGCGCGCTGCGTGTTCTCCACGATCGCGTCCACGATCTCCGGCCAGAACGCGCGCGGGAGGTCGTGTCCCATGCCCTCCACGGTGTGGAGGCGCGCACCCGGGATGGCGCGAGCGGTGGCCTGGCCGCCGGACGGCCTCACGAGCCGGTCCTCGCTGCCGTGGATCACGAGGGTGGGCGCCGCGATCCGGCGGAGATCGCGCGTGCGGTTGCCGGACTTGAGGATGGCCGCGAGCTGGCGCACGCTGGCCGCCGGGTCGCGAGGGGCGCGGTCGTATGAGAGGGCCGCGAGCTCGCGAAGGTCCTCCACGTCGGCCCGGCCGGGCGAGCCGATCATCGTGAACAGCCTCTCCACATGGTCGAGGAATGCCTCGCGCTCCTTCGGCGCCGGGCTGAGCAGGGGCCGGTAGAGCGCGACCGCCGGCTGCCCGCTGAAGCGGCTGCCGGTGTTCGACATGATCGAGACGAGCGAGCGCACCGATTCGCGGTGGTGCGCCGCCAGGGTCTGGGCGATCATGCCGCCCATCGAAGCGCCGACCACGTGGGCGGGAGCCAGGTCGAGCTCGCGCAGGAGGCCGGCCGCGTCCTCTGCCATGTCGACCAGCGTGTACTGCTCGGGGGCGAAGCGCCGCGCGAACAGCTGGCGCACGGTGGGGGCCCGGAACGGGAAGTGCGTCGAGCGGCCGGCGTCGCGATTGTCGAAGCGCACGACATGGAAGCCACGGCCCGCCAGCTCGGTGCAGAAGTCCTCGTGCCAGCCCACCATCTGCATGCCGAGGCCCATCACCAGCAGCAGCGGCGGGTCGGAGGGGTCGCCGAAGGTGTCGTAGCAGAGGGTGACGTCGCGGCCGACGTCGCAGAAACGCTCATCCATGCGTGGGCGATCCTAGTGGGCGTACAGCTTGATGGAGCGCCTGATCACGGTGACGTTCCCGGCCCTGTCCACGGCCCGGGTGCGCAGCTCGAGGCGAAGCGTGTGGGCGCGCTTGAGGCGCCGCCGGGCGCTCGCCTTCAGCTTCAGGCGCACCGTGATCGCCCCGGCGCGGCCGAGGCGCCCGCGCACCCGTCCCACCACGCGGGCGGATGTCCAGTGGATCCCGACCCGGCGCGCGGTTCGCACGCCGAGCACCAGGTCCTGGCGCAGGCTGCACGCCTCGGAGCAACGCGTGCGCACGCGCACGCCGGGACGGAGCTTCAACCGTCCCCGCGGCACCACGACCACGCCGGGCGGCCGCGTGTCCAGGGCCGCGCCGCCGGCCGGGGTGGGGGCCGGGGCCGTGGGGGTGGTTCCGCCGGGGAGCGGGGGCACGATCGTGCTCGTGCCCGGCGGGCCGGGTGGGTCGCCGCCGAGTGCCCGGAAGACGTTGAGCCGGCCGCCGGTCACGGTCTTGCCGGCGAGCGAGGGCACAGGGTCGACGCTCGAGAGCAGCAGGGAGCGGATGGCCGTGACGGTGGCGGTCGGGAAGCGCGCCCACTCCAGCGCCGCGGCGCCACTCACGTGCGGGGTGGCCATCGAGGTGCCGTCGGCGTAGGCCCAGTGGTCGCCGGGAGAGCTGCTCGTCATGGTGCTGGCGATCTTCACGCCGGGAGCGGCGAGGTCCACGGAGGTGCTGCCGAAGTTCGAGAACCCGGCCAGCTCGTCACGGTTGTTGGTCGCCGCGACGCAGATCACGTTGGGCAGGTCGTAGGCGCACGGGAACGTCTCCGTCACGTCGTTGTCGTCGCCCACGCCGTCGCCGCCGCCGTTGCCGGCGGCCACCACGAAGAGCGTGTCGGACGCTGCCTGCAGCGCGTCGTACTCCGCCTGCGATCCCTGGCTGCCGCCGAGGCTCGCGTTCACGATCTTGAGGCCCTGCTGGTCCGCGTACGCGTAGGCGGAGATCAGATCGGACACCTGACCGGAGCCGGTGGCGCTGAGCACTCGCAGAGGCACGAGGCCCACGTGCCAGGCCACGCCGGCCACGCCCACCCCGTCGTTGCCGCGAGCGCCCACCGTGCCGGCCACGTGCGTGCCGTGCCAGTGCTCGTCGTCGGGATTGTTGTCGTCGGCCACCCAGTCCCAGCCGCGGTAGTCGTCCACGTAGCCGTTGGCGTCGTCGTCGATTCCGTTGGTCTCGCGCCCTGCTCCGGTCTCGCCCGGGTTGGCCCAGATGTTCGGCGCGAGGTCGGAATGGGAGTTGTCGACCCCGGTGTCGAGGATCCCCACGGTCACGCTCGGATCCCCGGTGGTCACGTCCCACGCCTCCGCGGCGTCGATGTCCGCGTCCACCGTGCCCTCCACGTTGTCGATGGTCTGTCCGGTGTTGTCGAGTCCCCAGAGCAGGTTGGTGAAGGCGTCGTTCGGGACCACGAAGGCTCGGCGGGACACGTCGGGCTCCGCGTAGACCACGTCCTCCGAGCGCTCCAGGCGGTCGGCCACCGCCGCAGCCGAACGTCCCGGCTCGGGCTCCACCACCTGCAGGCCCGGGAGCGGAAGCCGCGCCCCGAAGTCGGCTCCGGCGGCCTCGCGCGCGTCAGCGCGGTCCGAGCGGTCCGCGTCGGGTGCGAACCGGACGATCACCCTGGCAGCGGGCGCGGCCTGCGCCTCGCGGGCCACCGCGACCGACGCGAGCAGCGCCAGGACGAGCATGCCGACCACGAGGCGCAGACGGCCCCGCTCGCGCCGGGGCTCGGGCGGGCGCGCCCTGGTGAACCGCCCGGGCTTGGGCGGGGGTTCGGGCAGCGGGGCGAAGCTGAGGTGTCGGACGACCATCCATTTCTAGGTGTCGGTCGCTCGGGCGCTCGGCTGGAGGGCCGGGCGCCGTCCTGGACGGGCGGTTTTCAGAGGCCCTTGGGATGCGTCACGGCGAACCCGTCCGAGGACCGCGTCTCGGCGGTCCAGCGAGACCCCGTGCGGGACTGGGCGCTGGTGTCGAAGCGCATCCCCGCCACCACCATGTACACGTGGTCGGCATGGGCGTAGATCGTGATCCAGCGGCCCGGGCCCTTCTCTCCCCAGCGGGCGAAGTCGCCGGACACGAGCGCGCCGCCGAGCAGGTCGCCGCCGTGGAGGGCGTAGGACACGGAGCCGGAGCAGTCGTAGCCCTCGTCGCGCCACTGGCCGTGCCCGCCGCCCCACTTGTACGGGGCGATGGCGATCTCGTTGCCCGCGGCGATCACGCTCTTCACCACGCGCGGTGCCGACGCCGGTGGCACGGCGAAGCCCTCGCTCGTGACCTGCCCCTTGGCGCCCGGCTTGACCTTCGTCACGGGCGGGGGAGCGGTGTAGACGGCGCCTCCGCCGGTGGCGGGCTCGGCCACCGCACGGCGTATGGCGCGCTGCTCGCGCGGAGTCGCGACCCCGTTGGCGCGAAGCTCGAGCTCGGACTCGGTGGCCTTGAGCGCCCTGGCGGTGCGCGGGCCGAAGGCTCCGTCCTGGCTGGTCCGGTGGCCCGCCTCGGTCAGGTAGCGCTGGAGGGCCCTCACGTCGCCGCCGCGCTTGCCGGAAGTGAGCGTGCGCGAGCCGTAGCGCGCGGCGTCGGCGCTTGAAGGAAGTGCTGCGGCAACCGCGAAAGCAGTCAAAAGCAGCAGCAGTGTCTTGACACGGCTGGGCATGGCGGCAATGCGCGTTCCCACACCGGACGCCATCCATGGCGGGGCGGAGAACGAGCCGGACAAGGTAGGCGGCCGCCCGGTCTCCTGTCCAGCGGCGGGAGCGTTCTTGCAGGCCGCCGCGCGGCAACCTCCCGCTGACGACTCCGGTCGTGGCTAGTCTCGTAAGTTCGTGTCTGAGTCGATTCCGAACGAGCTGGGGCCGCAGAAGGGCACCGTCTGGCTACTCGCGGACAACCCCAGGGACCCGGAGATCGTGTTCGAGTTCCCGTTCGACGAGGAGCTCAACGAGGCCGTGCGCAAGCTGCCGGGCCGCTGGTTCAACTGGCGGCGCAAGCACTGGCGCGTGCCCGCCGATCCTCGCCTCGCCAAGCAGGTGGCCGAGGTGCTCGAGACCTTCCCACGGCTCGAGCCCACGCCCGAGGTGCTCGACTGGCTGAGCGACTCGGACCGCTGGCGGGCGCTCGTGTTCGTCGGCGCCTGGGAGGGCGCGGGCGCGTTCGTGCTGCACACCATCTCCGGCGACCCGCCCGAGGAGATGACGAGCGCCAGCGCGGGCGGTCGCGAGGGCCGGCTGGTAGTGCCGTTCGACAGCCCGGGGGCGGCGCTGATCTCGGAGCTCGAGGGAGCGCAGCTCGACGACCTCGCGCGTGCGAGCGCGCGTGAGCTCGAGCTCGGCCAGGCTCCCCGCGCGGCGGAGCTGTCGCTCGAGATCGGCGACGACGGCGAGCCCGAGCTGACGCTCTACAGCGGCTGGGACCAGGAGCCGGCGGACGACTTCCGGAAGCTCCCGGAGGCGCGCGCGGTGCCCAGGTCCGGCCGCTTCTTCGCCCGCGACGCGCTCTGGGGCGTCGCCGTGCCGGGCGACCCGGCGCTGGCGCGGGAGATCTCCACCTTCATCGAGGAGCATCCCCAGGTCCACGTGGAGGGGCGCGCCGGCGAGCTGCTCGACGAACTGCTGAGTGAGCACGAGCGCGCGTCCGAGACGGTCGCGCTCTCGTATGCCGAGGACGCCGAGCTGACGCTCGAGCTGGGCGGCGAGCTGCACCCGTTCCAGCGCGCCGGTGTTCGCTACGCGCTGCAGCGGCGCCGCACGTTCATCGCCGACGAGCAGGGCCTCGGCAAGACGGTGCAGGCGCTCGCGACGCTGGAGGCCGACAACGCGTTTCCCGCCGTCGTCGTCTGCCCCGCGAGCATGAAGCTGATGTGGGAGCGCGAGAGCCTCCACTGGCTCCCGGGGCGCAGCGTGGCGGTGCTCGACGGCCGCGGCGAGGCCGCCTGGACGGAGGAGGTCAAGAGCGCCGAGATCGTCGTTCTCAACTACGACATCCTCGACGCCCACTCCGAGCGGCTGGCCAGGCGCGGAGGCCGCGCGCTGGTGCTCGACGAGTCGCACTACGTGAAGAACCCGCGAGCGCGCCGCACCAAGGCCGCCCTTGCCCTCGTCTCGGCGCTGCCGGACGACGCGCTCCGCCTGGCGCTGACCGGCACGCCGATCCTCAATCGTCCCGACGAGCTCGTGGCCCAGCTGCGGGTGCTCGGCCGGCTGCGGGACTTCGGCAGCGGCGCGCGGCTCGCGCGGCGCTTCCGGGCGGCGGGAAGCGACGACCGCCTCCACTGGAACCTGCGCGCCCACTGCTACGTGCGGCGGACAAAGCAGCAGGTGCTGCCCCAGCTTCCGGCCAAGCGCCACGACACGGTGCCGGTCTCGCTCGTCAACGAGCACGAGTACCGGCTGGCGGAGACCGACGTGATCGCCTGGCTCCAGTCGCTGCCGCTCGACCTCAGCACGATCGACGCCAAGGTGGCGGCGGCGCTGCGGGCCGAGCAGCTGGTGCGGCTCAACAACCTGCGCCAGCTGGCTGCGCAGGGCAAGCTGCCGGCGGCCCTGGGGTGGATCGGGGACTTCCTCGCGTCCGGCGAGCCGCTGGTGGTGTTCGCGGAGCACGTGGCCATGCAGAAGGCGGTGCTCGAGCGTTTCCCCGACGCGGCGCGGATCCTCGGCGCGGACTCCACGCGTGCCCGCCAGGCCGCGGTGGACGCGTTCCAGCGCGAGGACGGGCCACAGCTGATCGTCTGCTCGATGAAGGCGGCCTCGCAGGGGCTCACGCTCACCCGCGCGTCGAACGTGGCGTTCCTCGAGCTCGACTGGACGCCGGCGCGCCACGACCAGGCCGAGGACCGGCTGCACCGGATCGGCCAGGACGAGGCGGTCACCGCCTACTACCTGCTGGCGCCGGACACCATCGACGAGACGATGGCCGAGCTCCTCCAGCGCAAGCGCAGCCTGATCAGCGCGGTGACCGACGGCAAGGTGCACGACGAGGAGCGCCTCGTGGCCGCCGTGGTGCGCGAGCTCCGGGCCCGCCCGGTGCGGCACCTCCGCGTCGTGGCCTGAAGCCTCAGCGCACCAGCCGGAGCGTCCAGCGCACCGCCAGCGGGGCGAGCAGCACCATCGCGAGCACGCGCAGGCTCTGCACGGCCACGATGAAGGTGGTGTTGGCGCCCGCTCCGAAGGCCACGGCCAGGACGGCGTAGAGGCCACCCGGGGTCGTGGCCAAATAGCTGTCCAGGAGCGATGCGGACGTGGTGGCATCGAGGAGGAGGGCCAGGCCGAAGCAGACGGCCAGCAGGCCGCCGAGCGCCAGGAGCACCGGGCCGGTGAGCCGGCCGAGCAGCCGGACCGTTTCCGGGGTGAAGCGCAGCCCAACCTGGAGACCGATCACGGCGAACGCCGCCTGGCTGAGCAGATCGGGGACCGCGAAGTCGTCGGCGAGCCCTCCGAGCACGACCACGCCTGTGAGGATCATCGGGCCGAGCAGCACGCCCGCGGTGACCTTCGCGCGCGCCGCCAGCAGGGCCCCCGCTCCCGCGAGCGCCAGCGCCAGCACCCAGTCGAGCGGCTCCCCGAGCGTCGAGGCGCTCGGCAGGGCCGCCGCCGTGCCCGCGTGGTCACCGCCGAAGAACAGAGCGATCACGAGCGGGGTCGTGACCACGACCACCAGCACGCGCAGGTACTGCATGAAGGCCACGAGCCGGTCGTCCGCCCCGAGCTCGCCGGACATCCCGACGATGCCGGACGCGCCACCCGCGATCAGGCCGAGCGCGGCGGTGGGGGCGTCGAGCGGGGTGGTGCGGGCCAGCGCCGCGCCCGCGAGGAGGCTGGCCGCGAGCGTGGCGAAGGACACCAGCGCCACCGGGAGCCACGAGTCGGCCAGCGCGCGCAGCGCGTCGCTCTGCAGGTAGGCGCCGAGGGTCACGCCGGCGATCGCCTGGCTGGAGCGAAAAGCCGGCGGCGCCACGTCCACGCGCCCGGGTCGCGTCAGGGCGATCGCCAGCCCGAGCATCATCGCGGCGAACAGGTAGGACGAGGGCAGCCCGGCGCGGTCGAGCGCAAGTCCGCCGGCGAGCACGCCGGCAGCGATCCCGAGCCACACCACCGGACGCCTCACGGCAGGAGGTGCACGATTTCCACGCCGTGGCGTTCTGCCAGCCGCTCGGCCACCAGCGAGCGGTGGCATGCCTCCGGGTCGCGCTCTACGCACAACAGCGCCGCCGCTCCCGCCTCGGGCAGCTCGGCCACAAGCGGGTCGAGGTCAGCCCGGTCAAGGATCTCGTGTGTGTAGCGCTCGACATAGGCCGGAGCCAGCGCCGTGCGTGAGCGCTTGCCCACTCCGAGCCGGTCGTCCTCGGCGTACTGCAGCCGGCGCAGCTCGGTCGTCGGGGCCAGCTCCTTGTGGTGGCGGTACTCGATGCCTGCCTCCGCCAGCGCCTGCTGGAGGCGAGCAGAGTTGGCCCAGGCGTACTCGGGCCCGCGCACGCCGCGGCGCTGGCGGACGTCGAGCAGGATCCGAACGTCGGCGCGCTTCAGCGCCGCGAGGAAGGCCGCGGCGGTGAAGCCATAGACCCCGATCGTGGCAAGGGGGTTTGGGGAGTTATCGATGTATGCCAACGGCAACCCCCCACACCCCTCGCGGGTCAGGCGTTGGCCGGCGGCGCGGCGGCCTGCTTGGCCTCCAGCGCCTCGAAGTAGCCCTCGCCCTCGACGCTGATCCTCGGCAGCACGCGATCCACGGGCTTGGGGAGCCACCAGGCCGCCCGGCCCATCAGCGCCATCACCGCCGGCACGAACAGGCAGCGCACGATCGTGGCGTCGATCGCGATCGCGACCGACAGGCCCACCCCGAACTGCTTGATGATCGCGTCGTCGGTGAGGATGAAGCTCGAGAACACGCAGACCATGATCAGGGCGGCCGAGGTGATCACCCTGCCCGTGGAGGCCAGGCCGTCGATCACCGCCTGCTTCGGGTCGTCGGACGCCTTGAAGTGCTCCTGGATCTGTGTGAGCAGGAACACCTCGTAGTCCATCGAGAGTCCGAACAGGATCGCGAACATCAGCAGCGGCACGTAGCTCACGATCGGCGTGGGGCCCTCGAGCCCGATCAGCGTCGCGCCGTGGCCCTCCTGGAACACGAACGTGACCACCCCGTACGCCGCCGCCACCGAGAGAAGGTTGGCGACGGCAGCCTTGACGGGCAGCAGCAGCGAGCGGAAGGCCAGTAGGAGCACGAGGCAGCTGAGCCCCACGACGATGGCGATCATCTGTGGGAGCTTGTCGGCGATCCTGTCCGCGAGGTCGATGTAACCAGCGGTCTGGCCGCCCACGAACGCGGTCACGCCCTTACCCTTCGTCGCGCTCGGGATCACGTCTGAGCGCAGGTGCTTGATGAGGTCCTCGGTCTTGGGATCGGACGGAGCCGTTGTGGGCACGGCGGTGAAAACCCCCGCCGTGCCGGCCTTGTCGAGGGTCGCCGGAGACACCGATTTCACGCCCGCCGTCTTCTTGATCGCGTTCTCGAGGTCGGTGAGCCGCGTGTCGGTGGACGGTGAGGACGCGAGCTTCTTCTGCTGGTCGAGCTTGCTCTGTTGGCTCGCCGTCTGCTGCTGCACCTGCTGCTGGGCCTGCGACTGAGGGACTCCCTCCGCCTCCAGCTGCTCTTCCTGCTGTTGCTGCTGGTCCTTGAGCTGCTGCTCCTGCTGGTTGACCTGGTTGAGCTGCTTCTGGTCCGGCTTGGCGGCCGGGTCGAGGTTCACGCCGATGAGCAGCGGTGCGTTCGCGCCAACGCCGAACCCCTTGGTGATCCCATCGTAGGCCTGGCGTGCGGTGGTGCTCTCGGGGAGCTCGCCGGCGTCAGACGATCCGAGCTCCAGGTTGAGCACAGGGGCCGCGAGCACGCCGAGGATCACGACGGCGACGATCGCCGAGCGCCAGGGGCGCGCCGCCACACCGCGCGCCCAGCGGGCCCACCCGTGGGGCTGGTGATCGTCCGGATGGGTGCGGCCCAGCTTCACCCGCAGCGAGTTGATGCGGTAGTCGAGCGCACCGAGCAGCGCGGGAAGGAGCGTGGTGGCGGCGAGCACCGCGACGACCACGGACACGGCGGCGCAGTAGCCCATCGTGCCCACGAGCGGGATGCCTGACAGGAGCAGCGACACCAGCGCGATCACCACGGTGCCGCCGGCGAAGACCACCGCGCCACCTGCGGTGGCGGTGGCACGCGCGATCGACTCGCGGATGTCCATCCCGTCCTTGAGTTGCAGCTTGTGGCGCGTGACGATGAAGAGCGCGTAGTCGATCCCGACGCCGAGCCCGATCATCGTCGCGAGCGTGGAGGAGACGTCGGGCACCTCCGCTACGTGGCCGAGCAGGCGGATGATCGACAGCGAGGCGACGAGGCCGAAGATGGCGGTGACGATCGGCAGGACCATGGCCGTGACGGTGCCGAACGCGAACAGCAGGATGATCACGGCCGCGGCGATGCCGATCGCCTCGCTGTTGCCCTCGTCGGCCTTCGACACCGCGTTTCCGAGATAGCCGCCGGCGGACACATCGAGGCCTGCCTCCTTCGCCGGGTCGGCCGCGTCGATGATCGTCTCGGCGTCGTCCTTCGTGAGGTCGCTCGGGCCCTCGTCGAGGGTCACGGAGATGTAGCCGATCGTCTTGTCCTTGCTCAGGGCTCCCGCGCCCTCGCTGCCGAGCGGGCTCACTACCCGGATCACGTGGTCGGCCTTCTTGAGCGAGTCCACTGCGCTGTCGACGGCCTTCTTGTTCTTCGAGTCGGTGAGCTTCCCGCTCGTGGACTCGAGCACTATGGGGTTGGTGCCGTAGGCCTGCTTCGGCAGGTCCGTGGCGAGAAGGTCCTGAGCGCGCTTGGAGTCCGTGCCCGGAAGCGAGAGGTTGTCGCTGTTCTGCTCCCCGGCGGCCGCGGCAATGAGGACGAGCGCCAGCGCCGCGAGGATCCACGCGCCTACAACGGGCCAGTGATGACGGCTACAGACCCGGCCGATCCGGTACAACGGGCCAGTCATGCGAGGCGCGGAACCCTAGAGATCGTCCGAGGCAGGCGCAAGCAGCACCTCCCACCTGCCCACGTGCAGCGGCGGGTCCTCGGTCCGGCGGCCGCTCAGGCTCGGCGCTGGTCCGGCCAGCCGCGCCGGCGCCCTGAACACGAGCGCGGGCGGGCTCCAGTGCGGGTGCGCGGGCGTGGAGCCCCAGGTGGCCTGCACGCGTGAGAGCGGCACGTCGAGGCGCCATGCGAGCGCGGTCTGCAGCGACGGGTTGATGGCCGGGCGCCCGGGAGCCAGCGCGGCGTCGCGACCGCCCACGCGCTCCACCGCCCGCTCGAGCTCGTCGAGCTGCTCGTGCTGCTCGCGGGCCACGCTCAGCCAGCGAACGCTCGAGCGCGCGGGCACGAACGCGAACCCGAGCACGAGGAGCGCCAGCGCGGTGGCCGTGAGCAGGCGCGCCCGCCCGGGGGCGGCTGACTCCAAGAGCCAGCCGACGCCGATGCCTCCGAGCACAGCCAGCAGGCCGGCCGGCACCGCCAGGTAGCGGATGTTCCCTGTGAAGCCGAGCTCGGCCATCACCGCCACGGCGGTCACCCACAGGGCGGTGGCCAGCCCGAGCACCATCACCACGCCCACACGCCGGCGCACCGCCAGCGCCACGGCCACCGCGGCCGCCGCCAGCACCGCCGCGGTCACCAGCTCGGCCGAGCGCCGCACCACGGTGAACGCCGGGCGGTCGGTGAGCGCCGCGCTCTCCGGCGGCGTGCTGCGGGCCACGCTTCCGCCGTGCAGCAGGTCACCGGAGCCCCACCAGTCCAGTCCGATCCAGAGCGCGGGAACCGCCAGGAGCGTGCCTGCCAGCGCCGGCCTGAAGGCCGGGTCGGAAGCCCAGGTGTACGCGGCGTAGAGCGCCAGCAGAGCCCAGAGCTCGGGTCGCACGAGCGCCCCGAGCGCGCCGAGGGCGAACGCCCAGCGGGTGCGGCCGCCCAGGTGCATGTCCACCGCCCCGAGCGCCAGGCAGATCAGCAGCGGCTCCGAGTATCCCTGGAGGCCGTTGCGCGCCTGGCTGGCGGCGAGCGCAGCCGCGAGCGCGGCGGCGGCGCCCCCGGCCACGCCGGCAAATCTCGCCGCCACTCGGAAGGCGAACACCACGCCGAGCAGGCCGGCGGCGCGCACGATCAGCGCCCAGGCGTCAGGCGTGAGGTCGCCCAGCGGCGAGAGCACAGCCGTGACCAGCACCGGAAGCGGCTTGAACGACGGGCCGCCGGTGGTGGAGAGGTCGAGGTGCGCGAGCTCACGGCCCCAGACCACCCAGGCGTACGGGTCGTACCCGAGCGCCGACGGCAGCGCGAGGGAGGCCGCCGCCAGCAGCACGCACACCACGGCCGCGGGGCCCAGCGGGACCAGTGGCCTGTGCGCCGTGTGGCTCAGAAGCGCCCGAGCGAGGTCAGCCGGCCGGGCCCGACCTCGAGTATCTCGACGGTGTTGCGGCCGGCGTGGAGCGAGCTCTCGGGCAGGACGAGCGAGAAGTACTCGGGTCGCTGGCCGCGCAGGCGGAAGCTGCGCCCCACGGCCTGGATCCGCCCGTTGGCGGCCACCGCCAGGTCGCGCTTCTCAGCCGCCGTGCCGCCGCGCAGGATGCCTGTCACGCGCGTGGGGTACACGCCGTGTCCCGGGCGGACGCTCCGGAGCAGCCGCGCGTTCGCGAGCGCCGCGCGCACGCTGCCCGAGGCCGTCACGGAGTCACGGTCGACGGGGCGCCCGATCAGCTCGGGATGAGGCCCGATCAGGTAAGCGGACGCCCACGGATCGCCGAGGAACACCCGGCTGCCGGATCCACTCCCGAACTTCCGCGCCCGCTGGAGCCGGACCTGGCGCCGCCGGCGCTCCAGCTCCGCGCCCTCGATCGACACCACGCGGCTGAAGTCACGGCGCGGGATGCGCACCACCTTGCGGCGGAGCGTCGAGGCCGAGAACCCCGAGCGGCCCTCGTGACGGCCAGGGGATACGCACGCCCAGCAGGTCGGCGATCGTCGGAAGGAGGTCCACGGTGCGGACCAGCTGGTCGGCCACGCGCCCCTTCCGCTGGCCGGGCGCCTTCACGAAGTAGGGAACCGGGGCGATCTGGGCGATGTTCGTGTCCGTCACCTGCCGGCGATCGTCGGCGCCCACCTCGAACGAGTAGCCGTGGTCGGCCACCACCGCGATCAGCGCGCGATCGAACAGCTCCTCGCCCCGCAGGTGCCGGATGAGCAGCCCGATGTCGTGGTCCACCGAGCCCACCTGGAGGAGGTGGCGCAGGTGGTTGTGGTCGGTGAGGAGCGCGTCGTGGAACCCGATCGGGCGGTTGACGGCGCCCACGGGGTCCTTGCCGGAGGGCCGGTTCTGGCGCCCGGAGGGGAGATAGATCCACGGCTCGTGAGGCAGGAGCGCGTGCTGCATGTAGAGGGTCGGCCCGGCTCCACGCCGCATCGACGCGATCCAGTCGACGCAGCCGCGTGTGCCGGTCGTTGCCGCGCAGGCGACCGAGCACCGCGTCGGCGGTGCCGGGCGTGGACCCGGGGCACACGCTCGGCGGGCAGAGCGGCGACACCGACTCCTCCGCCACCACGCGGTAGCCCAGGGAGTCGAAGAGCGTGAACACGTTGTCCGGGTGGCCCTGGAAGCCGGGCCCCGTGTCCGGCCGCGGCGCTCGGGCGTCGAGGATCGCCGGCACCGCCCTCGTGGTCGAGTCGAAGACCGTGGTGGCGCTGCGGAACCAGGTGGACGTGCGCGCCAGGGCAGCGAAGTTGGGGAAGCGCGCGGCGTCGATCCTGCCGTCGGGTCCCAGCAGCGCATCCGCGGGGAACTCGTCGAACACGAGCAGCACCACCGGTGGCCGATCGCCGGCGGCCGCGGAGGAACGCTCGCTGCGGGCCAGGCCGCCCGCCACGCCGGCAGCGACCACGAGCAGCACTGCGAGCGCGCGTGCAGGCACGCCCGAACCCTAGGTCAGGCCGCGGCTATCCCGTCAGGCCCGCACGCCGCCCGACACGCGGTTGCCGCCCGCGCGCTTGGCGTCGTACATCGCGTGGTCGGCCTGGCTGAGGAGATCGTCGGGAGTCGGGATCTCCTCGCCGTTGCCGAAGGTGGCCACGCCGACGCTGAGCGTGACCGCGGACAGCCCATCGAGCGGGAGGTCGGAAAGGCGCTCGAGCGCCAGGTCGTGCAGGCCGGACGCAACCTTCGCCGCGTCCTCGGGGTCAACGCGGCGCAGGAGCACCGCGAACTCGTCGCCGCCCAGCCGGGCCACCACGTCCATCGTCCGCAGGCGGGCGCTGAAGGTCTCCCCGAGGCGAGCGATCACGGCGTCGCCGACGGCGTGCCCGAGCGTGTCGTTGATGTCCTTGAAGCGGTCCACGTCGAGAAGGAGCACGGCGCCCTGCCCGCCCCGAGCGGCGGCGTGGCCTAGCTCCCGCTCGAGCTCCTGCTCGAAGCGGCGCCTGTTGAAGACGCCGCTCAGCGCGTCGTGGTCGGCCAGGTGCTGGAGCTGCTCCGCCGCTTGCTTGCGGGCGTCGATGTCCACCACCTGTGAGAGGCGGTACAGCGCCTCGTCGTCCTCACCCCGAACGAGCGACGTGGTCAGGTCCACCCACAGCTGCCGGCCGTCGGGGCGCCGGATCCGGAACTCGCAGCGGAACAGCGAGATGCGCCCGTTGTGCAGCTGGTACATCCCTTTGGTGATGCGCTCCACGTCCTCCGGATCGGCCAGCTCGCCGAGGGTGGACGTGCCCACCAGCTCCTCGACCGATATGCCGATCATGCGGGCCAGGCTCTCATTGGCCTGGATGATCAGGTTGGCGTTCTCACCCGCGACCCCCACCACGGCCATCCCGACGGCCGAGTCCTCGAAGGCGCGGCGGAAGCGCTCCTCGGCCTCCCTTCGCGCCCGGTCCCCCAGACGGCGTTCGGTCACGTCGCGGGCGGAGGCGTAGATCAGCTGGTGCTCCATGTCCGCCTTCGACGCCCACTCGATCCAGTGCCAGCTGCCGTCCTTGGCGCGGTAGCGGTTGGTGAACGACGCGGTGAAGTCGCCGGTCGTGATCAAGGCCGACTCGCGCTCGGTCTGCTCGCGGTCGTCAGGGTGGACGAAGTCGAGGAACGGGCGGCTCATGATCTCCTCGGCGGTCCACCCGAGCGTCTTCTCCCAGCTGCCGTTCAGGTGGACCATGTAGCCGTCGAAGTTCGCGGTGCAGAGGAGGTCGCGCGCCACCTCGAAATGCCGTGCGCCGGCCTCCATCCGCTCGCTGGCGGTCCGCAGGCGCTCGGCCATCCGGCCGGTGACCCACCCGACCAGCAGGAACACCGTTGCGCGGGAGGGGTATCCCACTGCGTCCACCTGCTCCGGCGATTCAAACTCCACCCAGATCGCGAACAGGCCAAGGGCCAGCAGGCCCGAGGCCAGGCCGGCCGTTCGTCCGAACTCGACCGCGAGGATCACTATCGGGACCACATAGAGGAAGCCGACGCCGGTACCGGCCGTGTCCGTGAGCATCCGTAAAGCAAAAACCGACGCGAAAAGCGCGACGGCAAGCATGATTATCCGCGCACGGGGGCCTGAGGCAAGCCTCCACATGGGACTCTTATCGGCGCGGTGAGCGAGGTCGTTGAGTCATGACCAGGGCTGGACCCGGCCACGACGCCGTGGTTGTGGGCTCCGGGCCGAACGGTCTGGCCGCGGCGATCGCGCTGGCGGGCGCGGGACGATCGGTGCTGGTGCTCGAGGGCGCCCCGACGCTCGGCGGTGGCATGCGCTCCGCGGAGCTGACGATTCCCGGGTACCTGCACGACGTCTGCTCGGCGGTCCACCCGCTGGTGGCCGGGTCGCCGTTCCTGCGCACTTTGCCGCTGGCCCACCACGGCCTCGAGCTCATGCACCCCGACATCCCGCTCGCGCATCCGCTTGACGACGGCACGGCAGTGGTCCTCGAGCGCTCCCTCGAAGCCACCGCGGCGTCGATCGGCGGCACCGACGGAGGGGCATACACGACGCTGATGGCACCGCTCGCGCGTGACGCGGACAGGCTCCTGCCGGCGCTGCTCGGACCATTGCGGCTCCCGCGCCATCCCGTGCCGCTCGCGCGCTTCGGACTGAGTGCCCTGCGCTCCGCCTCCGGGCTGGCGCGGTCGCGCTTCCGAGAGCCGCGCGCCCAGGCGCTGTTCGCCGGCTGTGCGGCCCACTCGATGCTCCGCCTCGAGCAGCCGATCGCGGCGTCGTTCGGCCTCGTGCTCGCGATGCTCGCCCACTCGGTCGGCTGGCCGATCGCGCGCGGTGGCTCGCAGTCGATCGCCGACGCGCTTGCCGCACACCTGCGCTCGCTGGGCGGCGAGATCCGCACGTCCAGTCCCGTGGAGTCCATCGACGACCTGCCGCCCTCGCGCGCCGTACTCCTGGACCTGACGCCGCGCCAGGTGCTGCGGGTGACCGGTGACCGGCTGCCGGCCGGCTACCGGCGCGCTCTGGGGCGCTACCGCTACGGACCCGGCGTGTTCAAGCTGGACTGGGCGCTCGACGGGCCGATTCCCTGGACGGCGCCCGAGTGCCGCCGCGCAGGCACGGTGCACGCGGGTGGGACGCTCGAGGAGATCGCCGCCTCCGAGCGTGCCGTGGCCGAGGGGCGCGTGGCCGAGCGGCCGTTCGTTCTGCTGGCCCAGCCTACGATCACCGATCCGAGCCGCGCGCCCGCGGGGAAGCACGTGGCGTGGGGGTACTGCCATGTGCCGCCCGGCTTCGGCGCCGACATGACCGAGCGCATCGAAGCCCAGATCGAGCGCTTCGCGCCGGGCTTCCGCGCCCTCGTCAGGGCCCGCTCGGCCATGGGCCCGGCGGACGTGGAGCGCCACAACCCGAACTACGTGGGCGGGGACATCAACGGCGGTGCCCAGGACCTCCTCCAGCTGTTCGCGCGCCCCGTGCCGCGGCCGTCGCCCTACGTCACCCCGGCGGAAGGCGTCTACATCTGCTCGTCGTCCACGCCGCCCGGCGGCGGCGTGCACGGCATGTGCGGCTACCACGCCGCACGGGCCGCGCTGCGGCGGTCGTTCTAGGGCGTGCAGCTCATCGCGCCGCCGGTGAGGCCGGCCACGATCGCGTGGGTGTTTGCGGCGATCGAACCGATGTAGGTGGCCCCGCTCGACCCGTCCGGACCGAGCGTGTCGGCCCACAGCGCCGAGCCCACCTCGGCGCCGCTCTCGCGTGCCACGGCGCGCTCCAGCTTCGGGTTGATGGAGCTCTCCGGGTAGATGGCCTGCACGCCGGTCTGCTCGATCTGGTCCACCAGGTCCTGGATGTCGCGAGCGGAGGGCTGGGCCTGCGTGGACAGCGACGGGAGCACCGCGCCGATCACCTCGAGGCCATAGCGGCCGGCGTAGTACCCGAGCGCGTCGTGGGTGGTAACGAGCTTGCGCGCCGGTGGCGGGATCCGGTCGATGCAGTCGGCCGCGTCGCGGTCGAGCCGCTCGAGGCGATCGAGGTAGCGGGCGGCATTGCGCCGGTAGGCCGGTGCGCCGGCGGGGTCGGCCTTCGCCAGCCGGTCGCGGATCGCGGCCACCGCCAGCTCGGCGTTGCGCGGGTCCTGCCACCAGTGCGGATCCACGTCGTTGCCCTCGCGGCGGGTGTGCACATGGTCGATCAGGGTGAGCACCGGCGCGTCCGTGCCGGCGTTGTCCACGAGATCGTCGAGCCAGTCGTCCACGTCGCCGCCGGAGCGGACCACCAGCTTCGCGTCGATCAGGCCCTTCACGTCGCTCGGCCGTGGCTCGTAATCGTGCGGGTCGGAGTTGGGCCGCAGGATCCGGCGGACCTCGGCCCGGGTGCCGGCCACCTCTCGCAGCAGGTCGCCTACCTGCGTGGTCGTGCCCACCACGACCGGCTTGCCGTCGCTCGACGAGCCGGAGTCACCGCAGGAGACGAGAGCGAGGGTGACAAGAGCGGTGGAGAGGACGGTCAGGGCACGCACGCGGGCAGAGGTTATTGAGAACCGTTCTCAATTGACTACGAGGCCGACTGATCCCTGCCGATGGCGCTCACGTACCTACTCCCATGGCCTCCCAGGCACCCAACCTCAACTTCGAGCGCCGCGGTCGGGGCGAGCCGATCGTGCTCCTCCACGGGATCGGCGCCGAGCTCTGCGTGTGGGAGCCGGTGGTCGACCGGCTGGCCGAGCGACTCGACGTGATCGCGGTGGACCTTCCCGGGTTCGGCCAGTCGCCGGCGCTGCCCGATGGGGTCGTGCCCACGCCGCGGGCGCTCGCCGACTCGGTGGCTGCCTTTATGGACGAGATGGGCGTCGCGAGCGCCCATCTGGCCGGCAACTCGCTCGGCGGCTGGCTGGCCCTCGAGCTCGGCAAGACCGAGCGCGCCCGTTCGGTCACGGCGCTCTGCCCCGCGGGGCTCTGGGGCGCCCCGCTCGACCCGGAGGGTGCCCCGGCGCGCGGAGGCGCCCAGCGCGCGGCTCGCGCCGTTCGCCCGCTTCTGCCGTTGCTGATGGCCAGCCGGCGGGCACGGCGGCTCGCTCTCCGGCATGTGGTGGCCCACCCCGACCGCGTGCCTCGCGCCGCGGCCACGCGCATGGTCGGCTCCTATGCGCGTGCCACCGCCTACGACGCCACGAACGCGGCCATGCGCCAGGGCCACTTCACGGGCGCCACCCGAATCGGTGTGCCGCTGACCGTGGCGTTCGGGGAGCACGACCGGCTGATCCGCCCGGTCCGGCTGCGCGTGCCCGGCGCGCGCACACTGGTGCTGCCGGGCTGCGGGCACATCCCGATGTGGGACCGCCCCGACCTGGTGAGCGAGCTGATCCTGGATACGGCGGGCACCGATGCGCCAGGAGGCGGCGCGGCGTTCGCGGTGCGCCTCCCGGCGGCGGACCGGTGAGTCAAAGGACCGCGCGCACAAATATATTGGTATGGCCACCGGCTCCGCCGAGCCGGTACTTCGCTACTTTGAACAAATTGGAACAGGCCTGAGGGTTCCCTAACATTAGGCCCCCGCCGGATCCCAGGACAGAGAAATCAAGGAGAGATACAGGTTGAGCGCAAAGAAGGATGGATTGGTGGATCCGCGGGTGGCGAAGGCGCTTGCGCACCCGCTGCGCGCTCACGTCCTGACGATTCTCAACGAGCGTGTGTCGAGCCCGAACCAGATGGCGGAGGAGCTCGGGGAGCCGCTCGGCAACGTCAGCTATCACGTCAAGGCGCTGCTCGAGCTTCAGTGCATCGAGCTCGTGAGCACGACGCCCCGGCGCGGCGCGGTGGAGCACTTCTACCGCGCCATCGAGCGGCCGTACTTCTCCGAACGTGACTGGACCCGCCTGCCGCGCTCACTGCGCCAGGCGATCTCCGACGTGGGCCTGCAGCTCATCTGGGACGACGTGGCGGACGCCATCGACGGAGGCACTTTCGAGGCGCGGGTGGACCGTCATCTGAGCCGCTACCCGCTGGTGCTCGACGAGCGCGGCTGGGAGGAGCTCGGCGAGATCCTGGAGGGCCTCTTCGAGCGGACGGTGGAGATCGAGTCCGAGAGTGCGGCGCGCCTGGCGGACAGCGGAGAGGAGGGCGTCAGCTCGAAGCTCGCCGTCCTCCTATTCGAGTCGCCTGAGGGCGACGACTCGAAGAAGACGAAGACCAAGACGAAGAAGGCCCCCGCCCGCAAGGCCAAGAGCGCCGCCGGCTAGCAGGGACGGACCTTGTGCCGCTGGATCCGCCGACCCAGGGCATGCTGGCGCTACTTGACGCGATGGGCCGCCCATCGCTGGCCCAGGGCAGCGTGGAGGAGGCTCGGCGCGGCTTTCGCATGATCACCGTGGACCTGCGCCGGCCGAACAGGGTCGTGCCCGTCCGCGCGGTCGAGGACATCGAGGTGGCCGGCGCCGTGGGGCCGCTCCCGGCGAGGATCTACCGGCCGGCGGCGAGCGGGGAGCTGCCCACGATCGTCTTCTTCCATGGCGGCGGATGGGTGATCGGCGACATCGACACGCACGACAACCAGTGCCGCCGGATCTGCGCGGACGTGGGTGCGGTGGTGCTCAGCGTGGGCTACCGGCTGGCGCCCGAGGCGCCGTTTCCCGCCGCGGTCGAGGACTGCCTGGCCGCCACGCGCTGGGCATCGGAGCACGTGTCCGAGCTCGGCGGAGATCCGGAGCGGATCGCGGTGGCCGGTGACAGCGCCGGCGGCAACCTCGCCGCCGTGGTGGCCCAGCAGGCGCGCGACACCGGCGGTCCCGCCCTGGCCGCGCAGCTGCTCATCTATCCGGGCACGGACTTCGAGACCCGGTATCCGTCGGAGGAGGAGAACGGCGAGGGCTACTTCCTCACGCGCGAGGACATGATCTGGTTCGCCGACCACTACACGGGTGACGCGGACCGGACCGATCCGCGCCTGTCGCCCCTGCGTGCCACCGACCTCTCGGGGCTGCCGGCGGCCGTGGTGGCCGTCGGGGAGTTCGACCCGCTGCACGATCAGGTCGAGGCGTATGCCGACGCCCTCGAGCGGGCGGGCGTGCCGGTGGTCAGGCGCCGCTACGACGGCCTGATCCACGGCTTCTTCGACCTCACCGCTCTGAGCCCGGCATGCGACGGCGCCGTGGCGGAGATGTGCGCCGACCTGCGCGGACTGCTCGAGCCGACGCCGGCCACCGGCTAGTCGCGCGCCCGCAGGGCCAGCTCGAGCTCGAAGCGAGCGTCGGGATCGTCGAGCTGGTCCCCCAGCAGCTCGCGCAGGCGCGCCAGGCGGTAGCGCGCGGTCTGGGGGTGGACGTCGAGGGCGCGGGCCATCGCCGCGGCGTTGCCGTTGTGCTGCACGAACGAGAGGGCGGTCTCCTCCATCCGCTCGCGTGCCCGCGGGGTCAGCCCGGCGAGCGCGGAGAGGCGCCGCTCGGCGAGGCGCGCCACCAGGTCGCGCCCCTCGAACAGCAGCAGCTCCGTGAGCCGCTCCTCCGCGAACACGAGCCCCTCACCGGCCATGGCGCCGCTCACCCGGCCCTCCAGCCCGGCCCGGGCGAGCGCCCAGGAGCCCGCCAGCTCGGCCGGCGTGCCCGCGGTGCCGAGCACAGCCGTCACGTTCGCGCAGGCGCGCACGAGCTGCTCACGCCGGCCCGGCCCCGCCGGGTCCGGCACCAGCGCGCAGCCCACCCCGTCCAGCCGGGTGGTGAGCGCGTCGGCGGGCAGGCGCCGCGCCACGCGGTCGAGGTGCGCCTCGTCGCAGGCCAGGGTGGCCACGCTTCGCGGTGGGCTCCAGTCCGCCGCCCCGGTGGCCGCGCGCAGCTCGCGTTCCTCGGGCGGCGGCTCGCGCACCAGCAGCGCGATCAGCTCGTGGCGGCGGCGCTCGCGCTCACCCTCGCGGCGCGAGCGCGCCTCCGCGTATCCCTCCACGGAGTCCGCCGAGATCTGGTCGATGTAGGCGAAGATCGACTCGGCCAGCAGGCTCAGCGTGCGCCCGTCGAGGCCGGCCGCCACGGCCGCCCCCGACAGCCGACGCCACGCCACGCGCGCGCCCACGCGGTAGGCCGACTGGAGCGCGTCGAGCGTGCGCCCCTCGCGCAGCTCGCCCCTGCCGAGCCCCACGTACACCTCGCGGCCGGTGCCGCGAGCGCCCTCGGGGTCGCGGATCAGGGCCACGAACTGGCGCAGTGCCTCCGTCACGCCGGTGCGAACGCCGTGGCCGAAGCTGCCCTCGAGCGGCCGCGCGTACTCGGGCACCTCCTCGGCGATCGCGGCGAGGATCTCGTCGGTGATCGCCCCGAGCTCGGGCTCGACCACGCCGGCCACGCTCGGCGGGAGCTCCCGCCACGGCTCCGCCACGAGCAGATTTGTCATTTAAGTGAGTAAAACCAGATGCAAAACACGCCGCCGAGAGTCTAGACCGCTATGCCGGACCCACCTAGCCTCCGCACCATGACAAAGCTCGAGAAGCGCGTGAATCTGACCGCGGTGGTGCTGCCCTTCGCGGCGACCCTGGCGGCCATCGTCCTGCTGTGGAACCAGGTGGTGTCCACCACCGACCTGGTGATCCTGGCCGTGATGTACGTGCTCACGGCGCTCGGCGTGACCGTGGGCTACCACCGGATGCTCACCCATCGCGCCTTCCAGTCGCCCAAGCCGGTCGAGTACACGTTCGCCGTGCTCGGGTCGATGGCCGTGCAGGGACCCGTGATCAGCTGGGTGGGCGACCACCGCAAGCACCACGCGCACACCGACAAGGAGGGCGACCCGCACAGCCCCCACGTCGGGCACGGCGACGGGCCGGGCGCTGTCTTCCGCGGGCTCTGGCACGCCCACACCGGCTGGCTGATGAGCACCCACGGCACCGCGGGCAGGAAGTACGCGAAGGAGCTTTACGAGGATCGCGGCATGCGCCTGATCAACCGCCGCTTCCCGCTCATCGTGCTGGCTGGGCTGGCGGTGCCGGCACTGGCGGGCTGGGCCGTGTCGGGCGGCACCCTCGCGGGGGCGGCCACCGGCTTCCTCTGGGGCGGGCTCGTACGCGTGTTCCTCGTGCACCACGTGACCTGGAGCGTCAACTCGGTCTGCCACTTCTTCGGCACACGCCGCTTCGAGACCGACGACGAGTCACGCAACGTCTTCTGGCTCGCCCTGCCCTCGTTCGGCGAGTCCTGGCACCACAACCACCACGCGTTCCCGCGCTCCGCCGAGCACGGGCTCAAGCGCTGGGAGCTCGACCCCTCGGCCATGGTGATCAGCGCGCTGGAGCGCATCGGGCTGGCCCGCAACGTGGTGAGGATCGGCCCAGAGCGCCAGATGGAGCGCGAGGCGCGGGTCTAGGCCCGCTTGCGCTTCACCACCACCAGCCGCGTGCGCATGCCCTTCGCCTCGTGGCCCTCGAGTGAGCAGAAGACCACGTAGTGGCCGGAGCGGCGGACGCGCACGCGCAGCGTGTCGCCGTCGCCGGGGCTGACCTCGGGGAGCGTCGCGAGCACGCGCCCGTCGCGGTTGCGGAGCGCCAGGTCGTGGCCGTCCTCGCCGTAGTTGTGCACGTTGAAGCGGAGGACTCCCGTGGGCACGCGGGTCCGGTAGAGCGACACGCGCCACTCGCGCTCGCTCACGCCCACCGAGGTGGCTCGCGGCTGGGAGCCGAGCGCGGCCGCGGCGGGCACCCCCACGGCCAGGGCCAGCCCCACGAGGAGTGCGGCGCGCCTCACCTCAGCAGCTGGACGCGGCCCAGCCGGCGCGCGTTCGGGATCACCGAGGAGGCGTCGGCTCCCAGCTGCTGTTCCAGGAGGCTCGCGTAGACGCGCCTGAAGTCGATCGTGACCTTGAGGTTGTCGCTACGGTCGAGCTGCCACAGGCTCGGGTAGTCGCTGTGGACCCCCGGCCGGGCCCGGTCGCCCTGCACCCAAGCGATGCCGCCGGCGCCGTGGTCGGTGCCCGAGCCGTTCTCCTCGGGGCGGCGGCCGAACTCGGACCAGACGAGCGTGACCGTCCGTCCCGACACCCCGCGCGCCTCGAGGTCGGCCTGGAACGCGGACAGGCACTCGCTCACCTCCGCGAGCGAGCCTGTCAATGACTTCTGCTCGTCGTGGGTGTCGAAGTCGCCGTCGGCCTCCACGTGCGCCACGCGGATGCCCAGCGGCTTGGAGATCATCGCCGCGAGGTAGCGCAGCCGGCGCCCGAAGTCGCTCTCGGCCGGGTAGGGAATCGAGGAGGCCAGCGGGTCGCGGCCGTCGTGCTCCGCGTACGGGGCGAGCCTGTCGGCCACGCCCTTCGCGAGACGAACGGCGTCGCGGGCGTGCGCGAGCGCCTTGCTGCCCGCGGGCCCGTGCCCGAGGCTCGTGTAGCTCTTCATCGCCTCGTCGTAGGGCTCGCCCCACACGTCGCGGATCCAGAAGCCGGCGTCGCCCGGCGACGCCACCGCCGCCACCGGCGCACGCGCCGAGCGCATCACGGGCGAGAGGCCGTAGCCCATCGAGATGCCCTGCAGCGGGTTGTCCCTGTTGCCGGCGCGGTCGAGCCAGCGGCCGAGCCACCCCGGCGCCGAGCGCTCGGTGATCAGCCCCGTCTCCCAGAAGTGGCGCGAGTGGAAGTGGGAGAGGTCGGGGTCGGGGTAGTCGATGCCGGGGAGGAAGCCGATCTTCCCGCGCTCGAACATCCCCCTCACACCGCCGCCCACGCCGCGCGACAGCGACGGGTGCAATCCGAGCCCGGAGCCGCCGGCCAGCGGCGCGCTCTCCACCTTCAGATCGCGGTGCAAATCCGCGTAGCGGCCGTAGTCGTGCAGCGGCACCAGCGTGTCGAGCAAGTCCAGGCCGCCGGGCAGGAACACTGACACGAGCACGGGGGCGTTGGGCGCGGCCGCGGCGTCCGCGGCGGCCGCCTCGAACACGCGCGAGACCGGCAGCGCCTGGGCGGCGTAGAGCGTGAGCCCGGCGCCGAGCCCGCCCACCAGCACCTGGCGGCGGGTGAGCGGAGCCCCGCCGAGGAAGTCCCGGCGCCCCGCCTCGGAGGAGCGGTGAAAGTCGTCGCAGGCGTTGTGGCGCGGCATCAGTGGACGTGGGCGTCGGGGCCGGAGAGGAGGAGCTGGCGGAGCACCCGCTGGCACATGTCGGCGCGCTCCTGCTTGTCCTGGCGCCAGTCGCCGTCCTTGAGCTTGCGCTCGGTGAGCAGGCGGCGGGCCACGCGCAGGAGCTCGGCGTCGGTGCGCGGGGAGGTCCACGGGTTGCCCACGGCGCGCTCCGCGCGGGCGACCGCCCGGCGCGGCGACAGGCCCTTGGGAGTGGAGCCGTCCTTCACGCGCAGGCGCGGGGTGTCGAGCAGGTAGTTGGCCACGTCGAAGCGCACGCGCATCGAGTTCGAGGAGAGCCAGGAGGCGCCCCAGTCCCAGCCGGCGACCGAGGGCGGGTGGAACGGGTACTGGCCCATGCTCTCCAGCAGCCACGCCCAGCTGTCGCGGTCGATGCCCTGGCCCGCGCTCCGCAGGGTCCCGGCGAGGTACACCACCGGCGACTTGATCATCGCGGGGGCGTCGAGCTTCCGGTAGAGCGCCGGGTGGGCGAGGATGCGCGCCACAACCGGCTTGATCCGGTGGCCCGAGCGCCGGTACACGTGCGCGAGCTCGCGGCGCGTGCCGCCCGAGATCGGGGTGCCCACGAAGTAGTCCCAGAGCTTCTCCACCAGGAACGGCGCGTGCGCGGGGTGGTTGACGCAGAGGCGCAGGACGTCCTGCCAGTCGTGGTGACCGCGGTGGCCGAAGATGTGCTTGACGCCAGCGTCGTGCGCCTCCTTCTCGTAGTAGCAGCGCGGCGGGCCGTTCTCGCGCCAGTCCACGCGAAAGCCGGTGAGGGCCCGCGCCGCCTGGCGGATGTCGCGCTCCGCGTACCCGCCCCCAAGCGTGAACAGCTCCATGAGCTCGCGGGCGTAGTTCTCGTTCGGCGCCTCCTTGTCGGAGTCGGCCAGGGAGAGGAACAGGAGCATCGCCGGGTCGCTCGTGACCGAGCGCAGCAGCGCCGGGAAGGTCCCCATCGCGTGCCGTCGCAGCATCTGGTTCTGGGCGAGCATCAGCGGCGTGTCCTGATCGGACGTGGCGAAGTGGTCGTGCCAGAAGAGCGTGAGCTTCTCCTGCAGCGGCCGCCGTGACCGAACCATCCGGTCGAGCCACCAGAGCACGTCGTGGCCCCACTCGTTCTTGGGGTCGAGCCCGTGGCCGTCGATGCGCGGCGCCTTGAGGTGAGGGGCGGGGGAGGGCCCGCCGTTAAGGACCCAGCGGATCGTGCGGGCCTTGCCGCGGCGCGCCCAGTAGTGGGCCTCGCGCGGCGTGGCGCCGAACCCGGCGCGCCAGAACAGCCGCTGGACATGCGCCTGAGACCAACCGCGCCGGCGGTGGCGGCGCGGACGGCGGCGTGCGTCCGTGGCGGTGATCTGGGCGGCCATCGATGACTTCCCTCGGCGCGGGACGGCGGCGACGTAAGTGCCCGCCCCGACAAGACGGCAGATGTTGACCCGCGGATCCGGCTTCTCCGCCCGCTGCGCGCGATGCGTGCGGGTCGGCCGGCAAAGCCCGTGCGCTTTCCGTGCGCGCACATCACTCGAAAGGGCGATTTGTGTCCAGAGGCCCGCGGTCCGGCCTTGCGAGACTGCCGGGCCGTGCTCGCCATCGCACTCGCCCTCGGCTCGTCCGCCTGTTACGGCGTGTCGAACTTCATCGGGCCCCAGCTCGCCCGGCGCCACACGATCGTCACGATCCTGGTGGTCTCCCAGGTGGCCGCGCTGATCTGCTGCGTCGTGTACCTGGCGGCTGACAGGGTTGCGCCACTGCCCGCCGGCAGCATGCTGCTGGCGCTGCTGGCGGGAGTGGGCAACGGCGCCGGTCTGATCGGCTTCTACAAGGCGGCCGAGCTGGGGCCGCTGTCGATCGTCGCGCCGATCGGGGCCACCGGGGCGATCGTTCCGGTGGCCTACGGGCTGGCCACGGGCGACACGCTCAAGGCCACCCAGGTGGCCGGGGTGGTGCTGGCCATGAGCGGCGCCGCGCTGGCCGCTCGCGCGGATCCCCAGGGGGAGCGGTCCCAGGCGCGCTACCCCGATCCGCGCGCAAGCGTGATCTGGGCGCTCGGATCGGCGGTGGCCTTCGGTGTCTTCCTCACCGCCCTCCCGAAGGCGTCAGTGGACGGGCGTGCGTGGGCGCTGTTCGACGCGCGGCTGGCGCTGCTCGTCCTGCTCCTGCTTTGGGCGGGCCGCCGCATCGGGGGCCTCAGGGCCTCGTGGGACCTCCCACTGATGGCTGTGCCCGGGCTGTTGCTCGTGGCCGGCACGGTGCTCTACACGGTGGCGGCAGACCACGGCCAGCTCTCGCTCGTGTCCGTGGTCGGATCCCTGTTCCCGGTGGTGACCGTGGGCCTCGGCGTGGTCCTGCTCGGCGAGCGCCTCTCGCGCGCCCAGGCGATCGGCGTGACGGCCGCGATGGCCGGCGTGGTGCTGATCGCGCTCTGAGCGGCGCTCAGTCCTCGCGCACCTGGAGCACGACCTTGCCGGTCGCGCCACGCGAGTCGATCAGCTCGAGCGCCTCGGCGGCGCGCTCGAGCGGGAAGCTGGCGCCCACGATCGGGCGCACGACGCCTTGGTCTATGAGCCGCGCCAGCTCCTCGCCGATCTCCTGGTTCAGGTTCGGCTTGCTCATCACGAACGCTCCCCAGCCGGCGCCCACCACCTCGGTGTTGTTGAGGAGCAGCCGGTTGACCTTGACCTCGGGGATCGACCCGCCGGTGAATCCGACCACCACCACGCGGCCGCCCTCGCGCAGGGAGCGCAGGCTGTCGGTGAAGCGATCGCCGCCCACCGGGTCGAGCACCACGTCCACGCCGCCGCCCGAGAGCTCCTTGGCCTCGTCCTTCCAGGGGCCGTCCGAGCGCACCACCTCGTCGGCCCCGGCGTCGCGGGCCACGGCCTCCTTGTCGTCGCTCGACACCACCGCGATGGTGCGGGCGCCGAGGCCCTTGGCCACCTGTATCGAGGCGGTGCCGACTCCGCCGGCGGCGCCGTGCACGAGCACGGTCTCGCCCTCTGACAGCCGGCCGCGGATCGCGAGCGAGAACCAGGCGGTGTGGTAGTTGAGGATCAGGCTCGCGCCCTGGGCGTAGTCGAGCTTGTCCGACAGCGGGAAGGTGAGGAACTCGGGCGCCGCGGCCACCTCGGCGAAGCCTCCGAGCATGCAGCAGGCGGCCACGCGGTCGCCCGCCTTCACGGCGGCGCCGTCCGGCGCGGTTCGCACCACGCCGGCCACCTCGCTGCCGGGCACGAATGGGAGCGGCGGCTTGAGCTGGTACTCGCCGCGCGTCTGCAGCACCTCCGGGAACGACACGCCGGCGGCATGCACGTCGATCACCACCGCACCGTCGGGCGAGAGCATGTGGGTGGACCCGGGGTCCGGCAGGTCCACGAGGCTGAGCGCCTCGGCCGGCCCGGTGAGGTCCACGATCTGGAGGGCGCGCACGGCGCGGGAGGGTAACTGCTTCCGTGCTAACTGCTCGGGGCGGTGGCCGGCTCGGCGGCGGGCGCCGCCCCGCGGTCCACCTCGCGCGGCACGACGAGCGCCGCCGCCACCGCGAGCACGCCGCCGGCCGCCGAGATCACGAACGCGGCCACGAAAGCGCCCTCGCTGGGACTCGAGCTGCCGGCCATCACGCTGCCCGTGAGCACCGCGGTGGCCACGGCCGCGCCGAAAGCGCCGCCGACCGTTCGGGTGACCGTGTTGATACCTGTGGCGATACCCACCTCCTGCTGCGGCACGGCCGCCACGATCAGGTTGGCCATCGACGCCATCGCGAATGAGATCCCCGCGCCCAGGAGCGCGCTCGACACGACGAAGTTCCACGCATGGCCGTGCTCGAAGGCGAGCCAGAGGAACGCCGCCGAGGCCATGCCGGCGCCGCCGGCAAGCGTGGCCCGGAACCCCACCACCACGCCGAGCCGGCCCGCCAGGGGCCCGGCCAGAAGCTGGGCCACCGCGGCCGGAGTGAGGATCAGGCCGGCCTGGGTGATGGAGAAGCCGAACCCGTAGCCGGTGCTCTCGGGCGCCTGCGCGAACTGAGGGATCAGCAGGAAGCTCGAGAACATCGCGAAGCCCACCAGGAGGCCGGTGAGGTTCGTGGCGGCCACGGCGCGCCCGCGCAGCACACGCAGCTCGATGAGCGGCTGGTCGACCGTTGCCTCGACCTTGAGCCAGATCCCCAGCACCGCCACTCCGCCCACGAGGAGCCCGAGTGTCTGTGGAGCGCCCCAGCCCCAGTCGTTGGCCTCCGTCACGCCGAGCAGCAGCGCAACGAGGCCCGCCGAGAGCAGCGCCGCGCCCGCGAGGTCCAGGCGCGTGTCGGGCACCGGCGGGGAGGGCGGCACGAGCAGGCGGGAGGCGAGCGCCGCTGGAAAGGCGATCACGCAGCCGATCCAGAAGAGCCAGGACACGTCCAGGTTCTCGACGATCACCCCGGCCAGGGGCAGCCCGATCCCCGCCCCTATCCCGAACATCGCGCTCAGCAGGCCGATCGCGCCCGGCACGCGCTCGCGCGGGAAGGTGTCGCGGATGATCCCGAACGCCAGCGGGAACACGCCGCCGGCCACCCCCTGCACCACGCGCCCCAGGATCAGCAGCTCGATGGACGGCGCCAGGGCGCACATCACCGAGCCCACCGAGAACACCAGCATCGTGAGCGTGAGCACGCGGCCCTTGCCGTAGAGGTCCCCGAGCTTGCCGATCAGCGGCGTGGACACCGAGGCGGACAGGAGGAACCCGGTGAGGATCCAGGAGGTGGCGGAGGCGCTGGCGTCCAGCTCCCTGCCGATCTCGGGCAGCGCCGGCAGCACCAGCGTCTGCGAGAGGGCGAACGCCACCCCCGCGAGGAGCAGCACGAGGAGTACCCCGTTCGTCTGGTCCCTCGGCCCCGATCGGGTGTCGTCCGGTGGCATCGCCCGAAGCTAGCAGCGGCCGGGAGCCCCTCCCGCGCCTGCGATCCTGGGACGGGTGAGCGCGCGCGCCTGGGTCTTCTTCGCCTCGGTCTCGTTCCTCTGGGGCATTCCGTACCTGTTCATCAAGATCGCCGTGGACGACGGGGTGCCGCCCGCGTTCCTGGCCTGGGTGCGCGTGCTCATGGCGGCGCTGATCCTGCTCACGCTCGCGTGGCGGCGCGGCATGCTCGGCAGCCTCCGCGGCCGCTGGCGCTGGATCGCCGTCTACGCCCTGGTGGAGATCTGCGTTCCCTTCCCGCTGATCGCCGCGGGCGAGCAGAGCGTCTCGTCGTCGCTGGCCGCGATCCTGATCGCCGCCGTGCCGCTGCTGGTGGCCCTGCTGGCGATTCGCTTCGATGACGGCGAGCGCGCGACGGGGCGCCGCCTCTTGGGACTGCTCGTGGGCTTCGCCGGTGTGGTGGCCCTGGTCGGTCTCGACGTGGCCGGCCGCACCGAGGAGCTGATCGGCGCCGGCGCGATCCTCGTGGCCGCCGTCGGCTACGCGGCCGGGCCGATGGTCCAGAAGCGGAAGCTGGTGGATCTCGAGCCGATCGCCATGATGGGCGCGGCCACCGGCGTGGCGGCGCTGGTGCTCACTCCCGCGGCGCTGATCGCCCCGCCGGAGTCCACGCCGCCGGCGGAGGCCATCGCCGCCCTGGTCGTGCTCGGGGTGTTCTGCACCGCCGCCGCGTTCGTCTTCTACGGGTCGCTCGTGGCGGAGGTGGGGCCGGGGCGCGCCACGGTGATCACCTACGTCGCGCCGGTGGTCGCGGTAGGACTTGGCGTGGCCGTGCTCGGGGAGCGGCCGGGGGCGGGCGCCGTGGCCGGACTGCTCCTGATCATCGCCGGGTCGTGGCTCTCGACCGACGGGCGCCTGCCGCCGGGGCTGGCCCAGCGGTTGGCGCGGCTGCGGGGCGCCCGGCCGGCGCCCGAGCGGGCGTGATGCGGCTGGGCATTGCTCATCATTTCGGCTGGGCGGTGGCTGTCACGGCCGCCGCCGACCACCGGGTTGTGGACCGCCGGCGGGTCGAGCTGGTCGAGCCCGGCCTGCCGAGCGCGCCGATCCACAACCGCGAGAGCAGCCTGCTTGACGACGCCGCCGCCTCGGCGCTGGTCGAGCAGGTGCGAGGGTCGGCCACGCGGATGGCGTCGGCTTCACTCGACCGGCTCGCCGCCGACTTGGCTGAACCGATCGTGTCGATGTCGCTGCGCCGCTGGCCACCTGACTTCCCGGCGGACATCGCCGTCCAGCGCCGTGCGCCCTATGAGAGCCAGGCCGACTCCGTGATGTACCGCCAGGTGCTGGCCGAGCTCGCACACGTGCGCGGCTGGGCCGTCCATCTCTATGACGCCAAGGATGTAGAGGGTCAGGCCGCTGCCGCGCTCGGCGAGCGGGCCGAAGCAGTGCTCAGTGGTCCACGGGCGACGCTTGGGCCGCCCTGGGCCAAGGACCACCGCATGGCGCTCGCAGCGACGATCATGGCCGGCTAGTTCAGTCGCGCGCGCACGTGATCGAGGCGCCGGCGCGCGTACGTGAGGGCGCGCTCCTCGAACGGCAGGCAGAGCCGCAGCTCGGCCGTGGTAAGCGCGTGGTCGAGCCTGCCGTCGCGCAGCCAGAGCGGTTCGAGCTCGTCGATCAGCAGGCCGCAGGTCTCGTGCGAGCAGCGCCAGGCGAGCGGAGGGCGCAGCTCGCGCGCGTCCACGATCGTCCCACCGGATCCGCGGGGGCGAAGGCGCAGGCCAGGGAGAGCGCGAGCTCCGCGTGCGTGGGGTCGGCGCTTGTGGCGTGCAGTGCGAATGGCATCGGCTCGAGCATTCGGTCCCCTCTCACACGCGGCTGTAGAACTCGACGATCAGCTGCTCGTCCACCGGGGCCTGGATCTCGTCCCGGTGCGGGTCACGCACCACCCGGCCCACGAGCGCCTCCTGGTCCACCAGCAGCCAGCCGGGCAGGACGGCGGTGAGCTCCGAGGCTTCCCGCGCCGCGTGCCGGACGCTGCTCCCGGCCTTGATCGCCACCACGTCGCCGGTCCGCAGACGGCACGACGGGATGTCGCAGCGCCGTCCGTTCAACTCCACGTGGCCGTGCACCACGAACTGGCGCGCCTGCGCGCGCGTGGCGGCGAAGCCCAGCCGCACCACCACGTTGTCGAGCCGTAGCTCGAGCAGCTGCAGAAGCCGGTCCCCGGTGAGCGCGTCGATGCTGCGCTGCGCCTCCCTCACGTAGCGGCGGAACTGCCGCTCGCGCACGCCGTAGAAGCGCTTGGCCGCCTGCTTGGCCTGAAGCTGGATGGAGTAGGTGGAGACCCGCCGGCGCGCGCGCCGGCCGTGCTCGCCGGGCGCGTAGGGCCGCCGTTCGAGTCCGCCTTTGCGCGCGGTGCGGCGCCGGCCCTTCAGCTCCAGATCCACTCCCGCCCGGCGCGACAGTCGCTCGCTCGGCCCGGTGTATCTTCCCATCTCGCGACCTCCGAGGCCATAGGATTGCCGCGCTCCATGACCGACTACGTGATCGTCGGCGCCGGCTCGGCGGGCTGCGTGCTGGCCAACCGGCTGAGTGAGGACCCGGACGTGAGCGTCCTGCTCCTGGAGGCCGGCGGCAAGGACCGCAGCCTCAACGTCAAGATCCCGGCGGCCTTCCCCAACCAGTTCCACACGAAGCTCGACTGGGACTACCGGACCGAGCCCGAGCCGCACTGCCACGGGCGCTCTCTCTACATCCCACGGGGAAAGACGCTGGGCGGGTCGAGCTCGATGAACGCGATGCTCTACGTGCGCGGGCGCCCGCTCGACTACGACCTCTGGGAGGCGTCCGGCGCGAGCGGCTGGGGCTGGGCGCAGGTGCTCCCCTACTTCCTCAAGGCGGAGCACAATGAGCGCGGCCCGTCGGAGTTCCACGCGGTGGGCGGTCCGCTCAACGTGGCCGAGCAGCGCTCGCCGCGCCCACTCGACTCGAAGTTCCTGGCCGCCGCGGAGGCCGTGGGCATCCCGCGGATCGACGACTACAACGGGCCCGAGCAGGACGGCGTGTCGATGTTCCAGGTCACCCAGCGCGGTGGCCGGCGCTGGAGCACGGCCGACGCCTACCTCCGGCCTGCGCTCGGGCGGCCGAACCTCCGGGTGATCACCGGCGCTCAGGCCCTCGGGCTCGAGTGGGACGGAGGCCGGGTGGCCGGCGTGCGCTACGCCCGCCGCGGACGGCGCGCGGCCGTTGCGCGCGCCGAGCGTGAGGTAGTGCTCGCGGCCGGGGCGATCGGCTCGCCGCAGCTGCTGCTCCTATCCGGGATCGGCCCGGCGGCGCACCTTCAGGAGGTGGGGGTGCAGGTTCGCCACGACCTCCCCGGTGTGGGCGAGCGCCTCCAGGATCACCCGTTCGTGACGGTGCTCTTCGAGGTGAACGACCGCCACACGCTCTACGGGGCGGACAAGCCCAAGCCGCTGGCCGAGTGGCTGCTCCGCAGGAGCGGCCCGCTCACCTCCTCGGTCGCGGAGGTGGCCGCCTTCGTGCGGACCCGTCCGGGCCTGCCCGCCGCCGACCTGGAGTTCCACATCGGCGCGCTCTTCTTCGAGGAGCACGGCGCCGTGGAGTTCGACGGCCATGCGGCCACGTTCGGCCCGGTCCTGGTGAGCACCCGCAGCCGCGGACGGGTGTGGCTGCGCTCGAGCGACCCGACCGACAAGCCGCGCATCCTCACCAACACGCTTTCGGAGCGCGAGGACGTGGACTCGCTGGTGGCCGGGATCCAGCTGTCGCGCGAGATGGCGCGAAGCGCGCCGCTGGCGGACACCGTCGTGCGCGAGCTCAAGCCGGGCGCGGAGCACGACTCGGACGCGGAGATCGAGGAGAGCCTTCGGAACCGAGTCGAGCTCCTCTACCACCCGGTCGGCACCTGCGCGATGGGCGTGGGGGAGGACGCCGTGCTCGACCCCGAGCTGCGCGTGCGCGGACTGGAGGGTCTGCGCGTGGTGGACGCCTCGGTGATGCCCTCGATCCCGGGCGGCAACACCAACGCGCCGACCATCATGATCGCCGAGCGCGGGGCCGACCTCATCCGCGGGAGGACACCGTGAAGGTCGCGATCGTCGGTGCCGGCTTCAGCGGGATCGCGATGGCGATCGCCCTGAGGCGCGAGGGCGTGGAGGACTTCACGGTCTTCGAGCGGGCGAGCGACCTCGGCGGGGTGTGGCACCACAACACCTATCCCGGCGCCGCCTGCGACGTGCCGTCCTACCTCTACTCGTACTCGTACGAGCAGCGCAGGGACTGGACCCAGCCGTGCTCGTCGCAGGCCGAGATCCTCGAGTACCTCCGGCACACCGCGCAGAAGCACGGCGTGATCGACCGCGTGCGTACCGGCACGGAGGTGGAGCGAGCGGACTTCGACGACGCCACGGCGCGCTGGACGCTGCGCACCGGCGCCGGCGAGCTCTTCGAGGCCGACGCTCTCGTGCTCGCCTGCGGTCAGCTCAGCCGGCCGCGGCTGCCAGAGATCCCGGGCGCCGGCGGGTTCGGTGGGCACAGCTTCCACTCGGCCGAGTGGGATCACGACTACGACCTCGCGGGCAAGCGCGTGGCGGTGATCGGCACCGGCGCCAGCGCGGTCCAGTTCGTGCCGCCGGTGGCCGAGCGGGCCGCGCGCGTGGACGTGTACCAGCGCAGCGCGCCGTACATCCTGCCGCGGAACAACGGCGAGTACCCGGCGGCGATGCGGCGCCTGATCGCGGCCGTGCCGGGCCTCCAGGCCGCCCGCCGCTACGGGATGTGGGCGTTCATGGAGATGTTCGTGCTCGGCCTCACGCGCCTGCGCCCGCTCGCCTGGCTCCTGCGTGCCTGGAGCAGGGCGTTCATGCGCAGCCAGCTGGACGACCCCGAGGTCCGCGAGAAGGCATGGCCCGACTACCCGTTCGGGTGCAAGCGCATCCTGTTCAGCTCCGACTACCTGCCGGCGCTCCAGCGCCCCGACGTGGAGCTGGTGACCGACGAGATCACCCGGATCACGAGCGCGGGGGTGGTCACGGCCGACGGTCGCGAGCGCGAGGTGGACTGCATCGTCTACGGCACCGGCTTCCGCTCGCACGACTTCGTCGTGCCGATGCGGGTGACCGGGGCGGGCGGTCGCGAGCTCCAGGCGGCCTGGTCGCGCGGAGCCGAGGCGCACCTCGGCATCGCCGTGTCCGGGTTCCCGAACATGTTCATGCTCTACGGCCCCAACACCAACCTCGGCGTGGGCTCGATCATCGTGATGATCGAGGCCCAGGTTCGCTACGCGATCGACGCCCTGCGCTCGTCGCGCCGGTCCGGCGCGGCCCTCGACGTGCGGCCCGAGGTGCAGAGCGCCTCGAGCGAGCGCGTGCAGGAGCGGCTGCGCGACTCGGTCTGGGCGAGCTGCCGCAACTGGTATCGCGACCAGGACACGGGCAGGGTCGTGAACAACTGGCCCGGCTTCATGGTCGAGTACGTGCGCGCCACCCGCGCGATCCGGCCCGAGGAGTTCCGGGAGGTCCGGCCCGCGGTGGCGCCGTGAACCACCATCGCCAGGGCACGGGCGAGCCGCTGGTGCTCATCCACGGGATCGGCTCCCGCTGGCAGGTCTGGAGCCCGGTGATCGACGCGCTCGCCGAGCACCACGACGTGGTCGCGGCCGATGTGCCGGGCTTCGGGCGCTCGCCGGCGCTTGACACCGGGGTCGAGCCGACGGTCTTCGCCTACGCGGACGCCTTCGAGCGCCTCTTCGCCGAGCTCGGCCTGCGGCGGCCGCACGTGGCGGGCAACTCGATGGGCGGCGGCATCGCGCTCGAGCTGGCGCGGCGGGGGTCGGTCGGCTCGGCCACCGCGATCTCGCCCGTGGGCTTCTGGACCCCGCGCGAGCGCCGCTTCAGCCAGCTCGTGCTCGGGCTCTCGCACGACGTCCCCGACCCGGTGCGCAGCACAGTCCTGCCGCTGACGAGCCTGGGCGCCGGCCGGACGCTCCTCATGGGACACATCTTCGCCCGTCCCTGGCGCATCCCGGCCGCGGAGGCTCGTTCCACGCTCGAGGACTTCTGGGCAGCGCCCGGGTTCTCGGCGTCGCTGCGCGCCTTCAGCGGCTACGTGTTCCGCGCCGGGCACGAGCTTCGCAACGTGCCCGTCACGGTCGCGTGGGGCAGCCGCGACCGGCTGCTGCTCTTCGGACGTCAGACTCCTCGCGCGCGCCGGGCGCTCCCCGATGCGCACCACGTGACCCTCACGGGCCTCGGCCACACGCCCTTCTACGACGATCCCGAGATGGTGGCCGGAGCAATGCTGCGCGGCACCGGGGCGGTGCGCCCTGCGTAGGGTCGCGCTCGTCCTGACCCTGCTCGCCGCGCTGCCGGCCGCCGCCCAGGCCGCGCCCGCTCCGCTGTCCGGCGCGCGCGCCCGCGTGGACGTGTCCTCCACCTACGGGAGCGGCGTGTTCGGGCGCTGGTTCAGCGATCGCTTCGGCCTGCCCGCCTACCGGTACCGGATCGACGAGGCGCGCGACCCGCGCGCCCGCCGGCCCGAGCTCGAGGACGTGGCCGACCCCACCGACGCCTGGTCGCAGCTCGGCAACGACCACATCGTGGCCAACGCCTACAACCACGGCTACACCCAGCTCTGGAGCCAGGACCGCGTCTACGAGTGGGTCAACCGCTACTCGGCCGGCGACGGCCAGTACGCCGGCGGCTTCGGCTACCTGCGCACCGGGGGCCGGACGATCAGCACGCTCTACGCGGACCGCCCCAGCGGCGCCCGCACCGACCGGGTGTTCGGGGCCGGGTACTCGCGCCGGACGCTCGCCGCCGCGGGACTGGCGGTGGACGAGCACGTGTACGCGCCGTTCGGCGACGACCCGGTGCTGCTCCACGACGTGACCATCCGCAACACCACCCGCACCGCGCGGAGGGCGAGCTGGTTCGAGTACTGGGGCGTGAACCCGTGGGAGCCCTCCACCGGTCGCCCGCGCGGCCTCGGCGCGCCCAGCTGGAACGCGCGGCGGCGCATCCTGTCGGTGGGCCAGGCGGCCGAGGGGCCCGACCGCCGGCCACTGCGGATCTTCGCCGCCGCCCTGCGCGGCCCGGTGGCGGGCCACGCCACCGACGCCACGCGCTTCTTCGGCGCCGGCGGCCGCGGCGCGCCCGCGGCGGTGGCAGCGGACCGGCTGGACGGATCGCCGGCGGCCGCCGTGCCCCCCGGCCAGGTGGGGCGCACGCTGCTCGCGCTGCGTGCTCCGCTGCGACTGGCGCCCGGCGCCACGGTCACGCTCCGCTACGCCTACGGCGCCGCGCAGCCGCGCGCGATCCCCGCGATCGTCGCGCGCTGGCGCTCCGCGCGGCGCCCGCTCGCGCAGAGCCAGCGGCTCTGGGCCCGCTGGCTGCCGCAGGCGAGCCTCGGTCCGCGGCGGGACTGGCTCGCGCGCGAGCTTCAGTGGGCGGCCTACACGGTGCGCTCGGGCACCACCTACGAGGAGTGCGCGGGCAACCACGTGATCTCCCAGGGCGGCTACTACCAGTACGGCGGGTTCGGGGACCAGATCGCGTTCCGCGACCCGCTGCAGCACATGCTCCCGATGATCTACGGAGCGCCCGGCCTTGCGCGCGACGTGCTGCTGTACTCGGCCCGCCAGCAGCCGGCCGGCGGCGGACAGATCCCCTATGGCACGCAGTCGCTCTGCCGTCCCGCGGAGCTACCGCCCTCGAACGACATGGACCTCTGGCTGCTGTGGTCGGCCGCGGAGTACGGCCTGGCCACACGCGACCTCGCGGTGTTCGACCGGCAGGTGCCCTTCCGCGGCCGGGGCAGGGCGTCGCTCTGGCGCCACCTCAAGCTGGCGTACGCCCACCAGGAGTCCCTGCGGGGCCCGCACGGCGGGTACCGCACCACCTCCACCGGCGACTGGTCGGACTTCTCCGGCGCGTTCCTGGAGATGGACGAGTCCACGCTGGTGTCGGCCCAGCTGGCCTACGTCTATCCGCGCCTGGCCGAGCTGGCGGACGCGCGCGGCGACCGCGCCTTCGCGGCTCTGCTGCGCCGGCGCGGGCAGGCGCTCCGGGCGGTGCAGCGCGGCGAGTGGACCGGGCGCTGGTACACGCGCGGCTACGGGGGCGAGCGGAGGATCGGCACCGGCGCCATCTTCGGCGAGCCGCAGCCATGGAACATCCTGGCGGGGATCCCCGACCGGGCCCAGGCGCGCACCCTGGTGGCGGGCATCCGGCGCTTTCTCACCGGCGTGGGGGCTCCGGCTGCGCTCGGCGGCCCGGCGCGGATCGGCTCCTCGATGTCGCCGGCGGCGGCGGACCCGCAGGTGGGCGAGCTCAAGGGCGGGCCCGGCATCGGCGGCGGGAACGCGGTGTTCGTGGGCGGGGTCTGGTACGCGATCAACGGCTGGCTCACGTGGGCGCTCGGCGAGCTCGACGGAGTGGTGCCGCGCGCCGGTGCCTACGCGCTCGACGAGCTCGAGCGCAACACCCTGACCGCGCACGCCGCGGCGTTCCCGCAACGCTGGAACGGCGTGCTCTCGATCGACGACGCCTGCAACGCCTGGTTCGCCGAGGACCCCGGCGACTGCGGCATCGACCTCGACCACACCTACGCCGGGCAGATCATGCACCAGCCCGCCTGGACGCTATACGCCACCACTCGCCTGGCCGGCATCACGCCCACCGCGCGCGGCTACCGCTTCACCCCGCGGCTGCCGCTGCGCCGGTTCTCGCTGCGCATGCCGCGCGTCGGGATCGAGGTGCGTCCCGGGTCGGTGCGCGGCTACGTGCGGCCGTCGGCCGGCGGGCCGCTGACGATCGAGGTGGCCCGTCCCGGCCGCGGCCCGGTGACCGTTTGGGTGAAGGGCCGCCGGGTGCGTTCGACGGTCCGAGCGGGCCTGGTGCGCTTCCGGCTGCCCACGCGCGGAGGCCGGGCGACGGACTTCGCGGTCGCACCTTCCTGACTTTTGGTTGCTCTGCAACCACAGGGCAGGAAGGTGACCCGATTTAGGCGCCTGGGGTGAGGCGCACGCGCGTCCGGTAGCTGCGCGTCCGGGCGCCGGGCGCGTACTGCTGCGCGGGATTCCCCGGTCCAAGCCGGAGCCGAAGCGTCACGCGGCCGGCACCATCCGCCGTCAGGCGCTTGCTCCGTGCGCCGCCACCCGTCCGCCGGACTGTGGCGAGCACCGGCGTGCCGGGCGAGAACAGGGGGGCGCTGGTCACCCGAGCGCCACCGCTGCCCAGGAGCGCGAAGCCCCTCGCGCCGGCACCGCTCAACTCGCTCCACTCGAGCACCGGCCGCTCGATCCGGACACGCCAGCCGTAGACCCCGTACTGAGGCTTGATCGTTCGGTAGCTGAATCGCGCCGGCCGACTCGGTGGATTGGCGAAGCCGCTCATCAGCCATGGCAGCGTCCGGCGGAGGTCACGGCGCCAGTAGGGCCAGAGGTGACCGCCGGGCCCGTAGTCGTCCCACACGTGCGGGATCCCCAGGGCGCCGAGGCGGTCGTGGAGGGCCGCGCTCGCCTTGTGCACCACGTACTCGACCCCGTCGCCGCCGCCGAATGGTCCGCCGTTCTCGCCGTTGCCTGTTCGCAGGGTCAGCCGCACGCCCCGGAGGTTCGCGGCCAGGTCCAAGGGGTTGTTGCCGCGCCAGCGGACCTCCTGCGTGGCGAACGGCCCATAGGTGCCGGCGGGGGTCAGGGCCTGGATCGCGGGGTTGAGCGAGTCCACCGCGGCGGAGAAGCCGGCGGCGGACGCGAACCGGTCCGGGTGGCGCGCGGCGTAGCCGAGCGCGCCGAACCCGCCCATCGACAGCCCGGCCAGAGCCCGGCCGCCGCGCCGCGCGACAGTGCGGTAGGAGCGGTCCACCCAGGGGACCAGCTGGGTGATGTGGAAGGTCTCCCAGGGCTCGCCGTGCCACCAGTCCACGTATCCGCCGAGCGGCCCGGTGTCCGGCATCACCACGATCAGCGGGAGTCCCGCGGTGAGCGCCGCGGCGTGGCCCATGCGAGTCCAGCTGCGGTAGTCGTCGAAGCCGCCGTGCAGGAGGTAGAGCACCGGGTAGCGGCGCTTGGAGTGGGCGTAGCCGCGCGGAAGCAGCACACGCGCATGGGTCCGCTGCGTGAGCAGGTCGCTGCGGAAGGTGAGCTCGGTCAGCCGGCTGCTCAACGCGCGCTTGCCCACGAGGTCGATGCCGCCGCGAGCGGCGTCGGCTGCCGGGGCGGCGAGCAGAGCCGCCACCGTTGCGATCAGCGCGGCGGTCGCCCACCTCCTCATCGGCGCAACCTACCGGCTTGTGAAAGGCTCGCGCCGACGATGCGCGCCACGTTCACGTTCACGCTCGTTGCGCTCGCCTGTCTCGCCGGGACCGCCTCGGCCGCGCCGCCGGACCGCCTGGAGGTGCGCGCCAACCCCTACCTGCTCGGTCAGGCGCCGGACTGGCTCGATCGCGGGCACGTGGTCTACCACGACCCCGTGGGACGCGACGAGGGCGCCGACGGCCAGGTGCACATCTACCGCGCGCGCCTCGACGGCGGCGAGCGGCGCTGCCTCACCTGCGGCCTCGACGGGCCCAACCAGGTTCCGGTGGTGCAGCCGCACGGGCGCTGGATCCTCTTCCACTCCTGGAGCGGCCGGGGCGTGACGCTCGGCGGCGCCGGGTTCGGCGGGATCGGCTCCGACGTGTGGGTGATGGACGCGGGACGGCAAGCGCCGCACGAACCTCACGCGCGGCCCCGAGTGGCCCGCTTCCGCCCGAACGGCCCGGGCGGCCCGCGGCTGGTGGGCGACCATGTGGTGCGGCCCGGCAACGGCCACTGGTGCGAGACGCAGTGGTGGGCGCCCGACGGCTCCGGCTTCCTCTACACGGAGACCACCGGCACGGCGATCAACCCGGAGCTCTTCTTCTGCCGGCTGCCCGATGCCGATCGCGGCGCGTGCCGGCCCTCGCGGCTCACGCGCCACCCGGCGTGGGACGAGCAGGCGATCTTCACGCCGGACATGGACCGAGTGATCTTCATGTCCTCCCGCGGCCTCCACGGCGCCTACGACGACTGGTCGCGTGTCGCGCGCTTCCTCGAGCTGCCGGCCCGGTTCGACTACCTGCTCGTGCTCTCGGTGTTCAGCGACAGCTTCCTCCAGCCGGTTCTGGGCCAGGCCACGGACCTGTGGTCGCAGAAGCTGCGCTGGAGTGGCAACCGCGCGCGGGTTCGTCCGCTCGGGCGGCCGCGGCGGCTCACGCGCACCGGCCGGCGCGGCTGGATCGTGCCGGAGTTCGCGTGGGACCCGGCGGGCCGGCGCCTGCTCTGGACGGAGAACCGCTACCCGCCCGACGTGCGCGTGGACCAGAGCTGCCTGATGCGGCGGCTCCGCGCCGGCATCATCGGCAGGCTCACAGGGGTGGACACGATCGGCGCCATCCCGTCGGGCATCGACGACGAGATCCGCAACGACGTGGCCGAGCTGTTGCGCGACCCGGCCGGCTACACCCGCAGGGAGCCCGGCTGCGGCGGCACGCGGCCGGCCACGCCCGGCGTTTTCGACCAGCGGACCCGCATCGGGCGGCTGCGGCCCGGGTAGAGAGTCGGTGCGTGCGCGCGGCGCTCTTCATCACCTGCATCGGCGACACGCTCTTCCCGGGCACGGGTCGCGCCGTGGTGGAGGTGCTGGAGCGCCTGGGCCACCAGGTGGACTTCCCGGAGGAGCAGACCTGCTGCGGGCAGATGCACGCCAACAGCGGGTACCAGCTCGAGGCAGTGCCGCTGGTCCGGCGCTTCGTTGACGCGTTCGGGCAGGCCGACGTGGTGGTCTCGCCGTCCGCCTCCTGCGTGGGCATGGTCCGGGAGCAGTACGCGACCATCGCCGGCCTGGCCGGGGATGAGGGGCTGGAGCGCGAGGTGCGGGCGCTCGTACCCCGGGTGGTCGAGTTGAGCGAGCTGCTGGTGGACCGCCTGGGGGTGGAGGACGTGGGGGCCTCGTTCCCTCACGCCGTGACCTATCACCCCACCTGCCACTCGGCGCGGCTGCTGAACGTGGGCGACCGGCCGCTGCGCCTGCTCGCCGCGGTGCGCGGCCTCGAGCTCGTCGAGCTGCCCGACGCCGACGAGTGCTGCGGCTTCGGCGGCACGTTCGCGGTCAAGAACGCCGACGTGTCCACGGCCATGCTCGCGGACAAGCTCCGCGGGGTGCTCGACACCCGCGCGGAGGTGTGCGTGGCCGCCGACAACTCGTGCCTGATGCACATCGGCGGCGGGTTGCGCCGCCAGCGCGCGGGTGTCAGGACGATGCACCTGGCCGAGGTGCTGGCGGCCACCGAATGAGCGCCGAGGGCTTTCCCGCCGCCGCGCGCACCGCTCTCGCGGACACCCAGCTGCGCCGCAACCTGCGCATGGCCACCACCACCATCAGGGCCAAGCGAGCCGCCGTGGTGGAGGAGCTGCCCGACTGGGAGGCGCTGCGCGACGCAGGCGCGGCGATCAAGGCGCGCGCCCTCGCCACGCTGCCGGAGCAGCTCGAGCTGCTCGAGCGAAACGTGACCGCGGCCGGCGGCGAGGTGCACTGGGCACGCGACGCGGGGGAGGCCAACGCGATCGTGGCCGGCCTCGCGCACGCGCGCGGCGCGCGCGAGGTCATCAAGGTCAAGTCGCTGGCCACCGACGAGATCGGGCTGAACGCGGCGCTCGAAGCGGAGGGCATCGAGGCTGTGGAGACCGACCTGGCCGAGCTGATCGTCCAGCTCGACCACGACCGGCCGTCGCACATCCTCGTGCCGGCCATTCATCGCAACCGGGCGGAGATCCGCGCGCTGTTCGAGCGCACCATCGCCCAGGGGGAGCAGCTGCCGGAGGAGCCGGAGGCGCTGGCCGAGACCGCCCGCCGATATCTGCGCGAGCGCTTCCTCGGCGCCTCGATGGCCGTGAGCGGCGCGAACTTCGGGGTGGCCGAGACGGGCTCGGTGTGCGTGGTCGAGTCCGAGGGCAACGGCCGCTTCTGCACCACCCTGCCGGAGACGCTGGTCACGGTGATGGGGATCGAGAAGGTGCTTCCGGAGTGGCGCGACCTCGAGGTGATGCTCCAGCTGCTGCCGCGGTCCTCCACGGGCGAGCGGATGAACCCGTACACCTCGATCTGGACCGGTGTCCGCCCCGGCGGCGACGGGCCGCGCGAGTTCCACCTGATCCTGCTGGATGCCGGGCGCACGCGGGTGCTGGCCGACGAGGTGGGCCGCCAGGCCCTCCGCTGCATCCGCTGCTCCGCATGCCTCAACGTCTGCCCGGTGTACTCCCGCACCGGCGGGCACGCCTACGGCTCGGTCTATCCGGGGCCGATCGGCGCGATCCTCACGCCCCAGCTCGAGGGGCTCGACAGCGCGCCGACGCTGCCGTACGCGTCGAGCCTGTGCGGCGCCTGCTACGAGGTCTGCCCGGTCAAGATCGACATTCCCAAGGTGCTGGTGCACCTGCGCGGGCGGGTGGTGCGGGAGGACGCCGGCGGCGTTGGCCGCTCGGAGCGCGCCGCCTTCAGGCTGCTTGCCGGGCTGTTCTCGTCGCGGCGCCGCTACGAGGCGGCGCAGCGGCTGGCCCGGCTCGGGCGCGGCCCGCTCACGCGGCTGCCGTTCGGGCCGCTGAGCGGGTGGACCGGATCGCGCGACCTGCCGGAGGCGCCGGCCCAGAGCTTCCGCGACTGGTGGAGGGAACGCGGATGAGCGCCGCGCGCGCCGAGATGCTCGCGCGGATCCGCGCGGCCCTTGGCCGGGCGCCCGAGGTGCCGGAGGTCCCACGCGAGTACCGCCAGGCGGACTCGTCGCCCACTGGCCAGTCGGTCGAGCGCTTCTGCGAGCGCGTGGCCGAGTACCGGGCCACGGTCACGAGGGTGGCCGAGCCGGAGCTCGAGGCCGCGCTGGCCGGTATCTGCCGCGAGCGCGGCACACACCGGCTGGCGGCGGCGCCCGGCGTGTCCTGGGACGTGGCCGGCACCGAGCGCGTGCACGCGGTCGAGCCGCGGGCGCTCGACTCGGTGGACGGAGTGCTCACCGGCTGTGCCCTCGCCGTGGCCGAGACCGGCACCATCGTGCTCGACTCGTCGCCGGTATGCGGCCCGCGCGCGCTCACGCTGGTGCCCGACCACCACGTGTGCGTCGTATACGCCCACCAGGTGGTTCCCGGGGTGCCGGACGCGGTGGCGGCGCTGGCCGAGGCGGCGCGCGAGGCGCGGCCGATCACGCTCGTGTCGGGGCCGTCGGCCACATCGGACATCGAGCTGAAGCGCGTGGAGGGAGTTCACGGGCCGCGCCGCCTGGACGTGGTGGTGGTGGACGGCTAGGACCGCCGGTCCAACCGGCGTTCGACAAAGCGCGCAAATGTTTTGACTCGGCCACGCCGCGCACCTACCGTCGGCTCATGCGTGGCGTCCGGCGACAGATCGTGGCGCTCGGGGGTGGCGGCTTCTCGATGGAGGCCGGCAACCCTCTGCTGGACGACTACGTGCTCGGGCTCACCGGCAAGGAGCGTCCACGCTTGTGCTTCCTGCCCTCGGCCAGCGGCGACGCTGACCATTACATCGTCCGCTTCTACCAAGCCTTCGCCGGCCGCTCTGAGGCCTCGCACCTGTCGCTATTCCGGCGCGGGGGCTGCGGCGACCTGCGCGCGCACCTGCTCTCCCAGGACCTCATCTACGTTGGTGGAGGCAGTGTGGTGAGCCTGCTCGGCGTGTGGCGCGCCCACGGCCTCGACACCGTGATGCGCGAGGCGTGGGAGGCGGGCGTGGTGCTGTGCGGGGTCTCGGCCGGTTCGCTCTGCTGGTTCGCCGAGGGCATCACCGGCTTCCACGGGCCGCCGGAGCACTATCGCGGGCTTGGTCTCCTCGGATGCAGCAACACGGTCCACTACGACGCCGAGCACGCGCGTGAGGACGCCTACCGGGCCGCGCTTCGCCAGGGGATGCGCCCGGGCTACGCGGCGGGTGACGGCGCGGCCCTGCATTTCGCGGGCGAACGTCTGCTGCGCGTGGTGTCGTCGCGCCCGGACGCGCGCGCTTTCCGGATGCGAAGCGTGCGCGGGCGCGTGATCAAGAGCCCGCTGCGCGTGTCCTACCTCGGGGAGGCGGCCAGGGCGGTCGAGCCGCAGACGCCGCCGAGGCTCGCCGCGCTGCCGCGGCCGCCCGCGATCGCGGGCGCCGGGCTCGGCAGCCGCCGAGCCGCGGGATGAAGGGGGACGGCCGCCGCATCCTTGCGATGGGCGGGGGCGGATTCTCCACCTCGGTGGCCGACGCGCCGCTCGAGCACTACATCGCCGGCCTACCGGCGGTGGACCATCCGCGCATCTGCCTGCTTCCCACGGCCAGCGGCGATCCGGACGATCAGATCGACCGCTTTCACCGGGCGTTCCGCGGCCTCGGCCGGCTGTCGCATCTGTCGCTCTTCCGGCTGGGCACGCACCCGTCGTCGCCGCGCGAGCACCTGCTCGCCCAGGACGTGATCTACGTGGGCGGCGGCAGCCTGGCCAACCTGCTCGCCATCTGGCGCGTGCACGGGCTGGACGACACGCTCCGCGAAGCGTGGGAGCGCGGGATCGTGCTCTGTGGGGTGAGCGCCGGCTCCATGTGCTGGTTCGAGGACGGCGTGACCCGCTCGCACGGGCGCTCGCGCCCGGCCCAGGGCCTCGGGTTGCTGCCGGGCAGCAACTCGGTGCACCACTCGAGCGACCGGGAACGGAGAGCGTGTTACCTCAGCGCCGTGCTGGACGGCCTCGCGGCCGGCTACGCCGTGGACGACGGAGTGGGCCTGCTGTTCGCCGGCACCGAGCTCGGAGAGGTGGTGAGCGCTCGCCCCGACGCGCGCGCCTACGCGGTGCGGGAGCTGGATGGCGAGCTCGTGGAGACGCCGATCGTGCCGCGGCTGCTGGAGGCCCTGCCGGGGGCGGCCCACGACTCCCCGGTGGAGATCGCCGAGTTCCGCGACGCACGCAGGGAGCGCCAGGCGCGCGCCCGGCGCTCGCGGCCCGCCTGATGTAACCACCCGGAGCTCTACGAGCGGTTGCGCGACTGGCTCGCCTGAGCGTTCAGGCTGTGGCCGAGGTGCGTGTCCTCCGAGGAGAGCACCGCGAAGATCAGGGCAGCGGCCAGCCGGTGGCCGCCGTCGTCGAGCGAATCGTCCACGAGCTCGAGCAGCGTCTGAACGTCCGGCGCGTCGCCGAAGTGGTACCAGGACTCGGCGGTCTCGGCGAGCAGCAGCTCACGCGAGCTGGCCTCGAGTGACCGGAACGGGCTCACCTTCCTGGGAGGCTGGTCCACGGGGCCGTATTCGACGGCTCCCCGTACGACCCTTTCAGACAGACGCCGGCACGAGCACCTCGTCGGCCATGCAGACGCGATCGCGTCCTGAGCGCTTGGCCTCGAAGAGCGCCATGTCGGCCTCTCCGAACACGCCCTCGTAGTCGAACTCCTCGCCGCGCGGAGAGGCGCTCACGCCGAAGCTCATGGTCAGGCGCTGGTCACCGCTGAAGTTGACCGCGGCGATGCTCTCCCGCAGGCGCTCGGCCAGCCGCTGCGCCTGCGGCGCGTCGGCGCCGGGAAGGACCACGAGGAACTCCTCGCCGCCGAGCCGGTAGGCCAGGTCGAAGGCGCGCAGCTCCTTGCGCATCTCGTAGGCCACCTCCTTCAGGACGGCGTCTCCGGTGGCGTGGCCGCAGGAGTCGTTCACCTCCTTGAAGCGGTCGAGGTCGCCCACCACCAGCCCGATCGGCTCGCCGCTCACGAGCGACTGCTGCTCGAGCTCGGTCACGCGCGTGGTCAGCGCCTTCCTGTTGAGCATCCCGGTGAGCGGGTCGATGACGGTCTCGCTCCGGTGGTGCACGTCCGAGCGCATCAGGGCCGTGGAGAGGATCGCCGTACAGACCACGAGGGTGAGCGGCGCGGCCAGGATCACCGGGTTGTCCACGATGGCCTGCGTGTCGACGCCGAACGCCACGGCGAACATCAGCGCCACCGCCACGCTCACGCCGAGTGCCACGCCACGAGCCGAGAAGCGGGCGCTCAGCGTGACCACCGGGATGGCCAGCCAGGCCAGCGTGGGGGATTCGACGTCCCCGGTCAGCGCCACCGCTCCGGCGATCGCCATCTCGCTCAGTGCCCAGGCACCGAACAGCAGGTACTCGGGCCGGGCCGCGCGCGCGGTGCGCCGCTCGGCGATCTGGAACACGCCCGCGGCCAGCGCGAGCGGGATCAGGGTCCAGAACCCGAGCCACGGCCCGCAGGCCAAGAGGACAAGGGCTATCACGCCGATCGACGCTCGGCGCACAGGCCCCAGACGTTGTTCCATGTCCAGCAGCCGCTCGCGGTCCATGTCGTCGCGGCAAAGCCACGACTTAGCAGCCATGAGCACTAGATCGGCACCGGACGGGGCTCCTTTAGCGGTGGCGGTGCGGGCCGACGGTAATCTGCGCGCATGAGGCTCGAGGGGATCCACCACATCACCGCCATCACCGGCGATGCGCCCGGCAACGTCGACTTCTACGCGCGCGTGCTCGCCCTGCGCCTCGTCAAGAAGACCGTCAACCAGGACGACCCCACCGTCTACCACCTCTTCTACGCGGACGACAGGGGCAGCGCCGGGTCGGACCTCACCTTCTTCGAGTACCCGGGCGCGCGGCCCGGGCGCGCCGGCGCCGGCATGGTGCACACGGTCGTCTGGCGGGTCGGCAGCTCCGCGAGCCTCGACTTCTGGGCCGAGCGGCTGTCCGGGGAGCGGGTCGAGACATCCCTCGAGGACGGGCGCCTGCGGTTCACCGACCCCGAGGGCCTCGCTCACGAGCTGGCGGTGGACCAGAGTGGCGACGATCCGCTGATGGCCGAGCATCCCGAGGTGCCGCCAGAGCACGCGCTGCGGGGGTTCGACGCCGTGCGCGCGTACTCCGCGCGGCCCGAGGCCAGCAGCGGCCTGCTCGAGGACGTGCTCGGTTTCGAGCGCGACGGCGAGGGCTTCGAGGTTCGCGGGGAGAGCCGCGGCGGCCGCTACGCCTACGACGATCCGCCGGAGTCGCCCGGCGTCCAGAGCGCGGGGACGGTCCACCACGTGGCCTTCGCGTCCACGCTGGACGACCACGAGGCGTGGCGCGAGCGCCTGCAGCAGGCCGGCGCGCCCGTCACGCCCGTGATCGACCGCTTCTACTTCCGCTCGATCTACTTCCGCGAGCCTTCCGGCGTGCTGTTCGAGATCGCCACGCTCGGCCCCGGCTTCGCCACCGACGAGGATCCCGAGCACCTGGGCGAGCGGCTATCGCTGCCGCCCAACTTCGAGCGCTATCGCGAGCAGGTGGAGCAGACCCTCACTCCGATCGAGAACCCGCGCGAGCGCTGGGCCGAGCGCTAGGGCCGCGATGCGACAGCTCACCAGCGTCGACGCCCAGTTCCTGGCGCTCGAGTCGGCCCGCCAGAGCGGCCACGTGGGCGGGTTGGCGATCCTCGATCCCTCCACGCGCCCGGACGGGAAGCTCACGCTCGAGGCGGTTCACGACCTGATCGCGGAGCGGCTGCCGCTCCTGCCGCCGCTGCGCTGGCGCCTCGCGGAGGTGCCGTTCGGGCTCGACTACCCGTACTGGGTGGACGACCCGCACTTCGACCTGGACTTCCACGTGCGCGAGCTGGCGCTGTCGCCGCCCGGCAACGACGAGAAGCTCGCCGAGCAGGTGGCTCGGATCGTGGCGCGGCCGCTCGACCGCTCGCGCCCGCTCTGGGAGGTGTACCTGATCCACGGTCTCGGAGCCAATCGGGTGGCGATGCTCACGAAGATCCATCACTCGCTTGTGGACGGCCTGTCCGGGGCCGAGATCATGGGCGTGCTGCTCGACCTGACGGCGGAGGGGCGCGAGGCGCCCGAGCCGCTTGACGGCAGCCTGGACGGCGACCCGTCGGAGCTCGAGATGCTCGGGCGCGGGCTGCTGGGCCTGCCGCGCTACCCGCTGCGCCTCCTGCGCGCGCTGCCGTCGGCGCTGCCCAACCTCGACGAGACCGCTTTCAACACGCTGCCCGGCGCCGCTCTGGCCGCGCGGGTGGCGGGTCGCGTGGGCCACGCCCTCAGCCGCGCCGAGGGCGGTTTGCTCGAGCGCACCACCCTCAAGGCGCCGCGCACGAGCTTCAACGGGCGCATCTCGCCCCACCGGCGCTTCGTCTTCGGGCGGCTGTCGCTCGAGGCCGTCAAGCGGGTGAAGAACCAGTACGGCTGCACGGTCAACGACGTGGTGGTGTCGGTCTGCGCGGGCGCCGTGCGCAGGTGGCTCGAGGAGCACGGCGAGCTCGTGGACGACCCGCTCGTGGCCCAGATCCCGGTGTCGGTGAGGACCTCCGAGCAGGCCGGCACGTTCGGCAATCGGATCATGCTGATGAGCGCGCCGCTGTTCACGAACGTGGCCGACCCGGTGGACCGCCTGCTGCGCACCCACGAGGCCCTGCGGGTGATGAAGGAGCGCCACCGGGCGCTGCCGGCCGAGCTGCTCCAGGACGTGAACCACTTCATCCCGCCGGCGGTGTTCTCACGCGCCGCGCGCGTGACCTTCACGCTCTCCAGCGGCGCCGCCCGGCCCACCTGGAACCTGGTGATCTCGAACGTGCCCGGCCCGCAGTTCCCGCTCTACCTCGCGGGCGCGCAGCTCGAGGCGCACTACCCGGTGTCGGTGATCACCGACGGCATGGGGCTGAACATCACCGTGATGAGCTACCTCGGCAAGCTCGACTTCGGCATCGTCGCGGACCGCGATCAGATGCCGGACCTGTGGCGGCTGATGGACTGGCTCGACGACGAGCTCCAGGAGCTCGTGCTGCTCAGTTAGGAAGGCGCCGGTATCGGGCGCTCGGCGAGCGCCCGGGCGACGGCAACGAGGTTCGCCGCGGCCGTCCGGCCGGTCGAGTGCGACCAGTCCTTGCCGGCGTCCGACTCCAGGTAGGTGTCTCCAGGTCCCGGGCCGCGGTTCCAGTACGTCCAGGCCTGGCCTGGGATGGTGAAGCCGATGTCGTTGAGACCGCCGGACACCTCGCCGATCACGTGGTGGGCGCCGTCCTCGTTGCCGGTCACCACCACTCCGGCCACCCGGTTGTAGGCCACCGGCCTGCCCTCGTCGTCCTCCTCCGACAGCATGGCGTCCATCCGCTCGAGCACCCGCTGCGCGACGCTCGAGGGCTTTCCCAGCCACGTGGGTGTGGCGATCACGAGGATCTCGGCGCCGAGGACCTTCTCCCGGATCGCGGGCCACTCGTCCCCGCTGCCCTCGTCCGAGGACACGCCCGGCTTCACGTCGTGGTCCACCACGCGCACGATCTCGGTCTCCACACCCTGCTCCTCGAGGGTGTCGAGCACCACGCGCGCGAGCGCCTCTGTGTTCGAGACGGCGGGGGACGGCTTGAGCGTGCAGTTGAGTGCGAGTGCCTTCATGAGGCCCTCTTCTCAGGGACGGGGGCCCCGAAACTTGGGACCCGCCGCCAGCTCGTGGGCCACCAGCTCGTGCGCGCGCTCGGCCCAGTCGCAGAGCAGCGGGCGGGTGTCGCGCGGGTCGATGATCTCCTCGACGCTGAAGCGCTCGGCGGTGCGGAAGGGCGAGCGCACGGCGTCCAGGCGCGCCGCGATCTCCGCGCGCAGGGCCACTGGGTCCTCCGCCGCCTCCAGCTCGCGGCGGTAGGCGGCCTCGAGGCCGCCCTCCATCGGCAGGGAGCCCCAGTCGCCGGACGGCCATGCGTAGCGCAGGTTGAGACGCGAGCCGTCGCCGTGGCCGGCGCCGGCCACGCCGAACACCTTGCGCACGAGCACCGACACCCAGGGCACGCTGGCCTGGTAGACGGAGAACAGGGCCCTGCCGCCGCGCCGGATGGTGCCGGCGCGCTCGGCATCGGTGCCGATCACGAAGCCCGGCACATCCACGAGGTTGACCACCGGCAGGTGGAACTGGTCGCACATGTCCACGAAGCGCGCCAGCTTCTCGGAGGCGTCCGCCGTCACGCCGCCGCCGTAGTGCTCGGGGTCGGAGGCCAGCACCCCCACGGGCCGGCCGCCGAGCCGTGCGAGCGACGTGATCACCGGGCGCCCGAACGCGGCCCCCAGCTCGAACACCGATCCGCGGTCGAGCACCGCGTCGAGGATGCGGCGCATCTTGTAGGGCTGGCGCCGGTCCCGCGGCACGATCGAGATCAGCTCCTCCTCGCGCCGGTCCGGGGGATCGGTCGCCGCCACTATCGGTGGTGCCTCCCAGACGCTTTCGGGGAAGTAGGAGAGGAAGCGCCGGAGCTGCGCGAGCGCGTCCTCCTCGTCTGCCGCGATGTTGTCCACCGCGCCCGCGCGGGTCTGGAGTCGGGCGCCTCCGAGCGTCTCCTTGTCGGGCGACTCGCCCATGGCCGCGGCCACCACCGGCGGTCCGGCCACGAACAGCTGGGCGCTGCCGCGCACGATCACCGAGAAGTGGGAGCAGACCACGCGCGCGGCGCCCAGTCCGGCCACGGGGCCGAGCGCGGCTGCCGCCACGGGCACGATCGCCAGGTTGCTCACCACCACGTCGAAGCCCGGCAGCGGGGGCACGTACGAGAACCCCATGTCCTCGAGCGACTTGACGCTGCCGCCCCCGCCGGTGCCGTCCACCAGCCGCACCAGAGGGATGCGGAACTCGCTCGCCAGGCGCTCCGCGTAGATCGCCTTCTCCCAGATCGCGGCGTCGGCGGCTCCGCCGCGCACGGTGAAGTCGTCGCCCTGGATCGCCACGCGCCGCCCGTCGATCCGGCCCTGGCCCACGATCGTGTTGGCCGGCAGGAAGCCCTCGAGCTCGCCGTCCTCCCCGTAGGCGCCGCGGCCGGCCAGCGCACCCGTCTCGTGGAAGCTCTCCGGGTCGAGCAGCCGGTCGATGCGCTCGCGCACCGTCAGCCGCCCGGAGGCGTGCTGTCGGTCCACCCGTTCGGAGCCGCCCATCCGGCGGGCCAGCTCCTCGCGGCGGCGGAGCTCCTCGAGCTCGGGCTCCCAGCTCATCGCTACGAGCGGAACGCCTCGCCGGCGGCCCGGAGGCGGTACTCCTCCAGCTCGGCCTGCTGGCGCTCGGCGCGCTCCCGCAGGGTGTCCAGCTCGGCGGCGTCCAGCCGCGGCTCCTCGTCCACGAGCTCGCGCAGCGCCTTCCAGAGCCCGAGCTTGCCGGTCACGCCGAGGGCAAGGCCCTCCAGCTCCACGACCCTGCTCAGCGGCGAGTAGCCGGTGAGCTGCCCGTTGGGCTTCAGCCGGCCGACCTTCTCGAACATCCAGGCGCCGACCTTCTTCGGGATGTCCTCTCCGAACTCCAGCCGGCGCATGATGTCCCTGAGGCTCTCCCGGTCCTGCTCGATCTCCTTGGCCAGCTTGCGCAGGAAGGCCCCGTAGCCGGTGCCCTTGTTCGAGCCCGCGGAGCGCTTGGCCACCTCCGCACCCGCGGTGGATCCGGCGAGGTGATCGTTGAGGTAGATGCCGAGTAGCTTGCGGTTGATCATGCGTCCCCGCTACCCGGTTCGGCCTCGGACACACGGAGCGTGCGGTCGGGCCCCACGCCCAGCCGGCGACGGCCCGCCAGCAGCTCGCGCAGCTCGTCGCCCACCAGCTCGCGGCGCCATCCGTCGGTCACGCGCAGGCCCTCGCCGTCCTCGCCCCGGCGCGCCGCCGTCACCAGCGCCGCGAGCTCGGACTGGGTGGCGATCAGCTCCACGGCCACACCGCTGTCCATCGAGCGCTGGCGCACCAGCGCCTGGGCGAGTGACACCAGCGGGGCATCGGCCCCGTCGCGCGAGGGCGGAGTCGAGGGGCTCGGCGGCGGCGGGCGCTCGGCACCGCGAGCGATGGCGGCCAGCAGCTGGTCCCCGCGGCGATGCATCGTCTGCGGTGGCAGGCCGCGGATCTGCTCCAGGCCGTTGAGGTCGGACGGCGCCCTCCTGGCCAGCTCCATCAGGGCCTGGTCGGGCAGCACGAAGCCCGCGGGCCGGTCCATGCCCTCCGCGATCTCCTCGCGCCACTCCACGAGCTCGCGCGCGACCGCGCGTCCCGTCTCGCTCAGCCGCGCCAGCCGAGGCAGCCGCTCGTACACGCGCTCCGGCGGGCGCTCGTCGCTCACGCCCTCGAGGGCACGGCACTCCTCGCGGGCCCACTCGAGCCTGCCCTGCTCCTCCAGCCGCTCCTCGAGGCGCTCGCCGAGGGTCAGCAGGCAGCGGGCATCGTCAGCCGCGTACTCCAGCTGCTGAGCCGTCAGCGGCCGCCGGTCCCAGCGGGTGAAGCCCTCCGAGCCCTTGAGGCGGGTGCCGAGCACCTTGCGCACCAGCGACTCGTAGCCCTCCTGGCTGCCCAGGCCCAGGAACCCGCCGGCCACCTGCGTGTCGAAGATGTTGCTGACCTCGGTGTGCCAGACGCGTCGCAGGATCGCCACGTCCTGGCGCCCGGCGTGCATCACCACCTCCACCTCCGGATCGGCGAGCACCCGCGCCAGCGGCGCGGTGGACTCCGGGTCGAAGCCGTCGGCCAGCGGATCGATCACCTCGGTGCGCACGCCGTCCGGCCCCTCGGAGTCCGGCACGGCCACCTGGACCAGGCACAGCAGCGCCCGGTAGCGGCGCTCTGACACGAACTCCGTGTCGATCGCGAGCCGGCGCCCGGACGACGCCCGCGCGGCAAGGTCGGCGATCACCTGCGCGAATCTACTGCGCCCGAGGACCTCCGTGTGGGCCGCGGCCGTACGACGGGCATACTCGGAACGGTGCGGCCGGCCGTCATGACGCTCATCGTGGTGCTCCTCGCCGCCGCCATGTGGACCGAGGAGACGCGCGACGGAGCCGCCGTCCAGCCACGGCCTGCGGAGGCTGTGCTCCCCAGCGCCGTGGCTCCCCGGGCACTCCTCGGGCGGAGCGTTCGCGGCGCCCCGATCAGGGCCGTGCGGGTGGGCAGCCCGCGTGCGCGGGTCAGGCTGCTCGTGATCGGCTCGGTGCACGGCGACGAGACGGCCGGCAGGGCGATCGCCGCTCGCCTGCTGCGCGCGCGCCCGCCGCGCGGCACCGCGCTCTGGGTGATCACGGACCTGAATCCCGACGGACACGCGTCCCGCTCGCGGCAGAACGCGAACGGGGTGGACCTCAACCGCAACTTCCCCTACCGCTGGCAGCCCGACGGCATCCCCTTCGACACCTACCACTCCGGCTCCGCGCCGCTGTCCGAGCCCGAGTCCGCCGCGCTTGCACGCTTCGTCGAGCGCGTGCGCCCGCGTGTGACGCTCTGGTACCACCAGGCGCTCCGGATCGTGGTGCGCGCGGAGGGGGATCCGGCGTTGGAGCGGCTCTACTCGAAGCGCTCGGGGCTGCCGCGCCGGAGTCTGGAGCGCTACCACGGCACTGCCAGCAGCTGGCAGAACCACACCTTCCCCGGCGACACCGCCTTCGTGGTCGAGCTGCCCGCGGGCAGCCCGTCGCCGGGCTACGTGGACCGGCAGGCGCGAGCCGCCCTGGCGCTCGCCCGCGCCGTGGCGCCCCCGCGCGAGGTCGCGCGCCCGATCCCGTTCGGGGCCACCCGCCGCCGTGAGATGCGCGCCTACGCCCTACGCCATTACGGCCTGGACGACCACCGGCTCAGGCGCCCGCGCGTGATCGTGGAGCACTACACCGCAACCTCTACGTTCGCCCCGGTGTACAACACGTTCGCCGCCGACACCCCCGACGTGGAGCTCGGCGAGCTGCCCGGCGTGTGCTCCCACTACGTGATCGACCGCGACGGGACCATCTACCGGCTCGTGCCCACCAGCCTCATGTGCCGGCACACGGTCGGGCTCAACTGGACCGCGATCGGCATCGAGCACGTGGGCACGAGCGACGGGCAGGTGCTCGGCAACCCGCGCCAGCTGCGGGCCTCGCTGCGCCTCACGCGCGCGCTCCAGGGCCGTTTCCGGATCTCCACCCGCAACGTGATCGGCCACAACGAGAGCCTCTCCAGCCGCTACCACCGCGAACGCGTCGCGCGGCTCCGCACCCAGACCCACGGGGACATGGCGCGCCCCGCGATGACGCGCTACCGCCGCCTCCTGGGCCGCCTGCCGGCACCGGCCAGCATGCGCTGACGCACCCATTGCGCCCAGAACACGGCGATGTCGGCCAGTGCGCTCCACGCATGGCCGGGCGGGCCGGTGACCCACCAGGCGGACAGGCGTTCCACGGGACCGCGGCGGAGGCGAGGCACACCGTCACGCTATCTTCAGCGCCCGTATGGCCGCTGCCGTGAAGACCACCACCACCGAGCTCGGGGACTCCCGCGTGCGCCTCGAGGTCGAGGTTCCGAGCGACGCCCTCGAGCGCGAGCTTCGCAACGCCGCCGAGGCCATCGGGCGCGAGATGAAGGTGCCCGGCTTCCGCAGCGGCAAGGTGCCTCCACAGGTCGTGCTCCAGCAGGTCGGCCGCGAGGCCGTGCTCGACGAGGCCGTGCGGCGCGGGCTGCCCGGCTGGTACGAGCAGGCGGTCACCGAGGCGGGCATCACCACCGTCGGCGAGCCGCACGTGGACCTCAGCGACCTGCCCGACAAGGGCGCGCCGCTCGCCTTCACCGTCGAGGTGGGGGTCGTGCCGCCGGCCAAGGTCGGCGACTACGACGGCATCGAGGTAGGCCGCCGCGAGCCGAACATCGACCCCGAAGAGGTGCAGACGGAGCTCGACCGCGTGCGCGAGTCGCTCGCCTCGCTCGAGACGATCGAGCGCGAGGCCGGAAACGGCGACTACGTGGTCATGGACTTCGCCGGCTCAGTGGACGGCGAGCCGTTCGAAGGCGGCGAGGGCCGTGGCTTCGTTCTCGAGCTCGGGTCGGGCCGGCTCGTGCCCGGCTTCGAGGAGCAGCTTCAGGGCGCCAGTGCCGGCGACGAGCGCACCGTCGACATCACATTCCCCGACGACTATCCCGCCGAGCACCTCGCCGGCAAGGCCGCCCAGTTCGCGGTCTCCGTCAAGGAGGTCAAGGAGAAGCGACTCCCCGACCTCGACGACGACCTCGCCGTCGAGGCAGGCGGATACGACTCGCTCGAAGAGCTGCGCACCGAGATCGAGGAGCGGCTCAAGGAAGCGGACGAGCAGTCAATCGAGGGCGAGTACCGCCAGGCCGCCGTCGACGCCGTGGTCGAGCGCTCCGAGGTGGACATCCCCCACGAGCTCGTCCACGCCAAGGCCCACGAGATGTGGCACCGCACCTCACACCGGCTGTCCGCCCAGGGGGTCGACCCAGCGCGCTACCTCCAGCTCTCCGGCAAGACCGAGGAGGAGCTCGTGGTCGAGGCCGAGCCGGAAGCCGAGCAGGCGCTCCGCCGCGAGGCCGTGCTCACCGCCATCGTCGAGGCTGAGGGCATCGAGGTCAGCGACGATGAGGTAGACGAGACCCTGCGCGCCGCCGCCGGCCCGCAGGCCACCGAGAAGCAGGTCAAGCGCGCAATCAAGCGGGCGCGCTCCCAGGGCGCCGACGACGCGCTGCGCGAAGACATCGCCATGCGCAAGGCCGTGGACCTCGTGGTCGAGCGCGCCAAGCCGATCCCGCTTGCCACCGCCGAGGCGCGCGACAAGCTCTGGACCCCTGAGAAGGAAGCCGAGAAGGGGTCCGGCGAGATCTGGACCCCCGGGTCCTAGCGGAAGCAGCCGGCTCGGCCGGCTGCGCACCGACAGCATCCTGAGAGTCGTCGGACCCGTCGCTAGACTGCCACGCCCATGACTCCACTCGTTCCCATGGTCGTCGAGCAGACCTCCCGCGGAGAGCGTGCCTTCGACATCTACTCGCGGCTTCTGAACGAGCGGATCGTCTTCCTCGGCACACCCGTCACCGACGACATCGCCAACCTGATCGTCGCCCAGCTCCTGCACCTCGAGTCTGAGGATCCGGACAAGGACGTCTCCCTCTACATCAACTCGCCCGGCGGGTCCGTTTACTCCGGCCTCGCCATCTACGACACGATGCAGTTCATCAAGCCCGACGTGCAGACCATCTGCGTCGGCATCGCGATGTCCATGGGCGCGCTCCTCCTCTCCGGCGGAGCCGAGGGCAAGCGCATGGCGCTCCCCAACGCCAAGATCCTGATCCACCAGGTGTCCTCCGCCTTCCAGGGCCAGGCCACCGACATCGAGATCCACGCCAAGGAGATCATCGACGTCCGCCAGCGGCTCGACGAGATCCTCGCCAAGCACACCGGTCAGCCCCTCGAGAAGGTCTCGAAGGACACCGAGCGCGACTACTTCATGAGCGCCGATGAGGCACAGGAGTACAACCTCATCGACCGCGTCATCCACAAGCACTAGCCGGCTGCAGACCTTCGCATCGCGCGGTCCTCGCTCGGCTACCGCTCGTGAAGCGCTGCGGTTAGCGCAGGCGGATCGTGGCCTTGCGTGACCGGCCGACCACGGCGCCCTCGGTGGGCGTGAAGGTCGAGACCACCACGACCTTCAGCTTCTTCTTGCGCTTCGCGATCTTCTTCAGGGCCTTGCTGCCGGCCTTCGTGGGCTTGAGGACCACTCCGGCCTCGCCGGCCGCCGTGAAGGTCCTGGCGGCCTTGGAGACGATCACCTGGCGGACCCGTTTCTTCTTGGCGCTGGCGGAGGCCCGGGCGGCCGAGCCGTCGGGGGCGCGGCAGACGAAGTTCTCGTAGCGGTAGCCGCGCTCGAGGCACTCGACCAGCGGGCGGGGGCAGCCGAAGGAGACCCCCACGGGGTCGGGGCAGAAGACCATCACCTCGCGGAACTCGCCCGGTTGGGGCACGTGGTAGCGCTGGGTGCAGCCGCGCGTCTTGCGCTGGTACCAGCGCGGCGAGCGCAGGCAGGACAGCACGAACGGGTCGATCGCGTAGGTGGGAGGCAGCGCGCGCGGCTTGCCGTGCCGCGTGACCGTCAGGCATTCCCGTGCGGGGGAGACCGGCGACGTGGCGCAGAGCTGGCCGCTGTCGCGGCTGGTCGGGAAGGTCCAGTCGGCCTTGCCCTGACCGATGATCTCGCAGTCACCGGTGCCCGGCGAGCGGTAGAAGGTCGCCCCGCCCTGGAACCACGAGCCGTTGATGTCGGTGATCCCCTTCCAGATCTCGCGGCCCTTGCGGTTGCATCCCTGAGTGGTGAGCAACTTGCCGACGTAGGGCGGCCCGGTCTCCCCGACCCGCACCAATCCCACCCCCTGCACGTCCCAGTCGCCGAGGATGATCGGCCGCGGGTGGTTGGCCTGGGCGGTCGCGGGGACCACGACGAAGGCCAGCAGAGCGAGCAGTGCGAGGCGTCGGAGCGTGATCATGGCGCGATCCTAAGCCGCGATCCGGCGGTCGTGAGCCGCTTGCGTATCGTCGAGGGCATGCCCGACACCCGCTCCGCCTACGAGCGCAGGTGGCAGGCGCTCGCCCTGCTGGCCGCCACGCAGTTCGTCGTCGTGCTCGACGCGGCGATCGTCAACGTCGCGTTGCCCTCGATCGGCACCGCGCTCGACTTCTCCCAGGCGCACCTCCAGTGGGTGGTCAACGCCTACGTGCTCACCTTCGGCGGCTTCCTGCTGCTGGGCGGCCGCGCCGCCGACCTCCTCGGCCGGCGGCGCATGTTCATGCTCGGCCTAGTCGTGTTCGCGTTCGCCTCGCTCGCCGGCGGCCTCGCGCAGACCGACACGCAGCTGATCGTGGCCCGCGCCGTCCAGGGGCTCGGCGGGGCGATCCTCGCTCCGGCCGCTCTCTCGATCGTGGCGGCGACCTTCGTCGAGGGCGCCGAGCGCAACAAGGCGATGGGCGTCTGGGGTGCCGTGGCCGGCAGCGGCGGCGCCGCCGGCGTCCTCCTGGGCGGCGTGCTCACCGAATGGCTCGGCTGGGAGTGGGTCTTCTGGGTGAACGTGCCGATCGCGCTGGGCGCGGCGTTCCTCGCTCCGCGGCTGATCGCCGAGAGCCGCGACGCGAACCTCGAGCGCCGCTACGACGTGGCCGGCGCCGTGAGCGTCACGGCCGGCCTGTCGATCCTCGTCTACGCGCTCGTGGATGCCGAGAGCGCGGGGTGGGGGTCCACCCAGACGATCGGGCTGCTCGCGCTGGCGGTGGCCCTGCTAGGCGCCTTCGTGGCGATCGAGCTGCACTCGCAGCAGCCGCTCGTGCCATTCCGGATCTTCCGCAACCGTCCGCTGCTCGCCGCGAACCTGACGATGCTCGTGTTCGTCTGCGCGCTGTTCGCGATGTTCTTCTTCATCTCCCTGTACATGCAGCAGGTGCTCGGCTTCGAGCCGCTCGAGACGGGCCTCGCGTACCTGCCGCTGTCGGCCGGCATCATCATCGCGGCCGGCGCCGCGTCGCAGATGACCACGCGCTTCGGGGTCAAGCCCGTGCTGGTGCCAGGGCTGGTGCTCATCACGCTCGGACTCGCCTGGTTCAGCCAGATCTCGGCGGACGGGAGCTTCGTGGCCGATGTGCTCGGCCCATCCGTCGTGTGCGCGGTCGGCGCCGGCATGGTCTTCGTGCCGATCACGATCGCCGCGGTGGCGGGCGTCAAGGAGCACGAGTCCGGCCTGGCCAGCGGGCTCATCAACACCTCCCAGCAGATCGGCGGCGCGATCGGCCTTGCGATCCTCGCGACCCTGGCCAACACCCGAACGGACAACATCGCGGGCGGCGCGCCCCCCGACGCCCACGCGCTCACCGAGGGCTTCCAGCTCGCCTTTCTCGGCGCCGCGGGATTCGGGTTGCTGGCCACCGTGATCGCCGTGATTCTCACGCCGCGGGTGCGAGCGACACCCGAGGGCGAACCCGTGGTTGCGGAGCCCATCGTCGACACAACCTGAGTCCCGCTTGAAGGGACGGTCCCTCGCGCCGAGTATCTAGCTGGGGACCTGGGCTACCGCCCGCTGGTACCTTTGCGACGGGGAGACCTCTGCGTGGCGCGACCCACTGACTCAAACGAACAGCTCCTCTGCAGCTTCTGCGGGAAGTCGCAGCGGCAGGTGAAGAAGCTCATCGCCGGCCCCGGCGTGTACATCTGCGACGAGTGCATCGATCTCTGTAACGAGATCATCGACGAGGAGCTGACGGGCGCCCCGACCTTCGACCTCGAGAATCTCCCGAAGCCGAAGGAGATCTGGTCGGTGCTCCAGGAGTACGTCGTGGGCCAGGAGCCGGCCAAGCGCACGCTCTCCGTCGCGGTCTACAACCACTACAAGCGCGTCCAGATGATGCAGTCCGAGGCCGAGCAGGACCTCGAGCTCCAGAAGTCCAACATCCTTCTGCTTGGCCCCACGGGCTGCGGCAAGACTCTTCTCGCCCAGACGCTGGCCAAGATCCTCAACGTGCCGTTCGCGATCGCGGACGCCACGGCACTCACCGAGGCGGGCTACGTGGGCGAGGACGTGGAGAACATCCTCCTCAAGCTGATCCAGGCGGCCGACTTCGACGTGAAGAAGGCCGAGACGGGGATCATCTACATCGACGAGGTCGACAAGATCGCGCGCAAGGCCGACAACCCGTCGATCACGCGCGACGTGTCGGGTGAGGGAGTGCAGCAGGCGCTGCTCAAGATCCTGGAGGGCACCGTGGCCTCGGTGCCGCCGCAGGGGGGACGCAAGCACCCCCACCAGGAGTTCCTCACGATCGACACCACCAACATCCTGTTCATCTGCGGCGGCGCGTTCGCCGACCTCGACAAGGTCGTCGAGCGGCGGATCGGCCACAAGGGCGTGGGCTTCGGCGCCTCGGTGCGTTCGAAGCACAACAAGGACACCGGCGAGCTCTTCGAGCGGGTGCTTCCCGAGGACCTCGTGGAGTACGGGCTGATCCCCGAGTTCATCGGCCGCCTGCCGGTCTGCTCGGTGATCCACCAGCTCACCCGCGACGACCTCGTCCGGATCCTCACCGAGCCGCGCAACGCGCTCGTCAAGCAGTTCCAGCGCTTCTTCCAGTTCGACGGCATCGAGCTCGTGTTCGCCGAGGACTCCCTGGGCGCGATCGCCGACAAGGCGCTCGCCCGCGAGACCGGCGCCCGCGGCCTGCGCTCGATCCTCGAGGAGACGCTGCTCGACGTTCAGTTCGAGCTGCCCTCGCGCCGCGACGTGAAGAAGTGCGTGGTCACCAAGGAGACGATCGAGAAGGGCCTGAAGCCCACCCTGGTGACCGAGGCCGCGCCGGAAGAAGCCGGCGAGCAGCAGGCCGAGTCGGCCTAGGCCAGCTTCACCTCGATCCGCTCGTCCGTCTCGCCGAGCACCCAGTGCTGCGACACGCGGGCCCGGTAGAGCCGAAACCCGGCGGGAGGACGCACCTCCTCCGAGCTCCATTCGCCCGCCCCGCCGGCGAGTGACGCCCTGGAGAAGACCGCAATCGCATCATCGAGCTCGGCCTCGCCGACCTCGGCGCCCACTGCCTCCATGTAAAGCGCCTGGCCGGTGTAAGGGGGAAGGGTCGAGTCGAACACCACGATGCTCAGCTCGGGCCGCGCGGCGAGATTGCGCGAGTGCCTGGTCTCCGTCGAGGACACCCAGAGCAGCTCGGTGTACCCCACCGCCGCGAACCAGACCGGGGACACCCACGGCCGTCCATCGGCGTCGGCCGTGCCGAGCGTCATGTAGCCGTTCGAGTCGAGGATCTCCCGCCCGACTGCCGCGAGGTCGCTGCGATCGCTGCTCATGGTCGGATAGCTTGCCGGTTGGTGAAGGAGCTCGCACCCGGGGTCTGGCAGCTGTCCGGGTTTCCCCCAAACGGCATCAACGTCTTCCTCCTCGAGGATGTGCTGGTGGACGCTGCCAGCCGCCACGCCGGGCGCCGGATCCTCCGTCAGCTGCGCGGCCGCACGGTGACCGCCCACGCGCTCACGCATGCGCACCCCGATCACCAGGGCGCCAGCAAGGAGATCTGCGAGGCGCTCAACATCCCGTTCTGGGTGGGCGAGCGCGACGCCGACGCCGCCGAAAACCCCGACCTGATCACGGAGCGCCAGCCGAACCATCCGGTCGCGCGCTTCTACGACCGGATCTTCCGTGGTCCCGGGCGCAGGGTCGATCGCGTGCTCCACGAGGGCGACGAGGTGGCCGGGTTCAAGGTGATTGACTCTCCCGGCCACTCGGCCGGCCACGTGTCCTACTGGCGTGAGTCCGACGGCGTGCTCGTGCTCGGCGACGTGCTCAACAACATGGACGTGATCACCGCGGTGCCGGGCCTGCACGAGCCCAAGCCCTTCCTCACGCCCGATCCCGCCGAGAACCGCCGCTCCATCCACAAGCTCGCGGCGCTCGAGCCGAAGCTCGTGCTCTTCGGTCACGGCGCTCCGCTGAGGGACACGGATAAGCTCCAGCGCTTCGTGGAGAAGCTGCCCGCATGATGGAGGTATCCGGCCACGCGGTCGTGCCCGCGCCGCTCGACAAGGTGTGGGAGCTCGTGTGCGACACGAGCCGCTACGCCGAGTGGGTGGAGGGCACCACCGCGGTCACGCGCACCGACGGACCGGCTGCCCTCGGCTCCACCTACGACGAGGTCAACCCGATCGCCGGGCCGTGGAAGGCGAAGACGAAGTGGACGGTCACGGAGTTCGAGGCCCCGCGCCGGATGGTGCATCGCGGAACCGGCCTGCCGCTCTCGGAGGAATTCGACGTGATCTTCGAGCTCGCGCCGGAGGGTGACTCCACGGGGCTCACGCAGACACTGCGCGGCAAGCCCTCCATGGGACCTGTCGGCGCCGTGTTCGTCCGCCTCATGGAGGGCCAGGTCGCGAAGGACAACCAGAAGTCCGTGGACAACCTCGCGGCGCTCGCCGCACGCGAGTTCCAGCCGCAGCGCATCTAGCCCAGCGGCGCGGCGCGCGCTGCTGGCACACTTGCGCCCCGATGGCGGACGACAGACTCAAGCGCACGCGCTACGACCCGGCGGACGTGGAGGGGCGCGTGTTCTCTCAATGGGAGGACGCCGGCGTGTTCCACCCGGAGCCGGACGGGGACTCCGAGGCGAGCTACTCCATCGCCATCCCGCCTCCCAACGTGACGGGCTCGCTCCACATGGGGCACGCCCTCAACGGCACGCTCCAGGACGTGTGCGTGCGGGTGGCACGGATGCGCGGCCTGCGCGCCAAGTGGATCTACGGCACCGACCACGCGGGCATCGCCACCCAGCGCGTGGTGGAGCGCGCGCTCGAGGAGGAGGGGCTCACCAAGGAGGACCTCGGCCGCGAGGGCTTCGCCGAGCGCGTCTGGAAGTGGCGCGAGCAGTACGGGTCCACGATCACCGGGCAGTTCAAGCGGCTCGGCGCCTCGCTCGACTACGAGGACGAGCGCTTCACGATGGATCCCGAGTACGTCCGTGCCGTCACTGACGTGTTCGTGGCCCTTTACGAGAAGAGCTACATCTACCGCGACAACTACATGGTCAACTGGGATCCCGGCCTGCGGACCGCGATCTCCGACCTCGAGGTGGAGCAGCGCACGGTCGAGGACACGCTCTACCTGGTCGACTATCCGCTCGAGTCGGGATCCGGCGCGGTCACGGTGGCCACCGTCCGGCCCGAGACGATGCTCGCCGACACCGCGATCGCGGTGAACCCGACCGACGAGCGCTACTCGCGCCTGGTCGGCGAGGCGGCGATCCTCCCGCTCGTGGGCCGCCGGCTGCCGATCGTGGCCGACGACTACGTGGATCCCGAATTCGGCACCGGCGCGCTCAAGATCACTCCGGGGCACGACCCGAACGACTTCGACATCGGCCGCCGGCACGGACTCGAGGAGGTGACCGTGATCGGCGAGGACGGGCGGATCACGGATGCCGCTCCCGAGGCCTTCCGCGGCATGGAGGTGGACGAGGCGCGCGCGGCGGTGGTGGCCGCTCTGCGTGAGGAGGGGCTGGTGTCGGGAACGCGGCCGTGGGTCCACGACGTGCCGCACTCGCATCGGTCCGGACGCCGAATCGAGCCGCTGATCTCGCTCCAGTGGTTCTGCGACATGTCGGAGCTGGCCAAGCCGGCGGTGGCCGCAGCCCGGGAGGGCCGGCTGCGTTTCCATCCCGAGCGGCCATGGACCAAGGTCTACCTCGACTGGCTCGAGAACATCCGGCCGTGGTGCATCTCACGGCAGCTCTGGTGGGGCCACCAGCTGCCCGTCTGGTACCGCGGCGAGGAGACCCACGTGGGCGCCGAGCCGCCCGAGGGCGAGGGCTGGGAGCGCGATCCCGACGTGCTCGACACGTGGTTCTCGTCCGGCCTGTGGCCGTTCGCCACGCTCGGCTGGCCGGAGGAGACGCCCGAGCTGCGCACCTTCTACCCCACGGACGTTCTCTCCACCGCGCGCGACATCATCTTCCTCTGGGTGGCGCGCATGGTGATGTTCGGCGTCGAGCTCACGGGCGAGCTGCCCTTCACCGACGTGCCGATCCACTCGGTGGTGCAGGCGCCCGACGGCCGCCGGATGTCGAAGTCGCTCGGCACGGGCATCGACCCACTCGACCTGATCGACGGCGGCCCGCGGCCCCCGGTGTACAAGGAGGGCGGCGAGTTCCCCGCCTACGGAGCCGATGCCCTGCGCTTCGGCCTGCTCGCGATGTCCTCGTCCCAGGACGTGCGCTTCAACGAGGAGCGCGTGAGGCAGGGCCGCGACCTGGCCAACAAGCTCTGGAACGCCTCGCGGCTGATCCTCCTGCGAGTGGCCGACGTGATGCCGGACGCGGGCGCGGCCGAGACGGTCGAGGACCGCTGGATCGTGTCGCGGCTCGATCGGCTCACCGAGAGCGTGACCGAGCAGTTCGACTCGTTCCGCTTCTCGTCGGCCTCGCTCGAGCTCTACGGCGCGTTCTGGTCGGAGCTCTGCGACTGGTACCTCGAGCTGGCCAAGCCGCGGCTCTACGAGGACGACAACGCCCGCGTCTCCGCGGTGCTGCTGCACTCCCTCGAGCGGATCCTCGTGCTGCTCCACCCGGTCATGCCGTTCGCGACCGAGGAGATCTGGTCGCTGCTGCCGGGCGAGCGCGGGCTGTTGGCCGTGGCACCGTGGCCCGAGGCCGACGCCGCGCTCCGCGACCCGGAGGCCGAGGCGGTGCTCGAGCGCCTGATCGAGGCGGTGGGGGCGCTGCGCAGCTACCGCGACGACATGGGGGCCAAGCCGGGCGTGACGCTGCGCGGAGCGCTGGCGGCGGAGGGCTACCACGACCTGCGCGAGCAGCTGGGGCGCCTCGGCCGCTTCGAGCTGGTGGACGGCGACCCGGGAGAGGAGCCCGTGGCGGAGGTGGAGATCCCGGGTGGCGTGGTGCGGGTGCTCCCGTCCGACGCGTTCGACCCGGAGGAGGAGCAGCGTCGCCGAGCCGCCGAGCGCGAGCGCCTGCAGGGCGAGATCGACCGGCTCGAGAAGAAGCTCGCCAACAAGAGCTTCGTGGAGAAGGCGCCCGCCGAGGTGGTGGACGGCGAGCGGCGCAAGCTCGAGGAGTACCGGGAGGCGCTGCGGCGCCTGGAGGACGAATGACCTTCCGCCAGGCCGAGGAGTACCTGCTGGGCCTCGAGCTGTTCGGGATGCGCTTCGGCCTCGACCGGATGCGCAGGCTGATGACCGTGCTCGGCCTTCCGCAACGGCGCTTCGAGTCGATTCACGTGGTGGGCACCAACGGCAAGTCGTCCACGGTGCGCTTCACCGCCGCGATCCTCGCTCGGCACGGGGTGCGCACCGGCAGCTACACCTCGCCGCACCTGCGCTCCTTCCGGGAGCGGGTCGAGGTGGGAGAGGCCCCCGTGTCCGAGCAGGACTTCGCCGCCGCGGTGGAGCAGGCTGCGCACGCGGCCGCGCTCGTGGACCGCACGGCCGGGCCGGATGACGTGGTCACCCAGTTCGAGGCGCTCACGGCCGCCGCCTACCACGAGCTCGCCCGGCAGGAGGTCGAGGTGGCGGTGGTGGAGGCCGGCCTCGGCGGGCGCTACGACGCCACCAACGTGATCCCCTCGCGTGTGCAGGTGCTCACGGGCATCGACCTGGAGCACACGCGCTGGCTCGGCCCCCGCATCGAGGACATCGCGGAGGAGAAGCTGGCGGTGGTGAGGGAGGGCGCCACGCTGGTGGCGCCGCCGGACCTCGATCCGGCCGCCGCCGCCGTGGCCGAGCGGGTGGCGGGGGAGCGCCGGGCGCGCCTCGTGCTCGCTCCACCGGCCGATCACGCGGATATCGACCTGCGCGCCGCCGGCGGCTTCCAGCAGGCCAACTTCGCGCTCGCCGCGGCGGCGGCGGAGGCCTTCCTTGGGCGTGCGCTCGACCCAGCCGCGGTGACGGCCGCCGGGCGCGAGACGCGCGTGGCCGGCCGGATGGACGTGGTCGGCCAGGACCCGCTCACGATCTACGACGGCGCCCACAACCCGTCCGGGGTGGAAGCGCTGGCCGCATCGCTCGACGACGTGCTGGAGGGCCGGCGCCCGCGCGTGGCCGTGATCGGGGTGCTGGAGGACAAGGACGCGGCAGCCATGCTGCGGGCGTTGCTGCCACGCTTCGAGCACGTCGTGTTCACCCGCCTGGCCAATCCACGCGCGCTCTCGCCGGCCACCCTCGTGAGCCTGGCCGAGAAGCTGGCGCCGGGCGTGCCCGCGGAGACCGCCGCGGACCCGCGCGCGGCGGTGGAGCGCGCCCGCGAGCTGGCCGGGCCCGGAGGCGCGGTGCTGGCCACCGGATCGATCTACCTGATCGCTGACCTGCTCCGCGAGGACCCGGACGCGCGGGCGTCGACGCTGTGAGGGTCTTTCTCGCAGGCGGCAGCGGGGTGGTGGGCGCGCGGCTGATTCCCGCGCTCGGGCGCGCCGGGCACTCCGTCACGGCGCTCACGCGCTCGCCTGACAAGGAGGACACGATCAGGGCGCTGGGCGCCCAGCCGGCCGTGGCCGACGCCCTTGACCGCGAGGCCATCGTGGAGGCGGTGCGCGCAGCGGAGCCCGAGGCGGTGATCCACCAGCTCACGGCGATCCCCCAGCGGCTCAACCCGCGGAAGACGGCGCGCGACTTCGCGCCCACCAACAGGCTGCGTAGCGAGGGCACCGACAACCTGATCGAGGCGGCCCGCGAGTCGGGGGCCCGCCGTCTGCTCGCCCAGAGCTTCGCCGGCTGGCCATTCGCCCGTGAGGGCGGCCCTGTGAAGAGCGAGGACGAGCCGCTCGACCCGCATCCGCCGGGCGACATGGCGCCGCTTCTGGACGCGATCCGCCACCTGGAGTCGGCTGTGACGGGCGCCACGGACCTCGAGGGCATCGTGCTCCGGTACGGGTTCTTCTACGGCCCCGGCACGGGGATCGCGCCCGACGGCGGCACGGGCCTGGAGGTGCTCCGCCGGCGGTTCCCGGTGGTGGGTGGCGGCGGCGGCGTGTGGTCGTTCATCCACATCGATGACGTGGCCGACGCGACCGTGGCCGCCCTCGAGCGCGGCAAGCCCGGGATCTACAACGTGGTGGACGACGAGCCGGCCAGGGTCTCCGAGTGGCTGCCGGAGCTCGCGGATGCGCTCGGCGCGCCCGCGCCGCGGCGTGTACCGGGGTGGGTGGGCCGGCTCGCCGCCGGGCCGCACGGCCTGGCGATGATGACCGACATCCGCGGCGCATCCAACGCCAAGGCCAGGCGCGAGCTCGGCTGGGAGCCCCGGCACCCGAGCTGGCGCGAGGGGTTCCGCACCGCGCTCGGCTGAGGGAGGGCATCGGGGCGCAGCCGGCCGAGCCGGCTGCTTCCGCCGTCCGTGGGAGGATTCAGGCACTGATGGACGGAGACGGACCGCGTTTCGGCGCGATGATCGGCCTCGTGGCAGTGGTGGTGGCGACGGTGATCCTGGTGTTCTTCGGGATCGGATACGCCCTCGGCCGCCTCTTTCTGTAGGGGCCCCCCGGTACACTCGGCGCCTTCTATGGCCGTTCTTGCCGTCTTCGGCATCGAGAACGACGCGCTGAACCTGGCAGTGAACCTCCTGCTGCTGTTCCTCGTCGTGATCTACGTCGCGCTGATCTACTGGACCTGGGCGGACGCCCGGCGCCGGATCGACGACCCGATGCTGGTGGCCTGCGCCACCGCGGCGTCGCTGTTCCCGTTCATCGGGACGATCATCTACCTGATCGTCCGGCCGCCCGAGTTCCTCGACGACGTGCGCGAGCGCGAGCTCGAGATGGCGGCCGCCGAGGCGCGGCTCGCCACCTTCGACCAGCTCCAGTGCCCGCATTGCGGCTTCGACGTGGAGAAGGCGTTCCTGCGCTGCCCGAGCTGCCTGCGCCGGCTGAAGGAGCCGTGCAGCGTCTGCGGCAAGCCGCTGGATCCGCGCTGGAAGATCTGTCCCTACTGCGAGGCGGAGGTCGGCGCTCCCGCGGAGCCGCGACGCCCGCGGGCCAGACGCACCACGGCGGCCTCCCGGCCCTCGTCCAACAGGCCGTCGCGAGGCACGCGGCCGCCGGACGAGACCGAGGAGATCACGGCCACGAGCAACGACAAGCCGCCTTCCGATCGAGAGCGGCCCGCCCGCGCGGCCCGCGAGCGCCCGGAATGACATCGGTGCGCAGCCGGCCGAGCCGGCTGCTTCCGCACTGAGCCCCCACTACGAAGGAGAAGCATGGACCGGACCCTGATCCTGGTGAAGCCCGACGCCTTCGAGCGTGCCCTAACCGGCGAGATCCTCGCCCGCTTCGAGCGCAAGGGCCTGAGGATCGTGGCGCTCAAGCAGATGACCGTCGAGCGTGACCTGGCCGAGCGCCACTACGCCGAGCACAGCGAGCGGCCGTTCTTCGGCGAGCTCGTGGACTTCATCACCGGCGGCCCGCTGGTGGCGCTGGTGCTGGAAGGGCATGAGGCCGTCGTGGCCGCCCGCCAGCTGATCGGGGCCACCAACCCGCTCGAGTCCGCGCCGGGCTCGATCCGAGGCGACTTCGGCCTCGAGGTTCAGACCAACCTCGTGCACGGATCGGACTCGCCCGAGTCCGCTCAGCGCGAGATCGGTCTCTTCTTCCCGGAGCTCTAGACCGCGGTGGGGGGCGCCCCACAGCTCATCCTCGCCTCGCGCTCGCCCCAGCGGCGGGCGCTGCTGGAGCAGCTCGGGGTGGACTTCCGGGTCGAGCCGGCCGACGTGGAGGAGCTGGACGAGGGCGACCCGCGCGAGGCGGTGCTCGAGAACGCGCTTCGCAAGGCCCGCGCCGTGGACGGCGCGCGCGTGCTCGGGGCCGATACCGAGGTCGTGCTGGGCCGCGATCTGCTTGGCAAGCCGCGTGACGAGGGGGAGGCGGAGGCGTGCCTGCGGTGGCTCTCGGGACGCGAACACGAGGTGATGAGCGGGATTGCGCTGCGCACCGAGGAGGCGGAGCTCACCGACGTGGTGGTCACCCAGGTGCGGTTCCGCCCGCTCTCCGAGCGGGAGATCGCCTGGTATCTGGCCAGCGGCGAGTGGCGCGAGCGGGCGGGCGGATACGCCATCCAGGGGCGCGGAGCGGCGCTCGTGGAGTCGATTGAGGGCGATTACTCGAACGTGGTGGGACTGCCGCTGGCGGCGCTGATGCGAATGGTCCCAGACCTAACCGGTTAGCCCGCCACTTTGCAGGGATTTCGCCTTGCAAGCGCCCAAACGGACACAGGTGGTCGGCTAGACTCCCGCGCGCCGGCCGGCGCGTCCATCGCGCCCGCCCTCCGGTAGGCGCCGGCGTGGTGCATGCAAGCACCGGCGCCTATCCTCACGTCCGACTTCCAATGGGATTTTTCTCACTACTCACCGGTATGGGCGGCCGCGACATGGCCGTGGACCTCGGCACCGCAAACACGCTCGTATACGTGCGTGGACGCGGGATCGTGCTCTCCGAGCCGTCGGTCGTGGCGATCGACTCGCGCACCGGCGAGGTGCACGCCGTGGGGATCGAGGCCAAGCGGATGCTGGGGCGCACGCCGGGCACGATCCAGGCGATCCGCCCGCTCAAGGACGGTGTGATCGCCGACTTCGACGTGACGGAGCAGATGCTGCGCCACTTCATCCAGAAGGTCCACCAGAACCGCTGGGCGCACCCGCGCGTGGTGGTGTGCGTGCCATCGGGCGTCACGGGAGTCGAGAAGCGGGCCGTCGAGGAGGCCTGCCTGTCGGCGGGAGCGCGGCAGGCCTACCTGATCGAGGAGCCGATGGCGGCCGCGATCGGCGCCGGGCTTCCCGTGGGCGAGCCCACCGGAAACATGGTGGTGGACATCGGCGGCGGCACCAGCGAAGTGGCCGTGATCTCGCTCGGAGGCATCGTCGTGTCGCAGTCGATCCGCATCGGCGGCGACGAGCTCGACGAGGCGATCATCAACTACGTCAAGCGCGAGTACAAGCTGATGATCGGCCAGCAGACCGCCGAGGAGGTCAAGCTCGAGATCGGCTCCGCCTTCCCGCTCGCCGAGGAGGTGCAGGCCGAGATTCGCGGCCGCGACCTCGTGTCCGGTCTGCCCAAGACCGTGATCCTCACGAGCGAAGAGGTGCGGATGGCCCTGGAGGAGACCCTCCAGGCCATCATCGACGCCGTGAAGGAGACCCTGGACCGCACTCCGCCCGAGCTTGCCTCGGACATCATGGACCGGGGCATCATGCTGGCCGGCGGGGGCGCGCTGCTCCAAGGGCTCGACGAGCGCCTGCGCGACGAGACCCAGATGCCGGCGCACCTGGCCGAGTCGCCGCTCACCTGCGTGGCGGTGGGATCGGGCCGCAGCCTCGAGGAGTTCGAGGCCATCCACCGCAGCAACAAGAATTCCCGAAACAACCGGCGGCGGTAGTTCCGCCGCGCGAGAGGCGCAGCGTGTTCGACAAGAAGGTGGTCCGCCGCAGGAGGGCGGCGCTGGCTGTATTCGTGGCGCTCTCCATCGCGGTGCTCACCGCCTACTTCGGCGAATCCGGCGGCGGCCTCTTCCACGCGCTCCAGCGCGGCGCACAGGAGGCCTTCGCCCCCGTCGAGACCGGCGCCAGCAGGGCCCTCAAGCCCGTGCGGGACCTCTTCAGCTGGGTCGGGGACACCTTCGACGCCAAGGGCGACAACAAGGAGCTCAAGAGCGAGGTGGAGCGCCTGCGCGCGGAGCTCGCGCGCTCGCAGACCGCCGAGCGCGACGCGGCCCAGCTCAGCCAGCTCGTGGGCCTGCACCGGGAGGACGTGTTCCCCACCGGCACCGAGCCCGTCACGGCGCGGGTGATCGCGCGCGCGCCGACCGTCTGGTATTCCAGCGTCAAGATCGACAAGGGCTCGAGCGACGGGCTGAAGGTCGACCAGCCCGTGATCGCCGCGCGCGGCCTCGTGGGCAAGGTCACGCAGGTCACCGGCGGCACCGCCGAGGTGCGCCTGATCACCGACGCCTCCAGCGCCGTCACGGCCCAGGTCATGCCGGCCGGGGCCAGCGGAGTGGTCCGCCCGCAGGTGGGCAACCCCGACGACCTGCTGCTCGACCTGGTGGAGGGCGACCGCCGCGTGACCGAGGACACCACCGTCGTGACCTCCGGCTTCACGTCCAGCAAGGTGGAGTCGCTGTTCCCGCGCGGGATTCCGATCGGGAAGGTCACCAAGGTGGACCTCGACGAGTTCGAGCAGTACCAGCGCGTGCACATCGAGCCGTTCGCCAACCTGCGGCGCTTCGACATCGTCCAGGTGCTCACCCGCCGGCCGGCCAACGCCCAGGCCGCCGCGCTGCCGGAGGGCGGCACCCCGTGATCCTGTCTCCGCTTGCGTTCGTGCGGGTAGGCGTCCTGCTGCTGTTCGCCGTGGTCCTCCAGGTGTCGGTGCTCAGCCAGATGACGGTGTTCGGCGGCCACCCCGATCTCGTGGTGCTCACGGTGGCGGCGATCGCCTTCTATGCGGGCAGCATCGCCGGCTGCGCGACCGGCTTCACCGCGGGCTTCCTCATCGACCTGGTGGCGGGCGCGACGATGGGAGTGTCCTCGCTGGTGCTCACGGCCGTGGGCTACGCCGTCGGGCGCTTCCGCGAGGTGCGCGACCCGAGCCATGGCCTCATGCCGCTGCCGGTGGGCGCCGCCGCCACCGCCGGCTTCGTGCTCACGTTCGCCGCGGTGTCGTTCATGCTCGACGTCGGTGCCCGGGTGAGCCCCTACGTGATCCGCGACATGGTCGTGACCGTGGTGCTCAACACGCTGCTCGCGATACCGGTCTTCGTGGGCATCCGCCGGATACTGCGGCCCTCGCTGGCGGTCGATCCGATCGAGCAAGGCCGCCGCCGGCAGGCCCCGCGCGCCACCGGCCCGCTGGGCCTGCGTGGCCTCGAGATCTGATGTATCTCGACAACGACAGGCGCCCGACACTCACCCCGCAGCTGGCCGTGCGCGTGGCGCTGATCGGCGGGATCGCACTGGTGGCGTTCGCCGTCATCTTCTTCCGGCTCTGGTACCTCCAGGTGCTGTCGGGCGACCGCTACCTCGCCGAGGCGCGCGACAACCGCGTGCGCGAGATCAAGGTGCAGGCCCCGCGCGGGGAGATCGTGGACCGCGACGGGCGCAAGCTCGTGGACAACCGGCCGTCCAACGCCGTGGTGCTGAGCCCCGACAGGCTCCCGGAGGATCTCGACGACAGGCGGACGCTGTACCGGCGGCTCGGCAAGCTGCTCGACATCAAGCCGCGCGCGATCGAGCGGGATGTGGAGCCGCAGCTGGCGGCGCTTCCCTACTCCACGGCCACGGTCAAGCAGGACGTGTCGGACCAGCTGGCCTGGTACCTGCTGGAGCACCGCGACGATTTCCGCGGGGCGGACGTGGAGCGGGTGTTCCTACGTTTCTATCCGCACCACAACATCGGCGCGCACCTGTTCGGCACCGTCGGCGAGCTCAACGCCAAGCAGGAGAAGGACCCCCGCTACCGGGACGTGGACCTGGGCGACCGGGTGGGTCAGACCGGCATCGAGCTCCAGTACGACCGCTACCTGCGCGGCCGCAACGGCGCGAGCCGTCTGCAGGTAGACGCGATGGGGAACCTCAACCAGCGCCTGAAGAAGGTGGACCCCAAGCAGGGCCGGCAGCTGCGCCTGTCGGTGGACCTGGACGTGCAGGAGGCGGGGCAGGAGGCGCTGGAGGGCGGCACCGGGCGCGGAGCCTTCGCCGTCATGGACATCAAGACCGGCGAGGTGCTCGGCCTCGGCTCCCAGCCGTCGTTCGACCCCAACATCTTCTCGAAGGGCATCAAGCAGCGCGACTACGCACGCCTCCTGGACGAGGACAATGGCTCGCCGCTCACCAACCGCGCCATCCGGGGCGGCTATCCCACCGGCTCCACCTTCAAGCTGGTCACCGCGGTGGCGGCGCTCGAGAGCGGGCTGATCACGCCCGACACGCCGCTCTACGACCCCGGCTCCTACACCGTTGGCGACACCATCTTCCAGAACGCAGGCAAGGTGGCCCACGGCACGCTCGCCCTCCGCCAGGCCCTCACCGTGTCGAGCGACGTGTTCTTCTACCAACTGGGCGACCAGATGAACAGCAACGGCGACGGCCTCGCGCTGCAGCACTGGGCGCGCCGTCTCGGTATCGGCCGCAACACCGGGATCGACCTGCCCGACGAGCTGCCCGGCGTCTTGCCCACGCCGAAATGGCGCAATGCGCTCGTCAAGTCCGGCTACACCAAGGAGCCGTGGACCCCGGGCCACAACGTGAACCTCTCCGTGGGCCAGGGCGATCTGCAGGCCGATCCACTCCAGATGGCGGTGGCCTACGCCGCGGTGGCCAACGGGGGCCGCGTGCTGCGGCCTCGCCTCGGCCAGCGCATCGAGGACTCCTCGGGGCGCGCGATCCAGCAGCTCGAGGCGCCCACCGCCCGGAAGCTGAACATCAAGCCCGAGTACCGCCAGGCCATCCTCGACGGGCTCCGTGGCGCCGCCAGCGCACCCGGCGGCACCTCGACCCCCGTGTTCCAGGACTTCCCGATTCAGATCGCGGGCAAGACGGGTACCGCCGAGAAGGGGCTCGGCCGGGCCGACCAGTCCTGGTACGTGGCCCTCGCGCCGTGGCCCGCACCGAAGTACGTGGTGGCCGTGACCGACGAGGCCGGCGGTTTCGGCGCCGACACCGCGGCACCGATGGCCAGGCGCATCCTGGCGGCGCTCTTCAACGTCAAGGAGACCAAGCTCGTGGAGGGCGGGGGCTCCTCCGACTGATGGCAGCCCCCACGCCGGTCACCGACTTCCGCGACCGCGGAGTACGCATCCTGCCGCTCGACCCCTTGCTGCTGCTCGCTGCCCTGGGCCTGACCGCGGCCAGCCTGTACATCGTCGGCACCGCCACCCAGGACGACATCCCGGGGGATTCCAACTACTACGTCACGCGCCAGGCCCTCTACGCGGGGGTCGGGATCCTGCTCATGCTGATCATCTCGCGCTTCGACTACTCGCGGCTGCGGGAGTGGAAGATCGGCATTTACGGCACGATGATCGGCGCGATCCTGCTGGTCTACGGGCTCGGCTTCTCGGCGCGCGGCTCCAAGCGCGCGATCGAGATCGGCTTCTTCAACTTCCAGGCATCCGAGCTGGGAAAGCTGTTGCTCGTGCTATCGCTGTCGGCGTTCGTGGTCGACAGGATGAGACGTCTCGACGATCGCGAAACCACGAGCCGGATCATGCTGTTGACGCTGATTCCAGCCATGCTCGTGATCGGCCAGCCGGACCTCGGCTCGGGCCTCGTGTACCTCGCGATCGCCCTGGCAGTGCTGTTCGTGGCCGGGACGAAGTGGACCCACTTCGCGGCCCTCGGCGCGATTGCCGTGGCCGCGGTGGCGATTGTGCTCGTCGCGGCCCCCGCCGTCGGCGTCGAGGTGCTCAAGCCGTATCAGGTGGATCGTCTCACGGCTTTCCTCAACCCAACCAACAATCCGAAGAAAGAGGGCTACCAGATCAACCAGTCGCTGACCGCGATCGGATCCGGGGGAAAAACCGGCCGCGGCGACCAAGCGACGCAGACGCGACTAGACTTCCTACCAGAGCACCACACCGACTTCATATTCTCGGTGGTAGGCGAAGAGCTCGGCTTTGTAGGGGCGGCATTGGTGTTGTCCCTGTTCGCGCTCCTGATCTGGAGAGCACTCCGAATCCTGACGATGTCCAAGAACCTGTACGGCGCACTGATCGCCGGAGGCATCACCGCGATGCTCATGTTCCAGGTCTTCGTCAACGTGGGCATGACCATAGGAATCATGCCCATCACCGGCGTACCCCTGCCCCTGATGTCTTATGGCGGCTCGTCGGTGCTCGTTACCTTCATGGCCCTTGGCGTGATGCAGTCGATCTACGCGCGAGCGCGCGAGACGGCCACGGTGAAGGGCCTCTGACATGAGAGGTCTTCAACTTGAAGAAGCAGTTGCTCGTCACGGTGGACCGTGGCGAAACAAGAGTCGGCATCCTCGAGGCGGAGGGAACACCCTCCGGCTCTAGAGACAGCCGGCAGACAAAGGCCGACGACTGGCGTGTCGCGGAGCTCTACATAGAGCGACGCGGCAACCGCTCGATCGTCGGAAACATCTACAAGGGCAAGGTCGACAACGTCCTGCCCGGCCTCGAGGCCGCGTTCGTGGACATCGGCCTCGACAAGAACGGCTTTCTCCACGCGGACGACCTGGTCTTCCCGGGTGTCGAGCTTGCGCGGCGTGGCCGCTCCGGCCGCACCAAGGGCAAGCGGATCGGCGAGGTGCTCAAGCCCGGCCAGGAGATCCTGGTCCAGGCGATCAAGGACCCGCTCAAGACCAAGGGCCCGCGCCTGTCCATGCAGCTCTCGATAGCGGGCCGTTACCTCGTGTACGTGCCCCAGGGCGAGGGCGTGGGGGTCTCCCGCAGGCTTGACGACAAGGAGCGCGACCGGCTGCGCAAGGCCGCCGGCAAGATCGACCTCCGCGGCGGCGGCGCCATCGTTCGCACCGCCGCCCAGGGGGCCAAGCGCGAGGACTTCGAGCGCGAGATCAAGTACCTCCACAAGCTCCACGACGTGCTCCAGCAGCGCGGCAAGGAGACCCCGGCGCCCGAGATGGTCTTCCAGGAGGCCGACCTGTCGGTGCGCGTTGCGCGCGACATCTTCTCGGGTGAGTTCGAGCGGGCGATAGTGGACGACGAGAAGCAGCACCATCGCCTCGAGTCGTTCTTCAACCGCACGGCGCCGGAGCTGCTCGAGAGGCTCGAGCTGTACAAGGACGACGAGCCGCTCTTCGACCGCTACGGCGCCGAGGAGGCGATCCAGTCGGTGCTCAGGCGCCGGGTGGACCTGCCGAGCGGCGGCTACCTGATGATCGACTACGCCGAGGCGATGACGGTCATCGACGTGAACTCCGGGTCGTTCACCGGCCGCGGCAAGGGCGCGAAGCTCGAGGACACGATCACTCGCACGAACCTCGAGGCGGCCGACGAGGTCGTCAAGCAGCTCCGCCTCCGCGACATCGGCGGGATCATCGTCATCGACTTCATCGACATGGCGCGCGCCCGCAACCGCGACGCGGTGCTGAAGACGTTGCGCAAGTCGCTCGACGAGGACCGCACCAAGACCTATGTGGTCGAGATCTCACCGCTCGGGCTGGTGGAGATGACCCGCCAGAACGTGACGGACGGCGTGCGCGAGATCCTCACCAAGACCTGCCCCACGTGCGACGGCGAGGGCGTGGTGCTGTCCGAGGACACCGTGGCGATCGACATCGAGCGCGAGCTGCGCGACCTGGCCGCCGAGCGGCCGGACTCGCCTGCGTTCCTGATTCGCGTGAACCCGAAGGTGGCGTCCAAGCTGGTCGGCGCGCACGGCATGCCGGGGCCGGTCGTCGAGATCGAGCGGGAGACCGGTCGCCACTTCCACTTCGAGGGCACGGAGGCGCTGCCGATCGACTCCTTCCAGGTGGTGCTCGAGGGCACCCACGAGGAGGTCGAGGAGCGCGCGCTCCCGTTCCGCGAGGGCGAGGAGGTGCTCGTCACGATCGAGGAGCCGCACATGTACAACGACGACGACGCGGTGGCCAAGCTCGACGGCTACATCGTGTCGGTGTCGGGTGCCGGCCGGATGGTGGGCGAGAAGACGCTGGTCCGGATCGAGAAGGTGGACCGCTCGGCCGCCCAGGCCTCACTGGTCAACCCTCCGGAGGGCCACAGGGGCTCATCGGACGGGGAGGGCGAGGACGGCGAGGCTCCCAGACGGCGCCGCGGGCGCCGCGGAGGGCGGAACCGGCGGCGTAAGCCGGCGGAGTCTTCGTCCTAGGGCTCTTCACGTTTCGGGTTCGGGGCTTGCGCAAGCCCCGGACCTGAACGTAAGAGCGGCCGCTAGCGTCAACCAACAACGTGAGTCGTCCCGCCGCTCTCGCCCTCTACGTGATGCTCGTAGTCATCTGGTCGAGCACCTGGGTGGCGATCAAGTTCGGGCTCGAGGACTGCCCGGCGCTGCTCGGGGCGGGCGCGCGCTTCGCTTTCGCCGGCCTCGTGCTCCTCGGCGTGACGCTGATCAGGCGGCGCTCGCTTCGCACCGATCCACGGCTCGCCGGGATCATGGCTCTGCTGCCATTCGCGTTCGCCTACGGGCTCGTCTACTGGGGGGAGCAGCACATCCCGTCCGGGCTCGCGGCCGTGCTGTTCGGCGTGCTGCCGCTCTACACGGCGCTGATCGGCGGCGCGCTCCTGCCGGACGAGCCCATGCACCCGCGGCTGTTCGCCGGTGTGCTGATCGCGATCGCCGGGCTGGCGCTCGCCTTTGTGGAAAGCCTCGACCTCGGAAGCGACGACCTGGCCTGGGCGGGCGCCCTGGCACTGCTGCTCTCGCCGCTCGGCGCATCGGTTGGAAACGTGGCCATCAAGCTGCGCGCCGCCCGTCTCGACGCCGTGGTGCTCAACGGCTGGGCGATGCTCGGGGGCGGTGCGCTGCTGCTGATCCTGTCCGGCATCACCGAGAGCTGGGGCGAGTTCGCCTGGACCGGAGAGTCGCTCGGGTCGATCGCCTACCTCGCACTGGTCGGCTCGGCCATCGCGTTCGTTGTGCTCACGGTGTTGTTGCGCCAGATCAGCGCCCGCTCGATGTCCTTCCTCGCGATGCTGCTGCCGTTCGGGGCGCTCGCGTTCGGGGCGGCGCTCTACGACGAGCCCGTGACCGCCCGTGCGGCGGCCGGTGCGGGGCTGGTGGCCGCGGGGTTGATGCTCGCCCAGGGAATGGGCCTGGGGACCCGGATGCGGGAGCCCGCCGCGGCCCCTGCGGATCGCTAGACTCGCCTCCGGCGCCTGGACCTCCGGCGCCTTTCCTTTGCCATGTACGCGATCGTAAAAGTCGGCGGTAAGCAGTACCGCGTTGAAAAGGGCGATTCGCTCGTCGTGGATCGCATGCGCGCGGACGAGGGCGACAAGGTCGCTCTCCAACCGCTGCTCTACGCGGATGGCGACAAGTCCGTGCTCTCCGGCGACGACCTCGAGAAGGTAAAGGTCGAGGCCACCGTCACCGGACACGAGCGCGGCAAGAAGATCCACGTGCTGAAGTTCAAGCCCAAGCGCGGCTACAAGCGCCGCAGCGGCCACCGCTCGGACCTGACGCGGCTGGAGATCGGCGACATCAAGGTCGCGGCCCGCCGCTCGCCGGCAAAGAAGAAGGAGGACGCGGAAGATGGCTCATAAGAAGGGACTCGGATCGAGCCGCAACGGCCGCGACTCCAACGCCAAGCGCCTCGGCGTCAAGGTGTTCGCGGGTCAGACCGTCACAGGCGGCGAGATCATCGTGCGCCAGCGCGGAACCCGCTTCAAGCCCGGCGAGGGCACCGGCATCGGCCGCGACGACACGATCTTCGCCGCGCGACCAGGCATCGTGCAGTTCTCCACCGGGCACCGCGGGCGTGTCATCACGGTGGATCCTCAGGCCGAGTAGCTAGCCGGCCGGCAGCGGCTCGAGCCCCGGCTCGGGCTGCACGCCCACCGAGTTCAGCATGAAGGCCACCAGGTGGTACTGGCCCACGAGCACGCACAGCTCGATCAGCTGAGGCTCGTCGAGCTCGGCGGACAGCGCCTGCCAGGTGTCCGCGGAGATCTTGTTGGAGTCGTGCAGCTCGTCCGCCGCGCGCAGCAGTGAGGACTCGCGGGGAGTCCATCCCTCCGCGTCCGGGCCCTCCGACACACGGTCGACGGCCTCGCGGCTGATCCCGCCGTTGAGCGCGATGCGCACGTGCTGGCCCCACTCGTACTCCGACCGGGTGTTGAAGCCGGTCCTCAGGATGAGCAGCTCGCGGTCGTGGAACGGCAGCGTCCCGTTCGTGAGCAGGTAGCCGCCGAACGGCGCCCAGCTCTGGAACAGGGCCGGGTGCCGGGCGAGCGTGCGGAAGATGTTGAGGTCGCCCAGCGCGACGGCTTCGCCCGACGGGGTGAAGGTCCCGAGCGGGCGCAGCTCCTCGCTCCACTCCTCGGGCGGGAGCGGCGCGATCCTCGGTCCGTCGGCGTCGGCCACGCGGCTACGCTATCGGGTCGCGATGGAACGCCCGGGCATGCCCCTCGAACCCGAGTCACGCGGGGAGGCCCCCGGCCGGGAGCGCCTGAAGAGCCGGCGGATCCTGATCGTGGGAGGCGGCCAGCAGACACACGGTCTCGAGAATCCGCCGGTCGGGAACGGCCGCGCGATGGCGCTGTTGTTCGCGCGCGAGGGCGCGGCCGTGGCGGTGGCCGACGTGGATGCCGCGGCCGCGGCCGAGACCGTAGAGCTTGCCGGGCGCGTGGGCGGACCCGTGGTGGGCATCGAGGCCGACGCCGCCGACGAGCCGAGCGTGCGACGCATGGTCGAGGAGGCCGTCTCGGGGCTCGGGGGGCTCGACGGCGCGGTGCTGAACGTGGGAATCGGCGCCGGGTTCGGCGTGGAGGGCACGAGCGTGGAGGACTGGGACCAGGTGATCGCCGTGAACCTGCGCTCGCACTTCCTCGGCTGCAAGCACCTGCTGCCCGTGCTGGGCGACGGCGCGGCGATCGCCCTGATCGGCTCGCTGGCCTCGCGCGAGTACATCCCGATCCCGGCCTATGGCGCCTCCAAGGCGGCTCTCGAGAGCCTCACCAGGTCGGCCGCCATTGAGGGTGCGCCGCGCGTGCGCGTGAACCTGGTGGTTCCGGGCCTCATCGATACCTCTCTCGGCCGGCTGGCCACCGAGCTGTCACCGGACCGGGGCCAGGTTCGAATCCCGCTGCGACGCGAGGGCACCGCGTGGGAGGTGGCCTACGCGGCTCTCTACCTCCTGTCGGCGGAGGCCGCGTACGTGACGGGCCAGTCGCTGGTGGTCGACGGCGGCCTGTCGCAGGCACCGCGCCGCTATGCTGCGCACCGATCGTTTCCCGCTCTACCATCGGCCCGTGTTCCACGATCAGGCCAAGATCTTCGTGCGCGCCGGCGCCGGCGGCGACGGCGTGGTGTCGCTCCGCCGCGAGGCGCACGTGCCGAAGGGCGGGCCCGACGGCGGTGACGGCGGCCGCGGGGGCGAGGTGGTGCTCGTGGCCGACCCATCCCTGCGCGACCTGGCGAGCTACCGCCGCGGCTCGCACTTCAAGGCCGAGCGCGGAGGTCACGGCAAGGGCGCGGGCAAGCATGGGGCCACCCCGGACGCGCTCGTGCTGCGCGTACCGCCTGGCACCGTGGTGGAGGATGCCGGCGGTGACGCCCGCTGGGACCTGCTGTCGGCCGGGCAGCGCGCCGTGGTGGCGCGCGGCGGCATGGGCGGGCGCGGCAACCGGCACTTCGCCACCTCCACACGCCAGACCCCGCGCTTCGCGGAGCGCGGGCTTCCGGGCGAGGAGCGCTGGCTCGAGCTGCGCCTCAAGCTGCTCGCGGACGCTGGCCTGGTGGGGTTGCCGAACGCCGGGAAGTCGTCCCTGCTGGCGCGCCTCACGCGGGCCGCTCCCAAGGTGGCCGACTATCCGTTCACGACGCTCGAGCCGGTGCTCGGCACGCTCGACGCAGGCGAGCGCCAGCTCGTGCTGGCCGACATCCCCGGCCTGATCGAGGGCGCCAGCGCCGGGGCGGGGCTGGGACACGAGTTCCTCGCCCACGTGGAGCGCTGCCGGCTGCTGGTGCACGTGCTCGACCTCCAGCCGCTCGACGGGACCGACCCGGTGGACAACCACGAGACGGTCGAGGCCGAGCTCCGCGAGCACGGGCACGGCCTGGCCGCGCTGCCGCGCCTGATCTGCCTCTCGAAGAGCGATCTGCTGCCGCCGGAGCTCGTGGCGGCCGCCGTGGAGGGATGGCGCGAACGGACCGGTGCCGACGTGCTCGCCACCTCGGCGGCCACCGGCGCGGGGCTCGAGGAGCTGGCGGGCGCAATCGCGCGGCGGGTGCCGATGGAGGAGGAGGACCACACGCCAGACGGCCGCAGCGGAGAGCTACCCGCCACCCACAGGATCTACCGCCCGGGCGAGGCCGACGAGATCAGGGTGGAGCGCCTGCCATCGGGCACCTTCGCGGTGCGCGGGCAGCGCCCCGAGCGTCTGATCGCGCGCCACGACGTGAGCAACGAGGAGGCGATGCGCTACGTGGAGGAGCGGCTGCGCACGCTCGGCGTGATCAAGGCGCTCGAGGCAGAGGGCTTCGAGGCGGGGGACGACGTGGAGATAGCGGGCATCGTCTTCGAGCTCCATCCCGGTGCTCCGTTCCAGTAGAAGTCAGAGCGTGCCCCGCATCGCCCTCCCATTCGCCCTGGCCGTTCTCGCGCTCGCCTCCTGCGGCGGCGGTGGCAACGACGGCGACGATCCCGAGGAGGTGGTTCGCGACTTCGTGGAGGCCACCAACGCGCGCGACACGGATCGGCTCTGCGAAGAGCTCCTCAGCCCCGAGTTCGTGGCCGAGTCGACCGGAGCCAAGCCCGGCGAGACGGATACGTGCAAGCAGCAGCTCGCGGCTGTGAAGGGGTTGCGCCTGGAGGTCGTGGACTTCCGCCGCAGCACCGTGGACGGCGACGACGCCCGGGTGTCCGCGGTGCTGCGGGTCAACGGGCAGCGCCAGGCGCGCCAGTTCCTGCTCGTGAAGCAGGACGGTGCCTGGAAGCTGGCGGGCGGCACCACCGCGGGCCCGTGACCACCTTCGTCGTCAAGCTCGGCTCGAGCATCGTCGCGGACGCATCCGGCGAGGTGCGTGCGGATGTGCTCGCGTCCGTCGTCGACCAGGTGGTGGCTCGGCACGAGGCCGGCGACGACGTGGTGGTGGTCACCTCCGGGGCGATCGCCCGCGGCATGGCGCTGATGAGCCTGCCGATGCGGCCCACCGCGATGGAGGGGCTCCAGGCGGCCTCGGCGGTCGGACAGGGCAAGCTGTACCGCGCCTACGACGAGCTGCTCCAGGCGCGCGGCGTGCGCAGCGCGCAGGTGCTGCTCACGTTCTTCGACATGTCCGCGCGGAGCCACTACCTGAACGCGCGGCACACGCTCCAGACCCTGCTGAGCTGGCGCGTGGTGCCGGTGATCAACGAGAACGACACCACCACCACCGATGAGATCTCGTTCGGCGACAACGACTTCCTCGCGGCCCAGGTGGCGATCCTGCTCGGGGCGGACCGGCTGGTGCTGCTCACCGATACCGGCGGGCTCCACAGCGCCGATCCGAGCGTCGATCCCGCGGCGCGCCTGATCACGGACGTGAACGAGGTGGCCGAGCTCGAGCAGTACGACATCGGGGTGTCCAGCTCACCGCTGGGCTCGGGCGGGATGCGCTCGAAGGTCGTGGCGGCGGAGATGGCCACGGCCGCCGGCATTCCGGTGACGATCGCCAGCGGCGTGGATCCGGAGGCGATGGCGCGCGCGCTCGCGGGCGAGCCCACCGGCACCCGCTTCCACGCGCAGGAGGGCAGGGTGTCGAGCTTCAAGCTCTGGCTGCGCTACGCCAAGCCCACGCATGGACGCCTGATCGTCGACGCCGGGGCGGAGCGAGCGCTGCGCGAGCGCGGCACGAGCCTCCTCCCGGTGGGGGTCGTGGCCGTGGAGGGCCAGTTCGAGGCCGGGGACGCGGTGGAGGTCCGCTGCGACGGCCGGGCGGTGGGCAAGGGCATCGTGAACTACTCGGCCGCCGAGCTCGAGCGGATCAAGGGCATGAAGACGGAGGCTGTGCGAGAGCTGCTGCCGCGCGCGACCGAGGAGGCCGTGCACCGCGACTACTTCGTGCTCGATTGAGGCTCCGCTCTCCCTACGACCGGGAGATCTACCGGCTCGCGCTGCCCGCGCTCGGCGCTCTGGCCGCGGAGCCGCTCTACCTGCTGGCGGACACGGCGATGGTCGGGCATCTGGGCACGCCCGAGCTGGCGGCCCTAGCGCTGGCCGGCACGCTGCTCACCGGGGCGTTCACGCTCTTCAACTTCCTCACCTACGGAACCACCGCGCAGGTAGCGCGCCTGCACGGCGCCGGCAGAGAGGAGGCGGCCGGGAGGATCGCCGCGCAGGCGCTGTGGCTCTCCGCGGGGATCGGAATCTGCCTCACGGTCCTACTCGTGTCGGTGGCCTCTCCGCTGGTGGACCTGCTCGGGGGCGAGGGGCGCACCGGAGACCTGGCGGTGACCTACCTGCGGATCGGATCGCTCGGCCTGCCGTTCGCCCTGATCGCGCTCGCGGGCCAGGGCTTCCTGAGGGGCGTGTCCGACCTGCGCACGCCGCTCGTGATCGTCGTGGTGGCCAACGTCGTGAACGTGTTGCTCAACCTCCTGTTCATCTACGGCTTCGGCTGGGGCCTCGAGGGATCGGCGTGGGCCACCGTGATCTCCCAGGCGGGCATGGGCGCCGCGTTCGCGCTCAGGCTGCTGCGCGCCCCGGCCGACTCGCGGAGGCCGAGCATCGGCGCCATGGCTCCGCTCGGGAGGATCGGCGGCCAGATCTTCGTTCGCACCGCGGCTCTCTACGGGTCGTTCCTGGTCGCGAGCGCCGTGCTCGCGCGGATCGGAGAGGACTCGCTGGCGGCGCACCTGATCGCCTTTCAGCTGTTCGTGTTCCTGGCGCTCGTGCTCGACTCGGTGGCCATCGCCGGCCAGGTGATCGTCGGCCGCGCGCTCGGGGCCGGGGACGCCGAGGGCGCCCGCCTGGCCGCACGCCGGATGATCGAGTGGGCCGTGGTGGCCGGCGGGGTGTTCGGCCTCGTGATGCTCGCGCTCATCGACGTGCTGCCGCACGCGTTCACCGGCGACCCCGATGTCGTGGACCGGGCCCAGGAGATCTGGCCGCTGTTCGCCCTGATGCAGCCGGCCAACGGAGCCGTGTTCGCGCTCGACGGCATCCTGATCGGCGCGGGCGACACGCGCTTCCTGATGTGGGGGATGCTGGCGGCCGCCCTCGGCGCCTTTGTGCCGATCGCTCTGCTGTCACTGGCGCTGGACCTCGGCATCGTCGGCGTCTGGGTGGGTCTGCTGGCGCTGATCGTCGTGCGGCTGATCACCTGCGGGTTCCGTTTCCGAGGCGGGCGCTGGGCGGTGATCGGGGCTCCGGGTACCCTTGTTTGATGGCGACGACTGCCAGCTCGGTATCCGAGATCTGCGTCCGGGCGCGCGACGCCGCGCGTGTGCTGGCCACCATCGACGGAGACACGCGCAACGCGGCGCTGGAGGCGATCGCCGACGCCGTGGAGGAGCGCACGCAAGAGATCCTCGACGCCAACGAGCGCGACATGGAGGCCGGCCGCGAGGCGGAGCTTCACTCGGGGCTGATGGACCGCCTCCAGCTCGACGAGCAGCGGCTGGCCGGCATCGCCGGCGACGTGCGCTCGATCGTGGCGCTGCCGGACCCCGTGGGGGAGACGATCGACGGGCACAGGCTCGAGAACGGCCTCGACGTGCGCCGTGTGCGGGTGCCGCTCGGCGTCGTGGCGGTGGTCTACGAGGCGCGACCCAACGTGACGGTGGACTGCTCCGCGCTCTGCCTCAAGTCGGGGAACGCGATCGTGCTGCGGGGTTCGTCCATGGCGGCGCACTCAAACGCGGTGCTGGCCCAGGTGGTGTCCGCTGCCGCCACCGCAACCGGGATCCCCGACGGTGCCGTGTCGATCGTGGCGGGGGGCGACCGCGACGAGCTGCGCCAGCTGGCCACGCAGGACGGTCTGATCGACCTGATCATCCCGCGCGGCGGCGAGGGCCTGAAGGCGGCGCTCAAGGAGCACGCCACCGTGCCGGTCATGTACGCGGCCGCGGGCAACTGCCATGTGTTCGTGGACTCGTCCGCCGACCTCGGCGACGCGCTGAAGATCACCGTCAACGCCAAGGTGCAGCGGCCCTCGGTCTGCAACGCGGCCGAGACCCTGCTCGTGCACGCCGACGTGGCCGCCGACTTCCTGCCGGGCGCGCTCGCCGAGCTCCGCGAATCCGGGGTGGAGCTGCGAGTGGACGGGCGCACGCGCTCGCTGGCCGGCCCGATGGGCGACTCGCTGTCGGAGGCGACCGAGGAGGACTGGTCCACGGAGTACCACGCGCTGATCCTGGCGGTGAAGGTCGTGGACTCGGCGGACGAGGCGATCGAGCATGTGAACCGCTACGGCTCGGGGCACTCGGAGGCGATCGTCACCGGCTCGGTGGACTCCGCACAGGCGTTCACGGCCGGTGTGGACGCCGCCTGCGTGTACGTCAACGCCTCCACCCGCTTCACCGACGGCGGGGTGTTCGGCATGGGCGCGGAGATCGGCAACTCGACACAGAAGCTCCACGCGCGCGGTCCGATCGGCGCCCGCGAGCTCACCACCTACAAGTTCGTGATCGAGGGCTCCGGGCAGGTCCGGGAGTAGGTTGCCGCGAGTAGGCATCCTCGGCGGAGCCTTCAACCCGCCTCATCTGGGGCACCTCGTCTGCGCGCAGGAGGCCCAGGTCCAGCTCGAGCTCGACAGGGTCGTGCTGGTGCCGGTGGGCCAGGCGCCGCACCGGACGATCGCGGACGATCCGGGCGCAGAGGCCAGGCTCGAGATGTCGGAGCTGGCCACGGAGGGCGACCCCTCGTTCTCGGTCTCCCGGATCGAGCTGGACCGGTCAGGGCCCTCCTACACGGCCGACACCCTCGCCGCGCTCCGCGAGGAGGCGCCGGACGACGAGCTGACGCTGATCCTGGGGGGCGACCAGGCCGCGGCGCTGCCGGGCTGGCACGAGCCGGAGCGCGTGCTGGAGCTCGCACAGGTGGCCGCGGTCGCGCGGGTGGATTGGGCACGCGAGAGGATCGTGCGTAGTGTCGCTGGCCTGACCGGAGCCGACCGACTCACCTTCGTCCACATGCCCCTGATCGAGATCTCCTCGAGCGATGTCCGCGAACGCGTGGCGCGCGGCATGCCGATCCGCTACCTCGTGCCCGGGCCCGTGGCCGAGTACATCGCCGAGCGCGGGCTCTACACGGCCGGCGAGCGAACGGGGGCGCAGCGGTGATGGGCTCCGAGCAGCTGGCGGAGCGGATCGCGGAGATCGCGTCGGACCGCAAGGCGGTGGACGTGCGCGTGATCGACCTGCGCGAGATCGTGAGCTACACCGACTTCTTCGTGATCTGCTCGGGGAACACCGAGCGCCAGACGAAGGCGATCCACGACGCGATCCACGAGGAGCTGAAGAAGGAGGAGGGCCTGCTGCCGCGCCGCGCGGAGGGCCAGCGCGAGGCCAGCTGGATCCTGCTCGACTACCTCGACTGCGTGGTGCACATCTTCACGCCGGACGCGCGCAGCTACTACCGGCTGGAACAGCTCTGGGGCGAGGCCCCGGTGCGCTCGGTCGTCTGACCTTACGTCTGCACCAAATGCGTGCTGAAACCTGTGGCAGAGCATGGGCGCTACGACCTCGCGTTCGAGATCGGCGGGCGCATCTACCGCGTGCAATGCAAGTGGGGCGCGATGGACTCAGACGCCGGGATCGTTCGTGTCGGCCTCCGTACCTACTCCCACACGTTCACCGGTCAGCGCCGATCCGTCTATACGACGGACGAGGTCGATCTGCTGGCCGTGTACTGCGGCGGGAACGATCGCTGCTACCTGGTCCCGAGCAGCCGCATCGACAGCCGAACGCAGATCTGGCTTCGCACCACGCCACCCGGTAACGGGCAGCGAGCGTCCATTAACCTTGCCGAGGATTATGAGTTCGCTGGGGCTGTAGCTCAGCTGGAAGAGCGTCGCGCTGGCAGCGCGAAGGTCAGGGGTTCGAGCCCCCTCAGCTCCACTCCCCCACCGGCGTTGCGGACCGGCTGTCACGAGTTCCGCAACCACTTCGGCCACTACCTCGAGCAGGCCGCCGCCGGCCACGAGGTCGAGATCAGCCGCCGCGGGCGGCCGTACGCGCGTCTCGTGCCCGCCCGGTCGCTCGCACATCCGTCCACGTAACCGGGTCCGCTCAAAGGCGCCCGACCGGATAGTCGATAGAGCCCTCGAAGTCGCAACAGGGCAAACCCGCCGCGAGGCGGGGACGCAAAGCCAGGGGCCTCAACGAGGTAGCCCGGCCGCCGACGTCAGGTCAACAGTCGTGCACCGCGCGACGGCGATACGGAGGTCAAGCGTCATGCCCCAGGTCATTCGTCCTTTCCGCAAGTGGTCCATCGGAGCCGTGCTCGGCACCGTGCTGCTTGCGTCCTTTGTGTTGCCGGCCGTGGCCGACGCCGCCTGCCCCACCACGGCGACCACCCAGGCGTTCAAGCGCTTCGGCGACAACGCGGCCTACAGCCTGGTGTCGAACGGGGCCTTCGAGTCCGGCACCTCGGGCTGGTCGCTGACCAAGGCCGCCGTGGCCTCCGGTAACGAGACGTTCAAGGTCCGCTCGGCCGCCGACTCCAAGTCGCTGGCGGTCCAGCCCACCGGGCTCGTGGTCTCACCACCGATCTGCGTGGGCGTCGAGCACCCGTCCTTCCGCTTCTTCGCTCGGAGGACGAGTGGCACCTGGGGCGTCCTCAACGTCAAGCTGCGCTGGACCGGCTCGAACGGCCAGACGAACGAGACGGTCGTCGGCTCACTGAGCGGCGACCCCTACAAGTCTTGGCTCGCCAGCCCGTCGCTGCCGCTGGCGACCACGCTTCCGCTCTGGCAGAGCGGGCAGTCGCTGAGCGTCCGCCTGGTCTTCGATCCGGAGGACTTCGGCGGGGCCTGGACGATGGACGACGTCTATGTCGACCCCTACCGCCGCTAGGAAACTCGACAGCGGCGCCGACGACGTTCGGGCCACCGCCGCCGGCGAACGCCTACTCGAGGACTCCTGGGAGGCACGCTCCCGCAGCGTGAGCCGCCGGGAGCTGTTGGCGGAGGGCGCGGCCGGACTGCTCTTCCTCGCCTGCGCCGTGCCGCTGGCCCTCACCGCTGTGGGTGGGCACTCAGCCGACCCGTGGCTGGCCGTTCTGCTGGTGGCGCTGTACGCGCTGGTCTCGCGGATCGAGTTCCCGATCGGAGCGGGGTACGTGGTGCCCTCGTACCTCGTTCTGGTGCCGATGCTGGTGCTCCTGCCGCCGGGGCTCGTGCCGCTGCTCACCGCGGCGGGTCTGGTGCTCGGCGCGCTCGGGCAGTGGCTGGCGGGGCAGGGGAAGCCGGAGCGCCTGCTCTTCTCCATCCCCGACGCCTGGCATGCGGTGGGCCCGGCGATCGTGCTGATCGCATTCGCGGGCGTGGACGGAAGCGTGGCGCTGCCCGCGGTCTACGTCTGCGCCTTCCTGGCGGCCTGCGCGTTCGACCTCGTATCGGCCACGCTGCGCGAGGCCGCGGCGATGGACGTGCCGCCGCGCGTGCAGATTCGCGTGCTCGCCCGCGTATGGGTGGTGGACGCCTGCCTGGCGCCGATCGGCCTGCTCGCCGCCCAGTCGGCGGTCGAGGCGCCCGGCCGCGTGCTGCTCATCCTTCCGCTCGGTGTGCTGCTCCTGATCCTCGCGCGCGACCGCAGCGCCCGCATCGCCCAGGCGCAGCGGCGGCTAGAGCAGGTGTTCACCGACCCGCTGACCCAGCTTGGCAACCGGCGGCTACTGGCCGGCGACCTCCGCGAGCGGCTCGCGGCCGCCAGCGGCGACCGGCCGGCGGTGCTGATGCTCTTCGACCTCGACGGCTTCAAGCGCTACAACGACACCTTCGGCCACGTGGCCGGCGACGCCCTCCTGGCGCGGCTGGGCGCGAAGCTCGCCGCGGCCGTGGAGCCCGCCGGCACGGCCTACCGGCTGGGCGGCGACGAGTTCTGCGTGCTGCTCGAGGCCCGCGAGGACGAGCTGGACACGCGGCTCTCCGCGGCGGCCGACGCGCTCACGGAGAGCGGCGAGGAGTTCTCGGTCACCGCCTCCTACGGCGTGACCCTGCTGCCACACGAGGCCGACGATCCGGACCACGCCATCCAGCTGGCCGACGAGCGGATGTACGCGAGCAAGCGTGGCCGCAACGCCGGGGCGCGCGAACAGGCCCGCGACGTCCTGATGCGAAGCATGGACGTGCGCGAGCCGGCGCTGCACGAGCACTCGGGCGACGTCGCGGCGCTGGCCGGGCGGATCGGCCGGCGGCTCGGCATGGACGCCGAGGAAGTGGACATCACCGTTCGGGCCGCGGAGCTCCACGACCTCGGCAAGGTGGGGGTCCCCGACGCCATCCTCGACAAGGCAGACGCACTCGACGCCGGGGAATGGGAGTTCATGCGCCAGCACACCATCCTGGGGGAGCGCATCCTCAACGCCGCGCCGGCCCTGCGGCCGGTGGCACGGATCGTGCGCGCCACCCACGAGCGCTGGGACGGGGCCGGGTACCCGGACGGGCTCGCTGGCGAGCAAATTCCGATGAGCGCCAGGATCGTCGCCGTCTGCGACGCGTACGAGGCCATGGTCACCGACCGCGCGTACCGTCGCTCGATAGGGCATGTCGAGGCCTGCCGCGAGCTGCGGCGCGAGGCCGGTAAGCAGTTCGACCCGATCGTGGTTGAGGCGTTTCTGGGTGAGCTCGGGGCCGTCGGCACCGAGGATGAGAGAACCGAGGCGCCAAAGGACTCCGAGGCGCGAGCCCTCGACGAGGTGACCGCGCACCTGCGGGAGCTGCTGACCCTCCGCCGCGGCTAGCCGGGGGCGTGCTCCGCCCTCACCCGGCGGCGGTGCTCCGCAAACCGGATCGTCTCGTACGCGATCAGGGCCGACGCCACGGCCGTGGCCAGCACGAGCGCCACCAGTGCGTCCACCTCGTGTCCCACGGGGATCAGCGCCAGGCACAGGAGGGCGGCGATCAGGCGCTGGCGGTTGAGGCTGTGGACCATGCGCAGGCGGAATGCCACGTGCGCTCCGAAATAGAGCGCCACGCCGCCGAACAACGCCACGGCCTGCACGGTTTCGAGCGGCTTGTCCACGTGCCCGATCGTCTTCTTGACGCCGAGAGCCACCAGCACGATGCCGGCCACCATCGGCAGATGGATGTAGCTGTAGGAGTCGCGAGCGATGCGGTTGAGCTCGTCGCCCGAGGCCGACCGGAAGCGCTGCTCGGCCTGTAGGACGATCACGTCGAAGTAGGCCCACCAGAGAGCGCACGCGAGTGCGAGGCCCAGCAGCGCCGCGACGATGATCCCGGCGTCGAGCTCGCCGCTGAGCCCCGCCCCGATCGCGACGATCGACTCGCCGAGGGCGATGATCACGATCAGCGAGAAGCGCTCCGAGAAGTGGCCGGGCGACACGCGGAAGCCGCGGACGCCGAACACATAGGGGCCCGAGAAGTCGATCGCCAGCGCCAGGATCCAGAGCGCGGCCTGGAGCGGACCGTGGGTAAGCCCGGCCACGATCAGCAGGGCCGGGCCGGGGATGGCGGTGCGGGCGAGCCTGGCGATCGCCTGTCCGGTGTCGATGTCGTCGTTGGCCTCGGCGAACAGGAAGATGTGCAGCCAGCGGACCGCGGCGTAGGCGAGCCCGAAGATCAGCGCGTCGTCGCCGAACGCCTCCGGCGTGGCCAGCGCGGCGATCAGGAAGCCGCCCATCGCGCCGAAGATGAGGAGGCGCTCCTTGCCCTCGTCCGCGGCGATGTAGTTGGTCAGCCATGCGTAGGCGCCCCACGCCCACCAGAGCGCCGCCAGCACGAGCAGTCCCTGTCCCAGGCCGTCCCAGCCGGGGTGGTGGGACATCAGCGCGGTGACCTGCGTGAGCGCGAACACGAACACGAGGTCGAAGAAGAGCTCGAGCGGCGCCACCCGCTTCTCGGCCACCCCCGTCACGGCCGTCTACTAAAGCACGCACACATGACACGCTTTGCCTATGTAATGCTTAGGCAGATGGCAAGCGATCCGGGCCTTCTCCTCGGTGACGCCGCTCGCGCGATAGGCGTCAGCCCCGACACGCTGCGGCGCTGGGAGCGCGCCGGCAAGCTGCACACCGAGCGTGACTCCGCCAACCGCCGGCGCGTGCCGCGAGCGGAGATAGAGCGGCTCGCCGGCCGGCCCGACAGGCACCACACGGGAGACACGTTCTCCGCGCGCAACCGCTTCCCGGGCGTGGTCCGGTCGGTCGAGATCGACGGAGTGATGGCTCTGGTCGAGATCGAGGCCGGTCCTCACCTCGTGATCGCCGCCGTCACGCGCGACGCGGTCGAGGAGCTCGGGCTGGCGCCAGGCGTGCCCGCCACAGCCGCCGTCAAGGCGACGTCGGTGATGGTGGAGCGCACGTGAGGCGCCTCGCGGCGCTGCTGGCGCTGGGAGCGCTCGTGGCGGGATGTGGCGATGACGACGACGCACCCGCCTCCAAGCCGCGCCTGGTCGTGTCCGCCGCTTCGTCGATGACGGAGGCGATCACCTCCTGCGCCGCCGCCTACCCGGACGCGAGCGTGAAGCTGTCGTTCGCGGGCTCGGACGAGCTCGCGGCCCAGATCCGCCAGGGCGCGCCCGTGGACGTGTACGCGGCCGCCAACACGAAGCTTCCGGACGAGCTGGGGCAGGAGGGCCTGCTCGACACGCCGGTGGAGTTCGCCACCAACACCTTCGTGCTGGCGGTTCCGAAGGGCTCGGCCGTCGAGACCGTCGAAGACCTGACCAAGCCCGGGGTGAAGATCGCGATCGGGTCGGAGTCGGTGCCTATCGGCTCCTACACCCGCGACGTGCTGTCGCGGCTGCCCGCCGACCAGGAGAAGGCGATCCTGGCGAACGTCCGCTCGAACGAGCCCGACGTGAAGGGGATCGTCGGGAAGCTCTCACAGGGCGCCGTGGACGCCGGCTTCGTCTACGTGACGGACGTCAACGCCGCTGGCGACGCGCTCACGGCGATCGAGCTGCCGGAGTCGCTCCAGCCGCAGGTGACCTATGCGGCGGGCGTGGTGAAGAAGGCCAGGCAGCCCGACGCGGCCGGCGCCTTCGTGGACGGGCTGCGCGACGGGACCTGCGCCGACGCCCTTCAACAGGCCGGCTTCGGCCCCGCGCCTTGACGGCGCGCTCGCTCTGGTTCCCACTCCTGCTGGCCACCGCGCTCGCTGCGACGCTCACGTTCCTCACGCTGCCGGTGGTGGCGATCTTCGTGGACAGCAGCCCGGGGCAGCTGCTGGACAGCCTCGGCGAGCCGGGCGCCCTCGATGCCCTCTGGCTGAGCCTCCGGACCACCGCCGCGGCAATGGTGGTGATCCTGGTGGTGGGCACGCCCGCCGCGTACCTGCTCGCCACCCGCAGCTTTCGCGGACGAGCCGTATTGATCACGCTGATCGAGCTCCCGCTGGTGCTGCCGCCGGCCGTGGCCGGGATCGGGCTGCTGGCCGCCGTGGGGCCCACCGGGATTCTCGGAGGGACCCTCGAGGCGTGGGGAATCGAGCTCTCGCTCACCACCGCGGGCGTGGTGGTGGCGCTGACCTTCGTGGCCTCGCCGTTCTACATCCGCCAGGCGATCGCCGCTTTCGCGGCCGTGGAGCCGGCGCTGCGCGACGCGTCGCGCACGCTCGGTGCCTCGGAGGCGCGCGGGCTCGTCCGCGTGATGATCCCGGTGGCCATGCCGGGCCTCGCGGCCGGGGCGGCCCTCGCGATGGGGCGTGCGCTGGGCGAGTTCGGTGCCACGCTGATGTTCGCGGGCTCCTTCCAGGGCATCACTCAGACGGTGCCGCTCGCCATCTACGACCGCTTCGCCACCGACTTCGACGCCGCGCTGGCGCTGTCGGCCGTGCTGGTGGCCGTGGCGGGCGCGATCCTGCTGGTAACGAAGCTCGTGGCCGGCCCGGAGGCGCTCGGCCGTGCTCCACGTTGAGGCGAGCACCCGGCTCGGCGCCCTCGAGCTGGACGTGGTGCTGGACGTGGCGGCCGGGGACTGCCTCGCGCTTGCCGGCCCGTCGGGCGCCGGCAAGACCAGCATCCTGCGTGTGGTGGCCGGGCTGCTGCGCCCCGAACGGGGCGTCGTGCGCTGTGGCGACGAGACGTGGCTCGACACCGGCAGCGGGCTGGATCTCGCCCCGGACCTGCGGCGCTGCGGGTACCTATTCCAGGATCACGCGCTCTTCCCGCACCTGAGCGTCTGGCGCAACGTGGCGTATCCGCTCGCGGAGCTGCCGCGAGGCGAGCGCCGCCCACGTGCGCTGGACCTGCTGGGCCGGTTCGGGATGGAGGGCCTCGCGGACGCCAGGCCGGGCACCCTGTCGGGGGGTGAGCGCCAGCGCGTGGCCCTGGCGCGAGCGCTGGCGCGCCGGCCGGACGTGTTGCTGCTGGACGAGCCGCTCTCCGCCCTCGATTCACGCACGCGGGCGAGCGCGGCGCGGGAGCTCGGCGCCGTGCTGAGGGACGCCGGGGTGCCCGCGCTGCTCGTGACGCACGACTTCTCCGAGGCGGCGCTGCTCGGCCACCGGGTGGGCGTGATCGACGCCGGGCGCATCGTCCAGGAGGGCGGCGCGGGAGAGCTCGCGGCGGCTCCTCGCACGGCCTTCGTGGCGGACTTCACCGGCGCGGTGGTGCTCACCGGCAGCGCGACGCCGGGTCCGGAGGGGCTCACCCGCGTGGCGCTGGACGGCGGGGGCTCCGTGATGAGCACCGACGCGGGATCCGGAGCCGTGGCGGTGAGCGTCTTCCCGTGGGAGATCGAGGTGCGTCCTCTCGACGGGGCGGAGCCCGCCGGCTCCGCGCAGAACGGACTCGCGGCCGAGATCACCTCGGTCACGGAGCTCGGCAACCGTGTGCGCCTCGGCCTGGCGGCGGGACAGCCGCTGGCTGCCGAGGTCACGTTGGCCTCAACGAACCGGCTGGCGCTGCGCGAGGGCACGCGCGTGGTGGCCACCTGGAAGGCGGCCGCGACCCGGCTCGTGGCCCGCTAGGCCGCGTCGGGCGCGCAGAGCCAGCGCAACGCGCCGTTGAGCACGTCGGCGCGCTCCCACTGGAGGAAGTGGCCCGCGCCCTCCACCACGAACGGGCCCGCGCGCTCCGGGAACGCCGCCTCCATGCGCGCCGGGAAGTCGCGTGGGATCACGTGGTCCTCGGGTCCGTAGAGGATCAGCGTGGGGGTGGGGTTCACCTCGGTGAGCCGTATCCACTCGGGCGCCTTGCGCGGACCGCCCACGTACTCGTAGTTGGCGATCGACGCCCGGAAGCGATCGGCGTCGGCGAACGGCTCGGTCATGAACTCCACGTCCTCGCGCGCGAACGCGCCGGGCGCGGCCCAGAAGCGCGACCCGTAGAACTGCGCCACGTAGCGCCTTCGCCGCTCCGGAGCATCCAGCTCCGCGGCGAGCCCGTCCGCGTCCCGGGCATGGCGGATGAAGTAGTCCGCCGCCATCCGCACCTCGCGCGGCACCTCACGCGGTCCGCCGGGCAGCACCGGTGGAATGGTGTTGAAGAGCACCAGCCGGTCCACCAGCCCGTCGAAGCGCAGCGACAGGTCCTGGGCCACCACCCCGCCGAGGTCGCCGGCGCAGACCGTGACCCGCTCGTGCCCCAGCTCGCCGCGCACGAGGGCCTCCATGTCGCGGGCGTGGGCCGCCGCGTCGTAGCGGTCGTCGCCGGCCAGGCCCGACTCGCCGAAGCCGCGGAGGTCGGGCACGATCACCTCGAAGCCGGCCGCTGCCAGCGGCTCGACGTTGCGCCACCAGATGCGCATGGTCTCGGGCCAGCCGTGGATCAGGAGCAGCGGGTGGCCGCCCTCGCCCTCCCGGAGGTAGGCGATCTCCGTCTCTTCCAGCACCAGCCGCTTCGGAACGAAAGCGCTGGGGTCGGGCGCGGTCACGGCGGCAGTCTATGGCGCCCCGATGGATACCCTCCGGCAATGGCAGACCAGCGCTACGACCCGAGGGCCATCGAGGCCAAGTGGCAGCGCGTGTGGGCGGACGAGCACACCTGGGAGGTGTCGAACGACCCGGACGAGCGGCCCCAGTCCTATGTGCTCGAGATGCTGCCCTACCCGTCGGGCGAGCCGCACATCGGCCACCTTAAGACCTATTCCGTGGGCGACGCCGTGGCCCACTTCAAGCGCCGCAACGGCCACCGCGTGCTGCACCCGATGGGCTACGACGCCTTCGGCCTCCCCGCCGAGAACCACGCGATCAGGACGGGCAGGCACCCGCGCGAGTCCACCGAGGAGTCGATCCGCGAGTTCCAGAAGCAGTTCCGCGAGTGGGGTATCTCGATCGACTGGACGCGCGAGTTCGGCACGCACCAGCCCGAGTACTACCGCTGGACCCAGTGGATCTTCCTGCGCCTGTTCGAGCGCGGCCTCGCCTACCGCAAGGAGGCCGCGGTCAAGTGGTGCCCCAACGACCAGACCGTCCTGGCCAACGAGCAGGTGATCGACGGGCGCTGTGAGCGCTGCGGCCACGAGGTCGAGGTGCGCCAGCTCGAGCAGTGGTTCTTCCGCATCACCGACTACGCCGACCGGCTGCTCGACGACATGCGCGAGATCGACTGGCCGCGCAACGTGGTGGCGATGCAGGAGAATTGGATCGGCCGCTCGGAGGGCGCAGAGGTCACCTTCCGCTGCGAGGAGCTGGACATCGACTTTCCGGTGTTCACCACCCGGCCGGACACGCTCTTCGGCGCGACCTTCTTCGTGCTGGCTCCCGAGCACCCGGACGTACTGCGCCTACGCGACACCCCGGAGGTGCGCGAGTACGTGAACCGGGCGATCACAGAGTCGGCCGAGGATCGCGGTGACGAGCACAAGGAGAAGACCGGCGTGCCGCTCGGGCGCACCGTCGCCAATCCGGTGAACGGCGAGCAGATCCCGGTGTTCGTGGCCGACTACGTGCTGCTGGAGTACGGCACGGGAGCCGTGATGGCCGTGCCGGCGCACGACACGCGCGATTTCGAGTTCGCCCAGAAGTTCGGGCTGGAGATCCGGCGCGTGGTCGATTGCGGGGACCTCCCGTGCACCGACGACGGGCCGTTGGTCAACTCGGGCCGCTTCGACGGCATCGACAACCGCGAGGCCTACGAGGCGATCGTGGACTGGCTCGAGTCGGAGGCCAAGGGCAAGCGGGCGGTGAGCTACCGCCTGCGCGACTGGCTGCTGTCACGCCAGCGCTATTGGGGCTGTCCGATCCCCATCGTCCGCTGCGAGCAAGACGGGCTCGTGCCGGTGTCGGACGACCAACTGCCGGTGACCCTCCCCGACATCGAGGACTACGCGCCCAAGGGCCGCTCGCCGCTCGCCGCGGCGGAGCACTGGGTGGCCACCACCTGCCCGAAGTGCGGCGGGCCCGCGCGGCGCGAGACCGACACGATGGACACCTTCGTCGACTCGTCCTGGTACTTCCTGCGCTACTGCGACCCGCACAACGACCAGGCGCCCTGGGATCGCGAGGTCGTGGACTCCTGGATGCCGGTGGACCAGTACATCGGCGGCGTGGAGCACGCGATCCTGCACCTGCTCTACGCGCGCTTCTTCGTCAAGGCGCTGAGCGACCTGGACCTGCTGGCCGCCAACGAGCCGTTCGCGCACCTCTTCACCCAGGGCATGATCACCCGCGACGGGGCGAAGATGTCCAAGTCCAAGGGCAACGCCGTGTCTCCGCGCGACCTGGTCGCGAGTCACGGCGCGGACACCGCCCGCTGCTACATCCTGTTCATCGGGCCGCCCGAGCACGACGCCGACTGGCAGGACGAGGGCGTGGGCGGCGTGAGCCGCTTCCTCACGCGGCTGTGGACGATCGCCCACGAGGTGGCCGCGGCCGGTGGCGGTGGCGCCGCCGCGGCCCCCGCGGAGGCCACCCCGCTCGTGCGCAAGGCGCACTGGGCGATCGAGAAGGTCACCCGCGACATGACCGGCCGGTTCTCCTTCAACACGGCGATCGCCGCGGTGATGGAGCTGGTCAACGAGATCTACCGTGGCCGGGAGAGCGAGTCGCCCGAGGCGATGCGCTTCGCCGTGGCCAGCGCCGGCTCCCTGATCTTCCCCTTCGCCCCGCACCTGGGTGCCGAGGTGTACGAGCTGATGACCGGCGAGCGCGTGTGGGAGGAGCCCTGGCCGGAGGCGGACCCGAGCATGCTCGTGACCGAGGAGATCCAGCTGGTGGTGCAGATCAACGGCAAGGTCGTGGATCGGCTGGTGGCCCCGGCGGAAGCCACGGACGCGGAGCTCGAGGAGATCGCGCGCGCCTCCGAGAAGGTGGCGAGCCGGATCAACGGGCGCCAGATCGTCAAGACCGTGGTGGTGCCGGGCAAGCTCGTGAACTTCGTGGTCAGGTGAGCGCCGGAGAGCGGCGCATCCCGCTCGGCCCGCTGGTCGGCACGATCGGCGCCTTGATGCTCGCCGTCAGCCTCTTCCTCGACTGGTGGGAGGGCGTCACGGGGTTCACCGCGTTCGAGGTGCTCGACCTCGTCCTGCTGGCGCTGGCCGTGATCACCGCGCTGGCGCTCACGGCGGACGCGGGCCTGCGGTTGCCCGTGCCGCAGCCCGGGGGCAGAGCCCTCCCGCCGGCACTGCTGGCGCTTCTCATCGTGCTCGTGCAGCTCGTGAACGACCCGCCGCTCGTGGTGGGTCCCGGGCCGGGACACGACACCGGCATCTGGCTCGCGCTCGCGGGCAGCGTGCTCATGAGCGCCGGGGCGCTCGTCACCGCCTCGCGCATCTCGCTCGCCGTCGATGTGCGCCGGCGCGAGCCGGCCAGGCGCGACCCGGCCGAGGCGGAGACGCGGCGACCGGACGCGGAGCACTGAGCCGCACGCCGTACGTGGCGGTGGTGGGACCGCACGACGGCGGGCCGCGCCAGATGGCGGAGGCCGAGACGGTGGGGGCGGAGCTGGCGCGCCACGGCGCGGTGGTGGTGTGCGGAGGGCTCGGCGGGGTGATGGAGGCCGCCTGCCGCGGTGCCAAGGGCGCCGGCGGCACGACGCTCGGCATTCTGCCGGGCGATGACCGCTCCGCCGCCAACGAGTGGGTGGACATGGCGGTGGCCACGGGCCTAGGGGAGGCTCGCAACGTGCTCCTGGTCCGCACTTCCGACGCGCTCGTGGCGGTCGGCGGCGGGTATGGCACCCTCTCGGAGGTGGCGCTCGCCCTCAAGACGCGGCGCCCGGTGATCGGGCTCGAGACCTGGGACATCCCGGGCGTGGTGGGCGTGGCGTCGCCCGAGGAGGCCGCCCGCGCCGCGGTGGAGGCGGTATCCCGATGACTCCGCCCTCGCAGTCCGACACGCCGTACCTGGACGCACTGCGCGCCTATGCGGCCCGTGACCCGGGCCGCTTCCACGTGCCGGGGCACAAGGGCGGGCCGGGCGCCGACCCGGCCCTTCGCGACGCGCTCGGCCTGGCAGCGCTCGCGCTCGACATCCCTGCGCTGACCTACGGGATCGACGTGGGGGCCGATCCCACGCCGTACGACGAGGCGCAGCTCCTGGCCGCCGAAGCCTGGGGGGCCAGGCGCGCATGGTTCCTCGTGAACGGCGCGTCGCAGGGCAACCACGTGGCGCTGCTCACCCTCGCCCACAGGGGCCGCGAGGTGATCGTCCAGCGCAACGCCCACTCGAGCACCGTCGACGCGCTGGTGCTGTCGGGACTGCGTCCCACGTTCGTGGCTCCGGAGCTCGACCCCGCGCTGCACATCGCGCACTGCATGTCGCCCGCCGCTCTCGAGCGCGCGCTCGATGACACGCCGGACGCGGTAGGCGCCACGGTGGTGTCACCCACCTACTTCGGCGCGGTGGCGGACATCGCCGGGCTGGTGGAGGTGGCTCATTCCCGCGGCGTTCCGCTGATCGTGGACGAGGCCTGGGGCGCGCACCTCGCGTTCCACCACGCGCTGCCGCGGCACGCGCTGTCGCTCGGCGCCGACCTCGTGGTGTCGAGCACCCACAAGATCGTGGGCAGCCTCACCCAGGCCGCGATGGTCCACCTCGGGCACGGCGACCTGATCGAGGAGGAGATCGTGGACCGCTGCGTGACCCTGATCGAGTCCACGAGTCCCAGCTCGCTCCTCGCCGGCTCGCTCGACGCGGCGCGCCGCAGCGCCGCGGTGCGCGGCCACGAGCTCCTGGAGGAGACGCTGCGCGGTCTGGCCGCGACGCGCCTGGCGGTGCGCGAGCTGCCGGGACTCGACGTGCTCGACGAGCGCCTGGCCGGCGCCCCCGGCGTGTTCGACTACGACCCGCTCCGCCTCGCGATCGATGTGCGCGGCACCGGTCACAGCGGCTACGCGCTCGCGCGCGTGGTGCGCGAGCGCGACGACGTGAACCTCGAGCTGGCGGGCGAGAACGTGATGGTGGCCGTCTTCGGCATGGGCGAGGACGTCACGGCCGCCGGGGCCCGCCTGGTGGCGGCGCTCCGGCACGGAGTCGATGCCCTGAGCGAGTCCCCGGAGGACCGGACCGACGAGCCGTTCGCGCCCCCGCCGCCCTGGGGTGAGCTGGTGATGACGCCGAGGGACGCGTTCCTCGGCCCTCAGGAGGTGGTGCCGGCACGCGAGGCGGTGGGACGTGTGGCCGCGGAGTCGCTCGCCGCCTATCCGCCCGGGATCCCCAACGTGCTCCCGGGCGAGCGGCTGACGGCCGAGACGCTCGACTACATCCAGCAGGCGCTCGATCACGGCGGCAGCCTGCGCGGCGCCAGCGACCGCCGGCTCGCCACGCTGCGCGTGGCTCTCGACCGCTAGACGATGCCGCCGGCGATCAGCTGCCGCGCCACGTCCGCGTAGGCCGCGATCGCGCGCTCCAGGTGCGGCTCCGGCGTGTCCTCCTCCATTGTGTGGCTCAGCCCCGCGGTGGACGAGGTGAACACCATGCCCGTGGGCACGTGGCGCGCCATCTCGGCGGCGTCGTGAAGCGCGCCGCTGGCGAGCTGGCGGCCGCTGCCGGCGGCCGCGCGCACCGCGTCCACGATCCGCTGGTCGAAGGCGATCGGCTCGATGCTCCAGACAGGCGACCCGCTCAGGTGGCAGCCCCGGTCGCGGGCGATCTGGTCGAGCGCCGCCCGGACGTCCGCCAGATCCTTGGCCAGGCCGGCGGCGGTCGGGTTGCGCAGGTCCACGACGATCTCGGCGGCGCCGGGCACCGCGGTCGGCACCCCCGGCTCCAGGCGCATCGATCCCACCGTGGTCACGCCCTCGGCCGGCCTGGCCGTGATCGCGACGATGCCAGCGGCGGCCGCCACGCCGGCGTCGCGCCGCATGTCCATCGGCGTGGTGCCCGCGTGCGCGGTCTGGCCCTCGAAGTGGAACCGGCGGCGCTCGACTCCCACGGTCCCCGTCACCGCGGCGGCCGGGATGCCCTCGCTCTCGAGCACGGGTCCCTGCTCGATGTGCAGCTCGAGGTACGCCGCGAGTCCCTCGCGCATGCGCTCGGCCCTCGGCGCGGCGTCCAGGTCCACGCCGTATTCGGCCAGCACCTCGCGAATCGGCGTGCCGTCGGCGTCGGTTAGCTCCGCGACCGCCGCGGGGTCGAGCGTGCCGGCCACCGCGGAGCTGCCGAACAGGCTGCGCCCGAAGCGCGCGCCCTCCTCGTCCGCGAAGTCCACCAGGGCCACCGAGCGCTCAGCGCCCTCCTCGGCGGACACGCGCATGGCCTCCAGGGCCGCCATCACGCCGAGCGCGCCGTCGAGCCAGCCACCGTTGGGCACGGAATCGAGGTGGGAGCCGAGCGCCACGGTCTCGTCGCGGCGACCGCCGAGGCGCGCCCAGAGGTTGCCCGCCTCGTCCTCCTCGACGCTCACGCCGTCCAGCTCGGCTAGCCGCTCGCGCAGAAAAGCCCGCGCGGCGCGCCACTCGCCGGTCCAGCAGACCCGCCGCGCGCCGTCCGGCCCTCCGGTGCGGCGGTCCAGCTCGCGCAGGTCCGCGATCACCCGCCGCGGATCCGCGGGCATCAGCCCACGCGCTCGCGGCGAATCGCCTGCATCAGGCAGTGGGCGCCCCCGCCGCCGAGCGTGAACGCCGAAAGCTCCGGGTCGTAGACCGTCAGGCCGAGGGCGCGCAGGCGCTCGTTGAGTTCGCTCGACTCGGCGGTGGAGAGCACGCGGTCACCGCCGAGCGCCACGCCGTTCACGCCGAGCTTGAGCGCGGCTTCCAGCGTGACCGGCACGATCTCCACGCCCTTCGACTCGAGCCAGCTCACGAAGCCGTTCGAGGCCTGCTCCACGCAGACCGCGGCCAGCTTCTCGCCGAGCATGCAGGCGAGCACGTCGATGTGAAGGAAGTGCGGCGGGATCCGCTCCACGCGCACCTCCCAGCCGTCGGCCTCGAGCCACGATGCCACCTGCCGGGCGGACTGCTCCTGCGTGCGCTCCTCGCCGGTTCCGATGGCGGCCACCCCGGGCTCGACGATCATCAGGTCGCCGCCCTCGAACGACCCCGCCGTGACCATCTCTCGGATCGGGATCCCGGCCCCCTGGTAGAAGCGGATCACCGCCGCGTACTCGCCCCGCCGCCACCACTGGGCGCACTGGGTGACGATGGCTCCGTCGGGCACGTTGATCGAGGAGTCGCGGGCGAACACCTGGTACGGCAGCGCCGGGTCGGGCTCGAGCAGGTGCACTCGAACGCCGGCCTGCTCGTACACGGACACCATCTCCGCGTGTTGGCGCACCGCGTCCTCGTGGCTGAACGCGATGCCGGCCGCGAGCGTCGCGCGCGAGATCGCGCTGGTGGGCAGCCAGCGGAAGTGGTCCGGGGGGCAGAGCAGCACGTCGAGCAGCGGCCCATACTCCGAGTCCACGCCCCACGCGGTGTCCGATCCCGCCGCGGCCTCCATTCAGCCCAACCCCTTTCGTCGTGAACGCACCGGAGAGTATGAGTGAGCCCATCCGCGTGCGCGTGGTCGTACACGGCCGGGTTCAGGGAGTGTTCTTCCGGGACACCGTCCGGAGGGCCGCTCGTGAGCGGGGTGTGGCCGGGTCGGTGCGCAATGTTCCTGACGGCACGGTGGAGGCGGTGTTCGAAGGGGAGCGGGGCGCGGTGGAGGCTCTGGTCGAGCTGTGCCGGGAGGGGCCGCCTGGTGCTCAGGTGGAGCGGGTCGAGGTCAGTTCGGGGCCCCCCGAGGGGTTGTCCGGGTTCGCTGTGTCCTGACGTTCCGGTTGGGGCGCCGCCGCCCACTGCGACCCAGACCTCTCGCGCTTCGCGCTCGTTCGCTCGCCCTTCGGCTCGCTCTGACACGGTCTGGGTCCCAGCGGGCGGCAGCGCCCTCTCGGCGGTTTGTTACGGGTTCGGCGCGTAGGTCACCCACGCTTCGCGCGGCTCGATCTACGGTCGGCGTGTGTCCGATCGCTCCACAGGGACGGTGCTGGCGTGGATGGCTGCCGCCGCCCTCGGTGTGCTGGCGCTGACCCGGTTTGTGGGGAGCGGGGAGGAGGCGCCGCGGGCGCCGGTGAAGATCAGCTCAGGCGCGCCGGCCGCTTCCGGACGCGCCAGCGCGTCACGCTCTGGAGCGCTTGTGCACGTGGCCGGAGCGGTGCGCAGGCCCGGGCTCGTGCGGGTGCCCGAGGGCGCGCGGGTGGCCCTGGCGGTGCGGCGTGCGGGCGGTCCGGGCGCGAAGGCGGACCTTGATTCGCTGAACCTGGCGGCGCATGTGGAGGACGGCCAGCAGGTGGTGGTGCCCGCGATCGGGCCGGCCGCCGGTGGCAAGGTCAGCCTTGGGTCTGCGACCGTCGAGGAGCTTGACGCCGTTGACGGCATTGGTCCGACGCTCGCCGCGCGGATCGTCGAGCACCGGACGCAGAGCGGAGGGCTCGCCTCGCTCGGCGATCTGGGGGAGGTGGACGGGATCGGCGAGAAGCGCCTCGAGGCACTTCGAGAGGCGCTCCAGCCCTGAGCCGCGGTGGCCATTACACGTCGTCCATGGCATGCGGCGATGGCCGCCGTGGCGCTCGGCCTTGCGCTTGCCGCCTCTCCGAGCCCCGCCGTGCCGGTGGCGGCCGCCCTGACCGTGGGCGCGCTCACGGCGCTCGGCGCACCCCGGCTCGGGGCCCTGGCGGCCGCGCTGTTGCTGCTCGGGGCCGTCGGCGGCCAGCTGCGGCTGTCGGCCCTGGACGCACCTGCCGGGCGGGTCAGGGAAGGTGCGCGCCTGGCGCTGCGGGCGGAGCTCGTGACGGCGCCCAGGCCGGGCCGGTTCGGCTCGTCGGCGGAGGCAAGGGTCGCCGCCGGCCGGCTTCGCGGCACGCGGCTCCTGGTCCGCGCGCCCGCCTGGAGCCCGTTCCCGCGCGGCCTGCGCGCCGGCGAGGAGCTCGCGCTGGCCGGGCGGCTGAGCGCGCTCGCGGCTGCGGGCAGGAGCGACTTCGACGATTACCTGCGCCGTCGCGGTGTGGCCGGCGAGCTGGCGGCCGAGCGCGTGCGCGCCACCGGGCGCCGGCGCGGCGGACTCGCCGGCTCGCTCGACGGCATGCGCCTGCGCGCCGAGCGGGCGGTTGCGGCGGGCCTGGGACCCGCCGACGCCGCGTTGCTGCGCGGAATGGTGCTCGGGCAGGACGAGGACATCGACCCCGTCACGCGCGAGGACTTCCGGGCAAGTGGGCTCGCCCACCTGCTGGCGGTCTCCGGCCAGAACGTGATGCTGCTGGTGGCGCTGGCCCTCCCGCTGCTGCTGCTCGCGGGCGTGGAGCCGCACGGCCGGCTGCTGGTCCTCGCCGGGCTGATCGCGATCTATGTGCCGTTGGCGGGCGCGGGACCATCGCTCCAGCGGGCGGGGGTGATGGGCCTGGCCGGGCTGGCGGCCATCGGCGCCTCGCGGCCGGCGTCGCGCTGGTATGCGCTCCTGCTCGCCGCCGTGGCCACGCTGGCGTGGAACCCGCGCAGCGCGGCGGATCCGGGCTGGCAGATGTCGTTCGCCGCGGTGGTGGGAATCCTCGTTCTGGGCGTGCCGCTCGGAGCGGCCCTGGGCCGCGCCTGGATGGAGCTCTTGCCGCGACGCTCTGGCGCAGCGCCGGGCAAGGCGGTGCGCGCGCTCGCCGATGGAGTGGCCATCAGCGTGGCGGCCACCCTGGCCACCGCGCCGCTGCTCGCCCACCACTTCGGCTCGGTGCCGCTCGCGGGCCTGCCGGCGAACCTGCTGGCGCTGCCGGCGGTCGCGCCGGCCATGTGGCTCGGGATGGCCAAGGCCGCCCTCGGGCAGGTGGGCCTCACCGGCGCCGCCGCGTCGCTCGGGCCGTTCGCGCGGGTATGCGTCGACTACCTGCGCTGGCTGGCCGAGCGCTTCGCCGATCTGCCGTCGGGACAGCTGAGTCTGAGCCTCCGGTCGCCGGCTCTGGTGCTGGGTGCATACGCGGCGATCGCCGCTGTCGCCCTCGGCCTCCGCGCGGCCGCTCGCCGCCTGCCGGGCCGGCCCCACGAGGCCGCCGCGCGCTGGCGGCGTCTTTCCCGCTCCAGGCGCACCGCCGCCGTGATGGCGCTTTGCGTGCTGGTGGTCGGCGCCACCGCCGCGGCACTCGAGCGGCCGGGGCCGCCCGACCGCCTCACGGTGCGCTTCCTTGATGTGGGCCAGGGCGACGCGACGCTGATCCAGTACCCCGACGGCACGGCGGTGCTCTTCGACGGCGGGCCGCCGGAGGCGGGGGTCGCGCGTCTGCTCAGGCGGGCAGGCGTGCGCCGCCTCGACGCCGTGGTGGCCACGCATGCGTCGCGCGACCACCACGGCGGTCTCCTGGACGTGCTCCGCCGCTTTCCGGTGGGACTGCTCGTGGACGGTGGCGACGGCACCGCCGACCCCGCGTTCCGCGCGGTGCTGCGGGAGGCGGCCGGCCGTCACATCCGGCGTGTGCCGGCGGTTCCCCCGCTCAGGCTCAGCCTCGCCGGCGGGAAGCTGGCGATCGACGTGCTCTCCCCGCCGCCCCGGCCGCGGGGACCGGCGCCCGAGGACCCGAACCCGCGCGGGGTGGTGGCTGTGGTCAGCAGCGGCGGGTTCCGGCTGCTGCTCTCCGCGGATGCCGAGAGCGAGGCGCTGCTCGCGCTCGAGCTCCCGGATGTGGACGCCATGAAGGTGCCTCACCACGGCAGCTCCGATCCGGGCCTGTCCGAGGTGCTCACGCTCCTGCGGCCGGAGCTGGCGGCGATCGAGGTCGGGGTGAACACCTACGGGCACCCCGCGCCGTCCACGCTGCGCGCGCTGCGGCTCGCGGGGGCGGCCACCTACCGCACGGACCATGACGGCACGGTCACACTTAGCGTCGACGCGGCCGGCACCCACGTGCGCACCGAGCACTGACCCGGCTCGCCCGAGCCTCCGCCTACACTGCGCCGGTGGCCGACCTGAAGCCCGTCTACCTCGTCTGCGGCGACGACGACGCGAAGATCGACGCCTGGCGGCTGCGCCTCCGCAAGCGGGCCGAGGAGGAGCGCGGCCCGGGCGGTCTCGAGACCTTCGACGCCCGAACGACCGAGCCCGCGGAGGTGGCCACGGCGCTGGCCAGCCTCACCTTCGATCCGGGGGTGCGCTACCTGCTCGTGGACGACGCCGGGGCGTGGAAGGCCGGCCAGCTTGGGCCGCTCGAAGCGGCGCTGGCGGACCTGCCGCCCGACACGGTGCTGGTCCTGATCGTCCGCGGCAAGCCGCTCAAGGCGCTGCGCGACGCCGCGGAGAAGGCCAGCGGGGACGTGCGCGACTGCGCGGCCCCCAAGGCGTGGGAGCTGCCCAAGTGGGCGGTGGAGCGAAGCCGCGAGCTCGGACTGCAGCTCGACGGCGAAGGTGCCAAGGAGCTCGTGGCGCGCGTGGGCACGAGCCAGCAGCGCCTGTCACGCGAGCTCGAGAAGCTCACCATCGCCCTGCATCCCTCCTCCACCGCCGGCGCGGAGGACGTGGAGCGCCTGACCGCCGGCGACAACGCCCCGCAGGCCTACGACCTCGCGGATGCGCTCGTGGCGGGTGACCTGCGCGCGACGCTGGCGCTGGCCGAGGAGCTCGAGTCGCACGGTGAGCGTGCCGGCCGGCTCGTGTTCCCCGTCGTCCGGCGGCTGCGCGAGGTGCACCGCGCGGTCGCGCTGCTCGAGTCAGGCATGGCGGAGCAGAAGGTGGCCGGTGCGCTCGGTGGCCCGCCCTGGCTGGCCAAGAAGACGATCGCCCGAGCCCGCAAGGCCGATCGCGAGACGCTCGAGCACGCCCTGGAGATCTTCTCCGAGCTCGAGGTCGACCTGCGCGGCGGCGGCGAGCTCCAGCTGGACGAGGACACCGCGTTCTCGCTGGCGCTGGCGCGCGCTACGGCCTAGGCGCCGTGCGGCGGCCCGCCGCCGCCGTAGGGGTACCACCAGTCCTTCGCCTCGATCTTCGTCTCGATGTGCGCGTGCTTGGTCTCCTGGAAGGCCTCGAGGCCCTCCTGACCGAGCTCGCGGCCGAAGCCGGACTGCTTCATGCCCCCGAAGGGCCCCGCGTCGTTGTCGGTGAGCGGGTCGTTCACCCACACGGTGCCCGACCTGATCTCACGCACGCAGCGCAGCGCGGTCTCGAGGTCGCGGGTGTACACGTTCGCCCCGAGGCCGAAGCGGGTGCCGTTGGCCAGCGCGATCGCCTCGTCGAGCGAGTCCACCGGCACGATCGGCGCCACCGGCCCGAACGTCTCCTCGCGCAGCAGGTCGGTCTCGGCGGGGGCGCCGGTGACCACGGCGGGGGAGTAGTAGTGGCCCCGATCGTGGCCGGCCGTGTCGCCGCCCACCCGCAGCGTCGCGCCGGCCGCCACCGCCGCCTCAACCTGCGCCTCGACCTTGGCGCGCTGCGCCGCCGACACCATCGGTCCCACGTCGGTGTCGTCGTCGAGCGGGTCCCCCACGCGCAGCGAGCGGGCGTGCTCCACGAACACCTCCACGAACTCGTCGTACAGCTCGCGTGCCACGTAGAAGCGCTCGGCCGACGTGCACACCTGGCCGGCGTTCAGGTACGCGGCCCAGGCGCCGCCCTTGGCCGCCACCTCCACCTGCCCGGCCACGTCGGCGCACACGATGAACGGGTCCTTTCCGCCCATCTCCAGGTTCACGCGCGCCACCCGCTCGGCGCACGCCGCGGCCACACGCTTGCCGGTGGCCACGGAGCCCGTGAAGGCCACGCCGTCCACGCGCGGGTCGCGAACGATCGCCTCGCCCACGTCGCCGGCTCCCGCCACGGCGTTGAACGCTCCCGGCGGTAGGTGCTCGAAGCACGAGGCCAGCATGAGCGTCGACAGTGGCGTGAGCTCCGACGGCTTGGCCACCACGGCGTTGCCCGCCGCCAGCGCCGGCGCCAGCTTCCACGCCAGCAGCAGCAGCGGGTAGTTCCAGGGCACGATGCAGCCCCATACGCCCAGCGGCTCCTTGAGGACGAGCGCCAGCTGGGTGGACTCGATCGACGGGATCACACGGCCGGCGAAGTTGCGGCCCATCTCGGCGTAGTAGTCGAACGCCGCGGCGCTCCAGCCCACCTCGTCGCGGTTCTCGAGGAGCGGCTTCCCACCCTCGAGCGTCATCACCCGCGCGATCTCGTCGGTGCGGGCCCGCATGCGATTGGCCACCTCGTGGAGCAGCTCGGCGCGTTCCACCGCGGGCGTCGAGCCCCAGACTGGCGCGGCCTCCGACGCGGCCGCGATCGCCGCGTCCACCTGATCCGGCGCGGCGGCGTGAAGGCCGGCGAGCGTCTCCTCCGTGGCCGGATTCTCGACATCCAGCGCGGCGCCGGTGCCCTCGGCCTGCTCGCCGCCGATCAGAAATCGCGTCTCCACGGAGGTGGAGACTACGGCGCTGCTTCGAGGGCCTTCTTCACCGTGTCCGGCTTGGTGAAGATCATCTCGGGAGTCGCGTCGTACACGGGGACCTTCAGACGCTCGGCGATGTTCTCGAGATGCGCCAGGTCGTTCTCGTGCGTCTGGAGGGAGTCCTCCACGTCGCGGCCGCCGAGCGCGCACGGCTGGGTGACGATGGCGGGCGGATCGGGCAGCTCGGCGGGATCGAAGTCGATGCGGCCCCGGAAGTTGAAGCTGCGCCCGATGTTGTTGGCGTACTTGTGGCGCTTGTTGAGGTAGCCGAGCCCGAAGCGGTAGCTGATGAAGCTGAGGATGGACTCGTGCGCGTAGCGGCCGTGGTCCACCTGCCAGCGCGGGTTGAACCACCAGCCGCCGAAGCGGCCGGAGCTCTTCGGCTGGTTGTTGCGCGAGTACGGCGACACGGCCACCGCCGGCACCCGGAAGCCGAGCTGCCCGAAGTCCTCGTTGAGGTCGGTGCTGGCGCGGTCGTCCGGCGCCTTCGGCGGGCGCACGTGGTCGAAGAAGCCGCCCCACTCGTCGTAGATCACGAACAGCGCGCCGCGGCGATAGTTGGTGGACGCGGTGAACGCGTTCACGATGTCGGCCTGGAACGCCTGTCCGAGCCGCACGTCCCCAAGCGGGTGCTCGTCGGCGGAGAGGCCGTCGGCGCCGCTGCCGTCCTTGAACGGCGGGTCCACGATCGCGATGTTGGGCAGGGTGCCGGCCGCGGCGTCCGTGTAGTAGCGCGACATGGGGGCCAGCCAGGGTGTGGCGCGGGGGCCCCAGAGGGCGCCGAACGGCAGGTCCGAGTAGTAGTAGCGCACCGTCAGGCCGTGGGCGAGCGCGCGGTCGAAGATGGTCTCCCAGGTGTTTCCGCCAGGCTGGATCGTGTTCGTCTTGAACCCGCCGGACTGGGCGGACCACTTGTAGAAGCGGTTCGGCCAGGTGGGTCCGAGGAGCGAGCAGAAGTAGCGGTCGTAGAGGGTGTAGTTGCGAGCCGCCTCGTGGATGAAGCCGAGCTCGCCGCGGTTGTAGTAGCTCAGCGCGAACTCGTCGTTGCCGCTGCCCTCGGCGAGGAAGCCGCCGCGCAGCTGGGCGCGCCCCGAGTTCCAGCCGTGGCCGGGATCGGGATGGCCACATCCCTTGAACTGAACGCCGCCCGTGCCGAGCGTGGAGGCCGGGCGGGTGCTCACGAACTCGCCCGCCGGGTTCTTGTAGCGCTGCGTCTGGTCCCCGTCCGCGTAGCCGTTGAGCCAGCCGAAGTAGTGGTCGAACGACCGGTTCTCCATCATCAGCAGCACGAAGTGGTCGATCGGAACGTTGCGCGGGCTCGGCAGCCCCGAGAAGACCTGCGTGGCCTGCGCCGCCTCGGCCAGGATCGCGTCGGCCGACAGACCGGCCGCGCCCGCGACTCCCGCGGCATACGCGGTGCGCTCGAGGAAGTCCCTACGCGACAGGCCCGAGTCGCCGGCGGAGTGGTCCAGAGCCATGGCGTGAAGAACCTAACCGCACCGCAGGCGGGAATGTGTCGGTTGTGTTGCGGAAGCCGCCGGCTTGGCCGGCGGCGCACCGACGGACTCGTTGCGGAAAGCCGCGCTAGGCGGCGAGGCGGGCGCGAATGCGCGCGGCGCGGGCCTTGCGGCGGGCGCCGGCGTTGCGGTGCAGGGCCCCGGACTTGACGGCGCGGTCCACGCGCGAAACGAGCTCGCGGAGCTCCTCGTCGGCGCGGGCGGCGTCGCCGTCCTCGACGGCGGCCTCGACCCGGCGAAGCCAGGTCTTCACCTGCGAGGTGCGCTGGCGGTTCTCGATCCGCTCGCGCTCCGCCCGATGAATCCGCTTTTCTTGTGAGGCGATATTGGCCATGGAAACAGTTAAGCCGCGACCGGCAGGGCGGCGCGGCGGGCGCTTAGTGTAGCGCTCGTCCGATGAAGACCGACGCGCCGCAGCCGCGCGCAGATGCCCGCCGGCTGGGCCGCAACACGGCCTTCTTCTCCTTCGCCACCGGCCTGTCGCGAGTTCTCGGGCTTGTGCGCGAGGTGGTGGCGGCCAAGTATTTCGGAGTCAGCGCCGCGATGTCGGCGTTCACGATCGCGTTCCAGGTGCCCAACCTGGTGCGCGCCTTGGTGGCGGACTCGGCCCTGCAGGGGGCCTTCGTGCCGGTCTTCACCGAGCTGCTCGAGCGCGGCGAGCGCAAGGAGGCCTTCCGGGTCGCCTCGAGCCTGTTCTTCCTGATCCTGCTGATCCTCAGCGCCCTCACGGCGCTGTTCGTGATCTTCGCCGATCCGCTGATGACGATCCTGGCGCCGGGCTTCGACGACAACCCCGCCGTGCACGACCTCACCGTGAACCTGGCGCGGCTGATGTTCCCGATCGTCGTGCTGCTGGCCCTCTCGGGCCTGGTCGTGGGGATGCTCAACTCCTTCGACCATTTCACCGTCCCGGCGCTGGCGCCGGTGGCCTGGAACGCCGTGATCATCGCCGCTCTCGTCGGCCTCGTGCCGGTCCTGCCGGAGGACGACGAGATCTACGCCTACGCGATCGGGATCCTGCTCGGCACGGTGGTGCAGTTCCTGCTGCCGCTGCCGTGGCTGCGCGGCCGGGGCGGGAGTCTCACGTTCAGGATCGACTGGCGCGACAAGCGCGTCCGGCGCGTCCTCAAGCTGATGCTCCCGGTCACGCTCGCGCTCGGGCTGATCAACCTGAGCCTGCTGATCAACTCGCTGTTCGGCACGCTTGTGTCCGACGCGGCGCCCGCGGCGATCGACAAGGCGTTCCGGATCTACCAGCTGCCGCAGGGGCTCTTCTCGATCTCGATCGCCACCGTGCTGTTCCCGACGTTGGCGCGCTTCGCCGCGCGCGGCGCACGCGACGACCTGCGCCGCACGATGGCCAACGGGGTGCGTCAGGTCTGCCTGCTCCTGATCCCGAGCGCGGTGCTGATGGCGGTGCTGGCCGAGCCGATCACGCGCCTCGTGTACGAGCGCGGCGCGTTCGGCGGCGAGGCCACCGACCTCGTGGCCGAGGCGATGGTCTGGTGGTCGATCTCGCTGCCATTCCAGGGTGTGAGCCTGCTCTACTCGCGCACCTTCTTCAGCCTTCAGCGTCCGTGGGCCACCACCGCGGTGGCCGGAGTCAACCTCGCGGTGAACGCCGGCCTGGCGGCGGCGCTGTACGGCCCATTCGGGATCAGCGGCATCGTGCTCGGCACCGTGGCCGGCACGGTCGTGATGTGCGTGCTGCAGGGGGTGATGCTCCGGCCCGAGCTCGGCGGGGTGGAGGGGAGGCGCACGGCGGGGGCCGCTCTGCTCATGCTGCTGGCCGCCGTTCCGCTGGCAGGTGCCGCGTACGGGGTCTGGGACGGGCTGGACGCTCTGCTCGGCCGCTCGTTCCCCGCCCAGGCGGTGGCCGTGCTGGGCGGAATCACCGCCGGCGTGGTGGTCTACGCGGTCGCGGTTTGGGTGCTGAAGGTGCCCGAGGCACGTCAGATCCGGCGGCTGCTGGTTAGCCGCGGCCGCTCCGGTGGGTAGAAGCGGGTCCATGTCACCAGAAGAGAAAATGGACGTGGAGGCGCAGATCGAGTGCCTCAACACCGCACTGCGGCTGCAGCACCGCTCGGTGCTCATGTACTCCGTCACCGCCGGGAGCGTGATCGGGCTCGAATACCAGGCGCACGCGGAGAAGATGCGCCAGCACGCGCTCTCGGAGCTCGAGGACGCCACCCGCCTTGCGGAGAAGATCACCGCGCTCGGCGGCCAGCCGACCACCGACGCCGCCGAGTTCAGCTTCCAAGCCGACCCCGCGCACGCGCTCGATCAGCTGGTGGATTGCGAGGGCGAGACGCTGGAGGCCCTCCAGGCCGCGATCGAGCCAACCGGGCGCGAGGCCGCTTCCGAGGCGGTGGAGCACCGGCTCGAGCACATCATCATGCGCAAGCAGGAGCAGGTGGACTACCTGCTGCGGGCGCGCAGGCGGCCCTAGGCACCCCGCCGGCGTGGAGACGCTGTCCCGCAAGCGGCTGACGGCGGCGCTGGCAGCCCGGCAGCTGCTGATCGACCGCCAGAAGCTCGACCCGGCCGAAGCGATCCGCAGGCTCACCCCGCTCCAGGCGCAGCATCCGCCCGCGCCCTACGTGACGCTGGCCGCCCGGCTCGAGGGCTTCACCCGCGACGCGCTCGAGGCGGCGATCGCAGCGCGCGACGTGGTCAAGACGACGATCAACCGCATGACGCTGCACCTCGTGGCGGGCGCGGATTACCCCGCCTACGCGCAGCTCACTCGCCAGTCGCGGATGCGTGCGTGGCGCAAGCGCCACCCGAGGCTGGACGAGGAGAGCGTGGCCGTGGAGCTCGGCGAGTGGCTGCGCGAGCCGCGCACCAACACCGAGATCCGCGAGCGCGTGCGCGGCTATGAGGGCGTGTCCGACGAGCAGTGGGCCCCGATCGTGTTCGCCCGGACGCTGCTGCCGCTGGTGCAACTGCCCCCGGGCGGGTCGTGGAGCGACCGCGGCCGGGCGAGCTTCGTGATCGATCCGCGCCCGCTCCCGGACCCGGTCGACGCCGCCGCGCTGGTGCTGGAGCGCTACCTGACGGCGTTCGGCCCCGCGAGCCGCCGCGACATCGCGGCCTGGGCCGGCGTGGCCCAGCGCGACTTCACGGAGGCGCTGGCGCGCCTACCGCTCGTCACGTATCGCGACGAGCGCGGAACTGAGCTCCTCGACCTTCCCGGGCTGCCGCTCCCGCCCGCGTCCACGCCACTGCCCGTGCGCCTGCTGGGCCGCTGGGACCAGCCGCTGCTCGCCTACGACGAGCGGGAGCGGATCATCCCGCCAGACGTCCAGCCGCTCCAGCTGACCCTCAGCGGCGATCAGACCGTGATCGTCGACGGCCGCGTGGCCGCCAGCTGGCAGCTGGAGCGCCAGGGGGACGCGGCGCGGGTGGCGGTGACCCCGCATGTCGAGCTGCGCCGCGCGGCACGGGCGGAGATTCGCGCGGAGGCCGAGCGCACGGCCCGTTTCTGCGCGCCGGAGGCACGCGGCGTGGACGTGGTGGGCGTCTAGCGGAGCGCGGCGGCACTACTCTCGAAGGTCGCGATGAGCGCCCCCGCTGCCAACATCCGCAACTTCTCGATCATCGCCCACATCGATCACGGGAAGTCGACGCTGGCCGACCGCATCCTCGAGATCACGGGGGCGGTGCACCCCCGCGACCACCGGCCGCAGCTGCTCGACTCGATGGACCTCGAGCGCGAGCGCGGCATCACGATCAAGGCCCAGGCGGTGCGGGTGGAATACACCGCCCAGGACGGCAAGCTCTACCGCCTCCATCTGATCGACACACCCGGCCACGTGGACTTCACCTACGAGGTCTCGCGCTCGCTGGCGGCCTGCGACGGCGCGCTGCTCCTGGTGGACGCGTCCCAGGGGGTGGAGGCCCAGACGGTGGCCAACACCTACCTGGCGATCGATGCCGGCCTGGAGCTGATTCCGGCGCTCAACAAGATCGACCTGCCCGGGGCCGAGCCCGAGCGCGTGGCGCGTGAGATCGGGGAGCTCCTGGGCGAGGATCCGGACGGCGTGATCCGCGTGTCGGCCAAGACGGGCGACTCCGTGTCCGAGCTCCTGGAGGCGGTGGTGCGCCGGGTCCCGCCGCCGGAGGGTGAAGCCGATGGGGCTCCGCGGGCGCTGATCTTCGACTCCGAGTTCGACCAGTACAGGGGCGTGGTGGCCTACGTCCGCGTGGTCGACGGCGAGCTTCGCAAGGGCGACCAGGTGGTGGCGATGCAGACCGGAACCGAGGCCGGCATCGACGACATCGGGTTCTTCGGTCCCCAGATGATGCCCGTGGAGTCGCTGCGCGCCGGTGAGGTGGGCTACCTGATCACGGGCATCAAGGACGTGTCGCTGCTGCGCGTGGGGGACACCCTCACGGCCAAGGGCAACCCGGCAGCCGAGCCGCTTCCCGGCTACCGGGAGGTCAAGCCGATGGTCTTCTGCGGCCTCTTCCCGGTCGACACGGACCAGTTCCCGGACCTCCGCGACGCGCTCGAGAAGCTGGCGCTCAACGACGCGGCGCTCTCCTGGGAGCCCGAGACCAGCCAGGCGCTCGGATTCGGCTTCCGGTGCGGCTTCCTGGGCCTGCTCCACATGGACATCGTCCGCGAGCGGCTGGAGCGCGAGTACGACCTCGAGCTGCTGGCCACCACGCCCACCGTGGAGTACGAGGTCAGGCTCACCGACGGCAGCGAGGCGATCGTCCACTCGCCGTCCGACATGCCCGACCGCTCGCTGATCGAGGAGATCCGCGAGCCCTACATCCGCGCGACGATCCTCACCCCGCGCGAGCACGTGGGAGCGGTGATGGAGCTCTGCCAGGAGCGCCGCGGCGTGCACGTGGACATGGGCTACCTCTCCGAGGAGCGCGTGCAGATCCACTACGACCTGCCGCTGGCGGAGATCGTGCTCGACTTCTTCGACCAGCTCAAGTCGCGCACGAAGGGCTACGCCTCGCTCGACTACGAGATCACCGGCATGCGCGCGGCCGACCTCGTGAAGCTCGACATCCTGCTGGCCGGCGACACCGTGGACGCGCTCTCGATGGTGGTCCACCGCGACAAGGCGTACGCCGCGGGCCGCACGATGGCCGAGCGGCTCCAGAAGCAGATCCCGCGCCAGCAGTTCGAGGTGGCGATTCAGGCGGCGGTGGGCTCGAAGGTGATCGCGCGCGAGTCGGTCAAGCCGATCCGCAAGGACGTGATCGCCAAGTGCTACGGCGGCGACGTGACGCGCAAGCGCAAGCTGCTCGAGAAGCAGAAGGCCGGCAAGAAGCGCATGAAGCAGGTGGGCCGGATCGAGGTGCCCCAGGAGGCGTTCCTGGCGGTCCTCGAGCTGGGCGACGGCGACTCCTGAGGATTTAGCTCGTCCTTAGGACGCCGCCGTAGTTTGGCGCCCGTGACCCCGGAAGCCGCTGTCCAATCCGCCCCTGATCCCACCGTGGATTCGCTCCAGCAGTTGCTCGACGGCATCGCCGCCACGCCGCTGCTGAAGGCCGACGAGGAGATCGCCCTCGCCAAGCGCATCGAGCGCGGCGACCTCGACGCCAAGGACCACATGACGCGCGCCAACCTGCGCCTCGTGGTGTCGATCGCCAAGCGCTACCGCAACCAGGGGCTGCCGTTCCTCGATCTGATCCAGGAGGGCTCGATCGGACTCGTCCGCGCGGTGGAGAAGTTCGACTACCGCAAGGGGTTCAAGTTCTCCACCTACGCCACCTGGTGGATCCGCCAGGCCATCTCGCGGGCGATCGCCGACAAGGGCCGCACGATCCGGATCCCGATCCACATCGACAACGTGATCAAGAAGCTCGACGGCGCCCAGCGCAAGCTCGAGGCCGCCGGCGACCGCGATCCCACCGTCGAGGAGATCGCCGCCCTCGCGGGCGTGGACCCGGTGGAGGCGGACGTGCTGATGCGCGCCGCGCAGCCACTGGTGTCGCTCGACAAGCCGGTGGGCGACGACTCCGACGCCGCCCAGTTCGGCGAGCTGATCCCCGACGAGACCGCACCTTCCCCCTTCGACGCGGCCGCCGAGACGCTCATGCACGAGCGCCTCGCCCGGGTGCTCGACAACCTTCCCTACCGGGAGCGCCGGATCATCGTCCTGCGCTACGGCCTGGCGGGCGAGCCGCCGCGCACCCTCGACCAGGTGGCGCGGCTGTTCAAGCTCACGCGCGAGCGCACGCGGCAGATCGAGGAAGGCGCGATCCGCAAGCTCGGCACGCTCGCCGAGGCGCAGGCCCTTCGCGACGTGGCGTAGCCGCGGTCCTCAGATCGCGCACTAGACTGGCGCGCCGTGCCGGTCAACGCTGACGCAGTCGGGAAGGCCTACCCGCCCTACAGGTACGAGGTGGGCAAGGAGAAGATCCGCGAGTACGCGTTCGCGGTCGGCGAGGACAACCCGGTCTACTTCGATCGCGAGCAGGCCAAGGCCGCGGGGTTCCGCGACGTGCCGGCGCCGCCGATGTTCGCCGTCGTCTACTCGGCCGGTTCCGTCGGCCCTGCGGTGCTCGACCCCGAGGTGGGCATCAACTTCCCGATGATGGTCCACGGCTCCCAGGAGTTCGTCTGGGGCGAGCAGGTCTGCGCCGGCGACGAGATCACCACCGAGACCACGGTCAAGGAGATCGCCGAGCGCGGCGGGATGGGCTTCTACGTGTTCGAGTCGGTGTCCCGCAACCAGGACGGCCAGGAAGTGGTGCGTGGCACCTGGACCAACATCGTGCGAGGGGTGTGAGCATGAACGTCGATCTCAAGGTCACGCCGGACAAGTACCTCCCGCATCGCTATGCGGGCGCGTCCGGGGACTACAACCCGATCCACATCGACCCCGAGTTCGCCAAGCAGGTGGGCCTGCCCGGGAACATCCTGCACGGCCTCTACATGATGGCCCAGGTCGCGCGCGCCAACGTCGCGGCGGCGGGAGGGGACCCGCGGGCGCTCAGGCGGCTCTCGGTCCAGTTTCGCGGGATGGGGTTCCCGGAGCAGGAGATCACGGTCACGGGCTCCGTCAAGGAGGAGCGCGACGGCCGCGTGGTGGTCGAGACAGAGGCGGAGCAGGGCGGCAAGCGGATCATCCGCAACGCCGAGGCCGAGCTGCTCCAAACCTCATAAGAGAGCATCGGTGCGCACCCGGCCGAGCCGGGTGCTTCCGCCAAACACCGAGCGCCCGCCACAATAGGGCTGTGGAGATCTCCGATCGACAGGGCTTCCTGCTGCGCAAGGTGGTGGAGGGACACGTCTCGCTCGACCAGCCCGTGGGCTCGAAGTGGATCGCGGAGCAGGACGACATCCCGTGGGGCCCGTCGACGGTGCGCGCCGAGCTGGCCCGCCTGGAGGAGATCGGGCTGCTCGAGCATCCGCACACCTCCGCGGGCCGCGTGCCCACCGACCGCGGCTATCGCTTCTACGTGGACAGGGTGCTGGCGGACGGGCTGCTCCCGGTGCCACGCAAGGCGGTGGAGCTCACCTTCATGCGCCGCGAGGTGGACGAGGCCATGCGCGCCACCAGCGAGCAGCTCTCGCAGGTCACGAACCTGCTCGCCCTGGTGACCGCGCCGCCGATCGAGACGGCCACGATCCGCCACGTGGAGGTGCTGCTGATGCAGCCCCAGGTGGCCATGGTGGTCGTGATCTCGTCCACCGGCGGCGTGACCAAGCGGGTGGTGTCCTACGACGAGCCGGTGGATGCCGGGCTGATCGACTGGGCCGCGAGCTACCTGAACGAGGCGCTCGACGGCCTGGACGTGGGCTCGCGCCTCGTGCAGTCGCGGCTGGCCGACGAGCAGCTGTCGCAGCGGGAGCGAGCCTTCCTCGCCACCCTGGCGGCGGCGTTCACCGAGCTCGAGGAGACCGCCGAGAACACGCTCTTCATGGACGGCGCCGCACGGCTGGTGTCGGAGCACCGCTTCCAGGAGCTCTCGCAGCTGGCCTCGATCCTCGAGGTGCTCGAGCACCGGCGCGCCCTGCTCGGGGTGCTGCGCCAGTCGCTCTCCGAGCCCAGCGTGTTCCTGCGCATCGGCGAGGAGAACCTGGCGCCCGAGCTGCGCTCGCTGAGCATCGTCGGCGCCAACTACGGGCTGGCTCGCCGGAACCTGGGCGCGGTCTCGGTGATCGGACCGGTCCGGATGGACTACCCGGGCGCCATCATCGCCGTGCGTCAGGCCGCTTCGGAGCTGTCCCGCTTCGTTGCTGAGGTGTACGACGAGTGAGGCGCGATCCGTACGAGGTTCTGGGCGTCGGCCGTGACGCCGACGAGCGGGGTGTCAAGAAGGCATTCCGCGCGCTGGCGCGCGAGCTGCACCCGGACGTGAACAAGCACGACCCGGAGGCCGAGGAGAAGTTCAAGGAGGCTGCGGAGGCCTACGAGATCCTGTCCGACGCCGACCGCCGGGCCACCTTCGACCGCTATGGCTTCGAGGGCCTCGAGTCGGGCGGCTTCGCCTCGACCGCTCACGGCTTCGGGTCCTTCGGGGACATCTTCGACGCCTTCTTCGGTGGCGATCCCTTCGGCGGCGCTTCCGTTGGCGGAGCCGGCCGCGTGCAGGGCGGCGACGTGGGCGTGGACGTGGAGATCACGCTCGAGCAGGCCGCGCGCGGGGACACCGTGGATGTGGCCTACGACCTGGTGGCCGCCTGCGAGCGCTGCCATGGCAACCGCGCCGAGCCCGGCACGCCGATAGAGACCTGCCAGCGCTGCGAGGGCGCCGGGCGCCTGCGCGCGGTCACGCGCACCGCGTTCGGGCAGCTCGTGCGCGAGGTCGCCTGCGACGTGTGCGACGGCGAGGGCAAGATTCCGTCGCAGCCGTGCGAGGCCTGCGCCGGCCGTGGACGTAAGGCAGTGCGCAAGACCCTCTCCGTGGACGTGCCCGCGGGGATCGCCGACGAGCAGCGGATCCGCCTGACTGGACGCGGCCACGCCGGGGAGCGCGGCGGGCCCCCGGGCGACCTCTACGTGCTCGTGCGCGTGGCACCCGACGAGCGCTTCCTGCGCGACGGCAACGACCTCGTGACCGTCGTGGACGTGCCCGCTCCGGCGGCCGCCCTCGGCGCCACCGTCACGGTGGCCACGCTCGACGGAGACGAGCAGCTGGACGTGCCGGCCGGCACCCAGCCCGGCACGGTGGTCACGCTACGCGGCCGCGGCATGCCCGCGATCGGCCGCGGCCGGCGCGGCGACCAGCGCGTGGTCATGAACGTGGTGATCCCCCGCAACCTCTCGGCACGCCAGCAGGAGCTGCTCGAGGAGCTGCGCGGGTCGCTCACGGACGAGAACCTGGCCGAGCCGGGCGACGACTCGCTGCTCTCCAAGGTCAGGCGCGCGTTCCGCTGATCCGGCTGGCCGTGAGGGCACCCGTGGCGGACGCCGAGCGGGTGCTGGCCGAGCTGCTCGAGCTGGCTCCGTCCGGCGTGGAGCAGGTGGACGGCGACGGCTTCGTGGAGTACGCCGTCTACGGCGCCCCGGGCGAGCTGCCGGCGCTGCCCCGCGGCGAGGCGGAGGTGGCCGGGGTACGCGTGAACGTGAGCGGCGACGAGGTGGCCGACGACTGGGCGGAGCGCTGGCGGCGCTTTCACCGCCCGGTGGTGGTGAGCGGGCGCCTGCGCGTGCGCCCGCCCTGGGAGCCGCCGGCTGACGAGCCGGGGATCGAGGAGCTGGTGGTGGATCCCGGCCAGGCGTTCGGCACCGGCGCGCATCCCACCACGCGGCTGTCGCTCGAGCTGCTGCTGGGACTAGAGGCGCGCGGCTCCTTTGTGGACCTGGGCTGCGGCTCCGGGGTGCTGGCGCTGGCCGCCGCTCGGCTGGGCTTCGCGCCCGTCACCGCGGTGGACGCGGAGCAGGCCGCGGTTGAGGCAACGTTGGAGAACGCCCGCGTGAACGGGATCGCGCTCGACGGCGTGGGGCGGTTCGACCTGCGCGATGGTCCGGCACCGGACGCCGACGTGGTGGCCGCGAACCTCGTGCGCCCGCTGCTGCTGCGCGTGGCGGAGCAGATGGAGCGCCCGCCGGGAGTGCTGATCGCGTCGGGGCTCCTCGTGGGTGAGGAGGACGCGGTGGCCGCGGCGTTCGCGCCGCTGCGCGAGGCCGCGCGGCTGACCGAGGCGGGGTGGAGCGCGCTCCTGCTGGTAGAACCCGCCGGCTGATGGACGGGCGTCTGCGCCAGCAACAGGTGTACCTGGACGGGGTCTCGGGGCGCAGGCCCCGGGTGTCCACCGACCTGACCCGGCTCGAGGCCGAGGCCGAGAAGGTCATGCGGCCGGAGGCGTTCGCGTACATCGCCGGGGGTGCGGGCACCGGGGCCACTATGCGGTCCAACCGCGCCGCGTTCGCGCGCCACCGGATCGTGCCGCGCATGCTGCGCGACGCGTCGCGGCGGGACACGTCGGTCGAGCTCTTCGGGCGCCGTCTGGCGGCGCCGTTCCTGCTGGCGCCGATCGGGGTGGCCGAGATGGCCCACTCGGACGCCGACCTCGCGACCGCGCGGGCCGCCGCGGCGGAGGGCGTGCCGATGGTCTTCTCCAACCAGGCGTCGGTGCCCATGGAGCGGGTGGCCCAGGAGCTCGGCGACACCCCGCACTGGTTCCAGCTCTACTGGAGCACCTCGAACGAGCTCGTCGAGAGCTTCGTCTCGCGCGCCGAGGCGTGCGGGTGCGAGGCGATCGTGGTCACGCTCGACACCACGCTGCTCGGCTGGCGCACCCGTGACCTCGACATGGGCTTCCTCCCGTTCCTGCGCGGGATGGGGATCGCCCAGTACACCAGCGACCCGGTGTTCCAGCGGCTGGTGGAGGAGCAGAGCGCGGCTCCGCCGACGGGGGTCGACGCCCCGCGGCCGCGGCCGACGCCGAGCGCGCTCTCCACGCTCTTCTCCCTGGTCCGGCGGCGGATCTCGCGCGAGTCGGTGCAGCGCTTCACGCAGATCTACTCGCGGCCCTCGCTCAACTGGGAGGACCTGCCGTTCCTGCGCGAGCGTACGCGGCTGCCGATCCTGCTCAAGGGCATCTGCCACCCCGACGACGCTCGCCGCGCTCTCGACTCCGGGGTGGACGGCCTGATCGTGTCGAACCACGGTGGGCGCCAGGTGGACGGGGCGATAGCGACGCTCGACGCCCTGCCGAGCGTGGTGGAGGCGGTGAACGGCGCCGTGCCCGTACTGCTCGACAGCGGCGTGCGCGGCGGAGCCGACGTGTTCAAGGCGCTGGCGCTCGGCGCCCACGCCGTGCTGCTGGGGCGCCCCTACATCTACGCGCTCGCGCTGGCCGGGGAGGAGGGAGTACGCCAGGTGCTGCGCGACCTGCACGCGGACTTCGACCTCACGATGGGCCTGGCCGGATACGCGTCGGCCGCGGACATCGGGCCGGAGGCTCTGCTCCCCGCCTACACTTGAGCCATGTCCGTGCTCGAACGGGTCAAGACCGATGTGACCACCGCCATGAAGGCCGGCGAGCGCGAGCGCGTGAACGCGCTGCGGCTGATCGTGAGCGAGCTCCAGAAGGCCGTGAAGGACGGCGGGAGCGACGACGTGGAGGTGCTCCAGCGCGAGCGCAAGCGCCGCCTGGAGGCCGCCGAGGCCTACCGCGACGGCGGGCGCGACGACCTTGCCGCCGCCGAGGAGCGCGAGGCGGAGCTGATCGCGGGCTACATGCCGGCACAGCTGGGCGACGACGAGCTGCACGCGATCGTGGGCGACGCGGTGGCCGAGTCGGGCGCAACGTCGCCGGCCGAGATGGGCAAGGTGATGGCGCTCGTGATGCCGCAGGTCAAGGGGCGGGCCGACGGCAAGCGCGTGAGCGCCGTGGTCAAGGAGAAGCTGACGCCCTGATGGGGCTGCCGTAGTGCGCACTCAGATCGAGCTCGACAACGAAGTGGCCGCGGAGCTCGCGGGACCCGGCGACGTGATCATGAAGACGCTCGAGCAGCATCTGGACTGCGACGTGTTCCTGCGTGGCAACGTGCTCACGCTCGACGGCTCCGAGGAGGACGTGGCGATGGGGCGGACCGTGGTGCGCGAGCTGAGCGACCTGGTGCGCGCCGGTCACGACATCGCCCCTGGCACGATCGAGGCGATCGCCACCGCGCTCGACCACCACGAGAGCCCGAGCCGCATCCTCGAGGACGTGGTGTGGCGCCACCGCGGGCTGCGCGTGGCCCCGAAGACGGTGAACCAGAAGCGCTACGTGGACGCGATCCGCCGCAGCACCATCTCGGTGGGGATCGGCCCGGCCGGCACGGGCAAGTCGTTCCTTGCCGTGGCCATGGCCGTGGCGGCGCTGTCGCGGCGCGAGGTCAACCGCATCGTGCTCACCCGGCCGGCCGTGGAGGCGGGCGAGCGGCTCGGATTCCTGCCCGGCGACCTGATGGCCAAGGTCGACCCCTACCTGCGGCCGCTCTTCGACGCGCTCTACGACATGCTCGAGCCGGACAAGGTGAACCAGCACCTTGAGCGGGGCGTGATCGAGGTGGCGCCGCTGGCGTTCATGCGCGGCCGGACCCTCAACGACTCGTTCATCATCCTCGACGAGGCCCAGAACACCAGCCCCGAGCAGATCAAGATGTTCCTCACCCGGCTCGGCTTCAACTCGAAGATGGTGGTCACCGGAGACGTGACCCAGATCGACCTCCCCAAGGACCAGCGCTCCGGGCTGCTCGTGATCGGCGACATCCTCGAGAACGTGGAGGGCATCGAGTTCGTGCGCTTCGGCGGCGAGGACGTGGTGCGGCACAAGCTCGTCCAGCGGATCGTGGCCGCCTACAACGAGTACGCGGAGAAGCAGGCCCCGCCGCTCCGCGAGGCCCGGCGCCACGGACAAGCCTGATCGAGCTGGATCTCATCGACGCTCCGGGAGAGCTGCGCGCACCGGCGGAGGCCGCGCTCCGCGCTGCCGGCGTGGCCGAGGGGCACATGGCGGTCGCGCTGGTGGACGAGCAGGAGATCCGGCGGCTCAACCGCGAGCACCGCGGCCTCGACAGCCCCACGGACGTGCTCGCCTTCCCGGTGGACGAGCTGAGCGCGAGCGCCGGGCCGCGTGAGCTGGGCGACGTGGTGGTATGCGTGGAGCACACCACCGATCTGACCGAGGCCGTGGTGCACGGCGTGCTCCACCTCTGCGGGTACGACCACGAGCGCGACCAGGGCGAGATGCTCGAGCTTCAGCGACAGGTGCTGTCCGGGCTGGGATCCGGATGACCCGGTCGGGTTTCGTGGCGCTGGCCGGGCGGCCGAACGCGGGCAAGTCCACGCTCGTGAACTCGATCGTGGCGGACAAGGTGGCGATCGTGTCCGACAAGCCGCAGACCACGCGCCGCGAGGTGCGCGGCATCGTCACGGGCGCCGACTGGCAGCTCGTGCTCGTGGACCTGCCCGGGGTGCAGCGCCCGCGCGACACGCTCACCGAGCGGATGCAGCGCCAGGTGGAGCGCGCGCTGTCCGACGCCGACGCCGCGCTCTTCGTGCTGAACGGGGAGCACACGGTCGGGCCGGGCGACCGCTTCATCGCTCGCGCGATCGCGCGGGCCGGCGTTGCGACCGTCACGGCGGTGAACAAGATCGACCGGCTCGACAAGGCCCGGACCGTCGAGGCGCTGGCGGCGGCGGGCGCCCTCGAGCTTGCCGGCGACGTCTTCCCGATCAGCGCGCGCAAGGGCACCGGGGTGCCCGCGCTCGTGGAGCATCTGGTGGGGCTCGTGCCTGAGGGCCCGTTCCTCTACCCGCCGGAGGACCACACCGACCTCCCCGAGAGCGTGCGCCTGGCGGAGCTGGTGCGCGAGCAGGTGCTGCGCCGCACGCGCGAGGAGCTGCCGCACGCCGTGGAGGTCGAGGTGTCCGACATCGAGCATCGCGAGGACGGCCTGCTCATGGTGCGTGCGCAGGTGTGGGCCGAGAGCGAGTCCCAGAAGGCGATCCTCGTGGGGGCCGGGGGGAAGATGATCAAGGCGATCGGCACCGCGGCGCGCCGCGAGATCGAGCGCTCCCGCGGCGAGCGGATGCACCTGGACCTCCAGGTTCGGGTGCGGCGCGGCTGGCGCCGCGACGAGGGCCTGCTCGACCGGCTCGGCATCGAGTGACGGAGCTCGAGCGCATCCTGAGCTTCCTCGACCGCAGCGAGGAGGCCGTCAGCGACGAGGTACGTCCGGTGCGCTGCGGCACAGCGCTGCTCACTCCGAGCCTGCCGAGCGTGTGGCAGATGAACGCCGTGCGGGTGGAGGACGCCGACGTGACCGTCGAGGCGCTTGTGGAGGAGGCCGAGGAGGTGATGGGCGACCTGGGCCACCGCCAGCTGTTCGTGCCCGACACCGAGGCGGGCGAGCGCCTGGCGCCTGAGCTGGCCCGGCTGGGCTGGAACGTCACGAGGCTGATCCTGATGGTGCGCCGGCGCGACCCGGACCGGGTCGCGCGTCCCGGCCACGGTGTCGAGGTGGACCGGCGCGCCGGAGCGGACCTGCTGGCCGCGTTCCGGACCGAGCAGTCGCTCGGCGGCGGTGGCGAGACCGTGCGCCAGCTCGAGGAGATGGACGAGCGTTACACCAAGGAGTTCGAGGGACGCGACTTCGGCTCGCCGCCCGAGGGGCCGTACTCCTGCTGTCGGCTCCTGAGCGGGGACGGGGTGGGCCAGATCGACCAGGTCTGCACGCTCGGGGCACACCGAAACCGGGGCCATGCCCGGGCCGCGGTGCTCGCGGCGCTGGACGCGGCCACGGCGGCGAGCCTCGATCCGGTGTTCCTCCTGAGCGAGGGCGAGGACTGGCCCCAGCACCTGTATCGGCGGCTCGGCTTCGACGACCTGGACATCCAGTGGGAGTTCCTCAAGCTGCCGCTCCACTCGACACCTCCATAATCACCGCGATGGACTCGACGTTCGACGATCGCCTGGCCTGGGAGAAGGGCCCGCTTCCCTGTGTGGTGCAGGACTGGCGGACCGGTGAGGTCCTCACGCTCGCGTACATGGATCGCGAGGCGCTGCGGCGCACGCGCGAAAGCGGCGAGCTGTGGTTCTGGAGCCGTTCCCGGCAGGAGCTCTGGCACAAGGGCGCCACCTCGGGGAACGTGCAGCGCGTGCGCGGACTGCGCTGGGACTGCGACGCCGACGCCTTGCTCGCGCAGGTGGAGCCGGCCGGCCCCGCCTGCCACACGGGCGAGCGCACCTGCTTCCACAACGGGGACACGGAACCGTCTCCCGCCGAGGCGATCGGGACGCTCGAGCGAACCGTGGCCGAGCGCGCCACGGCGCCCGCCGGGGAGAGCTACACGGCGCGGCTGATGGGTGACGCGGAGCTGCGTGCCGAGAAGGTGCGCGAGGAGGCGGAGGAGGTCACGCGGGCGGCAGCCGATGAGTCGGACGAGCGGGTGGCCGAAGAGGCGGCCGACGTGCTCTACCACCTCGACGTGCTGCTGGCGGCACGCGGCCTGAGCCTCTCACAAGCGTTCGAGGTGCTGAATGGCCGTCGCGGCTGATCCGGCCGAGCTGCGGCTCGTGCCCTCGCTCGAGGAGGTGCGCACGCTCGCGCGCGATCACTCGCTCGTGCCGCTGCGGCACACCTTCATCGCGGACTGCGAGACCCCGGTCTCGGCCTATCTCAAGCTGCGCGGCGGCGCTCCGTCGTTCCTGCTCGAGTCGGCCGAGCAGGGACAGCGCGTCGGGCGCTGGTCCTTCCTCGGCTTCAGGCCGCGCAGCGTGATCCGGATGGAGGGCGGCCGCCTCACGGTGGACGGCGAGGAGCGCCAGGCGGAGGACCCGTACGCGCTCGTGGCGGAGGAGCTCGGCCGCTGGCGTACCGCGCCGCTCGACGGCCTGCCGCCCTTCGCGGGTGGAGCTGTCGGCCTGTTCGGCTACGACCTGGTGCGCACGGCGGAGCCGACCGTCGGGCCGGCGGGGCCGGACGACACCGGCGTGCCCGATCTCGCCCTGATGGTGTCCGACGTGCTCGTGGCGTTCGACCACCTGCGCCACGAGGTCACGGTGCTGGCCAACGTGGTGGCCGACGACGACGTGGAGCGCTCATACGCGGAGGCCGCACAGACGATCGCCGACGTGCGCGAGCGCCTGGCGGGACCGGTCCCGCGCACGCACGGCGGGCCGCGGGAGCCTGCCGAGTTCGAGTCCAACCTCGGCCCGGAGGGCTACGCGGCCGCCGTGGAGCGCTGCAAGGAGTACATCCGTGCCGGCGACGCGTACCAGATCGTTCCGAGCCAGCGCTGGAGCGCCGCCTGCCCCGTGGAGGCCTTCTCGATCTACCGCGGGCTGCGCGCCGTCAATCCGAGCCCGTACATGTACTTCCTGGACTTCGAGGACTTCGAGATCGCCGGCGCCTCGCCCGAGTCGCTTGTCACGGTCTCCGGCAGGCGCGCCGAGCAGCGTCCGATCGCCGGCACGCGCCCGCGCGCCGAGTCCCCGGAGGCGGACATCGAGCGCGCCCGCGAGCTGCTTGCGGACGAGAAGGAGCGCGCCGAGCACGTGATGCTCGTGGACCTCGGGCGCAACGACCTCGGTCGCGTGTGCGAGTACGGCAGCGTTGTGGTGGACGAGCTGATGGGGGTGGAGACCTACTCCCACGTGATCCACATCGTCTCGTCGGTCTCGGGCACACTGCGCGAGGGGGTCACGCCGATGGACGCCCTGCGCGCCTCGCTCCCCGCGGGCACGCTCTCGGGCGCGCCCAAGATCCGGGCGATGCAGATCATCGACGAGCTGGAGCCCGTCAAGCGCGGGTCCGTACGGCGGCGCGGTGGGCTACCTCTCCTACACCGGCGAGCTGGACACCTGCATCTACATCCGCTCGGCGCTCGTCAAGGACGGGCGGGTGCACGTGCAGGCCGGCGCCGGCATCGTGGCCGACTCCGACCCGGACTACGAGACGCGCGAGACCGAGGCGAAGGCCAATGCCGTGTTCGAGGCGATCCGCTTGGCGTGCGAGCAGGGGGACTGGCCATGACGCGGGTGCTCGTGATCGACAACTACGACTCGTTCACCTACAACCTCGTCCAGTACCTGGGCGAGCTGGGCGCCGAGCTCGAGGTGGTGCGCAACGACGCGCAGGATGTGGATGCGCTCCTGGAGCGCTCGCCCGACCGCCTCGTGGTGTCGCCCGGGCCCTGCACGCCGGCCGACGCCGGGGTGTCGGTGGACGCGATCCGCGGCTTCGCCGAGGCGGGCGTGCCGGTGCTCGGCGTGTGCCTCGGCCACCAGGCACTGGCCACGGCCTTCGGCGGGAAGGTCGTGCGCGGCCAGCCGGTCCATGGCAAGACCGCTCCCGTCGAGCACGACGGCAGGACGATCTTCACCGGTCTCGAATCTCCGCTCGTGGCCGGGCGCTACCACTCGCTGGTCGTGGATCCGGACCTACCCGACTGTCTCGAGCGCTCCGCCTTCGCGGGCGACGTGGTGATGGGGCTCCGCCACCGGGAGCTGCCGGCGGAGGGGGTGCAGTTCCACCCCGAGTCGGTGCTCACCGACCAGGGCAAGGGACTTCTCCGCAACTTCCTCGGATGACCAATCCGGTGCTCACAGAGGCCATCGACCGGGTGGCCGGCCGCGATGGCCTGTCCGCGGACGAGTCGGCCCGTGTGCTGCACGAGATCATGGCCGGAGAGGCCTCCGAGGCCCAGACGGCGGCATTCCTGATCGCGCTTCGCACCAAGGGCGAGAGCGTGCAGGAGATCACCGGGCTGGCACGCGCCATGCGCGAGCTCGCGGTGCCGGTGGACGCCGGCGACGGCTTGGTGGACACCGCCGGCACGGGCGGCGGGCGGCCCACGTTCAACGTGTCCACGGCGGCCGCGCTGATCGCCGCGGGCGCGGGCTGCCGGGTGGCCAAGCACGGCAATCGCTCGGCCACCAGCCGCTGCGGCTCGGCGGACGTGCTCGAGGCGCTCGGAGCAAGGATCGATCTCGCGCCTGAGCAGGTGGCCGACTGCATCGGCACGGTGGGCTTCGGATTCATGTTCGCGCCCCTGCATCACCGCGCCATGAAGTACGTGGTGCCGGTGCGCAAGGAGCTGGCGGTGCGCACGGTGTTCAACTTCCTCGGACCACTCACCAACCCGGCCGGCGCCACGCGCCAGGTGATCGGCGTCTCGCACAGCCGGGCCATCGAGGACATCGGCCACGCGCTGCGCGCCCTTGGCACCGAGAGGGCCCTGGTAGTGTCGAGCGCGGATGGCCTCGACGAGTTCTCTGTGGCCGGGCCCACCCGCGTGGTTGAGCTGACCGGCGACGAATTCGACTCATATGACGTTGGGCCCGCGGACTTCGGGATCGAGCCGGCGGACGACGCCGCGGTGGGCGCCGGTACCCCCGAGGAGAACGCCGAGGTGCTGCGGTCGGTGCTGCGGGGCGACAGCGGCACGGCACGCTCGATGGCCGTCATGAACGCCGGCGCCGCGATCTACGTGGGCGGCCGCGCGGACACGCTCGACGAGGGCGCCCGGCGCGCCGAGCAGGCGATCGACAGCGGCGCCGCCCGCGAGGTCCTGGAGCGCTACGTGGAGCTGAGCCGGTCATGAGCGTGCGCCTGGACGACCTGGTGGAGGCCACGCGCGACGCCGTGGACCGGCGCAAGAGCGAGCGGCCGCTGTCGGAGCTCGAGCGCGAGGTGGACACCGGACGCGAGGGACGCCCGTTCTCCGAGGCGCTCTCGCGTCCCGGCACGTCGCTGATCGCCGAGCACAAGCGACGCTCGCCGTCGGCCGGATCGATCAGCGAGGGAACGGGCTGCGCCGCGATCGTGCAGGCCTACGAGCGCGGCGGCGCGGCGGCCGTGTCGGTGCTCACCGAGGAGGCCCACTTCGGCGGGTCGCTGGCGGACCTGATCGAGGCACGGGCGGCCATCGACCTGCCCATCCTCCGCAAGGACTTCACTGTCGACCCCTACCAGCTGTACGAGGCCAAGGTCGCCGGGGCCGACGCCGTGCTGCTGGTGGTGGGCTCGCTCCGCCCAGAGGAGCTGAGCTCGCTCCATGCGCTCGCCCAGGACCTCGACCTGGACGCCATCGTGGAGGTGTCGCGCGATGACGAGCTGGAGGCCGCGCTCGAGATCGACGCCGACGTGCTCGGCATCAACAACCGCGACCTCGAGGACCTCAGCGTGGACCTGCACCGGACCTTCGACCTGATCGCGGACGTGCCCGCGGGCAAGGTCGTGGTCTCCGAGTCGGGGATCTTCGCTCGTCACCAGATCGACGAGCTGGAGCAGGTGGGCGTGGACGCCGTGCTGGTGGGGGAGACGCTCATGCGCGCCCCCGATCCCGAGGCCGCCGTGCGGGAGCTCACGCGGTCTGAGGAGTAGCCGAGCGCGCCCCCCTACTATGGGGCCACATGGCGACGCTCCCGGATCTTGACCCGCGAGGAGTAGCCGAGCTCGGCGCGCGCCTCAGGGGGAACGTCGCCCGCGCCGTCAAGGCGCCCGAGCAGGCGCTGCGGGACGTGGTCGTGGCTGTGATCGCCGAGGGTCACGTGCTGATCGAGGATTACCCGGGGGTCGGCAAGACGGCGCTGGCCCGCGCTCTCGCCCGCTCGGTGGACGCCGAGTACGCCCGTGTGCAGTGCACGGCCGACCTGCTGCCCGCGGACATGGTGGGCACCAACGTCTTCAACCAGCGCGAGAACCGCTTCGAGTTCCGGCCCGGCCCGGTGTTCGCGAACGTCGTGCTCGTGGACGAGGTCAACCGCGCGTCTCCCAAGACGCAGTCGGGCCTCCTCGAGTGCATGCAGGAGCTGCACGTGACGGTGGACAAGCACACGCACGACCTGGCCCGGCCGTTCATAGTCCTCGCCACGCAGAACCCGATCGAGTACGAGGGCACGTACCCGCTGCCGGAGGCGCAGCTCGACCGCTTCATGGTCCGCGTCTCGCTGGGCTACCCCACGGCGGATCAGGAGAGCGACATGCTCGCCGACCACGGCGAGCGCGACCGGGTGCTCGACCTCGAGCCGGTGGCCGACGTGGGCGACATCCTGGCCGCTCAGGTGGCCGCCGCCGCCGTGCACGGCAGCGAGGCCCTGCGCCGCTACATCGTCGCGATCCTCGCCGCCACCCGCGAGGACTCGCGAGTGGAGCTGGGCGGCAGCCCGCGCGCCGGGCTGATGCTGTTCCGGGCGGCCAAGGCCAAGGCTGCGCTCGACGGGCGCGACCACGCTCTTCCCGACGACGTGCAGGAGCTGGCCGCATCGGTGCTCAGCCACCGCCTGCTGCTCACCCCGGGGTGCGGGTCGGAGGAGCGCGCCGCGGTGGTGCGCGACGCGCTCGAGCGGGTCCCGGCCCTCTGAGGTCTGGCGGCCGTGACGCGGGCGATCGCCACCGCGTTCCTCGGGATCGGTCTCTGCCTCGCCGCCGGGACCTTCGACTCACCCTCGCTCTACTTGCCCGGCGTGGCCCTTGCGCTGCTGGCGGCGGGCGCGGCGATCTGGGTGCCGCTGGCGGCACGCGGAGCCACGGTCGCGCGCAGCCCCGGCCCTCCGCGGGTGGTGGAGGACGAGCCGTATCCGCTGCGCGTCGAGCTCCGCACGGGACTGCTCCCAGCGCCCGGCGGTGAACTGATTGAGCCGCTGCTGGGCTGGCCGGTATCGATCGCCGGCCGCTACTCGAGGCGCGTGCGGATCAACGTGCGCTTCGCGCGGCGCGGACGCCGGGTGCTGGAGCCCGGACGGCTTGTGATCAGGGACCCGCTCCGGATGTGCGAGCGGGTGGTGATCGGCGAGGCCGACGACGAGGTGCTGGTCCTGCCGCGCGTGGAGCCGGTCACGGCTCCCGGCGGCGGCGGGGCCGGGGCCGGCGCGGAGGCCGGTCTCGGCGCGGCGGCCGGAATCGCCGGACGCAAGCTGGACGCCTCCACGGCCGAGCTCGAGATCGACGGCCTGCGCGCGTACCGGGAGGGCTCGCCGGCGTCGCGCATCCACTGGCCCACAGTGGCCCGGCGCGGCGAGATGGTGGAGCGGCGCATGGTGGCCGAGCTCGACTCGGCTCCGCTCGTGGTGCTGGACAGCTCGGCACCCGCGAGCGAGGAGGCGCTCGACGCGGCGGTGCGCGCAGCCGGGTCGCTGTGTGTGCACCTGGCCCGCGCCAGCGGGTGCGCGATCCTGCTTCCCGGCGAGCGCCGGCCCGTCGAGGTCGGGCATGACCTCGGCGCCTGGCCGTCCGTCCACGTGCGTCTCGCGCTCGTCGAGCCGGGACCGGCTCCGTCCCTGGCGGCGCTGGCCCCGCGCGGCGGCGCGGTGCTCTGGGTCACGGCCGCGGATCTGCTGGGCACCCCGCGCGCGCTCGAGCGGCTGCCCGCCACGGCGCGCTTCGTGGTCACCCAGGACGTTCCGCGGGGAGCGTCCGTGGCATTCGAGGTAGCGGGCTGTAGTGGCTTCAGGCTGGGCCGGGCGGGGCGGAGGGCCGCTTGAGCGGCGCTCTGGCACAGCCCCTGCCGCACGGCGCCGGCGGCGCCCGGCGGCTGCCCGCCGCCCTGGCGGAGGCGCCGGTGCGCGACACGCTGCCTCTGCGGGTGGCCTGCTTCACCGCCCTCGCAGCGTTTGGCGCCGGCCACTGGGCGGGGCTCGTGGAGGATGCTCCTACAGGCCGCGGTGCTCCTGGAGGTGGCGATCGTGACCGCGGGCGCCGCGGTGCTCGGCCTGCTCGGCCGCGCCCGGCTGCCGCGGCCGGCGGTGCTGGCGCTGGCGTGGCTCACGACGCTCGTCATGTTCGCGGCGGCGCTGTGCGCCGCCGGCCTGTCGCTGAGGCTCCTCGGCCCGCGCGGGTGGGACGAGCTGGCCGACGGGCTCACCCGCGGCCTGGAGGGCGTCCAGACGGTGGACTGGCCGTACGCGGGACCGGACGAGTGGATCCGGTTGACGATCCTCCTGGGTGCGCCGGCGCTGATGGCGGCGGCCGCGGCGCTGGCCTTCTTCCCGATGCGCAGCGGCGCGCGGATACTGCGGATGGGTGCCCTCGTGCTCCTGCTCGTGCTGTACGGCACCGCCGTGACGGAGCACGATCCCGGCGCTCCGGTGCTGCGCGGCTTCGCGCTGCTGGTGCTCGTTGGGGCGTGGCTCTGGCTGCCCAGGCTGACCCTGCGCGAGGGTCTCGTGGGCGCCGCGGTGGTGGCCTCGGTGGGGGTGCTCTCGGTGCCGGTGGCCGCCGCCTTCGACTCCGACCGGCCCTGGTGGAACTACCGCGACTGGCAGTGGTTCGGCGACGGGCGTGCCGTGACCTTCGACTGGACCCACTCGTACGGTCCGCTCGACTGGCCCCGGGAGGGCACCACGCTCCTCAACATCAAGTCGGACCGGCCGCACTACTGGAAGGTGGAGGTGCTCGACGGCTTCGACGGCTTCCGCTGGCTGCGGACCGAGGCCAGCAGCCCGAGCCACGAGCTTCCCGGCCTGCCACTGCGCCGGCCCGAGGGGCGGCGCTGGAGCTACTACGAGTTCAACCCGCGCTGGGACACCCGCTTCACCGTGACGGTCCGGTCGCTCTCGAGCCAGCTCGTGGTGGGCGCGGGGATCACCTACGACGTGGAGAACGCGGGCACCGTCGTCAGCGCCGACGACGGCACGACGATCCGCGCCGACGAGAACCCGCTGAAGCGCGGGGACTCCTACACCGTCCGGGCGTACGCCCCGGACCCGACCGCGGCACAGATGCGCGGATCCCCCGAGGCCGTGGCGCAGTCGCTCCAGCAGTTCACGACCCTCGCGCTTCCCGACCGTGGCGAGAGCGCGCTCGACGCCGCCACCATTCCGCATCCGGACACGTTCACGCGCGAGACGGTGCAGGTGCCGCTGCGGGGCGACGTCGACCTCTTCCCGGGCGAGGCGGCGGCAGCAGCCGCCCAGCTGCGCGACTCGCCATACCGCCGCGCCTACCAGCTTGCGCTCGACCTCACCGCGGATGAGGCCACTACCTACGACGCCGTGAAGGCGGTCGAGAACCACCTGCAGGGCGAGTACCAGTACAGCGAGCGCCCGCCGAGCGCGGACGTGCCGCTCTCGGCGTTCCTGTTCGAGGACAGGGTGGGCTACTGCCAGCAGTTCTCCGGGGCGATGGCGCTGCTGCTCCGGATGGCCGGGATCCCGGTGCGCGTGGCGGCGGGGTTCTCGCCGGGGTCCTTCAACCGCGACTCCGGCGAGTACAGGGTGCGCGACCTGGATGCCCACTCCTGGGTGGAGGTCTACTTCGAGGGAATCGGCTGGGTGCCGTTCGACCCGACGCCCACCGCCGCGCCGGCCGAGTCGCAGTCGAGCGGCTTCGGCGCCACCAGCGCCGCACGCGCCGACGCGGGCGAGGTGCGCTCGCGCACCGGCACCGCGGCGTCGGAACGGGCGGCCGGCGGCGACTCGGCAGCGGGCGGAGGCGACGAGGGCGGAACGGCCTGGTGGCCGCTCGCGTTCCTGCTGCTCGCGGGGGCCGGCGGTGCCGGTGCGGTCCACGTAGTTCGCAGGCGCCGGAGGGCGCACGACGGAGACATCGCGGACGCTCAGCTGGCCGAGCTGCGCAGGGCGCTCCTCCGGCTCGGCTTCTCGTTCCCGGCCACCACCACGCTGCTTGGCTTGGAGCGCCGCCTCGGGCGGACGGTGGGCCCGGCCGCCGCCGGGTACGCCGCCGCGCTGCGCGCCCACCGCTTCGATCCGCGGGCGCCCGCGGGTCCCGGGCTCGCGGAGCGCCGGGCGCTGCGACGGGAGCTCACGGCCACGGGAGGGCTGTCCGCGCGGGTGCGCGGGCTGTTCGCGATCCCGCCGGGCGGTCCGCGCCCGCTTTAGACGGCTCTAAGGTTGCGGGCCTACAAGGAAGAGGTACATGAATCGCTTCGCGACGCTTCTCGCCGGTGCCATCGGCGGCCTGCTGGTCCTCCTGATCGGAACAGTTCTCCTCGCCACCGACGTGATCGACGTGGGCGAGACCAAGACCGTGGTCGAACAGACGCCTGTGGCCCAGCCGGCGTCCAGCAACGACTCCGGGAGCAAGACCGTGGCCGAGATCTACCGCGAAGAGGGCCGCGGCGTCGCCTTCGTCTCGGCGCGCGGCGTCAAGGAGGAGTCTTCGCTCTTCGGCCTTCCGCAGGAGCAGGAGGGCACCGCCACCGGCTCCGGCTTCCTCGTGGACAACGAGGGCACCGTCGTGACCAACGCACACGTGGTGGAGGGCGCCAGCGAGGTGACGGTCAACTTCGAGGAGGACGGCGACCCGGTCACCGCCACCGTCAAGGGCCGCGACCCGTCCACCGACATCGCGGTGCTCAAGGTAGACCCGGCCAAGATCAAGAACTCCCGCCCGGTGCCGCTCGGAGACTCGAACGCGGCACAGGTAGGCGACCCCGTGGTGGCGATCGGCAACCCGTTCGGCTTCACGCGCACGGTCACCACCGGGATCGTGTCGGCCGTCGCGCGCGAGATCAGGGCCCCGAACGGCTTCTCGATCTCCAACGTGATCCAGACCGACGCCTCGATCAACCCGGGGAACAGCGGCGGCCCGCTGATGGACGCCGAGGGACGCGTGATCGGCATCAACTCCCAGATCGCCACCGGCGGGGGCAGCGGCTCGGTGGGCATCGGCTTCGCGATCCCGATCAACACCGCAAAGCGGCTTCTCCCCAGACTGCGCGAGGGCGGACAGATCGAGCGCGCGTACCTCGGCATCGTGATGTCGCCGATCAGCGCCGACCTGGCCCGCGACCTGAACCTCCCCAGCAGCGAGGGCGCGCTGATCACCTGCGTGGCCAACCCCGGCCCGGCCCGGAAGGCCGGCCTGCGTGGCGGCCGCACGGGCACCTCCACGGGTATCGAGGCGGGCGGGGATCTGATCGTGGAGGTGGACGGGAAGAGGACCGCCACGCCCGAGGACGTGTCCGCCGCGATATCGGACAACAAGCCCGGCGACGTGGTCACGGTCACGTACTACCGCGGCGACGACCGCAGGACCGCGCGGGTTACGCTGGGCAAGCGCCCGGCGGACTCGGACGCCGGTGGCTGCGGCAGCGCGGTCACGTCGCCCTAGCCCGGCCTACCATTGGCGCGGTGACACGCGTCAAGATCTGTGGGATCACCTCGCCCGGCGACGCTCGGACCAGCGTCGAGCTGGGCGCATGGGCGATCGGGCTGATCTTCTGGCCGGGCAGCCCGCGGGCCTGCGCCATCGAGGACGCCGAGCTGATCGGCGCCGACCTGCACCGCCGCGCCGAGGTGGCGGGCGTGTTCGTGAACGCCACCCTCGACGAGGTGGCCTCCACCGCCGACCGCTGCGGCCTCACGCTCCTTCAACTGCACGGCGACGAGGGGCCCTCCTACTGCCAGGAGGCGGCGCGGCGCACGGGCTGCCGGATCATCAAGGCGGCGCGCGTCAGGGACGCCGCCCAGGTCCAGGCGCTGCGGCCGTTCCGAACCGACTTCCACCTGCTCGACGCGCACTCCAGCGTCGCACCGGGCGGCACGGGCCAGAGGTTCGACTGGACGCTCGTCCGCCACCACGGCGGCACGCCGCCGATCCTGCTCTCGGGCGGGCTCGACCCGGGCAACGTTGCTGAGGCCATCGCCGCCACCGCGCCGTTCGCCGTGGACACCGCCAGCGGCACGGAGGCCGAGCCGGGACGCAAGGACCCCGCCAAGCTGGCCGCGTTCTTCCGCGCGGTGGCCGGGGCCGACCAGGCCGCGGGCGCGGCGGCATGAGCACCCAGCCGCTCGAGCGGCGCTTCGGCCCCTACGGCGGCCGCTACGTGCCGGAGACGCTCGTGCCCGCCCTCGACGAGCTGGAGCGGGAGTGGCTTGCCGCCCGCGCCGATCCCGCGTTCCTGGAGGAGCTGGGCCGGCTGCTGCGCGACTTCGCCGGACGGCCCACGCCGCTCTACCGCGCCCCGGGGCTCTCGGCGGCCACCGGCGGCGAGGTGTACCTGAAGCGCGAGGACCTGCTCCACACCGGCTCGCACAAGCTCAACAACGCCCTGGGACAGGGCCTGCTCGCCCGCAGGATGGGCAAGCCGCGCGTGATCGCCGAGACCGGCGCGGGCCAGCACGGCGTGGCCAGCGCCACGGCCTGCGCGCTGCTCGGCCTCGAGTGCGTGGTGTACATGGGCGCGGAGGACATGCGCCGCCAGCGCCCGAACGTGCAGCGGATGAATCTGCTGGGCGCCGAGGTGCGACCGGTGGAGGCCGGCGCCCGGACGCTCAAGGAGGCGGTGTCGGCGGCGATCCGCGACTGGGTGGCCAACGTGGAGACCACCCACTACGTGATCGGCTCGGCGGTCGGTCCCGCGCCGTACCCGGCGCTCGTGCGCGACCTGCAGCGCGTGATCGGCGACGAGGCGCGCGCCCAGATCCGCGAGGTCACGGGCCGGCTGCCCGATCGGGTGATCGCCTGCGTGGGCGGCGGCTCCAACGCGATCGGCACCTTCATCCCGTTCGCCGGCGACGCCGCCGTGGAGCTGATCGGCGTGGAGGCGGCGGGGGAGGGGCTCAACACGCTCCGTCACTCGGCCCCGCTAACCACCGGCGCGCGCGGAGTCCTCCACGGCGCCCTCTCCGCCGTGCTCCAGGACGAGGAGGGCCAGATCCTCGAGGCGCACTCGGTGTCCGCCGGGCTCGACTACCCCGGCTCCGGGCCCGAGCACGCCCACCTGCGCGACACCGGCCGGGTGCGCTACGTGGCCGTGGGCGACGACGAGGCGGTGGCCGCGTTCAGGCGCGTGGCCGAGCTCGAGGGGATCCTGCCGGCGCTTGAGCCCGCGCACGCGATCGCCTGGCTGCTGGCCAATCCCACGCCGGGACTGTCGCTCGTGACCCTCTCGGGCCGGGGCGACAAGGACCTGGCCGAGGTGCTCGGGGAGTGACCGTGGCGTCCCGGGGGTGGACCGGATCGCGGCGGCCTTTGCCGGGCACGGCAAGCGGGCCGCGCTGATGCCCTACCTGATGGGCGGTTTCCCGGACGTGGACTCCTCGCTGGCGGCGGGAGAGGCCGCCGCCGCGGCAGGCGCCGACCTGATCGAGCTGGGCATCCCCTTCTCGGATCCGCTGGCCGACGGGCCCGTGATCCACGACGCCGCCACGCGAGCGCTTGCCGCGGGAGCCACCCCGCACGGGGTGCTCGGCGTGTGCGAGCGCCTCTCCGCCCATGTGCCCGTGGTGCTGATGGTCTACGCGAACGTGGTGCTCGCCGCGGGCCCGGAGGCCTTCGCGCTCAGAGCGGCGGCCGCCGGCGCCGCCGGGCTGATCGTGCCGGACATGCCCCACGACGAGGCAGCCGAGCTGCGCGACGCCTGCGATGAGGAAGGGCTGGCGCTCGTGCCGCTCGTGGCTCCCACCAGCACGCCCGAGCGCGTCCGCGAGATCGGCGCCGACGCCCGCGGGTTCGTGTACGCCGTCTCGCTGACCGGCACCACCGGTGAGCGCACCGCCCTGCCGGACGACCTTGCGGCGGCCGTGGCCCGCGTGCGCGAGGCCACCGAGGTGCCGGTGGCCGTGGGGTTCGGCATCTCGACGGGGGACCAGGCGCGTGTCGTGGCCGAGCTGGCCGACGGGGTGATCGTGGGCAGCAGGATCGTGCGCGCGGCAGGCGAGGGCGGGCCGGCCGCCGTCGGCGCCGTGGTGCAGGAGCTGGCCGCGGCGCTGTCCTGAGCGCCCCCGATCCCGAACCCGCCGATGGCGCTGGTAGATTGCCGCGCGCATATGGCCCAGGCCACCAGAAACGGCCCGGCGTCGGCGTCCACTGCGGGCGCCGAGGCCCCGCCGCGCCGCCGTATAACCAAGCGCAAGGTCGTCGAGGATCGCGCGCGCAGCTATTTCGACGCGCTCGGCGCGCGCGACACGGTTGCGATGGTGGAGCACTGGCACGCGGACGGCGTGGCCGACATCGTGCCGTACGGGATTCTTCGCGGCCAGAGCGAGATCGGGGCCTTCTTCGGCCGCCTCTTCGCCGCCCTGCCCGATGTGGAGACGAGCGTCGAGCGCATCGCCGCCACGGCCCACCTCGCGGCCGTCGAGTGGCGGATGGGCGGGCATTTCACCGGCGCTCCGTTCATGGATCTCGAGCCCACCGGCAAGCGGATCGACATCCGCGGACTGGATCTCCTCGAGATCGAGGAGGGCGAGATCGTGGGCAATACCGCCTACTACGACGGCGCCTCGTTCGCCCGCCAGGTGGGGATGCTGCCGTCAGAGGGCTCCGGCGCCGAGCGCGCGATGAAGGGCGCCTTCAACGCCGTAACCAAGATGAGGCGTAGAGTGACCTGACATGTCGGTGTACGTGACACTCGTCGTCGGGCCTCGTCTGGTGGATCACCGCCTGGGCCTTCGGCATCAAGGCCTTCGACGCATTCCTGCTCACGGCGATCATGGTCGTCGTGGCTGCCACGGCGCGGATAGCGAAGCCGCACCTGGACCACGCTCTGCGGCGCGAGACCCCCGCGCCTTCAGAGCCCGGCGCCTTCTAGCCCGCCGTTCCTGGGTCCAACGACTAGCCGAAGAAGGCTGCTGCTACTTCGTACTCGTGCGGCGGCACGGTCCGTAGCTCCGCAACGGCCTCGGTGAGCGGGATCAGCTCGACGTTGGTTCCGCGCAGCGCGGCCATGGTGCCCCAGCGGCGCTCGTCCGCGCCGTCGATGGCGGTCACGCCCAGGCGCGTGGCGAGCACGCGGTCGAAGGCGGTGGGGGTGCCGCCGCGCTGGACGTGTCCGAGCACGGTGGCCCGGGTCTCGTAACCGGTGCGGCCCTCGATCTCCGCTTCGAGGCGCTGCCCGATCCCGCCGAGGCGGGCGTGACCGAACTCGTCCTCGCCCGCGCTCATCACCTCCATGGTTCCCTCGAGCGGCACCGCGCCCTCGGCCACCACGACGATCGAGAAGAAGCGCCCTCGTGAGTGCCGGCTGCTGATCAGGCGGCAGACCTCCTCGATGTCGAAGGGGCGCTCGGGGATCAGGATCACGTCGGCTCCGCCCGCGATCCCGGAGTGGAGCGCGATCCAGCCCGCGTGCCGGCCCATCACCTCCACCACCATCACCCGGTTGTGGCTCTCGGCGGTGGTGTGGAGCCGGTCGATGGCCTCGGTGGCCACCTGCACGGCGGTGTCGAACCCGAACGTCATGTCGGTGCCGCCGAGGTCGTTGTCGATCGTCTTGGGCACGCCGATGACCGGCAGCTCGTGCTCGGCATGGAGCTTGGCGGCGGCTCCGAGCGTGTCCTCCCCGCCGATGGCGATCAGGCCTTCGAGGTCGAGCGCGCGCATGGTCTCGCGGATCAGCTCCGGCCCCCCCTCGCGCGCGAGGGGGTTGGTGCGGGAGGTGCCCAGGATGGTGCCCCCGCGCGGCAGGATGCCGCGGGTGGACTCCACCGTGAGCTCCTCGGAGGCATTGTCGAGCGGGCCGCGCCAGCCGTCGCGGAATCCCACGATCTCGTGCCCGTAGCGGTCGATGCCCTTGCGGACGATCGCGCGGATCACCGCGTTGAGACCGGGACAGTCGCCGCCTCCGGTGAGCACACCCACACGCACCGTCCGCACGTTAGCCAAGCGCTCGCGTGAGCGGCCTGCCGCGTTTGGGCTTGGCCCAAGCAGCCGGCTCGGCCGGCTGCGCAGGTTTGGATACCGTGCGGGCCGTGCTCGGGAGGGCAACAGCAGTGGGCTGCGCGGCCCTGCTCGCGTTCGGTCTCGGGGGCTGTCTCGGCGACGACGGCGATGACGGTGACGACGTCCCGAAGGCTCCCCAGGGCGTGCTCACCGTCTACATGAGCCTGCCCGCGCGCGGCCTGTCGGCGGACGAGGCCGCCGCCGTGGAGGGGGGCGCGCGCCTGGCGTTCCGGCAGGCGCGGGGCAAGGCCGGCGCGCACACGGTGCGGCTGGTGCGCCTGGACTCGACCAGGACAACCGGGAAGCCGTGGGATCCGGGCCAGGTGCAGGCGAACGCCGAGCGCGCCAGCGACGATCCCAGCGCGGTGGCCTATATCGGCGAGCTGGGGCTGGGCGGGTCGGCGATATCGGTCCCGGTGACCAATGACGCCGGGCTCCTTCAGGTCTCTCCGTTCGACTCGCTCACGAGCCTCACCCGGGCGCCGCCCGGGCTGGCCGGCCGTGGCGCCCCTGAGCGCTACTACCCGACCGGGCGCCGGACCTTCCTGCGCCTGACGCCGAACGACCTGCGCGAGGTGGACCTGCTCACCGGCCGCCTCGGCACCCTGGGCGCGCGCCGGGTGGCGCTCGTGGCGGGGGAGGGCGTGTACGCGGAGGAGCTGGTGAGCCAGCTGGCCGCCCGGCTGCGCCGGGCCGGGCACACGCTCGTCCCGATCGACACCCTGACCGACGATCCGGGGTCGACACGCGCGCGGGTGACCCAGATCGTGGAGGAGCGGCCCGACGCGATCGTGTACGCCGGCCTGGGGGATCGGCCCGCCGAGCGCCTGCTCGCGGGGCTGGCCACGGCCCTGCCGGACACGCCGGTGCTCGCGGGGAGCGGAGTGCTCGACCGCGCGCCGCTGCGCTTCGGCCCCGCGCCGGCGCGTGTGGAGGCGTACAGCCCGCTGGCGCCGGCGGCGAGCTACGGCCCCAGGGCCCAGCGCCTGCTGGAGGCCGTACAGCGCCGCTCGGGACCCGCGGCGGCCCGCCCCGAGGCGCTGTACGGATATGAGGCCGCTCGGCTGGTGCTCGACGCGGTCGCAGCTGGCGGCAGCCGGCGAGGTGCGGTGGTGGCGGCGGCGCTCCGGCCGCGTGCCCGGCGCTCCCCCGTGGGGCGCTACGAGATCAACCGCTCGGGCGACGTGACCGGGCCGCCGCTGGTGCTCTACAGGCTCGAAAACGGTGTCTTCCAGCCTCTTTTAGGGTCCGGTTGAGATGCGTTAAGCGCACGTAGAGGTTCTCCTTGTGCATTGAGAGGCTCCGGAGTGGCGTCTAGGATCCGGCGCCAGTAGTAGGAGTCATCCACTAGGAGGGAACATCTTGCGAGGACGTTGGCTGGCAGTTTTGACCTGCCTGCTCGGCGCGTTCGCCCTGGGCGTAGCAGCCTGTGGCAGCGACGACGACGAAGGCGATGGTGGCGGCGGAGCAGCAGTTTCCGGCGACACACTGACGATCTATTCGAGCCTGCCGCTGCAGGGCACGTCGAAGGGTCAGTCAGAAGCCGTGATCAGCGGCGAGCGCCTGGCGCTCGAGGAGGCCGGCGGAAAGGTCGGCAAGTTCAAGATCAACTACGTGTCGCTGGACGACTCGACCGCGCAGAACCCCGGAACCGCCGACGAGGCGCAGACCGGGCAGAACGCACGGAAGGCCGTCCAGGACAAGACGACGATCTTCTACCTCGGCGAGTTCAACTCGGGCGGCACGAAGGTCTCCCTGCCGATCCTGAACAAGGCGGGCATCCCGCAGATCTCCCCGTCGAACACCGCCGTCGGTCTGACCACGGATGAGCCCGGCGCCGACACGAAGGCCGGCGAGCCGGACATCTATTACCCGACCGGCAAGCGCAACTACGCCCGCATCGTGCCCAAGGACACGATCCAGGGTGCCGCGCTTGCAACCATCATGAAGGAGGACGGCTGCAAAACCGTCCACATTTTCAACGACAAGACCACCTACGGCGCGGGTCTGGCACGTAACGTCGAGTCGGCCTCGAAGGCGATCGGCCTCACGGTCGAGGGCAACGACGGCACCGACAAGACGTCGGCCAACTACCGCTCGCTGGCAGCAGGCATCAAGGCGGACTGCTTCGTGGGATCGGGCGTGACGGGCGAGAACTACGTCCAGGTGTTCAAGGACGTGGCAGCAGCCTGCCCGAACTGCAAGCTCTACGGACCGGACGGCGTGGCCGAGGCCGCGTTCACCGATCCGAAGGAGGGCGGCATCCCCGCTAACGTGGCGGCACGGACGAAGGTCACCGTCGCCACCCTGTCCCCAGAGGAGTTCGAGAAGCAGGGCATCGCCAAGGCCGCGAAGTTCTTCGACGACTACGAGGCCAAGTACGGCATCAAGCAGCCCGACCCGTACGCCATCTACGGCTACGAGACGATGAGCCTCGCTCTCGACACGCTGAAGGCGGTGGGTGACAAGGCCAACGACCGTGAGGCGGTGATCGAGCAGCTCCTTCAGAACACGAAGGGCCGCGACAGCGTCCTCGGCACGTACGACGTCGATGAGAACGGCGACACCACTCTCACCGACTACGGCCTGTACGTCATCAAGAACGGGCAGCTGACCTTCGACAAGGTCATCAAGGCGGAGGGGTCCTAGCCAGACCGAATTGACGCGAAATGGGCGGGGGCGATCAATTTCGTCCCCGCCCCTCGCGTTCGGCATAGACTGCCGCGAACTTGGAAGCCGCATCGGTCCCCGCTGAAGCTCCGAGGGCTAAGACCTCGGAAGTCGTACGAGAGTTCCTCTCGAGGTACGGACTCATCGCGCTGCTGCTGGCGATGCCCGTCTATTACGGCATCCAGGACCTCAGCAACGACGGCGACCTCTCCCGTCTGGGCAACAACCTCATGGACGGGCTGTCCAACGGGGCCATCTGGGCTCTCGTGGCGCTCGGCTACACCCTCGTCTACGGGATCATCGAGCTGATCAACTTCGCCCACGGCGAGATCTTCATGATCGGGGCGTTCACCTCGTTTGCGCTGTGGGGCACGCTCGGCCTCACCTCCGACACAGGCACGGTGCCGCTGGTGTCGGGGCTGCTCCTGACGCTCGTGATCGCGATGCTGGTGAGCGGCTCGCTGAACGTGATGATCGAGAGGGTGGGATACCGACCACTCAGGTCGGCGCCCAAGCTCGCCCCTCTCATCACTGCGGTCGGCTTCTCGTTCATCCTCCAGAACGTCGGGATCCTCTGGCTCGGCGCCTCGCAGCGCAGCGTCCCGGACCTGATCAACTCGCAGCAGGAGTTGTTCAACGTCGTCGGCATCTCGGTGTCCCGGGGCGACCTGCTGGCGATCGCGGCGACGATTCCTCTGGTCCTGCTGCTCACCGCGTTCGTGTCGGGCAGCCGCCTCGGCAAGGCGATGAGGGCCACGGCGCAGGACCCGGAGGCGGCCCGGCTGATGGGCATCAACGTGGACACCACGATCTCGCTCACCTTCCTGCTGGGCGGGCTGCTGGCGGGCGCGGCCGGCCTCATCAACACCCTCTACCAGACGAGTGTCTGGTACTTCCAGGGCTTCACGGCCGGCCTGATCGCGTTCACGGCGGCGGTGATGGGCGGGATCGGGAACCTGCGGGGGGCGGTGCTCGGCGGCCTGATCATCGGCTGTATCCAGCAGATGTCGGACAACCGCATCGGGAACGAGTGGACCCCGGCGGTGATCTTCGCCTACCTGGTGCTGATCATGGTCTTCCGCCCGCAGGGCCTGATCGGCGAGGAGACGCGGGAGGCCGGATGAGCGCGCTGCGGGAGCTACGTCACTCGCGCTGGGCCCAGTATGTGCTGCCGGCCACGGTCGTGGTGGCGGTCGCCCTCCTTCCCTTCTTCCGCCCGCCCCTGGACGGCTTCCTCGACGACTGCATCCTGGCGCTGGTCTACATCACCATGGCTCTCGGGCTGAACCTGATCGTGGGGTTCGCGGGACTGCTCGACCTCGGGTACGTGGCCTTCTACGCCCTGGGCGCCATGGTGGTCGGCTGGTGGGCCTCCAATCACTTCGGCGGCTTCAACGGGGAAGGCCTGCACATCGGCGTCAGCGAGTTCTCGGCGCTGCAGCCCGGCATCCACCTCAACTTCCTGCTGCTCATCATCGGGGCGATCATCGTCTGCGCGATCGCCGGGGCGATCATCGGCCTTCCCACGCTGAGGCTGCGCGGCGACTACATCGCGATCGTGACGCTGGCCTTCGGCGAGATCATCGGGCGTATCTTCCAGAACGGCGATGCGCTCACGCCGTTCGGCGACTACGCGGTCTCGAACGGGCGCGAGTCGATCTCGCCTCTCGACCAGATCGACCTCCCGCTGATCGCACAGTTCGACTCGGCGATCAACCTCCGGCCCTTCTACTGGACGATCCTGGCGATCACGCTCGTGGTGCTCTTCGTGAACTTCCGCCTGCGCGACTCGCGACTGGGACGGGCCTGGATCGCGCTGCGGGAGGACGAGGTGGCGGCCGTGAGCATGGGTGTGCCACTCGTCAAGACCAAGCTCACCGCCTACGCCACCGGCGGCGCCTTCGGCGGCATCGCCGGCGCGTTCTATGGCGCCTACCTGAACAGCGTCAACGCCAACCAGTTCCAGTTCGGCTTCTCGATCTTCATCCTCGCCATGGTCATCCTCGGCGGCCTTGGCAGCATCTGGGGGGCGGTGCTCGGCGCGGTGCTGCTGGCCTTCGTCAACAACCGCCTGATCCCGGACGTGCTCGACCAAGGCGTCGTGAGCGATTGGACGGACAGTCTCGGCCTGGAGTTCACGTTCAGCGAGATCGCGTTCGGCATCTTCGGCTTCGTGCTGGTGTTGATGATGGTGCTGCGGCCCGCGGGCATCCTTCCCGAGCGAAGACGCAAGATCGAGCTCACCGAGGCGGCCGACGAGACGATCATCGAGGCGCGCATATGAGCACGGACGCCCAGGCTGCCGCGCCGGCGGCGGAGCCCTCGAGCGAGGGAGCCCGGCTCGCCACCGACCGCCTGAGCAAGGCGTTCGGCGGTCTGGTGGCGGTCAGCGGCGTCTCGATCGCGGTGGCCCCCAAGTCGATCGTGTCGATCATCGGCCCCAACGGCGCGGGAAAGACCACGTTCTTCAACATGCTCACGGGCCTCTACAAGCCCACGTCCGGCCGGATCACCTTCGACGACAAGGACGTGACCGGGCGCCGTCCGGACATCATCACCTCGCTCGGGATCGCACGGACGTTCCAGAACATCCGGCTGTTCTCGACCATGACGGCGGAGGAGAACGTGATGGTGGGCGAGCATCCCCGGATGCGCGCGGGCCTGTTCGGCTCGATTCTCCGCACTCCCGGCGTCCGCCGCGAGGAGCGCGAGGTACGGGAGCGGGCGCGCGAGACCCTGGCCTACGTCGGGTTGAGCAAGACCCACATGGACACGCTCGCGTCGAACCTGTCCTACGGTGACCAGCGGCGTGTGGAGATCGCCCGTGCGCTCGCATCCGAGCCCAAGCTGCTGCTGCTCGACGAGCCCACGGCCGGGATGAACCCTCAGGAGTCCGCGCGGCTCACCGAGTTCATGGAGCGCCTGCGGGGCGAGCGCGACCTCACGATCCTGCTCATCGAGCACGACATGAAGGTCGTCATGGGGGTGTCGGAGCACATCACGGTGCTCGACCACGGCGAGAAGATCGCCGAGGGCTCGCCTCAGGACATCCGCCACAACGATCGCGTGATCGAGGCCTACCTCGGCAAGCAGGGCGGCTGACGATGGCACTGCTCGAGCTGGACGACATCCACACCTACTACGGGAACATCGAGGCGCTCAAGGGCATTTCGGTGACCGTCGAGGAGGGTGAGATCGTCACCCTGATCGGGTCCAACGGCGCCGGCAAGTCCACCACACTGAGATCGATCTCCGGTCTCACCCCGCCCTCCCAGGGGTCCATCCGCTTCGAGGGCAAGGAGATCACGGAGACGGCGCCGCAGGACATCGTCCGGCTCGGCATCTCGCAATCCCCCGAGGGTCGACACTGCTTCGCGCGGATGTCCGTCAAGGAGAACCTGGAGCTCGGCGCCTACCTGCGCCGGGACGACAAGGTCCAGAGCGACCTCGAGCGCGTGTTCGAGCTGTTTCCGCGCCTCAAGGAGCGCGAGAAGCAGAAGGCCGGCACGATGTCGGGCGGCGAGCAGCAGATGCTCGCCATCGGCAGGGCGCTGATGGCCGCCCCAAAGCTGCTGCTCCTCGACGAGCCCTCCATGGGCATCGCGCCGATCCTCGTGGAGCGGATCTACGAGACGATCGCCGAGATCAACAAACAGGGCACCACCATCCTGCTGGTGGAGCAGAACGCGAACTTCGCGTTGGGCGTGTCCAAGCGCGGCTACGTGCTCGAGACCGGGAGCGTCTCGCTCAGCGATGAGTCGTCGGCGCTCCGCGACAACCCTGAGGTCCAGAGGGCCTACCTGGGCGCATGACCGTCATCGCAGCCATGGGCGCCACCGCCCTCTACCTCACCTACGCGTGGCTTGCCTCGGCGATCGCGGCTTCATATATCTCGAACCGGAAGGGCTACGGCGAGAAGCCCGGTCTTGCGGCGGGGCTCATCCTCAGTGTGGTCGGTGTGTTCGTGTGGCTTGTCTGGCCCGCGAAGCCGGACTCGCGCTGGAAGCTCTCGGGTGTCTTCGGCAGCGGCGGCAAGACGGTGGCCGAGGCGCGCGCCGAGCGCGCCGGCTCGGGCGGAGGGGAATCCGCCGAATGAGCACCGGCCTCTACTACCCGCTGCTCGTGCTGGTCGTGGTGTATGCCAGCCTCTCGATAGCGGCGGGGATGGTGGACCGTCGCGGGCAGCCCGAGCAGGGCGAGCGCTACCGGGACGGGGCGTTCGGAACGGCACTCGCGGCCGGCGTGTACACGGTGGTCCTGCTCATCCTGTCCGCGGTGGATGCTCCCAACCGCTTCTCGGACATGCTCCTGATCTTCGCCGTGATGTTCGTCTTCTTCCTCCTCTTGCTGATCGTGCTGTTCCTGATCGCCCAGGCCATGTCCCGGCTTCGCCGGCGGCCGGGGCGCTAACCCGACCGGGGCCGTCATGCCTGCGCCGCCGTCAGGGCGCTCGGACAGATACGAGCCGCTACCCGGGATCCTGCAGATCCCAGGGTTCCTGTTCCGGAAGCTCGGACCGCGCGGCCGGGTGGTGGCCATCGTTGTCGGCGGGCTCGTGCTGGCCGGGGCGGTGACGGCGGCGATCGTGCTGGTGCCTCAGATAGGGGAGACCAAGCGCGAGCGGGCCGCGTCGGAGCAGCGCGAGCTCGCGGGGGCCCAGGAGCGCGAGCGCCTGCGCCTGATCGCCGAGCAGCGCCCCCGGCGAGCGGTCGGGCGCACCGGAGCCGCTTCCACGCCGATGGAGCGGCGCGCCCTTGTGCACCAGATCGAGGCCAGTGTGGTCCACGACCAGCGGGCCCGAGTGCGCAGGGGGCTGATCGATCCTCCGCCCGCGCGCTACGCCCGCTGTGAGCCGTTCCAGGGCGAGCCGGCGGGCGCCCGGGTGGTGCGACTCTCGTGCACGGCGGTGACCAGCGAGGTGCTCAGAGACGGCATCAAGGCGGGGGTGGTCGGGCAGCCGTTCTTCGCGCGGGTGGACTACGGCACGGGTCGTTACGCGTGGTGCAAGGTAAGCGGCCGGGCGGGGGAGGGCTCCTTCCGGCGCCTGACCGGGGTGAAGGTGCCGCGCGTTTGCGGCGGCGGCACCTGATTGCCTCCCGCTAGCGCCCGGTGGCGTCGCGCAGCGCGTCCTCCAGGTCGGTCCGGCGGAACTCGTAGCCCAGCTCCAGGAGCCGTGCCGGCACCGCGCGCTGCCCGGTGGTCACGACCCATGCCATCTCGCCGTAGAGCAGCTTCACCGCCAGCGCGGGCACCGGCGCCACGGCGGGACGGTGCAGCACCCGGCCGAGGGCGCGCGAGAGCTCCCGGTTGGTCACCGGCTCGGGTGCCGTCAAGTTCACGGGGCCGGCGGCGGCCGGGGTGTCGATGCAGAAGAGCATCGCTCCCACCACGTCGTCGAGGTGCACCCAGGGCACGTACTGGTCTCCGCCGGCCACTGGACCGCCCACGCCCAGCTTGAACGGCGGGAGCATCTTCTCGAGGGCCCCTCCCGACTCGGCCAGCACCACGCCCGTGCGGGTGGTGACCACGCGCACGCCGAGCTCCTCGGCGCGCCGCGCCTCCGTCTCCCACCCGAGGGTCACCTGGGCGAGGAAGTCGTCGGCGGCGGGCACCGACTCGTCCAGTCGCTCGTCGCCGCGGGCCCCGTACCACCCGCCGGCGGACTGCGAGACGAGCGTGGCCGGCCGCTCCGCTTCCGGGAGTGCCGCCAGCCCGGCCACAAGGTTGCGTGTGCCGAGCACACGCGAGTCGCGGATCTCGCGCCTGGCGTCATCGGTCCAGCGCTGTGCGATCGGCGCGCCCGCGAGGTGCACCACGGCATCGCGGCCGCGGAGCGCCTCGGCCGGAGCCGGCTCGGAGAGCGGGTCCTTCCAGCCCACGGCTGCCACGCCGAGCTTCGAGGCGGCGTCCTCGGGCGAGCGCGACATCACGGTCACCTCGTCACCGCGGTCCACGAGCGCGCGCACGAGGGCAGCGCCGATCATTCCGGTGGCTCCGGTGACCACGACCTTCACGACTGACCTCCTCGGGGTTGGCTAGCTGATGGCGGCGGTCTCGACGGTGGGCTGATCCACCGCGTCGCGTCCGGGCGCGCGTGACGAGCCCGTCCGTTCCGCCACCTCTGCTACGGCCGCGGCCACCGCGCGGCTCACATCGCGGTTGAAGACGCTCGGGATGATGTAGTCCTCGGCCAGCTCGTCGTCCTCCACCACGCTCGCGATTCCCTCGGCGGCGGCCAGCTTCATCTCCTCGGTGATCGCGGGGGCGCGCACGTCGAGGGCGCCGCGGAACACGCCGGGGAAGGCGAGCACGTTGTTGATCTGGTTGGGGTAGTCGGAGCGGCCGGTGGCCATCACCCGCACGTACGGGGCAGCCTCCTCGGGCCGCACCTCCGGGTTGGGGTTGGCCATCGCGAACACGAACGGGTCCGGCGCCATCCGCTCGAGGTCCTTGGCATCGATGATCCCCGGTCCCGACAGGCCGATGAACAGGTTGGCTCCCTCGATCACCTCGCGCGGGGAGCCGTCGCGGCGCCCGGCGTTCGTGTTCTCCGCCAGCCAGCGCTTGGGCTCGTTCATCGAGCCGGCCTCGTAGTCGTCGCGGCCGCTGTGGATGGCGCCGTAGCGGTCGCAGGCGACGATCGACTGCACGCCGGCGTCCATCAGGATCTTCACCACCGCCACCCCGGCGGCGCCGGCCCCGACCATCGTCACCTCGAGATCCTCCATCGCGCTGCCGGTGAGCCGGCAGGCGTTGATGAGCGCCGCGAGCGTGACGATCGCCGTGCCGTGCTGGTCGTCGTGGAACACGGGGATGTCGAGCGCCTCCTGCAGCCGCTTCTCGATCTCGAAGCAGCGCGGGGAGGAGATGTCCTCGAGGTTGATGCCGCCGAACGTGGGCGACATGCGGATCACCGTCTCGACGATCTCGTCGGTGTCCTTGGTGTTGAGGCAGATCGGGAACGCGTCCACGTCGCCGAACTCCTTGAAGAGCATCGCCTTGCCCTCCATCACGGGCATGGCCGCCTCGGGGCCGATGTCGCCCAGCCCGAGCACCGCGGTGCCATCGGACACCACCGCCACGGTGTTCGACTTGATCGTGTACTTGAACGCCTTCTGGCGGTTCTCGGCGATCGCGCTGCACACGCGCGCCACCCCGGGCGTGTAGGCCATCGAGAGGTCGTCGCGCGTCTTGATCGGCAAATTCAGGCCGGTGTGGATCTTGCCTCGCCGGTGGGCCTCGAACGTCCGGTCGGTGATCTCGACCACGCGCGCGCCGCGCACGGCCTGGACGGCGGTGATCACCTGGCCGCGGTGATCGACGCCGGAGCATTCGACGGTGATCTCCCGCAGGGTGTGGTCGCCCTTCGCCTCCACCGTGTCCACCGCCACGATCGCGCCGCCGGCGCGGCCGATCGCCGCGGTGACCTTGCCGAGCACGCCCCCGGGACCGGAGGGAAGCTCCACACGGAGCGTGAGGGAGAACTGTGCGCTCGGAACGGCCAGGAGAGCGATGATACGGACGGCCCCACCGCTAGGGTTGAATGGTGCCCGAGGAGACGCCCCGCGAACTGTTCCTGATCGACGGGAACAGCCTCGTTTATCGCGCCTTCTTCGCACTGCCGGAATCGATCGCCACGTCGCGGGGCTTCCCGACGAACGCGATCTTTGGCTTCGCTTCGATGCTCGTAAAGCTCCTCACCGAGTACGGCCCCAAGCCGACCCTGGTGGCCTGGGACGCCGGCATGTCCGGCCGGCTCGAGACCTACGAGGAGTACAAGGCCGGGCGCCGCGAGCGCCCCGACCTCCTCAAGGAGCAGTGGCCCCACTTCCACCCGCTCGTCGACGCCTTCGGCTACACGAACGTGCGCGTCGAGGGCTTCGAGGCCGACGACGTGATCGCCACGATCTCGCGCGAGGCGCACGCGGAGGGCATCGACGTGATGATCGTGACCGGGGATCGCGACCTCTTCCAGCTGGTCGAGGAGGGCGTGCGCGTGATGGCCACGGGCCGCGGCATCACCGACACGACGATCTACGACACGCAGGCGGTGCTCGACCGGTACGGGATCCCCCCGGCGCTGGTGCCCGATTTCGTGGGGCTGAAGGGGGACACCTCGGACAACATCCCGGGCGTGCCCGGCATCGGAGAGAAGACGGCCACCCAGTTGCTGCAGGAGTACGGCGACCTGGAGGGCGTGCTGTCGAACATCGACGCCATCTCGGGCGCCAAGCGCAAGGAGAACCTGCGCGAGCACGCCGAGGACGCACGGATCTCCAAGCAGCTGGCCACCGCCCAGCGGGAGATCGAGGTGGGCGTGAACCTGGAGGAGTGCATCGCCCGCGAGCCCGACCGCTCGAAGCTGCGCGAGGTGTTCCGGGAGTTCGAGCTGCGGGCACCGCTCGAGCGGCTGGAGGAGGCGCTCGGCTCGGACGAGGCGGCGCCGGAGGAGCGGCACGAGGAGGTGATCGCCGTCAGGGCGCGCTCGGTGGAGGTGGCCGAGCTCGGAGCGCTGGAGGGCGAGCTCGTGTCGGTGGCCGCCATGCGCCCCGGCGAGGAGCTGGACGCTCCACCGCCGGCCCCCGACCCGGAGGAGGAGCTGGCGCTGGAAGACGAGGCTGCCGCCGAGGCCGTCCTCGAGGAGGAGCCGGTGGCCGCCGCCCCGCCCGCGCCGTCCGCGCCCGCCCAGGGCACGCTCGACTTCGAGGGCTCCTTCCGCGGGCCGCTCACCGTGGCCGCGTACGCCGGCGACGAGGTCCTGGTGGCTGAGGCCGAGACGCTCGCGGCGTTCGCGCTCGCGCGCGGCGACCGCCCGGTGGTGGCTCACGACTGGAAGACCCTGGCGATGGCGGACGAGGCCTGCGACGCGCCCCCGCTCGCCCACGACACCATGGTCGCCGCGTACCTGATCGACCCGGCCCGCCGCGGCTATCCGCTCGACGAGCTGGCCGCCGAGGCGGGGCTGGGAGTGGAGGTGGACGGCGCCGACGGCGTGGCCCGGCGGGCGGTGCTCACCCGCCTGGTGGCCGAGCGCCAGCGCGAGCGGCTCGAGGAGGACGGCCTCACGCGGCTGCTCGAGGAGATCGAGCTGCCGCTGGTGGACGTGCTGGTGGAGATGGAGCGCGCCGGCGTGAAGCTCGACGTCAAGCGGCTGCGGGAGATCGCGGGCCGCTTCGGCGAGCGAGCGAAGGAGCTCGAGCGCCGGGTATGGGACCTGGCGGACGAGGAGTTCACGATCGGGTCGCCGCAGCAGCTGGCGCCGATCCTGTTCGACAAGCTCGGCCTGTCGAAGAAGCGTCGCGGCAAGACCGGCTTCTCCACGGATGCCCGGGTGCTCCAGGCGATCCGCCACGAGCACGAGATCGTGCCGGCGATCGAGGAGTGGCGGGAGGTCACCAAGCTCAAGTCCACCTACCTGGACGCGTTCCCCGAGCTGATCGCCGACGACGGGCGCCTCCACACGACCTTCAACCAGACGGCCGCCACCACGGGCCGGCTGTCGAGCACCAACCCGAACCTCCAGAACATCCCGATCCGCACCGAGCAGGGGCGCGAGATCCGGGCCTGCTTCGTGGCGGAGCCGGGCCACAGCCTGATCTCGGCGGACTACTCCCAGGTGGAGCTGCGGCTGCTCGCGCACATCGCCGACGAGCCGGTGCTCAAGGAGATCTTCCGGCGTGGCGAGGACGTGCACACCGCCACCGCCGAGGCGATCCTCGGCGGGAAGACCGATCCGGGCACGCGCTCCAAGGCCAAGATGGTCAACTACGGGATCGTCTACGGCCTGTCCGCCTTCGGGCTCGCCGACCGCCTCCAGATCGAGCGCGAGGAGGCGCAGGAGTTCATCGACCGCTACCTCGAGCGCTTCCCCGCGGTGGCGGCGTTCATCGCCCAGACCGTGGAGCAGGCCACGGAGGACGGGCACGTGACCACCCTGTTCGGGCGAATCCGGCGGGTGCCCGAGCTGCGCGCGCGCAACCGGCAGACGCGCCTGCTGGGAGAGCGCCTGGCCGTGAACATGATCATCCAGGGCACGGCCGCGGACATCATCAAGGTCGCGATGGTGCGCGCCCGCGACCGGCTGCGCGAAGCGGGCCTGGATACCCGCCTGGTGCTCCAGATTCACGACGAGCTGCTGTTCGAGGCCCCCGACGCTGAGGCCGACGCCGCAGTGGAGATCGTGCGCGCCGAAATGGCCGAGGCCTTCGACATGGACCCGCCGCTCGAGGTGGACGTCGGCGTGGGCCGGAACTGGCTCGAGGCCAAGTAGTGGACCGGGGAGTCGCGGTGCTCATCACCGCTTTCGCGGGCGGCCTGGTGGCCATGCAGGCGCCGATCAACGCCAACCTGGGGCGCACGGTCGGGAGCCTTCCGGCGGCGTCGATCTCGTTCGCCATCGGGCTGGTGGCTCTGGTGAGCATCACCCTGATCGCCGGGGGCGGCTTCGGCAGGGTCGGCGAGATCGGCGATCTCTCCTGGTACTACCTCATAGGCGGGCTGCTCGGTGCCGTGTACGTCACGACGGTGCTGATCTCGGTCAAGACGCTGGGAGCCGGCGGCGTGACCGCCGCCACGATCGCGGGTCAGCTGACGCTGTCGGTGATCCTGGACCGGCTAGGGGTGTTCGGGCTCGAGAAGCACGGCCTCTCCGCCGGGCGCATCGTCGGCGTGGCGCTGCTCGCCGCCGGGACGTACCTCGTCGTCCGCGGCTGAGCACCGACGGGGTTAATCAGAGAGCCAGGTCGTGCGTGACGCCGACCGCGGCGCGCTGCCCCGTGGCGAGCGCTTGCACGACGGCGGGTGCCGGGGTCACGAGGTCGCCGGCGGCGTAGACACCGGCGGCGGACGTCCGGCCGAACGCGTCCACGGCCACCAGGTTCGGCTCGTTGCGCTCGAGCTCCAGGTGGGCGAAGGCGGAGTCGCGAGGGGCAGGTGGGGCGGCGACGAACAGGACGTCGCACGGGACCTCCGTGCCGTCGGCCAGGATGACCGCGCGCAGCAGGCCGCCCTCGGCGCGCAGGCCCGCGAGGCTGTCGAACACCTCGACGTCGGCGGACATCCGGCTCAGCATCGGGACGAGGTGCCCGGCGTGGTGCTCACCGGCTGACAGCAGCCCGATTCGCTGGTCCCGTGCCTCCCAGCCGTGGCAGAACGGGCAGTGGATGACCGAGGTTCCCCAGAGCTCGCTCATGCCTGGCACCTGGGGAACCGCGTAGTTCGCCCCGGTTGCGAGGACGACCGCGCGCGCCTCCAGGGCGCTCCCATCGGCCAGCGTCACGGTGTGGTCCGCCGCGACGTTGGTCGCCTCGCCGTCGAGCAGGCGGACCGTCGGTAGCTCCGCGAGCTGCGCGCGACCCGTGGCCAGGAGGGCGCCCGGCGCGACGTCGTGCGCGCCGAGCAGTCCGCCGATCGCGTGCGCGGGGGCGTTGCTGGGTTCCCCGGCGTCCACCACGACCACGTCGAACCGCATCCGGCCGAGCGTGAGCGCCACCTGAAGGCCCGCGCTTCCACCACCGATGACGACCACGTCCGTATCCATGTCCTTGACGGTTGCACACGCAAGCGCGGTCTGGCAAGCTCCCTTGCTGATTTGGCAACGAACGAGGACCGCATCCGTCACCGGCTCCGAGCCCTCCGCGAGGAGCGCGGCCTGTCGCTGGACGCCGTCGCGAGCACCGCGGGCATGGCGGCGTCGACGCTCAGCCGGCTTGAGAACGGCAAGCGGCGCCTGGCCGTCGACCATCTCGGCCCCCTGGCCCGCGCGCTCGGCACCTCGGTGGACGCGCTGCTCGCACCGGAGCCGGAGGGCGACCCGCGCGTGCGCCGGCGGGCGCGGAAGGTCGACGGCATGCGCGTCCTGCCGCTCAACCGCGACGGCACCAGCGGGCCGCGGGCGTACCACCTGACGTTTCCCGAGCGCGGGGAGCCGGAGCTACGGTCGCACGAGGGCCACGACTGGCTCTACGTCCTGAGCGGCCGGCTGCGGCTGATCCTGGGCGACGAGGACCTGGTGCTGGAGCCCGGTGAGGCGGCCGAGTTCAGCACGTGGACGCCTCACTGGCTGAGCGGATTCGAGGGGCCGGCCCAGGTGCTGATGCTCATGGGGCACCACGGCGAGCGCGCGCACCTGCGGGTCGGCTAGGCCGCGACGGGCTCAGCGATGCCTGAACGTCGCCGCGGCGGCGGGGCCGCGGTCACGATGTCCGGCGGCGCGATCCGCAGGTAGTGCCCGAACGCCCAGTCCACGAGCGCCTGCGCCCGCATCGACGAGACCACTCCGCCCAGCAGCGGCGGCCACACCCGCGGGACTATCCGCTGGGCGCGCAGCATCCAGCGGAACTTCCACTCGTGCGAGTCGCTGAAGTCCGAGTAGCGCCCGAGCGCCTGCGCGTGGGTCTGGCGGCCGTCGAGCACCGAGCGCAGCTCGCGCCCGCACGCGATCCCGAAGTAGAGAGCGGTCCGGATCCCCTCGGCCGTCAGCGGCAGGCAGTGCCCGGCGGAGTCGCCGACGAAGAACACGCCGTCCTCGGCGGCCGGGCGCAGCTTGTGCGGGATCCAGTTCCCCTGGAAGCGCACCGCCTCCGAATCCAGGTCCTCGGCCAGCTTCACCGTGTTGTCCTTCACGTGGAAGCCGGGGTCGAAGGACCCCACACCGATGCGCAGCTCGTCGCGCGCGGGGAAGCTCCAGCCGTACCCGGCGGGCACGATCGAGCGGTCGATCCAGATGGCAAGGTCGTCCGAGCGCCCGTGCGGATGCACCTCGAGCCCGCGCGAGAGCGGCGCGTCGGGCGGCTGGAAGCCGTCGCCGGCCGCCAGCACCCTGCGCCAGCCGAGCGCGTCCACGATCAGCGGCGCGCTGAGGTCGCCGCGATCGGTGTGGACGGTGTTGCCGGTGCGCCCGTTCACCTTGGCGGTCTCGAACTCGCAGTCGCCCTGGGCCCGCAGGAGCGAGCACAGCTGCGGGTAGTCGAACGTGGAGAAGGTCCAGGGAAGCGGCCAGCGCGTGGACCCATGGGGGGTGGTCACCAGCAGCTCGCCGAAGGTCTGGCGGTGGGAGCCCATCAGGTCCAGCGCCTCGAGCCAGACGGTGGGGATGCCGCACGCGGAGGTCTGGCGCTCGCCCACCTCGTAGCGGTCGATCATCAGCACGCGGGCGGGTGTGCCGTCGGGCCGCAGCGCCCCGGCAAGCTCGCGCGCGATGGCCAGCCCGGCGAAGCTGGCGCCGCAGATCAGGACGTCATAATCGCCGCCGAGCGGAGTCCGCTCGACGCCGCGCTTCGTGCGCCGCTCCGGCATAGGCCGACCAGGGTATCTGGCCGTCCCGGCGCGCAGGCCTGGGGGTCGCTACCCTCTCAGGCCGCGTGCAGGAACTCGAAACGCCCCCCAACGCCATCGCCGTAGCCGGCTCCGACGGCCTGCTGCTCGAGATCGACGGCCAGATAGTCCCGAACTACGACGCCACGATCGTTCTCTTCGAGGAGGGCGACGTGGTCAGCGGGAACGTCGTCCGCATCGACCAGGACGAGGTCCTGGTGGACATCGGGTACAAGAGCGAAGGCGTCATCCCGATCAACGAGCTGTCCATCCGCAAGTCGGTGGACCCGCACGACGAGGTGCAGCTGGGCGAGGAGGTCGACGCGCTCGTCCTCACCAAGGAGGACCAGGACGGCCGCCTGGTGCTCTCCAAGAAGCGCGCCCGCTTCGAGAAGGCCTGGCGCCGCATCGAGGCCGCCGCCGAGTCCGGCGAGCCGGTCGAGGGCACGGTCATCGAGGTCGTCAAGGGCGGCCTGATCATCGACCTCGGCGTACGCGGCTTCCTCCCGGCCTCGCTCGTGGACATCCGCCGCGTGCAGAACCTCGACGAGTTCCTCAGCCAGAAGATCGAGTGCAAGGTGATCGAGCTCAACCGCTCGCGCAACAACGTGGTGCTCTCGCGCCGCGCCGTGCTCGAGGAGGAGCGCAAGGAGGTCCGCCAGCAGATCCTCGACCGGCTCCAGCCCGGTCAGGTCGTGGAGGGCGCCATCTCGAACATCGTGGACTTCGGCGCTTTCGTGGACCTCGACGGGATCGACGGCCTGATCCACATCTCCGAGCTCTCCTGGAGCCACGTGAACCATCCTTCCGAGATCCTCTCGATCGGCGACGTGGTGCCGGTCAAGGTGCTCGACATCGACCGCGAGCGCCAGCGCATCTCGCTCGGCCTCAAGCAGACGCAGGCCGATCCCTGGCAGCGGGTCATCGAGACCTACCAGGTGGGCGACGAGCTCGAGGGCAAGGTCACCAAGGTCGTCACCTTCGGCGCGTTCGTCGAGATCATGGACGGGGTCGAGGGCCTCGTGCACATCTCCGAGCTCGCCCAGCACCACGTGGAGAACCCGCGCGAGATCGTGGAGCCCGGCCAGGCCGTGCGCGTGAAGATCCTCGAGATCGACTCCGAGCGCCGCCGCCTGTCGCTGAGCGTCAAGCGCGTTGAGGACCAGCTCGAGCACATCAAGACGGCCGCGGCCGCCGGGGCGGCAGCCAGCGGCGCCGACGAGCTGGGCGACGTGCCCGACCTCGGCCTGTCCGAGGACGTGTTCGCGGGTCCGGACGTGAGCGGCGCCGCCGACCTGCGCGCAGCCATGCAGGAGGCGCAGGCCGCCGAGGCCGAGAGCGCTCCGCTCGACGAGCCGGCTGCCGAGGAGATTGCTGGTGAGGAGCCTGCTGTTGAGGAGCCCGCGGCCGAAGAGGCTGCTGCTGAGGAGCCCGCTGCTGAGGAGCCTGTCGCCGAGGAGCCCGTGGCCGAGGAGCCCGCCTCCGAGGAGCCTGTGGCCGAAGAGGCCGGCGAGCCCGCTCCGGACGGGGACGGCGACGCCGACCCCACCGAGACCGCCGAGTCCGACGAGGACTGAGTGGCCAGCCCGGTCCGCCGGGTGCCCTTCATAGGGCTGACGGGCGGTTTGGGAGCAGGCAAGTCCGAGGCGCTCCGGGCGCTCGCGGAGCTGGGGGCGGCCACGCTCTCCACGGACGAGGTCGCTCACGAGGTGCTGGCCTCCGAGCTCGACGCGGTGGTCGCGCGGCTGGGGCCCGAGGTGGCGCCTGACGGCCAGGTCGACCGGGCGCTCGTGGCCGAGCGCGTGTTCGGCGACGACGAGGCGCGCGTATGGCTCGAGGGACTGCTCTGGCCGGGCGTGGGCGCGCGCGTGCTGGAGTGGAAGACCGCCACGGAGGCCGCGACTCCTGCCCCGCGAGCCGCGGTGGTGGAGGTCCCGCTGCTGTTCGAGTCGGGGATGGAGTCGGTGTTCGACGGCACGATCGCGGTGGTGGCCGACGAGGCCGAGCGCGAGCGCCGCGCCGCCGCCCGCGGGCACGCCGCGGTGGCGGGACGGGAGCGGCGACAGCTCTCCCAGACGGAGAAATCGCAAAAAGCGGATTACACGGTGCGCAACGACGGGACACTCGAGGAGTTGAAGGACGTGCTGTCGCACCTACTTGCAACACTCGAATCCGACTCGTGAGCCAAACAGCAGCACGCACAGGTACCCGCGTCCGGCCCCGCCGGCGCGGTGGGCGGTCGCTGGCGCGCCGCCGACTCGGGGTGGCGGCCGGCGTGACCGCGCTCGTGGTCGCGGGCGGGATGGCCCTCCTCCTGACCGGAGGCGGGCCGCTGAGCGACGCGCTGAGGGAGATCACCCTCCCGCTGCATCACGACGACATCATTCGCCAGCAGGCGAGCGAGAAGGACCTCGACCCGGCGCTGGTGGCCGCCGTGATCTACGAGGAGTCCAAGTTCCGCGACCAGACCTCGCACGCCGGCGCCCGCGGGCTGATGCAGATCACCCCGGCCACCGCCGACTTCATCGCGCGCCAGTCCGGCGGCACCCACTTCGTGCAGGAGGACCTGGCCACGCCGCAGATCAACATCTCCTACGGCACCTACTACCTCCGCTACCTGATGGACCGCTACGACCAAAACGAGGCGCTGGCGGTGGCGGCCTACAACGCGGGCCACGGGAACGTGGACCGCTGGGTGCGCGCGGCGGGAGGGCCCGACCAGTTCGACGTGGACACCGACATCCGCTTCCCGGAGACGCGCGCCTACGTGAACAACGTGCTGGAGCGCCGCGGCCAATACCGCGAGCACTACAGGAGCGAACTAGGTCTCTGACCCGCCGTTGGCGGAGGTGGCCTCCTCCCAGCGGGCGTAGGCCTCCTCGACGGCGCGCTTGGCGGCTGCGTGCCGCTGGGCCGACTCGACGGTCATCGTGGCCGAGCCCCAGCGCGACGGGTCGGCCAGCTCGTCCTCGAGCTTGCGGAGGGTGGCCTCCGAGCGCTCCACCTCGCGCTCCAGCTCCACGAGGCGCCGGCGTGCGTTCTTGGAGGGCCCCGAGGATTTCGGGCGCTCGCGCTTGGGGGTGGGCGCGCGGCGCTTGGTTGGAGCGGTGCTGCGCTCCTCGCGTGCGCGGAGGTACTCCTGCCATCCGCCCTCGTAGCTGCGCAGCTCCCCGTCCTCGAGCGCAATGGTGCGTGTGCCCACCGCGTCGAGCAGCGCCCGGTCGTGTGACACGAGCAGGAGCGCGCCCCCGAAGCTCGTGAGCGCGTCCTCCAAGGCCTCGCGCGCGTCGAGGTCCAGGTGGTTGGTGGGCTCGTCGAGGATCAGGACATTGGCGTCGGAGGCCACGAGGATCGCCAGCGAGAGCCGCCGGCGCTCGCCCCCGGACAGTCCGTCGAGCGGCTTCTCGGCCTCCCGGCCCGAGAAGAGGAAGCGGCCGAGCAGCGCGCGTGCCTTCCCCGGTGACAGGCCGGTGGCGCGCTGGGCGGCGTCGAGCGCCGAGCCGCTGGCGCCCAGCTCCGACGAGTGCTGGGTGAGGTAGCCGAGGTTCACGTTGTGCCCGCGGCGCACGCGGCCGCCGTCGAGCTCGCGGTTGCCCGCGATGGCGTCGATCAGCGTGGTCTTGCCGGCTCCGTTGGGCCCCACGAGCGATACGTGCTCGCCGCGCTCCAGCCACAGGTCGCCGTTCTCGAGGAGCGTCCGCTCGCCCACCTCGAGGCGGGCGCCCTCCACCTCGAGCGCCACCCTGCCGCTGCGCTCGGCCGAGCCGAACTCGAACCCGAGTGAGCGGGTGTCGCGCGGATCGCGGGTGACCGTGTCCATGCGCTCGATCGTCTTGACCCGCGACTGCACCTGGCGCGCCTTGGTCGCCTTGGCCCGGAAGCGCTCGATGAAGCGCTCCATCCGCTCGATCTCCGCCTGCTGCTTGTCGATCGCCTTGCCGAGGTGGATGTCGCGCGCCGCGGCCTCCCTGCGCCAGGCGTGCCACGAGCCGGGGAAGTAGCGCGAGCGTCCCGCCTCCAGCTCCAGCACGGAGGTGCCCACGGCCTCGAGGAACCAGCGGTCGTGCGCCACGAGCACCACGGCGGCGTCCAGGCTCTCGAGGTAGCCCTCGAGCCATTCGAGCGACGTGATGTCCAGGTGGTTGGTGGGCTCGTCGAGGAGCAGGAGGTCCGGGTCTCCAGCGAGCGCCCGTGCGAGAGAAGCGCGGGTGAGCTCCCCGCCCGAGAAGCCGTCGAGGCGACGGTCGAGCGCGTCGTCGGCGAACCCCAGGCCGCGTAGCGGTCCCAGCGCGCGCACGCGCCAGTCCCAGCCCCCCGCGTGCTCGAGCCGCGCCTGTGCGCGGGAGTAGCGGTCGAGCAGGGTCGCATCGTCGGGGCGCTCGCCCATGGCCTTCTCGAGCTCGGTGAGATCGACCTCGAGGCGCACCAGGTCGCCGCACCCGGAGAGCACGTAGTCGCGCAGGGTGAGCGTCCGCTCGCGGGGCGGCCGCTGGTCGTGCAGCGCCGCCCTGGTGCCCTTGGACAGCACGAGCTGGCCGCCGTCGATCCCGGTCTCGCCGGCGAGCATCCTGAGCAGCGTGGTCTTCCCGGCCCCGTTGCGGCCGGCGAGCGTCATGCGGTCCTTGCGCTCGAGCTTGAACGAGACGTCGCGGAACAGCGGTCTACCCGCCATGTCCTTGTCCAGCGCCGATGCGATCACCACAGCCATGACGCTCTGAGGCTAGCCCGTTCGCGCCGCGTCACACGAGCGCATTGAGCCGTTACACGCCGCGGTCCACCCTGGGAGTGTGGTGCGAATTGATCCCGCATACCGGGAGGAATCCTCACCTCACTCGCCCGGTCTGGGGCTCGCGGCGCTCGCTGCACGGCAGCACGGCGTCGTGACACTCGCTCAGCTCTCTGCCCTGGGGCACTCGAGGAGCGCGATTTCGCGTCGAGTGGCGGCCGGCCGGCTTCACCGTCTGCACTTGGGCCTCTACGCGGTCGGACATGTGGCCGTCACCGCCGACGGGCGAGACCTGGCGGCCGTTCTCGCGTGCGGGCCCGGAGCGCTGCTGAGCCATCGGTCGGCCGCGGTCCACTGGCTGGTCGTCCGGCATGCGCCGCGATACGAGGTCACGGTCACAGAGGAAGACTCCGCGCTGCTCCACGGGATCCCGGTCACCTCGCCGGCGCGCACCCTTGTCGACCTCGCGGACGTGCTGTCCGAGCAGCGGTGGCCGACGCGGTCCACGAGGCCGAGGTGCAACGGATCCTGGATGTCGCGAAGGTCGAGGCAGCCCTGGCGCGCCTCCCAGGACGTCGCGGCCGTCACCGGCTTCGCAGGGTGCTCGCCGCCTACGGGGCCGGCCCGCCCATGACCCGCAACGACGCCGAGCGCGCCTTCCTTCGCCTGTGCGCGGAGCACGCCATCCCCACCCCGCAATCGAACGTGATGGTCGACGCCGGTGAAACCCACGACACGCAGCGGGCGTTCCGAGAGGATCGGCGGCGTGACAGGGTGCTGACCGTGCGCGGAGTCCAGGTGCTGAGGGTGACCTGGTGGGATCTCGTCGAGGATGCTGCCGGCCTGGCGGGCACGCTCCGCCAAGTCCTCCTGGCCCGCTGCTAGCTTCAATCGGGTGCCCGAGTTCCGCGTCAATTCCGCGTATCGCCCGGTCGCGGACCAGAAGACGGCGCTTGCCGGGCTTGCCGAGGGGCTGGGCGCGGGGGACCGCTTCCAGACCCTGCTCGGGGTCACCGGATCGGGCAAGACGGCCACGATGGCGTTCACCATCGAGGAGGTCCAGCGGCCGGCGCTGGTGATCGCCCACAACAAGACGCTCGCCGCCCAGCTCTGCAACGAGTTCCGCGAGTTCTTCCCGGACAACGCGGTCGAGTACTTCGTCTCCTACTACGACTACTACCAGCCCGAGGCGTACGTCCCGGCGCAGGACCTGTACATCGAGAAGGACTCGTCGATCAACGAGGAGATCGACCGGCTGCGGCACGCCGCCACGGCGGCGCTCTTCGCGCGCCGCGACGTGATCGTGGTGGCCAGCGTGTCCTGCATCTACGGACTCGGCTCCCCGGAGAAGTACGACTCCCAGGTCGTGCTCCTGAAGAAGGGCGAGATGGTGGATCGCGACGAGCTGCTGCGCAAGCTCGTGGACAACATGTACACGCGCAACGACTCGTCGCTCGGCCGCGGCACATTCCGGGTGCGCGGCGAGACGCTCGAGGTGTTCCCCGCCTACGCCGAGTCGGCCTACCGGGCGGTGTTCTTCGGCGACGAGATCGAGTCGATCCAGCACTTCGACCCGCTCACCGGCGAGGTGGTCCAGGAGCTGGGACACGCGGGCATCTGGCCCGCCACCCACTACGCCACCGACCGGCCCACCGTCGAGCGTGCGATCGGGGAGATCCGCGACGAGCTCGAGGCGCGCACGAAGGAGCTCGAGGAGCAGGGCAAGCTGCTGGAGTCGCACCGGCTGCGCCAGCGCACGCAGTTCGACATGGAGATGCTGCGCGAGCTCGGCTTCTGCAACGGGATCGAGAACTACTCGCGCATCCTGGACAACCGCAAGCCGGGCGACCGGCCCTACTGCCTACTCGACTTCTTCCCGGAGGACTTCGTCTGCTTCATCGACGAGTCGCACCAGACCGTGCCTCAGATCGGCGGCATGTTCGAGGGGGACCGCTCGCGCAAGCAGACGCTGGTGGACTTCGGATTCCGGCTGCCGAGCGCGATGGACAACCGCCCGCAGACCTTCGACGAGTTCCTCCAGCACACGCCGCAGATGGTGTTCGTGTCGGCCACGCCGGGGGAGTTCGAGCGCGGCCACTCCTCGCGGATCCTCGAGCAGATCGTGCGCCCGACCGGCGTCGTGGACCCGCAGGTGGACGTGCGCGAGACCAAGAACCAGATCGACGACCTGATGAACGAGATCAAGCAGGTCGTGGAAGTCGGGGAGCGGGCGCTCGTGACCACGCTCACGAAGAAGATGGCCGAGGACCTGACCGACTACCTGCTCGAGTACGGCCACAAGGTGCGCTACCTCCACTCGGAGATCGACACGCTCGAGCGGATCCAGATCATCCGCGAGCTGCGGCTCGGCGAGTTCGACGTGCTCGTGGGCGTGAACCTCCTGCGCGAGGGCCTGGACCTCCCGGAGGTCTCGCTCGTGGCCATCCTCGACGCCGACAAGGAGGGCTTCCTCCGTGGCGAGACGTCGCTCATCCAGACGATCGGCCGCGCCGCCCGGAACATCCGCGGCAAGGTCGTGATGTACGCCGACAAGGAGACCCAGGCCATGCGCAACGCGCTCCGGGAGACCGACCGCCGGCGCGCGATCCAGACGGCCTACAACGAGGAGCACGGCATCACGCCGGCCACAATCGTCAAGGGCATCTCAGACATCGGCAGCTTCCTGGCCATCGAGTCGAAGGTCCCGGCCGGGCGCAAGCGCAGACGGCTGCGCGAGGAGGCCATGACACCGGAGGAGATCCGGCGCACGATGGTGGAGCTCGAGGAGGAGATGCTCGCCGCCGCGGAGGACCTGCGCTTCGAGTACGCGGCCAAGCTGCGCGATGAGATCAAGGGTCTGAAGCGCGAGTTGGCCGAGGCCGAGGCCGAGGCCGGCACCGTCTAGGCCATGGGTATTTGCACTCTGGCCGCAAGTAGGTAGGATGCCGGGCGTGTCTCGTGCGTTGAGGGAGGTCATCGCGGCGATGGTCGCCGCCAGTCTGTTGCTCGTGTTCGCGTCGTCCGCGAGCGCGGCCACCGCCGGCGCCGCCGTGCTGAACGGCACCCGGATGCTCAGCGGTGAGAAGAGCACCGTCACCACGACGAAGCTTCCGAACGGCGTTCAGCGGCTCAAGTACGAGATCGGCCCGTTCAAGGTGATCCCCGGCCAGAACGAGATCGGCTACGAGCCGATCACGGCCAAGCCCAAGGTCAACGGCTACATCACCCGCATGCGGCCCGACCTCACCTACATGGACGACACCGTCCCGCGCGTGGACGTTCTCCACCTGCACCACGGCGTCTGGGTCAACCTCAGCCGGCCGAACACCACGAACAACCTTCCCGAGCTCTTCTTCGCCGCGGGCGAGGAGAAGACGATCTTCCAGCTCCCCAAGGGCTACGGCTACCGCTACGAGGCGTCCGACAACTGGCTCCTCAACCACATGATCCACAACCTCACGCCCATCGCCAAGGACGTGAAGATGGTCTACGAGATCGACTTCATCCCGGACAGCTCGCCGGCGGCGAAGAACATGAAGCCGGCGCGGCCGATCTGGATGGACGTGGAGAGCGGCAAGATCTACCCCGTCTTCAACGTGCTGAAGAACTCGGGCAAGAAGAACATCTTCACGTACCCGAACGACGACCCGAACGCCTATCCGGCGGGCACCCGCCAGCGCAACGCCTGGACGGTCGACCGAGACGGCGTTCTGCTCGCCACCGCCGGCCACCTGCATCCCGGCGGCCTGCACACCGACCTCTGGCTGCAGCGCAACGGCGCCAAGGTGAAGGCGGCCAAGTGCGGCAAGGCGAAGACTGCCAAGGCCGCGAAGAAATGCCGTCTCAAGTCGCCACGCGGCAGGGGCGACAAGGTCCACCTGTTCCGGTCGGACGCCAAGTACTACGAGCCCGCCGGAGCGGTGTCATGGGACGTGGCCATGACCGCCACCAGGCCCAACTGGAAGGTCGCGGTCAAGGCCGGCGACGTGCTCACCACCACGGCCACCTACGGCACCAAGCGCGCCGCTTGGTGGGAGTCGATGGGGATCATGGTCGCCTTCATGGCCGACGAGGCCCCGGGCAAGAAGAACCCCTACCGCACCCGCGTCGATCTGCCGGGCAAGCCCACGCACGGGCACCTGCGCGAGAACCGCAACCACGGTGGCAAGAAGACCAACCTTCCGGACGCGCGCAAGCTGAAGGACGGCGCGTTCAACCCCGGCACGGTCAACATCCTGGGCTTTAACTACCGGCTGGGCGATCTCCGCCTGCCGGGCCAGGGCGGTCTCCCGCCGGTCATCAGGCCCGGGCAGACGCTGACGTATGTGAACCAGGACGACCCGCAGCGGGTCTACCACTCGATCACGTCGTGCAAGGCCCCCTGCAACAAGTCCACGGGCATCGCGTATCCGATCGCGGACGGCCCGGTTCAGTTCGAGTCTGGAACGCTGGGCACCGATCGTCCGATCACCATCGGCTCGAGCAACTTCACCACGCCGAAGAACCTCAAGGCCGGCACGTACACGTACTTCTGCCGCATCCATCCGTTCATGCGCGGCGCCTTCCGCGTCAAGAAGTAGCCCCCGCCGGGCAAATCCGCAGCGGCTGACGGCTACGCTGAGGCGCCAGTGGACCTGAGCCGAAAGACGATCGAGCGCGAGGACTTCCCGCGCGCCGCCGACGGCCTCGATCCGGAGGCCGTGGCCGAGCACCTGCGCGCCGTGGCGGACGCCGTGGAGGAGCTTGGGCGCACCGGGGCGCCGTCGAGCGGCGAGCGCGTCCGCGCGATCGTGGACGCCGCCGAGCGCAGCGCTGCCGAGCTCGAGGCCGCCGCGCGGTCCGATGCGGACCGCCTGCGCGCGCAGGCCCGAGCCGACCTCGAGCGCGTCCGGCTACTGGCGGTGGAGGTAGGGGAGCGCGCTACCGAAGCCGCGCGCGAGCTGAATGTGGCGCCGCCCGAGGCGCCGCCCGCGCCGCCTGAGACGCCTGCCGCGCCGCCCGAGAAGCCCGCGCCGGCCGATCCGCCTCCACCCGAGCCCGCGGTGGAGAAGCGCCCGCGAAAGGGCGGAGAGGCGCCCCGCCTGATCGCCCTCAACATGATGCTCGACGGCTCATCGCGGGAAGAGGTGGGGCGCTACCTCGACGAGAACTTCGACCTGGAGGACCCGGGCGAGCTGCTCGACGAGGTCTGGAGCCAGGGCAGCGACTGACCCGGAAACCGCGAAAAGTCCCGCTCTTTGCGGGGCGAACGCCCGTTCTGGCGCATACGAACGCCTGTTCCCATAAAGGCGGCCGGACGCCGCTCTAGACTCGACGATCGTGGCTGCTCAGCAGGATCGCATCATCATCTCCGGAGCCCGGGAGCACAACCTCCGGGATCTGCACATCGAACTGCCTCGCCATGCCCTGATCGTCATCACGGGGCTGTCCGGGTCGGGCAAGTCCAGCCTCGCGTTCGACACCATCTACGCGGAGGGTCAGCGGCGTTACGTGGAGTCGCTCTCCGCCTACGCGCGCCAGTTCCTCGGCCAGATGGACAAGCCGGACGTGGACTCGATCGAGGGGCTCTCGCCGGCGATCTCGATTGACCAGAAGACCACGTCGCGGAACCCGCGCTCGACGGTGGGCACGGTCACCGAGATCTACGACTACCTGCGCCTGCTGTGGGCGCGGATCGGGCATCCCCATTGCTACAACTGCGGCCGCGCGATCGAGGCTCAGTCCGCGGAGCAGATCGTGGACCAGATCATGATGCTCCCGGAGGGGAGCAAGTTCATGGTGCTGGCGCCGGTGGTGCGCGGGCGCAAGGGCGAGTTCCGCGACCTGCTCGACTCGATGCGCGCCGAGGGCTTCACCCGCGTGAAGGTCGACGGCGAGCTGCGGCGGCTCGAGGAGGACATCGAGCTCGACAAGAAGTTCAAGCACGACATCGCCGTGGTGGTGGACAGGCTCGTGATGCGCTCGGACCTGCGCAAGCGCCTGACCGACTCGATCGAGACCGCCGTGGCCCGTGCCGAGGGGATCGTGGACATCGAGCATGTGGACACCGGCGAGCTCACCACCTACTCGGATCGCTTCATGTGCCTGCACTGCGGCACCTCGATGCCCGAGCTGGAGCCGCGGATGTTCTCCTTCAACTCGCCGCACGGGGCCTGCCCGCGCTGCACCGGGCTCGGATCGCAGATGGAGATCGACCCCGAGCTGATCGTCCCCGACCCGAGCCTGTCGCTCGCGGACGGCGCCATCCTGCCCTGGTCCACCAGCGCCTCGAACTACTACGAGCAGATGACGCAGGCGATCGCGGACAAATGGGAGGTGGACATGGACACGTCCTGGGAGGACCTCCCGGACGACGTCCGCGACTGCTTCCTGCACGGCACCGACGGCGAGCGCGTGTACGTGTCCTACCGCAACCGCTACGGCCGCCGGCGCTCGTACATGACGAACTTCGAGGGGATCGTGCCCAACCTCGAGCGCCGCTACCGGGAGACGGACTCGGACTGGTCGCGGGAGAAGATCGAGGAGTACATGACCCTGCGGCCCTGCCCGGACTGCAAGGGCGCGCGGCTGCGGCCCGAGTCGCTGGCCGTGCTGGTGGGCGGGCTCGGCGTGCACCAGTTCACGCGGCTCTCGGCGCGCCGGGCGATCGAGTGGCTGGAGGTGCTCGAGCTCACCGACACCGAGCGCCAGATCGCCCGCCTGATCCTGCGCGAGATCGACGAGCGGCTGCGGTTCCTCGACAACGTCGGCGTGGGCTACCTGTCGCTCGACCGCGCCGCGGCCACGCTCTCGGGCGGTGAGGCGCAGCGCATCAGGCTGGCCACCCAGATCGGGTCGAGCCTCGTCGGGGTGCTCTACATCCTCGACGAGCCCTCCATCGGCCTCCACCAGCGCGACAACGAGCGCCTGATCGGCACGCTCGAGCGGCTTCGCGACCTCGGCAACACGGTGATCGTCGTGGAGCACGACGAGGGCACCATGCGCGCCGCCGACCACCTGGTGGACCTTGGCCCCGGGGCGGGCGAGCACGGCGGGCACCTGGTGGCTCAGGGCACGCCCGAGCAGGTGATGAAGGTGCCGGGCTCGGCCACCGGGCAGTTCCTGTCCGGCAAGCGCGAGATCGCCGTGCCCACGCGCCGCCGCCGGCCGTCCGGATACGTGGAGATCGAGGGCGCGGCGCAGCACAACCTGCGCGGCATCGACGTGAAGATCCCGCTCGGCGTCCTCTGCTGCGTGACGGGGGTTTCGGGCTCAGGCAAGTCCACGCTGGTCAACGAGGTGCTCTTCAAGGCGGTGGCCAACCGCCTGCACCGCGCCAAGCAGCGGCCCGGGGCGCACAGGCGCATCACCGGGCTCGACCAGGTCGACAAGATCATCAACATCGACCAGTCGCCGATCGGGCGCACGCCGCGGTCCAACCCGGCCACCTACATCGGGCTGTTCGACCACATCCGCGAGCTCTACTCGCGCACGCAGGAGGCGCGGGCGCGCGGGTACAAGCCGGGCCGCTTCTCCTTCAACGTGAAGGGCGGGCGCTGCGAGGTCTGCCGCGGCGACGGCCAGATCAAGATCGAGATGCACTTCCTGCCGGACGTGTACGTGCCGTGCGAGCAGTGCGACGGCAAGCGCTACAACCGCGAGACGCTCGAGGTTCGCTTCAAGGGCAAGACGATCGCCGACGTGCTCGACATGACGGTCGAGGACGCGGTCGGCTTCTTCACCCACATCCCGAAGATCAGGCGCCGCCTGCAGGCGCTCCACGACGTGGGCCTCGACTACATCCGGCTGGGCCAGCCGGCCACCACGCTCTCCGGCGGCGAGGCCCAGCGGGTCAAGCTGGCCAGTGAGCTGTCGAAGGTCGCCACGGGACGGACGCTCTACATCCTCGACGAGCCCACCACGGGACTGCACTTCGCCGATGTGGAGCGGCTGCTCGAGATGCTCGACCGGCTGGTCGAGGACGGCAACACCGTCGTCGTGATCGAGCACAACCTCGACGTGATCAAGACGGCGGACCGCATCATCGACCTCGGACCCGAGGGCGGCGAGGAGGGCGGGCTGATCGTCGCACAGGGCACGCCGGAGCAGGTGGCGGCCAACGAGCGCTCGCACACAGGCAGCTTCCTCGCAGACATCGTGGAGCCCGCCAAGCGCAGGACGCGGCGCCGCGTGGCAGCTGCCGCGTAGCGTCGCAGCGGCGCTGCTGAGCAAATACGATCGGCGCCGCTCGGGTCGCCCGCCGCCCGCGCCGGTACTCGCCCATGTCGTTCGCCTCGCCGACCTTCCTCTGGTACTTCATGCCTGCCGTGCTCGTGGCGCTGTGGGTGGCGCCGCTGCGCGCGCGCAACCTCGTGGTCGCCGTGGCGAGCATCGTGTTCTACGCCTGGGGCGCCGGCGAGTTCGTGTTCGTGCTGCTCGCCTGCGTGGCAGTCAACTTCGCGGCGGGCCTGCTGATGGGCGAGCCGGGCGGGGACGAGCGCCGCAGGCGCCTGATCCTGATCGCGGCCATCGCCTTCGACCTCGGGGTGCTCGTGGTCTGGAAGTACGGCAGCTTCGGCGTCCAGCAGGCCGCGTCGCTCGTCGACGTGTTCGGCGCGGACGTCGGTTCGGTGGCCTCGATAGCGCTGCCGGTGGGCATCTCGTTCTTCACGTTCCACAACATCTCGTACGTGGTCGACGTGTATCGCGGCGAGCGCCCCCCGCAGCCGCGCGTCCTGCGCTTCCTCACCTACATCGTGATGTTCCCGCAGCTGGTGGCGGGCCCGATCGTCCGCTACAAGGAGATCGCCGACCAGCTTCCGTCGGATCAGCCGCGGGACAGGTTCGACGACTTCGCGGCGGGCTTCCCGCGCTTCGCCCTGGGCCTGCTCAAGAAAGTCGCGATCGCCGACTCGATCGCCCCGGTCGCGGACAGCGTGTTCGGCCTCCAGGCGGGACAGCTGGACACGCCGACAGCCTGGATCGGCGCCACCGCGTTCGCCCTCCAGATCTACTTCGACTTCTCGGGGTACTCCGACATGGCGATCGGGCTGGGCCGGATGCTGGGCTTCCGCCTTCCCGAGAACTTCAACCGGCCCTACTCGGCGGTGTCGATCACCGACTTCTGGCGCCGCTGGCACATGTCGCTGTCGCGCTGGTTCCGCGACTACCTCTACATCCCGCTGGGCGGGAACCGCGGCTCGGCCCTCATGACCTACCGCAACCTGTTCATCGTCTTCCTGCTCACCGGGTTCTGGCACGGGGCGGACTGGACCTTCGTGCTCTGGGGCCTCTACCACGGCGTGCTCCTGGCCACCGAGCGGGCCACCGGCCTCCGCGCCTTGTCGGACGATCGGCTCCAGGCGCTGCGCCGGACGCTCACGTTCCTGCTGGTCACGATCGGCTGGGTGCCGTTCCGGGCCGACGGCCTCGGCCAGGCGGGCGACATCCTGGCCGCGATGTTCGCCTTCGACTTCTCCGGCATCCCGGTCGAGGTGCAGGACGCGGCCACCAATCGCGCCACCCTCGCGATGGTGCTCGCCGCGGCGGTGGTGCTCATCCCGCGCAGGTTCGTGGCGGGACGCTTCCTCGACCTCGGCAACACCCGGATCGCGGCGGGCGCGCGGCTCGCCGTCTCCAGCGTGGGCGCGCTCGCAGCGGGCGTGCTCGTGGCCAGCGGCTCGTTCAGCCCATTCCTCTACTTCCAATTCTGATGCGAGCCACCAGACACCGGAGGCTTCGGCCGCTGCTGGCTCTATTGGGCGCCGCGTTCTTCTTCGCGCCGGCACTGGCGTTCGTGGCCGGCGAGCGAGCGGAGTCGATCGAGAACCGCCCGCTCGCGAAGTTCCCGCACGCGTCGAGCGGCTTTGAGGCCTTCGATCAGCTGAGCCTCTGGGCCGTCGACCACCTCACCCTGCGCGACTCCGCGGTGCGGCTGCACAGCTCCCTCAGCCAGGACCTGCTCGGCGAGGCGCCGGCCACGGGACAGGTGTCGGGTCCGGTGGGCATCGGTGAGACGGCGCGGCTGGCGGGAGGAAGCTCGGCACAGCCGCCGGGCCCGCGCGTGGTGATCGGCGATGGCGGCTGGCTGTTCCTGAGCGACGAGTTCTCCCGCGCATGCGATCCCGGCCGCCCGCCGGCCGAGGTACTGGCGGCTGCCGCCCGGCTGGGGTCGATCATCCGGCGCAGCGGGCGCCGTTTCGTGATCGCCGTGGCGCCCGACAAGAGCTCGGTGGTGCCGGACCGCGTGCCCGACGACTACGCCCTCCGGGACTGTGCCGCGCGCTCGCGGCAGGAGCGGCTGGCCGCGCTGCGAGCCGCGCGGCTGCCCGGCTTCGTGGACCTCCAGGCGCTGCTCGAGGAAAAGCAGCGCCGCCAGGGCCGGCCGATCTACCTCAAGCGCGACACGCACTGGACCGACACCGGGTCTGTGGTGATGGCGCGCGCGCTGGCGGGCGCCGTCGATCCGCGGCTGCTGGCCCGCACCCGCGTCGAGCGTGGCCCGGACCACAGGAGAGTCGAGGATCTGGCGTTTCAGGTGGGGGACGGGACGGTGGGCTCGCAGCTCCGGCTCGACGTGGTGAGAGCCGGAGTGCGGGTCGGACGCCTCATGCCCGCACCCGCCTTCCCGGGAGGGAACGCGGTGCGCTCGCATGCGCGCGCGGCGGCCGGGGGTGCTCGGCTCTACAGGCCGAAGACGGTGGTGTACGGAGACTCGTTCGCCGAGCACTCGATCGAGCAGCTCAGGCCGTTCTTCGCCGACATGACGCTCTTCTCGACCCTCGCCACGGCCGAGAAGCGCTCCGTGGCCGACGCCACGGAGACGTTGCTCACCCGGATCCAGAACTCGGAGCTCGTGGTGTTCGTCACCGCGGAGCGCGGCTTCTGGGCTCGCGAGCATGCCTCCGTGCTCGAGCCCAGCTTCCTCAACCTGCTCGAGACCCGACTCGACGGCGGGCTCTGACAAGCTGCGCGCGTGGGCGTGACACGGCTCTGGTGGCAGAAATGGCGGTGGTACGAGCGCAACTCGCTGCCCTGGAACCGCGTGCTGATCCATCGTGAGTTCATGCGCCGCCAGGCGTTCGCCCGCTGGCCGCTGCACGGCAACGTGCTCGAGGCGTTCCGGGACGGCCGTCTGGACGTGGGCGAGGGGGTGCTGCTCGAGCCGCACGTGTGGCTCACGGCGCCGGACGAGGCGCGCATCCGGATCGGCGGGGGCAGCTTCCTGAACGTCGCCGTGATGGTGGCCGCGGTGGAGCTCGTGGAGATCGGCGAGCACTGCATGTTCGCCAACGGCTGTTTCATCACCGACGGCAACCACCGCTTCGACGATCCCGACAAGCCCGTGCCGTGGCAGGGCTTCAGCTCGAAGGGGCCCACGCGTGTGGGCGACAACGTGTGGTGCGGCGCCAACGTGGTGGTGGCCAGCGGCGTGACGATCGGGGAGCGCTGCGTGATCGGTGCCAACAGCGTGGTGACCGAGGACGTGCCCGCGTTCTCGGTGGCGGCCGGTGCCCCGGCGCGGGTGCTGCGGAAGGTCGAGTACGGGGTGGCCGGGGGACCGTCGGCGGACGGCCCCCCGGGCCCCGAGCTCAGCAGCTGACGATCAGATGGAACGGCCGGTCGCCGGTGGCCTGGCCGTTCGGGCCCCAGGTGCGCACCGAGACGCCGTTCCCGCTCGTGCTCAGCGAGGCCGTGGTGATCTGGGAGCCCGCGCCCAGTGGGGCGGCGCTGGTGTCTCCGATCGTGGCGAAGTACCCGCACGGGCGCACGTCCGACGTGAAGATCACCTGGTAGCGCCCGGCGCCGGTGCGGGCCACCGAGCTCACGCTGCGGCCGCGGACGAGTGTGCCGTTGGCGGCCACTACCGCGAAGCGGGCACCACCGAAGGCGATTCCGGCCGACGGAACCGTGGCGAGACCGCTCTCCTTGATCGCACCGCCGCCCAGGGAGTCCTTCCCCAGGTCCTTCGCCTTGAGGCTGCCGTTGCGGATGTCCTTGCCGGTCACCGTGTTGTTCCGGATCGTCTTGCCTGTGACCACCAGGGCGTAGGCGGAGCCGCCGAGGGCGAGGAACAGCGCAGTGAGCGCCACAACCATCGCCGGGGACGGCACGAGCCGCCGAAGCTTTCGCGTCATTGGGACCTCCATAGCTCGAGCTGAGCGAGCCACGCTAGCCCCTAATGGCCCTGGAAACTGGGCGATTCGGCCCAGCGCGCGCCCTTGCGAGCGCCTGTGCTCGCGGGTCCTGTCTCCGTCGCGCCTCCTCGTTCGAGAACCAAACGACGGTCCTTGTCCGTCCGCTTTGCTCGCCGAGCGGGTGCCGGAGACAGGACCCGCGAGCAGAAACGCCTAGAGGCTGAAGCCGCCCGTGAACGGCTCCCCGGTCTGCTCGGCAAGCAGATCGCGCAGGCGATCCACCTCGTCCGGGGCCATCGTGTAGCCGTGATCGGGCTCCGGGTAGCGGCGCTCGCGCACGTCGGCGGCAAAGGCGCTCACGCCCTTCACCATCTGCTCGCGCACGTCGGCGTAGCGCTTGACGAAGCGGGCGGCGTGGCCGTCGTAGATGCCCAGCAGGTCGTGGAACACCAGCACCTGGCCGTCAGCGGCGGGTCCTGCGCCGATCCCGATCACGGGGATCTGCATCCGCGGCATGATCAGCTCGGTCAGGTCGCTGGGGATGGCCTCGAACACGACGGCGAAGCAGCCGGCCTCCTGGAGCGCGATCGCGTCGTGCATCACCTCGAGCCCGCGCTCGGCCGTGCGGCCCTGTGAGCGGTAGCCGCCCAGCGCCGTGGCGGTCTGGGGGGTGAGCCCCACGTGGCCCATCACCGGGATGCCCGCGCCCACGATCGCGCGCACGCGGTCCACGGTGCTGCCGCCGCGCTCGACCTTCACGGCATCGCAGCCGACCTCCTTGATGAACCGCTGGGCAGTGCGAATGGCGTCTTCGTTCGACACCTCGTAGGAGCCGAACGGCAGGTCGCCCACGAGCAGCGGGGTGGAGAGCCCTCGCCGCACCGCCGCGGCGAGCATGAGCAGCTCGTCCAGCGTCACGGGAACGGTCGAGGGGTAGCCGAGCACGGTCATGGCGCCGGAGTCGCCCACCAGCACCACGTCCACGCCGGCCTCCTCGGCCACCTGGGCGCTGGGGTAGTCGTAGGCGGTGACCATGGCGATCGGCTCGCCCAGCGCCTTCTTGCCGGCGAGGGTGGACAGCGTGACCGGCTTGCCCTTGGCCGGGGGAGCGCTTGCACGCGGACGTGAGCTCACTTCGCACCTCCGAGGATCGTGTTGTCGATGAGCCGTGCGCGGCCCACGCGGGCAGCCACGGCAAGCAGGGTCGAGCCGTTCACGCGCTCGACGGGAGAGAGGTCCTTGGCGGACCGAAGTTCCAGGTACTCGGCCTCCACGCCGGCATCGCGCAGCACGGCGCGCGCGGCGTCCAGCACGGGTCCCGCTTCCAGCACCCCGGAGCTCACCTGGGCCTCGGCGGCTCTGAGCGCCCGTGACAGCGCCTGTGCGCGCTCGCGCTGCTCGGGATCGAGATAGGCGTTCCGGGAGCTCAGCGCCAGGCCGTCGCGATCGCGCACGGTGGGGCAGACGGCCACGCGGACGGGGATGTCCAGGTCCCGGACGAGCCGTTCGATCACGAGCGCCTGCTGCGCGTCCTTCTGGCCGAAGTAGGCCACGTCTGGCTGGACCATGTTGAGCAGCTTCGCCACGACCGTGGCCACGCCGGCGAAGTGGCCGGGGCCGCGGCCCGCCGGATCGCCTTCGAGCACCTCGGTGATGCCCGCGACGGAGACCGTGGTGGCGAAGCCGTCCGGGTAGACCTCCGCTTGCGAGGGGGCGAAGAGCACGTCCACGCCCTCGGCCTCCGCCAGCTCGGCGTCCCGCCCCTCGTCGCGCGGGTAGGCGCCGAAGTCCTCACCCGGCCCGAACTGACCGGGGTTCACGAAGAGCGAGAGCACCACGGCGTCGCACTCCTCGCGGGCGCGGCGCACGAGGGAGAGATGGCCGTCGTGGAGCGAGCCCATGGTCGGCACCAGCCCGATGCTGCGCTCATCGCGACGCTGGGGGCGCAACTCCGCCCGCAGCTCCTGAACCGTGCGCACCAGCTTCATGCCGGCACCCGGCGATCCGCCAGCGAGCGTGTCTCGCGCAGGAGCGAGTCGAACAGCGGGACCAGGTCGGGGGCGGCCGCCTCGACGGCGGCGCGCTGGGCGCGCACGGTCTGCTCGTCCCCGCGGGCCACCGGGCCGGTGAGCGCGCGCTCCGGGCCGAGGGCGATCCAGTTCTCCACGGTGCAGCGCACGAGCGGGGCGAGGAGCGCCCGCGCTTCGGCCTCGTCCAGGCCCGCGGCTCCGGCCACCCGCTCGGCCGCCGCCTCCAGGGCCAGCAGGAAGTTCGAGGCCATCGAGGCGGCGGCGTGGTAGGCCGCGCGCCCGTGCTCCTCGATCTCGAAGGGCACCATGCCGAGCGCCAGCGCCAGCTCCGTGGCCAGCGCGAGGGCCGCGGACGAGGACCCGGCCACCGCGCAGCCCGCGCCGGCCAGCTCGACCGGGGCCGGGGCGGGGGCGAAGGTCTGAAGCGGATGCAGCCCGAAGGCCTCCGCGCCGCTCCTGGTCGCGGGCTCCAGGGCCGCGAGCGGGGTGGCACCGCTCACGTGGCCGACGAACGGAGCCGCTCCGGCCACGGTCTCGGCCGCCGCCTCGATCTCGGCGTCCGGCACGCAGAGCAGGATCGCCTGGCACCCGGCCGGCACCGCGCCGCGGCCAAGCGGGCCCTCCACGGGGATGCCCTCGGCGCGCAGAGCCGCCGCCAGGGCACCTCCGAGGCGTCCAGCACCCACGACGCCCAGAGGGGCATCCGTCAGTCTGTTCAGGCGGGCTTGCATGGCTTGCCGGTCCACTCCTTTCCGGAGGTAGCGGCCGACTAACCAAGGATACCCTCGACTGCGTCGTACGTCGCGCCTAGGCTTCGGCGGATGCAGAGCCGTTCCGCCGCCGAGCGCCGCGAAGAGCTCGTGGCTCTCTACAAGGGGGTTGCCGCCTGCGAGCGCTGCCCCCTGGCCGCCACTCGCACCAGGGTGGTGTTCGGCGCGGGCAACGCCGACGCCGACCTGATGTTCGTCGGGGAGGCCCCCGGCCAGCAGGAGGACCTCCAGGGCCTGCCCTTCGTGGGGCGGGCGGGCAAGCTGCTCGACGAGCTCCTCGTGGGCGTCGGCCTGTCCCGCGACGAGGTGTTCATCACCAACGTCCTCAAGTCGCGCCCGCCGGGCAACCGCGATCCCCAGCCCGACGAGATCGAGGCCTGCCGGCCCTACCTCGACCAGCAGATCGAGCTGATCGAGCCGAGTGTGATCTGCACGCTCGGCAACTTCGCCACGAAGCTGCTCACCCGCTCGAGCCGCGGAATCACCGGGGTGCGGGGCCGTCCCCAGGTCCACGAGATCGGGGCGCGCACCGTGCGCGTCTATCCGCTCTACCACCCGGCGGCCGCGCTGCGAACCACGCGCGTGCTCGAGGAGCTCAGGGCCGACTTCGAGGGGCTGCCCGCCCTGCTGGCGGAGCCGCCTCCGGTGCCGCTGGGTGCGGTGGGACCCGTGGCGCCCGCGCCCGCGCCAGAGCCGCGGCCCCAGCTCGACCTGTTCGGGGGATAGTCCCGATGGTCCTCGAGAGTGCCGATCCGCGCGAGACGGAGGCCGCCGGCGCGACCCTGGCGCGCGGCCTGAAGCCCGGTGACGTGGTGCTGGTGAGCGGCGACCTGGGCGCGGGGAAGACCACGTTCGTGCGCGGTGCGTGCCGGGAGCTGGGCGTGACGGAGCCGGTGACCAGCCCGACCTTCACGATCGGGACGATCCTCCGCGGGCGCGAGCTCGAGGTGGCCCATCTCGACCTGTTCCGGCTGTCCTCGCTCGCGGACGAGGACCCGGCGCTGCTCGACGACTACCTGACCCGGGACCGGATCGCCTTCGTGGAATGGCCGGGAGTGGCCGCGGACGCGCCGCTGCACGTGGCCGCGCGAGTGCGCCTCGAGCACCTGGGCCACGACCGCCGGCGGCTGACGGTCGAATGAGCCTCCTCGGCCTGGACACGTCCACGGCGGGGTCCTCGGCCGCCGTGCTGCTGGACGATGGGCGCGAGTTCGAGCTGCGGCCGCCCTCCACGCGCCTGCTCGAGCCGCCGGCCCATGCCCGTGAGCTGATGCCGGCGGTACATGCGGCGATGGAGCAGGCTGGGGTGGGCTTCGGGGATCTGGGCGCGATCGCGGTGGGAGTGGGCCCCGGCGGCTTCACGGGCCTGCGGATCGGCATCGTGACCGCGCGGGCGCTGGCCCATGCGGCCGGGCTCGAGCTGCGCCCGGTGTCCTCGCTGGCGGCGCTGGCCGCCGGCGCTAAGGAACAGCCGGCGCTGGCGCTGATCGATGCGAAGCGCGGGGAGCTCTTCGCGGCGCTTCACGAGAATGGCGAGCAGCTCTGGGAGCCGTTTGCGGCCACACCGGGCGACCTCGTGGAGCGGGTGCGCGGCGCCGGGCTCGACCCGCTGGCCGTGGGAGACGGCTCGGTACGATTCAGGGAGGAGCTGGAGACGTCCGGGATCCGGGTGGCACCGGCCGAATCGGGCTCTCACGTCGTCAGCGCGCTCCAGGTCTGCCGGCTCGCGGCCGGCGCGCCCGGGGTGGCGCCAGAGGCCGCCCTACCGCACTACCTACGAGCCCCCGACGCGAAGCCTCGATGAACGACCTCGAAATCCGTCGCCTCACCTATGCGGACCTCCCGCACGTGATCGCGATCGAGCGGCGTGCGTTCCCCACGCCTTGGTCACTCGCCATGTTCGTGCTCGAGCTCTCCAAGCCGTCGGGCATCTGCCTGGCCGCCGTGTCCGAGGACCAGCTCGTGGGCTACGTGGTCTGCTCCCGCTACGACACCGTCTGGCATCTGATGAACGTGGCCGTGGACGACCGGCTGCTGCGCCGCGGGATCGCGCGCTCGCTGCTCACCCGGCTCTTCGAGCTGGCCGACCGCCCGAGCATGCAGTACACGCTCGAGGTGAGGACCTCGAACGACGCGGCCATCCGGCTCTATGAGGGCTTCGGCTTCCGGGCGGCGGGACGCCGGCGCGCCTACTACCACGACAACAGCGAGGACGCCCTGATCATGTGGCGCACCGCCCCGGAGCGCGCCACCGCTTGATCCTGGCCATCGAGACCAGCTGCGACGACACCTGCGCGGCCGTGGTGACCGACCGCGGCGAGGTGCGCTCGAACGTGATCGCGTCCCAGGGGCTGCTGCACGAGCGCTACGGCGGCGTGGTGCCCGAGCTGGCGGCGCGTCGCCACCTGGAGCTGGTGGACGCGGTGACCGCCGACGCGCTGGAGCGAGCCGGAGCCGGGCTCGGCGACATCGAACGGGTGGCCGTGACCCACGCCCCGGGACTGATCGGAGCCCTGCTCGTGGGCCTGTCCTCCGCCAAGGCGATCGCGGCGGTGCGGGGGCTGCCCCTGGTGCCGGTGGACCACCTCCACGGCCACGTGGTGGCCAGCACGCTGCTTCCGGACCCGATCGAGGCGCCCTACCTCTGTCTGGTGGCCAGCGGGGGCCATACGTTCATCGCCCGCGTGGACGACCCGGCCCGCTACGAGCGGCTGGGCGGCACCCTCGACGACGCGGCCGGCGAGGCCTTCGACAAGGGCGCCCGGCTGCTGGGGCTCGGCTACCCGGGCGGTCCGGAGATCGACCGCCTCGCGCGGGAGGGCGACCCGGCCGCGTTCAGGTTCCCGCGAGCCGCCCCGGGCGAGCTCGACTTCAGCTTCAGCGGTCTCAAGACCTCGCTGCTCTACAAGGTCCGTGACCTGGGAGAGGCGGAGAGCGAGCGCAGGAAGGCCGATCTGGCCGCCTCGTACCAGCGCGCGATCGTGGACGCGCTCGTGGCCCGCGTGCGCACCGCGCTCGAACGGGAGCGGGTGCCGCGTCTGGCGATCGGTGGCGGGGTGGCCGCCAACTCGGAGCTGCGCCAGGCCGTGGCCGGCCTCGGCCTGGACGTGTGGGTGCCCCCGCTCGAGCTCTGCACCGACAACGCGGCCATGATTGCCGCGGCCGCTCGGTTCCTCGAGCCCGTCCCGTATCCGGAGTACCTGGACCTGGACGCGTCGGCGCGCGCCGCCTGAGCCCGCTCAGGGCTCGATCCGCGACTCCTCGAGGTCCAGCTCCCTTTCTATCCGCCGGCGCACCTCGTCGCCGATCTCGCCCTGGTTGCGGAGCGAGAGCAGCGCGTCGCGTTGCGCGTCGAACAGCTCGTACATCAGGCGGCGGTAGGCATCGGTGCGCTCCTCGTACTGCTCCCCGTCGGTGTCGCCGTCGGCCTGGGCGCCGAAGCGCCGCTGCCGGTAGCGGAAGATGCCGCTCACGCGCTCGGCGGTGTCGTCGCGCACCCACTCCTCCTTCGACAGCTCGTCGATGCGCGCCAGGGCCGCTGCCGACGTCTCGAGGCGGGCACGCACCTCTTCCTCCTGCTCGCCGTCGTCGCCGCGCATGCCCAACCGCTCGATGAGCGGGCCGAGCGTGAGGCCCTGTCCCACGAGCGTCGCGACGATCACGGCGAACGCCAGGAAGATCAGGAGGTTCCGTTCCGGGAAGGGAGCCCCGCTGTCGATGTGGGTGGGGAGCGCGAGCGCCGCCGCCAGCGACACGGCCCCGCGCATGCCGGCCCAGCCGATCACGAGCCGCTGGCTCACCGTCGAGCGCCGGTTGCGCTGAGCCTGCCGGCGGTCGACGGCGCGGATCAGATAGACGACGGTGAACTGCCATGCCAGCCGCACGCCGATCACCACCACGCTCACGAGCACTCCCCAGAGCACCAGCTCGCCCGTGGTGTGGCCCGAGATGTTGTCGAGCACGGTGGGCAGCTGGAGCCCTACCAGCAGGAACAGGACGGCGTTGAGGAGGAACATGAGGATCTCCCAGACCGCGGTGGTCTGTATCCGCATGACCGCCGTGGTCAGCTCCGGCGTGTGCCATCCCATGTAGACGCCGATCGTCACGGCCGCGATCACCCCGGATAGGCCCAGCTCCTCCGCAGGCAGGTAGGCCGCGTAGCCGCTGAGGATCGAGATGGTGATCTCGATGGGCGGATCGTTCAGCTGGCTGCGCACCCAGCGGATGACCCGGCCCACGGCCAGGCCCACGACCAGCCCGCCCACTCCGCTGAGCACGAACTGGAGCGAGGCCTCCGCCAGCGAGAATGAGCCGCTGACCACCGCCGCCACCGCCACGCGGTAGAGCACGAGGGCGGTCCAGTCGTTCGTGAGGTTCTCGCCCTCCACGACCGCCAGCAGCCGGCGGGGGGCGCCGACGCGCCGCATGATCTCGGCGGGGGCCACCGCGTCGGTGGGCGAGACGATCGCCCCGAGCACGAAGGACTCGGCCCAGTCCAGGCCGATCACGTGGTGGGCCAGTACCGCGACCGCGCCCATCGTGGCGAACACGACCCCGACCGAGAGCAGCGCGATCGGGCGGGCGTTGTCGCGCAGGTCCCGCAGCGAGGTGAAGAAAGCGGCGCCGTACAGCAGCGGCGGCAGGAAGATGAGGAGCACGAGGTCGGGGTCGAGCTCCACCTCGGGCACGCCGGGCAGGAACCCGATGACTCCGCCGCCCACGACGAGCGTGACCGGGTAGGGGACCCCCACGCGGCCCGCCAGCACGGCCAGCGCCGGGATGGCGAGCAGGATCCCGAATATGAGCAGCTCGAGGTGCTCCACGCCGCAAGATTCGCAGCCGCGCCAGAATGAAAGCGTGGTGCGAGTTGTGCTCTACGGCAAGCCGGGCTGCCACCTCTGCGATGACGCGCGCGCGGCCGTGAAGTCCGTGGCCGCCGCGCATCCGTTCGAGCTGGAGGAGGTGGACGTGTCGATCGATCCGGAGCTCCACCGGCGCTACGGGGAGCGGATTCCCGTGGTCACGCTGGACGGGGAGGAGCTGTTCGAGTACTTCGTGGACCCGGACGCCCTCCATGAGCGGCTCGCTAGAGTGGACCCGTGAGGTACGACGAGCCCACGGGAGGCGCTGTCGGCCTACAGCCGGCGAGGCCGGAGGCCGAACAGGACGGCTCCGAGAGGCTCTCGCTGGGTGTGGCAGCCCGGCTCTCCCGCTATCTGCAGGTGCTGATCCAGGCCAAGAAGATGGGCCGGGAGACGATCTCCTCCCAGGAGCTCGCCGACTACACGCACGTCAACTCGACGCAGATCCGCAGGGACCTGTCCGGGTTCGGCAAGTTCGGCAAGCGCGGCGTGGGGTACAACGTCGACTCGCTGGTCTCGCAGATCCGCAAGATCCTGCGTACCACCGGTAAGCACAACATCGCCCTGTTCGGCGCCGGCAACCTCGGTCAGGCCATCGCCGGATCGGACATCTTCGCCGACCACGGGTTCCGCGTGGTCGCGCTGTTCGACACCGATCCCGCCAAGGTCGGCGAGAAGGTGGGCGAGGCGCTGACGGTCAGGCCCTACGCCGAGCTGGAGCGCGTCGTACGCGACGAAGACGTGGTGGTCGGCGTGCTTGCCGTGCCCACCAAAGCCGCCCAGACGGTGGCCGACGACCTCGTGGAAGCGGGGGTGAAGGTCATCTTCAACTACTCCGAGGCCCTCCTGCAGGTGCCGCCCGAGGTAACGGTGCACACCTCGAGCCCGGCGGTCGACCTGCTCTACGCGCTGTACTTCTACTTGACCTGAGGACCCCGCCAGCATGGTGGACATGGGCCACGTCAGGGAGGTGTTCGAGGCCTCCACGGACTTCACGGTGGGAATCGAGGAGGAGTTCGCGATCCTCGATAAGGAGACGCTGACGCTCGACCAGCGCTTCGCCGACCTGCAGGAGGCGGCGGCCGACGACGACGTGCTTTCGGACGCCGTGGCCGGGGAGCTGATCCAGTCGGAGATAGAGATCCGCTCTGGCCGCGGGGAGGACCTGGCCGACGCGGTGGCACTCCAGCGCGAGGCGCGGTCCCGGCTGTTCAGGCTCGCGGCGGATCGCGGCGCCCTGCTGGCCGCCACCGGAACGCATCCGTGGAGCCCGTGGCAGGACCAGCGGATCATCGACACCGAGCACTACCACCGCGTGGAGCGGGACCTCCAGTACGTGGCCTGGCGCAACAACACCTTCAGCCTGCACGTGCACGTGGGGGTGCGTGGGGCCGACCGGGCGCTGCTCGTGTGCGACCGCCTGCGTCCCGTGCTGCCCGAGCTGCTCGCCCTCTCGTCCAACTCGCCGTTCCTCGACGGGCGCGACTCCGGTCTCCACTCGGCGCGCACCCAGATCTTCACCAAGAGCTTCCCGCGCTGTGGGATCCCGGAGCCGTTCGGAAGCTTTCGGGCCTATTCCGACTACGTGGACCTGCTCGTGCGCACCCGCTCGATCGTGGAGCACACGCAGCTCTGGTGGAGCGTGCGCCCGCACCACGCCTACGGCACCGTGGAGGTGCGCATCTGCGACGCCCAGACCAGCGCCGAGGGCTCCACCGCGCTCGCGGGGCTCATAACGGCCTGCGTGGCCCAGGCCGCTCTCGACCTCGACGAGGGAGTGGCCCACGAGCCGCCGGCCGGCAGGCTCGTGGAGGAGAACTTCTGGCGGGCGATCCGCTACGGCCTCGACGGCAAGCTGATCGACCTCGAGCGCGGCGAGGAGTTCCCGGCGGCCGCGATCGGCGACCGCCTGCTGGCATGGACCGCGCCGGCTCGCGCCGCGCTGGGCATCGACCTGGCCCTGCCGGCGGAGAGCGGCGCCCAGCGCCAGCGCCGCACGCTCGAGGCAGGCTCGTCGATCGAGCAGGTGTACGCGGCCGAGGTGGCCGAGACACAGCGCACCTACGCGGCTCAGCGGGTGGCCCGCTGAGCGAGCAGGGCGAGAGCCCGCAGCCGCCGATCGACGAGGAGCAGCTCCGCGAGGCGCTGCGCCAGCTGAAGGTCGACGACGTGCTCCTCCAGACGGTCGTCACGCTCATCAACCTCGCCGGCCGGCGCCTCACCGTGCCCGAGGAGAAGGACAGGGAGCAGGCGCACAAGGCGATCGAGGCGGTGCGCGCCCTGATTCCGCTGTGTCCCGAGGAGGAGGCAGCGCCGATCAAGGACGCTCTCTCCCAGCTTCAGATGCTCTACGTGAAGGAGAGCGACGAGCGCGCCAAGGCCCGGGCCAAGATCTGGACCCCCGGCGACGCCGACCCCAAGTGAGGGCATCGGTGCGCACCCGGCCGAGCCGGCCGCTTCCGCAATGATCGGGATTTTCGGCGGGTCCGGCTTCTACAACTTCCTCGACGACGTTGAGGAGGTGGCCGTGGACACCCCGTACGGGCCGCCGTCCGCGCGCGTCCGGCTGGGCGAGATCGAGGGCACGCGCGTGGCCTTCATGCCGCGCCACGGCGATGACCACTCGCTGCCCCCGCATCGCATCAACTACCGGGCCAACGTCTGGGCGATGCGCCAGGTCGGGGTGCGGCGGATCCTCGGGCCGTCCGCCTGCGGCTCGCTCAAGCCCGAGCTGGGCCCCGGCACATTCGTCGTGTGCGACCAGTTCGTGGACCGCACCTCCGCACGCGAGGACACCTTCTACGACGGGCCCCAGACCACCCACGTGTCGGCGGCCGAGCCCTACTGCCGCGATCTGAGCGCCGTTCTCGTCGAGTCCGCACGCGAGGAGGGAATCGAGGTCGTGGACGGCGGAACCGTGGTGGTGATCCAGGGTCCGCGCTTCTCCACCCGCGCCGAGTCGCGCTGGTTCGCGGCCAGCGGCTGGGACGTGGTGAACATGACGCAGTACCCCGAGTGCTGGCTCGCCCGCGAGCTCGGGCTCTGCTACGCGAATCTGTCGCTCGTGACCGATTACGACGCCGGCCTGGAGGGCATGCCGGACGTCGAGCCGGTGTCCACCCAGGCAGCGGTGGCGGTATTCGCCCGGAACCTCGATAGACTGCGCGCGCTCCTGTTCCGGGCGGTGCCGAAGATCGGGCCTAAGCCGGACGACGCCTGCGCTTCGGCGCTGGAAAACGCGATCGTTCACGACTAGTGCGGCGCCGCCCGCCCATTGATTTAAACGGAGGACACCCTTTTGGAATTCCTTACTGACTGGGGCGTGGTTATCGCGCTCGTCTGCTCGGCCGCCGCCGTGGCGTACGGCGTGTTCACCTCGCGCTGGCTCCTGGCTCTCTCGCCGGGCAACGACGAGATGCAGCGGATCTCGCGCGCTGTGCAGGAGGGCGCAAGCGCCTACCTGCGCCGCCAGTACACAATCATCGGCGGGGTCGCGGTGGCGCTGGCGGTCGTGCTGGCCGTGGCACTCGAGGCCCAGGGATCCGAGGGCGTCCTGATCGCCGTTGGCTTCCTCATCGGCGGCACGTTCTCGGGCGCCGCCGGGTTCATCGGGATGAACGTGTCCGTGCGGGCCAACGCCCGCGTGGCCGAGTCGGCGCGCGGTGGCGTGTCGAAGGCGCTGGAAGTGGCGTTCAAGGGTGGCGCCGTCACGGGTCTCCTCGTCGCTGGTCTGGCACTCCTCGGAGTGGCCGGCTACTACGGCGTGCTGATCATGGCCGGCACCGAGGAGCGCGACGCGATCGACGCTCTCGTGGGCCTCGGCTTCGGCGGTTCGCTCATCTCCGTGTTCGCCCGTCTGGGCGGCGGAATCTTCACCAAGGCGGCCGACGTGGGTGCCGACCTGGTGGGCAAGATCGAGGCGGGCATCCCGGAGGACGACCCGCGCAACCCGGCGGTGATCGCCGACAACGTGGGCGACAACGTGGGGGACTGCGCCGGCATGGCCGCGGACCTCTTCGAGACCTACGCGGTCACCGCGGTGGCCGTGATGCTCCTCGGCGTGCTGACCTTCAACGAGATCGGCACCGTGGCCGTGTATCCGCTGGTCCTCGGCGGCGTGTCGCTGCTGGCGTCGATCGTCGGCACCTTCGCGGTGCGCAGCGCCGCCGGCAACGTGGAGCGTGCGCTCTACCAGGGCCTGATCGTGTCCGGCGGCCTGGCGGCGCTCGCCTTCCTGCCGATCACGCTGCTGCTGATGGACGACCTCACCTACCAGAGCGACGTCTCTGACCTGCTGCGGGCCGGAGCCGCGGCGCCGAGCGGCCTCGACCTCTGGTTCTGCACCCTGGTGGGAGTCGGCATCACGGCCGGCCTGTTCGTGATCACGGACTACTACACGTCCACCCGCTTCCGGCCGGTACGCACCACGGCCAGGGCGTCGCAGACCGGTCACGCCACCAACATCATCCAGGGCCTGGCCCAGGGCCTCCAGTCCACGGCGGCACCGGCGATCCTGCTGGCGCTCGGGATCCTCGTGGCCAACGAGCTCGCGGGGATCTACGGCATCGGCGTCGCGGTGATGGCCCAGCTGTCGCTCACCGGCCTGATCGTGGCGCTCGACGCGTTCGGCCCGATCACCGACAACGCCGGCGGCATCGCGGAGATGGCGGACCTCCCCGAGGAGGTGCGCAACGTCACCGATCCGCTCGACGCGGTCGGCAACACCACGAAGGCCGTGACGAAGGGTTACGCGATCGGCTCCGCCGTGCTGGCGGCGCTGGTGCTGTTCGCCGCGTTCATCGAGGAGCTGCGTGAGGAGGCGGCGGCCGACGGGAAGACGCTGAAGGGCTTCGACATCTCGCAACCCGAGGTGCTGATCGGCCTGCTGATCGGCGGCATGATGGTCTACCTGTTCGCCTCGCTTGCGATCGAGGCTGTGGGCCGCGCCGCGGGCGGCGTGGTGGAGGAGGTCCGCCGGCAGTTCAAGGAGAAGCCGGGGATCATGGACCACACCGAGAAGCCGGACTACGCCCGGGCTGTGGACATCGTGACCCAGTCGGCTCAGCGCGAGATGATCATCCCGGCGCTGATCCCGATCATCATCCCGGTGATCGTGGGCATCCTGTCCTACCAGGCGCTCGGCGGCCTGCTGATCGGCGTGATCGTCGTGGGCTTCTTCGCCGCGGTCTCAATGACCTCCGGCGGCGGGGCGTGGGACAACGCCAAGAAGCTGATCGAGGATGGCGAGTACGGCGGGAAGGGCTCCGAGGCGCACGCCGCCTCGGTCACGGGCGACACGGTGGGTGACCCCTACAAGGACACCGCCGGCCCCGCGATCAACCCGATGATCAAGGTCGCGAACATCGTGGCCCTGCTGATCGTGCCGTTCCTGGTCTAGACGCTGCAGTTTTTCGCTTAAGCGAAAGCCCGGCGGGAATGTACACCCCGCCGGGCCGTTTGCTTGCCTAGCCGGGACGCGTCTCGCGCGGGTGGCGACGCTGCCGGAGACAGGCCCCGCGCGCCTGGGCCGCGCGTCCCCGGCCACCCCCGGGAGTAGCTTTCCGCGCTGCAGATGGCCGAGTTCAGACCCAAGAACCGCGGACTCGAGCGGGTGCTGGGCACCGGCGCCCTGTTCGCCACCGCCTACGGCAACGTGGGCAGCTCGATCTATTACGCGCTCGGCCTGGTGGCCATCTACGCCGCCGGCATGACGCCCGTGGTGTTCCTGATCGCCGGGCTGATCTTCGCGGCCACCGCCGCCACCTATACGGAGGCCACCACCATGTTCCCGGAGGCGGGCGGGTCCTCGAGCTTCGCCCGGCGCGCCTTCAACGAGTTCTGGTCCTTCTTCGCCGCCTGGAGCCAGATGCTCACGTACATCATCACGATCGCCATCTCGGCGTTCTTCGTGCCGCACTACCTGGGCGTGTTCTGGGACCCGCTGTCGGAGTCGCCCGGGGACATCATCGGCGGCATCGTGGTGGTGGCCCTGCTTGGGGTCCTGAACGTGGTGGGCGTGAAGGAGTCGGCCGGTGTGAACATCGGCTTCGCGATCGCCGACTTCATGACGCAGGTGCTGCTCGTGGCTATCGGCATCGTGCTCGTGCTGGATCCCGAGCTGCTCGTGCAGCAGGTGGACTTCGGCACCACCCCCACAGTGGGCAACTTCCTGATCGCGATCCCGGTCGCGATGGTGGCCTACACGGGGATCGAGACGATCTCGAACATGGCGGAGGAGGCCCGCGACGTGGGCAAGACGATCCCGCGCGGGATCGGGCTGGTGGTCGGCGCCGTGGCCGTGATCTACGCGTTCCTGCCGGCGGTGGCGCTGTCGGCGATGCCGGTCGTGGACGGGACCACGGTCCTGGCGCTGCCCAAGGAGGAGGGCGGATACGCGGACGACCCCGTGCTCGGCGTGGTGGCAAACATGGATCTGGGCGCTCTGTCGGGTGCCGCCGAGGTGTATGTGGGCCTGCTGGCATCCACCATCCTCTTCATCGCCACCAACGCGGGGTTGCTCGGGGTGTCGCGCCTCAGCTACTCGATGGGCCAGCACCGCCAGCTGCCGGAGGTGCTGCGCGCGCTGCACCCGCGCTTCCGCACCCCGTACGTGGCCATCACGCTGTTCGGGCTGATCGCGTGCGTGGCGATCCTGCCGGGACAGGCCGACTTCCTGGGAGTGATCTACGCCTTCGGCGCGATGATGTCGTTCACGATCGCCCACGTGTCGGTGATCGCTTTGCGGATCAAGCGTCCCGACGCCGAGCGGCCGTGGCGCTCGCCGGGCACGCTGCGCGTGCGCGGCTACGAGCTGCCGCTGCTCGCGATCTTCGGGGGGATCGGCACCGGGATCGCGCTGGTGGTGGCCACGGTGCTCGACCTTCGCGTGTTCGTGTCCGGGTTCGCGTGGCTCGCGATCGGGATCGCCATCTACGTGCTCTACCGGCACCGTCAGGGCCTCTCGCTCACCGAGACCCACAAGATCGTGACCCCCAAGCCCGTGGTGGAGCACGAGGTGGAGTACGAGTCCATCCTCGTGGCCTTCGAGGACAGCCGCTACTCGCCCGAGGCGGTGGCCACCGCGGTGCGGCTCGCTGCCCGCAACCGCCGCGGCATCCACGTGGTGGTGACCATCACGGTGCCCGCCAACTCCCCGATCGACGCGGAGATGCCCACCGAGGAGGGGCGCGCCGCCTCCGTGATCGACTCTGCCCGGGTGAGGGGCGGGCGCCGCGTGACCGGGCATTGGGAGAAGGTCCGGCCCGGACAGGCCGGCCGGCGGATCGTGGAGGAGGCCCGCGAGATCCGAGCCCGCGCGGTGGTCATGGAGCTGCCTCCGCGGCGGGCGGGCACCTCACTCTTCGGAAAGACGATCGAGACCGTGCTGACCGAGCGCCCCTGCCGCGTGATCATCGAGTCCACGCGCGGCGCCAAGAGCCCGTCGGCCCCGTCCTGAGCGGCACTACGATGGCGCTGTGCAACGCGCCTACGGAGCGTCCACGCGCGCGCTCAGCGCTCTGATGCTGGTGCTCGGGTTGGCCATGATCGTGTCCACGCTCAGCCGGGGCGGCGGCGCCCTGGCGCTCGGCGTGGTCCTCGGCGCGGTGTTCGCGCTGATCGGCGGCGGCCGGCTCTGGCTCTCCCGCGGCGATCGCTTCAGCGGCGGGGTCGGTTGACCCCCACCGGGGAAGACGGCCGCCAAGACCGAGCCGGGCGAGCCCGCGAGGGCCTGAAGCGCGGCTCCGGCCGAGCGGGGGCGCGCATTGCTCGCGGAAGCGAGCGGGCCGACGCGATCCTCGCCCGCGGCCTCGGGGAGCCCGCGCTCATCGCGATCACCCTGAGCGCGATCGTCTCGTCGGTCTTCTTCTCGATCGGGGTGGTGGCCGGCGACGCGCTCGGCCTCACGCCGGTCGTGTTCCTGATCGCGGCCGGGTTCTTCGTGATCACCATCGCCACGTACGTGGAGGGCAACTCCCTCCATCCGGAGCGCGGCGGGGCGTCCACGTTCGCCCGTTACGCGTTCGACGAGTTCTGGAGCTTCATCGCGGGCTGGGCGATCCTCCTCGACTACCTGATCGTGATGGCGCTGGCGGCCGTGGCGATCTCCGACTACCTCGCCGCGTTCTGGGGCGAGCTCGGCGGCGGATACGTGGAGACCCTCATCGCCGCGCTCGCGCTGGTGTTCGTGGCCGTGGCCAACATCCGCGGCCTCGGGGCCGACCGGCTCCGCACGGTGCTGCGGCTGTCGCTGGTGGGGATCGTGCTGCTGGCCGTGGTCTCGGTGCTGGTGTTCGCCGAGACGTTCGACCTCGGGGCGATCTTCGACACGGTGGAGCTGGGCTCGGCGCCCAGCTGGGAGGACGCGGTCTTCGCCACGGTGATCGCCACCGGCGCCATGATCGGGATCGAGGCGGCCTCCGGGCTCGCCGGCGAGGTTCGCGTCGGCCGGCGTGGGTTGAAGCGGTTCGTGCTCGTGAGCGCGGCGGCGGCGGTGCTGCTGCTCGTGGGGGTCTCCACGGCCGCGCTGATGGCGGTGCCCGTGGAGGACGGGAGCACGGCGCTCAGCTCCACCTTCGAGCAGGCGCCCGTGCTCGGCATGGTCACGGTGCTCGACCCCGAGTGGCTGCGCGACGCGGCGCGCTACGCGGTCGGCGCGATGGCGGGGGCCACGCTGCTCGTGGCGATGAACGGCCAGATGCTGGGGCTCTCGCGGCTCGCCTACTCGCTGGCCACCAACCGCCAGATCCCGAGTGCGGTCGGCCGCCTCCACCCGCGCCGCGGCACCCCGTACGTGGTCATCACCGCGGCCGGGCTGATCGCCTTCGGGCTGGCGCTGCCGAATGACATGGACTTCCTCGCCGGCATCTTCGCCTTCGGGGCGATGCTCACGTTCGCGATCGCCCACATGTCGATCATCGCGCTGCGTTTCCGCGAGGCCGGGCGCCAGAGCGCGTTCCGGCAGCCGCTCTCGTTCCGCTTCCGGAAGGGCACGGTGCCGCTGCCGGCGGTCGTGGGCGCGCTGTTCTCGATGGCCGCCTGGGTGAGCATCATCGTGCTGCACGAGGGCGCGCGGGTGGTCGGCGGCGTCTGGATGCTCTTCGGCATCGTGCTCTACACGGTCTACCGCCGCGGGCAGGGCAAGTCGCTCCGCAAGCGCTTCACGATCCCGGCCACGGCCCTGCAGGACGTGGGTGAGGCGGAGTACGGGAGCATCCTCGTGCCGGTGGTGGGCGACCCGATCGACGACGACATCGTGGGCACCGCCGGGCGCCTGGCCGCCGAGCACGCCGACGACGGCGAGGGCGGCGCGGTGCTGGAGGTGCTCTACGTGTTCGAGATCCCGATGTCGCTGCCGCTCGATGCGCGCGTGCCCGACGAGCGCGTGGCGGAGGCCAAGCGGGCGCTCGCGCGGGCCAAGGAGGTGGGCGAGGAGTACGAGGGGGTGGAGGTGGCCACGGCGATGGTGCGCGGCCGCACGGTGGGGCAGGCGATCGTGGCGGAGGCGCGCCGGCGTGGGGTGGAGGCGATCGTGCTGGCCGCCGAGGAGCCGAGCAGGGTGATCGGCGGGGCGCTGCTCGGAGGCCGGGGGCGCAGCCGCGACCGCTTCGTCGGGGAGACCACGCGCTACGTGGTCGAGAAGGCCGGCTGCACCGTGATCCTCACCGCTCCCCCCTCCGGGGAGGACATGGTGAGGGAGGGTGTTCTGCCTTAACGGAACAAATGCGCGCCCACGGGCTTCCGCGCGGCTGCGCCTTTGTAGAGTGGATCGCGAATGTTCGTCCTGATTGTCGGTTGCGGACGGGTGGGGTCCGCCATCGCCCACTCAATGCTCGCCGAGGGCCATGAGGTCTCGGTCCTCGACGAGGACCCCGAGGCCATCGCGCTCCTCGATCGCAGGTACTCCGAGGGCTGGGAGGAGCGCGGCGGGCGTTTCACCGTGGGCACCGCCCTCGAGATCGATGCGCTGCTTGCCGCGGGGATCGACAAGGCGGACGCCTTCGTGGCCTCCACCGACGGCGACAACACGAACCTCGTGGTCGCCCAGATCGCCAAGCGCCGCTTCGAGGTCGACAGGGTCGTGGTGCGCGTGCTCGATCCGCATCGCGCCCGCTGGTACGCCGAGCAGGGCCTCCAGACCGTCTGTCCCACCCAGACCGCGATCGAGCTGCTCGAGGCCGCGGTGCGCGGCCAGATCCGCTTCGAAGGGGTGTCGGGCTAGCCATGTACGTGCTGATCGTCGGCGCCGGCAAGGTGGGCTGGAACCTCGCTCGCGAGCTGATCGCGAAGGGCCACGAGGTGACCGTGCTCGAGTCGGACTCGCGCCGGTACGCCGTGGTCGAGGAGGAGCTCGAGCACAGCGTGCTCTACGGGGACGGATCCGAGCTGTGGGTGCTCGAGCGGGCGGGAATCGAGCGCGCGGACTTGGTGATCGCCGTGACCGGCGACGACGAGGACAACATCCTGATCTCCCAGGTGGCGCGCGAGAAGTACGGCGTGTCCCGCGTGGTGGCGCGCTGCAACAACCCGCGCAACCTCGAGCACTTCGAGCTGCTGGGCGTCAAGCCCGCCATCTCGGCCACCGACCTGATCCTGCGGCTGATCGAGCACGAGGTGCCCAAGTACGGGCTGGTGCACCTCCTCGACCTGCCCGAGGAGCGTCTCGAGATCATCGAGCTCGAGGTGGCCGATGACTCGGAGGCGGCCGGCAAGAAGGTCGCCGACCTCGGGCTGCCCGACGGATCGCTCGTGATCTCGATCCTGCGCGACGGCGGTGGCTTCGTGCCCACCGGCGAGTCGGTGGTGCATGCCAATGACGAGGTCCTGCTCGTGCTCGACGTGGGCATCGAGGAGCGCGTGACGGAGCTCTTCACCAGCCGCGTGGCACCCGCGGCCTGACGCGTGCCCGACCGGTCCGTCGACTACCTGTTGATCGGCGGAGGCCTGGCGGCGGCGAGCTGCGCCCGCTGGCTGCGCGAGGAGGGGGCGGACGGCAGCATCCTGATGGTCGGCCGCGAGCCCGACCCGCCGTACAACCGGCCGCCGCTGTCGAAGGGCTACCTGCGCGGAGCGGAGAGCCGCGACGACGCGCTCTACCGCCCCGAGGGTTGGTGGGAGGAGCACGGAATCGAGCTGCTTACCCGGACGAGCGTGATGAAGCTCGACACGGCCGAGCGCGTGGCCACCCTCTCGACCAAGGAGTCGGTGGGGTTCGGCAAGGCTCTGCTGGCCAGCGGCAGCAACGTCCGCCGGCTGCGCGTGGACGGCTGCGACCTGGACGGCATCCACTATCTGCGCACGTTCGGCAACTCGGACGCGATTCGCGCCGATGCCGAGAAGGCCGAGCGGGTCGTGCTGGTAGGCGGCAGCTACATCGGCTGCGAGGTGGCCGCGTCGCTCACCGCGGCGTACGGGGTCAAGTGCTCGATCCTGATGCTCGAGGACGTGGCGCTCGAGCGCCAGTTCGGCAAGGAGATCGCCCGCTACTTCCACGGGGTGCTCGAGGACCACGGGATCGAGCTGTTCGGCGGGGACGAGCTCGACCGCTTCGAGGGCGCCGACGGGCGGGTCACGAAGGTCGTGACCACCTCGGGGCGCGAGCTCGACTGCGACTTCGCGGTGGTGGGGGTGGGGGTCACGCCCGACGTGATGCTCGCGCGCTCCGCGGGGCTCGAGCTCGGCGAGACGGGCGGCATTCGCTGCTCTGCCGGCCTCGAGAGCTCCGCGCCCGGGATCTTCGCCGCTGGCGACAACTGCGAGTACGAGAGTCCGATCCACGGGCGCCGGCTGCGGCTCGAGCACTGGGACGTGGCGGCCAACCAGGGCAAGACGGCGGCTCTCAACATGATGGGTCGAGGCGTCGAGCACGACGTGATCCCGTATTTCTTCTCGGACCTGGCCGACTGGGCGTCGCTCGAGTACCTGGGCCCGGGCGAGGGCGAGCCGGTGGTGCGCGGCTCGCTGGAGGATGGTGAGTTCAGCGTCTTCTGGGTCGACGATGGGCGGGTAACCGCCGCCCTGTCGGTGGGCCGCTCGGACGACCTCGAGCACGCTCGCCGCTTCATCGCCGGCGGGGCTCCATTCGATCCGGCCGCCCTGGCCGACCTCGGCACCGAGCTGACGGGCCTCTAGGCCTCTAGCCCACGGCCGCCACGTAGGCGAGGATCCGGTTGGTGATCGAGGTGGCCCGCGCCACCGCATCCCGGTCCGGGTCCGGAGGTGTGGAGAGCCGTTCCGGCACGCGCTCGGCCAGCTCCGGGAGCCGCGCGGTGGCCAGCTCCATGCCGATCAGCGCGGCGTCGCGCACCACCTCGGGCTCCACCGACCAGAGAACCTCGAACAGGCGCTCGCCGGTCACCTGGCGCTCGCGGCCGGCCAGGCAGGCAGAGAAGCCGGGGGCGTCGCAGACGATCGCCCACTCGCTGGCCAGCGGATGGTCGCGCCCGATCGGCACCTCCACGGGCCCACCTGCAGGGAAGGCGGGCCGCTCGAAGTCGGCGAGCGCCAGGGCCAGCTCGGCGCTACGTGAGAACTCGCGCCAGCGCGGCTCGGCCGCGCGGTAGAACTCCTCGCGCTGGAAGGAGCCCACGAGGAAGGCACGGGTGCCGTGCGCCGCGGACTCGTCCTCGATGGCGTGGGACACGGCCACGAGCAGGCGCTTCGGAATCGGTGACGGGTGCAGGTCGGCGCGGCGCCGGCGCAGCCCGGCGTAGATCGAGGTCTCCGGCTGGCCGCCGCCGTCCGGGGACAGCCGCTCGATGGCCGCGGTGAGGGAGAGTCCGGAGTCGCGGGCGCGCACCACCTCGAGCACGCGATCCACGTCCTGCTCCGAGTAACGGCGGTGCCCGCTCGGCAGCCGCTCCGCGCGCGGGAACCCATGGCGCGACTCCCACATGCGGAGCGTGCCGGTCTGGACGCCGGTGAGCTCCGCGAGTTGTCCGATTGTGAGCGAGGTCAAGATCTATACAGTCTGTTCGATAAAATGCTACACTCTGTTGAGTTATGGGATCGGCCGCACGAGACTTCTCCAGCGCGTACGCCACGCACCGTGCGCGTGCATTCTCCAGTGCGGTCCGGGTGCTCGGAGATCGGGCGGCCGCCGAGGACGTCGTGCAGGACGTATTCCTCGCGCTCTGGCGCGATCCGAAGCTGTTCGATCCCGCCCGCGGAAGCCTGGCCGGCTACGTGGCGATGATGGCGCGCAGCCGCGCGGTGGACCGCATGCGGTCGCAGACGGCGGCGCGCTCGGCGGTCGAGCGGCTCGGGTACCGCGACGAGGCCCGTCCCGGCGTGGACGAGGGTCCGAGCGACGCCGTGGCGCGCCGGGACGAGGCGGGTCGCGTGCTCGAGGCCGTGGGGGAGCTGCCGGCCGCGCAGCGCGACGCGGTCCTGCTGGCGTTCGGCAAGGGGCTGTCCGCCGCGGAGATCGCCCGCGCCTCGGGCGTCCCGCTGGGCACCGCGAAGAGCCGGCTGCGCCTGGGCCTCGAGAAGGCCCGCGAGTCCCTGACCGAAGCTGCCTGATCTCATTGCTGCCACGTCATGGGTACGGCCCCTAGGGTGAACGGGACCACCGTGTCCGGGTATTTCGACGATCGGTCCGTGCTCCGCCGCATCCATCGCGAGCGGGCGCTCGCCCTGTCCGGCCCCCGCGCGCTTCTCATGCAGGCCGCGCACCCGCTTGCGGTAGCGGGCCTGCTCGCGCACACCACGGCCATCGACGAGCCCTACGACCGCCTGGCCAGGACCGCCGAGGTGATGGGCACGATCGGCTTCGGCATCGAGGGCTGAGGCCGACCGCGTGACCCGGCGCGTGCGCTCCATGCACCGCCGGGTGAACGGCAGGCTGAGCGCCGCGGCCGGGCCGTACCCGGCGGGCACTCCCTACCGCGCCGACGATCCGGAGCTGCTCCTCTGGGTGCTCTTCTCGCTCGTGGACTCCGGCCGCGTGGTGTACCGCAACTACGTCGGGCGGCTCTCGCGCGCCGAGGAGGCCGCGTACTGGGAGGACTACAAGGTGGTGGGCCGCCTGTTCGGGCTGCGCAAGACGGACATGCCGCGCACCCTCACCGACCTCGACGACTATCGCGACGAGATGCTCGCCGGCGACCGGCTCCACGTGACCCCGTGGGCTCGCGAGCGTGCACGGGCGATCGTGCTCGAGCCGCCGGTGCCGCTCTACCTCCAGCCGCTCGTGGAGACAGTCAACTTCATCACCATCGCCCTGCTGCCGGACCGGATCCGGGACGAGTACGGCTTCGCGCCGCTACCGCCCGCCTTCATCCGCAAGGCGCTGGTGCGCGCGGGCGCCGAGTACGTCAGGCGCGCCGTGGTGCCGTTCGTGCCGCGGCGGCTGCGGCTCGTGCCGGCCGCGCGGGCGGCGTAGGCTGCGTTTTGCGCAAGCACCGGCTTGGCCGCGTGCGTCGGCTGTCACCTTCGTGCGTGTCCCGTCGCGTTGGATGGCCACGCGCCAGAGTGTGGGCCGACTTTCCCGTCATATAGCCCGATAAGTCGGCCCACACTCCCGATGACCGGCCATTCGGAGTGATAGGTCAATTACTCCCGCTATGCGGGAGCAATCCGCACCTCACTCCCGAGTCCAGGCGCCGCACGCGGGAGCGTCACGAAGACAGCAGCCGGCGTGGCGGGGTGCGCAGCGCTGGTCAGGACTGGGGGGCAGGGACTCGAACCCCGATAACCAGCTCCAGAGGCTGGCGTCTTGCCATTAGACGACCCCCCAAGGGGCTGACCAGGATAGCCCTTGGCATCGCTGCGCATCCGGCCGAGCCGGCTGCTTGCGCACTTCAGGCCATCGCACGTCAGGCGACCGCTTGGTCTGCCCAGTCACGGTAGAGGCGCGCGTAGGCGCCGTCCGCCGCCAGCAGCTCGTCGTGGGTGCCCTGCTCCACGATGCGGCCGCCGCCGAGCACCACGATGCGCCCGGCGCCGCGGATCGTGGACAGGCGGTGGGCGATCACCAGAGCGGTGCGTCCCGCCAGTAGGCGGCGAAGGCCGTGCTCGATCTGCGACTCGGTGCGCACGTCCACGTTCGAGGTGGCCTCGTCGAGGATCAGCACGCGCGGGTCGGCGGCGGCCGCGCGCGCGAACGCGACCAGCTGGCGCTGGCCGGCGGAGAGGTGGCCGCCGCGCTCGCCCACCTCGGTGTCGTAGCCCTCGGGAAGCCGCTCGATGAAGGTGTCGGCGCCCACCGCGGCGGCCGCGGCGTACACGTCCTCGTCGGTGGCGCCGGTGCGGCCGAAGGCGATGTTGTCGCGGATGGTGCCCGAGAAGAGGAAGCTCTCCTGGGGCACGATCCCGAGCTGCGAGCGCAGCGACTGCTCCGTGACGCCTCGGATGTCGTGCCCGTCCACCAGCACCCGGCCGTGGTCGGGGTCGTAGAAGCGCGCCACGAGCTTGGCCAGGGTGGACTTGCCGGCCCCGGTGGCGCCCACCAGCGCCACAGTCTGCCCGGGCGGCACGTGCAAAGACACTTCGCACAGCGCGGGCTCGCCCTCGCCGTAGGAGAAGGTCACGTCGTCGAACTCGATCTCGCCTCGCAGCCGCGGGAGCTCGAAGGCGTCCGGCCGGTCGCGGATGTCGGGCTCCTCGTCAAGCAGCTCGAAGATCTTGTCGAGCGCGGCCATGCCCGCCTGGTAGGTGGTGTAGAGCTGGGAGAGCGACTGGATCGGGTCGAAGAAGCTTTGGAGGTAGAACACGAACGACACGAGCACGCCGATCGACGCCTGCCCGCCCAGCACCCGGTTCCCGCCGTAGATCAGGATCACCGCCGTGGCCGCCGTGGACAGCAGCTCTACCGCCGGGAAGTAGGCGGCGTTGAGGTTGACCGTGCGCATGTTGGCCTCGCGGTGCTGGTCGTTCAGCTCCGCGAAGCGCCGGGTGTGGCGGCCCTCCTGCCCGAAGGCGCGCACCACGCGAACGCCCGACAGCGTCTCCTGCAGGTAGGCGGTCACCTGGGCGATCCGCTCACGCGTGAGCCGGTAGGCGCCCGAGGAGGCCAGGCGGAAGAGCACGCTCCCGATGAGCAGCAGCGGGAAGGTGAGGAAGGTCACCATCGCCAGCGCCGGATCGAGCAGGAGCAGGATCACCGTGATGCCCACGAGCGTGAGCGTGGAGGAGAAGAGCGTCTGCATGCCCTCGGTCACGAGCTGGTCTAGGGCCTGCACGTCGTTCGTGAGGCGCGAGATGAGCACCCCGGCCTTGTTCCGCGAGTAGAAGCCGATCGAGAGCCGCTGAAGGTGGCGGAAGATCTGGATCCGCAGGTCCTGGAGGGCTCGCTGCCCGACCCAGTTGATCAGGAAGGTCTGCACGTACGTGGCGCCCCAGTTGAGCAGCGCTGCGCCTACGAACACGATCAGCAGGATCGTCAGGTGGCTCGTGTCCCGGTCGGTGATCGCATCGACGGCCTGGCCTGCCAGGTACGGCGGGACGAGCGCGGCGGCGGTGGCCACCGTCAGCGCCACGAGCGTGAGGATCACCCGCGTGCGATACGGGCGCAGCAGCGTGAACAGGTGCCGCAGCTTCCGCGAGCGGCGCTCCTCCCCGCGCAGGATGCTCCACATGCGCCTCACAGCCCGGCCACCTCGCGCTCGGGATCCTCGCGTGTGAGGAACACCTGGCCGGGCAGGCCCTTCTCGGCGATCTCGCGGTAGAGCGGCGAGTCCTCGAGCAGCTCGTCATGGGTGCCGCGGGCCACGATCTCGCCGTCCTCGAGCACGACCACGTCATCGGCCAGCGCGATCGTCGAGAGCCGGTGCGCGATCACGAAGGTGGTCCGTCCCTTCATCACCTCGGCGAGCGCCTTCTTGATGAGGTTCTCGGTGGTGGCGTCCACGCTCGAGGTCGCGTCGTCCAGGATCAGGATGCGCGGCTCGGCCAGAAGAGCACGCGCGATCGCCACCCGCTGGCGCTGCCCACCGGAGAGTGTGTGGCCGCGCTCGCCCACGAGCGTCTCGAGCCCCTCGGGGAGGTCAGCCACGACCTCGCTGAGCCCGGCGCGCTCGGCGGCGCGCATGATCTCCGCCTCGGTCGCGTCGGGTCGCGCATAGGCGATGTTGTCCGCCAGCGGCGCGGAGAACAGGAACGCGTCGTCGGATACGACCGCCACCTCGCGGCGCAGCTCGGCCGGGTCGAGCTCGCGCACGTCCACGCCGTCCACGAGCACGGCTCCCTCGTTCGCGTCGTAGAGACGTGGCACGAGCATCACCAGGGTGGTCTTGCCGGAGCCGGTGGGACCCACGAGCGCGACCGTTCGGCCAGGCTCCACCTCGAGGCTCACGTCGCGCAGGATCGGCTCGGCGCCGTCGTACCCGAAGGTCACGTGGCGCAGCTCGACCCGTCCGCCGCCGCTCGGCAGCGGCGTGGGCTCGGCCGGGGCGGTGAGGGTGGGCCGGCGATCCAGCAGCTCGAACACGCGCGCTCCGGACGCCACCGCGCGCTGTGCCATGCCGAGCGCCATGCCGAGCATGCGCATCGGCGAGGTGAGCATGAGCACGTAGCCGTAGAAGGCCACGAACTCGCCGACGTCCAGCGAGCCGTTGATCGCCTGGTGGCCTCCCACGAACAACAGCCCCGCCAGGCCCAGCTGGGGGAGGAAGCCGATCAGGGGCGCGTAGAAGGCGCGCAACCGCGTGGAGACCATCGACTGGTCGAACACGCGCGCCACCGCCCCGTCGAAGCGCAGCGCTTGGCGTTCCTCTTGCGCGAAGGCCTTGACCACCCGGACACCGCCCACGTTCTCCTCCACCTCGGCGGTCAGCTCGGCGATGCGCTGCTGGACCTCCTGGGTGGCGGGTCGGTTGAGGCGCCCGTAGCGGAATGCGATCCAGATCACGAACGGCATCGGCGCCAGCGATACGGCGGCCAGGCCCGGATCCACGGCGAACATCACGGTGGCGGCGATCACAATCGTGAGGAGCGACTGCATGATGAAGATCAGCCCGTAGCCGAGGAAGAAGCGAACCGCCTGCAGGTCCACTGTCGCGCGCGACATCAGCTGCCCCGTCTGCTGACCGTCGAAGAAGGCGAGCTCGAGCGCCTGGAGGTGCTGGTACATCCGGTTGCGCAGGTCGTACTCCACGCCGAGCGACACGCGGCCGGCCACCAGCCTCCGCGTGACGCTGAACGCGAGGCGCAGCACGCCCGCTCCCGCCACGGCGAGCGCGAGCGGCCACAGGTTCGCGCCGTCGCCGCGAATGTCGTTCACGGTCTGCCCGATCAGGTAGGGCACGAGCACGCCGGTGCCCATCGCGGCGGCGGCAAGCACGAAGGAGGCGATGACCCCACCGCGATAGGGGCGCAGGAATCCGAGCAAGCGCCAGAACGTCGCCATTAGCCTCCTTACTTTACTTTGTGAAGCGTCGTCTGATCGCCGCCTGGCGAAACTCGAAGATGCGCTCGAGATCGCGCCGCACCAGGGCCACATGCGCGATCTCGCCCAGCGGGCCGAGCGGAAGCGCGTAGTGCACCCGGTCCCCCACGAGGGTGCCGCCGTCGGCCGGCGTGAACGTGTGCGTGTGATGCCACAGCCGGTAGGGGCCGCGCACCTGGGCGTCCACGAAGCTGCGGCCGGGCGTCCACTCCTCGATGCGGGTGAGCCAGCGCACCGGAACGCGGTGGAGCGCCAGGCGGTACTCGATGAGAGCACCCGGGCGCATCTCGATCGGCCCGGGGGTGAGCACGCTGAACCCGAGCCAGGGCGGGGTGATCGCCTCGAGGTTGCGGGCGTCGGCGAAGAACGCGAACACCTTCTCGGTGGAAGCCGGGACGTGCTGCTCGCGCTGCAGCAGGTGCACCTTCATCTGGGGACCACGGCGAGGGTACGGCCCACCGGGCCGCCCGGGTCAGTCCGGGGCGCTGGTCAGGAAGGTCGCGCTCATGTCCTTCTCGCCGTGCTCCGGCACGCCCTGCTCGAGCCGGCGGCGGATGGTCTCCACGAGCGGAAGATCCAGCCCGTGCCGCTCGGCGGCCTCCTCGACAAGCGCGGCGTCCTTGGCCGCGAGCGCGAGGCGGAACGAAGGGTCGAAGCTGCGCTCGACCATCGCCGTGCCCTTGGTGCGCAGGTACCCGATGTCGAGCGGGCCGCCCTCCACAGCTTCGAGGAACAGGGCGGGGTCGAGGCCGAGGCCCTCGGCCAGCGCGATCGTCTCGGCCGTTCCCTCGAGCACCGACAGGATCCATGTGTTCACGACCAGCTTCAGGCGCGTGCCGGTGCCGGCCTCGCCGAGCCACATCGTGCGCTGCGCCACGGCGTCGAACAGCGGTTGGAGCAGTTCGTGAGCCTCATCGGGACCGGAGGCGAGCACCACCAGCTTGCCCTGCTCCGCGGGCTGCTTCGTGCCGAGCACAGGGGCGTCGACGAACGTCAGGCCGCGGGTCTCGGCCAGCTGAGCGCACTCCTCGGTGCCGGCCAGCCCGATGGTGCTCATCTGCGCCCAGACGGCATCGTCGGGGGCCGCGTCGAGCGCGCCGTCGTCGCCGCGCATCGACGCGAGCACCGCATCGGTGTCGCTCGGCATCGTCACCACCACCCGCGCTCCGGAGGCGGCCTCCGCGGGCGTATCCACGACGGTCACGCCGTCGCTCGCGAGCGGCTCCGCCTTCTCACGGGTGCGATTCCAGGCGATGACCTCGAAGCCGGCGCGCGCCAGGTTGCGGGCCATCGCCAGGCCCATGGTGCCCCCGGCGCCGAGGAACGCGATGCGATCGGATGCCATGGAGGGTCCTTTCGGGTTGGGGCTGCGGGATACTCGCAGGGCGCCCATGTCGTCAGAGAACGTGGAAGTCGTGCGCTCGATGTTCGAGGCCTACCGGCGTCGCGACGTGCCCGACCTCGTCGAGCTCCTGCATCCTGATGTGGAGGTGCATCCCGCCCTTGTCGGCGGCCTCGAGGGAACGGTCTACCGGGGGCGCGATGGGTACAAACAGTTCGTCGAGGACGTGGACACGGCCTGGTCGGACTTCCGGATCGAGATCCGCGAGATCCGCGACCTCGGCGACACGGTGGTCGTGCTCGGCCACACGTGGGGGGAGGGCCGGGAGGGGATCGTCGTGGACGCGCCGGGTGGCTGGGTGCTCGAGATGCGCGACGGGCAGGTCCACCGCTTCCGCAGCTTCAACACGTGGGAGGAGGCGCTCGATGCAGCACGCGTCGCATAACGCGATGGAGGAGGCCGCCGAGATCGAGCGCTTCTACGACCGCTGCAGTGACCTCATGCGGGCGCTGCTGGACGCCCTGGCCGCGGCACCCGACACGCCCCGGACGTTCCCGGAGATCGAGGAGGTGCTGGGGTGGCACCCTCGCCGGATAGCGTCAGTGCTCGGCGGTGTGTCGCACCTGCGCAACACCGAGTTCGGCGGCCGCCGCCCGTACCGTTTCCATGGCGCGCGCGAGTCCGCCTCGGGCCGATGGGAGATGTGGATGGACGGCGCTCAGGCGCGGGCTCTTGCGCCCGCCGGTGCGCGGTTGCGGTCCGGATCGATGCAGCGTTAGGGTGCGGCTGTGAAACGTCTCGTCATCGCCGTCTGCGTGCTGAGCATCGTCGTCTCGAGCTGCGGGGTCGGCGTGCGCCAGCCCGCTACAGAGGTCACGCCCGACAGCGCGGTGCTGAACGGCAAGGTGCTCTCGACCACGGGCGGGCCGGGCAGCTGGTACATCGAGTACGGCCCCACTGCGGCTCGCACGGAGAGGACTCCCACTCGGGCGATCGACTTCGTTGCCAACGAGTCGAAATCGGTGTCCGAGCCGGTCGATGGGCTCGATCCCGCCACGACCTACCACTACGCGGTCTGTGCCGAGGACAGCGAGAACCCGGGCGATCCGTTCTGTAGCCCCGACCAGACCTTCAGGACCCGGTTCGAGAACACCCAGGCCTCCCCATTCGCCTACGTCACGAACGCCGGCAGCTCCAGCAACGTCTCCCAGTACGCCATCGGGCAGGGCGGCCTGCTCGCGCCGTTGCTCCCGGCCACGCTGGGTGCCGGCGACGTCCCGCTGGGAGTGACGGTCAGCCCCGATGGCGAAAGCGTCTACGTCGCCAACATCGGCAGCGACAACATCTCGCAGTACGACATCGGGCCGGGCGGGGCGCTGTCCCCGAAGAGTCCGGCCACGGTGGACGCCGGCAATGCCCCCGAGCAGGTTGCGGTGAGCCCGGACGGCCAAAGCCTCTACGCGACCAACGCCGCGGACAACACCCTTTCGCAATACAACGTCGGGACAGACGGGACGCTGACGCCCAAGACCCCCGCAACGGTGGCCGCCGGTAGCCAGCCGATCGGGCTGGCGGTGAGCGCGGACGGCACGAGTGTCTACGTGACCAACTTCGACACCGACCGTGTCTCCCAGTTCGACGTTGCCCCCGGCGGGGCACTCACCCCCAAGAGCCCCGCCTCGGTTGCCGCTGGTGCAAGCCCCCAGGGAGTCGCCACGAGCCCGGACGGACAGACCGTCTACGTCACCAACACCAGCGGCGAGAACATCTCGCAATACAACGTCGGCGCGGGCGGGGCGCTGTCGCCGAAGAACCCGGCCACGGTGGCGACCGGATCAATTTCCGAAGCGGTGGCGGTGAGCCCGGACGGCGCGAGCGTCTATGTCACCAACTCCGGCGACGACAGGATCTCGCAGTACGACGTCGGCGCCGGCGGAGTGCTGTCCCCCAAGACGCCGGCAACAGTCGCCACCGGCAGCGTGCCCCGGGGATTGGCCGTAAGCCCCGACGGAACGAGCGTCTACGTCGCGAACAACGGCGGCGACAGCGTCTCGCAGTACGACATCGGCGCGGGTGGGGTGCTCACGGCGAAGAGCCCAGCCACGGTCGTGGCGGGCAGCGGCCCATTCGGGGTGGCCGTGAGCCCGGGCGCAGCGCCGCCCGCAAGCCGATAGCTCCGCCTGGATTCGAACCAGGGACCTCACGATTATGAGTCGTGCGCTCTAACCGCTGAGCTACGGAGCCGCGAGGGGCGAGGATAGCCCTTGCTTCCGGTTTCTAGACGCTCAGCGTGACGGTTCGGCGGGACGTGAGCGCGCGACCGCCCCCTTCGAACCGGGTACGCAGTCTGAGCTTGAGCGAGCCGGCGTGCTTGAGACGCCGTTTGGCCTGGCGGGTGAACCGGACGACAACGTAACTGCGACCGCCTCGGTCGATGCTGGCCTCTGCCCTCGCGACCGTCACCGCCGCCCCGGCCTTGCTCTGCATGAGCTTCCGGGCGGTGCTTGCCCGGAGCTCGAGCCGGGCGACGAAACGGCAGCTCACCCGGCAGGACACCCTGAGCTTGATCCCTCGTGCGAGCGCGTGACGAAGCCGGTATTCCGTCCTGCCGGCCAAGGAGAACGGGGGCCGACCGGGTCCACACAAGCACACCGGTGGTCGCGGCTCCGGCAGGTAACGATCGCGCTCCGGATACAAGGCGCCCAGCTCGCGGAGGCGCTCGATCGTGAGCCCTGGCTCGCACAGACCCATGAAGCCGGTTGCCCAGTCGTCCGAGCCTCGTCGGTTCAGCATCACGGCGAAGGGCCCTGGCAGAGGTTGCGGGGGAGTGCCGAACGCTCCGTAGTGGATCCCGACCGGGCTCACCTCCTGGCCGGGAACCAGCAACCGGCGGCCCTTGTGCACCTCCAGCACCCGGAAATGGAAGCGGACGGACTGACCGCTGAGGTACCCGATGCCTCCGGGTGGCTCGGGACCGATCGGCTCGACTTCGAGCAGTTCGCCGACGATGGCGGCGGTCGACTCCATGAACTTCCGCTCGCCGCCGTCCGGCGAGATCGCACACGTGAGCGCTGCGGCCTGCTGCGGCACGACCAACCCGCCCACGAGCGAGGTCAGGAGAACCAACAAGAGGCGCGGGCGCATGGCGTGACCTTCTACCCGCCCGGCACCGCTCAAGTCAAGCGGACCGATCAACTCCGCTGGACCTTGACTCGGGCCTGCGCCACGCGTAAGAGTGGCGCCGCTTGGACTCGCCAAGTCGTCGACGAACTGTGGCCACACTGGCCTGCGCGGTGCCCCTGGCGCTCGCGTCGATGCTGGCCGCGTGCGGTGACGATGCCGACACGGGCGGCTCCATCACCATCTCGGAGTCGGCCCAGCCGGACGCGCTCGACCCCGCCCTGAGCAACACGGTCAACGGGTGGGAGGCGATGTGGCTCGTCTACACCCCGCTGCTCACCTACAGGCACGCCGAGGGGCAGAGGGGCACGGAGCTGATCCCGGGGCTGGCCGAGAAGCTCCCGGAGATCTCGGCCGACGGAATGACCTACCGCCTCCGCCTCAGAGAGGGGCTCACCTACTCGGACGGCAAGGCGGTGAAGGCCTCCGACTTCGAGCACACCGTCAAGCGCCTCCTGGCACTCGGGTCCGCGGCCACCGGCTTCTTCGCCGGCGTGCGGGGCGCCGCCGAGTACGCGAAGCAGCCAGAGCCGGACGGGGACATCGCCGGCATCGAGACCGACGACGCCAACAGGTCGATAACGATCGAGCTCACGGCGCCGGATGGCACGTTCTCGAACGTGCTGGCCACGCTCTACACCGGCGTAGTGCCGGGAAACACGCCCTTCCGCAACCTCACGAAGAAGCCTCCGCCTGGCGTCGGGGCGTTCCGCATCGCCCGGTCCTCCGGAGGCGGCGGGTTCGTTCTCGAGCGCGTGGAGGACTTCGAGCTCCCGGGCATTCCCGCGGCCAAGGTGGACAGGGTCACCATGAAGGTCGTGGCTCCGCCGCGTGCGGCGCAGGACGTGCTGCGCGGCAAGCTCGACTACATGCTGGACCCGCCCCCGCCGGACATGCTGCGTGAGGTGCGATCGCATCCCGACCGCTACCGCGAGGTGCCGAGCGAGGGCACGAGCTACTTCTTCCTGAACACGAATGCGCCGCCCTTCGACAAGCTGGGAGTCCGCCGTGCGGTAAACCTGGCCATCAGCGAGGACGCGCTGGCGCGCGTGCACGGCGGCCTGATGGAGCCCACGTGCAACTTCCTGCCGCCCGGCATGCCCGGCTACGAGAAGCTGGAGCCGTGCCCCTACGGGCAACCCGGGAAGAGCACGGACGTCGCCCGGGCCAGGCGACTGGTCCGGGAGGCGGGCGCCACGGGGGCGCCGGTGAAGCTCTGGGGTCCCGCAGCAGGATCCCGGGCCCCCGGCGATGAGCTATCTGGCGGATGTGCTGGACGAGATCGGACTCGATCCCACGGTCAGCCTCCTGGACTTCGCCGTCTACGCGCAGACGGTGGGCAACCTCCGGACCCACCCCCAGGCCGGGTTCATGAGCTGGGCCGGCGACTTCCCGCACCCGTTCACGTTCATGCGCCAGTTCGACAGCCATGCGATCACGGCGACCAACAACTTCAACGTCGGGGAAGTGCGCGATCCCGTGATCGACGCCGGCCTCGAGCGGCTCAGCCGCGAGCCGGACCTGCAGGCGGTCAAGGACGAGTGGGCCGCGCTCGACCGGCGCGTGGTGGACCGCGCCTACGTGGCCGTGTACGGCAACCCCAAGCGCACGACGTTCATGTCGGAGCGGATGGACTTCGAGAACTGCGCGACCTTCCATCCTGTCTTCGGGAACGACTACTCGGGCTTCTGCCTGAAGTAGCGGCGATACTGCGCGTGTGGCCGAGGGCGACACGACACCCCTGCTGCTCTCGGTGCCGAACGTCAGCGAGGGCCGCGACCACGATGTGCTCGAGGGGATCGAGCGGCGGCTGGCCCCGGCGCGATTTCTCGACCTTCACGTGGATCCGGACCACAACCGCTCGGTGTTCACGATCTGCGGTCGTCAGGGCGAGCTTGCGCCCGCGCTGCTCGGGGCCGCGAGCGCGGCCCTGGAGGGCATCGACCTGAGGACCCACGAAGGCCTGCACCCGTACGTGGGCGCCCTGGACGTGGTGCCGCTGGTCTACCTCGACGACGGCATGCGCGGCGCCGCCTGCGCGGAGGCGCTCACCGCGGCCGCGCTGATCGGCGAGGAGCTCGAGCTGCCGGTGTTCCTGTACGGCCGGCTGGCCACGCGCCCCGAGCACGTCGAGCGGGCCGAGCTCCGGCGCGGCGGCCCTGCGGAGCTGGCCGATCGCATGGCGGCCGGGCGAGCTCGTGCCGGACTACGGGCCGGCCGCGCCGCATCCGACGCGCCGGCGCGGTGCTGGTCACGGCCAGGCCGCCGTTGATCGCCTTCAACGTGGACCTGGTGACCGATGACGTGGAGGTGGCCAAGCGCATCGCCGCGACGCTGCGGGAGTCGGGGGGCGGCCCTCCCGGGGTCCGCGCGCTCGGCCTGTTCCTTCCCGAGCGCGGCCGTGCCCAGGTGTCCACGAACGTGCACGACCACCGTGCGGCCCCGCTGGCCGAGATCGTCGCACGCGTGCGCGAGCAGGCCGAGGTGGCCGAGGCCGAGCTGGTGGGCCTGGCTCCGCGCGCGGCGCTCGAGGGCTTCCCCGACGACGTGCCGCTGCGCGGCTTCTCCCCGGAGCGCCACGTGATCGAGGAGGCACTGCACGCGGTCGAGTGACCCGGCCGCAGTCCTGTAACGTCGCCGCCATGGCCCAGACGAAGCGAAAGCGCACGCGCAAGCATCGCGGCACGCCTGCCGGCACCATCGAGCGCGCCGGCCGCACAGGGCGTCCGCGTACGCGCGAGGACGGCAAGCAGATCGCGCGTCAGCGGCGCATCGAGCGGATGTCGCAGCCGCCGACCTGGCGCGGCGCTCTCAACCGGGCCGCGATCGCCGCCGCCGTGTTCGGCACGCTCGTGGTGCTGGCGTTCGGCCGGAGCCCGGCGCAGGGCGCCCTGCTGGCGGCCTTCATGCTCGTGATCTACATCCCGCTCGGGTACGCCACCGACACGGCGATCTACCGCTTCCGCCAGCGGCGGCAGGCTGCCGCGGGAAAGTAGGCTCGTCCCGATGGACGTGCGCATGTTCACCGTCGGCCCAGTGGCCGAGAACTCATACATCTTCCGGCGCGACGGGTCGGATCGCGCGCTGATCGTGGACCCGGGGGACGAGGCCGACAAGCTGCTCGCGGCGATCGACGGGCTCGGGGTGACGCTCGACGGGATCCTCCTCACGCACACGCACTTCGATCACGTCGGGGCGGTGGCGCCCGTGGCCAAGGCCACCGGCGCCGAGGTGTGGGTGCCGAAGCTGGAGAGCTTCGTGCTGGCCGACATCAACACCTACGTGCCCTGGCCGGACTTCGGCCCGTTCGAGTCCTACGAGGCGGAGCACGAGCTCGAGGGCGGAGAGCGGCTCGAGCTCGCGGGCTTCGAGATCGACGTGCTCTTCACCCCGGGCCACAGCCCCGGACACGTGACCTTCTCGATCCCTGACGAGGCGGCGCTGTTCTCCGGCGACGTGCTCTTCCAGGGCTCGGTGGGCCGCACCGATCTTCCGGGCGGCGACTGGGGAACTCTCCTGGAGTCGATTCGCCTCCTCGTGGACTCGCTTCCGGCCGAGACCGCCGTCTACCCGGGTCATATGGGCACGACGTCCCTGGGCGCCGAGCGCACGTCCAATCCCTTCCTCGCCGAGCTGGCCAGGTAGCCATGGCCGCCAAGCTTCAGGCCCCGCGGGGGACGTTCGACGTCCTGCCCGCGGACGGCCGCCGCCGCGTGGCGCTGGCCCACACCAACGACGAGCTGCTCGGCCGCGCGGGCTACGAGCCGTTCGAGAGCCCGGTGTTCGAGGACACCGAGGTGTTCGCGCGCGGGGTGGGGGAGGCCACCGACATCGTGCGCAAGGAGATGTTCAGCTTCGAGGACAAGGCGGGCCGCTCGCTGACGCTCCGGCCCGAGGGCACCGCCGGGGTCTGCCGCGCGTACGTGGAGCACGGCATGCACAAGCTGCCGCAGCCGGTCAAGCTTCGTTACTGGGGGCCCTTCTTCCGCCACGAGGCGCCGCAGGCCGGCCGCTATCGCCAGTTCACCCAGCTCGGCGCCGAGGCGCTCGGCTCCGACGACCCGTCCCTCGACGCCGAGATCGTGCTCCTGCTCGTGGAGCTCCTGGAGGCAGTGGGCGCCAAGGATCTCCGCGTGCGCGTGTCGAGCCTCGGCACGCCGGAGACCCGCGAGGCATACCTGGCGGAGCTGGGCGGCTACCTGCGCGAACACGAGTCCGACCTCTCCGAGGACGTGCGCGACCGGCTCGACAGCAATCCGCTGCGGGCGTTCGACGCGGACCACGCCGGTACCCGCGCGGTGATGGAGGGCGCTCCGCGGCTCCTGGACCGGCTGGGGGCCGACGACGCCGAGCACTTCGCCGCCGTGCGCGCCCTGCTGGACGACGCCGGGCTCTCCTACGAGGTGGACACCACGCTCGTTCGCGGCCTCGACTACTACACCCGCACGGTGTTCGAGGTCGAGTCCGGGGCGCTCGGGGCACAGAACGCCCTCGGCGGCGGGGGGCGCTACGACCGCTTGGTGGAGCGGCTGGGCGGGCCGGACACTCCGGGCGTGGGCTTCGCCGCCGGGGTCGAGCGGATCCTGCTGGCCACCGAGGATGCCGACGAGCCCGGCGCCGGCGGGGTGTTCGTGGCGGTGTCGGAACCGGACGCCGCCCGGTCCGCGTTCGCCCTCGCTCGCCGGCTGCGCGAGCGCGGCTTGACCGTGCAGATCGAGCAGGCCGGACGCTCCCTCAAGGGCCAGCTCAAGCAGGCCGACCGGATCGGCGCCAGGGCCACGGTGATCGTGGGCGGGCAGATCGAGGTCAAGGACATGGGCACCGGCCTGCAGACTCCGGCGGCGGGGCCGGACGAGGCGCTGGCCCTGGTGGAGAGCACACTCGAGTCGTGACCGAGCTGCGCCCCAACTCCTACCGCACCGCGTGGGCCGGTGAGCTCCGTAAGCCGAGCGTGGGCGAGCGCGTGCGGGTGGCCGGCTGGGTCCACCGCAGGCGCGACCACGGCGGGCTCATCTTCATCGACCTTCGCGACAGCAGCGGGCTGCTCCAGCTCGTCTTCCGACCGGAGGAGGCCCCCGAGGCGCATGCCGCCGCGGAGGCGCTGCGCTCCGAGCACGTGATCTCCGCCGAGGGCGAGCTGGTGGCGCGCGAGGAGGGCGCGGTCAACCCGGCGCTGCCCACGGGCGAGGTCGAGCTGGCGGTGGCCGCGCGTGGATCTGCTGGCCGGTGCGGAGACGCCGCCCTTCCAGATCGACGAGGACGAGCCGGTGAGCGAGGAGCTGCGCCTGCGCTACCGCTACCTCGACCTGCGCAAGGAGGCGATGCGCCGCAACCTGGCGCTGCGCCACGACGTGGTGCGAACGATCCGCGAGCACCTGAACCAGCGCGGGTTCCTGGACGTGGAGACCCCGATCCTCACGCGCTCGACCCCCGAGGGAGCCCGCGACTTCCTGGTGCCGAGCCGGCTGAGCCCGGGCCATTGGTACGCGCTTCCGCAGTCGCCACAGCTCTTCAAGCAGCTGCTCGTGATGGGCGGCACCGAGCGTTACTACCAGATCGCCCGCTGCTTCCGCGACGAGGATTTCCGTGCCGACCGGCAGCCGGAGTTCACGCAGCTCGACCTCGAGATGGGCTTCGTCGAGGAGGAGGACGTTCACCAGCTGATCGACGGTCTGCTCCAGGAGGTGCTCGCGCTCGGCGGCATCGATGTGCGGCTCCCGATCGAGCGCGTGCGGTACGACGAGCTTCTCCTCCGGTACGGCTCGGACCGTCCCGACAGACGGCTGGGCGTCGAGATCGTGGACCTCACCGAGGTGCTGCGCGGCTCGGGCTTCAAGGTCTTCTCGGGTGCGGTGGAGGCGGGCGGCGTGGTGCGGGCGATCAAGGCCGGGGGCGAGTGGCCGCGCAGCCGCTTCGACGCCCTCACCGAGCGCGCGCAGTCGCTGGGCGCCAAGGGCCTGGCCTGGGCCGTGGTCGAGCCGGACGGCTGGCGCTCGCCGATCGCCAAGTTTCTGACCGAGGACGAGATCCGTCGGGTGACGGAGGCGCTGGGAGCGCGGGAGGGCGAGGCCATCCTGATCGTGGCGGACGGCGCTCCCGTGGCCGCGCGCGTGCTGGGCACGCTGCGGGTGGAGGTGTCGGACGTGGAGCCCACCGGCCACGACCTCTTCTGGGTGACCGACTTCCCGATGTTCGACTGGAACGAGGGCGAGCAGCGCTGGGACGCGATGCACCACCCGTTCACCTCGCCGAGCGGCGACCTCGACGCCGACCCGGGCACGTGGGGTAGCCGTGCGTACGACGTGGTGCTCGACGGCATGGAGATCGGTGGCGGATCGATCCGGATCAATCGGCCCGAGGTGCAGCAGAAGGTGTTCAGCGCGCTCGGCATCGACCCCGAGGAGGCGGCCGCGCGCTTCGGCTTCCTGCTCGACGCGCTGCGCTACGGGGCGCCGCCGCACGGCGGCATCGCCTTCGGTATCGACCGCATCGCCGCGATCCTGGCGGGGCGCGAGTCGATCCGCGACGTGATCGCCTTCCCGAAGGCGGCGAGTGGCGTGGACCCGCTCACGGGTGCGCCGGCGCCGGTGGACGAGCGCCAGCTGCGGGAGCTCGGCCTGCGCCTGGACGCCCCCGGTCGCTGAGCTGCGGGTGGTCGCGTCGGCCTGGATCGCTGGTAGCGTTGATCACGGCCCGAGCCTGTTCGCCAGCCTGCCGTATATGTTGAGCCGAACACCACCGAGATGGGAGTTCTACTCGCGGTAGGGCCGTGGCCCGCCGCGGAGGACACCCGCGTTTGCTAGGACAGCAGGCCCAACTCTCGGATAAGGCAGCGGCAGGCTGGGGCCACTTTTTCAGCACCGCTGCTCGCCATTCGCCATCTGTCAGGCTTGCCCGGTGAGCCTCCAGGATCATCTCGACGCCCCGCGCGGCAGCGGGGCGCTGGCGGACTGGCGGCATGCGGGCGCGGCCGGGGGCGCCGCCTGCGGCGACCTCGTGCGGATCGCGGTCCGCGTGGAGGGCGAGCACGTGGTGGAGGCCGGCTTCGACGCGAGCGGCTGCGCCGCCGCGCGCGCCGCCGGGAGCGCGGTCGTGGAGCTCGTGGAGGGAACGCCCTTTCTGGCCGCGGCCCGGCTGAGCGCCGGCGACGTGGAGGCCGAGCTGGGCGGGCTGCTGCCCGCCAGCCGCCACGCCGCCGAGCTGGCGGTGGACGCGCTTCACCGGGCACTTGGGGCCGCCGCGCGCGATGGGGCTCCGCGCCTGGGCGCGAGCCCGCGCCGCACGCTGGTGGCGATGAGCGGAGGCGTGGACAGCGCCGCCGCGGCACAGCTTGCGATCGACGCCGGTGACGACGTGGTGGCGGTCACGCTCGAGCTGTGGTCCGACCCGGCCACCGACGCCGAGCGCAGCTGCTGCTCGCCGCGCGCGGTCCTGGGCGCGCGTGAGCTGGCCCACGGCATGGGCATCCCTCACGTGACGCTGGACCTGCGCGAGCGCTTCCGGTCGACCGTGGTGGACGAGTTCCTGGACGGGTACGCCGCCGGGCGCACTCCCAACCCCTGTGTGCGCTGCAACGGCGAGGTGCGCTTCGACGCGATGCTCGCCCTGACGGACGCGCTCGGCGCGGCGCGGCTCGCAACCGGGCACTACGCGCGCATAGCGCGCGACGAGCACGGCCCGCTCCTGCGCGCCGGAGCCGACCCCCGTAAGGACCAGAGCTACATGCTTGCCAGGCTCGAGCCGGCGGAGCTCGACCGACTCTCGTTCCCCCTCGGCGGGCTGACAAAGGACGCGGTGCGGGCGCTCGCGCGCGCTGCCGGGCTCTCCGTGGCCGACCGGCGCGAGAGCCAGGACCTGTGCTTCGCGGCAGGCCTCGGCAGCAAGGGGTTCCTGCGCCGTCACGGGCCGGCCGGGCTGCGGCGCCCCGGGCCGATCGTGGACGCCGACGGGCATGAGCTCGGCCGGCACGACGGCCAGCACGGATTCACCGTCGGCCAGCGGCGCGGCATCGGCGTGGCCGGCCCCGAGCCGCTGTACGTGCTCGCCAAGGATGCCCGCACCGCCACCGTCACGGTCGGGCCGCGCGAGGCGCTGGCGGTGAGCCGCGTGAGGCTCGAGCGTGCGCTGCTGCATCGTGGCGCGACCGGGGTGGAGGCGGCCCGCCTCCGCTACGGCTCGGCCGAGATCCCCTGTCGGGTGACCGAGGCGGAGGACGGCACGTGCGAGCTCGAGCTGGCACGTCCGGCCCAGGCGGTCGCGCCCGGCCAGCTCGCGTGTCTTCTCGCGGGTGACCGGGTGACGGGGCACGGGACGATCGTGGAGGCACTGTGACGCCGGAGAAGGAGCTGATCGACCTCGACGCTCCGCTGTCGCCCGACTTCCAGCCGGTCATCCGGCTGATCATCGGCGGCATCGCCGAGCGGGTGGACTTCGCGTTCGAGGAGATCGACGACCTCCAGCTCGCGGTGGAGCGCCTGCTGGCCGAGGCCGGCGCGCGCGACACGATCCACCTGAGCTTCGAGGTGGGCCAGGAGGCGATCAGGACCCGCGTCGGCCCGCTGGACGAGCAGGCCATCACCCACGCGCTTCGTGACGGGGACTCGCGGCCGGGGCTCACTCTCGACCGGATCCTCAAGACAGTCGTGGACTCATTCGGCGTGGAGGAAGTGGACGGCGACGGCGTGATGGTGCGCCTCGAGAAGCGGAAGGCCTACACGTGAGCGCCGCCCCGCATCGCTCCTCCTCGCCGGCGCGTGCCCGCCACGAGGATCGCGAGCTGCTCAAGCGCTACCACGACCAGGGCGACACCTCGGCGCGCGAGGAGCTGATCCAGCGCCACCTCCCGCTCGTGCGCTCGCTGGCGCGCCGCTACTCAGGCCGAGGCGAGTCGCTGGAGGACATAGAGCAGGTGGGCGCGATCGGGCTGATCAAGGCGATCGACCGCTTCGAGCTTTCGCGCGACGTTTCGCTGGCCACGTACGCCACCCCGAACGTGGTGGGCGAGATCAAGCGCCATTTCCGCGACAAGGGCTGGGCCATCCGCGTGCCGCGTGCGCTCCAGGAGCTCAACGCGTCGATGTCCGGCGCGATCGAGCGCCTCACCGGCAGGCTCGCGCGCTCGCCCAGCATCGCGGAGATCGCGGAGGAGCTGAAGACCACGCCGGAGGAGGTGCTCGAGGCGATGGAAGTGGGGTCTGCCTACTCGACGGTCTCGCTGTCCACCGGCCCCAGCGGCGAGGAGGAGCTGGACCCGCTGGAGACCATCGGCGAGGAGGACCCGGGGTTCGAGCGCTCGGACGACCGCGTGGCGCTCGAGCCGGCGCTCGATCGCCTGCCCGACCGGGAGCGCGAGATCCTCCGCATGAGGTTCGAGGAGGGGCTCCCGCAGACCCAGATCGCGCAGGCGGTGGGCCTGTCGCAGATGCACGTCTCGCGCCTGATCCGCAAGTCGCTCGCCGAGATGCGCGAGGAGCTCACCTGAGGGCTGGGCTCCGGCGTACCGCTCGCGCCGCGAGCCCCATCCTGCTGGCACTGGCCCTCGGCGGGTGCCCCGGGGACGACGACAGCCAGGGGAGCGCGCTCGAGGGGGGCAGCGTGTCGATGGCCCTCGGCCGGCCGCCGGTGGTGCTCGATCCGGCGCTCGTGGGGCCGAACAGCGCCGAGCCCCTGTGGGCCGTGTACACGCCGCCGCTCACCTACCGCCGCTCCGAGGGCCGGGACGGCACGGAGGTGGTGCCGGGCGTGGCCGAGCGCGTGCCGAGCGCATCGGGCGACGGGCGGACCTACACGCTGCGAGTGCGGAACGGGCTGCACTTCACCAACGGACGCCAGGTCCGGGCGAGCGACGTGGAGCACTCGATCCTGCGTGCGCGGGAGGTCGGACCGGTGGGTAGGCGCCTGTTCGCGGAGGTCATACATACGTCGAGCGACAACGGGAGACGCCTTGTGCGCCTCGTGCTGCAGCGCCCCGACCCGTCGTTCCCGCACGCGCTCGCCGCGGTGCAGGCGGGGGTGGTGCCGGCGAGCACCCCGATGCGGGCGTCCCGCACCCGCCCGCTCGCGGGCATAGGGCCGTATCGGATCGAGTCGGCGCGACCCGGGCGCCGCTTCGTGCTCGTCCGCAATCGCGACTTCAGCCTCCCGAGCGTTCCGGGCGGCCGGCTCGACCGGGTGGTGGTGACCGCGGGAGGGAGCCCGGCCGCGCAGACCGACGCCGTGGCCGCCGGCAGGCTCGACGTGATGATCTCCCCGCCGCCCGCCGACCGTCTGCCCGGGCTCAGGTCCGAGCTGCGCGAGCGCTACTCCGAGCACCCCGACCTCGACGCGCTGTACCTCGAGCTGCGCAGCCGCGGCAGCGCGTTCGGCAAGCCCAAGCTGCGCGAGGCGCTCGCTCGCGCCCTAGACAGGCCGGAGGCGGCGCGCCGCCTCGGGGGGCTCGTGCGCACCACGTGCAATGTGCTGCCGCCCCTGCTGCCCGGCTACCGGGAGACCGACTCGTGTCCATGGGGGGACCCGTCCGAGCACCCCGACCTCGTCCGGGCGCGCGAGCTCGTGGAGGAATCGGGCGAGGTGGGCCGGCCGGTGGCCGTGTGGGCTCCGCACGGCGCGGCGCGAGTGGCGCGGCTGTACGTGTCCACGCTCAGGAAGATCGGGTTGCTGGCCTCGCGGGAAGCTCGAGCCGGCGCCGACGTGCGCCTGCTGACGGCGCGCGCGCCGGTGCCGGACTCGGCGCGCTTCCTCGTGCCGCTCGCCGCCAGGGTGCCCCTGGTGGTGGACGCGAAGACCCGGCTCGCGGCCGACGACCTGGCCACCATCAACGACGCCGACGAACGCGCGCGATTGGCCGAGCAGGTGGACGCCGGCCTGGTCAAGAGCGCCGTGATCGTGCCCTACGCGAACTCGCTGAGGACGCTGTTCCTGTCCGATCGCATCGACGCGGCCAACTGCTCACGGTTCCATCCCGTGTACGGGGTGGACCTCACGGACCTGTGCCTGCGCTAAGAGGAATGCGGGCATAACACCCGAACTTTTCCCGTGTTAGGCCTTTGTTCAGATCCGGCGTACCCCAAATAGTGGGAGTAGATTGCCGGGGCGACGGGGAAGCTAGACCGGATCACCTGACCTTGGAGGGTTATTAGATGGGGAAGCTGGGCGCTGGGCGCGTACTCGCGCTGATACTTGCGGTGATGGCCATGTTCGTGATGGCCGCCTGCGGTGACGACGACGACTCCGACTCCGGCAGTAGCGGTGGCGGCGGTGAGACGGGCGGCGAGATCTCGATCGGGACGACCGGTCTCGACAACGCCGATCCGGTGATGTTCCAGACCACCCAGGCAGTCCAGCCCTTCCAGCTTGCCTATGTGCCGCTCCTGAGCTACGCGCACAAGGAGGGCGAGGCCGGTTCCGAGATCATCCCCGGCCTGGCCACCGAGGTGCCCGAGCCCACCAACGGCGGCAAGACCTACGAGTTCACCCTGCGCGAGGGCCTCAAGTACAGCGACGGCAGCGCCGTCAAGGCCAGCGACTTCGAGAACACGATCAAGCGCCTGCTCGCTCTGGGCAGCGGCTGGTCGTTCTTCTACAGCCCGATCATCGAGGGCACCGAGGAGTTCCAGAAGAAGCCCGACGTAAAGGGCGACATCTCGGGTATCGAGACGGACGACGCGGCCGGCACGATCAAGATCACGCTCACCGAGCCGGACACCAAGATCCTGTTCGCGCTCGCCGAGCCGTACGCGGCTCCCACCCCGGCGGCCAAGTCGCCCGGCAAGAGCCTCAAGCAGCCGCCCCCCGGCGTCGGCCCGTACATCCTCGACGTGAAGGACTTCAACCGGCTGTACGAGCTCACGCGGAATCCCAACTGGACGGACATCCCCGGGATCCCGAAGGGCAACTTCGACAAGATCACCGGCCACGTCACCGACAGCGTCACGAAGATGACGCAGGACGTGATCACCGGCAAGCTCGACTTCATGACCGAGGACCCGACGGGCGACCAGTTGCCGGAGGTGCGGCAGAAGTACGCCGACCGCTACTCCGAGACGGCGAACCCGCCGAACGTCTACTACAACTTCATGAACGTCACGCTCCCGCCGTTCGACAAGCTGGAAGCGCGTCAGGCCGTGAACTACGCGATCGACAGCAACGCTCTCGTCCGCGTGTTCGGCGGCCGGCTGACGCCGGGCTGCAACTTCATCCCGCCCGGAGTCGTCGGCTACAAGGAGGCCGACTGCGCCTACGGCGATCCGGCCGGCGAGCCGGACATCGAGAAGGCCAAGGAGCTCGTGAAGAAGTCGGGCTACGAGGGTGAGAAGGTCACCTACTGGGTCAACAACAAGGACCCGCGCCCGGCGATCGCGGACTACTTCCGCGACATGCTGAACGAGATCGGCTTCGACGCCGACATCAAGACGCTCGACCAGCAGGTCTACTTCGAGCAGATCGGCCTCAAGCGGACCAACGCCCAGACCGGCTTCACCGACTGGTTCCAGGACTACCCGCACCCGGGCGACTTCATCGAGTCGCTGCTCAGCACGCGGGCGCTCCAGTCCGAAGTCACGTTCAACCAGGGCTTCGTCAGCGACCCGGTGCTCGACAAGAAGCTCGACGAGCTGCGCGGTCAGTCACCCGAGGAGGCCGCCGACGAGTGGGCCGAGCTCGACAACTACATCGTGAACGAGAAGGCCTACGTGGCCGTCTACGGAAGCGAGGAGTCGAGCTCCTTCTTCTCGGAGCGCATGGACGCCGAGAACTGCGGCGGCGAGCACCCCGTGTACAAGAACGACTGGCTCCTGTTCTGCAAGAAGTAGGCGACATCGCACGCGGGCGGCCCCACGAGGCCGCCCGCGCGCGTTAGCCTGAGATGACCATGGCCATCGAGCCGGCCACCGAGTTTGCGATGGAGGGCCCGGCGGGGCTCGAAGCGGAGTCTCGGCGCAGCGACACGGCCGGGCTCGGACCGTGGCGACTCGCGCTCCGGCGCCTGCGGCGCAACCGCGTGGCCGTGGCGTCCGGGTGGCTGTTCGTGCTGCTCGTGCTCATATGCCTGGCCGCGCCGCTGTACGCCGAGCACGTGGCCCACACGACGCCGCTCAAGAACCACCTTTCAGACCAGATCGTCATCGACGGGAAGAAGACCGACGTTGTGTCGCTCGACGGCGTGCCGATCGGTCCCACGTGGCAGGGCGAGTTCTTCCTGGGCGCGGACACCAACGGGCGCGATACGGCCGTGCGGCTGCTTTACGGGGGTCGCAACTCGCTGCTGATCGGCGTCGTGGCGGCGCTCATCACCACGGTGCTGTCGATCATCTTCGGACTCCTCTCCGGATTCTTCCGGGGCTTCACCGACACGGTGATCTCACGCACCATGGACGTGATCTGGGCCTTCCCGGTGATCCTCCTCGGCGTCGCTCTCGGCACCGCGCTCACGCTTTCGGGATTCAGCATCGGTCCGATCTCGGTGAGCGGCAAGTCCAAGCTGATACCCATCCTGATCATTGCCGTGGTCTACGTGCCGTACATGGCGCGCCCGATCCGCGGCCAGGTGCTGTCCCTGCGCGAGAAGGAGTTCGTGGAGGCCGCGCGAGCCCAGGGGGCCGGTTCGCTGCGGATCATGGGCTCTGAGATCCTCCCCAACCTGTCCTCCACCGTGATCGTGTTCTTCCCGCTGATGGTGGCCAACGCGATCCTGCTCGAGGCGGCGCTGGGCTTCCTCGGAGTGGGCGTGCAGCCGCCGGAGCCGTCCTGGGGCACGATGATCGGCGACGGCGTCAAGCACATCCTGTCCGGGCCGCATCTCGCGATCGTCCCGGGCGTGATGCTCGTGATCACCGTGCTCGCGCTGAACGTGTTCGGCGACGGCGTGCGCGACGCATTCGACCCCCGCGCCAAGATCCACCTGGAGCACTGAGGTGGCCCGCTTCATAGTCCAGCGGCTGGCTCAGATGGTCCTCGTGCTGTTCGCCGTCTCCGCGCTGACCTTCCTGATTTTCAACGTGATTCCCGGCGGCGACCCCGCGCTCCGGATGGCCGGGCGCCAGCCCGACCCCGGCCAGCTCAAGATCATCCGCGCCGAGTGGGGCTTCAACGATCCGATCTACGTCCAGTACGTCAAGACGATGGAGAAGACCTTCACGGGCGACCTCTTCTCCTACACCACGCAGATCGACGTGGTGGACGAGCTGATCAAGCGCGCTCCGCGCACCTTCGCCCTCGCGATCGGGGCGGCGATCCTGTGGATGGCCGTGGCCACTGCGCTCGGGGTCTTCACCGCGGTGAAGGCCGGCAAGTTCGCAGACCGCTCCCTGACGATCCTCGCGCTCGTGGGGATCTCGATGCCCGTCTTCTGGGTCGGGGCGCTGATGAACTACTACCTGGGCTTCAAATGGGGGATCTTCCCCAACGGCGGCTACGTGCCGTTCACCGACGACCCCTGGCAGTGGTTCTACCACCTGATCCTGCCGTGGACAGCCCTGTCGATCCTGTTCATCGGCGTGTACTCGCGCGTGCTGCGCTCGAACATCCTCGACACCATCAACGAGGACTACGTGCGCACGGCCCGCGCCAAGGGCCTCTCCGAGCGCCGGGTGCTCTACAAGCACGTCCTGCGCAACTCGCTGATCCCGATCGTGACGCTCTGGGGCCTCGACTTCGGCGCGGTGCTCGGCGGCGGCACGATCCTCACCGAGACGGTGTTCGACATCCAGGGCGTGGGGCAGTACGCGGCCGAGTCGATCGGGCAGCTGGACGTGCCGCCGGTGCTCGCCATCACCCTGTTCGGCTCGTTCTTCATCGTCCTGCTCAACACGGTCGTGGACATCCTTTATGCGGCCCTCGACCCGCGCATCCGGCTGACCTGATGGCCGAGCCGCTCCTGAGCGTCCGCGACCTCGAGGTCTCGTTCTCCACCGACGAGGGCGTGGTCCAGGCCGTGGACGGCGTGTCGTTCGATCTTGCCGCGGGCGAGGTGCTCGCGGTGGTGGGCGAGTCCGGCTCGGGGAAGTCGGTAACGGCGATGACGCTGATGGGTCTCACACGCTCCCCGAACGCACGGTTCAGCGGCACCGCGCACTACAAGGGCGATGAGCTCATCGGTGCCGACGAGCAACGTCTCCGGTCCATTCGCGGCGCCGAGATCGCGATGATCTTCCAGGATCCGATGAGCTCGCTGAATCCGGTCCAGAAGGTCGGGGACCAGATCGTGGAGCAGATCCAGGCTCACGAGGCGCTGCCCGACGCCCAGGCGCGCGAGCGCGTGGTCGAGCTGCTCGAGCGAGTGGGCATCCCCCGCGCGAGGGAGCGGATCGACTCCTACCCGTTCGAGTTCTCCGGCGGGATGCGCCAGCGGGTGATGATCGCCATGGCGCTCTCCTGCGACCCGAGCGTCCTGATCGCCGACGAGCCCACCACCGCGCTCGACGTGACCATCCAGGCGCAGATCCTCGAGCGCATCCGCCAACTGCGCGAGGAGACCAACGCCGCGGTGATCCTCGTGACGCACGACCTCGGCGTGGTGGCCGACATCGCCGATCGGATCGCGGTGATGTACGCCGGCCGGATCGTCGAAGAGGGCACCCTCGACGACCTCTTCTACGACCCGCAGCACCCCTACACGTGGGGCCTGCTCGGCTCGATCACGCGGGTCGACCGGCCGCGCCCGGAGCGACTTCCCGCGATCGCCGGGCTGCCTCCCTCGTTGGCCGATCGCCCAGAGGGCTGTCACTTCCGCCCGCGCTGCCCGCATGAGTTCGGCCAGTGCCCGCAGGTACCGCCGCTCGAGGCCCGCGTGGGCGACGGGTCGGCTCACCGTGACCGCTGCTGGCTCACGGTCGAGCAGAAGCGCCAGCTGCGCGAGGTCCGTCCCGGAGAGATCGGTCTGCCCACCAAGGAGGACGTGGCGGTATGAGCGACGCTCCGGCGAGCACGAACGGCGCGCTTCTCCAGGTCGAGCACCTGAAGCTGCACTTCCCGATCCGCGATGGCATCCTGATCAACCGCCAGGTGGGCAGCGTCCATGCGGTGGACGACGTGACCTTCGACCTCGCCGAGGGGGAGACGCTCGGGCTCGTGGGCGAGTCGGGCTGCGGCAAGACCACCCTCTCGCGCGCGCTCATGCGGCTGCTCGAGCCCACCGACGGCTGCATCCGTTTCCGCGGCCAGGACGTGACACATGTCCGCCAGAAGCGGCTGGAGACGCTCCGCAAGGAGATGCAGATGGTCTTCCAGGATCCGTTCGCCTCCCTGAACCCGCGCAAGCGGGTCAGCCAGATCATCGGCATGCCGCTCCGGCTCCACGGAGCTTCGCGCGACGGGATCGAGGACCGGGTGCGGGAGCTGCTACGCCGGGTGGGCCTGCACCCCGAGCATCTGCACCGCTACCCCCATGAGTTCTCGGGCGGGCAGCGCCAGCGCATCGGAGTGGCGCGCGCGCTGGCGCTCGAGCCGCGGCTGATCGTGCTCGACGAGCCCGTGTCGGCGCTCGACGTGTCGGTGCAGGCGCAGATCATCAACCTGCTCGACGACCTCCAGGACGACTTCGGCCTGACGTACCTCTTCGTGGCTCATGACCTGTCGGTGGTGCGCCACGTGTCGGACCGCATCGCGGTGATGTACCTCGGCAAGCTCATGGAGATCTCGCCGGCGGAGGAGCTCTACACCAAGCCGATCCACCCGTACACGGGCGCCCTGCTCGCGGCCATCCCGATCCCTGACCCGCGTGAGAACCGCCGGCGGGAGCGAGTGGTCGTCTCCGGAGAGCCGCCCAACCCGATCAACCCGCCGTCCGGATGTGTCTTCCATCCGCGCTGCCCGCGGGCCACGGACATCTGCAGCCAGGTGGAGCCGCCGCTCACCCGCTATCCCAGCGGGCACCTGGCCGCGTGCCACCACCCGATGAACGTCAGCGCGGACGAGATCCGGGCCGGCGAGCGGGACGACGCGAGCCCGCACGGCTGCGGCGACGAGCTCCCGCAGCCCACCGCAGTACTCCAGTAGCAGCCCGCTTTTCGGCCGCTTCGAGGGAGCCAAACGAATCCCTGCGGGGACTCGCCGGCGACGCTTGCCAACCGCTCTGGAATCGGCGACCGAACAGGCATCCTTCCTGCATTTGCACAACTTGTTGCACGCAAGGTGACAAGGACCGGGACTTCTGCGATATTGCATTCGGGCTTTGCACAAGCCCAGGTAGGTGTACCTATGCAGAGCCCGGCAAAGCTTGCCGGGTCCGTCCCGGGACAGGAAGGAATCCTCCAATGCCCCTGAAGCGGTAGAGCGGTTTTACTTGGGGACCGCGCTTCGGCGCGGTCCCTCTTTTTGTGGGGCAGGGTGGAGCTATGAGACGCACGATCGACCTGTTGCGGGCGGAACGACGCGCCCGGATCTTCTTCGCCGTGCTGACCCAGTCGGCCTGGGGCACGGGCGCGGGCTACGTGGCGCTGCTGCTGGTGGCGTACGACCGCTTCGAGTCGCCATGGGCGATCAGCATCGTGCTGGTCGCGGACCTGGTGGCACCGATGCTTCTCGGCCCGCTGTTCGGCGCCGTGGCCGACCGCTGGTCGCGCCGCAGCTGCGCCGTGGTGGCCGACCTGATCCGCGCCGTGGCGTTCGTGGGCATCGTGCTCGTGGACGGCTTCGTGCCGACGGTGGCGCTGGCACTGCTCGCCGGCGCCGGCACCGCGCTCTTCACGCCCGCCACGCTCGCGGCCCTGCCCAGCCTCGTGGCCAAGGAGCGGCTGCCCGCCGCCACCTCGCTTTACGGGGCCATCAGCGACTTCGGCCTTGCGGCCGGCCCCGCGCTCGCTGCGATCGTGCTCGTGGGCGGCGGCACCGACCTCGTCCTGCTCGTGAACGGCGGGACCTTCGCGGCGTCCGCGCTGATCCTGTCCCGGCTCGACTTCGGCCACGCGCCCGCGGAGGCCGAGGAGCACGAGGGCGGCTCGTCGCTGCTCGCCGACGCCATGGAGGGTGTGCGCGCCGCTCGCGGCATTCCCGGGCTCGGGACCGTGCTGATCGCGTCGGCCGTGGCGCTCTTCTTCGGGGGCCTCGTGAACGTGGCCGAGCTTCCGTTCGTCAAGGAGGACCTCAACGGGAGCGACGCATCGTTCTCGGCGGTCGTGGCGCTGGCCGGGGTGGGCATCGCGGCGGGCTCGATCGCCGGCGGCGCGGGCGGAGCGCCCGCGACCCTGCGCAGCCGCTACCTGCTGGGCCTGTTCATCATCGGATTCGGCTTCTTCATCTCGGGCCTCGCGCCAGGGATCGAGATCCTGCTGCTGACCTTCGCTGTGACCGGCTTCGGCAACGGGTTGATGCTGGTCTACGAGCGCCTGATCGTGCAGGAGCTGGTGCCCGACCGCCTGACGGCGCGGATCTTCGGCGTGAAGGACGCGCTCACGGCGTGGGCGTTCGCGCTCTCGTTCCTCGCCGCCGGTGGGCTCGTGAGCCTCTTCGGCGCCCGGGCGGTGGTGATCTCCGCCGGCGCGGCGGTGATCGTGGTGTCGACGGTGGTGGCGGTGAAGCTGCGCAGGTCGGACGTGTACACGTCGCCGGCCGCCATCCCGCCGGACGACGACGGCCGCGCCCCCTCGATCACGGTGGACCGGCCCCAGGTCGAGGTCTAGGGGCCCGGCTCAGCCGGGCCCGGGTGATGCAGCCAAATCACTGTCCTGGTCTGTGGTTGTGCTGCAACCACAGGGCAGTACGGTGGCGCCGGACGCTCAGCCGCGATCGGGCCGAGTGCAACGAAAGGCCACGCTCGCGCTACGGGGCGGGCACGAAGGAGCTCCAAGCCAAGGGCCAGCGCATCCCCACCCAGCAGCAGTAAGCGCCGGGCCGCAGGAGATCCCGCGAACTGAGCGCGCAGGGCCTACTCAGGAACCGTGGCGCGCGTCGGCAGGGTGCCGATCAGCGCGCGTACCTCGTCGGTGGTGCCGGAGGACGACGGGCTGCCCTCGCGGATCACCCTGGTGAGGGCGGCCACGATGGCCGGGTCGAACTGGCTGCCGGCGTTGTCCTCGAGCTCCTGCAGGGCGTGGCTGATCGGCAGGGCCTTGCGGTAGACGCGGTCGCTCGTCATGGCGTTGTAGGCGTCGCAGCAGAAGACGATCCGGGAGGCGAACGGGATGGTCTCGCCGGAGAGGCCGTCGGGGTATCCGCCGCCGTCCCAGCGCTCGTGGCACGAGCGCACGATCTGGCCGACGCGGCCGAGCAGCCCGCCCACGCGGTCGAGCAGGAACTGGCCCTCGATCGTGTGGGTCTTCATGACCTCGAACTCCGCGGGCTCGAGCGTGCTGGGCTTGTTGAGGATCTCGTTCGGAATGGCGATCTTGCCGACGTCGTGCAGCATGGCCGCGAACTCGAGCTCGCGGCGGTCCTCCTCGGCCACTCCCAGCTCGTCCGCCACGGCGTTCACGAGCTCGACGACGGAACGCGAGTGCTCCGCCGTGTAGCTGTCCTCGGCCTCGACGACGTCGGAGAGCAGCATGACCGTGCCGCGGTACGCGCGGTGCAGCTCGACGGCGTTGGCCCAGCGCTCCTCGCGGTCCCGGGCGAAGCTGTGGAGCAGGAACATGAGCGGGCCGATCGTGAGCAGCGCCACGGGCTCGCTCACCGCGGCGATCGTGATCAAGAAGGCAAGTGGGGCGAAGGTGGCGTCGATCCGCGTGCTGCCGAGCCACACGGACGCGAGGGTGCGCAGCGGAAGCCGGTCGAGCAGCGCGTTTCGGATGAGAGTCCAGCCGAGGTCCCCGAACAGCTGGGCGCCGAACACGATCGCGTAGGCGCCGGCGTCGTTCAGGTGCGGCTCGCCCGGGGCCAGGGCCGCGAGCGCGAGCACCGGCGGGATGCAGAAGCAGCTGTCCGCGAGATGGGCCACGAACTGCTCTCCGTGCTCGCGGCGCCGGATTACCTCCGGCACCGTCTGGAGAACGGCAGCGAGCCCGATGATGAGGGGCACGAAGGGCAGCGGCGCAAGCGCCAGGATCGGAATGATCAGCAGCTGCTCGGCGGTGCCGTAGTGGCCGGCGAACTCGAACCGCACGCGTCCAGCCACGAGGTAGCCGATGATGAGGATCGCGATTACCGGCCAGTCGACCCCGCGCTCGTCGGGGAGCGACAAAGCGATGACCACGGCAACGATGAGGAACAGCACCGAGGCGACGCCAAGTACCACCCGCTCGCGAGGCGCCATGCGCTCGGTTCGGCGCGTGCGCGCCTGATCTACCAGTTCCTCTGCAACTAGCATTGGGGAAATCGTCGGCCGGAAGCGCGGCCAGCTAGCGGACAGCAGCCCGAATGCACACCTTCTGGCCGCGAAGCTCCAGTTCGCGAGCAGCCTTTCTGCCGGAATGGAGGAGAGTCTCTCCGCCGTTGTGCCGCCCTAGACTCCGGGCGATGACGGCCGCAGAGATCCGCGAGCGCTTCCTTTCCTTCTTCGAGGAGCGCGAACACCTGCGCATGCCGTCGGCTTCCCTGGTGCCGCCGTCGTACGACCCGTCGGTGTTGCTGACCACGGCCGGCATGCAGCCCTTCAAGCCCTATTTCAGCGGCGCGGAGGAGCCGCCCTCGCGGCGGCTCACGTCCTGTCAGAAGGTGTTTCGCACCACCGACATCGAGGAGGTCGGCCGCACCCACCGGCACCTCACGTTCTTCGAGATGCTGGGCAACTTCTCGGTGGGGGACTACTTCAAGGAGCGCGCCGTGGAGCAGGCGCTGGAGCTGTCCGCGAAGGGCTTCGGGCTCCCGCGCGAACGGATCTGGATCAGCGTGTTCGGCGGCGACGAGGACCTCGGCCTCGGACCGGACGAGGAGGCGATCGAGTACTGGAGGGCGGTGGGCGTCCCGGACGAGCGGATCGTGCGGCTCGGACGCGAGGACAACTTCTGGCAGTCGGGCCCGACCGGTCCCTGCGGGCCGTGCTCAGAGCTGTACCTGGACCGCGGTCCGGAGTTCGGCCCCGAGGAGGACCGGCCGGGCGACGACACCGAGCGCTTCCTCGAGTTCTGGAACCTGGTGTTCATGCAGTACGACCTCGGCGCCGACGGCTCGCTCACCCCGCTGCCCGCGAAGAACATCGACACCGGCATGGGCCTCGACCGCATGGCGGCCGTCCTCCAGGGCGTGGAGTCGGTGTTCGAGACCGACCAGCTGCGTCCGCTCGTGGAGCTGGGCGAGGAGCTGTCGGGACGCTCATATGGCCAGGACGAGGCGACCACGCGAGCCCTGCGCATCCTCGCGGATCACGGGCGGGCAGCGACCTTTCTGCTGGCCGACGGCGTGGTGCCCTCGAACGAGGACCGCGGGTACATCCTGCGCCGGATCATGCGCCGCGCCATGCACCAGGGCCGCGTGCTCGGCATCGAGGAGGGCCTTCTGCTCCCGCGCCTGGCGGAGCGCACCGTGGAGATGATGGGCGACGCGTACCCCGAGCTCGGTCGCGAGTGGCCCACGATCGAGCGCTGGGCACGCGCCGAGGAGCAGGGCTTCGGGCGCACCCTCGCGCAGGGCGAGCGGCTGCTCGCGGAGCTCGTGGACCAGGCTCGCGTGGACGGCACGTCGTGGGTGTCCGCGGAGGACGCGTTCAAGCTCCACGACACCTTTGGCTTCCCCTACGAGATGACCAAGGAGCTCCTGGCGGAGCAGGGGCTGTCCGTGGACGACCAGGGCTTCGAGGAGCTCATGGACCGCGCCCGCGAGGTATCCCGCGGCGCGCGCGCGGAAGCCGCGCAGCCGGTTCACACAGAACATGAGGAGGTGCTCCGCTTCACGCGCGACGCCGGCTTCACCACCCGCTTCGTGGGCTACGAGAGCACCGAGGCCGAGACGCTGGTCCGCGCCGTCGAGCAAGAGAACGGCCGCGTGCTCGCGAAGCTCGAGGAGAGCCCCTTCTACCCCGAGGGCGGCGGACAGGTGTCGGACACCGGGATCGTGGAGGCGCCGTCGGGACGCGCACGCGTAGTCGATGTCTACCGGGTGGGCGACGACCAGGCGCTGGCCCTCGAGCCGATCGAGGGCGAGATCGCTCCGGGCGACGCGGTGCGCGCCGCGGTGGAGCGCGACACGCGCCTCGCCACGATGCGCAACCACACCGCCACCCACCTGCTTCACGCCGCTCTGCGCGAGCGCCTCGGCACACATGTGCGCCAGGCCGGGTCCTACGTGGGCCCGGACAAGCTGCGCTTCGACTTCACCCACGGCGAGCGCCTGAGCGACGCCGAGCTGGCCGACGTGGAGGCATGGATCGCGGACCGGATCGCCGAGGCCCACCGCGTGCACGCGCTCGAGACCACCCGTCAGGAGGCCGAGGCACTGGGCGCGATGGCGCTGTTCGGGGAGAAGTACGGCGACTGGGTGCGCATGGTCGAGATCGACGGCGTGTCGCGCGAGCTCTGCGGCGGCACGCACGTGTCCAACACGGCCGAGCTCGGTCTCTTCCACCTGCTCAGCGAGACGTCGAGCGCGTCGAATGTCCGGCGCATCGAGGCCGTGACCGGCCGCGCGGGCGCGGAGCTGTTCAGGGAGCGCAGCGCGCAGCTGCGGGACCTGGCCACCGTCCTGCGCGTTCCCGAGCCGGAGGTGGTGCGCGCCGTGGAGCGGTTGAGCGAGCGCGTGAAGGAGCTTCAGAAGGCGCCGGCCAAGGGGCCGGACCGCGCCGCGGCCGACGAGCTGGCGGCGGGCGCCGAGGAGGTCGGCGGCCTGAAGGTCGTGGTGCAGGCCGTGGCGGTGCCCGACGCCAAGGTGCTTCTCGAGCTGTCGGACACCGTGCGCCAGCGGCTGGGCGACTCTGCCGTGGTGCTCGGCGCGGCCGGCGACGGCCGCGTGAATCTGGTGGCCAACTTCGCGCCCGCGGCGGTGGAGCGCGGCCTCCACGCGGACGCGGTGGTGCGAGCGGCCGCGCAGGTGGTGGGCGGCGGCGGGGGTGGACGCGACACGATGGCCCAGGCCGGCGGACGCGATCCGGAGAAGCTGCCCGACGCGCTCGCTACCGCCCGGCTCGAGATCGAGAAGGGGCTCGCCTGATGGGCCGCATCCTCGCCCTCGACCACGGCTCGGCGCGCTGCGGCTGTGCGCTGTCGGACCCTTCCGGCACGCTCGCGAGCGTGCTCCCGGCAGTGGAGCGCCCAGACACCCGCGCGGGCCTCTCAGCGCTGGTCCGCCTCGTCGAGGAGCGTGAGGTCGAGCGGGTCGTGGTCGGCCTTCCGCTCACTCTCGCGGGGGAGGAGGGCGCCCAGGCCAAGGAGGCGCGTGCATTCTCGGAGCGCCTGGCGGGAAGACTGGCGGTACCGGTGGACCTTCACGACGAACGACTCACCACGCGCCTCGCCGAGCGCACGGGCGGTGGCGGCGACCTCGACTCGCGCGCCGCGGCCCACCTGCTCGAGAGCTATCTCACCCGTGCCGGCGCGGGCCTGACCGAGTGAGCGAGGGACCCCCGCCGGTCCCGGGCGGGCGCCGCTCGCCGGGGGAGCGCGAGGTTGCCCGCAGAGAGCGCGAGGCGCGCCGATCGGGCGCGCCCGAGGTCGACGACCGCGACTGGCTCGGCGAAGCGCAGCAACTCACCACCGCGCCCACGCTCCGCCCGCGCCCGCGCTGGGGGCGCATCGCCGCCCTGCTCGCGGCCGTGCTCGTGGTGGCCGGGGTGGGGTGGTTCCTCCTGTCGCTCTTCCAGCCGTTCGCGGACGAGGGCGGCGAGCGGGTGCGGGTGGTGGTGCCGCGCGGCTCGAGCCTCGAGGAGATAGCGGAGCTGCTCGAGGACAGGGGGGTGGTGTCCAGCTCGACCTTCTTCCAGCTACGCGCGCGGCTGTCGGGTCGCACCGACGAGCTCAAGCCCGGCGCGTTCACGCTCCGCAAGGACATGAGCTTCACCGCTGCCCTGGACGCGCTCGAGCAGGGTGTCCCGCCGAACATCGTTCAGGTCACGATTCCCGAGGGGCTGTCGCGCCGGGAGATCGCCGACGTGGTGGGGAACGGCCTGACTGGGAGCTACCTGGCGGCGAGCCGGCGCTCGCGCCTGCTCGACCCGCGCGAATACCGCGCAAAGGGGGCCTCGAGCCTGGAGGGATTCCTGTTCCCGGCCACCTACGAGCTGCGCCGCGGGGTGCCTGTGCGACGGCTCGTGGAGCGCCAGCTCACCGCCTTCAAGGAGCGCTTCGGAACGGTCGACCTGAGCTACGCCCGCAGCAAGAACCTCACTCCGTACGACGTGCTCGTGATCGCGTCGATGGTGGAGCGCGAGGCAGGAGTGCCGGGTGACCGAAAGCTGATCGCCTCGGTGATCTACAACCGGCTGAAGGAGGGCATCCCGCTGGGGATCGACGCCACCATCCGCTACGAGACCGGCAACTGGAAGCGCCCCCTGCTCCAGTCCGAGCTCGACGCGCCGACCCCCTACAACACGCGCCTCAACACGGGCCTGCCGCCGGGGCCGATCGGCAACCCGGGCATCGAGTCGATCAAGGCCGCCGCGCGGCCGGCGCGCACCGACTACCTGTTCTTCGTGGTCAAGCCGTGCGGCAACGGACGGCACGCCTTCGCCGCCACTGATGCGGAGCACCAGCGCAACGTGGAGCGCTACGAGAGCGCCCGCGAAGAGGCCGGCGGGCAGTCGCCCACCAACTGCTGATGGTCCTCGCCGGGGTGCTCGGATATCCGGTCGGCCACAGCCGCTCTCCGATCATGATGAGCGCGGCATTCCGGGAGCTGGGCCTCGACTGGCGCTACGTGAAGCTGCCGGTGTCGCCCGAGCTGTTCGTCGAGACCGTGAGGGCGCTGCCAGCCGCCGGGTACGCGGGCGCGAACGTGACGATCCCGCACAAGCTGGCGGCGCTCGCGCTGGCCGACGAGCTGAGCCCGGCCGCCGAGGCGATCGGCGCGGCCAACACGCTCAGCTTCGCCGACGGCCGCATCCGGGCTGACAACACCGACGCCGGCGGACTGCTCGCCGCGCTCGAGGAGCCCGTGGCGGGCCGGCGCGCGCTCGTCCTGGGCGCCGGGGGCGCCGGCCGGGCCGCCGTCTGGGCGCTGCGCGAGGCCGGGGCCGAGGTGGCGGTGTGGAACCGCACCCATGCGCGCGCCTCGGCCCTGGCGGCCGAGCTGGGCGTGGCTCACGCCGAGCGGCCGGAATCCACGGACATCCTGGTGAACGCCACCTCGGTGGGTCTCGTGGCCGGCGGGGACGAGAACGACGCGCTGGACGCGCTCCAGCTGACGGGCGTCGCGCCGCCCGCCACAGTGGTCGATCTCGTGTACGGCGACGCACCCACGCCGCTCTCGCGCTGGGCCGCGCGGGGCGATGGGCACGTAGTGGGGGGCCTGGAGGTGCTGGTGCGCCAGGGCGCATTGAGCCTCGAGCTGTGGACCGGCCGCCAGGCGCCCGTCGACGCCATGCGCCACGCGGTTTCGCCGGCCGGGCTCTAGCGCACGCTCTGCCGCGCGTCGTCTAGGAGCCATATTTCGCCCCTAAACCCCCGTGGCGCGGCTGCCGATATGCGAGAGCAATGGCCATCTCCCGCCCCTTCCTCCTCGTGTTGCTAAGCGCCCTCCTTTTGGGTGCCACGGCCTTTGCCGTTCAGAACGCACGCGATGCGAGCGACGACTCCTCGGGCAGTGGCGTCACCCAGCAGGTGGCTGAGACATCCGGGAACCTGAACGCCGACCAGACGGTCGCCGCCGCCTTCTCCGGCAGCGGTTCGCTCGACAGCGCGAAGATCGACGCGCGCATCGCGTTCAACCAGGTCGGCGGCGACCAGGGCTTCAACGTGAAGGTGAACGGCGCGTTCCAGAGTCGCGCCAAGAACCAGATGCCGCTCTTCAACATCAGGCTGAAGGCCGACGCCGGAGGCGACGGCGTGACCGCCGGCGCCTTGTCGCTCGGCGATCGCGGGTTCCTGATCCAGGGCAACACCGCCTACCGGGTGCCCGAGGCACTGTGGACCGAGCTTCAGCAGTCGCGCGACGCAGATCGCTTCGTTCGCGCAGGGTTCGGGCGGCGGCGACGCCGGAGTGCTCGGCCTCAACCCGGCCTCGTGGCTCACCGACGTGAAGAACGAGGGCCAGGAGCAGATCGACGGCGTGACCACGAACCACGTGTCCGCATCGGTCGACGCTCCCAAGCTCGTGCGCGACCTGCTCCCGCTGGCACGCCAGGGCGGGGCGTCGCTGAACCTGCCGTCCAACCTCGATCAGCAGATCGGAAAGGTCGTGCAGCAGGCCGACGTGGACATCTACGTGGGCCAGGACGACCGCATCCTGCGGCGCCTCCAGGTGGCCCTCGACCTCGACTTCAACCAGGCGGCTCCGAACGCCGGCAGCGACCTGGGTCGCGCCAAGATCGACTTCAACTTCGAGCTGAGCGACGTGAACAAGCCGCAGAACATCGTGGCCCCCGAGAAGGTGGCGGCCGGTGCCCCCGGCTCCGAGACCGCCGGCTTCTCGAGCGCGGTGCTCGGGGTGAGCGTGCTGGCCATCGACCCGCCGCCCGGACTGGCCGCAGCGCGCCAGGCAGGCTTCAAGATCGGCGACGTGACCAGCCCGGCCCCGATCACGAACAACCCGCGCAAGGTCGCCCGGGCGATCAGCAACCACCAGCGAGTGGTGATCCTCTTCCAGAATCCGCGCGGCCTCGATGACCAGGCCACCGCCGAGGCGGTCCGCGCGGTCCGCGGCCAGACCAAGGCCAAGGTGTTCACCGACGACATCCGCAGCGTCGACCGCTTCGGGCCGATCCTTCAGGACGTGGGCGTCAACCAGGCACCGTCGATCGTGATCATCGACCGGCGCGGCAAGGCACGCCTCATCGAAGGCTTCATCGACTCGCGCGCACTCGCTCAGGAAGTCGCCGACACGCGATGAGTGAGCGCCAACCGGGACCGGCCGCTCTGCGCGCCGTTCCCGATGGTGGCGCTTCGGAGGCCGCCGAGACGGAGGCCTCCAACGGACTCACCCCGCCGCAACGCCGCGGCGGGTCTCGTTACATCACGGATGTGATCGCGGAGCTCGGCTTTGCCTCCGGCGAGCGCGTGAAGGCGGCCGTGGACGAGGGCAGGCAGCATGGCCGCCCGCCGGAGCAGCTGCTCGTCGAGGCCGGAGCGCTCACCGGAGACCAGCTCTCACGCGCGATAGCGCAGCGCTTCGGGCTCCAGCACGTGGACCTGTCGGTGTTCAAGACCGATGTGACGGCTCTCAACATGATCAGCCCGGGGGCCGCCCGCAGGCTGGGATCGGTGCCGATCGGGTTCGACCAGGACGGCTCGCTGCTCGTGGCGATGTCCGACCCGTCGAACGTGCTCGCGCTCGACGACCTGAAGCTGATGACCGGGCACGAGGTGGTGCCGGTGGTGGGCGCGGTCGAGGACATCCACGGCCTGATCGGGCGCATGAGCAAGCTCGACGACGCGGTGGCGGCGGCCGTGAAGGAGGGCGAGGACGAGGTAGCCGAGGTGACCGAGGTGCGCGAGTCCGCGGACGACGCCCCGGTGATCAAGCTGGTCAACTCGATCATCGCCCAGGGGGTGGAGGACGGAGCGTCCGACATCCACTTCGAGCCCGACGGCCGCGACATGCGCGTGCGCTTCCGCGTGGACGGAGTGCTGCGCGAGAGCACGCACATCCCGCGCCGGATGGTCCCGGGCACGATCTCGCGCGTGAAGATCATGGCCAACCTCGACATCTCCGAGAAGCGCGTGCCGCAGGACGGCCGCGTCTCGCTGACCGTGGAGGGCCATGCCATCGACCTGCGCGTCGTGACGATGCCCCACGTGCACGGCGAGGGCGTGGTCATGCGCATCCTGGACAAGACCCAGGCGCTGATCGGCCTCGACCAGCTCGGCATGTCGAGCCAGGGCGAGGTGATGTTCGAGGACGGCTTCCGGCGCTCGTACGGAGCGGTGCTGGTGACCGGCCCCACCGGCTCGGGCAAGTCCACGACGCTCTACGCGGCTCTCAACGAGATCAACGAGCCCCAGCGCAACATCATCACGATCGAGGACCCGGTGGAGTACCAGTTGGACGGGGTGAACCAGCTGCAGGTGAACCTCAAGGCCGGCCTCACGTTCGCATCCGGGCTGCGGGCGATGCTCCGCGCCGACCCCGACGTGATCATGGTCGGCGAGATCCGCGACGCCGAGACCGCGAAGATCGCGATCGAGTCGGCGCTCACGGGTCACCTCGTCCTCTCGACGCTGCACACCAACGACGCGCCGTCGTCGATCACGCGCCTCACCGAGATGGGCATCGAGCCGTTTCTCACGGCCTCGGCGGTGTGCACGGTCGTGGCCCAGCGGCTCGTGCGCCAGCTGTGCACCTACTGCAAGCAGCGCACGCTCCTGAGCGTCTCGTCGCTCGAGCGTGCCGGCTTCAACGTGGCCTTCGACCTCGAGGCGTACGACCCCGTGGGTTGCAGCCGCTGCGGCGGCTCGGGCTACAAGGGGCGTACCGGGCTCTACGAGGTGATGGTGATGACGGAGGAGACCCGAGACCTAACGGTGGAGCGTGCTTCTGCCGATGAAATCAGGAAGGTCGCGGTGTCCCAGGGCATGCGCCCGCTGCGCGCCGACGGCTTCGAAAAGGTCAAGAACGGCGTCACGTCCATTGCCGAGGTTGCAAGGGTCACGTAGTCGTCATGGCGAGCCGATAGGAGCCCCGATGGAGTTCGACTTCGCAGACGTGCTGATGCAGGTGATGGAGCGTGAGGCGTCCGACCTTCACCTGACGGCGGGCTCGCCGCCGATGATCCGGTACCACGGGACGCTGCACGCGCTCGACTATCCGGCAATGACCCCGCAGACCACTCGTGAGGTCATCTACTCGATCCTCACCAACGATCAGCGCCAGCGGCTCGAGAACGACTGGCAGATCGACCTCGCCTACTCGATTCCGGGCAAGGCACGCTTCCGCGTGAACGCCTACTTCCAGCGCGCGTCGCTGAGTGCCGCGTTCCGCCTGATTCCGCAGACCATGCCGAAGCTCGCGAGCCTCGGCGTGCCCGACACGCTCGTGGACTTCACCAAGAAGCCGCGTGGGTTCGTGCTCGTGACCGGCCCCACGGGCTCGGGCAAGTCCACGACCCTGGCGGCGATGCTCGACCTGATCAACGACACGCGCCACGAGCACATCCTCACCATCGAGGACCCGATCGAGTTCCTGCACATGCACAAGAAGTGCATCGTCAACCAGCGTGAGCTGGGAGCCGACGCACAGAGCTTCAGCCTCGGCCTCAAGGCCGGGCTCCGGCAGGACCCCGACGTGATCCTCGTGGGCGAGATGAGAGACCTCGACACGATCTCGACCGCGCTGACCGCGGCTGAGACCGGTCACCTCGTGTTCGCCACCCTCCACACCCAGGACACGGCGCAGACCGTGGACCGGATCGTGGACGTCTTCCCGCCCGCGCAGCAGCAGCAGGTGCGCGTGCAGCTGTCGGTGGCGCTCCAGGGCATCGTGACCCAGCAGCTGCTCCCGCTGGCGAGCGGCCAGGGGCGCTGCGTGGCCACCGAGGTGCTGGTGCCCACGCCGGCGATCAGGAACCTGATCCGCGAGGGCAAGACGCATCAGATCTACTCGGCGCTTCAGACCGGGGCCCAGTTCGGCATGCGGACGATGGACACCTCGCTCGCGGAGCTGGTGCGTGAGGGCAAGATCTCGCGTGAGCTGGCCGAGTCGCGCTCCGGCACCCCCGAGGAGCTCCGGCGCCTCATGGGCACCGTAAGGGTGGCGTAGCGCCATGGCCACCTTCGCATTCAAGGCACTCGACCTCGCCGGATCGCCCACCAAGGGCGAGATGGAGGCCGGCGACCAGCAGGCCGTGGCCTCGCAGCTCCGCTCGCGCGGGCTGATCGTGGTGGACATCGAGGAGCAGGCCGAGGCCAGCGCCGGCGACATCTTCTCCCGCTTCAGGCGGGTCAAGTCCGACGATCTCGTGATCGCCTCGCGTCAGCTCTCGACGATGGTGTCGTCGGGCATGTCGCTGCTCCGCGCGCTCTACGTGATCGAGGAGCAGACCGAGTCCGACAAGCTGCGCGAGATCCTCATCGACGTGCGCCAGGACGTGGAGGGCGGCTCCGCGCTGTCCGAGGCGCTGCGCAAGCACCCGGACACCTTCAACGACCTCTATGTGGCGATGGTGGAGGCCGGGGAGACGGGAGGAATCCTGGACCAGACGCTGGTGCGCGTGGCGGAGCAGCTCGAGAAGGACGCGGCGCTCCGCCGCCAGGTCAAGGCGGCGATGATCTACCCGATCCTGATCGGCAGCTTCGCGCTGATCGTGCTCGTGGCGCTCGTGGCCTTCCTCGTGCCGGTGTTCGAGAAGATCTTCAAGGACTTCGGCGGTGAGCTGCCGGCGATCACCAAGTTCACCGTCTTCCTCTCACATCTCGTCACCCGGCAGTGGTACATCCTGATCGCCGTGGTGTTCGGCGTGGTCTGGCTCTTCCGCTTCTGGAAGAACTCGGACACGGGCCAGGTCCAATGGGACCGCCTGAAGCTGAAGTTCCCGATGAAGATCGGGGACATCGTGCAGAAGGTCGCGCTCGCGCGCTTCTCACGCACCTTCTCCGGCCTGATCGCCGCCGGCGTGCCGATGCTCGAGGCGATCGAGATCACCGGCAAGACCTCCGGCAACAAGGTTGTGGAGATGGCCATGGACGACGTGCGCGACTCCGTCAAGAAGGGCGGATCGCTCACCGCGCCGATGGCGGCCGTGCCCGAGGCGTTCCCCGTGATGGTCACCCAGATGATCGGCGTGGGCGAGGAGACCGGTGCGCTCGAGACGATGATGTCGAAGGTGGCCGACTTCTACGAGGAGCAGGTGGACGCCGCTGTGAAGGCGCTCACCTCGATCCTCGAGCCCGTGATGATCATCGTCGTGGGCGGAATCGTCGGGTTCATCGTGATCGCGATGTACCTGCCGATGTTCAAGGTCTACGACTCGATCAAGTAGCGCCGGGTTCTAGACCTCCGGCGCCGGCTCCTTGATCACCAGCGTGCCGGCCCTCTGTGGCTCCTCCGCCTGGTCGCCGCCCGCGGGTACGAACAGGATCGGGTAGCTCCCCGGCCGGCCCTCGAGCACGTCGAAGCGCGCAGGGGTCACGGGATTCGCGGCTGAGCTCAGCCCGAGAGCCGGTATCGCCACCTGCCCGGGCAGGTGCACCTCCACGAACACCTCGGCTGCCTGGCCGGCCGTGAGGGAGCGGCGCCGCGGCTGGTCCGCGCGGAAGCGCACGTCCGTCTCCTCGCCGCCGGCCGGGGGCGCCGGGGTGGAGGTCGATGGGGTGGCCGGCTCCTTCGTCTCAGATCGGTCGTTCGGCTGCGAGAGCCCGGCAGCGAACGCTGCCAAGCCCAGGACGATGGCGAACAGGAGCATGGCGCGGCGCAGGTGCACCGCCCGATCGTAGAGCGGTCGTCCGTACCTGCGCGTGCGCCGGTCAAGTGCCCATGGCGGCGCGCCGATATGGCCACGAGTCCCGATGCAGTACGCCCTCCCAATCCGAAGCGCACTCCGCGCTCTCGTCGCGCTTGCCGTGGTCACGGTCGCATTTGCGGCCGCGGCCGGGCCTGTGCAGGCGCAGCAGGCCCCCCTCGAGCCCCAGGCGATCCGCCTGGAGCCGGGTGACGGCACGCCGCCCGGGTTCAAGGTGCCGCCCCGCCGGGCGGTGCGCATGGCGGACCGTCTCCCCGAGGTGCAGAAGGCGATCGCCGAGCACGGTCCGGTGGAGAAGCGGGTGCTCGTGCCGCTCTACTACGTGGCGCACCCGCTGCGCTACGAGATCTCGTACAACCGCGGTGACACTACCGTCGCCGACATCCACATCGACGGCGTGACGGGCGAGATGATCGAGAAGTGGACCGGGCCGCAGGCCGCGATGCTGCTGGCGCGCGGGTACTCGCCCTCGGTCGGCGGTGCGCTCAACCACTGGTACGTGTGGCTGCCGCTGGCGCTCCTCTTCCTCCTGCCCTTCGTGGATCCCAAGCGCCCGTTCCGCCTGCTCCACCTGGACCTGCTGGTGCTGCTGTCGTTCGGCGTGTCCGAGTACTTCTTCAACAAGGGCAACGTGGACGTGTCGGTACCGCTCGTCTACCCGCTGCTCGCCTACCTGCTGGTGAGGCTCGCGCTGGCCGGGTTTCGGCCGCGCCCCCGTGGGGAGCGCCTGATGCCCTACGCGCGCACCAGCTGGCTAGTGATCGGCCTGGTGCTGCTGATGGTGTTCCGCGTCGGACTGAACGTGTCCAACTCGGTGATCATGGACGTGGGCTACGCGAGTGTGATCGGGGCCGACCGGATCACCACCAAGGAAGACCTCTACGTGGACAACGACATCCACGGGGACACCTACGGTCCGATCACCTATCTGGCCTACGTGCCGTTCGAGCAGCTCTTCCCCAACGACGGCCGCTGGGGCGAGGTGCCCGCGGCCCACGCCGCGTCACTCGCGTTCGACCTCCTCACCGTGATCGGCCTGATGCTGCTCGGCACCCGGCTGCGATCGGGCGCGGAGGGCCGAAGACTCGGGGTCGCGCTGGGCTTCGCGTGGACGGCCTATCCCTTCACCCTGCTCGGGCTTCAGGCGAACGTGAACGACGGCCTGGTGGCCGCGCTGCTGGTGTTCGCCCTGCTGGCATTGCATTCCCCCGCCAAGCGCGGGCTGATGGTGGGCCTGGCCACCGGGGCGAAGTTCGCTCCGATCGTGCTCGCGCCGCTCTTGGCCACGGGCACGGGGGATGAGCGCCGCTCGCGCTCGTGGGCGACCTTCGCGGCGGTGTTCGCGGGCATCGTGGCGCTGCCGCTCGTGCTCTACCTGCCCGACGGGGGCCTCAAGGAGTTCTACAACTGCACGATCGGCTTCCAGTTCGGCCGTGACTCCGTGTTCAGCCTGTGGGGGCTCCACCCGTCGCTCGGCTGGCTCCAGGACATCGTGAAGGTCGCCGGCCTGGTGTTCGCGGGCGCGCTGGCTTTCGTGCCGCGCCGGCGCGACCTCCGCCAGGTGGCCGCCCTCGGAGCCGCGGCGCTGATCGCGGCGCAGCTGAGCGTGAACCACTGGTTCTACTTCTACATCCCGTGGTTCACCCCGTTCGCGCTCCTCGCGATGTTCGGGGCCTACCGGGCCCATGAGCCGGAGGGCGCCGCGGAGCCTGCTGCCAATGCGCAGCGGGCTGCGTCCCCCGTCTAAAGGACACCGGCCGCGGGCCGATATGGGTTTAGACCCCAGATGCCTCGTTCCATCGCGGCGACTGGATCCAGACCTACAGACCATCCAGACCGTCACCTCGACAGAGGGGGAGACAATGCTGCGGAAGCTCAGGGAACGAGTTCATTCAGGGGAGCGGGGGTTCACCCTCATTGAGCTCCTCGTCGTAATTCTCATCATCGGAATTCTGGCCGCCATCGCGCTGCCGGCCTTCCTCGGTCAGCGTCAGAAGGGCCAGGACGCGAGCGCGAAGTCGAACGCTCGTAACATGGTCTCGGCGCTCGAGTCCTGTTTCGCCGTCGCAGCCAGCTATGCGGCCTGCGACTCGAGCCAGGACGTCACGGCATCGGGGATCGCCACCGGCACGGGCACGAACCAGGTGAACCTGTCCACGCTCGCGGCCGGCAACTACCAGGTAGTGGCCAAGTCGCAGTCGGGCAACAACTTCACGATTACCAAGCCCGCGAGCGGCGCTGTGTCGCGCACGTGCACCACCACGAGCCAGGGAGCCTGCCCCTCTTCGGGGACCTGGTAGGCGCTCGTCCTGGTGGACGGATGCCAGAGAGAAGGCATTACGGATTAAAGCGACACCGCCAGGTGTCGATCTAGTCCGCGAAGGGCCAGTATGCCTCGGCTTTCCGCGGCGGCTGGCAACCAGACCATCCAGACGTCACCTCAAAAGGAGGAGACAAATGCTGCGGAAGCTCAGTGAACGAGTTCACTCCGGGGAGCGGGGATTTACCCTGATCGAGCTCCTTGTCGTGATTCTCATCATCGGAATTCTGGCCGCCATCGCGCTGCCGGCTTTCCTCGGTCAGCGTCAGAAGGGCCAGGACGCGAGCGCGAAGTCGAACGCTCGTAACATGGTCTCGGCGCTCGAGTCGTGCTACACCAACTCGCAGACGTACGTCGGCTGCGGTACGGCGCAGGACGTGACCGAGTCCGGAATCACCACCGGTACCGGTAACGGCCAGGTGAACCTGGCCACGCTGGCCACGGGCAACTTCCAGGTCGTGGCCAAGTCGGAGTCGGGCAACAACTTCACCATCACGAAGCCTGCCTCCGGTTCGATCACCCGTACCTGCACCACCACCGGCAGCGGCGCTTGCCCCTCCTCGGGTAGCTGGTAGCCAGAGCTGGTTGAACAAGCAGATCGCCGACGGGCGGGCCTCACGGCCCGCCCGTCGTCGTTTCCGGGCCGCTGAGTAGCTTCCAGGCGCGATGGTGCTCGAGATCGCAGCGGGGGCCCTGCTCGGGGCGCTCATCGGGAGCTTCCTCAACGTGGTCATCCACCGGGTGCCGCTGGGGGAGTCCCTGCTGGCGCCCGGCTCGCATTGCCCGTCGTGCGGTACGCCGCTCGCGCCGCACGACAACATTCCAGTCGTCTCCTGGCTGGTGCTGCGCGGGCGCTGCAGGCATTGCGGCGCTCCCATCTCCCCGCGCTATCCGCTGGTCGAGCTGGTCACCGCCGTCGCGTTCGCCGCGGTGGTGGCGGTGCGAGGGTTCGACAACGATCTCCTGCTCGAGCTTCCGTTCGTGGCCTGCCTGATCGCGCTCGCGGGAATCGACCTCGACCACCGCCTGCTGCCCAACCGGATCGTCTACCCGATGGCCGTATGGGGAGTGGTGGCCACGGCACTCACCGATTCCGGCGATCTCGTGGAGCACCTGATCGCCGGCGCGGGCGCCTTCTCGTTCCTGCTGGTGGCGGCGCTGGCCTATCCGGCGGGCATGGGCATGGGGGACGTGAAGCTGGCCGGCGCCATGGGCCTCTACCTCGGACTCTCCACGGCCCCGGCACTGCTCGCGGCATTCACGAGCGGCACGATCGTGGGGGTGGTGATCCTCGCGCGCGAGGGTGCGACCGCGCGTAAGAAGGCTGTTCCGTTTGGTGTGTTCCTCGCTCTGGGCGGCCTGGTCGGGGTGCTGGCGGGCCCTGAGCTCGTGGACCTGTACAGGGATCATCTGCTGAGCTGAATTGCAGGAGAGGGGCATCGTCCTTTTGGGGGTTAAGGCCTCACCGCGCTTGGCCGATAGAGCGGGGGAGCAGGTATGGCCTTTTCCCTCCGAAAGACATCTGAGCGCGGCTCCGTGGGGCTCGACATCGACGGTCGCTATCTGGCGGCTGCCCAGGTCGACGGCACCCGCCTCGTGCGCTCCGCCAGCACCAGCCTTCCCGAGGGTGTGGTCAACGACGGCGAGGTGATCGACACCGCCGCCCTGTCCAACGCTCTCAAGCGCTTCGTGGCGGACGAGAACCTTCCCAAGAACGTGCGCCTCGGCGTGGCCAACCAGCAGATCGTCGTACGAGTGATCGAGCTGCCGCGCATCGAGGACGAGAAGCAGCGCGAGGCCGCGGTTCGCTTCCAGGCCGCCGAGGCCATCGCGATGCCCCTCAACGAGGCGATCCTCGACCACCAGGTGGCCGGGTTCGCCGAGGCGGCCGACGGCACCCCGCGGATGCAGGTCGTGCTGGTGGCGGCTCGCCGCTCGATGGTCGAGTCGCTGCTCGCAGCCGTCAAGGGCGCCGGGCTCAAGGCCGACGGCGTCGACCTCGACGCGTTCGCGCTCGTGCGCACGCTCGTCAGTGGCGGCGACGGAGCCGACGAGCAGGCCCGCGTGTTCTGCCACCTGGCCGGAGTGACCAATCTTGCGATCGCAGTCGGATCATCGTGCTTCTTCACCCGGCCGCTGTCGGCGGTCTGGGACGAGGCGGACGCCGGCTCGCGCCTGGCCGACGAGGTGCGCCTCTCGATCGACTACTACATGACCCAGCCCCAGGCACAGCCTGTGGGCGAGGTGGTCCTGTCCGGACCGGGGTCGGGCGACGAGCAGCTCGTCGAGAGCCTCGGCGTGCACCTCGGCCTGCCCGTCCGCGTGGCCTGGCCGCTGGGCGGTCTCGACACCTCGAGCCTCGCGCACGACGAGGACCCGCATCGCTACACCGTGGCGGCGGGACTCTCCCTGGGGGCGGCGGCATGAAGCCCGTCAATCTTCTTCCGCAGGACCAGCGACGGCGCCCCGCCGGCGGTCGTGCCGGCAGCTCCTACGTGGTCGTAGGTGTGCTCGGCGCGCTCCTCCTCATGGTGCTCGGCTACGTGGTCGTGTCCAACCAGGCGACCTCGCGCAGCAACGAAGCCGCTCAGGCGGAGGCCGAGGCCACCGCGCTCGAGCAGGCCGCCGCACAGAAGGCGGCATTCGCCAGCTTCGCGGAGATCAAGCAGCAGCGGCTCCTGAGCGTGAGCTCGGTCGCGCAGACGCGCTTCGACTGGGAGCGCTTCATGCGCGAGCTCGCGCGGATCATGCCCGAGCGCAGCTGGATCCAGACCGCCGACGCTTCCGTGTCCGGAGACCCGAGCAACACCGGCGCCGCCAGCGCCGCGGCCGCCGCGGGCACCCCCACGGAGCCCACCGCCAACCTTGTGGGCTGCACGCCCAAGCAGACGGACACGGCCTCGCTGATGGTCCGGCTGGGCAAGCTCTACCGCGTCAGCGACGTGAAGCTCAACGAGTCTTCGGTCGAGGCCCTCGGCGGCAGCGCCGAAGAGGCGAAGAGCACCGTCGACGCGTGCGGGGCTTACTACAAGTACGACGTCACCGTGACGTTCAGCCCCGCGCCGCCCGCTTCCGAGGCGCCGCGTGGAACGCAGAGCGTCCCGGCTTCCCTGGGAGGTGGATCGTGACCATCTCCGAGCGCGATCGCAAGATCTTGATGCTGATCATTCCGCTGGTGGTCCTCGCGGGCTACTGGTTCCTGATCCTCAGCCCCAAGCGGGAGGAGGCGTCTGTTGCGGCCGACGAGCTGGCCCAGCAGCAGGCGCGCCTCGACACCGCGGAGTCGGCTGCCGAGCAGGCCAAGAGCGCGGAGAACGCTTTCGAGTCCGACTTCACCGAGGTGGTGCGCCTGGGCAAGGCGATCCCCTCCGGTGTGGACATGCCGAGCCTGATCGTCCAGCTCGACCGCGCCGCGGAAGGCACGGACATCCACTTCACCAAGATCGCGACCGGCGAGCGTGACGCGTCGGCGGCCCCGGTGGCCGCGACTCCCGCGCCGAGCACCGACTCGAGCGCATCGGGGGCCCCTGTGGCCGCCGGAGGCGAGACGGCTTCGAGCAGCTCGGGCACCGCCGTGGAGTCCGCCAACAACGCGCAGGCCACGGCCGACCAGAACGCGGCCAACGCCGAGCAGTCGGGGGTGGCTCCCACCGACACACAGACTTCCACCGGCGGCGTCGATCCGGCCGCGGCCGCGACCACGGACGCCACCGGCGCGACCACCACCCCGGGCCTGGAGACGGTGCCGCTCGAGCTCGAGTTCGTCGGCGACTTCTTCAACCTGGCGGACTTCTTCCACAACGTCAAGCGGTTCGTCCGCGTGGCCAACAACAACGTGCTGGTGGGCGGCCGGCTGATCACGGTGGAGGGGGTCCAGTGGGCCAGCGACACCGAGCTCTTCCCGCGCCTCAAGGCCACCATCAAGGCAACGGTGTACCTCTCGCCCAAGGCTGAGGGCACCACGGCCGGCGCAACCCCCCAGGGGCCCGCCGCCGAGACCACGACCCCGGCGGGGACGACAGCCGACGGCGGCGCTTCCCCGCTCCCGACAGCCACCGCGACCCCCTGACCCAGCCATGAATGACTTTCTGATCGATCTCTGGAGCGACCTGCGCGAGAAGCGGCTGTGGCCGGTGGCCGCACTGCTGCTCGTCGGGCTGATCGCGGTGCCTGTCGTGCTGTCGAAGCCGGCCGAGGAGCCGGCGGCCGTGACGGCCGCCGCGCCCGAGGCCAAGGGCCCCGACGTGGACAAGGGCCTCGCGGCGCTCACCGTCGCGGAGGACGAGTCCGGCGAAGGCTCGACGCTCGACGTGTTCGATCCGAGCAACCCCTTCAAGCCGCCTCAGGACATCATCGCCAACTCCGACGAGTCGTCCGACAGCGGCGAAGCACCGTCCGAATCGGGCGGCGGCGACACCGGCGCGGCGAGCGGCGGCACGCCCGACACGGGCGGCGACACCGGCGGCACCACGCCCGCTCCCACGGACGGCGAGACCAAGACCGTCGTGTACCGCTACGTGATCGACGTGACCTTCACCAACAACGGGAAGAAGCGCAAGATCAAGGGCATGGAGCGCCTTGAGGTGCTGCCCGGCCAGGCCAACCCGCTGCTGATCTTCCTCGGTGCGAGCAAGAACGGCGCGAACGCGGTGTTCCTCGTGGACTCCACGCTCACCGCCGCGGGCGAGGGCAAGTGCAAGCCGAGCAAGACGGACTGCGCGTTCCTGTACCTCGGCGCCGGCTCCGAGCACGAGCTGACCAACGACGAGGGCGACTCGTACACGCTTCGCGTCGACCAGATCCGCAGGGTCAAGGTCGGGGACAGCGCGACCCCCCGGGAGGGGAAGCGCATCGAGAAGGAGGCCGACGGCGCCGCCGAGGCGAACGCGGCCGTGGGAAGCGAGCCGGCCGCACGCCGGTTCGTGCCCCCGTTCATCACCGACCTGGTGAGCGTGACGGGCGACTCGGAAGAACTTTCGGACGACGGCCAGACCGGCCGCTAGGGGGTACGTTGTGATGTCTCGGAGGAACCTGACCATCTGCGTGCTCGCGCTCGCCGCCGTGGCTGTGCCCGCGCCGAGTGCGATGGCGAAGAAGTCCTCGCCCACGCCGGCGATCAGCAAGGTTTCCCCGATGCGCATCAAGGTCGGCGGCACGCTGACCATCCTCGGCCGCAACTTCAGGTCGAAGGCCAAGCGCAACACCGTCATCTTCCGCGCGTCGAACGGGCGCTCCGCGTTCGTCAAGCCGCGCCGGGCCTCGAGCAAGAAGCTCGTGCTGACCGTGACGGAGCGCGTTGCGCGGCTCCTGACCGTCAAGAACAGCTCCCAGCGTCCCACGCGCCTCAAGCTGCGCGTGCTCGCCGGCAAGTTCAGCTCGTTCACCTCGCGCCGGCTCTCGCCGGTGGTGGTGGGCCTGAGCGACGGCAGCGGCGGCGGTGGCGGCGGTGGCGGCGGCAGCGCCGTCTGCCAGGACGACTCCGATCACGACAACGACCTGCTCTCGAACTCGCTCGAGAAGAGCATCGGCACCGACCCGTGCCTCGAGGACACCGACTCGGACAGCATGGTCGACGGGTGGGAGTACTACTCCGCCAAGGACCTGAACATCAAGGCCGTGCCCTACCCGGGCAAGCGGCCCTACCCGAACGCGCTCGATCCGTCCGACGGCCGGACCGGGAGCTTCAGCAGGTGGGACTTCGACGGTGACGGCCTGACCACGTACGAGGAGTACCGCGCGTGGCGCCGCTCCGGCAGCTCGTTCAACGCGGGCGCGGTCGGCGGTCTCGACCTGGCATCGCCGCTCGGCTACAGCGACGGCACCAAGTTCAGCCGCTCCGGCGAGGCCCCAGGCGTTCCCGCCTGGCGCAGCGCCTCCTACGGCCTGCCGAACCCGACTCAGCCCTTCCCCGCGACGTACAACCTCTACGGAGGCTCTGACGCGAGCGTGTGGCGTGACGAGGAGCGCGACGCGGACGCGGACGGGCTCGCCAACTGGCTGGAGGCCGCGCGCGGGCCCAGCGATCAGGCCTGGTGGGCCGCCTACTTCGCAACCGACGGCAGCACCGCGCGGCCGTGGGGGCGGGAGCCGGCATCTGACACGGCGCCCTGCGACTCCCAGCGCTTCGGTGCGTACGACGAGCGGCCGTTCGGCGCGCTTGATCTCACCGACGCGGACGTGGATGGCGACACGCTGCTCGACGGCGAGGACGACCAGGACTTCGACGATTTCACGAACATCGAGGAGATCTACGAGGTCGAGCACGACCTGGACTCGGACGGCCAGCTGGCCTGCGGGGACCAGGGATACCCCTCGCTCGGTGGACAGGGCGTCAACCCGTTCAACCCGTGCGCGCCGAACCAGGGCTCGCGTACGTGCCCGACTCGCTTCCCCTTCTGAGGTCCTCCTCCGAGACCGGCGCCCGCACCCTGCGCAAGTAGGGTGTGGGCGCTATGTCTTTCCGCTTCACAACCGCCGGTGAGTCCCATGGCCCCGGCCTGATCGCGATCGTCGAGGGCCTGCCCGCGGGCCTCGAGCTGCGGCCGGAGGACATCGACCAGGACCTCGCCAGACGCCAGCTCGGACATGGCCGCGGGGGCCGGATGAAGATCGAGAAGGACCGCGCCGCGGTCACCTCCGGCATCCGCCACGGCCGCACCCTCGGCAGCCCGGTGGCGCTCCGGATCGACAATCGCGACTACGCCAACTGGGAGGAGCGGATGAACCCGTGGCCCGTGGAGGCGGAGGTGGCCGAGGTCCACCTTCCGCGGCCGGGGCACGCCGACCTCGCCGGCGTCCAGAAGTACGGGTTCACCGACGTTCGCAACGTGCTCGAGCGCGCCAGTGCGCGCGAGACCGCGGCGCGCGTGGCGGCGGGTGCGCTCGCCAAGGCCCTTCTACGCACGCTGGGGGTGACAGTCCTGAGCCACGTGACACGGATCGGGTCGGTCACCGCTCCCGAGCCCTCCGAGCTCACGCCGGCCGACTTCGAGGGGGTCGACGAGTCGCCCGTGCGCTGCCTCGACGCCGACGCGAGCGAGGCGATGGTGGCCGAGATCAACGCCACCCGGAAGGCGAACGAGTCGCTCGGCGGGACATTCGAGGTGCGCGCCTTCGGCGTGGTGCCGGGGCTCGGCTCCCACGTGTCCTGGGAGGAGCGCATCGACGGCCGGCTCGCGCAGGCGGTCATGTCGATCCAGTCGATGAAGGGCGTGGACATCGGCGACGGTTTCGACCTCGCCGGGCGCGTGGGCTCGAAGGCCCACGACGAGATCTTCTGGACCGAGGAGCGCGGCTACCACCGCGAGACCAACCGTGCGGGCGGCATCGAGGGGGGCATGACCACCGGCGACCCCGTGGTCGTGCACGGGGCGATGAAGCCGCTCCCGACCTTGACGAAGCCGCTGCGGTCGGTCGACATCGAGACGAAGGAGCCGGCGCAGGCGCTGCGCGAGCGCACCGACTCGTGCACCGTGCCCGCCGGCGGGGTCGTCGGCGAGTCCATGGTGGCGCTCGTGCTCGCGTCTGCATACAGGGAGAAGTTCGGCGGCGATCACATCGACGATGCGCGAGCCGCGCTCGCCGCCTACACGGAGCGGATCGGATGGAGGCGCGGGTAGCAGCTGATCAGCCGCCGCGGTCCGGCGCCGGCGAGCGGGCGCTCGTGCTCGTGGGGTTCATGGGCGCCGGCAAGTCCACCGCGGCCCGCACCGCCGCCGCGGAGCTGGGCGCCCGTGCGCTCGACTCTGACCGTGAGCTCGAGCGGCGGCTGGGCGAGCCGATCCAGTCGTTCTTCGAACGTGAGGGAGAGGCCGCCTTCCGTGCCCGCGAGGAGGAGGTGGTGCTGGAGCTGCTGGCCGGCGCCGGCGGCGCCGTGGTGGCGCTTGGCGGCGGCTCGGTGCAGTCCGAGGCCGTGCGCGACGCCCTGCGCAGCCACACCGTCGTGCAGCTCGAGGTGGACCCGGCGGACGCCTGGAGGCGCGCGTCCGGTGGCGGCCGGCCGCTGGCCCGCGACCAGGGCCGCTTCGAGCAGCTCCACCGCGACCGCCAGCCGGTCTACGCGGCGGTGGCCGACGCCGTGCTGCCTCCCGGGGGCCGCGACGCGATCCGGGCCGCGCTACCGGCGCTCGTCACGCTCGCGGAGGCCCCGCGGGGCACGCGGCTCGTCTGGGCCGGCTCCGCATCCGGTTCCTACCCGGTGTTCTTCGGCGACGGGCTGATCGCCTCCGGGTTCTCCTACCCAGCCGACGGGCGCCGCTTCGTGGTCACGGACTCCAACGTGGCCCGGCATCACCCGGTGGACGGGCACCAGCGCACGGCGGTCGAGCCGGGGGAGGAGCGCAAGACGCTGGCCGCGGCCGAGGACGTGCTGCGCTGGCTGGCGCGCTCGGGCGCCGAGCGCGGCGACCTCGTGGTGGCGGTGGGCGGCGGGGTGGTGGGCGACCTGGCCGGGTTCTGTGCGGCCGTGTACCAGCGCGGGATGCGCCACGTGCAGGTGCCCACGACGCTGGTGGCTCAGGTGGACTCCGCGTATGGTGGGAAGACGGGGGTGGATCTGCCCGAGGGCAAGAACTACGCCGGCGCCTACCACCAGCCGTCCGCCGTGATCTGCGACCCCGGGGCGCTGGCCACCCTCGAGCCCGCGGAGCTGGCCGCCGGGCATGTGGAGGTGGTCAAGACGGCGCTGATCGCGGGCGGCTCGCTCTGGGCGCGCGTGCGCGAGGGCGGGGAGCCGGACCTCGACACGATCATCGGCTGCGCGCGCACGAAGCTCGCCGTGGTGGCGGAGGACGAGCGCGACGCCGGGCGCAGGCAGGTGCTCAACCTCGGGCACACCGTCGGCCACGCGATCGAGTCGGCCACCCGCTACGCGCGCTACCGCCACGGCGAGGCGGTTGGGATCGGCCTGCTGGCGGCGCTGCGGCTCTCGGGCCGCGAGGCACTTCGGGCCGAGGTGGCAGACCTGCTGGCGGCGCGCGGGCTCCCGCTGAGCTTCGACGGCGCGAGCGTGGACGAAGTGGTCGCGCTCGTGGAACGCGACAAGAAGCGCGCCGGCGGGCGCGTGCCGTTCGTGCTGGTGGAGGCGCCCGGCGAGGTCACCCCGGGGCACCACGTGGACGCGGACGAGCTGCGCGCCGCGGTGGAGGAGGTGCACGACGGATGAACCCGCGCGTGGACGTGCTCCACGGGGTGAACCTCGACATGCTCGGCCGGCGCGACCCGGCCCACTACGGGGAGATGACGCTCACCGAGCTCGAGGTCAAGGTCAAGCGCTTCGCGGACGAGCTGGGCATCGACGTGGCGTTCTTCCAGACCAACCACGAGGGCGAGTTCTGCGAATCGCTACACCGCGCGGGCGAGAGGACGGACGGCCTCCTGCTCAACCCCGGCGCCTGGACCCACTACTCGTACGCGATCCGCGACGCGCTCGAGGTGGCCGCCCGGCCCGCCGTGGAGGTGCACATGTCGGCGGTCGACGAGCGCGAGGAGTGGCGGCGCGTGTCGGTGATCCGGGAGCTCTGCGTGGGCACCGTGCAGGGCAAGGGGGTGGATGGGTACCGTGAGGCGCTGATCATGCTCAAGGAGGCGCTCGGCACGTGAATGTCCAGGCACCCGAGGCTGCGGCCGTAGAGGCGCGCACCGACCGGCTGGTGGCCGCGCTGGCCGAGCAGGGGCTCGATTGCCTGCTCGTGACCAACCTCCTGAACGTGCGCTACCTCACCGGCTTCACCGGCACCAACGGCGCATGCATCGTCACCCCGACTGAGCGCGTTTTCGTAACCGACTTCCGCTACGTGGAGCAGGCCGAGGCACAGGTGCGCGGCTACGAGCGCATCGAGGCGGGCCGCGACATGCTGGGTGACCTGGCCGGGCGCCTCCGCGGGCGCGCCGGGTTCGAGGACTCCGACCTGAGCGTGGCCAAGCACGCCAAGCTCGGGGAGAAGCTCGCTGCCGGAGCCGAGCTCGTGGCGGCCGGCACCCTTGTGGAGGACCTGCGCGAGGTGAAGGACGCCTCCGAGGTCGCCGCGATGCGTGCGGCCACGGAGCTGGCCGACGCCGCCTACCGCGACATGCAGGAGCGCGGCCTGGTGGGCCGGACCGAGCGCGAGGTGGCGATCACCGCCACGCGGGCGATGGTGGACCGGGGGGCCGAGGGGCCGTCCTTCCCGCCGATCGTGGCGTCGGGCCCCGCGGGCGCGCTGCCGCACGCCGTGCCGCGCGACGTGGAGATCCCGCCCGGTGTGCTGGTGGTGGTGGACATGGGCGCGCAGGTGGACGGCTACTGCTCGGACTGCACCCGCACGTTCGCCACCGGGCCGTTGGACGACGACGCCCGCGAGGTCTACGAGCTCGTGCTGCGCGCGCAGGAGGAGGCCCTCGCGGCCACCCGCGCGGGCGCCGAGGTGGCGGCGGTCGACGGGGTGGCCCGCGCGATCATCGAGGCGGCCGGTCACGGCGAGCGCTTCGGCCACGGCCTGGGGCATGGTGTGGGACTCGAGGTGCACGAGGGGCCGCGGGTGGCCAAGACGGCCGCGGGCGTCCTGAAGGAGGGCCACGCGGTGACGGTGGAGCCCGGCGTGTACGTGCCCGGTGAGCTGGGCGTGCGGATCGAGGACCTCGTGATCGTGACCGCGGGCGAGCCCGACGTGCTCACCGGGTTTCCCAAGGACCTCGTAACCACGGATTGATCGTTCTCGCAGGCGTCGCCGCCCTTGTCGGCGCGCTCGTGCAGTCCGCCACGGGCTTTGGCTTCGCGCTGGTGCTGAGTCCCGCGCTGTTCGCGGTCCTGGACCCGTACGAGGCGGTCACCACGATGCTGCTGCTGGGCCCGCCGCTCAACGTGCTCGTGCTGCTCGACTCGGGCCGCCACGAGGTGCAGGTGCGGCGGCTCGCGCCGATGCTGGTGGCGGCGGTGCCGGGACTCGCGCTCGGCGTCCTGGCGCTGGAGGCGCTCCCGAAGCCCGTGCTCCAGGTGGCGGTGGGCGCCGCGGTGGTGCTGGCGGCCGCCTGGCAGATGCACCACCGGGCGCGGCCGGCGGCCCCCGCCGCCGGCGGTAGGGGGCCCGCCTGGGCGGCGGGGCTCGTGAGCGGGGCGCTCACCACCTCGATCAGCATCAGCGGCCCCCCGATCGTCCTGTGGCTGGAGGCGCTGGGACTGCGGCCCGCCTCGCTGCGGGCCTCGCTGGCCGCGTCCTTTCTGGCGCTCAACCTGGCCGGCGGGGTGGTGGTCGTGGTGGCCGGCGGCACCGGCGCCGTGCGCCTCGACGTGCTCGTCCCGCTCCTGGCGCTGACCCTGGTGGGCCACGCGCTCGGGATGAGGGCGTTCCGGCGGCTCGAGGGACCGCGCTTCTCCCTGGTGGCGCTCGGCCTGGTGGTCTGCGCCGGCCTGGCGAGCCTGGTGGCGGGGCTGCTGTCGCTGTAGGGCCCGGCTGCGCAAGGGCGCTTGCACCTCGTCCCCTCGAATGCGAACATGTGTTCGTATAGATGGTGATCTGTGTTCTCTACCCCCGCTTCGAGCTCCTGGCCGCTCTCGGGGACCGGAGGGCGCTCCTCTCCGAGCCCGCGGCGCTGGCGCCGGAGGCCGGTCGCGAGCAGGTGCTGGGGGAGGTGTCGGCGCCGGCCGAGGCCTTCGGAGTGGTCCGGGGGATGCGGCTGGGCGAGGCGCTCGCGCGCTGTCCGGCGCTCCGGCTCGTGCCTCCGGACCCCGAGGGCTCGCGCTCGCTGTGGGGACACGTGCTCAACCGGCTGGAGGGGATCGGGGCGGCGGTTGAGTCGGATCGCTCCGGGGCGGCCTTCTTCGAGGCGCGGCCACTCGAGGGCATGCACGGAGGCCGCCTCGAAGGGGTGCTGTCGGCGGCCCGACGGTCGCTCGGGCCGGGGGCGCGCTTCGGGTCGGCGCCCAGCCGCTTCGCCGCGCACGCCGCGGCGCTCCGGGCCCGGCCGCGCCGGCGCGGCGCCGGAGGCGGCCCCTCCGGGGCGGCGGTGGTGGTCGAGGAGCGAGCCACGCGCGAGTTCCTCGCTCCGCTTCCGGTCTCGCTCCTACGCACCAGGCCGGAGCTTCAGGCGCTGCCGGAGATCCTCGAGCAGCTCGGGATCAGGACGCTGGGCGAGCTCGCCGCGCTGCCGTCGCGGGCGCTGGCCGAGCGGTTCGGGCACCCGGGGCTGCTGGCGCTCGACCTGGCCCGGGGGCGCGACACGGAGCTGGAGCCGCGGCGCCCGCCCGAGCCGGTCAGCGAGCGGCTCGACCTCCCGGAGGCCGCGTCCGGGCAGCAGCTCGAGCGTGCTCTGGAGCTGCTCGTGGCCAGGGTGCTCGCCCGGCGCGAGCGGCGCGGTCGCTCGCTCCGGGGGCTCGCCATGTCGGCGCGCTTCGTGGCCGGGGGCACCTGGCGGCTGCCCGTGACCCTGCGGAGGGCCAGCGCCGATCCGGCTCGGATCCAGCTGACCCTCGCGCCCAGGCTCGCCGAGCTGCCCGCACCGGCGGAGTCGCTGGCACTCGAGGTGGAGGCCTTCGGGCCGCCGGCACACGACCAGGGGCAGCTGCTGGACGAGGCGGGTGCCGTCCGGCGAGCACGGCTGGGCGAGGCTGTGCGCCAGGCGCGTCAGGTGGCGGGCACGGATGCCGCCCTCCGGGTGCTGGACGTGGACCCGGACTCGCGGATCCCGGAGCGCCGCGCGGTCCTCGCGCCGTTTCCCGAGTGGCAGGCCCCGTGAACCCGAGCGGGGCGCGTCGTCTCGGCGCCCCCAGGCCGGTGGTCGTTCGGACGGACGAGCGCGGCGTGCCGATCGCCGTCGCGGGGGTGGCGGTGGAGGGGGTCAGGGAGGAGTGGGTGGTGGAGGATCGCTGGTGGACGCCGCGCCCGCTGCGCCGCCGCTATTTCGAGCTGGTGCTGGCAAACGGGCGCAATGCGGTGGTCTTCCGCGATCTTGTGGCGGGAAAATGGCTGTCCCAGCGGGCGTGACTAAACACCCCGCGCCGGCCCGCCGATAACAAACAAGTGCCGCGGCCCTCGCGCTTGCCTGTCATCCGTTTTTCGCTGGGTGAAATCCCGTGCTGAACACGGGATCCCTGACCGTGATCGGCAGGCTCGGCGCCATGTTCGAGCGCACCGCGTCCGTGCGCTCCGAGGAGGACCTCCAGCACGTGCTGTGGCAGGTGGCGCACACGATCGGCGAGACGCTCGGCTATCGCGCCGTGGTGGTGAACATCTACCGGCCGGCCTTCGACGACATGTTCACGGCGGCCGCGGTGGGCTCGGACGACTCCGTCGAGCTGCTGCTCGGCCAGACCACGCTGCGGGAGAACTGGATGCCCCTGTTCGCCCCCGGGTTCGAGCAGCGCGGCGCCTACTTCGTCCCGCAGGGCGAGTTCGACTGGGATCGCATTCCCGGCCGCACCTACACGCCGGAGATCGAGCCCACTGACGATCCCGATGCCTGGCAGGCCGACGATGCGCTCTTCGTGCCGCTCCGCGGTACCAGCGGGAAGCTTCTCGGAGTGGTGTCGGTGGACGAGCCCGAGAGCGGGCGCCGGCCGAGCGAGGCCGACCTCGACGCCCTGGTGGCCAGCTCCAGGCACGCGGCCCTGGCGATCAGGATCGCGCAGGACGTGGCCTCGGCCGCACAGCACCAGCGCATGCTCGAGCACGTGCTCGAGGTGTCGGCGCGGCTGGCCCAGGCGGGCGACGTGCCCGCGCTCCTCCAGTCGGTCTGCGACGGCATCCGCGACGCGCTCGCCTTCGACAAGGTGGTGATCGAGCTGGCCGACGAGCCGCGCGGCACGCTCGTGCCGGTGGCCGCCGCCGGCTGGATGGTGGACGCCCCGGCCGTGAACCCGGGCATGAGCATGGACTCCTTCGCGCCGCTCTTCACCCCCGAGTTCGAGGTGGCGGGCTGCTACCTCGTGCCGCACGACGCCGCCGAGATCCGTCTCGGCCCCAAGAGCGTCGAGTACCAGTCCGAGCTCAACGGCCGCGGGCCGCACGCGTGGAACCGCCACTGGCTGCTCGTGCCGCTCTCGGAGCCGGACGGGCGCCGGATCGGCCTGATCTGGGTGGACGACCCGCGTGACCGGCTGCTGCCCTCACGCACGCGTATGCAGGCACTGCGGCTGTTCGCCAACCAGGCGATGTCGGCGCTCCACTCGGCCGACCAGGTGGTGCAGCTGCGCTACGAGGCCACCCACGATCCGCTCACCTCGCTCCCGAACCGGCGCGCCCTGCTCGCGCGCCTGCCCCAGGAGGTCGAGGCGAATGACCGCTCAGACGGGAGCTTCTCGCTCGTGCTGTGCGACATGGACAACCTGAAGACGCTTAACGACACGCTCGGCCACGAGGCTGGGGACGTGGCGCTGAAGCTGCTCGCCGGGGCGCTGCGCAGCGGGCTGCGGCGCGGCGACAACGCCTACCGGCTCGGTGGGGACGAGTTCGCGGTGGTGCTGCCCGGCGCCTCACGCCTGGATGCCGAACGGGTCACGCGGCGGCTGCGCGAGGCCACCGCCGCCTGCGCCGCGGAGCCGGTGAAGGCGATCGAGGCGAGCTTCGGGATCGCCGTGCACGAGCGCGGCGAGGCGCCCGATCGGCTGATGGCCCGTGCCGACGAGGCGCTCTACGGGGACAAGCGCCGGCGCGCGTCGGCTGCCTGAGCGGCGGGCTCCCGGGTTGGTCAGGGTCGTGGCGACCAGGCGGCGTCGTGGTCGCTGCTGGTGCTGTTGGTCAGGTTGGTCGCGTTGCTCCCGCCGGCGTCCATCGCGTAGATCTCGTAATTGCCGGTGCGGTTGCTCTCGAAGGCGATCTTGGTGCCGTCAGGCGACCAGGCCGGGGAGAAATCGGTGCTCGGGTCGACAGTGAGGTTGGTGGGGTTGGAGCCGTCGGCGTCCATCGCGTAGATCTCGAAGTTGCCGTCGCGGTTGCTGATGAAGGCGATCTTGGTGCCGTCAGGCGACCAGGCCGGTCCGAAGTCGCTGCTCGTGCGGTTGCTGAGGTTGGTGGGGTTGGAGCCGTCGGCGTTCATCGCGTAGACCTCGTCGTTGCCGGTGCGATTGGTTTCGAAGGCGATCTTGCTCCCGTCCGGCGACCAGGCTGGTGCGCCCTCGGAAGCCGCGTTGTTGCTGAGGTTGGTCGGGATTGCCGCCGTCGGCGTCCATCACGTAGATCTCACCGTTGCCATCGCGGAAGCTCCTGAAGGCGATCTTGGTGCCGTCAGGCGACCAGGCCGGTGCGGCTTCGTGAGCCTCGTTGTCGGTGAGGTTGGTCTGGTTGCTTCCGTCGGCGTCCATCACGTAGACCTCTTGGTCGCCGCCATAGTTGATGGCGTAGGCGATCTTGGTGCCGTCAGGCGACCAGGCCGGCTGGAAGTCACTGCCCAGGATGTTGGTCAGGTTGGTCTGGTCGCTCCCGTCGGCGTCCATCGCGTAGATCTCCAGGTTGCCGGTGCGGTCTGCGTTGAAGGCGATCCCGGAGGTGCCGCCGGCGGTCTTGGTGGTGAAGGTGCGGTCGGTCTGGCAGACGACGCGGCCGGGGTCTTCTTCCTCGTCCTTGACGCAGAGCTGGAAGTGGTAGGTGGTGTCGGCGTCGAGGCCGGCGACGGGCTGAGAGACGGGGTGGGGCTGGTCGTCGGCGATCGCGACGGTGCGGTGCGGGGTCTCGGATCCGTAGCCGGTGGTCTCGCCGTAGCGCCACCAGAACTCGGTGTCGCCAGCGAAGCTCGAGTAGATGTCGGCGTTCAGCGTCGCGCCGGTGTCGGAGACGTAGGTCGTGAGCTTCGGATCGCCCGCTGCGCAACCGGCAGCGAACAGCACGACAGCGACAGCGGCGGCGGCGAGGCCACGACTCATTTTCACATCTCCCCTGCTAGGGACCCGGAGGGCGTCGGGCGAACCTAACCCAGCCCGTGGGGCGATGCGCCGTTAACCCTCGTCCTTGACCCTGATGCGAACATGTGTTCGTGTCCTATGTAGAGCTCCACTGCCACTCGGCGTACTCCTTCCTCGACGGGGCTTCGCATCCGACTGAGCTTGCGGGGGTCGCCGCCGAACAGGGCCACAGCGCCCTCGCGCTGACCGACCACGACGGCCTTCACGGCGCTATGGAGATGGCGGGCGCGCTGCGCGCCCTCGGGGTGCGCCCGATCACCGGAGCGGAGCTCACGCTCGACGACGGCACGCACCTCACGCTCCTGTGCGAGACGCGCCAGGGGTATACGAACCTCTGCCGGCTGATCACCTCGGCCCACTGGCGCACCCGGCGCTGGGCTCGCGAGGGCTGGACCGAGCCGGCGCCCGGGGTGCGCGCCGGAAGGCGGCCCTCCCAAGACCCGCTCGACGACCAGCCGGCCGTGACGCTCGAGGAGATCGAGCACAACGCCGAGGGGCTCGTGTGCCTCTCGGGTTGCGCCCGTGACGGCGCGGTGGCCAGCCGGGTGGAGGCGGGCGACCATCCCGGCGCGGCTGCGATAGCGCGGAGGCTGCTGCGGGCCTTCGGGCCGGAGCGCCTGCGCATAGAGCTCCAGCGGCCCTTCGCCCGCAACGACCGCCGCCGCAACCGCCTGCTCGGCGAGCTGGCCGAGCGGCTCGGGGTGCCGTGCGTGGCCACCGGCAACGTTCACGTCCACGCGTTCGAGCGCGTGCCGCTCCAGGACGCGATGGTGGCGGTCCGCCTGGGCGCGACCCTCGACGAGACCGAGCCCCGGCGGCGCGGCAACTCCTCCCACGTGCTCGCTCCGCCCGAGCGGATGGCCGAGCGCTTCCGCGAGCATCCCGGCGCCGTGGAGGAGACCGGCCGGCTGGCGGAGCGCCTGCGGTTCGACCTCACCGAGGACCTCGGCTACCGCTACCCCGGCTCGGAGGACGAGAGCGCCGACCGGCGCCTGGCCGAGCTGTGCGGGTCGCGCATGGACGAGCGCTACGGCAGCAGGAGCATCCGCGCGGCGGCCGAGAGCAGGCTCGAGGAGGAGCTGCGCGTGATCCGCCACCTCGGGCTGTCCGGCTTCTTCCTCCTCCACCGCGACCTGCTCGAGCTTGCGCGCGAGGTGGCGGTGGACGTGCGCGGCCCCGAATCCGCCCGCCGGCTGCTGCCGCCCGGCCGTGGCCGCGGCTCCAGCGTGTCGTCGATCGTCTGCTACCTCACCGGCCTCTCGCACGTGGACCCGGTGGAGAACGAGCTGTTCCTCGGGCGCTTCCTGAACGAGGAGCTCACCGCCCTGCCGGACATCGACCTCGACTTCCCGCGCGACATCCGGGACGTGCTCATCCCGCGCGTGCACGACCGCTACGGCCGCGATCGCTGCGCGCTGGTGGCCGCGTTCGCCACCTTCCAGGTGCGCTCGGCGGTGCGCGACTTCGCGAAGGCGCTGGGGCTGCCGCCCGGCGAGATCGAGCGGCTGGCCCGCGCCGTGGACCCCTGGAAGACCCGCAACGACATCGAGGGCGACGTGCCGCCCGGCCGCTCGCCGCGCTGGGAGGCGCTCGTGCGGCTCGCGCGCGACGCCTGGAGCCTCCCGCGCCACCAGTCCCAGCATCCCGGCGGCATGGTCATCTCCACGCAGCCGCTGATCGACCTCTGTCCCGTCCAGCCGGCGTCGATGGAGGGGCGCCAGATGGTGCAGTGGGACAAGGACTCCTGCGGCGACGCGGGCTTCCTCAAGATCGACCTGCTCGGCCTGGGGATGCTCTCGGCCGTCGAGCGCTGCGTGGACGAGATCGCCCGCGTCCGGGGTGAGCGCATCGACCTCTCGCGCATCCCCTACGACGACCAGGAGGTCTACGGGAGCATCCAGGAGGCGGAGACGATGGGCGTCTTCCAGATCGAGAGCCGGGCCCAGATGCAGAGCCTGGTGCGCACCCGCCCGGAGAACCTCGACGACCTCACCGTCCAGGTGGCGCTCGTGCGGCCCGGGCCGATCCAGGGCGGCGCGGTGCACCCCTACATCGAGCGCCGCAAGCGCCTGCGCGAGGACCCCTCGTTCCAGGTGCCCTACCTGCATCCCTCGCTCGAGCCGGTGCTTCGCGACACCCTCGGGGCGATCGTCTTCCAGGATCAGGTCCTGGAGGTGGCGATGGCCTTCGCGGGCTTCCGGGCCGGCGAGGCGGAGGGGTTGCGCCGTGCGATGAGCCGGCGCCGCTCGGAGGCGGCCATCCGCGCCTACGAGGAGAAGTTCGTGGCCGGTGCGATGGCCAACCGCGCCTCGCGCGAGGTGGCCGAAAAGGTCTGGTCCCAGATCGTCGGCTTCTCCGGGTTCGGCTTCCCGAAGGCGCACTCGGCGGCCTTCGGCCTGCTCGCCTACCAGTCCACCTGGCTGCGGGTGCACTACGGGCCGGAGTTCCTGTGCGCGTTGCTGAACGAGCAGCCGATGGGGTTCTACCCGCCGGACACGCTGGTGCACGAGGCGCAGAGGCGGGGGATGGCCGTGCTGTCGCCGTCGGTGGTCATGAGCCAGGCCGAGTGCCGGGTCGAGACGGCCGCGCCGCTCGCCGTCCGGGTCGGCCTCGGCTACGTGAACGGCGTTCGGGAGCAGGAGGTGCGGGCCATGGTCGAGGAGCGGGAGCGGGGTGGGGGCTGGCGCTCGCTCGGGGACCTGGCCGGGCGCTCCGGGGCGTTCGCCGAGACGCTCGGCCGGCTCGCCTGGGCCGGGGCGTGCGACGAGCTTGTGGACGGCGCGGAGGAGTCGCGGCGCCGGCGGGCGCTGTGGGAGCTCGGGGTGGCGGTGCCCGGCAACGCGGTGCCGGAGGGCACCCAGCTGGCCCTACCGCTCGAGCCCCACGAAGGGCCGGAGCTGCGCGCCCTGTCGGCCTGGGAGCGGATGCTCGCCGACTACGGATCCACCGGGATCACGCTGCGGGAGCATCCGCTGGAGCTGATGCGACCGAGCCTCCCCGGCGACCTCCGCACGAGCGAGGAGCTCGAGCGCCACCAGGACGGCAGGCGGGTGAGGGTCGCGGGCCTGGTGGTGGCCCGCCAGCGGCCGGCCACAGCAAAGGGGGTCACGTTCATGCTGCTCGAGGACGAGCACGGCACCATCAACCTCATCATTCCTCCGCCCGTCTACGAGCGCTTCCGGCTGGCGGTGCGATCAGAGCCGCTGCTGCTGGCCACCGGCCGCCTCGAGCGCCGCGAAGGGACGATGAACATCGTGGTCGACCGGATCGAGCGCCTCGAGCGCCCCGACCTGCCGCGGGCGGAGATCAAGCACATCGAGCCGCGCCGGTCGTGGAGCACCGAGACCCAGGAGGAGGCCGACCTGCGGGCGGTGGTGCCGGCGGCCCACAGCTTCGGGCGGCGCGGCTGACTTGGCCAGGCGCGCGGGGCCTGTCTCCGTCGCGCATCCTCGTTCGAGGACCAACGACGGTCCTCGTCCGAGAATGCGCAACGTCGCCACCCGCGACACCGTCGCTGGGCGCTAAGCGACGACGAACGGCCCGCCGGGAGGATATGTCCCTCATCGCTTTACAAAAGAGAGGGGCCCTGCTTCGCTCGTCGAGCGGCTGCCGGAGACAGGACCCGCGAGCCCGGGCGATCGCGCTACGGCGCCTCGTCCCCGCTCCCGCGGGTCTTCTTCAGCCAGTCCCCGAGCTGCTGGCCCACGTCGCCGATCGACGATCCGGCTGCCTGGAACGCGCCCGAGATGCGGTCGCCGTAGAAGGCTCCGGCGGCGTCAGCCTCCTCGCGCGCGGAGGCCTCGTCGCCGCGGCGCACGTATTCGCCGCGAACGAGCGCGTCGTAGTCGCCCTCGTGCACCCAGTCGAGCAGGAGCCGCACCCTGCGGACCGGCATCGGATGAGTGATCTGGAGGTCCTGGAGCAGTCGGGTCATGCGCTCCAGCCCGCTTCCGGTCTCGGAGTAGTCCATTCCCTGGGCGATGAAAGCGTCGAGGTTCAGGTCGTCGGCCGCCTCACCGGCTGACAGCACCATCAGCGCCCTGCAGACCGCGAGCGGGTCACGGGTGACCACCGCCGCACCGCGATCGCACGACAGCTCGGCCGCGCGCGCCCATTCGAGCAGCGCGAGCCGGATGGCCAGCAGCGGCAGCCCGGCGAGTATCGGCAGCCGCACCGATGAGCCCATTCGCAGCAGGATCAGGAGAGCGGTCCGGTAGAGCACGTGGTCGGAGTGCACGTGGGCGGCCTCGTGGGCGAGCACCACCCGGCGTCCGTCGTCGTCGAGGATCCGCACCAGCTCCGAGTTGAGGACCACGATCGGCTTGTCGGTGCCGAACGTGAACGCGTTGGCCAGCGGGAACTGCGTCAGGTAGAGGTCGGGCACCGGCTCCAGGTCCAGGGTGTTGAACACCTGCCGGTGGAGCACCCAGATGCCGGGCAGCTGCTGCTGGCCCAGCCGCACTGCCGACCCGAGCGAGGCTGCCCGCAGAGCGCGCTCGTAGCCGAGCGCAACGAGCTTGCGGACCACCTGATCGAGGTAGGGAACCTTGGCGAGGGCGGCCGTGGCGGCCCGGTCGGCCGGGTGCTGATAGGCCCGCGGAGAGATGCAGGGCAGCTTCCATGCGACCTCTGGCTGAGCCACGATCTCACCCTACCCTCGCGCCGACGCTCCCGGGCCGTCACCATTCGCCGGTGATGGCAGGCCGAATCATCGTTGGCACCTCCAGCTGGGCCGATCCGGGCTTCGTCAAGGAGTGGTATCCGCCGAAGATGCCGGCGAAGGAGCGCCTGCCGTTCTACGCCCAGCGCTTCGAGGCCGTGGAGCTGAACTCGAGCTTCTACGCCATTCCCGACCGCAACGTGGTCCGCGGCTGGGTGGACGCCACACCCGACCACTTCACCTTCGACGTGAAGGTGCACCGTGCCCTCTCCAGGCACTCGGCTCAGCTCGACTCGCTGCCCCCGGACATGCGCGACCACGTGAAGACGAACCAGCGCGGCCGGGTGCTGCTCACCGAGGAGCTGGAGGACGCTCTTGCCCGGAGGCTGGTGGAGGAGACCACGCCGCTGGCCGAGGCGGGAAAGCTGGGCGCCTTCCTGGTTCAGCTGACTCCCGCGTTCGCTCCCGGCAAGCACGATCTGCGCGAGCTGGACAACCTGGTTTCGGTGCTGCGCTCGCGCCCGGTGGCGATCGAGCTGAGGCACCGCGCCTGGGTGTCGAAGGACCGCATCGACGCGACGCTCGGGTGGTTTAGCGAGCGGGGGGTGGCGTTCGTCTGCGTGGACGCGCCACCGGGAGAGCACGTGCCGATCATGCCGCCGATAGACGCCGCGACCCGAGACGACCTGGCGTACTTCCGGATCCACGGACGCAACACGGACGGCTACATGACGGGCAAGACCGTGGCCGAGCGGTTCGGGTGGCGCTACGAGGATCACGAGCTCGAGGAGATCGGCGAGCGCACGCGAGGGCTGGCGGAGAGCGCCGGCGAGGTGCATGTGCTCTTCAACAACAACCGCGATGACGACGCGCCCACTGCCGCGCTGAGGTTCCGGGCGCTGCTCGGCCAGGAGCCGACCGCGGAGGAGCAGCTGACCCTTGAGTGAGCGCGCCCGCCGCGGTCTGAGGCTCGCCCTGGCGGCAGTGGCCGTCTGCGCGTGCGCCGGGCCGGCGCGGGCGGCTGATCCCGAGCGCGACAGCTTCGAGGCCGCCGAGGACTCCACGGCCGAGGTGCCCGCGCAGGTGGACGACGCCCGCGACGAGCTGAAGGAGGACCTGGGGAGCCAGGGCCTCCTGACCGTGGACGACGCGAGCGGGGCGGTGCGCTTCCTCGCGCAGCTCGATGGGTTCCTCGACAGCACGCCCAACGACGATCCGGCCGGCGCCGCGCGTGACTACCTCACCGATCAGGCCGAGGTGTTCGGAGTCGAGCCCGCGGACATCGACGCCCTGGTGCGTGACCGACCAGGGGAGCTCCGAGGGAATCCAGAGCGTGGAGTTCATGCAATCGGTGGACGGGGTGCCGATCGTGGACTCCTCGCTCGAGGCGCATCTCGACGAGGACGGCCGCCTGCTGTCCATCACGGGTGGCCTGGTGCCGGATCCGACCCTCGACACGACCGATCCCGAGGTGACCCGCGCCGAGGCGCTCGATGCGGCCACGGAGGGCGTGGCGGGGCCGGACACGGCCTACGACGGAAACTTGGTGGGGTACACGTCCGGGGACGAGCTGCGGCTGGCCTGGCGGGTGATGGTCGACGCCTCCTCCACCGGCAACTACGACACGCTCGTGGACGCCGAGACCGGCGAGGTGGTGCGCCGGACCAACCTCGTCAAGTTCGACCGCCAGGTCACGGTGTTCGACAACTATCCGGGCGCCGCGGAGGGCGGTACCGCCGGCCCGCAGTCGCTGGTGCCCTACCTCCCGTCGAACCCCACGCGACTGTTCGGCGCCAACGTCCACGCCTTCGTGGACAGCGACGACCTGGTGCCGGGGCCGAACTTCAACGTGTTCGCGCCGCCCTCGGGCCAGGAGACCCCGCCGAGCTCCGGCACCGACTTCATCTACCCGTTCGCGGAGCACGTGACCGGGGACTACGACTGCGGCGCGGCATTCCGGTGCAGCTGGGACCCGAAGACGCCGTTCGACTGGACCGCCGACGGCGACCAGGCGGCCACGCAGCTCTTCTACTACGTGAACAGGTTCCACGACCACCTCGAGACCGCGCCAGGGATCGGGTTCGACCAGGAGAACTTCGAGGGCAGCAGCGACCGGGTGGTGGCCCAGGCGCAGGACGGGGCCGCCAAGCAGGACGTGGAGGGCGACACGCCCGGCTTCCCCGGCGCCCAGCACGCGAACAACGCCAACATGCTGGTGCTGCCCGCGGCCCCGGACTCCACGCCAGGCGCGTTCATGCAGATGTACCTCTGGGACCCGACGCGCGACGCGGACCTCGACGAGGAGCCCAACTACCGGCCGGTACACGGCGGCGACGACCCCTCGCTGGTGTTCCACGAGTACACGCACGGGCTCAACAACCGGCTGGTGACCGACGCGCAGGGCTACGGCGCGCTGAACGGCGCGCAGGCCGGGGCGATCGACGAGGGCACCGCCGACTGGTACGCGCTCGACTACCTGGTGGGCGACGGCACCAATCCCTACCTGTCGGACGACGGGAGCGCCCCCGACGTGACCCTCGCCCGTTACGAGGTGGAAGGTCCCACCGGCCTGCGCACCCAGGCGATCGACTGCCCGGTGGGCGAGAACGACCCGGCCTGCCCCAACGCCGGTGGGAGCGCCGGCGGCGGCGGATACACCTACGGCGACTTCGCCAGGATCCGGGGCGGCGCCGAGGTTCACGACGACGGCGAGATCTGGGCGCAGACGCTGTGGGAGCTTCGGCGGCGCCTGATCACGACCTACGGATCGGCGCTCGGGATCGAGCGTGCGCGCACGCTCGTGACGGGTGGCCTGAGGCTTTCGCCGCCCAACCCGTCGTTCCTCGACATGCGCAACGCCATCCTGCTCGCCGACGAGCAGGCGGGCATCAACGGCGTGGACCGGGCGCTCATCTGGGACGTGTTCGCCAACCGGGGGATGGGATACGCGGCGTCCGCGGTCGACACCGATGACGCGCACCCGCTCCAGGACTTCTCCCGGCCACCCGCATCGGTGGCGGGCACCGGCAGCGTCGCCGGAACCGTGCGCGACCTGAACACCGGCGCGCCGATCCGGAATGCGCTCGTGGCCTTCGCCGGCCACGACAGCGGACTCGGGGAGGACCTCTCCACCCGCACCTCCGCCACCGGCGGCTACCGCATCGACGGGGTGCCCGCGCCACGCGTGTGGAGCTTCCTCACCGTTGCCGGCGCCGGAGGCTACGACCGCACCAGCATCCCCAGCGTGGTGGTCCCGCGCGGTGCCGTGGCCACGCGCAACGTCAATCTCCGGCGCAACTGGGCGCTCGCGTCCGGCGGTACGACCGCCAGGAAGCTGACCGGGCCGGACTTCACGCCGTTCGGCTGCGGCCCGGGCTCCACGATCGACGGCACGCGCAGGGGGGTGTGGAGCACCTACGGGTCAGGACCGGGCTCGGTCGGCCCGGGGCCGAAGGAGCTGTTGCTCACCCTGCCGGCGCCGATCACCGTGGGCGAGGTGAGGATCGACCCGAGCAGCGGATGCGGCGACCCGGCGGCCTCGGCGCCTGGCGGGCTACGTCGTGCAGGTGTCCGCCACCGGCACGTCGTTCTCCACCGTCGCGCAGGGCACGTTCGGGCCGGCCAACGTGGGCAGGGCCAATGCGGTGCCGCTCAGCTCGCGCCTGGGCGGCGTGCGCTACGTGAAGCTGCGGGCGGTGAGCTCGCAGGGCAGCTCACCGTTCATGGACGTGGCCGAGGTGCAGGTGTTCGCTCCGCTGCCGACCCCCACGCCGCGGCCGCCCGACCCACCCGAGCCGCCGGTGGTCCAGAAGCTCAGGTTCCTCACGTCGCGGGCCAAGCTGAGCAAGCGCAGGGCGTTCGTGTGGAAGCTGCAGGGGCCGAAGGGGGCGCGCGCGAACGCACAGTTCACCGTGAAGGTCCGGAAGGGCCGGACCACGCGCAAGCAGGTGCTGGCCAGGGCCGCCTTCCGCCTCAGCTCGTCCACCGGGCGAGCCCGCGTGGTGGTGCGCGTATCGCGCCGGACGCTGCGGCGCATCCGCGCGCGGAAGCTGCGGGTCACGGTGACCGTCCGCGCCGCCGGGCAGCGGCGCTCTGACACCTTCGCGCTCAGCCGGCCGAAGCCGTCCCGCAGGCGCTAGCCGCGCCGGAGCTCGAACCAGACCTTGGTGGCGCCGGAATCGTGATCGGCGCCCCAGCGGTCTGCGAGCCGCTCGACGAGGAAGAGTCCCCATCCCGAGCGGTCGGCGCGCGGCGCGCCGGTGTTGGCGGGGTCGAATCCCGGCCCCTCGTCGGTCACCTCGGTCCAGACCGACGACGGGCCCGACGAGCACGCGGACCACAACGGTGTCGGCGCGGGCGTGCTTGACGCTGTTGGTCACAAGCTCGGTGATGAGCAGGCGGAGCGTCTCCATCAGGGGCGGGTCGATGTCGGCCCGCAGGCGCCCGAGGGCCCCGCGCGCAGTCGCGGCTGCCTCAGGGCCTCCGCTGAGCCGCAGGCTCAGGGAGTCGCCGGCGGCCGACTGGCTGCCCGGTGCATTCATTGCAAGCGGTATGCCCGCGTGCCGGAGCGTCCCCTGACGCCCCTCGGTGGGGGTACTGAAACTGATACGACCTTCTCCCGTTTAGCTCGATTTGCCCGGAATCTCTGCCTGCCTGTAACTCATTGTCCACAGGGCAGCCCCTTACCAAACCTCCCGAGCCGGAATCAACCCCCAGGGCGGTCCGCCACGCGGAGCACGAGCACGGCGATGTCGTCGCGGGGATGGCCGCCCTGCGAGCGCACCGCCTCCTCCTCCACGCGCGCGGCGATCGCGTCCGCGCCCTTGCCGGCGCACGTGGACAGGAGCTCCATCAGCTGCTCCTCCTCGAGGCCGCCGTCGCCGCGCTCCTCGATCACGCCGTCGGTGTAGAAGACGAGCGCGTCGCCCGGCGCCAGCTCCACGGAGCGGTCCTCGAAGCTCGGGTCCGACACTACGCCGAGCAGCGTGCCCGGCGCTCCCACGGTTTGCACCTCGCCGTCCGGGCGCACGAGCAGGGGGAGGGGGTGGCCGCCGCTGGCGAAGCCGAGCCGCACCCCGCTCTCGACCGACTCGAGGTAGGCGTAGGCGACGGTGCAGAAGCGGCGGTCGGTGCGCTGGCGCAGCAGCGCCTCGTTCAGCACGTGGAGCCCGCGGCTGGGCAGGCGCTCGCGCATGGCGGCGGCGCGCAGGGTGTAGCGGGCCAGCGCCGTCACGGCCGCCGCGTCCGGTCCCTTCCCGCATACGTCGCCCATCACCACCGTCCATCCGCGGCCGCCGCTCGAGAACAGGTCGTAGAAGTCGCCGCCCATGTCGTGGCCCTCGCCGGTGGGCCGGAAGCGGGCCGCGCTCTCGATCCCGGGGATCTCGGGGAGCTCGGAGGGCAGCAGGCTCTCCTGGAGGGTCCGCGCGATGTAGGCGCGCTCGCCGTAGAGGCGGGCGTTCTCGACCGCGGTCGCGCACCGGCGTGCCAGCTCCTCGGCCAGGTCGAGGTCGCGCCGGTCGAAGCGCCGGCCGGAGGGCCCGGTGACGAACGTCATCGCCCCGAGCGTCCCGCTGCGGGCCACCATCGGCACGGTCATCGCCGAGCGCATCCCGAGCTCCATCACGAGCTCGTAGTGGCGCTCGTCCTCGGTCACCCGGTGGATCAGCTCGCTGGGCACCTCGTCCGCGAACTCCGAGCGCCCGGTGCGGATCACGTTCGCGGGACCGGTCGGCTGGTCGGCGCGTGGCGGGTAGCGGCGACTCACCTCGAGGCCCTTCTCGAGCATCTCGGGGTCCGTGTGGGCGAGCGCCACGCGCTCGAGCTCGCCGTCCACGCGCAGGATGTCCACCGCGCACCAGTCCGCCACCTCCGGCACCGCCAGGCGCGCCACACGCTCCAGCACCTCGTCGGGGTCGAGTGAGGAGGCGAGGATCCGGCTGCTCTCGGAGAGAAAGCGCTCGGCCAGCTCGGAGCGCTTGTGAGAGGTGATGTCCTCGATCACGTTGATCGCCATCCGCAGGAAGCCGTCGTCGTCGCGCACCGGGGTCGACTTGACCACCGACCAGCGCTCCTCGCCCGTGGCGCGCACCCGGAAGCGGATGATGGCCTCGGCCACGCCCTCGCCGGAGAGCGCGCGGCGGCCCGGCAGGTCCTCGGGCGGAAACGGCTGGCCGGCCTCCGTGTAGAGGTCGAAGCGGGCGAGGATCTCCTGAGGCGGCGTGGCCATCAGCTCCTCGCGCGTCTCGAACCCGAGCGTCGTGAGGGCCGCGTCGTTCGCGTAGATGAGGTCGCCGTCGGGTCCCTGGCCGGTCACCGCGTCGGCGATGCCGCTGAGCATGGCCTCCATCTCGTCCTTGGCCCGCGTGGCCTCCTCGCGTGCGTCGCGCTCACGCTCGAGCAGGTCTTCGCGCCGCTCCCGGTGCCGGCTGAGCGCCACGGACATCGCACCCACGATGGCCACGGCGAGCATGCCGATCACGTGCTGCAGGGACCCGAAGGCGTCACTTGCCGCCCCGAGGGGAACCGCCAGCGCGAACGCGTAGACGGCCACGATCGTCGTGCGCCTCGGTCCGGCTCCGGTGGCCGCCAGCAGCGGCCCGGCCGCCAGCAGCTCCACGAGCACGGCCCGTTCGCCGAGCAGGACGTCGAATACGGCCAGTGCCGTAACGAGTCCCAGAGCTAGTACGAAGGTGTCCCTGGGGTCAGACAGGGACCACCTCGGCGAGTTCGAATCCAAGCGAGTTCGAGCTTACCTCCGCGACAATGCGGGCGTGGAGGTTTGGGACCGAGATCCCAGCGGGGTCAGGAGGGTGCGCGCGGACAACCCGTCGCCGCTCACTCTGGACGGCACGAACAGCTATGTGCTGGGTGCCTGGGTGGTGGATCCCGGACCCGGCCGACCCGGCGCATCTCGAGGCCGTCAGGGCGGCGGTGGGCGGGCCGATCGAGGGCGTGGTGCTCACCCATTCGCATCAGGACCACTCCGAGGGCGCCGATGCGCTCGGGGCGCCCGTCACGCTGCCGCGGGAGGGCGAGGAGGTCGGTCCCTTCACGGCGCTCTCCACGCCCGGCCATTCCTCCGACAGCGTGTGCCTCGTGACGGGCCGCATCTGCTTCACGGGCGACACCGTGCTCGGCCGTGGCAGCGTCTTCATCGCGCCCGGCGAGGGGTCGCTGGCCGCCTACCTGGCCTCGCTCGAGCGCCTCCGGAGCCTGGATCTCGAGGTGCTCTGCCCGGGGCACGGACCGTACGTGTGGGATCCCGCGTCCAAGCTCACCGAGTACATCGAGCACAGGCGCGACCGCGAGCGCCGGCTCCTGGATGCCCTCGGCGCCGGGCGCCGCTCCACCGGCGACCTGCTCGACTCCGCCTGGTCGGACGCCCCCGCCCACCTGCGGCCCGCGGCGGCGATGTCCCTGGCCGCGCATCTGGAGAAGCTGCGCGACGAGGGGCGCCTGCCGGCGGGCGTGGAGGATCCGGCCTCAGGCGGGCACGGGCTCTGACACCTCGCGGTGCACGGCCACTCCGGCGATCACCAGCACCACCCCGGTGACCTCGACCCAGCTCGGCACCTGGGTCAGCACGATCACGCCGATCACGGTGGCGGTGGCGGGCAGGAGGGCCACCATCAGCGCGTATGTGGCGCGCGGCAGCCGGGCCATCGCCAGCTGGTCGGACACGTAGGGGATCACCGACGACGACACGCCCACGCCGATCCCGGCCAGCAGCGCCACCGGATCGGTGAGCGCGGGAAGCACCGCCCAGCCGCCCATCGGTGTGACCACCACGGCGGCGATCAGCATCGACGCCGCCAGACCGTCGATCCCGCTCACCGACCCGTGCTGCGCCACCCGGTGAGCGAGCACGATGTAGAGGGCGAAGAGCACCGCGTTCGCGAACGCGAGGGCCACGCCCAGCGGCTCGCCCGCCAGGCGCACGTCGGTGAGCAGGTACACGCCGGCCACCGCGAGCGCGAGCGCGCCGAGGTTGCGCGTCGAGCGGGCGCCCAGCGCCGCGAGGGCGATCACGGGGAGAAACTCGATGGCGGCCACCGTGCCGAGCGGCAGCCGGTCGATGGCGAGGTAGAAGCAGCAGTTCATCAGCGCCAGCACGCCGCCCCAGGCCAGGAGCAGGCGACGGGCCTCGCCGTCGAGTTGCGCGAACACCCGCCAGGGCCGCCGCCACACGGCGAAGATGAGCGCGGCGGAGGCGATCCGAAGCCAGGCCACGCCGAGCACGTCCACGCGCGCGAACAGGAGCACCGCGAACGCCGGGCCGAGGTAGTGGAACACGGCGCTGACGACGAAGTACAGGTGCGGCGGCGCCCTGTCGACTGCCTTTGCGATCACACCCACAGGATGATCGGCATTGGCGCCTCGAACAGGCTTAAGTCACGCTATCATCGCTCGGATGGCTACGAATGCAAGCCAAAACGGCGTCAATCACCGACGGTCGTCCAATCGACGCCACCAACCGCAGCCTCCTCGCGGAGCTGCAGGTCGACGGCCGTCTGTCGCTCGCGGAGCTCGGCCGGCGGGTGGGGCTCTCCTCGCCGGCGGTGGCCGAGCGCCTGCAGCGGCTCGAGCAGGCCGGCGTGATCCGCGGGTACCGGGCCGAGGTGGACCCGGCGGCGCTCGGCTTCTCGCTGAGCGCCGTGATCAGGATCCGGCCCGCTCCGCGCCAGCTCCCGAAGGTGGCCGAGCTGGCGCGGCGGACGCCGGAGGTCGTGGAGTGCCACCGGATCACCGGCGAGGACTGCTTCATCATGCGCGCCCACGTGCGCGACGTGCAGCACCTCGAGGAGGTGATCGACCAGTTCGTGGTCTATGGCCAGACCACCACGTCGATCGTCCAGTCCTCTCCGGTGCCGCGTCGCGGGCTGGCGCTGACCGAGTCCTAGGCGCGCTCGACCACGAGCACGTCCTGCCACGTCTCGGGGCGCGGGTGTCCGCACCAGCCCCCGGGGTGCGCTGAGCTGAGCCGGAGCCCGCCGGCGGAGAGCCGGTCGACGGCCCACTCGTAGGGATACGCCACGGCCACCTCGGGCGACGAGAGATCGTTCACGAAGGCGGGGCCGACGGGATGGCCGAACGAGAAGCGCTCGGTGGGCAGTGCCGCGCGTGACTCGTCGGTCAGCAGGAACCAGGTCAGGAGCGCGCGACCCGACGGACGCAGCACGCGCGCGATCTCATCGATGTAGTGCTCGACGTCGGGGGCGAGCATGTGCGTGAGCACCGAGGTCGCGAAGGCGAAGTCGATCGACCCGTCGGGGTACGGAAAGCGAAACTCGCTCGCACGGACCGAGCCGGACGGGTTGTACCTGGCGTTGTGCACGTCCACGCGCTCGAATTGGAAGTTCGGGAAGCGCGGGGTGATCTGCGCCTGGCACCAGCGGACCTCGTCGCCGACGAGGTCGAAGCCCGCGTACCTGCCGGCGGGGGACAGGTGGCGGGTGAGCGGCACCGCCATCCGCCCGGGCCCGCAACCGATGTCGAGCACGCTCTGGTCCGGCCGCAGGCCGCCGAGCCGGATGAACAGGTCGAGGAACTCGCCGCCCAGGCGGGCGAAGTCGCTGTAGTCGCCGGTGAGCAGCTTCCGCGGTGGCGTGAGCGGGTCGCGGCTCCCGCGCACGCGCTCGAACGCGTCGATCGCGCTGATCACGCGCCCGGCGCAGGCGGAACAGGACCGCGGCGCGCAGCCGCTCGAGACTCACGCGGGCTCGGGCTTGCCGCTCGCGGCCTCCGCGAGGCCATCGAGCGATTCCTTGCTCCAGCGGCGGAAGTAGCTCTTGCCGAGCGCGATGTCGAAGAGGCGGTCCCCGACCCGCTTGGGCTGCATCCCCATCTCGAGCTCCACGAAGGTGCCGCCCTGAGCCGGCGTCAGCGTCCACTCCGCATAGGCCCCGGTCAGCTCACAGCTCATCCGGACCTCGCGCATGTCATCGCGGCGCTCCATCAGGAAGTTGGACTCGGCCCGGCCCATGCCGCCCTGCGTCACCTGGGCCCACTCGTCGCCCTCCTCGAAGCGCTCGCCCCGCACCTCGATCACCCGCGGCCACCACTCCGGATAGTTGCTGGGGGTGGCCACGAGGCGCCACACGTCTTCGAGTGGCGCCTCGAGGTGGGCCTGATGGCGGAACGCGGACACGCACCCATTGTCCGCTATATGGCGGCGATCAGCCGCCGGGCGGGGTGTAGCTCACCGACTTCTCGGCTGCCGCGTCGACCTCCTCGGGGGTGAGCAGCACGATCGTCTTGGCCCGCACCACGCCGGTGGCGTTCACCGTGAGCGTCACCGCCGCCGCGGTCACGTTGTCGGGTGCGTCGACAATCACGTAGGCGTCACTGTCACCGAACGCGAAGTGGAAGCTCTCGAGCGACCCTCCGACGCCCTCGAGGGCCTTGGCTACGGCGTCGCGGCGGCTCGATCCGCCGGCACTGCGGATGCCGCTGACGCCGTCGGCACCGTACGTCGCCTCGATCAGGAACTTGGCCATGCGTTCTCCTCCGGCTGGTTGCGAGTCGAGCGACTCTCTCACCTCCCGGGTGGGCAGGCAAGGGGGGCGAGTTCGTGCGAGATACTCGACCGGCGATGTCGGAGGAGAACATCGAGATCATCAGACGCGGGTTTGAGCACTGGACGGCCACCGGTGAGATCCGCGCCCATCCCGATTTTGTCTGGGACGTCTCCAATCTCGGCTGGCCTGACCAGCAGATCTACCTCGGAGCCGAGGGTGCGAACCGGTTCAACGCCGAGTGGGCAGACGCGTGGGATGACTGGACGCTCGGGGTTGAGGAACTGATCGAGGCGGGGGAGAGCGTCGTCGCGATCGTCAACCAGCAGGGCCGCTCGAAGTCCACGGGAATTCCCGTGGACATGCGCTTCGCGCAGGTGTGGACGTTCCGGGACGGACAGGCGATCCGGATGGAGATGTACGCGAGCGTGGACGAGGCCCTCGAAGCCGCGGGCCTGTCGGCGCGCGAGTAGCTATTCGCGCGCTCTGGTCGTCTCGAGCGCGGCTACGAGGATCGCCGCGGGGTTCTCGGACCCCCACCCGGGCAGGTCCTCGATGCAGTCGATCTGCACGAACCCGTTTCGCTCGTAGAACGCGTGCGTCGCCTCGTAGGGCTCGTAGTCCGCGGAGGGATCGAGCGTCTTGACCTCGACAAGCGCGACGCCCCCCTCGCGCAGTTCGGCCAGCACGTGATCGAGCAGACGGCTGCCGAATCCCGCGTTGCGACGGCTGGGTTCGACGGCGATCCACAGGATCTCCGCCGCCCGTGGTGAGCGCCGATCGATGACGACGAACCCCGCGACTGTGTCGCCGTCGAGCGTGACCCATCCGTCATGGCGTTCGAGGTCGCTGCGCACCCGGTCGGGCACATCGTCGGTGAAGAAGTCCGGCAGCGCTCGGACGATCTCGAGGCACGGTTCCAGATCATCTGGACGAGCGCTCCGCACCCCGGGCATACTCGCTCATCGATGGCCCGCGACTACTCTTCGTCGCCGTGGTAAGCACCAATCAGTTCAAGAACGGCATGCATGTCGAGGTGGACGGCACGATCTTCAAGATCGTCGAGTTCCAGCACGTCAAGCCGGGCAAGGGCGGGGCTTTCGTCCGCACCAAGCTCAAGCGCTCTCAGGACGGCGCCGTGATCGACAAGACCTTCCGCGCCGGCGAGAAGTTCCGCTCGGTCCGCACGGAGGCGCGGCGGATGCAGTTCCTCTATACGGACGGCACGGACGCTCACTTCATGGACTCGGAGAGCTACGAGCAGATCGCGATCCCCGAGGATCAGGTGCGCGAGTCGCTCAAGTGGGTCGTGCCGAACGAGGAGGTCGAGCTCCTCTACATCGACGAGGTCGCGCAGGACCTCCAGGTGCCGAGCGCGGTCGAGCTTGCGGTGACCGAGACCGAGCCGGGCGTGCGCGGCGACACGGCCTCGGGCGGCGGCGACAAGCCCGCAACCCTTGAGTCCGGCGTGGTGGTTCGGGTGCCGCTGTTCGTGAACGAGGGCGACCGCGTGCGCGTGGACACCCGCTCCGGCGAATACGTCTCCCGGGCCTAGGCCGGCGGTTTCCGGTGCGGCGCACGGACCAGCGACGAGCGGCGACCGTGGCCCTCTACCAGGCGGATGTGACCGGCCGGCCGCCGGCCGATCTGCTCGACCGTGACGCCAAGCAGTTCACGCGTGAGCTCGTGGAGGCCGTGGAGCGCGACCGCCCCGAGCTCGACGACCTGATCAGCCGTCACGCCGAGGGCTGGTCGCTCGAGAGGATCGCGCCGCTGGAGCGCAACATCCTGCGCGTGGCCCTGGCCGAGCTGCTCCACCGCCCCGATGTTCCGGCCGAGGTGGCCATCGACGAGGCGGTCGAGGCGGCCAAGGAGCTCTGCTCAGCCGACGCCCCGGGCTTCGTGAATGGCATCCTGGGGGCCGTGCATCGCGAGGAGGTGGCTCCCACGTGAACCAGCCCGACGCGCTCGAGCAGCTCATCTCGGAGCTCGAGGACGTGGCGGAGCGCCTGCGCTCCGGCGAGCTCCAGCCGGATGAGGCGGCTGAGCTGGTGCAGCGCAGCGCCGATCTGGCGGGCCGGCTCGGCTCGGAGCTCGACGCCCGCGGCCGCTCCGCGGGCCGGCTCGAGGGGCAGGAGCGCCTGCTCTGACGGTCGAGGCGCCGGCCTACCCGGTGGAGCTCCAGCAGCGCGTGGACCGTTACCTCGAGGGGCTGCGCTTCGGGGCCGGCGCCCACACCGCCCGGCTCGAGGAGGCCATGCGCTACTCGCTGCTGGCAGGCGGCAAGCGCATCCGGCCGGTCCTGTCGCTCGCCACCGCCGAGGCGCTCGGACGCGACCCGGAGGAGGTGCTTCCGCTGGCCGCTTCGATCGAGATGATCCACACCTACTCGCTGATCCATGACGACCTTCCCGCCATGGACGACGACGAGCTGCGCCGCGGCAAGCCGACCTGTCACGTGGCCTTTGGCGAGGACGTGGCGATCCTCGCCGGCGACGGGCTGTTCGCGGAAGCGCTCCGGCTGGCGCTGGGCGAGCAGCAGGGCGAGCCCGAGGCGGTCCTGGCCGCCGTTCGCGAGGTGGTGGGGGCGGCAGGGGTAGAGGGCATGGTGGGCGGCCAGTTCCTGGACGTGGGCGGTCCCACCGGGGCCGACCTGCGCCGCATCCACGAGCTGAAGACGGGCGCCCTGATCGCCGCCTCGGTGGGCGCGATCCTGGCGCTGGAAGGGTCGTCCGGACCTGCCACAATCCCGTACCGGCGCTTTGCGGCCGAGCTTGGCGTGGTGTTCCAGATCGTCGACGACATCCTCGACGTAACGGGAGACGAGGCGGAGCTCGGGAAGCCGCAAGGTTCCGACGAACGCCATGGAAAGGCGACCTACGTGAGCGTGTTCGGACTCGACCGGGCGAGAGAGCTGGCCAGGGACTCGCATGGCGAGGCACGCGCCGCGCTGGCGGAGGCCGACGGCGACACCCGGCGCCTGGGGCAGATCGCCGACTACATACTCACGCGCACCACATGACCAAGCTAATCGACCAGATCGACGGCCCGGCCGACCTGAAGGGCCTCGACGAGGACCAGCTCCAGCAGGTGGCCCAGGAGGTCCGCGAGCTGATCATCGACACGATCGGGGAGATCGGCGGCCACTTCGGCGCCAACCTCGGCACCTGCGAGATGGCGGTGGCCATCCACTCGCTGCTCGACTCTCCGCGCGACAAGGTGCTCTGGGATGTGGGCCACCAGGCCTACCCCCACAAGGTCCTCACCGGCCGGCGCGACAGCCTTCACACGATCCGCAAGTACGGCGGCCTCGCGCCGTTCTGCTCGATAGCCGAGTCCGAGCACGACGCGATGGGGGCGGGACACGCCTCCACGTCGGTGTCCTACGCGGTCGGCATGAAGCAGGCCATGTGCAGCGGCGTGGCGGAGGACAGCCGCGTGGTAGCCGTGATCGGCGACGGCGCGCTCACCGGGGGAGTGGCCTTCGAGGCCCTCCACCACGCCGGCGGGATGGGCGTGCCGGTGGTGATCGTGGTCAACGACAACGGAATGTCGATCGCCCCGAACGTGGGCGCATTGTCGCGCTACTTCAACCGGATGCGGCTCAATCCCAAGCTTTACCACGCCCGTGAGGACGCCGAGGAGGCGCTCACGCGGCTGCCCGCCGGCATCGGCAAGCGCATCGAGCGGCTGGGTCCGATCCTCAAGGAGTCGCTCAAGGCCTACTGGGCGCCCGGCCTGTTCTTCGAGGAGCTCGACCTCGCCTACGTGGGCGTGATCGACGGTCACGACGTCAAGGCGCTGCGCGAGGCGATCGGCGAGGCGCTCGAGGCGGACCGCCCCGTCGTGGTCCACTGCAAGACGGTGAAGGGCAAGGGCTTCGCGCCCGCCGAGGACGGCGGGCTCGAGGGCATGGAGCAGTGGCACGCCGCCAAGCCGGGGTCGATCGTCAACGGAGCCGCGGCGCCGGGCAAGCGCTTCTCGCCGAAGGAGGCTTCCAAGCCGGCCCCGCCGCAGTACACGAGCGTGTTCGGCAACGCCCTGGTGGCGGAGTGCCGGCGCGACGAGCGGGTGGTGGGCATCACCGCCGCCATGAACTCCGGCACCGGCCTGAACATCCTCCAGAAGGAGCTTCCGGACCGCTACCACGACGTGGGCATCGCCGAGCAGCACGCGATCCTCTTCGCGGCCGGGCTGGCCCTCGAGGGCGCCAAGCCCGTGGCGGCGATCTACTCGACCTTCCTCCAGCGCGCCTACGACCAGATCGTCCACGACGTCTGCCTCCAGCGGCTGAACGTGGTGTTCGCGATGGACCGCGCCGGGCTGGTGGGTGACGACGGGCCCACCCACCACGGTGCCTTCGACATCTCGTACATGCGCTGCCTTCCCAACATGGTCGTGATGGCCCCGCGCGACGAGGCACTGCTCGGCGACATGCTCCACACCGCCCTCCTTTACGACGACGGGCCGGTGGCGCTGCGCTACCCGCGCGGCGCGGCCGAGGGCGTGCCGCTGCCCGACAGCCCGCGACCGATCGAGATCGGCCGGGGCGAGCTGCTTCGCGAGGGCGAGCGGGTGGCCCTGCTCGGCTATGGCTACGGGGTGTCCGTGGCGCTCGGTGCCGCCACCCTGCTCAGCGAGGCTCACGGCCTGGATGCCACGGTGGCCGACGCTCGCTTCGCCAAGCCGCTCGACACCGGGCTGGTGGAGCGGCTGGCCGCGGAGCACGACGTGATCGTGACCGTGGAGGAGAACGTACTGGCAGGCGGGTTCGGCTCGGCCGTGCTCGAGGAGCTGGCCGACCGCGATCTGCTCGCGGGCACCCGGGTGCTGCGCCTGGGTCTTCCTGACCGCTACGTCACACACGGCTCTCCCGCGCTCCTTCGCGAGGAGGTCGGCCTCACCCCCGAGGCCGTGGCCGAGCGGGTGGCCGAAGCAGTGCTCGAGCCCAGCGGCGCGCTGGCCTAGCTGTAGTTCCTAGGGACGTTGTTTATCCGGGCCTCCTTGGAGGCTGAGGGTGTCGAGCCACTCAGTCCCAAGGAGGGCACCGGATGAAGCTTCACGCTAACGCGAGGACCTGCCCGAAGAGCAGGGCGTTGATTGCTGTGCGGGTGTTGGAGCGTGGACGCGCGGGGCGGCGAGGCCGCCGGGTGAGGGTCACGGCACGCAAGTGGGTGCGTCGCTTCGAGGCTGGTGATCGCGGGTTGGGTGATCGCTCATCGGCGCCTCGGCGGGTGCCGTCGCGGACCGCGGCGGCCCGGGTCGAGGCGATCGAGGCGCTGCGGCGTCTGCGGATGACGGCGGTCGAGATCGCCGAGGTGTTGGGGATGGCGCTCTCGACGGTGTCTGCCTGGCTGAAGCGGATCGGGCTGGGGAAGCGCTCGCGGCTCGAGCCACCCGAGCCGCCCAACCGCTATGAGCGGGCCCGCCCGGGCGAGCTCGTCCATGTCGACATCAAGCAGCTCGGCCGGATCAGCGCCCGCGGCGCCGGCCACCGGATGCTGGGCCACCGAGCCAGCCAGATCAGCCTCCGCCGCGAGGGCCGCCACTACCGCCCCACCGGCTTTGAATATGTGCACGTGATGGTCGACGACCACTCGCGACTGGCCTACGCCGAAGTGCTCGACGCGCTCGACGCCAACGCCGCGATCGCCTTCCTGCGCCGAGCCCGGCTCTGGTTCGCCGAACGCGGCGTCCAGATCGAACGGGTGATGACCGACAACGGCTCCGCCTACGTCTCAAAAGCCCACCGCCAAGCCCTACACGAGCTCGGCATCAGCCACCTCACCACCCGCCCCTACCGGCCCCGCACCAACGGCAAAGCCGAGCGCTTCATCCAAACCATGCTCAACGAATGGGCCTACGCCCGCATCTACGCCAGCTCCAACGAACGCACCCAACAACTAACCCACTGGCTCCAGCGCTACAACTACCAACGACCACACGGATCCCTCGGCCACCAACCACCGGCCACCAGGATCAACAACCTAGCCAGGAACTACACCTAGCCCAGCTCGATCCGCGGCTCGATCGCCACGGTGCTCCTCAGGCTGTTCGCGATGTAGCAGTGCTCGTGCGCGGTGTGGATCAGCTTGCGCACACGCTCCTCGCTGGTCCCGGTGGAGGCCACCACGATCCTCGGCCGCAGAGTTATCTCGGTCACGCTCGTGGGCTCGACGTCGGTGGGCATCAGACCGGTGGCGGCGTCCTCGTACTCGACCACGTCGATGCGCGCCTTCGCGGCCAGGTGCAGGAACCACAGCATCTGACAGGACGAGGCCGCCATCACGAGCAGCTGCTCCGGGTTCAGCTGGCTCGGATCCCCCTTGGCCTCGCCGGTGGTTAGCACCACCTCCTGCTCGGCGGGGGGCGCCGTGGCGCGGTGGGCGCGGTCGTAGCCCTCCCAGCCCAAGCCGGTGGATCCGCTCCACCGCAGCTGGACCTCATAGCGGTGGGCGTCCGGAGTCACCAGGCAGAATCCTGGCATGAGCGAGGTAATGCAGGTCGTCGGGGCCGTGTTCATCCTGATCGCGTTCACAGCGCTCCAGCGCGGGACGCTCGAACCCAACGCACGGTCGTACCTGGTGCTCAACCTGGTGGGCGGTCTCATCCTGGGCTGGGTGGCGATCGTGGAGAAGGACTGGGGCTTCCTCCTGCTGGAGATCGTGTGGTCGGGCGTGTCCGCCTGGGGCATCCTCCAGATCATGCGCGGCAGGCCTCCCTCGGCCGCTCACTGACCCCAGAAGGAGAAACGGCCCCGCCGAAGCGGGGCCGTTTCCTGAGGGAGGAGTGATGCGATATGTGATCTGGGAGAGGAAGTCTTTTAGTGGGCGGGGCCGCTGTAGCGCGTGATCGAGGTCACCACGAGGGCGGCGACTCCGGTGAAGCCGAACAGCGCCATCGCGCCGGTCTCGTCCACCACACCGAACGCGACGGCCGAAAGGATCAGGCCGAGGGCCAGTCCGCGGTCGTACACGGCGTGGGCGGAGAGCGGGATGGTGCCGCGGCCCGTGGTCTCGGTGCCGGCCAGGGCCAGCGTCACGCAGAGCGCGCCGATGATCACGCCGGTCACGCCCGCCGCCGTCCCGAGACCGAGGCCCACCGGGGCCACGATCAGCCCGGTGCCGACCAGCGTCAGCAGGCCGGAGCGGAGCGACGGGGATATGAGTCTCGCCAAGGTCACGCATTTGAGGCTACGTGCGCTGAATGGGGGGTGTGTGAGTTCGCTCACACTCGGTAAGCACTCACCAGTCGAGGGGGTGCGTCGGTTTCTGGCTGGCATACATCCAGAAGACGAACGACCCCGGTGGCGGGAGGGGGGTGTGGGGAGTTTTGGTTGGCATACATCGAAAAGTCCCCACACCCCCCGCGCACCGCTGCCGCTGTGCGGAAGCCGCCGGCTTGGCCGGCGGCGCACCGATGCCATTACCCTCCCCGCGTGGCCAAGGTCCGACTTGACTCGCTCCTGGCGGAGCGCGGCCTCTACGAGACCCGCTCGCGTGCCGCGGCGGCCGTGATGGCCGGCGACGTGCAGGTGGGCGACCGGCCCGCCGGCAAGCCGGGCCAGCTGGTGGCCGATGACGCCGACGTCTCGGTAGCGCAGCAGGCTCCGTTCGTCTCGCGCGGCGGGGTCAAGCTCGCCAATGCGCTCGATGCCTTCGATCTGAGCCCGGAGGGCCGCCTCTGCCTCGACGTGGGCGCCTCCACAGGGGGATTCACCGATTGCCTGCTCCAGCGCGGCGCCGCCGCCGTCACGGCGCTGGACGTGGCCTACGGCGAGCTCCACTGGCGCATTCGCCAGGACCCGCGGGTCACGGTGATCGAGCGCAGCAACGCGCGCTCGCTGGATGCCGAGGCCCTGCCCTACCGGCCCGATCTCATCGTCGTGGACGTGTCCTTCATCTCGCTCGCGAAGGTCCTGCCGGCAGTGCTGGCCGCGGCCGCGCCGGAGTTCGACTGCCTGGCGCTCGTCAAGCCGCAGTTCGAGGTCGGGCGCGGGCGGGTCGGCAAGGGAGGGGTGGTCCACTCGGCCGACGACCGCCGCCAGGCGCTCATCGAGGCCGGGCGCGAGGCCCGCGACCACCTCGGCGCGACCGTGCTGGGCTACGCGTCGTCGGGGCTGCCCGGCCCCGCGGGCAACCTCGAGAGCTTCGTCTGGCTGGCCGAGGCCTCGCGCGCGGGCGCGGCCGCCGATCTCGACGCCGCCGCGCGGAGGGCCGAGCCGTGAACGACCAGCCGCGGTCGGTGACGCTCTTCACTCACAGCCGCACAGCGCAGACCGGACCCGCGCTCCAGACCGCGATCCGGCTGGCGCGGGAGGCGGGGGTCGAGGTCCGCCTGTCGCCCGAGGAGGCCAAGAAGCACGGTCTCGAGCCGCAGGAGGGTGTGGTGCTCGACGCCGCCCCGGGAGACCCCACCGACCTCGCGATTGCGCTCGGAGGCGACGGCACGATCCTGTCGGCTCTGCGCAACTACGCGGGTCGCGACGTCCCGGTCTTCGCGGTCAACTACGGGGCGATCGGGTTCCTGTCGACGGTCGAGCCGGACGAGCTCGAGGAGGGGCTCAGGCACGCCCTGTCCGGAGGATTCGACGTGATGAACCTTCCGGTGCTCGTGGCCCAGACCGCCCAGGGCGAGCAGATCGGGATCAACGATCTTTCGTTCCATCGCCGCCAGAGCGGCCGCGTGGCGGATCTGGCCTACAGCGTGGAGGGGCATGAGCTGGGGGAGGTGCGCTGCGACGGGCTGGTCGTGGCCACCCCGGCGGGGTCCACCGGATACAACCTCGCCAACGGCGGGCCCGTGCTCGCATGGGGAGTGGAGGGATTCGTTGTGTCCTTCATCGCGCCGCACACGCTCACGGCCCGCGCGCTCGTGGTGGCTCCCGGCGATGTCCTGGAGGTCAAGAACCGCTCCGAGCACGAGGCGGTCGACCTCACGACCGACGGCCGGACCGCGTGCGCGGTGGGACCGCAGGAGAGCGTGAGCATCCGCCTGCGCCGCCAGTCGGCGCTGCTCGCTCAGCCCATGGGCGCGACTTTCTACACACGCCTGCGCGACAAGTTCGGCCGCCTCTCGTTCTGAGCGGCCGGCGCGGGCCCGCTCCGTCGGCAGCCGCTGGTAGACCTGCTCCATGCTCTTGGAGCTGCGCATCGAGAACCTGCTGCTCATCGAGCGCGCGGAGCTGCGCCCCGGTGGCGGCCTCGCGGTGATCACAGGTGAGACCGGTGCCGGCAAGACGGTCCTCGCTCATGCGCTCGACCTCCTGATGGGCGGCAAGCCGCGCAGCGGCATCGTGCGGCCGGGAGCTCGAGAGGCCTATGTGGAGGGCGTGTTCGAGCCCACCAGCGAGCTGCTCCAGGACCCCGCGCTGGCCGACCTGCTCGAGCGCGTCGGCCCGGACCTGGACGAGATCGTGCTCGCGCGGCGCGTGGGGGCGGACGGCCGCACGCGCGCCCTCGTGCAGGGCCGCGCGGCGTCGGTGGCCGACCTGCGGGCGCTCGGCGGGCATCTGATCGCCTTCTTCGGCCAGCACGAGCACCGCCGGCTCACGCTGGCCGCGGCCCAGCTCGAGCTGCTCGACGGCTTCGGGGGCGCCGTCCACCGCGAGCTGCGCGACGGGCTCGCCTCCGCCCACAGGCGGGTGCGGGAGCTCGGCGGCGCGCTCGACGAGCTGAAGGAGCGCGAGGGCACCCGCGACCGCGAGCTCGACCTGCTGCGCTTCGAGCTCGAGGAGATCGAGTCGGTAGGGCCGAGCGAGAGCGAGGAGGCCGGCCTTCTGGGCGACCGCGAGCGGCTGCGGCGCCTCGACGCGCTGGTGGCCGCCGCCGGCGGCGGCGCGGAGGCGATCGCGCCGGAGAGCGGGGAGTCCGGAGTGGGCGCGCTCCTGGCCGAGGCCGAGCGGCTGGCCGGCTCGGTTGCCGGCGTGGATCCGCCCCTCGACGAGCTGGCCGGCAGGCTTGCCACGCTCCGGATCGAGGCCGACGACCTCGGGGCCGAGCTGCGCAGCTACGCCTCGACGCTCGAGGGCGAGCCCGGGCGCCTCGAGGAGCTGGAGGCACGGTTGGACCAATATGACCGGCTGAGGCGAAAGCACGGTGGCAGCGTCGCCTCCGTGCTCGCGCATGCCGAGGAATGCCGGCAGAAGCGCGACGTCCTGGAGTCGGTCGAGGTGGAGCTCGGGCGCACCGAGACCGAGCTCGCCGAGGCGGTGTCCGGTCGCGACCGCCTCGCCGCCGAGCTGACGGCTGCCCGCACCGAGGCCGCTCCGCGCCTGGCCGAGCGCGTGCGCGCGGAGCTCGAGACGCTCGCCCTCGAGGGCGCCGAGTTCGAGGTGCTGCTCGACCCGCGCGACGAGATCGGAGCCGGCGGCGCCGAGCGCGTGGAGCTGCTCCTGGCGCCGAACCCCGGCGTGCCGGCCGCCCCGCTGCGAGAGGCGGCGTCCGGCGGAGAGCTGTCCCGGGTGATGCTGGCGCTGATGACGGTCGCGGGCGCCGCCGAGTCGCGCACGATCGTGTTCGACGAGGTGGACGCCGGCGTGGGCGGCCAGACCGCCCGCGCGGTCGGCGAGCGGCTGCGTGCGCTCGGACAGGTGCACCAGGTGCTGTGCATCACGCACCTGCCCCAGGTGGCCGCGCAGGCCGAGTCGCACTTCCGCATCGAGAAGACCCTCGACGCCGAGCCCGCGCTCACCACCGTCGAGGCGCTGGAGGGCGACGGGGTGGTGGAGGAGCTCTGCCGGATGCTCGGCGCAGGCGCCTCCGACAAGGCCGCTCGCCAACACGCACGCGACCTCCTCGCCGCGGCTTGATTTCTTCCGGCAGGACCGCCAAGTAGACTGGGCTTCCCAGAGACTTGATGCCACCCAGCCGCCCAGAATCGCGCTTCATCTTCATCACCGGCGGCGTCGTCTCCGCGCTCGGGAAGGGAATCGCCGCCGCATCGCTCGGACGCCTGCTCGTGGCCCGCGGACTCTCGGTCACGATCCAGAAGTTCGATCCGTACATCAACGTCGATCCGGGCACCATGAGCCCCTTCCAGCACGGCGAGGTCTTCGTGACCGAGGACGGCGCTGAGACGGACCTCGATCTCGGGCACTACGAGCGCTTCACCGGCGTCAACACCTCCCGCGCCTCCAACGCCACGGCGGGCGCGATCTACAACTCGGTGATCCGGCGCGAGCGCCGCGGCGACTACCTCGGGGGCACCGTTCAGGTGATCCCGCACATCACCGACGAGATCAAGAACCGCATCCGGCTCGTGGCCGAGTCCGCCGAGGTGGACGTGGTGATCACCGAGATCGGCGGCACGGTCGGGGACATCGAGTCGCTTCCGTTCCTCGAGGCGCTGCGCCAGTTCCACTCGGACCTCGGCCGCGACCGCAGCATGTTCGTGCACCTCACGCTCGTTCCGTTCCTTGGCCACGCCGGCGAGCTCAAGACCAAGCCCACCCAGCACTCCGTGCAGGAGCTGCGTCGCATCGGCATCCAGCCGGACATGGTCATGTGCCGCTCCGAGGAGGCCCTGGGCCGAGACATCCGCGAGAAGATCGCGCTGTTCGCGAACCTGCCGGTGAGCTCCGTGATCTCGGCGCGCGACGTGGACTCGATCTACAAGGTGCCGCTCGAGTTCCACGCGGAGGGAGTGGCCGACCGCGTGCTCGAGCACTTCGACATCGAGGCGCCGCCCCCCGACCTGTCCGACTGGGAGAACCTCGTGGAGCGGATCGAGACCGCCTCCACACCCGTGCGGATCGGCCTGGTGGGCAAGTACACGCAGCTCTCCGACGCGTACATGTCGGTGATCGAGGCGCTCAACCACGCCGGGGCCCACCACGGCGCCCGGGTGGAGATCCGCTGGGTGGACTCGGAGCGGCTCGACGACGACGAGACCGAGCGCGAGCTCGAGGCCTGCGACGGCATCCTGGTGCCCGGAGGGTTCGGGGTGCGCGGGATCGAGGGCAAGATCCACGCCGCCCGGTTCGCGCGTGAGCGCGACGTTCCGTATCTCGGCATCTGCCTCGGAATGCAGATCGCCGTGGCCGAGTTCGCCCGCCACGTGGCGGGCATGGACGGCGCCAACTCCACCGAGTTCGACCCCGAGACGCCGCACCCGGTGATCGACCTGCTGCCCGAGCAGAAGGAAGTGCGGGACATGGGCGGCACGATGCGCCTCGGCGCCGATCCGGTGAAGCTGCACGACGGCACGCGCGCCCGGGAGATCTACGACGAGGCCGTGATCTACGAGCGCCACCGCCACCGCTACGAGGTCAACAACCACCTGCGCAAGCGCCTGGAGCACGCCGGGCTGGTGTTCAGCGGCACCTCGCCCGACGACCGGCTGGTCGAGGTCATCGAGCTGCCGGACCATCCCTTCTTCGTCGCGTCCCAGTACCACCCCGAGTTCAAGTCGCGCCCGCTGCGCCCGCAGCCGCTGTTCCGGGACTTCGTGGGCAGCGCGCTCGAACGCGCCGCCAACCGCGCTCCCGAGGTGGAGCCGGAAGTGCGCGCCGAATCGCCGGCGTAGGCTCGCCCAGGTAGCTTTGCGACGGTGAGCGCAGCCGTCCGCAGCGCCGCTCCTCCGGAGCGCGAGCGACTCGTAGCCGACTTCGTGCGGCTGTGCGAGATCGAGAGCCCGTCGCAGCACGAGCGCGCGGTCGCGGACGCGGTCACCGCCGAGCTTCGCGAGATCGGGTTGGACGTGGAGGAGGACGAGAGCGGGGCGGACACCGGCTCGGACGCAGGCAACCTGCTCGCCCGCATCGAGGGCCCCGAGGGTTCGCGCACGATCCTTCTCTGCGCCCACCTCGACACGGTGCCGCTGGCGGCGCCCGTGAACGTGGTGCAGGAGGGCGGGGCGCTCTGCAACGGCAACGAGGGCATCCTCGGCGCGGACAACAAGGCCGCGGTGGCCACGATGCTCGGCGCGGCTCGCCGGCTGGTGGTCGAGGGCTCGCCCGTGGGGGTCGAGCTGCTCTTCACCACCTGCGAGGAGCGGGCGCTGGACGGCGCGAAGGCCGTGGACCCGGAACGGCTGCGATCCGAGTACGGATTCGTGTTCGACCACGCCTCGCCGATCGGGGAGCTGGTGGTGGCGTCGCCCACCTACTACCGCCTGGAGGCGCGCTTCCTGGGCCATGCGGCTCACGCGGGCATCCGGCCCGAGGCGGGCCGCAACGCGATCGCCGCGGCGGCGCGGGCGATCGCGGCCATGCCCAACGGGCGGCTGGACCCGGAGACCACCGCCAACGTGGGGTTGATCGAGGGCGGCACGGCCGCGAACGTGGTGGCCGAGCGCTGCGTGGTCGAGCTGGAGACGCGCAGCCTCGACGAGGCCCGCGCCGCCGAGGTGGTGCAGGTCATGGTCGACGCGGCCACCGAGGCGGCCGCCTACGCCGAGTGCGACGTGGAGACCGAGGTCGAGCGCCTGTTCCGCGGCTACCGGCTGCCGCGCACGGCGCCGGCCGTGGAGGTGGCGGCGGCCGCGCTGCGGAGCCGCGGCCTCGAGCCTGCCTACATCGCCACGGGCGGTGGCAGCGACGCCAACGTGTTCGTCGCGGGCGGCCTGCCCGTGGTGAACGTGGCCAACGGCACCGAGCGCAACCACCAGCCGGACGAGAGCGTGACGGTCGAGGCGCTCGAGCAGATGCTCGACGTGACACTCGCGATAGTCGCGGCCGGCGCCGGGTAGAGGGCGTCCGTGGCCGCGTTCGAACGGATCGACTCCCGGACCGCCTGGGAGGGCAAGCTGGCGACCGTGCGGGTCGACCGCTTCCGCTACGAGGATGGGGAGGAGGCCGAGCGGGAGATCGTGGCCCATCCCGGCGCGGTGGCCATCATTCCCCGCGACGGTGACACGCTCCTGCTGGTGCGCCAGCCTCGCGAGGCGGTCGGCGAGAGCGCGCTGCTCGAGCTGCCCGCCGGGAAGCTCGACCAGGGGGAGGACCCGCTCACCACCGCCAAGCGCGAGCTGGCAGAGGAGATCGGCAAGGGCGCGCGCAGGTGGACCCCGGTCAAGAGCTTCTACACCTCGCCGGGCTTCACCGACGAGAAATGCCACATCTACCTCGCCGAGGATCTCTACGGCGAGTCGGCCGAGGCCGAGGAGAACGAGCGCATCGAGCTCGTGGAGTGGCCGCTCGACCGGCTGGACGAGGCGATCGCCGAGTGCGAGGACTCCAAGACCCTCATCGGCCTGCTCTGGTTGCGCACCTACCTGCTCTGACCACCCCGTTGCAGGGGCAGGTGATGCCCGCCGCGTGCCCGAACCCGTTGGCGTGGCCACGATCGAGGCGAGTCCCGAAGTCAGGCGCTTCGAGCAGCTGGTGCTCGACTTCCTCGCCTACCTGGAGTTCGAGCGCGGCCTCTCGCGCAACACGCTCGAGGCGTATCGCTCCGATCTCCTCCAGTACGGGCGCTTCCTCGCCGAGCGGCACGTGTCGGCGATCGACGCGAGCAGCGCCGACGTGGTCGACTTCCTCACTGCCCTGGCCACCGGGCAGAACAACGGCAAGCCTTCCTCGCCGGCCACGATCCACCGCAAGACAGCCTGCCTGCGCTCGTTCTACCGCCACCTGCGCCGGGATGGGCTGCGCGACTCGGATCCCACGGCTGCGCTGAGCGCCCCGCGGCGCAGCCGCAAGCTGCCCCACGTGCTCACCCGCGGCGAGGTCGAGAAGCTGCTGGCACAGCCGCGCGGCAGCGAGCCGGCCGCCCGCCGCGACCGCGCGCTGCTCGAGCTGATGTACGCCTGCGGGCTGCGCGCCTCCGAGGCCATCGGCCTCGACGTGACCGACGTGGACCTCGAGGACCGGGTCCTTCGGGCGCGCGGAAAGGGGTCCAAGGAGCGTGTGGTGCCGATCGGGCAGGTGGCGGCGCGCGCCGTGGCCTCGTACCTCGAGCACGGCCGCTCGGAGCTCGTGAAGGGTCGTCCCGAGTCCCACCTGTTCGTGAACTTCCGGGGCGCCTCGCTCACCCGGCAGGGCCTCTACAAGATCGTGCGCAGGCACGCGGTGACCGCGGGGCTGGCGGATCGCATGAGCCCGCACACGCTGCGCCACAGCTTCGCCACCCATCTGCTGGCGGGCGGCTGCGACCTGCGCTCGGTGCAGGAGATGCTCGGTCACGCCGACGTGTCGACCACCCAGCTCTACACGCACCTCTCGAGCGAGCGCCTGAAGGACGTGTACTTCCGGGCTCACCCGCGCGCCACGCTCGCCTGAGGCCCTCGCGGTCTGGGTAGCCGCGTTTCTGAGATCCTGCACCGGCGCCGGGCGAGGGCCCGGGGGGGACCTGACACGAGGAAAGGGAGCGCAGATGGCTGACTCAGTGGTGCATTTCGAGGTGCCATACGACGACGCGGACCGAGCGCGCGCGTTCTACGGCGACGTCTTCGGCTGGCAGATCCAGCAGATGCCCGAGTTCGATTACAACTTCGTCCAGACCGGCGAGACCGGCGAGGACGGCATGCCGAGCGCCCCCGGCTACATCGGCGGCGGCATGTTCCAGCGCAGCAAGGACATCGACCGCCCCGTGATCACGCTCATGGTGGACGACATGGACGCCGCGCTCGAGCGGATCAGTGCGGCCGGCGGGAGCCCGGTGGGCGAGCCGATGAAGGTGGGCGACATGGGCATCGCCGGCTACTTCACCGACACCGAGGGCAACCTCATGGGTCTGTGGCAGACCGTCTCTCCCCAGAGCTAGACGGCTGGTAGAACCTTTGGAGCCATGCCCGAGCTTCCCGAGGTCGAGACGATCCGGCGCCAGCTGGCGCCCGTGCTTGAGGGCAGACGCCTGGTGAGCGTCGAGGTACGCGACCCGCGCTGGTCCGACCCGGCGCCGCCGGAGGCCATCGCCGATGCACTTCGCGGGCGGCTGATCGAGCGCCTCGACCGGCGCGGGAAGTACCTGATCGCCGCGCTCGAGGACGAGGTGTACCTCGTGATGCACCTGCGCATGACGGGCAACCTGCTTCTCCGCGACGACCAGGAGATCCCGCCGCATACGCGCGTGGTGTTCGAGCTCGACGACGGCCGGCGGCTGCTGTTCGTGGACGTGCGCCGGTTCGGCACCGGCGACGTGCTGCTCGGCGACGACGCGCCGGCCGAGTACTTCGAGTCACGTCTCGGCGTGGAGCCGCTCAGCGCCGACTTCACCGCCGAGGCCCTTCGCGCGCAGGCGCGCGGGCGCAAGCAGCCCGTCAAGGCCTTCCTGCTGAACCAGGAGCGCGTGGCGGGTGTGGGCAACATCTACGCGGACGAGGCCCTCTTCAGGTCGCAGATCCACCCGCTGCGCCCGGTGGGCACATTGAAGCCCGCGCAGCTCGAGGCCCTCCGCGACGCGGTGGTGGAGACCCTGGAGCTCGGCATCGACTCGAAGGGCGCCTCGATCGACGACTACCGCCACATCGACGGCGCCCAGGGCAGCTTCCAGGACCGCTTCCTGGTGCACCTTCGCGAGGGCGAGCCGTGCCCGCGCTGCGGGAACACGATTCGCAAGATGCGGGCGGCGGGGCGGGGGACCTACGTGTGCGAGCGCTGCCAGACGCGGCCGCGCGTCAGGCGGGCCCGCCGTTCGGGCTCGGCTTGAGGAGCTCCTCCAGCGTGCCGGCACGGTCGGCCTCCACGAGCTCACGGAAGCCGCCCACCGAGCGCTCGCCCACCAGCACCTGAGGGAACGTCATCTGGCCCGTGAGGGCCACCAGCTCGGCGCGGCCGACGGGGTCCTTGACGAGGTTCACCTCTTCATAAGCCACCCCGCGCGCGCTGAGAAGGGCCTTGGCCTGGCGGCAGAAGCCGCAGGGCTCGGTGGTGTAGACGATCACCTGTGTTGCGTCCGGCATGCGATTCAGAGTCTAGGAAGTGCCCGGTACGTACAAGACCGAAGGGGTGGTTCTGCGCTCGATTCGCTACGGAGAGGCGGATCGCGTGCTGCACCTGTATACGGCCGACCGCGGTCGGGTGGGCGCCGTGGCCAAGGGAGTGAGACGGGTCCGCTCCCGTCTTGGTGGGCGCCTCGAGCCGCTCAGCCGCGTGAAGCTCGTCCTGTACGAGGGGCGCGGGGAGCTGGCCACCATCAGCCAGGTGGACACCGTGCACGCGCACCCGGCCCTGCGCGAGCATCGCGCCTCGCTGGAGCGTGCGAGCCAGGCCTGCGAGTCCGTGCTGCGCCTGTTCGACTCTTCCGAGCCCAACCGCCCGGCCTACAACCTGCTCTGCAACGAGCTGGCCCTCCTCGACGCCGACCCGCCCGCTGCCACCCGCGCGCAGGCGCTCGCCTTCCGCGTGAAGCTGCTGCTGGCGGCCGGCTTCGCCCCTGAGCTGTCGGCCTGCGCCGCCTGCGGCGAGGGCGAGGACCTGGGTGCCTTCTCGCCCAGCGCAGGAGGGGTGGTCTGCGCCGGCTGCGAGGCGGGCTCGTTCCCGCTCTCCGAGGAGGCCCACAAATTCCTCGTGGCGGCACTCGCCCGCCCGCTCTCCGACGTCCCGGACGCGTCCGCCCCCGCGCTTTCGCAGGCGGACAGGGCGCTTGCGGAAACGCTCGAGCACCACGCGCACGTCCGTCTCAGGCGCGTTACCGGGGCCTGACCCCGGCTTGGCTGTCCCCGGTTTGGGTAACTAGGATCACGCCGTGGCGGCCGCCACCACAAAGCTCGTCTACCCGTTCGCCGAGGGCTCCCGCGACATGCGCGACCTCCTGGGTGGAAAGGGCGCCAACGTCGCCGAGATGACCCGCGTGCTCGGCGCGGAGCGCGTGCCCGCCGGCTTCACGATCACCACGGAGGCCTGCGTGGCCTACATGCAGGCCGGCAAAGAGGCTCCGCCGGAGCTCGAGGAGCAGGTGGCCGAGGCGCTGGCCCGGCTGGAGGAGCAGGCCGGCAAGCGGCTGGGCCACGCGGCCGACCCGCTGCTCGTGTCGGTGCGCTCGGGCGCCCGCGAGTCGATGCCGGGAATGCTCGATACGGTGCTCAACCTGGGGCTCGGGGACGAGTCGGTGGAGGGGCTGGCGCGCGTGACCGGCAACGAGCGCTTTGCCTGGGACTCCTACAGGCGCTTCGTGCAGATGTTCGGGAACGTCTGCCGCGGAGTGACCGGCGAGCGCTTCCAGGACGCGATCAAGGAGCGCAAGGCGGAGGCCGCCGTAAAGCTCGACACCGAGCTCTCGGTGGACGATCTCAGGGCGCTCACCGCCTCGTTCAAGGAGATCTACAGCGACCACACCGGCGAGGACTTCCCGCAGGAGCCGCGCGAGCAGCTGCGCCAGGCGATCATGGCCGTGTTCGACTCGTGGATGGGCGATCGCGCCGTGGAGTACCGGCGGATCAACCGGATCCCCGACGAGTGGGGCACCGCGGTGAACGTGCAGCAGATGGTGTTCGGCAACAAGGGCGACACCTCGTGCTCAGGGGTCGCCTTCTCGCGCGACGAGATCACCGGCGCGCCCAAGCCGAGCGGCGACTACCTGGCAAACGCCCAGGGCGAGGACGTGGTGTCGGGCGTACGCACGCCGCGCGACCTGCACGAGCTCAAGGATGAGCTTCCGGACACGCACGCCGAGCTGATGGAGATCCTGACCCAGCTCGAGCGCCACTACGGCGACATGCAGGACACGGAGTTCACCGTGGAGGAGGGCTCCCTCTACATGCTCCAGACCCGCAACGCCAAGCGGCCGGCGCAGGCCGCGGTCCGCTTCGCGGTTGACGCCGTGAAGGAGGGGCTGCTCGACAAGGCCGGGGCGCTCCGCACGATCGAGGCGGGACGGCTCGACGCGCTGCTCCACCCGGCGATCGCCCGCGACGCCGAGTACGACGTGCTGGCCGAGGGGGTGGCGGCCTCCCCGGGCGCGGCCAAGGGCGCCATCGTGTTCACGGCCGCGGAGGCCGTGGCGGCGGCGGAGGACGATCGTGACGTGATCCTGGTGCGCCAGTTCACGGAGGCCGACGACGTGGCCGGATTCCACGCCGCCAAGGGCATCCTCACCTCGGAGGGCGGCAAGGCCAGCCACGCCGCGCTCGTGGCACGCGGGATGGGCAAGCCGTGCGTATCGGGCGCGTCGGCGCTCGAGATCGACGCGGCCGCCAAGACGATGCGCGTGAACGGCACGCAGCTCGGTGAGGGAGACGTGCTCGTGATCGACGGCAGCGCCGGCGTGGTGACCACCGACGACGTGCCGCTGGAGGAGCCGAAGGTGAGCGAGGAGTTCCAGACCGTGCTCGGCTGGGCCGACGAGCTGCGCACGCTCGGGGTTCGCACCAACGCCGACACCCCGGAGGACGCCGCCAAGGCCCGCGAGTTCGGCGCGGAGGGCGTGGGGCTCTGCCGTACCGAGCACATGTTCATGGCCTCGGACCGCCAGCCGAAGATGCGCAGGATGATCATGGCCGAGGAGGAGGGCGAGCGGCGCGCGGCGCTCGACAAGCTGCTGCCGCTCCAGCAGGAGGACTTCGAGGGCCTGTTCCGCGAGATGCGCGGGCTGCCGGTCACGATCCGCCTGCTCGATCCGCCGCTCCACGAGTTCCTGCCCCACGTGGACGATGTGGAGCGCGAGACGGAGCGCGCGCGGATCGAGCAGTCCGACGACCTCGAGGAGCTGGAGCGCACCCTCAGGCGGGTGCACGAGCTGGCGGAGACCAACCCGATGCTCGGCACGCGCGGCGTGCGCCTGGGTGTGCTGCACCCCGAGATCTACGAGATGCAGGCGCGGGCCATCGTCCGCGCGGCGCAGGCAGTGGAGCGCAGCTCCGGCGAGGCTCCGCGGCTCGAGATCATGATCCCGCTGGTGGCATACGAGAAGGAGCTGGCGCTGATGCGCGAGCTGGTGCTGCGGGTGGTGGAGGAGGAGGACGGCGGCGACCTCCACGTAACCATCGGGACGATGATCGAGCTCCCGCGGGCCTGCTTCGTGGCCGACCGCATCGCCGAGCACGCCGACTTCTTCTCGTTCGGCACCAACGACCTCACGCAGACGGCCCTCGGCTTCTCACGCGACGACGTGGAGGGCAGCTTCCTGCCGGAGTACATGAAGAAGAAGATCGTGGACCGAAGCCCGTTCGAGACGATCGACCGGCCCGGCGTGGGCTGGCTGGTGCGGCTGGCGGCGTGGACCGGCCGCGAGGCCAAGCCGGAGCTCAAGCTCGGCGTGTGCGGCGAGCACGGGGGGGACCCCGACTCAATCCGCTTCTTCCAGCTGGCGGGGCTCGACTACGTGAGCTGCTCGCCCTATCGCGTGCCGATCGCGCGCGTGGCGGCTGCCCAGGCGGCGATTGGGGAGTGAGAACTTGAGGCGGGCCGGTAGAGCGGTGCTGACGACCGGTCTCCTGGCGGTGGTGCTGGCCGCCGTTTCGGGACCGGTAGAGGCAGCGACCGTCACCTGCAACCAGACGATCACCGTCAACACGACGGTCGACAACGACCTGACCTGCCCGTCCGGCAACGGCCTGGTGATCGGCGCGAACGGGATCACGCTCGACCTGAACGGGCACACGATCGCCGGCTCCGAGAACATCGGCACGGGCGGGGGGATCGGCGTCGTGATCTCCGGACGGACCGGGGCGACGGTCAGGGACGGAACGGTCACCGGCTTCAGGAACGGGGGCGTCAGCCTCAGCGGCTCGAGTGGCATCCTCCTGTCGGACCTGGACGTGAGCGCCCAGCCGCTGACCACGGCGGCGGTGTCAGTCGACGCCGCGTCGAGTGCGAACCGGCTCGTGGCGCTGCGACTGTTCCCACGCGCGTACACACCCGCGGTCTCTCTGGCGGGTGACGGGAACCTGGTAAGGGACTCCGAGATGGGAGCCGTCTGCTTCTCGACCCTGAACGTGAGCGGCGACGGCAACAGAATCGAGGGCAACGTCGTCTCCCACGAGTTCCTCGAGGGGACCTGCCGGGTCGCCAACACTCCGTTCGCGAGCGCCATCGAGGTCACCAACGGCGCCGGCAACGAGGTGGTCGGGAACACCGCAAACGACAACAACGCCGGCTACGGCGTGTCCGTAAGGGCGGCGGCCACAGGCACCCTGCTTCAGGGCAACGTGGCGAGCGAGAACACATCCCTGGGCGGCCCGGGCTTTCCCGATTTCGGCGGCGACGGGATCCTGGTGGAGAGCATCTCGACGACCATCACGGGCAATCTGGCCGACGGCAACAGCGAGCTGGGGATCCGCGCGGTGGCCGGGGTGACCGACGGCGGCGGGAACACGGCGCAGGGGAACGCGGATTCCCGCCAGTGCCTGAACGTGGTGTGCGACTCGAGCTTGCTCGGCAGCCGGAGCGTGGGGCCGTCGTTCAGCTCGATGAGCACCAACGTCAAGCGGGTGTCGCCGTTCGTCGTCTACTACCCGGTGCGCGTGAGCGCGCTGAACGCGTATCTGGACGGCGGCGGGGCGGCCTCCGGGTCGCAGAGCGTGCGCGGGCTGATCTACCGCAGCGCGTCCGGACAGCCCACGACGCTGGTGGCCACGAGCGCGGCTGTGACGATCCAGGCTGGGAGGCCGCCGGGGTTCGTGGATCTCCCGGTGGGTGGGTCGCCGGCGCTCCAGCCCGGGGTGTACTGGCTCGGGATCCAATCTGGTCCGACGCACGGCGTGGCGCGGGTCGCCTGGAACCCGGTTGCCGGCCACCGGCGCTACTACATCGACGACTTCGCGAACGGGGCCGACTCGCCGTTCGGACCGTCGCTGGTGGACGATCAGCAGATGACCATCTTCGCCTCGGGCGTCTACGGGGCCGGCGGGGGGAGCAGCCGCCGGTGAGCTCTACCCGGATCCGGCTCGCGGTTCTGGCTGCCGCGGTGGTGTCGCTCGGGGTCGGCGTGTCTCCCGCGGCCGCCGCGACCGTCTTCTGCGGTCAGACGATCACCGTCAACACGACGGTCGACAACGACCTGAGGTGTCCGTCCGGCAACGGCCTGCTGATCGGCGCGAACGGGATTACGCTCGACCTCAACGGCCACACGATCCGGGGCTACGACGACTCCGGCTTCATGGGCCTCGACGGGATCGTCGCCTCCGGCCGGCAGGGCGTGACGATCAAGAACGGCACGGTCACCCGTTTCCAGGGTTCGGGAGTGGTCCTCTCCGGGTCCACGGGGAGCGTGTTGCGCGGCCTGACCCTTTCCAACGCCGGTCCGGCCGTGGCTCTGAACGCCTCGGCAGACAACCTCATCGTCGACAGCGACATCTCGAACGCGGACCTATACACGCCGGCGCTCACCCTGGGCGGCGATCGCAACGTCCTGCGCGCCAGCAGGGCGGTCGGGCCGTGCGCGCCACCGGTGGTGCTCACCGGCACCGACAACGTCGTGGAGGCAAGCCGCCTGCGTCACACCTACGACTCAGCCATCGGCTGCCATCCAACCGGAACCTACGAGGCGCGGGGCGCGGTAGAGGTCGCCTCCGGCTCCGGCCACCGGATAGTGGGCAACGACCTGAGCGACAACGTGGGCTTGGGGGTCCTGGTCCGGGCGGGGGCCACGAACACGCTCGTGCAGGGCAACGTCGCGAACGACAACGAGTCGATCAGCGGCCTGGCGGAGCAGGGCGGCGACGCGATCCGGGTGGAGAGCGCGTCGACGACGATCAGGGGCAACATCGCCGACGGCAATCAGGAGCTCGGGATCAGGGCGGTGGCGGGGGTCACGGACGGGGGTGGCAACACCGCGCAGGGCAACGGGGACGCCCTTCAATGCCTGAACGTGGTCTGCGACCGGAGCCTGCTCGGGAGCCGAGCGGTCGGCTCATCGTTCAGCGCCATGAGCACGAACGTCAAGCGCGCGTCGCCGTTCGTCGTCTACTTCCCGGTGAAGGTCACGGCGTTGAACGCCTACCTGGACGGGGGCGGAGCGGCATCCGGCTCACAGACCCTCCGTGGTGTGATCTACCGCAGCGCATCCGGGATTCCGGGCGCCCTGGTCGCCCGTAGCGGACCGGTGACGGTGACCGCCGGCGATCCGCCGGGGTTCGTGGACCTCCCAGTGACGCTCGAGCCGGTGCTGCAGCCTGGCGTCTACTGGCTCGGGCTGCACTCGGGGCCGGCCCACGCCGTCGCCCGCTTCGCCTGGACCCCCGCCGCTGGGCACCGGCGCTACAACATCGACGACTTCGCCGGCGGCTCCGACAACCCGTTCGGCACGGCCCTGCTGGACGGCCAGCAGATCTCGGTCTACGCCTCCGGCACCTACGACACCGGTTCCCCCAGTCAGTAGAGCGATCCCCGGCCTGGGGTAGACTGGCCGCCAATATGAGGGTCAGAGCACGCCTTGCAGTCCTTGCCGTGGTCGTCGTGGCGGTCGCGGTTGTGGTGTCGCAGGCCATGGCGCACATCGAGCGCGCCTCGTACTGGCCCAACCCGAAGGCCGACAAGTCGCTCAACCCACCGGCGGGCGGCAAGGTGCCGAAGGCGCGCGGGCTGTACAGCGCGCTCCGGGCGAAGCCGGCGGGCACCACGCGCGTCGTATGCCAGGACAGCTCGATCAGCCGGCTCCGCAAGGCGATCGCGAAGGCGCAGACGCGTGGCTACAAGCTCCGGCCGTCCGAGCGCAAGCGGCACATCAGCGCGGCCCAGGGCCGCAGGCTGCTCGCCTTCAACCGCCAGCTCCGGGCCAAGTGCAAGTTCGGCTCGATCCAGGAGGCGGTCACCAAGTCGGGGAACAACGACCGCGTGGTGGTCATGCCCGGGCTCTACACGGAGCCGGAGTCGCGCGCCGCCCCCACGCAGGACCCCAAGTGCGAGGACCTCAAGCAGGTGAACGACAGGCAGGAGGGCAGCGGTGCGAACCAGAGCGGCGCGGTCTCCTACGCCTACCAGGTGAAGTGCCCGAACGATCAGAACCTGATTGCGGTGATCGGGCGCGCCAACGGGAACGGCACCGACCCGCAGCCGCCGCTCGACGACCGGCACGGGATCCCGAATCTCGGGCCCTGCATCCGCTGCAACCTCCAGATCGAGGGATCCGGGGTCGGGCCTGACGACGTGATCGTGGACGGCGGCCGCGTGGCATCCGGCAACCACGGCCCGATCGGCGCGAAGAAGGACGTTGGCATCCGCGCGGACCGCGCGGACGGCTTCGTCCTGCGCAACGTGACCGTGCGGCACGTGGCAGAGCACGGCATCTACATCATCGAGGCCGACGGATACCGGCTCGAGCGCTTCAAGGTCTTCTACGCCGCCGACTACGGCGTGCTGACCTTCGTCGAGGACCACGGGCTCATGCAGAACTGCGAAGCGGCCGGGGCCGGGGACTCGGGCCTCTACCCCGGAGCCGGAGCCGAGGGCGGCGACCAGCGGGTGTCGGGACCGCGCCGGTACACGCAGGAGATCCGCTTCTGCGACATGCACCACAACACCGGCGGGTACTCGGGCACCGACGGCAACTCGGTGTGGGTGCACCACAACAACTTCTACGACAACGCGCTCGGCTTCACGACCGACGTGTTCACCGCCGCGGGGCACCCGGGCTTCCCGCAGGACTCGGACCTCGTGGAGCACAACAACTTCTACTCCAACAACTTCAACCCCTACGTGAAGGGCTCCGACGTCGAGCCGACCATCCCGTTCCCGGTGGGCACCGGTCTCTGGATCGCCGGCGGGAACCACAACGTCATCCGGCGCAACCACTTCTGGAACAACTGGCGGCGCGGGGCGATGCTGTTCGCCGTGCCCGACGCCCTGGTGTGCGCGCCGCCCGAGCATCAGGCGGGCTGCAACCCGGCCAGGATGACCACATCGCACCGGAACCGCTTTTACGAGAACGTGATGGGGCGCAGTCCGCGCGACAAGCGCGACCCGAACGGAACCGACTTCTGGTGGGACAGCTGGCCGGGCACGACCAAGAACTGCTGGTACGACAACATCGGCAAGAACGGGACCAGGCGCAGCATCACCTCGCTGCCCGACTCGCTGCCGTCGAAGTGCAGCACGAGCGTGGGCAAGGGCGGGTCCCAGCTGTCGGAGTTGGCGCGCTGCATCGCAGCCCCGGTCGGCGACGACAGCACCGGCTGCGTGTGGTACCGGACGCCTCCGGAGCCCAAGTAGTCCGGGCACTCTGCGCGGTGGCGGTGGCGAGCCTCGCGCTCGCCGGCTGCCTCGGCTCGGACGGCTCGGGGAGCTCGCAGAACGCGGGTCCCACCTTCGGCACCCCGATTCGCCTGGCGGACTGCTCCGACTGGCGCACGGCCACCCCTTCGCAGCGCTCGGCGGTGATCGAGGGCGTCAAGTCGGTGGTGGGCGGCCCGACCGGCTCGCCGGCGGGCACGGGCCCCGTGCTCGAGGACGACCAGGCCTACAACCTGTTCGAGCGGGATTGCCGCGAGGACTTCGCCAAGCGGTTCAAGCTCTACAAGCTGTACGCACGCGCCGCCGCGTTCGGGGGGCAATAGGCTGGCCTGAGACAATCCCTCGTCTGATGAGCCGCACCGCCGCCACCGCCTCCGCCTCGTTCCGCGAGCGTGTCGAGCACCTCGAGGAGGCGCACCGCTCGCCGCTGGCCGCACCCTCCTATCCCGCCCGCCGGACCCGGCCCGAGCCGGACTCCGAGCACCGCACGCCCTTCCAGCGCGACCGCGACCGGATCGTCCACTCCAAGGCCTTCCGGAGGCTCAAGCACAAGACCCAGGTGTTCATCGCGCCCGAGGGCGACCATTACCGCACGCGCCTCACGCACACGCTCGAGGCCTGCGGCATAGCCCGTAACGTCGCGCGGGCTCTGGGACTGAACGAGGACCTCACCGAGGCGATCGGGCTCGGTCACGATCTCGGCCACCCGCCCTTCGGGCACATCGGCGAGGAGGTGCTCGACACGTGCGTGCGCGAGCGGTGGGGGAGGGACTTCAAGCACAACGAGCACTCGCTGCGCGTGGTCGAGCGGATCGAGGACCTGAACCTCACCGACCAGGTGCGGGAGGGCATCCTCCGCCACACCGGGCCGGAGCCGCCCGAGACCATGGAGGGCCGGATCGTGCGGCTCGTGGACCGGATCGCCTACATCAACCACGACATCGACGACGCCATACGCGGGGGCATCCTGCGCTTCGAGAGTCTGCCGACCGCCGAGATCGAGCTGCTCGGAAGCACGGGCTCGGCGCGCATCGAGACGCTCGTGCGCGACCTGCTCGAGCGCTCGGAGGAGGCCGGCGACATCGTTCAGGGCGAGGACGTGGGCGGCGCGATGCTGCGGCTGCGCGAGTTCATGTTCTCGAACGTGTACCTCGGCCCCGATGCCCAGCACGAGAAGCCGCGCATCGAGCGGATGCTGCGGGCGCTGTTCGACTACTTCGCCGAGAACCCGCCGCCCGCGCTCACGCCCGACGCCTCGGAGGAGCAGCGGGTGATCGACTGGCTGGCCGGCATGACCGATCGCTTCGCTGTCCGGACCTTCGCCGACCTATCCGTGCCGCAGGGCTTCTGAGCATGGCGCTCTTCACCAAGGACTCGATCGACCGCGTACGCGATGCGATCGACATGGTCGAGCTCGTGGGGGCCAAGACGGACCTCCGCCGGGCGGGCACGCGCTGGCAGGGGCTGTGTCCGTTCCACGACGAACGCACCCCCTCGTTCTCGGTCAACCCCGAGGACAAGCTCTACTACTGCTTCGGCTGCCAGAAGGGCGGCGACGCGATCGGCTTCGTCCAGGAGGTGGAGGGGCTCGACTTCCCCGAGGCCGTGGAGATGCTGGCCGAGCGCTACAACGTGCGGGTCGAGCGCGAGGACGACGATCCGGAGGCCGACAAGCGACGGAAGCAACGGGAGCGCCTGCTGGGCCTGCTGGACCGCACCGCCCGCTACTACACGTCCTTCCTCGAGAGCTCAGCCGAGGCCGCCAAGGCCAGGGCCTACCTCGCCGAGCGCGGGTTCTCGGACGAGGTGCTGAAGGAGTTCCGGGTGGGCTACGCGCCGAGCGCCTGGGACAAGGTCCTGGTGGGAGCGCAGCGGGACGGCTACTCACCACAGGAGCTGCTGGACTCGGGCCTGGCCCAGCGCAACGACGCCGGCAACCTCTACGACCGCTTCCGGGGGCGGATCATGTTCCCGCTGGCCGACGCCCGCGGCCGCGTGCTCGGATTCGGCGCGCGCGCGATGTCGGAGGGGCGCGGGCCGAAGTACCTGAACAGCTCGGAGAGCAGGATCTACCGCAAGGGCCGCCAGCTGTTCGGCATCGATGTCGCGCGCCCACACGCCACCAAATCAGGTCGGATCGTGCTCGTGGAGGGTTACACCGACGTGCTGGCCATGCACCAGGCGGGGATCCGGGAGACGGTGGCCATCATGGGCACCGCCCTCACCGAGGACCAGGTGATCGAACTGGCAAAGATGGCCAAGCGTGTAATACTCGCCCTCGACGCCGACCGGGCAGGGCAGGAGGCCATGCTGAGGGCGGCGAGACTCGCCAAGGACAGGGACTTGGAGTTGGCGGCCGTGGAAATGCCCGCGGGCGCCGATCCCGCTGAGCTGCTTGCCCAGCGGGGAGCCGAGGCAATGAATGCGCTTCTGGAGCATGCGAGAGGCATGATCGAGTTTCAGGTCCACCGAGTACTTGCCGATGCAGAGCTAGATACGCCAGCAGGCCGGGATCGCGCTCTGGATTCGGCAAGGCGCCTGATCGCAGACGTACCCGAGAGCTCCGCTGTACGACATGAATTGGTCCGCACTGTGGCCGACCGCCTAGACCTTCCAACCAACCTCGTCACGGCTGAAGTCCCGCGCTCCCGGGGCCGGGAGCGCCATGCGCCCACGGCGGCGCCGGCGCGCTCGCCGGGCGAGATCGCCCTCGAGCCCGAGCGGCGCTTCCTGGCCACCTGCCTGGCCAGCGGCGAGGTGGGGCACAAGCAGCTCTCTGACATGCCTCCCAACGTGTTCTCATCGGAGCTCATGCGCCGCGCTCGCGAGCATCTCGTGGCGAGCTTCCACGACCCCCTTGCGGGGCTGGAGGACGAGGACCCCGCCCTGGGCCAGCTGGTTGCGGCCGTGGTGGCCCAGGCCGATGGTCAGGACGCCGCCTCCGAGCCGAATCTTCGCCTGAGCTTCCTCCAGCTCGAGCAGCGCCGCATAGACCGTGAGCTCCGCCGGGCCTCCGAGGCGGCCGACCGCCCGCTTCAGGACGAGCTGTCGGTGGCACGTCAGGACATCAGGCGCGAGATGGACACCGTGATGGGGCAGATGGCGTGAGCGACTCGGCATTCGAACTGGTGGACGACGGCGATCCCAAGGAGCTCGACGGCGCCGCCGTGGAGCCCGGCGATCTCTACGACGAGGGTGGCGTGGTCACCTCCGGCCTGCCCGTTGCTCCGCCGGAGCAGGGGTCCGAGGACGCGGTGCGGCTCTACCTGCGCTCGATCGGGCGCGTGCCGCTGCTCACCCGCGAGGACGAGGTGCGACTGGCCAAGCGCATCGAGATGAACGACATGTCGGCCAAGAACGCGCTGATCGAGGCGAATCTCCGCCTCGTCGTGTCGATCGCGAAGCGCTATACAGGCCGCGGCCTCACGCTGCTCGACCTGATCCAGGAGGGCAACCTGGGCCTGATCCGCGCGGTCGAGAAGTTCGACTGGCGGCGTGGCTTCAAGTTCTCCACCTATGCCACCTGGTGGATCCGGCAGGCGATCACCCGCGCGCTCGCGGACCAGTCGCGCACGATCCGGATCCCGGTGCACATGGTCGAGCGCATGAACAGGGTGGCGCGCGCCAAGCGCATGCTGCTCCAGCGCAACAACAGGGAGCCTTCCTTCGAGGAGATCGGCGACGTGGTGGACATGCCGGCCAAGAAGGTCGAGGAGATCCTGAAGCTGGGCCAGGAGCCGGTGTCACTGGAGGCTCCGGTGGGTGGCGAGGAGGGCGACGCGTCGCTCGGAGACTTCATCGAGGACTCGGCCGGCGACCGCCCGCTCGAGATCGTGGCCAACGAGATCCGCGACAAGGACCTTCAGCAGGTGCTCGAGGCTCTGCCCTGGCGCGAGCGCCGGGTCATCGAGCTGCGCTACGGCCTCGGCGACGAGGGCCCGCTCACCCTCGAGGACATCGGTTCACAGGTGGGCGTCACGCGCGAGCGCGTGCGTCAGATCGAGTCGAAGACCCTGGCAATGCTGAAGAGCTCCGGCAGCGCCGAGCGCCTGGCCGGTACGGCCGACGAAGCCTGACCCGGCGCTATCCTCGCAGTGCCGTTCCCCGGTGATGTAACGGCAACATGACTGACTGTTAATCAGTTCTTGGTGGTTCGAATCCACCCCGGGGAGCCTTTGTCTCGGCGTGGTGGCCGGCGTGCGCGACGGTTTGCCGCCGACTGCTCGTGATACTCTGACCAATAGCCCTGCCCCAGTAAAACGGCGGGCGACTTCCGGCTCAGGCACTCGGTCGGTATTCAGGCGTTGGCTCGACTGAGCTATCGCTTAACGAGTGTGAGGACGTGAGCTGTGATCCGATCAGTCGCGCGCCCCGTCGTGCCCACGGGCCGGGGGTTGTCACGCCGGGACGTTGCCGCAATCGTCGTCAGCAGCGCGGGAGGCGTGGCTCTCATCGTGCTCGCCGACCCCGGGGATGCGCTCTGCTACCTCCTCGCGTTCCCGATCTGGATGGTGGCCAGGGACCTGGGAGTCGTTGTGGGCGCGGCCTTCGGGGTGCTCGCTTTCCTGCTCTTCGCGGTCATCGGATCGGGCCAGCCGATGGGCTTCGGACCACTCGGCTATCTCTCGGTCGCGGCGGTGTACCTGGGAGCGGTGGCAGCGGGCTCTTTGGTGCCCCTGCCGGTCGTCGGCGCCACGGCGCGGCAGGCATCGCAGTTGATGGGGTTGCTCACCGCACAGCCCAGGCTCATGCCCCGGCCTGAGGCTCTGAGCCGCCGTGAGCTCGAGGTCTTGGAGGCAATAGCCACGGGTGCCCAGAATGCCGAGATCGCCGCTCGATTCGTCATCTCCGAGAACACCGTCAAGTCCCACGTGAGCCGGATACTCAAGAAGCTGCCGGCGGCCAACCGCACGGAAGCGGCCTACCGATACATCGAGATGTACGGGGCGCCGCCTTTGCCGGAAGGCGAGTCGCCGACATCCGTCGAGCCGCCTGACAGGGACCAGATCGGCGCTGCCAGCGCCGTGACGGCGACGGTCCTGGAGGTGAGGCCCAAGGGCGAGGCCGTGCTGAGGTTGAAGGACGGTCGAGACCTCGAGGTTCCCGTCATGCAGGACATACGGGACTGCGTGATCGTCGGGGCACCCATCATCACCTACTTCGATCAGCGCGAGCGCGTGGTCGGCTGGTACCTGCCCGACGAGGAGGTCGGCGTGGATCTCAGGCAGTGGAAGCCGTAGGGCCCGCGGCGAGCGCCTCCACTGCCTGCGCGGCGTTGGCCGCGCCGGGATGCTTCTCGGCCCAGGCCTGCAGGGCCTCGGCCCGTCGCGTGTAGGTGGGCTCGGCCAGTAGGCGCCGTACCGCCAGGCGCACGCCGCGGGCGTTCTGGAAGCGCCTGGGCAGCGACACTCCGAGCCCGGACCAGCGGATGCGCGCGGCGTTCTCGGCCTGGTCGCCGGCATACGGGCACGCCACAACCGGCACGCCGCACGCCAGCGCGCGGGCCACCGTGCCGTGGCCGGCATGGCAGACAACCGCGTCGCAGCGGGGCATCGTGCGGGCGTAGGACACCCACTCGACGAGCCGGGCGTTGGGCGGCTCGGGCAGCGGGTAGGCCGGGGCACGCCGGTTCCAGGTGGCCAGCACCCGGACCGGCTGATCGGCGAGCCCCTCGAGGGCCGCGCGCAGCAGCTCGTGATCGGGGTCCTGCGCCGTGCTGGGGGCCACCAGCACCAGCGGGTCGTCGCCTGGTGGCAGCTCCACCTCGCCGAACGGCTGCTCCCACAGGAGCGGGCCGGTCACCCGCACGCCGGCGGGCGTGTCCGTGCGCGGGTACTCGAGCTGCGGGAAGGTGGCCACCAGTGCCAGATCGCTCGAGATTCCTCCGTGGGCCTGCTCGAGGGGCGCAAGCCCCACCCGCTCGCGCGCGCCGTTGAGCTCGCGGCGCCCGCGCTCCTCGCCGGCCGCGAGCAGGGGGCGAAGCGAGCCCCACAGCCGGGCGCCCACACGTGTGCGTGGCGGAATCGCCCCCACCGAGTAGGGCGGCAGCCCTGGCCTGCCCACCGGATACACGTGCGGCACCAGCGTGCCCCACGGGCGCTCCTCGGCCTGCGCCGCCAGCGACGCGGCCACGGTGAGGATGTCCGCCACCACGGCGTGCGGGTCCACCTCCCGGACAAGCCGGCGGGTGGGCTCGCAGGCGCGCACGGCGGCCTGATAGATCCCGAGTGGCGCCCTGCCCTCCTCGAGCAGGTTGTACTCCGGGGCCGGCGCGAAGCGCATCCCCTCGCGCTCCACGTGCTCGCGCCAGCGCACCCAGGTCTCGAGCCAGACGTCATGGCCGCGGGCCACCAGCTCGCGTCCCAGGGCGATCGCCGGGAACGCGTGGCCCGGATCTCCGAACGCTGCCAGGAGCAGCCGCCGCGGCGGCGGGGGAGCTCCGCTCAGAGCATCTCCGCGATCTGGCGGACCATCTGCTTGCGCCGCTCGGCGTCGGCAGCGATGGTGGAGACGATGAGCGTGCCCACGCCCGCGTCGCGATAGACGGCCAGCCGGTCGCGCACCTTGTCGAGCGGCCCCACCATCGCCACCAGGTCGATCAGCTCGGGCGGCAGCGCCGCGGCCGCCTCGTCCTTCTTGCCGTCCAGGTAGAGGTCCTGCACCGTCTGTGCCGTCTCCTCGAACCCGTAGCGGCGCACGAGCGCGTTGTAGAAGTTCTTGTCGCGTGAGCCCATTCCGCCCACGTACAAAGCGAGCAGGTGACGCACCGAGTCACGGGCGCGGTCCACGTCGTCGTCGATGCACACGCTCACGGTGGGCGCGATGTCGAACGATCCGTTCAGGTCCCGCCCCGCACGCGCCGCGCCTTCCTGGAGCAGGTCGCGCGACTCGCCCACGTGCTCGGGAGAGAAGAAGATCGGGATCCAGCCGTCGGCGATCTCGCCGGTGAGCTGCATGTTCTTCGGCCCGATCGCGGCGATGTAGATCGGGATCCGCTCCTGCACGGAGCCGATCATCAGCTTGAGCGCCTTGCCGGGACCGTCGGGGAGGGGGAGGGTGTACTGCTTGCCCTGGTACTCGAGCCGCTCGCGCGCCAGCGCCTTGCGCACGATGTCCACGTACTCGCGCGTGCGGTCGAGCTGGTGGGCGAAGCGCTGGCCGTGCCAGCCCTCGGCCACCTGCGGCCCGGACGACCCGATCCCCAGCAGCACGCGGCCGTCCGAGAGGTGATCGAGTGTGGCCGCGGTCATGGCGGTCATCGCCGGCGAGCGGGCGGGCATTTGGAAGATGGCCGACCCGAGCTTGATGCGATCGGTCTGGCCCGCCAGCCATGCCAGCACCGTGGCGGCGTCCGAGCCGTAGGCCTCGGCGGCCCATACGGAGTCGAAGCCCGCGTCCTCCGCGGTCTTCACGAGGCCCAGCTGCTCATCCACCGTCAAGCCGAGGCCCCAGTAGCCGAGGTTCAGGCCCAATCGCATGCAACTCTCCTTTCGCCGCCGCTGGAGTACTTGAACGATCGCGACGGGATGGGCATCCTATGTGCGCGAGAGGTGAACCGCCGATGAGACGCCGCCGTCCAGCCCGCGAGCTTCGAACAGCGATCGACCGCATGCCGCTTCGCAGCCGGCAGGCGATGCTCGGCGGGATCGAGGCCAACGACATCATCGTCGGCGCCTACACCGACCGGCGCGGCGGGGTGTGCCCGATGCTCGCGGCCCACCGCAACGGCGGGCGCACGAGCCTGGCCTCCTTCGCCGGCGCATGGGACCGCTACACCGGCGCCCGCGGGCGCGCACGGCCGGCCACGCCTCGGGAGCTCAACACGCTGCGCGCGATGCTCGAGGCCAGCATCGCCCTCGACGACGGGGTGGACCTGTCGAGCGTGCAGCGTCCCAGCCGCGCGGCACCGGCGGACACCGGCGAGCGCCACCGCGCCCGCGAGCTGCGCGACCGGGCCGGGTGGGCCTGGCTGCGGCCGTTCCGGAACCTCGACGAGTACGAGCGCGCGCTCGCCGAGCTCGAGTCGGTAGAGGCGCCTAGGGAGTGTCGCCCGGTCGGATGAACTGAATCTCGGGCACGATGCACGCGCTCGAGGTCCGCAGCAGGAAGCGCACCGCCTCGGCGATGTCCTCGGGCTGGATCATCTCCTCGCGCTCCACGCCCTGCACCCAGTCGGTCATGGCGGTGTCCACGAACCCGGGGCAGAACGCCGTGACCTGCACGCCCTCCGCGGACAGCTCGCGATGGAGAGCCTGGCTCAGCCCGACCACACCGAACTTCGTGGCCGAGTAGGCCGCGAGCCAGCCCTGGCCGAACTTCCCGGCGATCGAGGCGGTGTTCACCATCAGCGCCTTGCCGTGCTCGGCACCGGCCTCCTTCAGCAGCGGGATCGACTCGCGGGCCACCAGGTAGACCCCGCGCAGGTTCACGTCGAGCTGGATGTCGAGCTTCTTGGTCTGGGTGTCGGCCACGGGAGCGCCGATGCCTATGCCGGCGTTGTTCACGAGCACGTCGAGCCGGCCGAAGCGCTCGCGGTGGGCCTCCACCAGGCGCTTGATGTCGTCCTCGTCCGCCACGTTGGCGGCCACGGCGTTCACGTCCAGACCGTCGTCGGCCAGGCCCTTGCCCGCCGCCTCGAGCTTGTCGGGCCGGCGGGCGGAGAGGGTGACCCCGTATCCGTCCGTCCCGAGCGCGCGAGCAATGGCCAGCCCGATGCCGCTCGATCCGCCGGTGATGAGTGCCGCGCGAGTGTCCAAGAGCTCCTCCCGATCGTCCCGAAGACGTCCGGAGGCTATTTGAAATTGCGTTAAGGAACGCACCCCCCGGCGTGGGCGACAGTGCCGTTCCCTACGCTTGGCCCTGCTTGCGCCTGCCAACCGCCCTGATCGCCACGTTGCTGCTGGCATGCGCCGTCCTGGTCGCATGCGGGGATGACTCGAACGACGAGCCGGCAAGCGCGCCGCCCGAGGTCAACCTCAAGGACTTCCCGGCGGCCAACGGGAGATCGCTGCGCGAGCTGCTGGCCAAGCTCACGCAGGGCGGCCCGGTGCTGGCGCCCTCGGTGGCCGACCTGACGGTGGGCAAGAACCGCTACGGCTTCGGCCTCTTCGATCGCTCGCGCAAGCCCATCACCGACGTGCCCGCGGTCATCTACATCGCCCCCGTGGGGGGCGGTGAGGCGATCGGGCCGATCAAGGCCCACTTCGAGTCGCTGGCGGTCAAGCCGCAGTTCCAGAGCCAGACCTCGTCGCGCGACCCGGACTCGTCGAGCCACGTGTACGTGGCTGACATCGACTTCCCGACGGCCGGGGACTACGACGTGATCGGGATGGCCAAGCTCGACAACCGCCTGGTGGCCGCGCTGCCGGTCAGCGGTCCCACCGTCGTGAAGAAGGAGGACTCCGTGCCCAGCGTGGGCGACCCGGCGCCGCGCATCCACACGCCCGTGCCCGCCGACGTGGGCGGCGACCTGTCCAAGATCGACACGCGCACGCCGCCGTCGGACATGCACGAGGTGGACTTCGCCGACGTGGTGGGCAAGAAGCCGGTGGTGCTGCTGTTCGCAACCCCGCTTCTGTGCCAGAGCCGCGTGTGCGGGCCGGTGGTGGACATCGCGGACGAGGTGAGGGCCGAGCGCGGCGAGGACGCCGACTTCATCCACATGGAGATCTTCCAGGACAACACCGTGGACAAGGGCTACAGGCCGCAGGTGCAGGCATTTGGCCTGCCGTCCGAGCCCTGGGTGTTCACGATCGACCGCAACGGAAAGGTGGCGGCCCGTCTCGAGGGCGCCTTCAGCGCCCGCGAGCTCAACGCCGCGATCGACAAGGCCGTCAAGGAGTAGAGCCGATTCGGATGAGGTCCACCGCGCGGCGGTAGATCGACGACCCGTCCCTGCCGCTCTCGCAGCGCATACGCGCGACGACCAGCCAGTCGCCTCCGCCCACCTTGCTGCGCCGCGGCACCCACCGGAACGTGAAGTGACCGTTGGTGCCCACGGTCGCCGTCCCGATCCTGAAGGAGTTTTGCGAGGTGCGCAGCGAGATCCTCACCTTGCGGCTGCAGAACTCGATCACCGGCCAGCCGGCGCCGCGCACCGTGAGCGTCTTGCCGAAAGCCACCACCGGCGGCGTGGCGACTATCCGCTGCTTGGCGTCTGCCACAGCCGGGAAGGCGGCCGCGAGGACCACAACGCTGGCACATGCCAACCGGCGCACGGAGCGGATCGTACCGCCAACCGGTTCTGACGTTTCCCGGCTGACCGTGCGTGGTAATAGATAAGAGATGCTGATTGTTGTTCAGTACACGACCAACGCCGGCCCGGACGAATACGACGAGGTCGTGTCGAAGATCCGCTTCCACGACGAGCCGCCACCCGGGCTGGTGATGCACACGGCCGCCGTGACACAGGACGGTCGCATGCGCGTGTTCGACGTGTGGCGCTCCCGCGAGCAGCACGACGAGTTCGCCTCCAAGCGCCTCTACCCGGCCGTCGTGGAGGTCGTGGGCGAGGAGCGAGCCGCGCGCGACGACCACACGATGCTCACCCTTCACAGCCTGGTCAAGCCGGTCGGGCGCTAGCCGGCTCGGCCCGGTCGACGTGTAGCGGTCGATCCTGACGCTCCCGCTGTCCACGTGTTCGGGATTGCCTGCCGCGAGACGGTCGGGGGCGTGCAGTTCACCGAGGCCACGATCGCGCGGCCGTCGCCCTGTCAACCAGTAGTCCACCCCCGACCCTCCGGCCGGGGATACTCGGCAGGCGATGTCACACGAGAACGTGGAAGTCGTGCGGAGGCTCTATGAATGCTGGGCTGCTGCGGCGCTCGACCGGATGCCAGAGATGCTGAACCCCGAGATCGTCTGGACTGCCATCGAGTCGGCGCCGGATTTCGGGACGCGCCACGGTCACGCGGAGGCGTGCGCCTACATGAACGACTGGCTGCAGGGCTTCGATCTCGGGGAGATGTCGGTGGATGAACTGCGGACCGTCGCCGACGGCTGTCTCGTCTGTGCCCTCGATGGCGCGGCCACGGAGATGCACTTCGCCGGTGTGTTTCGCTTCGCCGACGATGGCCGCATCCGCTACATCCACGAGTACGCGAGACCCGAGGACGCCCTCGAAGCCGCCGGGCTGTCGGAGTAACCCGCTATCGCCAACACATCGCCGTGGGGCTGGGCCCGGCAAACGGCGTTCCGGCGGCCGAGGGACCGGCGGATTGTCGCTCTAGGATGCCCCGCAGGGCCGGTAGCTCAGCGGTTAGAGCAGCGGACTCATAATCCGTCGGTCCCAGGTTCGAATCCTGGCCGGCCCATCGTGAACTCCCTGCAAACCGTCGCGTTTGCGTAGAGATTCTTCAGCGGCGGGTACCGAACGGGTACCGAAACCACTCGTTCAGACGTCTCCGCCCACCGAATGGTCAAGCCGGGCCGTAAGTTGGCTCTATGGCTACCCGGGGGCCCACCAGACCCGCTCTGCAGACGGCACCGGGGAGAGCGGCGGCTGTGAGAAAAAGCCGAGGGCCGGCGGGCTACTCCGACAGCCCCACGGCTTCGAGGGCTTCCTTGGGTGCCGGGTAGATGATCCAGCGGCTGATCCGGCCGCCGCGGAACTCGAAGAGGTGGCCGACCGGACGCTCTACGTGAACGCCGCTTGCTCGTCCCCGGCCGGATGCCTTCACGGCGAATCCCACCTTGTCGCCACTGGCGACGTGCTCGAGCGGCTCCCACCGATTTTCCGTCAGCGCTTCCTCAAGCTCGCGCTGCGTATCGCGCAGCCCTTCGTAGCCGTGGAACCTCCCAGTAGTGCCAGCAAGCGAACTGAGTTGCTGCACCTCGATCGCCGGGTCGAACGCGACGGCAAGCAACTCATCCGTCATCTCGTCAACCGCCACGCCGCCGTTGAGCGCGTCGTACAACCGCAGAGCGACCTCCACGTTTTCCTGCGACATCGTCTACTCCGTGAGCCCCACGGCATCGAGCGCTTCGGAACGCTGCTGATAGAGGGTGACCGAGGTTGCTTTCCCGTCCACGAAGCTCCAGACCATGGCAAATCCACGCCCCTCAACCACGACACCGCTTCCCCTCCCGCGCTGGCGGCCGTGGCAGGTAGCGACTACCTGATCGCCCGCGTCGATGAGATCGTCAACGATGAAGACGGACTCATCGAAGACGTCCCACCACGATCGGAGGAAGTCGAGAACCTGACCTTGCCCACGGAAGACGCCTCGTACCGGCCCGATGGCCCTGGACCAGTCCTGCGTGATGTCCGGGCTGGTGGCTTTCAGCAGGGCCTCAGCATCCCGCCGGTTGATGGCGTCGAAGGCACTACGCACCGCCTCCACGTTCTCCTGCGACATCGTCCGCCGAGTATCCCCCCTGCTTCGGTGTCGGGCTGGCTAACCCGCGGAGAGGCCGTTGAAGGCGATCACGTTGAAGTGGGTGATCCCGTCGTTGATGTTCGCGCCTGTCCAGTTGCACACGTGGACGAACATCTGCTCGATCCCGGGGTCGTATTTGGCGGAGTACTCAAGCGCCACATGCGAGTCGACGATCGAGGGCGTGAGCAAGATGTGGTCGCTCGACAGGGTTCCTCCGGTGACCTGGCGGTCGACGCAGCTCTGAGAGTTGACGACGCCGATGCTTCCGGCGAAGTCCCTGTACACCGTTTCGCCGACATCCCTGTCGATCAATCGACCGTTTTCAATTTCGTCCCTGCTGACGCTGTCATTGGCGAGATGTCCCCGGGAGATCTCGTCAAAACCGATGTCGAGGCCTGTCAGCGACCCGTCGACGACGTCGGCGCCAAGGAAGGTCGAGACGTCGAAGGTGGTCAGGGACTGGTCCTTGACGTCGGCGGATGCGATGTCCTGGTTCTTGATGTCGACCGAGGCGACCTCACCGTCGACGATGTCGGTGGAGCGGATGGTGTTCGCCGCATAAGCGCTGGTCCCGCCAACCGCGACGATCAGCGCGAGCGTCGAGACGACGTTGGCGTAGGTGAGGCGGTGAGACAGCCTTCGCAGCATTGGAAGCTCCTTGAACGAGGGGATGGCCAACCCTGGCCCACGCGGCGCTCCATGCCTAACGCCAACCTATCCCCGATCGACGGCTGGGATTGCCGAGGGGCTACCGAGGTTTTCCCGAGGGGGACCGAGGATTCAGTCTGGTCGAGAGGGGGGCAGCGGGGACCGCAACCCTGGGCCCGCCTGTTCACCCCCCGGTAGCTCGCTGTAAGAAGCACCAGCTTTTCACCGGGGTTCTCCCACCGGTTTGGCTCTGTAGCGCAAGGGTGGGGACGGACCCGACACGCTGGTGACACAGGCCCATATGACGTTCAGGGCGTCGGAGGTGTTGGTGGCCCGTCTTGACCAGTTGGCCGAGGCCACGGGTTCGTCCCGTTCGGCGGCCATCAAGCGGGCGATCCTCGAGGCGAGCACGCCCGCCAACGCACAGCCGATCCCTGACGAGCATGAGGTTCTCGTCTTGCTCAGCGAGGCCGCTCGCGGCGGCAACGTGACCGCGATGCGCGAGCTTCTCGCCTACCACCGCGAGCGCGAGCAGGTTCGAGAGCCGGATTGCCGTCGACCGGTTGGACGAGCTCCGCGCGCTGCGCTGGCGCGACGTGGAGTTTTCCAAGCGTCTCGTCCACGTCCGGCGGTCGTTCACCTACGGGAATGAGGGGATGCCGAAGTCGGGCAAGGTCCGCAGCGTGCCGCTGATTGACCAGGCTGCCCGTGCGCTCGACGGCCTCAGCCGACGCGGCCACCTCACCACTGCTGACGACCTTGTGTTCGTCAACACGGCGGGAGGGGTAATGGACGATTCGAAGCTGCGTCGCCGCTACTACCGCGCACTCGAACGAGCCGGTTTGCTGCGGCTGACGTTCCACTCGCTGAGGCACACGTTCGGCACTCTGGCTGTCCAAGCGTTTCCGCTTACCGATGTGAAGGCCTACATGGGCCACGCGGACATTCAGACGACGATGGTGTAGTCCATCATGTGCCGCGCCACGACGCCGCCGATCGGCTAACCCGCCTCGTCGGAACCAGCGAATCCGTCCCCATTGCCGGTGGCGGATCTATAGTCCCAGCGCCATGACGCGCATGAAGTGGGAGCGGGTCGAACGGGAGCGCCAGCGAAAGCGGAGTGCTGCCAAAGGGACCGCGAAAGCGTCGCCTCAGCCACCGAAAGCGTCACGACCTGGCCGACGGCCAAAGTCGGGACCACTCCCGCACCTGTTTGCGATGCCTGACGTCATCGGCCTGCGACTCGATAACGCCGAGCGGCTGCTGTTCAACGCGGGCCTGCCTTACGGCGCGCTCGCAGTTTCGGGCCGCGGGCTGTTCGGGGCCGGGGCTTCGACGAAGTGGTGCGTCACTGAAACGGGTACCGAACTGAGCCGATCTCAGGAGAACTAAGCGGAAGTACTTTTGCTCTATTGAGCGGAAACAGCCCGACGGCCTACGGATCTATCGAACTCATAATCCGTCGGTCCCAGGTTCGAATCCTGGCCGGCCCACCTAAAAGCCCTGCAAATCGGCACCTCGTGGGCGGGGGTTCGGAAACGTCTCCCGCGTCGGGCTCACGAGAAGCCGCCGACGCGCGTCAGCATCATCTGGCCGTAATTGACGTCGTCGCGTTCGGTGCTCCTGCACCAGACGCTCACCTCAGCGCCGCCGGCAGCAATCTGGGCGCCGCCGTTCATCGAGACCGACCGCTTTGCCTCGCCGGTGTTCGGGACCACTCCCCCGCCGGTGGCGCCGCCGATGAAGCTCGACCCGTTTCGAAGCTCGTACACGAGGTCGACGGCAACGAGGTCGGCGCCGATGTGGACGTCTGGGGCTGTGGAGTTGACCGTGGCGACCACCGCCCAAGAGCCGGGCTGCAGGGTCTTGCTCATGACCTTCACGAAGCCGAATTCGGGAGCCAACGAGATTGGGCCCTGATGCCCGCGAACGTGGTGGTGGAGACGGGCGCCAGGTTGAGCGTGGACTCGTCGATGTCGACGCCCGTCAGCGAGCCGTCGAGCACCTCGTCGCCCTGGAGCAGCGAGTCGTTGACGACTTCGTCGGCGCCCACCGACTGCGATCCGATGTCCGCGGCGGTCAGAGAGTTGTCGGTGACGACTCTGCCGTCGACGGATCCGGTGACGAAGTCGCCGTTCCCGAGCGAGAAGTTCTGGATGTCGGCGCCGGTCAGCCGGCGGGCTACTCCGCCAGCCCCGCTGCTTCGAGGGCCTCGGCCTGGTCTCGAAAGCCGTCTATCCGCACGATGAGGGCACCGCGAAATGTGTAGACGGTGATGATCTCGAAGTCGAGCTCGAGGCCGTCTCTTCCGCTCACGTGCCACCGCTCGAACGCCACCACCCGCTCGCCAGGAGCCTCGCGGACGTTCGTCAACTCGAACGTAATCGTCTCCCATGCCTCACTTATCTGCTCCCAGAACCCTTTGAGCTCGACGCGACCGCGGACGAGCGTGTCGACGTCGATGCCCTCCACCGCCGGGCGAAGCTCGACGTCCTCGGCGAAGCCCAGAACTGCGCGGTCGAAGTCACGGCGAGCGAATGCATCGACGAGACACCGAAGGCTGTCGAGACGCTCCTGCGACATCGCCTACTCCGAGATGCCGAGGTCAGCAAGGGCACGCTCGCGGTCCCAGTAGAGGACGATTCTCGTCACCCTCCCGTCGCGGACGTGCAGCACATTGGCTCCGGCCCTCTTGGTCTGCTCGACGTCCAGTCCGCTTGCCTTGCCCCGCCCGCAGTGGAGCATGAGCACCAGGATGCGCTCATCGTCCAACCGGCGGTACTCGTCCACTTCAACTCGGTAGCTCTCCCAGGCCTCAAGCCATTTGTGCCAGGCCTCTGCCATCGCGGCAAGCCCCGTCGCGCTGCCGGCCTCGACACCGTCGCCGACCGCGAACTCAATGTCGGGGTGTGCCCACTCGGCCGAGGTGAAGTCCCCCCGCTCCCAGGGCGCATAGATGGAGCGAACAAAGCTAACGTCCTCCTGCGACATCGCCCGCCGAGTATCCCCGAGCTGATTGAGCGGCGCACGGACGGTCGTAAGCGGGTGTTCCGGTGTGTGCAGTGCAGCGAGCCTCGTCGAGCGGATGGCCCGCCGCCGCGAACCCGTCCGCGGCCGCTCGGAAATGATCGTGGGCGGCCACGGCATCGCCCGTGAGCTGGGCGCGGTGGCCTTTCACCTCGGACAGCGCAGCGTCCCAGGCGGGCAGGCGCATCACCACGCGGGCCAGGTACTCAGCGACCTGTTCCCACTCGTCCAGGCGCCGGGCGTCGCCTGCGCGCGCTGCCGCGATCGCGGCGGGCACGGCGAGCGTGATCCTGCAGGTTGGACAGGTCTCCGCCGGGCCGCGCACGGCCGCCTCTGCCTCCTCGAGCGCCGCCAGGCCTGACTCGGGATCGGCCGCGGCGGCAACCCGCGTTCCGTAGATGCGATCGAACAGGTGGAAGCCGACGCCGGACTCGCGGGCGATGGCAAGTGACTCGTCGAGGAGCGTGAGGGCCTCGGTTCGATCGCCGCGGTGCAGCGCGACCTCCGCGCGCCGCTGAAGCGCGAAGGACTCGCCCGTTGTCGCCGCGATCTCGCGGTGCAGCCTCGCGCCGGCGGCGAGGTCGGCGTCCGCGTCGTCCAGCTGTCCGGCGAGCAGCTTCGCCTCGCCGCGGATCGTCACCGCGAACGCGTGCCCGCGAGCGGCACCGATTCGTTTGGCCTCCTGGGCGAGCGAGTCCGCGAACGCGATCACGTCGGGATAGGGCCGCGCCCCGTAGAGGAACCTCTGGGTCATGCAGAGCTGTCCGTCGAAGACGCTGACAGCCAGCCTGGGCATGGCCTGTGTCTCGCGCAGGTCGGCAAGCACGCTGCTGCGCAGGTCGCCGCGGGCGTGGGCGGCTGCTGCCTGCGCCCACGAGGCAATGACAGTCGCGTCCCTGTCGCCAGACTGCAGCGCGAGCCGGCGGGCCTCGGCCGCCTTCGCCGTGCCGACCGCAGGATCGCCGAACCCGAGCGCCGCGGCGCCGCTGATGGCGAGCGCCTGGGCCACTCGTCCCTCGAGGGATGTGGCCTCGACTCCCTCGAGGACATCGAGGGCCCCGGGTGGATCCCCGAGCTTGATCGTGGCGAGCGCCTGCTTCGCTCTGAGATTGTCTGCCTCCGGCTCCCCGACAACGGCCGCCGCGGCGGCGTAGGCTGCGGGAGCGCCGCCGTCCCCGAGCGCGTCCAGTGCTTCCGCTGTGAGGCAGAGTCCCTCGACGTGCTCCGGTTGGTGGTCGAGCAGGGGTTTCAGGTGACCGAGCGCGTCGGCGTACGCGCCGAGCTTCAGCGCATGGCTCGCCGCCGCGAGGAGCCATTTGCCGGCCTCATCAGGACGCTCGCCCTCGAGCCAGTGGCGCGCGATCAGGCCGGGTGCCGCGCCGGCGTCCGCCAGCCGGCTGGCCGTCTCGCGATGGATGGCCAGCCGCTTGTGGGGCGGGAGCTGCTCGAGCAGGGCCTGTCGGACCAGTTCGTGCCGGAACCGGTAGTGGGCACAGGCGACGACCAGGATTCCGGCGTCGAGCGCAAGGTCCAACAGCGCGAAGGCCTCCGCCTCCGAGCAGCCGGCCAATGCCACGACTGCACCGGGGTCAAGGTCGTCGCTGGCCAGCGCCAGCCGTCGCAGCGTGGCCGCCATGTCCTCGTCGAGGTCGATGAACCTGGAGGCGATCGCGTCTCGGGCCGTCGCGACGAGCGCCGGGACGCCTGCAACGGCGCTTCGGGACAGCTCCAGCGTCAGGAACGGATTACCCTCAGCGAGGTCCACGATGCGGTCGACCACCTCACCGGCGCGCGGGATCGCGGCGCCGGCGGCCACGAGCGCGGCCGCATCCTTTCGATCCAGCGGCTCGAGGTCGATCTCCACGGCCCGGCCGGCCCGCGCCAGCCTCGCCACTCCGCGGGTCAACGCCTCGGGCGCCGGCTCCGGGCGATACGTAAGCACCGGCAGGAGCGGGGTTCCGCTGGCGGACCCAATGTGGTTGAGCACATCGATCGTGGCCTCGTCCGCGAGGTGCGCGTCGTCGACGACCAGCGCGACGGGGGCGCCGTCGCCGGCGGCCAGCAGCATGCAGCGAACCGCGCCGATCACCTGGTGGCGAGTGAGCGGCTGCTTGGGCGAAGCGGTCGGCGCGCCTGTCGAGGTCAGCTCGCCCAGCACCGCGCGGCCGCGGCTACCGACTGCCTCGAGCAGCGCTGGGTCACGAGCCTGGAGCTGCTCGGCGACGTCGGCGAGCGGTGCATAGGGGCCGCCCGCCTCGGTGGCGGTGACGGCGATCACGACCCACTGCTCAGCCCGCGCCAGCCGCCCCAACTCCCGGCAGAAGGCCGACTTGCCGATGCCCGCCGGGCCACGCACGACAAGCACGCCGCCAGGTTCCGACCGCAGCTGTGCAGTAGCCCTCGCGAGCTCGAGCTGGCGACCAATGAACCCAGGCTCGCTGACCCCGAGTTCGGCGACGCACTCGTCGTAAATGGCCTCGGTCTCGGCGCTCGGCGGGATCCCCAGCTCGCGGCGCAGGGCGTTGCGCAGCCGCCCGTACCAGCGGATCGCGGCTGGGCGATTCCCCGCTGCCAACGCACGCTGCATCAACTCGCGGTAAGCCGGCTCGTTGGTTGGGTCAACCTCCACCGAGCGCTCCCACTCCCCGCTTCGTCGCAGGAGCTCTACACACGTCGATCGCAGGCGCTCGCGCGGCGCCCGGCTCCACTCCGCATACCTAGCTTCCGGCAGCAGCTCGCCGGCATATGCCGAAGCGGCTGCAGCACATGCGGCGTCGCCGCCACTGGCCAAAGCGGCATCGGCCTTGGCCTCGAAGTGGCCGACGTCGGTTTCGATCGACCGGGAGGGAAACAGAGCCACCTGCCCGCCGCGCAGCACGACGGCCTCTGGGCTGTTCAGCGCCTGCCGCGCGTGGTAGGCGGCCTTGCGCAGGTTCGCGGCGCCCGCCTCGGCGTCCAAGTGGGGCCACAAGGCGTCGATCACCTGGTCGCGCGGGAGCCGATTGGCGTCGGCGAGGGCCAAAACCTGCACAAGCTCTGCCGCTCGACGAGCGGGCCAAGGCTCGGCCGCCAGCTCCTGTCCGTCGACCAGAATGCGGAACCGCCCCAGTAGCTCCACGCTCACGCCCCGGCTCACACTCCCGGTTCTACAGCACCAGGGAACGTTTGGGGAACACCTGGACCGGCACGCTGGCTCATATTCGATGTGTCCACGGACGAATCAAGGGAGCACCATGAAGGCGATCTCACGAGAAGAAGCGCCTGTCGCGATCGAGGGCGGCGGCATCGAGGTGAAACTGCAGGAGCTGGGCGGCGGCATCAGCGCGGGGTTCGTGTCTTTGCCCGCCGGTGCCGACCTGCGCCCCGCCACCAAGGGCCTTCCCGACGACCTGTGCCAGTGCCCCCACTGGGGCTACCTGCTCAAGGGGCGCGTAAAGATGCACACGCGCAACGGCGAGGAGGTCTACGAGGCGGGCCAGGCGTTCTACTGGGCGCCCGGGCACGCCCCAGAGGCGCTTGAGGACTCCGAGTACGTGGACTTCTCCCCCACCGACGAGTTCAACCACGTCATCGACCACATCAAGGCGCAGGGATGACCGTGTCGACCGGCAGGCGGCTTGTTTCGTCGGGGCCAGCCTCACTTGCCCGGCTGCCGAGGTCGACATCCACCCGCACCTGACGAAAGAGGTCCGGGTCCTCTTTCAGCGGCGCGAATTCGACTCAGCCGGACGTGTCCCGGGTCAACTCATAATCCGTCGGTCCCAGGTTCGAATCCTGGCCGGCCCATCGGGAGACCTCCACAATCGACCCTGGGCTCGCAAGCGTTTTAGCTAGCCGGCATGGGAGCAAGCGCGTCTCATGTAGCTGCTGAGACGGCGTGGTCAGCGGATCCTCAGGGGCTCTGGTGCGGGGCCCGCAGGTGTCGACTCCATCGTTTCTCGCATGACGACCTTGAGGAGTGCGCCGGCCACGGCAGGGTCGAACTGCGAGCCCGCGCCGTCCTCGAGTTCGTCGAGTGCTACGTCGAGCGGTAGCGCTTGGCGATACGACCGGTCGGTCGTCATGGCGTCGAAGGCGTCGCAGCAGGCGACGATACGCGCCTCAATCGGAATCTCCTGACCAGTGAGCCCGTCCGGGTACCCGCTGCCGTCCCAGCGCTCGTGCGAGCCGCGGACGATGGCGCCGACCTCGCTCAGGGCGCCGCCAACCCGACTGAGCATCCGTTCGCCCTCGACGGTGTGCTCGCGCATCAGCGTCCACTCATGAGCATCAAGCGGGCCGGGCTTGTTGATGATCTCCTTCGGGATGGCGATCTTGCCGACGTCGTGGAGCCGGGCGGCGTACTCGGTGCGCCTGCGCTGCCAGGGGTCGAGTCCGAGTTCCTCCGCGACCTTCACAGACATCGCGACGACGCCCTGGCTGTGGGCGCCTGTGTATTCGTCGTCGCCCTCGATCAGGTCGGCGAGCAGGATCGTCGTTCCCAGGTAGGCATTCCGCAGCTCAAGCGCCTGCTCGAGGCGGCTGCGCCGCTCGTGGGCGAACAGCCAGAGTAGACCGAGAAGCGGCATCAACGTCAGGAATACGAGGCTCTGCTGGGGGCCGAGAGTCGATGCCACCAGCGCGATCGGCGAGAGAAGGCCGTCGACGGTCCAGATCCAGATCGCGTCGGTGACCTGGTCTCGCACCCTTATGCCGTACTCGTAGAGCTCGCGCGCGGCCGTGGCGAGGAAGTCGAACGCGAATTGAGCCACCAGCGCTACGAGATAGATGGGCCAGTGGTCTAGGGAGGCGTCGGGCGAACCCGCTGCCAGAAGGACAGCGGCAGGGCCGACGGCGTGCCAGGCGTCGCCCACTGATATCAGTGCTCGGGACGGATGCCGTCGTCGGGCGAGGTAGTCGGGTAGCTCGCCGGCGATGTTCCCGGCCACTACGAGGAAGGGCACGACGGCGGGCTCCGTTAGCAGCAGCATCGGCACGAGTGCCAGCTGGGTCGGGACCGTGAAACCGGTCGCGACCTCGAAGCGGATGTGGGATGCCAACGCGTAGGCGACGACGAGTGCGAGCGCTAGCAGCGGGCGGCTCTCGCCCGGGGAGAACGCAACTAGGGAACCCGCCGCGACAAGGAAGAGAGCGGCGGTAACGAGCTCGCCCCGGAGCTCGCGCCCGTGCAGTGGCATTGCGACGCGGCTGCGTACTTCCTCGAACAGCTCGTCGTTCGCCCTGCCACCTCCTAGCGAGGTTCCCGCGCGAGTGTTGGTCTGCTCGTTCTCCGGCATGGCTGGGCTGAGCACTCCGTGCTTGTTCCTATCTAGTCGTCAGTCGCGGGCGGCAGCTTTAGCGGGAAGACAGAGGGGCCCGCACGGTTGGCGGGCCCCTCTGGAGTCATGCGGGGGGTCGTGTTAGCGGCGGTGGGGGTCGACGTAGAGGTCGTCGATGCGCCAGTCGCCGGCCTGGCCGTTGGTGGCGAGCGAGGTGAAGCGGAGCGCTACGCGCCGCATCCCGGGGGCCGCCCCGCCACGCTCGGGGTAGACGGGCAGGTCGCCGGTGGCGGTCCAGTCCTTGCCCGTCGAGTCGAGGCTGCCGGAGTCGTGGAAGACGGGGTTGTCGCTGTCCGGGTAGACGACCTGGATGTCGAGCCGGCCCTTGTTCTTCTGGGGCTTGGCCATGAATCGCATCGTCGGGTAGTGCAGGTCGACGCACATCGCGGGGCTGACCGCCGATCCGCCTGCGGGGACCTTGAGCGAGTGCTTGTTGTCGTCCTTGCCGTTGCCGGCGAGGTCGAACTGCGAGTGGTCGCCGTCCTGCTTGGCCTTGACGACCTGCCAACCGTCGAGCTGCTTCTCCTCGAAGGTGCCTCCGGGCGCGAGCACGTAGTCGCGCATGTCTCCGAAGCTGGCGAACGGGTTGATGGTCTGCGGTGCGCGGCAGGTCTGCGCGGTGTCGGCCGTCTCGAGGATGTCGATCCCGGCCGGCGTCGTCGCAACGACGTCTGCCGCGAGCGCCCCACTGGGGAGAGCGGCGAGAGAGAGAACACAGAACGCGCTCGCGAGCGCGGTCGAGATGGCACGCCGGGGCGTGCGGATGGAACTTGACAGCGGCATGACTCGAATCTCCTTGAAGGTGTGGTTCGAGTCGGCGGCCGAGCTATCTCACTGCAATCGTGCTTAGAGACCTCTGGCTTTGCGTCCCCGCCTCACGACGGGTTTGCCTTTATCGACTACTTACTTGCTTGCCAAGAAGATCGGCCCAGGTCGCCGCCAGCTTGAAAAGATGCTGAGCGCTCTGGACATGCGCCGAGGCCAGTCGCCCAGCGAACATCAATCGCCCCACCACACACAGCCCTGCGCAGCGGCGAGACCTCTGTCCCGCCGCCGTGTCCCGAACCGTGTCCCCAAGTCGGCAGATCTAATGGTGGCTGGCTCGATCTAAATCGGCCCATCCCTTTTACAGAGCCGAGCCCCGCTTCGTCGCCGGGTCGCGGGTGGCCCCGGGTCAACGCGCAGGTCAACACTGCGTGAGAGGCGTTTGCTTCTGGGCAGCGAAGCTTCGAGCGATCTAGGCCGAGGAATCTGTACTCGTACTTTGATGTTGCTGAAGCGATCGTGGTGCGGTGGCTCTTGGACCAGGGCTTCAGCCATTCGGAGATCCGCTACGCGCTCAGTGAGGTTCGCGACGACTATCCGGATTGGCCGCTTCTGAACGCTCCGCTCGGCGTAGGTCAGCAGACCGTGGGCGACCGCCGGACGACGATCCCGCCAACACGGGGCACCCCCGGGTACCTGCGCTCGCTAGATCCCAGCCTCTTAGCGTTTTTCGGGGGCAGCCCCTCGGCCTGGGCGTTGAGCTATTGGGCGTCGATCACGAGCAGGTTGAAGTGGGTGATGCCGTCGTTGACGTCGAAGTTGGCCGAGTTGCAGGCTTTGATCCAGGCAGAGCCATTGGCGCTGTACTCGGCGGTGTAGCTGAGCACGGGGGATGCGTCGACCTGGCTTGCCGTGAGCACCAGGTGGTCGCCCGACGCGTTGATGCCGGTGACCTCCTTGGAGGCGCAGAAGCCCGTCGCCACAGTGCCGATGTTCCCTTCGAAGTTCACGAACGTGGCCTGGCCGACGTCCTCGTCGTTGAGCGATCCGTCGGCGAGGTCGGGCCCTCCGAGCGAGTTGTTCTGGACGTTGACTCCATCGACCTCCCCGGTGCCGATGTCGAACTTGGTGATGCTTCCGCTTTTGATGTCGTCGCCAGTGAGCGATTCGTCGACCACGTCGGCGCCGAGGAAGGTCGAGACGTCGAAGGTGGTGAGGCTCTGGTCCTTGACGTCGGCGCTGGCGATGTCCTGGTTCTTGATATCGGCGCTGGACACCTCGCCGTCGATGATGTCGGTGCTGCCGATGGTGTTGGCGGCGTAGGCGCTGGTGCCGCCCATCGCCACGAACAGTGCCAACCAGGCCACCGCGTTCTGCCGCATGTGGCGGAACAATCTGCGAAGCATCGTGTTCCCTTCGGTATCTCGCGACGGATGCCGCGATGGTCGGCAGAGCCTCCCGGACCGCTGTTACGGCCCGGTTACAGCACGGCAACAGCAAGCGGGAAGGGGAAGGACCACGAGCCCCCGCATAGGGGTAAGGGGGGACCGCAACCCCACGCCCACCTGTTCACCCGCTGGTACCTGCGCTCTCTAGATCCCAGGCACTAAGCGTTTTTGGGCGGTGGCTCCGACAGCCCCACGGCTTCGAGGGCATCCGATTGGCTGCCGTAGAACTTCCAGTGGACTACCAGCCCGTTCCTGAACGTCGCAATATGTGCGTAATTCCCCATCGGAACCTCGATGCCCGTTGAGCGCCCTCGCATCCGCTGGTCGAGCAACAGCACGACGCGATCCCCCGCGTCGACCAGTTCGTATTCGAACTCACCGGTTGAGGACCGCCTCCCTGCCGTTGCGAACGTCGGCGATGTCGGGCATGGGTGCCTCCGACGCATCCCACTCGATCGCCGGGTCCAGCCCCTCGTCAAATCTGCCGAGCCACGCTTCCCAGGTCGACTCGTCCAAGCTGAGCAAGTCCTCCAAGGCGGCCCGGACGATCTCCACGTTCTCCTGCGACATCCCCTACTCCGAGATACCGAGGTCGGCGAGCGCACGTTCGCGGTCCCAGTAGAGGACGGTCCTGGTCACCCTGCCGTCGCGGACGTGAACCACGTTGGCCCCGGCCCTCTTCGTCTGCCCAACGTCGAGCCCGCTCGCCTTGCCCCGCCCGCAGTGGAGCATGAGCACCAGTATTCGTTCATCGTCCAGCTCGCGGTACTCGTCCACCTCGACGCGGTACGACCCTAAGCCCGGCCGCCTCATCAAGGCAAGTAGGCGTGAACGTCACAGCTCTTGAGGGAAGCCTGCGCAGATGTTTTCGATCGTGCCCTGCACGGTGGCCTTGGCGCTTCCGCCGCGTCGGGCGATGCCGAAGCCGCCCCACTCGCCGACGCCGTCAGCGCCGATGGTCGCCGGCCCTACCGGGTGACGAATTGGCGGTCTCGGCTGCAGAACCTCTCGGCCCCGGCTGCATCGTTCTTCGCGCACAGTCGGTAGTGGTAGGGCGTCCCCGGCTCCAAGAAGCCGACGGGGAACGACACATCTGCGACCTCGTCGTCAGGCAGGAAGCGCACGTAGTGCGGAGGCCGATGTTGGTCTCCGTACTCGGTCGTCTTACCCCACTCGAACTCGTACCGGCCCGTCGTCCTCTCGAGGCTCCCTACGCCGCCGTGGAGGATGGCGCTGTGGTTGGTCAAGTCCGTAGCCGGACCGATCGTCGTGAACGCACACCCCGACACGACGATCGACAAGATCCCGAGGCCTCAGGCGGCGAATCGTCGGGTCGCCATTGGAAAACGCTAACTGATCAACGCGATCTCCACGCTCGGCTAGTCCTTGAACACGAGCAGCTCGAAGTGGGTGGTCCTGGCCGGGACCGCGTTATCGGTCGGGTTGCACGCCTTCAGGTAGGCAAAACTCTCGCCGGGGCTGTATTCGATGCCGTAGGTGAGGAAGCTGCTGCTGTCGATGTAGTCCGGGGTCAGAAGCAGATGGCGCGGCCCCGTCACGCCCAAGCTGAGCGAGGTGTAGGTGCACGTGTGCGCGAGCACGGCGGGAACGCCGAATCCGAAGTGGGCGATCTGGGTCTCGCCGACGTCCCTGGCGGTCAGCGAGCCGTCCTGGATGTCCGCCCCGGTGAGGCTGCCGTCGACCACGTCGAGGCCCAGGAACGTCGAGACGTCGAAGGTGGTGAGGCTCTCGTCCTTGACGTCGGCGCTGAGGATGTCCTGGTTCTTGATGTCGGCGCTGGACACCTCGCCATCGCCAACGTCCACGGACTTGACCTGGCCGTCGATGATGTCGGTGCTGCCGACGGTGTTGACCGCGTAGGCGGTGCCGCCCAACGCCACGAAGAGGCCAAGGTAGGCGACGACGGTCGCGTGGCTTGGGCGACGGGGACGAAGCCTGCGGAGCATGGGCGGTCCTCCCGATAGGCGGTGGAGGCGTGATCCCACGCCGGCGTTCTGCCCCTCCCTAGGCCGGCCGACCCTACCCCGCTCAGAACATGTAGAGCAAGGGGGAGGGGAGGATCACAACCCGATCGAGCTGTTCACCCGGCGCCGAGCGTCGCCGCGCACCTCGGCTGCCTTGGTCAGAGCCCGAAGCCGGCGAGGCGCATCGGTCGCGTCGACGTCCTGGCGGGCCCAGCCCTCCCTCCAGCGTTGCAACAGCTCGACGTTCTCCTGCGACATCGCGCGCTGATTATCGCTCGGCGGACGGACCTAGGAGAACCCGCCGACGCGGGTCATCATGATCTGGGCGAAGTCGACTCTCTCGTTGTTGAGGAGCTGGCTCAGGCACCAGAGGCTGACCCGGCCGCCGCCTGGGGGGATCTGGGCTCCGCCGTTCATGGTCAGGGATCTCTTGATGGGGTCGCTGCCCTCGCTCTTCCTGCGGTCGGTCGTGCCTCCGATGAAACTGGAGCCGTTGCGCAGCTCACAGACTGCGTCTGACGTGTGGTCGGTGTTGAGACCGAAGGTTGCGGTGTTCGCAGTCGCAGTGATTGCCCAGCTGCCCTCCGGCAGGTCCTTGTACGCGACGCGTACGAAGCTGTTGGGCAAGACCACGCCGGTCGCCCCGACGAATGTGGTCGTGGACACAGGCGACAGATCGAGCGTCGATTCGTTGATGTCGGCTCCGGTCAGCGAGTTGTCGGCGGCCTCGTCGCTTCCGACGGCGCCTGCCGCGATGTCGGAGGCGATCAGGGTGTTGTTGAAGAGCAGGGATTCCTCGCGGATGTCGCTTGGGCCGAGCGAGGAGGTGTCCGCCACGTCGTTGCCGGTGAGCGTTCCGTCGATCACGTCCTCGCCGATGAAGGAGTGGACGTCGAAGGTGTTGAGCGAGTTGTCCTTGACGTCGGCTGAGCCGATCTCCCCGTCCACGATGTCGGAGCTGCGGATCGTGTTGGCGGCATAGGCCGTGCCGGTGGCCAGCGCGGCGAAGCAGCCGATCGCGGCCATCACGTCGTAGATGGAGCGGGGCCGGAGTCTGGAAAGCATTTAAGACGCTCCTCGAAGGGGGACGGCCGGCCCTGGCCCTGGCGGCGCTCCATGCCTGGCGCCAACCTATCCCCGATCGTCTGGTCGGACGACCGCAGGGGGACCGACGTTTTCCGGGCGGCGTACCGAGGATTGGTCCGAGGGCTGCTCCGGCAGGGCCATGGCTTCGAGGGCCTCGTTGCGGTCGGAGTACTCGACCACGCTCGTCCGCTCGCCGCTCCATGTCCGGTGAAGCGAATCCAGAGGAAGACCTTGTCGCCCCGTGCCTCGGCCTGCTGAATGTCGAGTCTCAGGTCGGGGTAGGCCTCGAGCCAGCTGGCGAACAGCTTGCCGATCGCGTCGATCCCGCGATGCGCGGCGTGGTCCGGGTCCTCCGGGGCGGTGTGGTACTCGGCGTCCTCGTGCCAGAACCAGCGACCGGGTGCCCGCTCGCCCGCGTTGTAACGCGCGTACTGCTCGTGGACGCGCCGGAGGTTCTCCTCGGACATTCGCCTACCCCGACAGCCCCACGTCGGCGGCGGCGGTCTCGATCTCGGCGAGCGTCCAGCGAGCGGCGTAGTCCTGGGTGTCGTGCATGTCGCCGCTGTAAAGCCAGCGGAAGTGGTCGGGGACCTCCTGCGACATCGCCCGCCGAGTATCCCCGCCGGACAAGCGGACCGTTAGTACCCAATCGCGGCTAGGGAATTCCCGCAAATTGCGAGAACTGGGCGGCCGCTGTGCTTGCCCGGACCGTGGCCAGCAACCAGGTTCATCTGATGTGCCGGCGGATCGCCTTCCTCGCTCTGCTCCTGGCGGCGCTGGCGTTCACCGGCTGCGCGCTCGGTAGGACGCTCCCGGCCACCGGGACGGTCCTCGACGGCGCGACCCTCAACGGCACGGTCTTCTCGAACATCTCGGAGGACGCGGACTACTACTTCGAGTACGGGCCGCCGGGGTCGCCAGGAAGCAAGACCGAGACGCGCAGGCTCTCGGTATCCCCGGAGCTCGGAAAACAGGTGTCGGAGCGCGTTGAGGGGCTCGTTCCGCACACCACGTACGAGTTTCGCCTGTGTGCCCACGGTTCGGAGCCGCGGATCCCCACGATGTGCGGGGACCGAATCAGCTTCAGGACCGACGCAGTGGCCTCCGTCACGACCACGCCGGGGCTCCAGCCGAAGTTCGAGTCCGATGTCAGCGACTACGTGGCCCGCTGCACAGGCGATCCGGTTCAGGCGGATGTGACGGCGGCGTCCGGTACCCAGGTCGCGGTCGATGGCGGGCCCCCTCACGGCGGGCACTTCTCTCAGTCGGTTCCACTGGCAGCGGGCCAGCGGTTCGACTTCACGACCACCACGGGCGGGGTGACGAGCTCGTACCACGTCCGGTGTCTCCCGGCGAGCTTCCCGGCCTTCACCTACGCGCGCCCGGGAGAGCCGAGCGACGACTGGACGCTCGTCGCGCCCTCGCTCGGGGGCGCCAACATCCTTGGCTACGTCGCCTTCTTCGGTGAGCACGGGGCCCCGCTCTGGTGGTACCGGACGCCGATCACCCCGGCCGACGCCGAATTCCTCTCGGACGGCACCGTGGCGTACTCGAACTCCGGCGGCGGCTACGGGATCAACCCCGCGGCGAGGTACGAGATTCGCCGGCTCGACGGAACGCTCGTCAGAACGCTGGCGACGGTCGGGTCGCCGACCGACTTCCATGACCTCCAGAGGCTGGCCAACGGCAACTATCTGATCCTTTCGTACAGACCGCGCGAGCACGTGGACCTGAGCGCTCATGGTGGGCCGAGTGACGCGACGGTCGTCGATGCCGAGATCCAGGAGCTCACCCCTGGCGGCGCGCTGGTCTGGTCCTGGAACAGCCGGCAGCACATCGGGCTGGCTGAGACGGGCGGGTGGTGGCCCACCGTCGTCGCCAGTCCGAGGACGCTGTCGGACGGACGCGTGCTCTACGACCCTGTCCACATCAACGCCATCGAGCTCGACGGGGCGTCGATCCTGATCTCGCTGCGGCACACCGACGCCGTCTACAGCATCAGCCGCGCCGACGGACACGTCGAGTGGAAGCTTGGCGGGACGACGACCCCCCAGAGCCTGACCGTGGTCAACGACCCGCATCCGTCCAGTCCGTTCGACGGCCAGCACGACGTTCGCCGGCTCGCCGACGGCACGGTCAGCGTGCACGACAACGGTTCGCGACTCGGCCGCCCGCCGCGTGCGGTCCGCTACTGGGTCAACGCCGGTGCGAGGCGGGCCACGCTCGTCGACTCGCTCTCCGATCCGGCCATTCCGTCGTCGAACTGCTGCGGCAGCGCGCGCAAGCTGGACTCTGGGCAGTGGCTGGTGGGCTGGGGCGGTTTGGGGACGGTTGCCCAGTATGCACCGGATGATTCGCTTGCCTCCAAGCTCACCTTCAGCGGCTTCTTCTCGTACCGGGCCGTCCCGGTCCCCCAGGAGCGGGTCAGCGCGGCCAGCCTTCGCCAGGCGATGGACACGATGTTCCCGCGCTGAGCGTTGTCGTTCAGTCGAACCCGTCGATGCGCAGAGACAGGGTCTGCCCGCTGTCGATGCGCCCCCGGATCTGGCCGCGACTACTCCGACAGCCCGACGGCCGCGAGGGCGAGGCTGCGCTGATTCCCGAGGTCGCGCACGTCGCGGAACTCGGGCTCGAACACGTCGAAGTTCTCCTCGTTGTCGGCGAAGAACCTCCGCACGCCATCGTGCCCGTGGTAGGCGCCCTCCACCTCGCTTCTTGCCGCGATCCAGACCACGTTGTCGGCCACGAACCGCAGGAATGCGTCCACGTCGCCTCGACCGAGCGCCTCACCGGCCTCGTCGAAGACGCGCATGTTCTCGCTCGCCACCGGGCCGAGTATCCCCCAAGGGCTTCAGGGCGCGCACGGCGCCCACTGCCGGTCGGTGTACCTATTTGGAGGGTTCCACGCTCCAGAACCGGGGCGGCATCCTACGGGCCCGTGCGCGCTGTATCCAAGCTAGGGCAGATCTTGATAACTCGCCACTTCTCGAGCAACAGAGCAGCGGGTCACCCTCCGAACGCGCAGGTCCAGAGGACGGGGTAGATGCGCTGGAGCTTGCTGAAGTCCGCGGCCGAGAGGCCGTATACGTCACCGACGATCGCTCCCTTGTTGTTTATGTCGTCGAGCTGGGTGCTGACGACCTTGTGGCCTCGCGACCGGGCGGGGACGGGCAGGGTGCGCAGGCCGGCCCAACCGGTCCGCCAGATCGCCGGCTTGACGAGCGGGAAGCCATTTTCGGTGAAAGTGCCGGACATGCCCGCGGCCTGCCCGCGGTCATTCACGTCGACCAGCTCCGCGTAGGTGAACGGACCTGTCGCGCCGATCAGCTGCGGCTCGGCAGCCTGTGTCTGCCACACCGCCGCCTGGTCGCTCTCGGGATCGGTCTCGGTGCCGAGGTTGCCCAGATAACCGACCGTCAGACCGGAGCGGTTGGTCTGCTCGGCTGCTCCGTCGGCGCGGCCCGGCGGGGTCTTCAGCGCGATCGCCCTGCCGGACCGGGTCCAGACCACAGGGTTGTTCTCGCCGTCGTCGTTTGGCAGCCGGCGCGACCACCCGGACACGACCCCCTGGTTGTTGATGCTCCACGCGTTGGTCCAGCTGTGCCCCGGGAGCGGGGCTAGGAACGTGGCCTTGCCGCGGCGTGTCCACCGCACGGCGCGCCGTGCGCCGGCGATGAGCAATGTCGCGGCGATCTCGCCCCGCTCGTTGATCGTGTTCCTGTCCGGAACGTCCGCCGGCGCCTTCCGCCCGTTCGGCCCTTTGAGCAACTTCATGCGGCCGTCCTTCCAGCGGAACGGGAAGGTGCGCTCCTTCTTGTCATAGAGCAGACCGAACACGACGCGGTGGTTGTTCACGCCGTATGCCTCCGAGGACACGTACCCGGGCAGCACTCCCAGGTTGACCGTCCGCCTGGCCTTGCCGCCCCTCCACATGATCGCTCGGTACGTCCCGTCCTTGCCGTCGGAGAAGCCGACTACGTCACCGCGGTCGTTCAGCGCCTTCGCCTGAACCTCATGGGAACCCGCCCGCGGCGACTTCAGAATCGCCGTCCGCGGTGAGCAGGCCGCCGCCTCCGCACGGCTGGCGGTGTCGGAGCCGTGGGCGCTGCCGTCCAGCGCCACGAACAACGCCAGCAGGGGGGTCAACCCCCGGCCCAGGTGGCGCGGCGGTCTCTGAAGCATCGTTATGGCCCTTTCCGCTCGCGGGGTGGTAACGGGACAACCTTGGCGCACGGCAGTTACAGGCCGGTTACAACGGGCGGGAGCTAGCGCCTGGCCCTCCGCTTGCGATAGGTTCGATCACCGATGGCCCTCGCTCGTTCTGCATTGGTCGCGGTAGTCGTGGCCGGGTTGCTGGTGTTGCCCGGAGCCGCGACCGCCGCCACGCCCATCGCTCAGAACCCGGCCGACCTGGTGGGCCTCGACCTCTTCACGGGTGCGGTGGCCACGCCGCATCCCCTCTCGGCGCCGAAGCCGCCCCGCCACCCGTTCATGGCGGCCAACGGGCGCAGCAACGTGCACAACGACGCCTACCAGACCGACACGTACTGGAACGCAGGCCCGATCGGCCGCGACACGCGCACCTACTCCCAGGCCTACGGGGGCCTCGGGAGCTGTGGCATCACGATCGTGTTCGACAAGCAGGGCCGCCTGCTCACCACGTGCATCTCGGCCACCTCGGTCCAGCTGCGCCTGATGGATCCGGACACGCTGGACACGGTGGCCACGCACATGCTGCCGCCGCGGGTCATCCCGGAGGGCAAGAGCCCGTTCGAGACTCCCGGCGGCGCCTACTTCTATCTCGACAACAAGGACCGGGCGGTCGTCTCGATGAACCGCAAGATCTTCGTCGTCGCCATCGAGGGCAACACGCTGCGCCGCGTCCGCACGTACAACGTCGCGCGCTACGTACCGGCCGACGACCAGCTCAACTCGGCGCTGCCGGACTGGAAGGGGCGCCTGTGGTTCGTCTCGCGCCACCACGGCATCGTCGGGGCGCTCAACCGGCGCACGGGCAAGCTGCTCGGCAAGTACCGCACCGGGGAGGCGATCGGGAACTCGTTCGCCATGGACGAGACCGGGGGAGTGTTCGTTGTCACCGACCGCGCCCAGTACCGGTTCGACCCCACGCGGAAGGGCAAGCCCAAGCTGAGCTGGCGCTTCCGCTACGACAACATCCGCAAGCCCAAGCCCGGCCAGTTCGACGCGGGGTCGGGCACCACGCCGACGCTGATGGGCGGGCGCTATCTGTCGATAGCCGACAACGCCGACCCGATGCAGGTGGTGGTGTTGCGCCGGGCCAAGAAGCTTCCGCGCGGCAAGCGCAGGCTGGTGTGCGAGCAGCCGGTGTTCAAGAAGGGCGCCGGCGCCACTGAGAACTCGATCATCGCGACGCCCACCTCGATGATCGTCGAGAACAACTACGGCTACGCACCGCCGCCGACGGCGACGGAGGGTGGCAAGACCACGCAGCCGGGCATCGAGCGTGTGGACATCAAGCGGGGCGGCAAGGGCTGCCGGACCGTCTGGAAGAGCCAGGAGATCTCGCCGAGCACCGTGCCCAAGCTCTCACTGGCCACGGGACTGATCTACGCCTACACCAAGCCGCCCGGCCTGCCCGACCGCTGGTACGTGACCGCGATGGACTTCCGCACCGGGAAGACCGTCTGGAGCCGCCTGATCGGCACCGGGATCTTCTTCAACGTGCACTACGCGGGTCTGGCGATCAGCCCCACCGGCGTCCTCTATTCGGGCGTGCTCGGCGGGACGATCGCGCTCACCGACGGCTGAGCCGCCGGCCTACGCGTAGCTTCTGACCTTCGCGTCCACCGCGGTGTCCGAGGAGCGCCGCCGCGGCTCGACGTGCGGGCCGATCGACGTGCCGGGTACGCCCGGGCGGAAGCCCGCGGGGCGCGCGGGCAGCGAGTAGTCGGCACTCCGTGCGATCAGCTGCTCGACCGATCGCTCGGCGACCGCCGAGATGGTCAGGGACGGATTCACTCCGAGCGAGGTCGGGATCGCCGAGGAGTCCATGCAGAAGAGGCCCGGGTAGTCGAACACCTCGCTGCGGTGATCCACCACGCCGAACGCCTTCGAATCCGCCATCCGGCACCCGCCGAGGGGATGCGCGGCGCTCACATTGCGGTACGTCGGCGGCATCAGCCGCCCCAGCCCATTCCGTTCGACCACGCTCCGGATCGCCGCGTTGGCCGCCTCGCGGACCTGCTGCGACTGCTCGGACAGCGTGTAGTTGAACGGACCGATCCCAACCGGGCCGGCGTTGGGCCTGATGTGGCTGCCGGTGGGCGGCGGCGCGAGGAACTCGCCGTCGTGGGTGTCCTCGACCATGGCGAGGATCTCCACGTGGTTGTTGAAGGTGCTCAGCGCCTCCTTCTTCTGGAGCCCCCACCAGGAGGGTGCGCCGGCCGGCGCACGCGCGTCGTCGTAGAGCGTGTGGGCGAGCTGCGACAGGTAGATCTCCTGGAGCGTGAAGCGCTTGCCGTCGTTGGCGTGGCCCTGTCTCCCGGCCCACCAGTCGTAGCTCATCGCGGTGATGTGGTTGCCCTTGTAGATCTGGCCGTAGCCGGGGAGGCCGAGCACGTCGCGGACCTTGCGCTCGTCGTACTCCACCGCCGCGATGTGGTCTCCGTTGATGCCGAGGTGCTTGCCCAAGCGGAGCGACAGGCTCGGCAGGAAAGGCCGCGAGCGCATGAGCAGCGGTGAGTTGCCCATCGCGCCCGCCGCGAGGATCAGGACCTTGCACTCCACGTCGAAGGTGGTCCCGGAAGGCTGGCGGGTCGCGCCGTCGCCCTCGTTGTCCATCTCGGAGGCGGTCACGACGTAGCGGTACGGGCGCGCCACGCTCTGGCGGACCAGCTCGGCCTGCGAGTTGGGCCGGACCTGAACGCCGAGCGCCTCCGCCGCGGACAGGTAGTTCGTGATGACCGAGTTCTTGGCTCCGAAGATGCAGCCGGTGTGGCACCACTTGGCCTGGATGCAGCGGTTCAGGTCGATCGCCTGCGGCACCCGGTCGCACGTGTGCCCGGCGGCCGCGAGCGAGGCCGCCCAGAGTCCTCCCGACTTCGCCACCTGGTTCCAGCTGGGGCGCTGCACGCGCAGGGCCTGCTCGGCGCGCTGGTAGTAAGGGTTCAGCGCCTGGCGGGAGATCGCGCTCGGCCACATCCGGCGATCGGGGCCGTCGTCCGGGCGGTGGTCGCGGCGCTCGAAGGTCTCGCTCGGCGCGCGCAGCGAGGCCGCGAGGTAGAGGTTCGAGCTGCCGCCCACGCCGTCCCCCAGGACGATCTGCGCGCCCAGGCCCTGCACCAGCCCGTACACGCGCGCGAGGTGCTCGATGTCCATCGACTGCCGGAAGTCGGTGTGGAGGTGGCGCTGGCCGCGCTCGAGCACGAGGATGCTCGCGTCCTGGTTGGCCGCGCGGTAGAGCTCCGCGAGGCGGAACGCGGAGATCGACCCCCCGAAGCCCGAGCCCACGATGCACACGTCCACGCGGGTCACGGGAGGTTGCCCCCCGCCGTGCGCTCCGTAGCCAGGACGCGCCGGTAGGAGTGGTCGGCGTAGCCCTGAGGCGCGATGCCGGGATGGCCCATCACCTGGAGGCCCGAGGAGTTGTCGATTGTTGCGTTCTTCTGGGCGGCCGTGCACAGGAACGCCGCGAACGGGACGGCCGCCGCGAGCTCCCACACCTGGGCGGTGGGGTTCGAGGGCGCGAGCCCGTCGATGCAGACCGCCACGCGCTTCGCGAACGGCAGGTCGATGAACTGCCCGAGCCGCAGGACCGAGCGGGCCTCGAGATCGGCAAGGAACGCCGGCGCCACGAGGTCGAACCCGATCAGGGGGTGGTGGTACAGCAGCAGCGTGTCCGCCTGGACGGCGCCGGGCTCCGGATGCGCTCCGGCGATCGCCTTGGGGTGGATCTCGTTCCCGAGATCCGTGCGCGCGGCCTTGCGGCCGGGGATCAGCGTGTCGGCGAACGCCTGGAGCGTGCCGTCCGTGAGCGTGGGCGCGGCGGCGGCCGGCGCGGCCGCGGAGAGGATGCGCTCCGCCACGGGGAGCGAGGAGAGCACCAGGCCGCCGACGCCGAGTGCGGATGCCCGTTGCAGGACCTCTCGGCGTGAGAGCGCGTCCATGCGCTCAGTACAGGGGCGGTTGACGGTAGACCCGGCGCGCCTCGGCGGGGGTGTCGACCTTGGCCGCGCAGGTGGGCTCGGCGGCACCGAGGTTCACGAGCCGGACGCCGCCGCGGCCCGGGCCGAAGTAGGGCCAGAGCTGCATCGGGAAGCCGGGGAGGAGGCGCGGGTCCACCGACATGCCGCCGAAGCGGATGTTGGACAGAGACACGCCGCCCACCGCCTTGGCCTTGTCGAAGAAGTAGCGGCCGTCCCAGTGCCACAGCTCCGGCGGCTGGCCCTGCACGACCGAGCCGGTCCAGTGGTCGGTCTGGTGGTAGAAGCACTTGAGGGCGGCCGCGGCCACCCGGGCCGGCTCCTTCAAGAGGAAGTCGACGATGCCGAGGTCCGTCACGTTCTGGCTGCGCTTGTCGAACTCCACGCAGAACGGGTCAGCTCCGGGGTCGGGGAACGCCGTGCCGGTGCCCACTCGCTGAGTGGCGCAGCGGAACGGGTTCTGGCCGTCGTAGGGGGCGACTGGAGTGGCCGCGTCGGCGGTGGCCGCGAGCGCCAGCGAGGCGCACAGCGCGGCGACCGCGATCGCCTTCGCGCAGATGGCCTTCCCCCCGGTAGTGCCGATCGCCCCCACGTTGACCGGGCGGGATATACCCACCGGGGGCCACTGATGAAACGCTCAGTTTCCGGACTGCCTCCGCTCGGCCTCCTCGGACTCGGGCGTGGCGATGTTCTCCGGCAGGTTCCACTTGCGCCGGCGGGGGCCCTCCTCGTCGGGCCAGGCGCCCTCCTCCTCGAACGTGGCACGTGCCGCGTCCTCGCGCTCGCGATCCACGTCGCCGCTAACGCCCATGCGGTGGAGGACGTTCAGCAGCAGCACGGACAGGCCCGCTCCGGTGAAGAGGGCGAAGCCCTCGGCGCCCGAGCCGGAGGGGTTCACGATGAAGCACACCACTCCCGCCAGCACCAGAAGGGCGGGAATGCCGTAGCGCACGAAGTTCACACCCCTGTAGATACCGACGTCCGCTGCGATCCGCCACCATTGATGTGGTGAGACTGGCCCTAGGAGCCGCCGGCCTGCTCGCCGCGGCCGCGCTTGCGCTCGCGGCCTGCGGCGATGGCGGCGACCCCGCTGACTCCGCGGCTGCCCCCGCACGCAGCTCCGCCCGGCCAGTCCTGTGTGCCCGCCTGCGCGCTCAGATCACAGGGGAGGTGGCCACGCCGGAAGCCACCGAGCTGTCCGGGCTGGCGGTCTCGCAGTCCCAGCGGGGAGTGCTCTGGACCCACAACGACTCCGGCGACGTGCCACGGGTGTTCGCGGTCACGACCCGCGGGCGCCTGCTGGCCGAGCTCTCGGTGCCGAACGCGTTGGCCGTGGACTGGGAGGACATCGCCGTGGGCCCCGGGCCGGGCGGACGCGCCTCGCTCTACATGGCCGACATCGGCGACAACGCGACGGAGCGCCCGAACGTGGTGGTCTACCGCGTGAAGGAGCCGCGGGTGGCGGACGGGGGAGGGGGCTCCACGGCACCCGCCGCGGCGCTGGTGCTCCGGTACCCCGACGGGGCGCACGACGCGGAGGCGCTGCTCGTCTCGCCCACCTCGGGCGCGCTCTTCATCGTTGCGAAGGACTACAGCGGCAAGGCGGGCATCTATCTCGCGGCCCATCCCAGGCCCGGCACGGAGACGACTCTGCGCCGGGTGGGGTCCGTCTCACTCAGCGGGGGCGACGCGGTGACCGCCGGGGACGTGTCGGCGGACGGGCGGACGATCGCCGTGCGCAGCTACTTCCGTGCGTACGCGTGGTCGCGAAGGCGCGGCGAGTCGATCGCAGCCGCCCTGAAGCGCCGCCCGTGCGCCGCGGCCGCCGACCTGCTTGACGAGGGCCAGGGCGAGTCGCTCGCCCTCGCCCGCGACGGTCGCGCCTTCTACACGGTTCCGGAGGGCGCTCGACCCGACATCCGCCGCTACAGCCGGGCCAAGCGCTGATCCTCCGGATGACACGAAGCAGCCAGGAGAAGGTTGGAACGCGAGGCCAGCGAACGCCACGACATGCGCGAGCTGGCATGCGAGCACTGCGGGGCCCACCTGCCGGTTCCGTTCTGGAAGTGGAACAACCGGCGCCCTGAGGGCACCGGACCGGCGGGAACGGTGCGCTGCGGGGTCTGCGGATGGCGCTACGAGCTCACGCGCGGGGGGAGTGAGTGGCACGTGGTGGGCGAGCACCCGCCGCTGTATACGCCCGGGCGCCCGCGCCTCGACGGCGGCTAGCTGTTAAAGACATCCGCGGCACAGCCGACAGAAATGGAAGTGGAAACCCGCTTCCTGACTCTGGACAGGCTCGACCCGGGCGACGAGCAGGCCTGGCGCCGGCTCGTGGACCGCAGCATCGACGTCAACCCGTTCTTCGAGCCCGACTTCATGCTCCCCGCCGCGCACCATCTCGGTTCGCGCTCGAGCGGGCTGCTGCTGCTCGAGGAGAACGGGGAGTGGCTCGCCTGCCTGCCGGTCAGCAATCGAGCGACCAAGCTCCAGGTACCGGTGCTCGCCGGTTGGAGCACCCCCTACTCGTTTCTGGGCACGCCGCTCGTGGCGGAGGGCGGCGCGGCGCACCTTCCCGAGCTGCTCGCGGACGGCCTGCGCGGCAAGCTGACGGGTGTGGCGGTGCTCGACCAGATGTCGGTCGAGAGCGCTGCGTGGACTGCCTGCGAAGACGCGATCCTCAGCGGGGACGTGGTGGCCGTGGCCCGGCGCGACTACGACCGCGCGGCCTTCGCCCCGGACGAAGCGGGGGCCCCGCTGCCGCTTCCATCACGCCGCCGCGCGGACCTGCGCCGCACCAGGCGGAGGCTCGAGGAGCGGCTCGGCGCCGAGGTCGAGTTCGTACAGGTCGAGCCCGACGAGCAGGCGCTCACCGAGTTCCTCCGGCTCGAGGCCTCCGGCTGGAAGGGCGAGGCGGGCACCGCGTTCGCCGCCCAGGCCACGCACGCAGCGTTCTTCAAGGACATGTGCCGGCGCTTCGCGGGGCTCGGCCGGCTCGAGCTGACGGCCATGCGCTGCGGCGGCCGTACCCTCGCGATGGCCACGCTGCTGACGGCGCGGGACTGCCGCTACGCGTTCAAGGTCGCCTTCGATGAGGAGTTCCGCAAGCAGGCGCCGGGCGCTCAGCTCATCGTGCAAGTGGCGGAGAACCCGCCCACCGGAGCGTCCGCCTTCGTCGACTCCTGCTCAGACTCGGACAACGAGACGATGAACCGCCTCTGGCCGGACCGGCGCAGGCTCGTGTCGGTGGTGCTGGCCCGTCCGGGCGTTCGCGCCGGCGTGATCAAGCGCGCGCTTCGTGTGGCCGGCGTGGGCGCAGCCGACGCTGCCTGACGCCTAGGGAAACGACGTCGGAGTGACCTGGATGGGGGAGGCCAGCTGCGTGCTGCGCGCGGCCCCGTTGGCCGTGCCCGCGTCCTCGAAGTACAGGGTGCGGGTGGCGGTCAGGTTCTTGAAGCCGGCGGTACGCGGATCGGTGTTCGGGATGGCCTGCGTGATCCACGGGCCGCTGTTGCCGAAGGCCGTGTTGTCTCCGGTGCACTGTGTCTCGGCCCCGCCGCCCGGCGTGCTGTCATCGAAGTAGTAGGAGCTGCTCGCGAAGCCGGCGATGTCGGTCTGGGTGGTGTGGACGATCGAGAGCCCGCCCTGGTCGCCATCCACGCTCTCCCAGGCCAGCGACCCTGCCGTGACGCTGTCGGGCACGCCGTCCACCGTCACCCCGCCCGTGTTCACGTTGTTCTTGTACGTCATCCCGTCCGCCGCGGGCGCGTAGTCGAAGTAGTCCATGATCCCCGGGATCGCGTGCACCCGCAGGAACGTGCGGATGTCCTGGCGGCGCTCGTAGAAGATGTGCTCGCGCTGAGTCAGGGGGCCGCTGTTCGCGCCGATGTAGGAGCGGATGGCGCGAACCGGTCCGTCCCTGTTCGCGATGAAGGCGCCCTCGGCGTCGTTGAAGGTGTTCTCGGTGCGGCCGCAGTTGCCGGGAGCGAACTGGGGCTTGGCGCGGTCGAGGATGTCCACGCCGGAAGAGCCCGGCGTCGTGATCTTCAGCTGGTCGTTGAGCCAGCGATCCGAGAAGTGGTCGGAGTAGTACGGCGTCGTGACCGTCGAGTTCTCGGGGTTGGGGCCGTCCTGGAGCTTGTAGGTGGTCTTGTAGTCGCCCGACGTCAAGTCGAAGTCGTAGTCGACGAAGTCCTTGCCGGCGCCCGGGCTGAGGTTGCCGCTGCGCTTGAAGAGGTAGATCCAGGCCTTCTTCGTCTTGCCGTCGATGAAGGTGCTCAGGCTGAGCTTCACGCCGGAGCCGGCCACGGTGCCGGCCGGTGACGTGGCGTCGCCCGGTGCCTCCAGACCGGCGTCCACGGCACGGAACGCGATCTCGTCGTCAGCGTCCACGTTCGCGTTCGAGTCGGCGCCGGTGAAGGTGTTGGCGTCGGCGTAGACGGTGGTGAGAAGCCGGTGGCGGCGCGAGTTGTAGACCGTGCCGAGGTCCACCTGCTTGCGCTCGTCCACCTGCACGGCGACCTGGGCCCAGCCGTCCACCCAGCTGAACGCGACCACGTCTCCAGCGGCCACGCTCTGAAGGGCCGGAACGTCCGAGCCCTTGATCACCACGGGGTCGGTGGGGCGGCCGAGGGTGCAGCCGCTGACCACGAGCGCGGCAGCCGCGGCGGAGAAGATGACGAGTGCGCGCGCAACCATCGGGACGGCGACCCTAGTGCTCCAGCCATCGGGGGTCAAACCCTGACCGGTGTGCACGGAGCCGGGCTTGACCCATAATCGGGCGCGTGGAAGACGTGGTGATACTCAGCGGCGGGCGCGGCACGCGTCTCCAGGAGCGGACCAAGGAGATCCCCAAGCCGCTCGTGGAGGTGGGGGAGTGGCCGATCCTCTGGCACGTCGTGCGCATCTACGCGGCACAGGGCTTCCGCCGCTTCTACATCGCCACCGGCTACAAGGGCGAGCTGATCGAGGAGTTCGTGGGCGGCGAGAGCTGGCCGGACGGTGTGACCGTCGAATGCGTGGACACGGGCCTCGACACACCCACCGGCGGGCGCATCAACATGCTGCGCGACCGAATCGCGGGGCGTCCGTTCTGCGCCACCTACGGGGACGGCGTGGCGGACATCGACCTGGCCGACCTGCTCGGGTTCCATCGCGAGCACGGCGCCACCGCCACCATGACCGTCGTCCGGCCGACGCTCCAGTTCGGCGTCACCGAGCTGAACGGCGACGGCCTCGTGGTGGGCTTCCAGGAGAAGCCGCGCTCCGACCACTGGATCAACGGCGGCTTCTTCTGCTTCGAGCCCGAGGTGTTCGACTACCTGAACGACGACTGCGTGCTCGAGCGCGAGCCGCTGGAGGCGCTGGCGCAGGGCGGCCGGCTGCGGGGCTACCGCCACAGCGGCTTCTGGAAGTGCATGGACACCTACAAGGACGCCGTCGAGCTCAACGACCTGTGGGCGGGCGAGCGGCCACCCTGGAGGATGTGGGACTAGCCCCGCGGCCGAACGGGGGACACCACTACCTCAGAAGGAACTTTTCGACGGCGGGCGAAACAGTCGCCCGTGAGCCGCTCCGGAACCACCGCCCTCAGCCTCTCCGAAGAGATCCGCCAGCGCTTTGATGAGTTCTCGCGCTCGCAGAAGGACGTAGGCCAGTACATCGTCGACCATCTCGAGGAGGCGGCCTTCCACACCGCCGAGGAGCTCGCCCGCCGAGCCAACACCTCGAGCTCGACCGTCGTGCGCTTCGCGCAGGCGCTCGGATTCGACGGCTTCCCCGAGCTTCAGGCCTCCGCGCGAGACGAATACAGGCGCGCACGCGACGGCGGGGAGGGCCAGCAGGAGATCTCGGCGCCCCCGCTCTTCCCGATCGACCAGACCGAGTTCGAGGCTGCGCTCGCCGCCGACCACACGAACGTGGCCGAGACCGCGCGCCGCATCGATCGCGACGAGGTGACCGCCGCGGTGGACCTCATCTCGCGCGCGGATCGGATCGTTCTCTGTGGCACGGACCAGATGGCCTTCTTCGCCAGCTACCTGCGCCACCTTCTGATGCTCCTCGACCTGCGGGCGGAGGTGGTGGCCAGCCCCAGCCAGGAGGGCCTGGCCAAGCTCGGCCGCGTGGACGAGAGCACGGTGATGGTGGGGTTCTCCGCCGGCCGCCCGCACCCGCTCGTGGTGCGTGCGATGAAGCTTGCCCGCAACCGCCGGGCCGCGACGATCGCGATCGCGGACGCCACGCTCTCCGAGGTGGCGAAGTTGGCGGACCACCGGCTCTACTACTCGTCGAACAGCCCCGCCTACGTGCGCTCTCACTCGGCACTGCTCGGGGTAATCCAGGCGCTGGCGTACGGCGTCTACGCGCTCGACGAGTCCGCCTACGCGGACCGCATCAAAGCGTTTCGCCTGAAGTAGCTCACACGAGTACCCCGATCGGTTAGGCTCGCCGACCCGTGAGGAGGGGTGCTGTGACAGTCGCGCTGGTTGCGGCCGCATTGGGTGCGGCGACCCCCGCGTACGCCACACCGTCGAACGTCGATTTCGCGACGGCCGATCGCTGCGATCCGATCGACCCGGCCAACTGCCTGTACCCGTTCCCCAACGACCGCTTCACGGTCCGGGACCGGCACACCGCGACCGGCAGGCGCGTGAGCCTCGACCCGGCGTCGGTGCCCACGAATGCGGGCGGCGTGCCGATCTCCCCGTCCGATTACTCGTACTCGGACGGCTTCAGCCCCGGCGCGATCATCGTGACCAAGGTGCCGGGCCTCGACACGCCCGAGGCGTTCGCGAAGACGAACCCGGTCCCGATCACCGACCTCGCCCGCAGCTACGACCGCTACGCGCCCGTCGTGCTGATCAACGCGCGCACGCTCCGGCGCCAGCTGATCTGGGCTGAGCTCGACTCGCAGGCCACCACGCCGGCAGGCACCGCGCTGCTCATCCACCCGGCCAAGAACCTGCGCGAGGGCGAGCGCTACATCGTCGCGCTGCGCCGCCTGCGCGGCGCCGACGGCAAGCTGCTCGCTCCCAGCCCCGCCTTCAGGCTCTACCGCGATCGCATCTGGACGCACTCGCGCACGTTCGAGGCGCGCCGCTGGCACATGGAATCGATCTTCAAGTCACTCGGCCGGGCCGGCATCGCCCGCCACGACCTCTACCGGGCCTGGGACTTCACGGTTGCGAGCTCGAAGAACCTCTCGGGCCGGCTGCGCGCGATCCGCGACGACGCCTTCGGACAGCTGGGAGACCGCAAGCTCGGCGACCTGCGCGTGAGCGGGCGCTCGCCCGGCTTCACGCTCGACAAGGTCACTGACTTCCCGGCCTGCGGCGACGACGGCTGCCAGGCGGGCGAGGACGACCTCATCCGGCGCCGCGTGGAGGGCCATGTGACGGTGCCCTGTTACCTCGACCAGCCCGGCTGCCCGCCCGGCTCCCGCTTCCAGCTCGGTCCCGACGGCCTGCCACGGCAGATCCCGGGCAACACCCATCAGGCCAACTTCATCTGCAACATCCCGCGCTCGGTGGACTCGACCCACCCGGGCCGCGTGTCCCTCTACGGCCACGGCCTGTTCGGCGGAGCGGGCGAGGTCAACAGCATCAGCCGCCTGCCGATCGCATCCGAGCACCGCATCGTGCTCTGCGCCTCCGACTGGATCGGGATGTCAGGCGGCGACCTGCCCAACACGGTCACGATCCTCCAGGAGCTCTCGCGCTTCCCCACGCTCGCCGACCGCCTCCAGCAGGGGATGGTCAACTTCCTCTACCTCGGGCGCGCGATGATCCACCCGCAGGGCTTTGCCGCCAATGCCGCGTTCCGTGACGCCGGCGGCTCGCTGCTCGACACCAAGCGTCTCTATTACTCGGGCGGCAGTCAGGGCGGCATCGCGGGCGGCGCGCTCACGGCCGTGGCTCCTGACTTCACGCGCTCCGTGCTCATCGTGCCGGCTATGAACTACAGCCTGCTGCTCACCCGCAGCATCGACTTCGATCCGTTCAAGGCGATTCTCTACCCGTCGTATCCCGACGAGCTGGAGCGGCCGCTGCTGCTCTCGATGATCCAGACGCTCTGGGACCGCGGAGAGCCGAACGGCTACGCCTGGCACATGACCGACGACCCGTACCCCAACACCCCGGCGCACACGGTGCTGCTGCACATGGCGTACGGCGACCATCAGGTGGCCAACATCGGGACAGAGATCGAGGCCCGCACGATCGGCGCGAAGCTGCTCAGGCCGGCGCTCGATCCGGGCCGCAGCACCGACGTGGACCCGTTCTACGCGATCGAGCCGGTCCGCCGCCTGCCGTATCGCGGCAGCGCTCTCGTGGTCTGGGACATCGGGCCGCTGCGTCCGGCCGGCTGCGGTACCGCGGGTGCGCCCTCCTGCATCGGCACGGGCCAGCCGCCGATCACGAACACGGCACCGCGGCTCGGGGTGGACCCGCACGGAGTGACCGGGCGCGAGCCCACCGCCTCGGATCAGTTCTCCCGGTTCATCGACGGTGAGCTGATCGACGTCTGCGGCGGCGAGCCGTGCCACGCGGCAGGCTGGACGGGCCCGTGAAGACGCGCGCGACCATCTTGGCGCTCACTGTGCTGGCGCTGCTGGCGCCAGGGGCGTCGGCTCACTGGGGCCGCGTGGAGGCGCCCCCGATCACGCCCGGGTGCGATCCGCTCGGCACCGCGCACTGCATGCTTCCCTGGCCGAACGACTACTTCACCAAGCCGGCCTGGTCGGCCACCGGGCGGAAGCTCAACCTGCTGCCCACCGCCACGCCGCGCAACAAGAGCGGCGTGCCGATCGAGCCCGCCGACTACAACCGCTCGGACGGCTTCAGCCCGGGGCAGACGATCGTGCTCAAGGTCCCCGGGCTCGACACGCCCGAGGCGTTCGCGAAGACGAACCCGGTGCCCGTCACCGACCTCGCCCGCGCCTACGAGCGCCGCGCCCCGATCGTGGTCATCAACGCGCGCACGCACCGGCGCCACCTGATCTGGGCCGAGATCGATTCGAACGGTGTTACGCCCGAGACGACCGCACTGCTGATCCACCCCGGGGTGAACTGGCGCGAAGGCGAGCGCTACATCGTCGCGCTGCGCAACCTCAAGGACGGCGCAGGAACTCGAATCGAGACCGGCCGCGCCTTCAAGCTGTACCGCGACCGGATCCTCACCAACTCCAGGGAGTTCGAGGGGCGGCGCGGGCACATGGAGTCGCTGTTCGGCTCGCTGCGCAAGGCTGGGATCGACCGCCACGACCTCTACCTGGCGTGGGACTTCACCATCGCGAGCGGGAACTCGCTCTCGCGCCGGATGGTGTCGATCCGCGACCGCGCCTTCGCCGAGCTCGGCGACCGCAACCTGCGCGACCTCAAGGTCGAGGGCGCCTCGCCCAAGTTCACCGTGGACAAGGTGATCGAGGCCACGCCCGAGCAGGAGCCCAACGTCTTCCGCCGCGTGGAGGGCACGGTCAACGTGCCGTGCTTCCTGAACGCGGCCGGTTGCACGACGGGGTCCCGCTATGACCTCGGCCCCGACGGCCTGCCCCGGCGGATCCCCGGCAACACCTACAACGCGCGCTACATCTGCAACATCCCGCGCTCGGCGAGCCCCGACAAGCCCGCGCGTCCCTCGCTGTACGGGCACGGGCTGTTCGGCGACGTCGGCGAGGCGGGCGCCCGCAACGTCGAGGAGCTGGGCAACGAGAACAACGTGCTCGTCTGCTCCGCGGACTGGATCGGCATGGCCGACGAGGACGTGCCCAACGCCATCACGGTCCTCCAGAACCTGTCGAACTTCCCGACGCTGGCCGACCGGCTCCAGCAGGGCTTCCTGGACTTCATGTTCGTCGGGCGCACGATGATCCACAGGTCGGGCTTCGCCTCCAACCCGGCGTTCCAGGTCAACGGTCGGTCGGTCATCGACACGCGCCGGCTCTTCTACTACGGGAACAGCCAAGGCGGAATCGCCGGCGGCGCCCTCACGGCGGTCGCGCCGGACTTCAATCGCTCGGTGCTCTACGTGGGCGCGATGAACTACAGCCTCCTGCTCAACCGCAGCGTGGACTTCGACCTGTACGCGCTCATCCTCAACCCCAACTATCCGAACCCGCTCGAGCGCCAGCTGGTGCTGTCGATGATCCAGGTGCTCTGGGACCGCGGCGAGCCGAACGGCTACGCCTGGCACATGACGAGCGACCCGCCGCCCAACACGCCGCGGCACAAGGTGCTCCAGCTCCTCTCCTTCGGCGACCACCAGGTGGCCAACCTGGCCACGGAGGTGCAGGCGCGGACGCTCGGCTCGCACCTGCGCGCGCCGGCGGTCGACCCGGGGCGGCACGCAGATCGCCGGCCCTACTTCGACATCCCGCGCATCCGGCGGTTCCCATACGAGGGCGACGCCTCGCTCGTCATCTGGGACATCGGACCGCTGCGTCCCGCCGGCTGCGGCGCCGCGGGCGCACCGGAGTGCCTCGGCACGCTCACGCCGCCGATCGGCAACCTGCCGCCCCGCGAGGGCGTGGATCCCCATGACCTCGTGATCGAGTCCGAGCCGCGGATACGCCGCCAAATCTCGGAGTTCCTCCGAATCGACGGCAAGGTGATCGACGTGTGCGGCAGCGCGCCGTGCCACGCGGCTGGTTGGACCGGTCCTTAGCGTCGGGCATTCGGACGTTGTAGGACATAGGCACATCGCGCCCGGCGGATACCATTGACGTCTATGGAGACGGGCACCTTCAGAGTCAAGGCCGGCCTGGCCGAAATGCTCAAGGGCGGAGTGATCATGGACGTGGTCAACGCCGAGCAGGCCAAGGTGGCCGAGGAGGCCGGCGCGGCCGCGGTGATGGCGCTCGAGCGAGTGCCCGCGGACATCCGCCGCGACGGCGGCGTGGCCCGCATGTCCGACCCGAACATGATCGAGGGCATCCAACAGGCCGTGACCATCCCGGTGATGGCCAAGGCGCGCATCGGTCACTTCGCCGAGGCGCAGGTCCTGCAGGCCCTCGAGGTGGACTACATCGACGAGTCCGAGGTGCTCACCCCGGCCGACGAGGCGCACCACATCGACAAGCACGCGTTCGGCGTGCCCTTCGTTTGCGGTGCCACCAACCTCGGCGAGGCGCTCCGCCGAATTGCCGAGGGTGCCGCGATGATCCGCTCGAAGGGCGAGGCCGGCACGGGCAACGTCGTCGAGGCCGTGCGCCACATCCGGATGATCACGGGCGAGATCCGGCGGCTGGCGTCGCTCGACCCGGTCGAGCTGCCCACGGCGGCCAAGGAGCTTCAGGCGCCGCTCGAGATCGTGCGCGACGTGGCCGAGAAGGGCCGCCTCCCGGTGGTGCTCTTCTGCGCCGGCGGGATCGCCACCCCGGCAGACGCCGCCCTGATGATGCAGCTCGGCGCCGAGGGGAACTTCGTGGGCTCGGGGATCTTCAAGTCATCGGATCCCGAGCGCCGCGCACGCGCGATCGTCGAGGCCACCACCCACTTCCAGGACCCGGAGCGCGTGACCGCCGCGTCGCGCGAGCTGGGCGAGCCCATGGCCGGCATCGAGATCGCGCAGCTCGAGGCGCCGGGCGGCGGCGGACTGCTTCAGAACCGCGGCTGGTGACATCCCCGCCTGGCGGAAGCAGCCGGCTCGGCCGGCTGCGCACCGATCGTGTTATCGGAGTTCTTGCCCTCCAGGGCGACTTCGAGGCACACGCTCGCGCGCTCCGCGAGCTGGGGGCAGAGCCGCGCACCGTACGCACCCGTGAGGAGCTCGAGGGACTCGACGCCCTGGTGATCCCGGGGGGCGAGTCCACCACGATGACGCTCGGGGTGGAGCGCGAGGGTCTGGCGGAGCCGCTTCGCGAGTTCGTCCGCTCCGGCAAGCCGGTGCTCGGCACCTGCGCGGGCCTGATCCTGCTTGATCGCGACCACCTGGGGCTGCTCGACGTGAGCGCCCGGCGAAACGCCTTCGGGCGCCAGCTGCACTCGTTCGAGGCGGAGGTGAACCTGGCGGGAATGGGGTCGCTCACGGGCGTGTTCATCCGGGCCCCGTGGATAGAGTCGTTCGGCGACAGCGTGGAGGTGCTCGCCGAGCTGGACGGGCACCCGGTGGCCGTCCGCCAGTCGAACATCCTGGCCGTGGCGTTTCACCCTGAGCTCACCGATGACCTGAGCGTTCACCGCTGGGTCGTCCAGACGAACGGAGGCCCCCCCGAATGAGAGACCAGCGCGCCGAGGCGCTCGCACAGATTCTCGTCCGCTACTCCACGCGCGTGCAGGAGGGCGACGTCTGCGTGATCCAGTCCTCGACCGTGGCCGAGGTGCTGGTTCAGGCCGTGTTCGAGGAGATCCTTCGCTCCGGCGGTCATCCGATCATCCAGATGACCACCACGGCCGCCCAGTCCGCCTTCTACGAGTACGCCTCGGACGCCCAGCTGGACTGGGTCTCGCCGGTGACCAAGTGGGCGGTCGAGAACGCCGACGTGCGCATCGCGATCATGTCGGACGTCAACGCGCGCGAGCTCCAGCGTGCAGACCCGGCCAAGCAGGCGCGCGCCCAGAAGGCCCGCAAGCCGCTGATGGAGACGAGCATGCAGCGCGCTGCGGAGGGGAAGCACCGCTGGGCGCTCACGCTATTCCCCACGCAGGCGTACGCCAGCGAGGCCGGCATGTCGCTCCGCGAGTACGAGGACTTCTTCTACGCGGCCTGTCTGGTGGACGACTCCGACCCGGTGACCGCCTGGGAGCGCCAGTCCGACGACGTCAAGCGGCTGGCCGAGTGGATCAACGGCAGGAGCCAGGTGCACATCAAGGCCCCGGGCACCGACCTCACGCTCGGCGTGGAGGGCCGCACCTGGATCCCGTGCGCCGGCGAGCACAACATGCCCGACGGCGAGTTCTTCACCGGCCCGCTCGAGGACTCGGTCAACGGCGAGGTGGCGTTCTCGTTCCCGGCCGGCTACGGCGGCCGCGAGGTGGAGGGAGTGCGCTTCCGGTTCGAGGACGGCAAGGTGGTGGACGCCTCCGCCACGCGCGGCGAGGACTTCCTGATCGAGATGCTCGACACCGACGACGGCGCCCGCCGGCTCGGCGAGATCGGCATCGGCACGAACTTCGGCATCTCCGACGGCACCCGCGAGATCCTGCTCGACGAGAAGATCGGCGGGACGGTGCACCTGGCGATCGGGATGTCCTATCCGGAGACCGGCGGCGCGAACAGCTCAGCCGTGCACTGGGACATGGTCTGCGACCTCCGCGAGGGGGGCTCGCTCACCGTGGACGGCGACGAGCTCCAGCGCGACGGCAAGTTCCTCGTCCTCTAGGCGGTTCCACCTTCCTGACTTTTGGTTGCTCTGCAACCGCTGGGCAGGAAGGTGGCCACCGGTGGTGGTTTTCGGGGAGGCCCAGAGTCAGGCACCTGGGGCCCGCGCCTCGCCGGTAAGCCGCCCGGCTACGACGCCAGGCGGGCCTCCACCTCGATCGTCTCCACGGCCGCCAGCGCCTGCGATACCGGGCAGGTGTCCTTGGTCGCGGTTGCGACCTCCTGGAACTGGTCAGGCTCGATGCCGGACACGCGCGCGGTCGTGTCGAGCCGGATCGACGTGATCTTGAAGCCGTCGCCCGAGCGCTCGATCGTGACGGTGGCCTCCGTGGCCACGTTCTCGGGCTCGAACCCCGCGCGGCCCAGGTTCCCGGCGAGGGCCATCGAGTAGCAGCCGGCGTGCGCCGCCGCGATCAGCTCCTCCGGGTTGGTGCCCTCGCCGTCCTCGAAGCGCGACTGGGCGGAGTAGGCGCCCTCGTAGGCGCCGCTGGCGAGGCGCATGGTCCCGTCGCCATCGGGGAGCGATCCGTTCCAGCTGGCAGTGGCTTTCCGCTTGGGCATATGGGTCTCCTGGTGGTGTGGCCGGGGTCGGGCTCTTACATAGCACCGGCGCCTCGTGGGTAGTCTCTTCCCGTCATGGCCGGTCATTCCAAGTGGGCTTCGATCAAGCACAAGAAGAAGGCCGTCGATGCCAAGCGCGGCGCGCTCTTCACGAAGCTGACGCGGGCCATCACCGTGGCCGCTCGCGAGGGCGGCGGGGACCCCGAGGGGAACCCCACACTGGCGCTCGCGATCCAGAAGGCGCGCGACGCGAGCATGCCCAAGGACAACATCGAGCGCGCCGTGGCCAAGGGCACCGGCGCCGATTCCGAGGGTGAGACCTACGAGTCGATCGTCTACGAGGGATATGGGCCCGGCGGTGTGGCGATCCTCGCCGAGGCGCTGACGGACAACCGCAACCGCACCGGCTCCGAGATCCGGTTCCTGTTCACCAAGGCGGGCGGGAGCCTGGGGGAGCCCGGGTCGGTGGCCTGGACCTTCGAGAAGAAGGGCGAGGTGGTGGTGGACGGGCACCGCTACGCGGAGGACGACCTGCTCGCGGCCATCGACGCCGGCGCCGAGGACGTGACCCTCGACGGCGACATCTGGGAGATCGTGACCGGACCTGCCGAGCTGGCGGGCGTGCGAGCGGCGCTCGAGGCGGCCGGTGTGGAGCTGGAGTCCGCGGAGCTCGTGATGCGCCCCACCACGCGCACCCCGGTCGGCGAGGACCAGGTCGGGTCCCTGATGCGCCTGATCGAGGGCCTCGAGGACCACGACGACGTCCAGGCGGTCCACGCCAACTTCGACGTGGATGCCGAAGTGCTCGAGCGCCTCGCGGCCGTATAGAAGGATCGGTGCGCCGCGGCCAAGCCGGCGGCTCCGACGGCACAAGGCGTCCGCGCCTGGGCGCAGAATCACTCATGTGGTGGTCGTCCTCGGCATCGATCCGGGCAGCGCGCATACGGGCTATGGCGTGGTGCTCTCGCGCGGGCGCACCCTCGCGGCGCTCGATGGCGGCGTGATCGAGACCCGCTCCGGCACCCCGCTCGAGCTGCGCTTGGCCCAGATCCACGCGCGCGTGTGCGAGCTGATCGACGAGCACCGCCCCGAGGCCCTTGCGGTCGAGCAGCTCTACTTCGGGCGCAACGTGCGCTCGGCGTTGGCGGTGGGACAGGCGCGCGGCGTGGTGCTGCTGTCCGCGGGCATGGCCGGCGTGCCCTGCTTCTCCTACACGCCGCAGGCGGTCAAGCAGGCCGTATGCGGCAGCGGCGGCGCCGAGAAGACGCAGGTGCAGCGCATGGTGGGCACCCTGCTTTCGTTGCCCGAGCCGCCCGAGCCGGACCACGCGGCGGATGCGCTTGCCGTGGCCATCTGCCACGCCAACGGAGCACCACTGGCGGAGGCACTGGCGTGATCGCGTCCGTGTCGGGCACCGTGATCGCCCGCCACCCGGGGGAGGTCGTGATCGAGGCCGCCGGCGTGGGCTATCGCCTGGCGGTGTCGAGCGAGACCCTCGGCGGTGCGCCCGGCGTGGGCGAGCCGGCGATGCTGCACGCCCACCTCGTGCTCCGCGACGACGGCATGCACCTGTTCGGATTCGCCACCGAGACCGAGCGCGAGCTCTTTCTGATGCTGCTCGGCGTTCAGGGCATCGGGCCGAAGGTGGCACTCGCCGTGCTCTCCGGCGGCCGCCCGCGCGAGCTGATGGGCGCCATCGCGGCGGGCGACGCCGCCCGCTTCCAGGCGGTGCCCGGAATCGGCAAGCGCACCGCCGAGCGCGTGATCGTCGAGCTGCGCGAGAAGGTGGCGGGCCGGGTGAGCGAGGAGATCATGGTGCGCCGCGGCGGGTCCGACGACGACCCGCGCACGCTCGCGCGGGACGCCCTGCTCGGCCTCGGCTTCAACCCGCAGGAGGCCGAGGGGCTGCTCGAGGACGCCGAGGGCTCAACGCCCGAGGACCTCATCTCCGAGGCCCTGAGGGCGGCCCGGTGAACGGCATCAGGACACCGGGGGTCGAGCGGGTGCAGACGCCGGTCACGCTCGGGGCGGAGGAGGAGCTCGACCGCTCCCTGCGCCCGCGCCGGCTCGAGGACTTCGTGGGCCAGGAGCGCGTGAAGGACCAGCTTGCGGTGTTCATCGAGGCGGCCAAGGCGCGCGGCGAGCCGCTCGACCACGTGCTGCTGGCGGGCCCGCCCGGCCTCGGCAAGACGTCGCTCGCGCAGATCGTGGCCTCGGAGCTGGGCGCCGAGTTCGTGGCCACCGCCGGGCCGGCGCTCGAGCGCAAGGGCGACGTGGCCAGCTATCTGACCGCGCTCGAGCCGAACAGCGTGTTCTTCGTGGACGAGATCCACCGCCTGCCGCGGGCGCTCGAGGAGACCTTCTATCCGGCGATGGAGGACCGGCGCCTTCCGATCACCGTGGGCCAGGGCGCCGGCGCCCGAGTGGTCACACTCGACCTTCCCGCGTTCACCATGATCGGGGCCACCACCCGCACCGGCCTGCTCACCACGCCGCTGCGCGACCGCTTCGGGGTGTCCCACCGGCTCGAGCTGTACGAGCCCCGGGATCTCGCACAGATCGTCATGCGCTCCGCGGGCATCCTCGAGGTGGAGATCGACGACGCCGGGGCCCAGGCCATCGCCGAGCGCTCGCGCGGCACGCCGCGCGTGGCCAACCGGCTGCTCAAGCGCGCACGCGACTTCGCGGAGGTGCGCGGGGCCGGCCACATCGATGCCCAGGTGGCTCGCGAGGCACTCGACCTGCTCGAGGTCGACGCGGCCGGTCTCGACCGGCTGGATCGCGCGATCCTCGCGCTCATCTGCGAGAAGTTCGCCGGCGGACCCGTGGGACTGTCCACGCTCGCGGTGGCTGTGGGGGAGGAGCCCGACACGATCGAGGACGTCTACGAGCCGTACCTCCTGCAGCAGGGATTCCTGATGCGCACGCCCCGCGGACGGGTGGCCACGGACGCCGCTTTCGCTCATCTCGGCCTCGAGCGCTCCAGCGTGCCGGGCCAGCGACTGTTCTAGGGCGCCCAGGCCCGTGGCTAACCTCAGCTTTAGGCGAGCGCCTACCCTACGAACGTCATGCCCCGATTCATCTGCCCGAACTGCGGAGATCGCAGCCTCTCCACGGAGCGGACGTCCGGCTTTCAGAACCGCGCACGTGCCTGCAAGAAGTGCGGCTTCGGCTTCCTCTTCGAGCTCCTGGACGACTACTACCCGGCACCCAACGCGGCCTTCTTCATCCTCGATCAACAGGGAAGGCTGATCGGCACGGGGCGGGGCGCCCGCGAGCTCACGGGCCTCGGAGACCTCGACGTGATCGGCCGCCCGGTGATGGACGTTCTCGGCCTCGAGTTCGGCGGTGGTGACGACCACATCGGGATCGCGCTCGAGTGGGGCGTGCGGGTGCTCGACAAGCCGGTTACCGTCCACGCCGAGGGCGACCGCCCCGAGGCCGCGAAGGCGGACATCTTCCCCGCCTACGACGACGACGGCGGCCTGCTCCTGGTGCTCACTCCACGATGACCAGCCGGAACCGCAACTTCGCGATCCTCGGGATCGTCCTGGCGCTGCTGATCGCGTCGGCGGTCGTGATCGCCACCAAGCCCACCAAGCTGGGCCTCGACCTGCGCGGCGGCACCGAGCTCGTGTACCAGGGCCGGCCCACGCCCCAGGTGCCGACCGTCACGCCGCAGGCCGTGGACGACGCGATCGACACGATTCGCAAGCGCACGAACTCGCTGGGTGTCACCGAGACGGAGATCCAGCGATCCGGCCGCGACCAGATCTCCGTCGGCCTCCCCGACGTGCAGAACAGCCAGCGCGCCATCGACCAGGTGGGAACCACTGCTCAGCTCCAGTTCTACGACTGGGAGCCGAACGTGCTGGGCCGCGGCCCGGACTCGCCCTACGCCGGGACGAAGGCGCTCTTCCAGGCCACCGAGGAGGCGTCGAAGCAGAAGCCGAAAGCCGAGAAGTCCGACGTGCCGCCGGGCTCCGACATGACGCCCGCCGAGGCCGACGCCGCCAACGACTCGACCAGCACGCCGCGCTTCTATCTCTTTGGACCGGACCAGCTCCCGATCGGCCCCGACGGCCAGCCGCTGCGCACCGGCGACTACGACCCGGGGAGCACCTGCGAGGAGGCGCTGTCGGACTTCGACGAGGGCCCCGGCGAGGCGCCCGAGTTCGCGAAGGGCACCGCCTGCCTCGACGAGCTCGAGGCGCTCGGCAGCGGCGGCCCGCCCGCGGGCTCGCGCGTGATCGAGGTGCCCAAGGGGATCGTGGTCGTCGAGGCGGAACGGGTCCCGAACCAGCCGCCGCAGATCCAGCGCTACTTCGTGCTCGAGGACGACACGGAGCTGAGCGGCACCGACATCAAGAACCCCAAGGCGGGCACGGACCAGAACAGCCAGCCCGTGGTGACCATGGAGTTCACCGACAAGGGGCGCGAGGCGTTCGCGCGCGTTACCAAGGAGATCGCCGAGCGCGGCTCCAAGATCATCGCTCCGTCGGGCACCCCTCGTGAGCAGACCTTCCAGCGCTTCGCGATCACGCTCGACAATCAGATCGTCTCGCTGGCCACGATCGACTACGTCTCGAACCCGGAGGGGATCGACGGGCGCACGGGTGCCCAGATCGAGAACATCGGCAGCTTCCAGGAGACCAACGACCTCGCGGAGAGCCTGCGCATCGGCGCGCTGCCGATCGATCTCAAGCTGATCTCGAACACGCAGGTGTCGGCCACGCTCGGACAGCAGGCGCTCGACCAGGGCCTCCTGGCCGGCGCCGCGGGCCTCGCGCTCACGATCCTCTTCCTGCTGCTCTTCTATCGCGTGCTGGGGCTGGTGGCCACCGCCGCGCTCCTGATCTACGCGGTGATGCTGTTCGGGCTCGTAAAGCTGATCCCGATCACTCTGACGCTGCCGGGCATCGCCGGAATGGTGCTCACGTTGGCGGTGGCCGCCGACGCGAACATCGTCATGTACGAGCGCATCAAGGAAGAGGTGCGCGCGGGCAGGTCGATTCCGGCCGCGATCTCCGCCGGCTACTCGAAGGCGTTACGCACGATCATCGACGCCAACGTCGTGACCATCGGCGTGGCGTTCATCCTCTTCACCCTCGCCACCGCGGGGATCAAGGGCTTCGCGTTCACGCTCGGGATCGGCACCCTGGTGTCCCTGTTCACGGCCGTGCTGGCCACGTCGGCGATCCTCGGCACGATGGCGCGCAGCAGGATCCTGCGCAGCCCGAGCGCACTGGGCGTGGGCAAGGAGAGCACGAGCGGCTGGCGCTTCGACTTCATGGGCAGGTCGCGCTGGTTCTTCTCGTTCTCCGGTGTGATCCTCGCCGCCGGCGCGATCGCGATCGCCTCCCTCGGGCTGAACTTCGGGATCGACTTCGAGTCCGGCACCCGGATCACGACTCCGCTGGAGAGGCCCGCGAGCGTGCAGAGCGTGCGCGACACCCTCGGGCCGCTCGGCTTCTCGGACGCGAAGATCCAGGAGGTCGACGATCCGGAGCTGGGCAACAACGTGATCCAGGTCGCGGTGCCGCAGCTCGAGCCGGACGAGGTCAACAAGGTCGAGCGGGCGCTCGACCAGGAGTTCGGGGTCCAGAGCGACGACTTCTCGGCCACTTCCATCGGGCCGACCTTCGGCGAGCAGATCGCGCGTACGGCGATCATCGCCGTGATCGCGTCGCTGCTGCTGATCTCGATCTACATCGGCGTGCGCTTCGAGTTCAAGTTCGCGGTGCCGGTGCTGATCGCGCTGGCGCACGACCTTCTCATCACTGCGGGCGTTTACGCCCTGTTCGACCGGGAGGTGACGACGTCGACGGTCGCGGCGCTTCTCACGATTCTGGGCTACTCGCTGTACGACACGGTGATCGTGTTCGACCGTATCCGCGAGAACGTGCCGCGCATGCCGCGCGCCACCTTCTCCCAGATCGCCAACCGCTCGATGTCCGAGGTGTTCACCCGATCGCTGGCCACCAGCTTCGTGGTGCTCATGCCGGTGGGCTCGCTGCTGCTCTTCGGCGGGGAGACGCTCAAGGACTTCGCGTTCGCGCTGCTCGTGGGTGTCGCGTCTGGCGCCTACTCCTCGATCTTCATCGCCACCCCGGTGCTGGTGGAGTGGAAGGAGCGCGAGGGGAACTACATGCGGCGCCGCCGCCTCGTGATGGAGGAGAACGGCGGCGTGGTGCCGCCCTTCGCCTCGGAGACGATCGGGGACAGGGACGGCGAGGAGGCCACCGGCACGGCACGCCAGCGGCGCGTGGCACGCAAGGCCACGCGCGCCCGGACGTCCACGCCGGCCCCGGCACCCCCGCCGCCGGCTGCGCCTCCGGCGCCGGTGGATGAGCAGCCCGATGACAGTGGCAACGGGGCCCCCGCTCCCGCCGAGCCGGCCGCGGCGCCTCGTCCGCGCAGGTCCGTCACGAGCACGGCGGGCGCCGGCGCGCCGCCGCCCAAGCCCAAGCCAAAGCGCCGTCCGCGCAAGAAGCACGGGAGGCACTAGCCTTGTCATTGGTCGTCTGGGCGATGATGGGAATCGCGGTCTGGCACTTCACGGTGTTCCTGCCTGACCGCTTCTGGGGCGGGATCGTCGGAGCGTTCCTGGTGGCGGTGGTGTCGGCGGTGCTGTTCGGCTTCGTCGTCAACGGCGCGACCGTGCCGGGCGCCAACGACACCCACCTGATCCAGGCGCTCATTGCGATTCCCGGCTCGATCATCGGTCTCACCATCTCGTACTTCTGGGGCGCCCGGGTGGACCGCGCAGCGGGCGTGGATCACGGCTTCACGCGCGCCGGGTCCGAGCACTAGGCGCGGTACCTGGTCGATCGGGGGGTCTTGCGGCGGACGGCGCGCGGACCCCGGGACCGTCCTATCGTGGAATCGATGCTCGCTCAGCGAGTCATGTCCGTCACGCCCGAGGTCTCGGTCGTGGTGGCCACACACAATCGGGCGCTCCGTCTCGCCCAGCTGCTTGCCGGCCTGCGCCGGCAGACGCTCGCGCTCGAGCGCTTCGAGGTCATCGTCGTGGACGACGGCTCCTCCGACGCCACGCAGAACGTCCTCACGCGCGAGGCCAGGCGCGGCGAGCTGCGCCTCTGCATCCCGCCCGCCGTCGTTCACGCCGGGCCCGCCGCGGCGCGCAACCGCGGCTGGCAGCTGGCCAGGGCGCCGGTGGTGGCGTTCACCGACGACGACTGCGTGCCCACGCCCGCCTGGCTCGCCACCCTGCTACGGGCAGCCCGCTCCAATCCCAATGCCATCGTGCGTGGGCGAACGCTTCCCAACCCCGCCGAGGCGCATTCGCTGAGCTCGTTCTCGAAGACCGTGAACATCAACGCGGCGAGTCCCCACTTCGAGACGTCGAACGTCGCATATCCGCGCCGGCTGCTCGAGCGCATCGGAGGGTTCGACGAATCGTTCACCACCGCCGTGGGCGAGGACTCCGACCTCGGCTGCCGCGCCGTCGACGCGGGCGGCTCGCCGGCGTTCGAGCCGGACGCCCTCGTGCACCACGCGGTGTTCGTGCGCCGCCCGGCGGCCGCTCTCCGCGACGCCTTCCTCGCCACCGACGCGGTGGGCGCGTTCAAGCGCAACCCGCGGCTGCGCAAGAACCTGCGGCTCGGCGTGTTCTACGAGGACTCCCATCCGCTGCTGCTCGCGGCGGGCGCCGGGCTGCTGACGCGCCGCGCACCGGTGGCGGCCGCGCTCTCGATCCCGTACGCGCTCCACCTGACGCGGCGGCTTCGTGCCCGCTCCGCCCGCCGCCGGCACGCCCCGTTCTTCCTGCTCTTCGACCTGATTCAGCTCTGGGCCACGGCGCGCGGCGCGCGCCGGCATCGCACGTTCGTGCTCTGATCCGCCGGCAGCCTTCTCCCGTTCCGTCGGGGGGTCGACCCAGAATGGCTGGGGATGGAGACGCGAACATCGCGGTGGCAGTGCGCGCCCTATGAGGTCGGCGCCGCCCTGCGCCTGGAGCGTTCGCTCGGGATCTCGCCCACGCTGGCGGCCGTGCTGGCTCGCCGCGGCCTCGAGGACCCGGCCGAGGCCACCCGCTTCCTGAGCGCCTCCGAGCGGCACGATCCGCTGGCGGTGCCCGGGCTCGGGACCGCCTGCGAGCTGATCCTGGCCCACGTGGGGCGCGGCTCCCGAATCGCGGTGCACGGCGACTACGACGTGGACGGTGTCTGCTCGACCGCGATCTTGGTCAGGGCCCTCCGCGCCCTCGGCGCCGATCCCACCTGGGAGATACCGAGCCGCTTCGACGACGGGTACGGCCTCTCCACGGGCACCGTGGAGCGGCTGGCGGCAGGCGGGGTGGACCTGCTCGTGACCGTTGACTGCGGGATCACCGCGGTCGCCGAGGTGGCCGCTGCGCGCGCCGCCGGGATGGACGTGGTGGTGACCGACCACCACCGGCCGGGCCCCGAGCTTCCCGACTGCCCCATCGTGCACCCCGGGCTGGGCGACTATCCGTGCCCGGAGCTCTGCGCCGCGGGCGTGGCGCTCAAGCTCTCGGAGGGACTCCGCGCGGGCGCCGGCCACGATCCTGCGGAGGCCGAGGAGGACATCGACCTGGCCGCGCTGGCCACGGTGTGCGATGTGGTGCCGCTGCGCGACGAGAACCGCCGTATCGTGCGCGAGGGCGTGGCCGCGATCGGCCGGACCCGCAAGCCGGGGCTGCGGGCGCTCATGGAGGTGGCGTCGGTGGATCCGGCCGACGTGGGGGAACAGGCACTCGGCTTCCGGCTCGGCCCGCGGATCAACGCCGCCGGGCGTATGCAGCGTGCCGCCGCCGCGCTCGAGCTGCTGCTCACCGAGGACGAGGCGCGCGCCGCGGAGGTGGCGCGTGAGCTCGATCTTCTGAACCGCGACCGCCGGGAGGCGGAGACGCGGATTCTGTTCGCGGCGGAGGGCGCCTGTGCCCCGCAGGCCAGCGCCGCCGCCATCGTGGTCGCCGGGGAGGGCTGGCACCCGGGCGTGGTGGGCATCGTGGCTTCGCGCCTCGTCGAGCGCTGGCGGCGGCCGTGCGTGGTGATCGCGCTAGACGGCGAAGGCGGCCGCGGCTCCGGTCGCAGCATCCCCGCATACGACCTTCACGCCGGGCTGGGCGCCTGTGCCGAGCACCTGACGCGCTTCGGCGGCCACCGCGTGGCCGCGGGAGTGGAGCTGCAGGCGGACTCGGTCGAGCCGTTCCGGCGCGCCCTTGCCGCTCACGCCGGCGCGGCGCTGAGCCCATCCGACCTGCGCCGCAGGGAGCACGTGGACGCGGTCGTGCCCGGGGGCGCGCTCACGCTCGACCTCGCCGAGGAGCTCGAGCGGCTGCGGCCGTTCGGCTCCGGCAACCCCCAGCCGAGCCTGCTCGTGCCCGGCGCCCGCGTGGAGAACGTGGTGGCCATGGGCGACGAGCGCCAGCACTCCCGCTTCACGCTGGTGACCGCCGGCGGCTCCCGGTCGCGCGGAGTGGCGTTCGGCTCGGCGCCGGCCGCGCTCGGTCCCGCCACGGGCGCTCCCCATGACATCGTGCTGCGGCTCGAGCGCAACCGCTGGAAGGGCGTCGAGGAGCCGCGGATCCTGCTGCGCGCGCTCTGCGACACCGAGACGGGCCAGGTCAGAGACCTCGGCGAGCACGGCACGTTCTGGCAGCGGATCGGGCGCCTCCTGGACTCCGCCGGTCACGAGTTGCCGCCGGGCCCGGAGGCTGAGATCGTCGACCGCCGCGGTTGCGGGTTCGCGGGCGTGGTGGGCGAGCTGATCACGAGCGGCCGGCCGGTGCTGGTGGGAGTGGCGGACGTCGCCCGCCGGCGCGAGTCGCTGGAGACACTCGTGGCCGGCCTGGCCGACGGCGGGCTTGCGGTGGTGTCCTGGGACTCCCTCACGGCCGACCCGGGCCTGGCCGAGGGGTTCGAGCACCTGGTGGCGCTCGACCCGCCACCGGGCGGCGCCTCGGATCCCCTGCTCGCGCTCGCGGGTCACGCACACCTCGCGTGGGGAGCCGCCGAGGTGGACTTCGCCCTCCAGGTGTGGCGGCACGGCCTCCAGCTGCGGCCCGTCCTCGCCGACTGCTTCCGGGCGCTGCGCGAACTGGACGCTGCCGCCGGCCCCGAGGCGCTCGAGCGGGCGCTGCGCGGGCAGGGCCGCCATTCGCGTTCGGCGGAGCTGTGCGCGCGGCTGATCGGCGTGCTGCGCGAGCTCGGGCTGGTCGAGCTGACGCTCGATCCGCCGGCGTGCCGCGTGGTGGAAGGCATCCGTACCGAGCTCGAGCTTTCTCCCACGTACCGCTTTTGCCTGGAGCGCTACGCGGAGATCGAGGCCAGGCTGGGCGGCGAGCGCCAGGCGCCCGCCGTGCCCGCCAGGCCCGCCGCCGTGGCGTAGCGGGCCCCGGACGCCCGATCCGGCTCTAGAATCGAGTCGATGGCCAGCACCCCGGCCAAGAAGCGAGCACCCAGGCGCTCCAAGCGCTCCGGGAACGGACGCTCGACCGAGCGCGAGTTCGAGCGGCATCCCGTCGATGCTCACGCGGAGCCGGCACCCGCGGGCCCGCCCACCAAGCTGAGCGAGGACCAGCGCAGGCTGCTCGGCGACCTCTTCGCGGTCGTGGAGGAGCACGCCGACCAAGCCGCCGAGCAGATCGACCGCGACCTCGTGCAGAAGGCATTCGTCTTCGCCTGCGACCGGCACGCGGATCAGCGCCGCGCCAGCGGCGAGGACTTCATCGTGCATCCGGTGGGCGTGGCCAAGATCTGCGCGGGCATGCGGCTCGACACCGCCACCCTCTGTGCCGCGCTGCTGCACGACACCGTCGAGGACACGAGCGCGTCGCTGGAGGAGGTGGCCAACGACTTCGGGGCCGAGGTGGGGGCGCTGGTGGACGGTGTGACCAAGCTCTCCGGAGTCACCTTCCAGAGCCGCGACGACCGGCAGGCCGAGAACTACCGCAAGATGATGATCGCGATGGCCCGGGACATCCGGGTGATCCTCATCAAGCTCGCCGACCGGCTGCACAACATGCGGACGCTCGGCTCGATGCCCAAGCAGAAGCAGCAGGAGAAGGCCAAGGAGACGCTCGAGATCTTCGCGCCGCTGGCGCACAGGCTCGGTATCCACGCCATCAAGTGGGAGCTCGAGGACCTCTCCTTCGCCACGCTCCACCCGCGCAAGTACAACGAGATCAAGCAGCTGGTCAGCCAGCAGCGCACCGAGCGCGAGGCCTACGTGTCACGCGCCGGCCTGTACCTCGAGAAGGAGCTGCACGCGGTCGGCATCGGCGCGGAGATCTCCGGGCGCGCCAAGCACTTCTACTCCATCTACTCGAAGATGACGAAGAAGGGCCGCGAGTTCAACGAGATCTACGACCTCACCGCGATGCGGGTGATCGTCGAGTCGGTCAAGGACTGCTACGGGGCCATCGGCGTGATCCACTCGCTCTGGAAGCCGCTGCCCGGGCGCTTCAAGGACTGGGTCGCGATGCCCAAGTTCAACATGTACCAGGCCCTCCACACCACGGTGATCGGGCCTGAGGGCCGGCCGCTCGAGATCCAGATCCGCACCGACGAGATGCACCGCACCGCCGAGTTCGGCGTGGCCGCGCACTGGATCTACAAGGACGGGGTGGCCCACCCGCCGGAGCAGAAGGTCGAGTGGCTCAAGCACATGCTCGACTGGCAGGAGGAGGCCACCGATCCCCAGGAGTTCGCGCAGACGCTGAAGGCAGACCTATTCGAGGACGAGGTCTTCGTGTTCACCCCCAAGGGCGAGGTCAAGTCACTCGCCGCGGGCGCCACACCGCTCGACTTCGCGTACTCGATCCACACGGACGTGGGGCACCGCTGCGTCGGCGCCAAGGTCAACGGCAAGATCGTCCCGCTCCATTACGAGCTGCGCTCCGGCGACATCTGCGAGGTGCTCACCTCGAAGAAGGAGCGCGGACCGTCGCGGGACTGGCTCTCGCTGGCCAAGACCACCCGTGCCCAGTCGAAGATCCGCGCGTGGTTCACCCGCGAGCGCCGTGAGGACTCGGAGCGCAGCGGCCGCGAGATCCTGCACGAGAACCTCAAGCGGGCCGGCCTGCCCTCCCAGAAGATCGTGGGGTCGCCTCTCCTCGCGGACGTGATCCGCGAGATGGGCTTCCAGAAGGCGGAGGACTTCTACATCGCCCTCGGCCAGTCCAAGATCTCCGCCAAGACGATCACGAGCAAGCTGATGAACCGCCTCAAGGAGGGCGAGTCGGCCGTCGAGCCGCCCACCGTGGCCGCGGAGCTGCTCGAGCGCAAGGAGAAGCCCAAGCGCACCGCCGCGTCGTCCACCTACGGCATCAAGGTCGACGGGGTGGAGGACGTGATGCTGCGGCTGGCCAAGTGCTGCCGGCCCGTGCCGGGCGACCCGATCGTGGGCTACATCTCGCTCGGCAAGGGCATCACCATCCACCACGAGTCGTGCTCGAACGCGCTGGCCCTGATGAAGAGCCCGGAGCGCTTCACCAAGGTGGAGTGGGAGGGGGACACCACGAGCTCCTTCCGCGTGGAGCTGCAGATCGACGCCTGGGACCGCACGCGCCTGCTCGAGGACCTCTCGCGGGCCTTCGCCGAGACCGGCATCAACATCCTCGAGGCGCGCTGCACCGTGGTGCACCCGATGGTCAAGAACCGGTTCGTGGTCGAGGTGGGGGACACCACCTCCCTGAAGACCTGCGTGACCCGGCTCAGGAACATCGAATCGGTGTTCGACGCCTACCGGATCACGCCGACGACCTAGGAGGGCTGCTCCGGCAGTCCCACGGCTTCGAGGGCTGCACTCCGGTCCAGATAGCCCTGGATGCGCGCGACCCGCCGGTCGCGCACGGCAACGACAAGCGCCGTGTTCAGCTCCAGCTCGATTCCGCTGCCTCTACCGCGTCGGTACTCGTGCAGAAAGACAACGACGTTGTCGCCGGCATCGATGAATTCCTTCGCCTCCAAGCGGCGCTCGTCCCATGCCGCCAGATCCTCAGCCTCGAATGTCTGTTCGATCTGGGACTGACCGTGCGCTATCTCACCCTCTTGAAGCCCTCCCACGGTGCCGTGGAACTCGAGCTCGGGATGCACAAGCCGCGCAGTCTTTTCCTGATCCCCTCCGAGGAACGCCTCGAAGGCCTCCCGCACGATCTCCACGTTCTCCTGCGACATCGCCGCGGAGTATCCCTGGCGGCCGCCCCGGCCGCCAGGGAGTTGGATGATCTAGAAGAAGCCGCCGGTCTGGATGACCCAGAACGCGCCGGTGAAGAACGCCCTGGACGCGCCCTCCTTCGAGCAAACCGCGTAGATCGTCCCGCCGCCAGGAGGGATTGTGGCTCCGCCCATCGTGCTCAGGCTCTCGAAGGTGGCGGTCCGTGGATCGAGCGGGTTGTCAAGGGTGGTCCTGTCAATCGACCGGGCATCGCCGATGAAGCCCGCCGCCTGACCGGCGGGCTGGCTGAACAGCTCACAGAGCACGCGCTTGCCCTGCCCGTCGTTTGCCTCCGTCCGATAGTTGGCAGCGAGGTAGACGAGGTAGTTGCCCTCGGGCACCGTGGTCTCAGCGACTCGGCTGTCGAAGCCGCTGACCGACACGAACCGCGCCCGATTAGGAAGGTTGAGCGCCGGCTCGTTGATATCGGCGCCGGTGAGCGAGTTGTCCAGCACCTCGTCGCCCGTCACCGCGCCGGCCCGGATGTCCGACTGGAGCAGCGAGTCGTTCTGGACTTCGTCGCTGCCGATCTGCTGCGAGCCGATGTCGGCGGCGGCGAGCGAGTTGTCCTGGATGTCGGCGCCCGTGAGAGTGCCGTCGACCACGTCGACGCCGAGGAAGGTGGAGACGTCGAAGGTCGTGAGGCTCTGGTCCTTGACGTCAGCGGACAGGATTTCCCCGTCGCCGATGTCGACGGACTTGACCTGGCCGTCGATGATGTCCGTGCTGCCGACTGTGTTGACCGCGTATGCGCTGCCGCCCAGGGCCACGAACAGGGCCAAGGATGCGGTGACGTTGGCGTAGTTGAGGCGCTTGTGCAGTTTGCGAAGCATCTGCGTTCCCCTCCCGTTGTGAGTTCAGGCGACCCTATTGCCGGCAGGAGAGGGCGCGGAGTGCGTTCGCTCACACAGGAGCTTGCATTCCGGCTGACGCCTATGGGAACGTGTGTTCGTGTCGGGCGAGGCCACGATCATGCACGCGGACCTCGATGCGTTCTACGCGTCGGTCGAGCAGCGCGACGACCCCTCGCTGCGGGGCCGGCCGGTGATCGTGGGCGGTGGCGTGGTGCTGGCAGCCAGCTATGAGGCCAAGGCGCGCGGTGTGCGGACCGCCATGGGCGGCTCGCAGGCGCGGCGGCTGTGTCCGGACGCGGTGGTGGTCGGGCCGCGCATGTCCGCGTACACCGAGGCCAGCAAGGCCGTGTTCGAGGTCTTCGACGACACCACGCCGCTCGTGGAGGGCCTGTCGATCGACGAGGCGTTCCTCGACGTTCGCGGGCTGGAGCGGATCTCAGGCACTCCAGTGGAGATCGCGAGGCGGCTGCGGCGCAGGGTGCTCGAGCAGGTGGGGCTCCCGATCACCGTGGGGGTGGCGCGCACGAAGTTCCTGGCAAAGGTGGCGAGCGGGGTGGCCAAGCCGGATGGGCTGCTGGTGGTGGCGCCCGACAGGGAGATCGAGTTCCTTCATCCCCTGCCGGTGGAGCGCCTATGGGGCGTGGGCCGCGTGACCGCCGAGAAGCTTCATGCGCAAGGGCTGCGCACTGTCGGCCAGGTGGCGCGCCTGGCCGAGGGCACCCTGGTGGACATGCTCGGGCGGGCATCGGGTCGCCAGCTGCACGCGCTGGCCCACAATCGCGACCCGCGACGTGTCCAGACGCGCCGGCGCAGGCGCTCGATGGGCGCCCAGCGCGCCATCGGGCGCGGCGCTCACACCGAGGCGTCCGTTGACGCCACCCTCGTTGCGCTGGTGGACCGGCTCGCGCGCAGGCTCCGGGCCGCGCGGCGGGTCTGCCGGACCGTGGTGCTGCGGCTGCGCTTCCGCGACTTCTCGAGGGCCACGCGCTCGCACACGCTCGCCGAGCCCACCGCCCACACGCAGACCATCCTGGCCACGGCGAGGGGACTGCTCGCGGCGGCCATGCCGATGATCAAGCGCGACGGGATCACGCTGGTCGGGGTGGCCCTCGGCAACCTGGAGAACGACGACGCGATCCAGCTGGCGTTGCCGCTCGAGGGCCACCGCGCGCGGGCGCTCGACCTGACCATCGACACGGTGCGCGACCGCTTCGGCACCGACGCCATCACGCGTGCCGTGCTGGTGGGCCGCGACCCCGGCATCTCGGTGCCGCTGCTGCCGGACTAGGAGACGGCCGGCGCCGGCAGCGCCCCGAAAGCGGCGAACGGCGGGCAATGAGGGCAGCGAATCCCGGCGCTGCGTCATCTAGGTGCCCGTATAGGGCCTCAAAGTGACGCGGCGCCGAAGGTGCCATCGATTGGTGTCGTAGGACGACACCAATGCGCCCCACCCGCCCGCCGAGCGCCGTGATCCGGCGCGGCGCATGAGAGACTGACCCGGTGAGGGCTCGGCTTGGCGGTTGCGGGCCACTTCGGTGGATTGGACGGCCTGGCACTCGGCTGCGCCGCACTCCTCGCCGCCCTGGGGCCTAGCGTCTGGATCTTCAAGCGTATGCGCGCAGAGCAGTACGAGGACCACCAGGTCGACTGGTTTGAGGCCGGGGTGCTGGTGCTTGCCCTGGCAGTCGCCCTGCTGGCCTCGCGTGTCGCGGGCATCGACCGCGAGAGCCTCGCGGAGCGGATCAGCGTTGCCGGCGAGGCACTCGCATTTGCGTCTGTGGCCTTGGAGGTCTTCAGGTCCACTCGCGGCGAGACGCCCGCGCCACGCCGGACAGGGGCTACGACACCGCCATGAGCCCGCGCGGCACCGAGCGGTACTCCGCCTCCTCGTGGAGGCCGATGTAGTCGCCGTCCACCTGCACCGGGAAGGGCTCGCCGCCGAGCGCCTCCACTCGCACCGTGTCCAGGCGCGGAAGGCTCTCCACCTGGCGGTGGCGCGCGACCATCCCCGGACGTCCGGAGAGCAGGCGCGGGATCAGGGTGGGGAGCTCGAAAGGGGTGGCCTTCCGCAGCACCGCCAGGGAGAGTGAGCCGTTCTCCAGGCCGGCGCTCTCCGCCACCCGGATGGGGCGGTTGCGGAAGTAGGTGAACGGGTCGGAGTTCTGGATGATCACCGTGATCCCCTCGAGCTCGCGCCCGGCCGCGATCACGCGCACGTGCGGGGGCCGGACGAGGTAGCGCCGGCTGAAGATCCCCACGGCGGCGTAGCTGTAGTACCAGGCACCGAAGCGGGCCTTGCGGCGTGGATGGGCGTCCACGCGCTCCACGACGCTCGCGTCCAGGCCCACGCCGGATGAGAACACGAAGTGGCGGCCGTTCACGCGGCCGAGGTCCACCGGCCGCGGGTTGAAGTCGTCGGCCATGCGCAGCAGGTGCTCGGTGGCGTCCACCACGTCGTTCGGGATGCCGAGCGTTCGCGCCCACACGTTCGTGGAGCCCCCGGGGAGCGCCGTGAGCGGGGTGTCGGTGCCCGCCAGGCCGTTGGCGGCCTCGTTCACGGTGCCGTCGCCCCCGAAGGCCACGACCACGTCGTAGCCCTCGCGGGCGGCCTCCCGGCAGATCCGGGTGGCGTGATCGCGCTTCTCGGTGTCGATCGCCTCGACCGAGTAGCGCGACTGGAGCGCGTACACCACGAGGTTCTTGAGGCGATCCGAGACGGTGGTGGCGTACGGGTTGACGATCACCAGCATCCGCCGCTTGGGGGACCGGTCCGGCAGCAGCCGCTCCGCCAGGTCCTCCGCGCGCTCAAGAGCTGTCTCGGGGGCCACGGTGGAGCAGAGTAGCCCCGGCGGCGGAGCGCCCGTAGTCTGGACCTGGCGGGGACGTGGCCTCTTCGCCTCGAAACTGCGGACGCGGGCGCGTGCGTCCGATGAAGTGGGAGTGGACTTGGAAGCAAGCGCACCCAGCGAACGGCGATACGAGCGGGCCGCCTCCGACGGCGGGCTCTTCGAGCGCGACGGCGCTCTGGCGGTGCTCACGAGCTCGCTGGACGCTCTCGAGACGGGCCACGGCGGCGTGGTGGTGGTCGAGGGCGCTTACGGCAGCGGCAAGACGGCCCTGCTCGACTCGGCGGCGGCCCTCGCGCGCGAGCGCGGGCTCCAGGTACTCACCGCGCGTGGACGCGAGCTGGAGCGGGAGCTCGAGCTGGGCGTGGCGCTCCAGCTCTTCGAGGCGCGTATCGGCGACGCCGCCGGCCCGGAGCGCGAGCTGCTCCTGGAGGGTCCGGCGCGAGCCGCGCTGCCGCTCTTCGAGGCCGGCCCGTCGGCGCGCGACACCGAGGCGGCAGGCGCTCTGGTGCACGGCCTGTACCGCCTGTCGGCGAACGTGGCTGCCGTCAGGCCCCTGGTGCTGGCCGTGGACGACGCGGACATGGCCGATGCGGCAACCCTGGGCTTCCTGCTCTACCTGGCCGGCCGCGTGGAGCCGCTGCCGATCGTGCTCATGCTGGCCTTCGGCTCCGCCGTGGCCAACGCGGCCGCGGACACGCTCGAGGCCGTGGTGTCCCACCCGGGCGCGCGCCGCTGCACCGTGCAGCCACTCACCGCCGCCGGCACCGCGGCCTGGCTCCGCGCGTCGTTCTTCCCGGACGCTCACGATCGCTTCTGCCACGCGGTACACGACGCCAGCGCCGGCAGTCCCTGGCTCATAGGCGAGCTCTGCCGGGAGCTGTCCGCCGCGGGGGTCGAGCCAAGCGCCGATGCGACCGCGCAGGTGGGGGCCGCGGCGCCCGAGGCTGTGGCCGCGTCGGTGATGCGCCGCGCACGAGCGATAGAGCCGGATGCCGCGGTGCTGCTCGAGGCGGCCGCGGTGCTCGGGCCCGGGGCCGAGGTGCGCCACGCCGCGGGACTGACCGGGTTGCCGCGCCAGCGCGTGGCGGCGCTCATGGACGCGCTCGCCGGGATCGGGGTGCTGGCCGGCGATGAGCGGCTCCGGTTCGTGCATCCGTTGGTAGAGGCCTCCGTTCACGCCGCTCTGCCCGCCGGTGAGCGCGCCGAGGGCCACCTGTGGGTGGCGCAGGCGCTCACCGACGACGACGCACCCGCCGAGATGGTGGCGGGGCACCTGCTGCGCTCCGGGAGGGGCGGAGGCGAGTGGGTCACGCGAACGCTGCAGATCGCCGCGGCCCGGGCGCTGGCGACGGGGGCTGCCGAACGGGCCGTGGACCTGCTGGAGCGGGCTCTCCAGGAGCCGCCGCCAAGCTCACAGCGCGCGCACGTGCTGCTCGAGCTGGGAAGGGCGCAGGCGATCGCCGGCGCACCCGAGGCGCTCGGCCGGCTGGCCGAGGCGATCGAGCGCCTGCCGGCCGCGGAGGAGCGAGCCGCCACGGCGCTCGAGACCGGGCGCACACTGCTTTCGCTTGGGCGCCTGGAGGAGGCCACGGCGGCCTTCGACCTGGGCGTGCGTTCCGCGGCTGACGGTGAGGGCGAGCTGGGTCCGGTGCTCCGGGCCGCGAGCGCCACCGCCGCGCGGATCCAGTACGGCCGGGTGGGCCGCCCCGGAGATGGGCGCCATTCGACTGCCGCCGACGCCGGCACGCCCACCGGCCGCGCTCTGCTGGCCCAGCTGGCGCTCGACGCGGCGCTGCGAGGGGACCCGCACGAGCAGGTGCGCGAGCTGGCCACGAAGGCACTGGCGCGCGGAGCTCTGCTCGACGACGAGGGGGCCGAGGGGATCGTCTACTACCTGGCCACCGCGGCGCTGACCGTGGCCGAGGATCTTCAGATGGCCGAGGCGGCACTGGCGGCCGCCGTGGACGATGCCCGCTCGCGTGGCTCGGCTCTCGGCCTGGCCACCGCCTCCCATTTCCAGAGCTTCGCGATCATGCGCCGCGGGCGTGTGACCGCGGCAGCGTCAGCGGCCAGGGCGGCGCTGGCCGGAGAGCGCCACGGCTGGCGCCTCGCACTGCCGTCGGCACACGTGGTGCTCGCGGCGGCCCTGGCCGAGGCAGGCGATCTGGACGGCGCGGACGCCCAGGTGGAGCTGGCCGGGCTCCACGGGAACACCGACGCCGCGTCGCGGCTCGCCCACCTCGCGGGCCGCGCCGACCTGCACATGGCCCGCCGGCGCCCGCAGGAGGCGCTGGCCGACTTCCTGGCCTGCGGCGAGCTGCTGGCAGCCGCCGGGGCGCCCAACCCGTCGGTGCTCGCCTGGCGCTCGGGAGCGGCCCGCGCGCTGGCCGCGCAGGGGGATCTGGCGGAGGCCCGTCGCCTGGCGGACGAGGAGCTCACGCTGGCGCGCGCCTTCGGGGCGCCCGGCGCGGTGGGGCGTTCGCTGAGGACGATCGGCGAACTCGAGATCGGGAGCCGTGCCGTGGAGCCCCTCGAGGCTGCCGTGGCGTGCCTCGAGGACTCGCAGACCGCGCTGGAGCGCGCACGGGCGCTCGTGGACCTGGGCTGCACACTGCGGCGCGTGCACCGTCCGCGCGACGCGCGCGAGCCCCTGCGCCTCGGGCTGGACCTCGCGGAGCGCTGCGGCGCCACCCAGCTGGCCGCCCGCGCCATGCGCGAGGTCACCGCCGCCGGGGCCCGTCCCCGGCGCACCGCCCTGCACGGACTCGAGGCACTGACTCCACGCGAGCTGCAGACCGTCGGACTCGCCGCCGAGGGGAAGTCCAACCGCGAGATCGCGGACGCTCTGTTCGTAACGGTGAAGACCGTCGAGTGGCACCTCAAGCACAGCTACGGCAAGCTCGGGATCTCGTCGCGCCGTGAGCTGTCCACCGCCCTTGGACGCCACGCCCGGCCCGACGACCCGGCGGCCTGACCGACCGATAGCTCCGCGCGGGCGCCCCGCCGTGAGGCGCCGCGTACGTCTGCTGTGACCTTCGTGCGTGTCTCGTTGCCTTGGACGGGCAGGCGGCCCACACTCCGAGGGCGGCGGAGCGTCACGAGGCCGGAGTGACCTGCGAGTTTGTCCCGCTATGCGGGAGGAAAGCGCACCTCACTCCCCGGCCTCGGCGCTGGACGTGACAGAAGCGCCACGCAGCCGACAGGCACGTGACAGGACACCATCTCCCCACCCAGCCGTGGTCAACGCCGGAAGCCGAGCCACGACCGGCCCCCACGGCGTCGACGGCCCACTCGACGTTTGGGGGCGGACGCAGAGGGCAAGAATCCATCGGAGACAGCGACATCGCATGGAAGCTCCTCAAGGGCTCGTCCGTTGCGGTCGATATACCCCCCAGGTTGGCGGAGACGCCCGCCGCACGGTGCAATGAGACGAAGTCTCAAACTCGCTCTCGACGATTTTGGTCGCGCCACCCTCGAAGGGGAGGCTGCCCGCTACTCGGTCGAGCCGGGCGAGCTGGTGGGCCACGCGGTCGACTATTACCTGGGCGACCGCGACTCAGGCCGGCCGGCATTGAAGGTCCCGCGATTCGACCGCACGAGCACCGTCGCGCCGCTCGAGCTGGTTGTCGAGCTGGACGACCGCACCTGGGAAGAGGCCGAGGCAGAGGCCGCGCGCCAGCGCGTATCGGTCGAACGGCTGCTGGAGCACGCCGCGCTGTACCTGGTGGCGGACCTGGACTCCGGGAACGTGGCCGTTCGCATCGCCGCCGACGCGGCGATGGCCGAAGACCGCTAGAGCTTCGGAGGCGCCTACGCCGTGATCGGCGCGGCGTCCAGCTCGATCAGTGCGGCCTTGAGAGCACCGCGGCCGCGGTGGTGGAGACCGTGAATCGAGCCCTCCGACTTGCCGAGGCGATCCGCGATCTCGCTCGGGGACAGCCCCGCGATGTGACGCAGCACGAGCACCTCGCGCTGCTCCTCCGGTAGCCGGCGCAACGCTTCGCGCAGGCTCTGGGAGCGGTCGAAGCCGATCTGGTCGTGGCCCTCGTCGCTCGTGCGGACCTCCTCCACCGGGATCTGCCGGCGGGCGCGCACGTGGTCGAGGGCGAGGTTGCGGGCCACCGTCGTGATCCACGCCGCGAACGGCACCTCCCGCTCCTCGTAGCGGTGGATGGCCGTCATCAGCTTGGCGAACACGTTCTGCGTGACGTCCTCGGCCTCGTGGCTGTCGCGCACGATCCCGCGGACGTACGAGCACACGTCGTCGGCGAAGCGCACGTACAGGAAGTGGAGCGCTCCGGTGTCTCCCGCCTTGGCGCGTGACACCGCGCGGCGGACGAGCTCCGACTCGTCTCCCTGCTCATGCACCCGGGCGAATCGCCCGGGAAGTGCAGCCGATGCTGTGACCGAATGCGCCAACGAATCCCCCACGGTTGCTGACGTAATCCACCTCGCACAGCCCCTGCGGTGCGAGAGAGGACCAGATGGCGACCCTACGCCCGGGGGGTTACGGCTGCACTAGGGTCGCGCCCCTAGTTTTTTGCGCGAAGATCGCCGTGCGGACGCAAATTCCCGCGTTTCCCGTACTCCATATGGGGTGGCGGTACCTCAGGCGAGAGAGACTTCTGCTCCGTCGCCCACCGTCACACGGAGGGCGCGCGGCAGCCGGAACTCGCGGGACACCTTCGCGCCCGCTCCGATCACGCTGGCCTCGAGCCGCGTGGAGAGGTGCTGGATGCGCGCGCCCGGGAAGACGATCGAGTGCTCGAGCTCGGAGCCCTCGACCACCACGTCGCGGCCGATCGAGCTGTAGGGGCCGATGTAGGAGTGCGTGATGCGCGCCCCTGGACCGATGATCGCCGGACCGCGGATGACGCTCGACTCGAGCACTGCGCTGGGATGCGCCACCACGGCGCCCTGGACGGTCGTGCGCGTGAGGTCGGCGGCGCCGTAGTCGGCGGTGATGCCCTCGAGGGCGAACCTGTTGCCCGCCAGCAGAGCGTCGGCGTCGTGACCGAGGCGCCACCAGTCGGCGACCGTGCGCGTTCGCACCTGGCCTCCGCCGCGGTGCAGCGAGTCGGCCAGGTGCTCGAGCTCGTGTCCCGGCGCGGGATCGAGCTCGCGTGCGGACTCGGCCACACCCGCGCCCAGGATCGCCACTCCGGCGGGGGCGTAGTGGTCTGCGAACGGGGACTCGGAGCGGCGCGCCCGCAGGTCCACGACGCTGCCGCCGTGGCCGGCGGTCTCGTGGACGAAGAGGATCGCCTCGCCATCGGCGGCCGGCTCGCCCCGCATCAGCGAGTGGAGGCTGTGGCGGGAGAGGCTGTCGGCCATGTGGAGCACGAACGGCTCGTCGCCGAGGAAATCGCCGAGAGCGGCAAGTGAGGCGCCCACGCCGGCGCCGGGGCTGCGCTCGAGCCAGGTGAGCTCGAATCCCCAGCCGGCCTTCGCCACCGCGCGGCTCGTCTGGGCGGAGAGACCGTCTGGCGCGAGCACGGCCACCTCGCGGAGATCGCCGGCGTCGAGCCAGTCGAGTGCGTGCTCGAGGAGGGGCCGGTTGGCCAGCGGAAGGAGCGGGGGTGCGGCGAGCTCGCCTCGAACGAAGGAGCGCCTGCCGGGGGCTGAGGAGGGACGGTGCGCCTGGGCGAGGATCACCGCCTTCGATGGGTTCATCGATGCACCAACGCGCGAGCTGTGCCCAATCTCTTACGCGATATGTGCTCTTTTGGCTGAGATTCGGACGAGAGTCGGCATCGGCAAGGGTCTCCTGCCCCCTCGGGCACCGCTTCCTGAACCAAGGACCAGGGCCGCCGGAAGCGGCCGCAAGTAGCGTCGCAATGCAGGCAGGCGGCTCTGGTCGCACATCGGAGGGAAGCCGTTTTCATTGGATGAGGTGACGCCCGAGCACACGGGTTTCCCACGGCCAACCCAACCCGGTGTGCGGCGATCACAGAACCGTCGCCCCAGCCCCATTCGGGGCGCGGGCGAGCGAGTGGCGTGCCAAATGGGACGCCACTCGCTCAACCCCGTGCCGGGGGCTAACGAATAGCGCGGAAGGAGGGGGCCTCCAGGCCCGTTGTATTCAAGATGGCCACACCGAAGCTTGGACCCCGACGGGCGCACCCCGGCGATCTCGCGACCGACGCTGCCGTCGCGGTGGTGGCGGCCGACCAGCTCGCCTCGCGCCGCATCGCGACCGCCCTCGGCGGTGGCGGGCTCACCGCTGTGGTGATCAGCGCCTCCGTGGAGCTGCTCCTCGAGGACCCGGCCGCAACACGCCTGGACGCCGTGGTCCTCGCCTGCGACCCCTCGCGCGCCGAAGGCCTCGCCGCCGTGCGGAAGCTCGCGAAGCATCCCGGCAGCCCTCAGGTCATCGTCGTGTCCTCCGCCCTGCTCGGAGCGGGCGTGCGCTCGGCGCTCGCCGCCGGCGCCAGCGCCTTCGTGGCCGATGCCCAGCTCGAGCTCACGCTCACCGCCGCCACCCGCTCCGCGCTCGCGGGCCAGGTCTCGCTTCCCCGGGAGCTGCACCGCTGCGCCGTGCGCCCCGCCTTCTCCCACCGCGAGAAGCAGGTGCTCGCGCTCGTGGTCCGCGGCCTTGGCAACAGGCAGATAGCCATGCGCCTGTTCCTCTCCGAGAGCACCGTGAAGAGCCACCTCGCATCGGCCTTCCAGAAGCTCGGCGTGCGCTCGCGCAAGGAGGCGGCCGCCGTTCTGCTGGATCCCGACGAGGGCCTCGGCTCGACGATCCTGTCAGTAGACCTGGACCAGGCCGGCTGATGTCGGAGGTCCGTTCACAGGAAGCCGCCGTGCTCTCCACGCCGCCGCTGGCGGTCGTGGCCCCCTCGCAGGAGCCCAAGAGCCTTCCGCGCGGACGCACGTGGATCCTGATCGTGGCCGACATGGTCGCGATCGCGGCCGCGCTCGCCATCACCTATTCGGTGGCCGAGGCGGTGGCCTCGCCGTCGATCATCGCTCCCACGTGGCTCACGCTGCTGCTGGCGGCGCTCGTGCTGCCCGTCTGGGTGGCGATCTTCACCGCCTACAACCTCTACGAGCGCCAGAACCGGAGCATCTCCCTTGCCACCTTCGACGAGGTGGGCGAGCTCTTCCACGCTCTGATCGCGGGGTCGCTGTTCTTCCTGATCCTGAGCCAGGTGCTCAGGCGAGTCATGGACGCCGAGGTGTTCTTCCCCGTGGAGGCCGCGATGTTCCTGGCCACGGCGCTGCCGCTGGTTCTGCTCACCCGCGGATCCGTCCGCAGCTGGCTCCTCCCGGCGATCATGCAGCCGCGGCGGACGCTGATCGTGGGTACCGGCGACGTGGCGCAGATGGTGGAGCGCAAGATCAGCGCGCACCCGGAGTACCGCCTCGACCTCGTCGGCTTCGTCGACGACCAGCCCCACGGCGAGGGCACCGCGCCGCTGGTCGGGCGCCCGGCCGACCTGTCGCGCCTGGTCGACGAGCTGGAGATCGACTGGGTCATCCTGGCCTTCTCGCGCGCCTCCTATGAGGACACGCTCGAGCTGCTGCGCGGGGCCCGGCGCCCGGACGTGCACCTTTCGATCGTGCCGCGCTTCTTCGAGGTGTTCGCCTCCAACGCCACCATCCAGGAGCTGGAGGGCATGCCGATCGTGAACCTCCCGCCGATGCGCCTGTCGCGCGGCGTCCGCCTGACCAAGCGCCTGGTGGACATCACGGTGGCCGGCCTCGGCCTGCTGCTGCTCTCGCCGCTGCTCGCCCTGATCGCGGTGGCAGTGAAGCTCGACAGCCGCGGGCCCGTGTTCTTCAGGCAAGAGCGCCACGGGCGCGGCGGCAGCATCTTCCGCATCGTCAAGTTCCGCACCATGCGCGTGGGCGCGGAGAGCGAGCGCGTGGGCCTGGCTCCGCTCAACGAGATCTCGGGAGCGCTCTTCAAGATGAAGGACGACCCGCGCGTGACCGGCGTGGGCGGCCTGCTCCGGCGCACGAGCCTCGACGAGCTGCCGCAGCTGTGGAACGTGCTGAAGGGCGAGATGAGCCTGGTCGGCCCGCGCCCGTTCGTGGTCCACGAGTCCTCTCAGATCACCGGCTGGGCGAGCCGCAGGCTCGACATCACGCCCGGCATCACGGGCCTGTGGCAGGTGCTCGGACGCACCGACATCCCCTTCGACGAGATGGTGAAGCTCGACTACATCTACGTCACCAACTGGTCGCTCTTCTGGGATATGAAGATCCTGTGCCAGACGATCCCGGTGGTCCTGTCGCGGCGGGGGGCCTACTAGCCATGAACGTCTTCGTGGTGCCCGCTTTTGACGAGGAGGCCAACCTGCCTCGCCTGCTCACCGACCTCGAGGCCCGGCCAAAGCTGTGGTCCGGCGGACGGGTGATCGTCGTGGACGACGGCTCGAGCGACGCCACCGCGGCGGTGGCCGGCGCACATCCCGGATTGCTGCCCGTGGAGGTCATCAGCCTCGGCACGAACCAGGGTCCGGGACGCGCCTTCGACCGCGGCTTCAGGCGCGCGCTCGAGGTGGCTCCCGAGGACGGCTTCGTGGTCACGCTGGAGGCCGACACCACCAGCGACCTCGACGCGCTCGGCGGCATGCTCGACCTGGCCCGCGGCGGCGCGGACGTGGTGATGGCATCCACGCACGCACCCGGCGGCGGCCTCTCGAACGTGGGGCTGGTCCGGCGCGTGCTGTCGCGCTCCGCCTCGTACGCGATGCGGCGCACGAGCGGTGTGGACGCGCGCACGGTTTCCACCTTCTACCGCGTCTACCGCGCCTCGATCCTGCGTCAGGGCTACGCCCGCCACGGTGACCTGCTCGTCCGCGAGCCCGGCTTCGCCTGCAAGGCCGAGCTGCTCTTCAAGCTGGCGCGCCTCGGCGCACGGCTGGAGGAGGTGCCGGTGGTGATCGACTGGTCGCAGCGCGAGGGCGACAGCAAGATGCGCGTGCTTCCCACGATGGCCGCGTACATGCGGCTGATGACGAGGCAGGCGTTCACGCGCCGCACCGGGGGATCCGCGTGAGCGCGCCCGCACACCTGGTGCACCCATCCGACGGCGACGCTCCGCGCGTGGCAGTGATCGGCGCCGGCCTGCTCGGGCTGGCCGCCGCTTACCGGCTGGCTCAGGGCGGTGTTTCGGTCACGGTCTACGAGCGCGACGCTCAGCTCGGCGGCCTGGCGGGCACGACGCCGCTCGACGGCATCCCGATCGACCGCTTCTACCACGTGACCCTGCCCACCGACGAGCGCGTGATCGAGATGGCAGAGGAGCTCGGGCTGGCGGACAGCTTCCGCTTCCGCCGCAGCGGCGTGGGCTTCTACCACCAGGGCAAGCTCGCTTCGATGTCCACGCCGCGCGAGCTGCTGAGCTTCCCGGGGCTGACCACGGTGGACCGGATGCGCCTCGTGGCGTTCATCGCCCGCTGCCAGGTCGGCAGCAGCTACGAGCAGCTCGAGGAGACTCCGATCGAGGACTGGCTCGTGCGCATCTGCGGACGCCGCACCTGGGAGGTGCTCTGGCGCCCGCTGCTCGACTCCAAGTTCGACGGCCGCTACGAGGACATTCCCGCCACCTACCTCTGGTCGCGCTCGCGCCGGATGGGGAGGTCGCGCGACAAGTCCTCGCAAGAGGTCATGGGCACGATCGACGGCGGCTACCAGACGCTCGCCGACGCGCTCGGCCAGGCCATCGAGGGCCTCGGCGGAAGCGTGCTTCGCAACACGCCCGTCAAGGCGATCGTCTCGAGCTCCGGCCGCGCCGTGGGCACCCTGAGCACGCGCGGCTACGAGCCGCACGACCAGGTGATCTCCACCCTGCTGCCCACCGCCACGGCGTCGCTGCTCGGACGCGACCTGGCCGCCGCCGTCGGCCCGGACAAGTGCCGCTACCTCGGGATCGTCTGCCTCGTGATGCGCCTGCGCCGCAGCCTCAGCCCCTGGTACACGCTCAACATCACCGATCGCCGGGTGCCGCTCACCGCGGTGGTCGAGACGACCAAGGTGATCGACCCCGAGCGGGTGGGAGGGCACCTCGTGTACGCACCCAAGTACGTGAACCCCGACAGCCCGGAGCTTGAGCGCTCGACCCGCGAGGTGAAGGACGCCTACATGGGTCACGTGCGCACGATGTTCCCCGGCTTCTCGCCCGACGACGACGTGCTCGCCAGCCAGGTGGCACGCGCGCAGGTGGCGGAGCCCGTGCACACACTTGGCGGCGAGGGCCGCCTCCCGGACATGTTCCCCGCGCCCGGCCTGGCCATGGCCTCGTCGGCGCACGTGTATCCAGAGATCGTGAACGGCCAGGCGGCCATCGGCGTAGCCGAGCGTCTGGTCGAAGGGCTCGTTCCTCGCCTGCGGGCGTCCGAGCGTCAGGAGGCGGCGGCATGAGCACGCCGCGTGGCTTCCACCCCAATACCCGAATACTCGACGCCTCGAAAAGGAGAGCGCCATGACGACCCCGAGCAAGATAGGAGTGACCGGCGGGGCCGGCTTCATCGGCTCGCACCTCTGCGAACGACTGTTGGCGGAGGGCCGCCAGGTGATCGCGGTGGACGACCTGTCCCACGGCACCACGGCCAACATGGCCGGCTTCGTTCAGCACCCGAACTTCCGCTTCCACCAGATGGATTGCCGGAACCCGCGCGAGCTGCGCCGGGTGTTCGCGGGCTGCGACGCCATCGCCCACCTCGCCGCGGAGAAGATTCCGCGCTACGGCGGGGCGCTTCAGACGCTGGAGTCGAACGTGGCCGGCGCACACGCCGCCTGCGAGGTGGCTCTGTCGCTCGGTGCCCTGGTGATCATCACGTCGACTTCCGACGTGTACGGGAACGCCACGCCGCCGTTCGCCGAGGACGACCACGTGGTCATCGGTCCCTCGACGACGCGTCGCTGGGCATACGCGGTGTCGAAGCTCTACGACGAGCACATCGCGCTGGCGATGGCCGAGGAGAAGGGGCTGCGCTCCGTAATCCTGCGGCTGTTCAACGTCTACGGCCCGCGCAACCACCCGACGTGGTGGGGCGGCCCGGTGACAGCGTTCACCGAGGCGCTCCTCGACGGCGAGATCATGGACCTGCACGGTGACGGACGCCAGGTGCGCACGTTCACCTACGTCAGCGACACGGTCGACGGCTTCGTCAGGGCGCTCGACACGCCGGACGCGGTCGGGGAGATCCTGAACATCGGCGGCGACGAGCCGATCACGATGATCCGCCTGGCCACCGCCGTGCAGGAGGGCCTCGGGATAGCCGGGCCGCTGCGGGCGAAGCTGCTGCCGTACGAGAAGATCGGCGGCCGCTACCAGGACGTTCGCTGCCGGATCCCGGACACCGAGAAGGCGTCCCGGGTGCTCGGCTTCAACGCGAGCGTGGGTCTGGCCGAGGGCCTGGCGGCCAGCATCGCCTGGCACGTGGAGCGCCGGCGGCTGATGGAAGAGGGCCACCCGAGCGGGTCGGTCAGCGCAGCCTAAGGACCCGGCCGTTCCCAGGGAGTGGCCTCACCCGGGCGTCCAACGGCGGCTGGGTGGGGACGTGGTGGCACCGGGCGATCGCGACGCTCCTTACGTTCGGCACCGTATGAGTGTTCAACGTCAGTCGGGTGCCCGGTAGCGCTTGTAGGACGCGAGTCACGTTGTTCCGCTCATGGCGGCTCAACGTGACGCGCGTGCTCGGTCGCTCCTGACGTTGACCGTGTTATTCACGGTCAACGTCAGTGGCGTGGAAGTCTGAGGGCGGTGTAGGGCGCCCCGCTAGCCTGGCGGGGCGTGAGGCCCACCGTAGGCCTGTTCGGGATCAACTCGCACGCCTGCGCCGATGCGGGCGCGGCGGCGCGGGTGGCGCAACTGGCGGAGGAGCTGGGCTACGACTCGCTGTGGGCCGGCGAGCACGTGGTCGTGCCGAGCCCGCGCGTCGAGCCATCCCCGATGGACCCCGACGAGCCGATTCTCGATCCGCTGGTGGCGCTTGCCCACCTGGCGGGGCGCACCGAGCGGATCCGGCTGGCCACCGGCCTCGTGATCCTCCCGCAGCGCAATCCGCTCGTGCTCGCCAAGCAGGTGGCGAGCCTGGACGTGCTCACGGGCGGCCGGCTGACGCTGGGCCTCGGCGTGGGCTATCTCGAGCCGGAGCTCCGGGCCCTGGGCGTGCCGATGGCCGGCCGCGGGGCGCGCGCCGACGAATATCTGGCGGCGATGCGCAGCCTCTGGGAGGACGAGGCGCCCCGGTTCAGTGGACGCTGCGTGGAGTTCGAGGGGGTCGACGCCCACCCGCGCCCGCTCCAGAGCCCGCTGCCGGTGGTGATCGGCGGCCACAGCCGGGCGGCCCACATACGCGCGGCGCGGCACGGAGACGGCTGGTACGGGTTCCTCGTGGGTCTCAGGGCGATGGCGGAGCACGGGCGAGTCCCTGCGGCGTGCGGTGGAGGAGACCGGCCGTGAACGGCCGTTGCACATCTCGGTGAGCCCGGCGCGCCCGCTCGACGAGGGTGTCGCGGAGGCCTATGCGGAGCTCGGGGTGGAGCGCCTGATCGTGGTGCCGCGCCCGAACCTGTCGCTGGACGAGCTGCTCGCGTTCGTGGAGCGCAACGCGCCCGGCGCCGTGGGCGCGGCCGCGGCCTAGGCGAGCGCCAGGCGCTCTTCCACGGCGGGCCGCTCGGCCAGTGCCATGGTGAGTGCGTCCGCGGAGCGCTCCGCGGCGTGCCCGTCCCAGAGCGGGATCGCCGAGGGGGTGGGCGGCAGGGTGGAGGGGCGCACGTCGGCGATCAGCGCCGGGTCGTCGCCGAGCAGCACGTTGGTGCCGTGGGTGATGGTCACGGGCCGCTCTGTGTTCGCCCGGAAGGTGAAGCAGGGCACGCCCAGCGCGGAGGCCTCTTCCTGGACCCCGCCCGAGTCGGTCACGATCGCCCCGGCGGCGCCCTGCAGCGAGAGGAAGTCGAGGTACCCGGCGGGGCGGATGCAGCGCACGTTGGCGCGCTCGAGCCGCTCGAGGCCGGAGCCGAGGCTCAGCTGGTCGCGCGTGCGCGGGTGGATCGGGAAGACCACCGGGGCGGATGCTCCGAGCATGGTCAGCGCGTCCACGATCGCGTTCAGGCGCACCGGCTCGTCCACATTCGAGGGGCGGTGCAGGGTCACGAGCACGTACTCGTGGTCGTTCAGGTCGAGCTCACGCCAGGCGGCGCGCCGGCGCGCGCGGCCCTCGAGCTTGCGGAGCGAGTCGATCATGGTGTTGCCCACGTAGTGGATCCGCGCGGGGTCGATGCCCTCCCGGAGCAGATTCGGCTCGGCCTCGGGGCTGTGGGTGAGCAGCACGTCCGCCATGCGGTCGGTGAGCACCCGGTTGATCTCCTCGGGCATGGTCCAGTCGTCCGAGCGCAGCCCGGCCTCGAGATGGGCCACCGGCACACCCAGCTTGGCGGCGGCCAGGGCGCAGGCGAGGGTGGAGTTCACGTCGCCCGCCACGACGACCATGTCGGGCTGGCGCTCGAGCAGGACCTGCTCGAACCCGGCCAGAACCTTCGCGGTCTGATCGCCGTGGGTGCCGGAGCCGACTCCGAGCGACACGTCGGGATCGGGGAAGCCGAGGTCCGCGAGGATGTCGTCGGAGAGGCTCCGGTCGTAGTGCTGGCCGGTGTGCACGACCAGCTGGCGGGTGTGACCGCGCCGGCGCATCGCCTCGATCACGGGCGCCATCTTCACGAAGTTCGGGCGGGCGCCCACCACGTAGGCCACCAGCGGCATCGAGCTCGGCGCGGACGCGCGCAGCGGCGCCGCGCGGGCGAACCGCGCTCGCGCGCGAGCGCGAAGATCTGTCGTGTTGGCCCCCGGGTCCACCTGCCTCTTTAGCGAGCCTAGGTGCGCCCTCCCGACGGCGAAAGTCGCGGTGGGCCAATCCCCCCGTTCGGCTAGGGGGATACCTGGCCGATGGGCCGGTCAGCCTCAGCGAACGCGGAAGGCAACGGCCCTGGCGGCCGAGCGCGTACCCGCGGCGTTGGTGGCCACGATCACCACTCGATAGCGCCCGCGAGCGAGGCCATGGGCGCGGATGCGCGTGGCCCGGCGCTTGGTCACGCCCAGCTTGCGCGCGCGCACGAGGTGGCGCTTGTGAGCCTTGCGCACACGCTGGATACGGATAGACACGCGGACCTTCGCGTTCACGCGGAGGCTGAGCCGCGCGGCAGCGGGGCAGCCGCGGCGTGGCCGCTTGCAGATCACGCGCGGCCGCAGGCGGACCGACGTGAACCGCGGCTTCGCCCGGCCCGGTGTGCCGCCGCCGGGCTGCCCGCCCGGAGTGCCGGGCCCGCTCCCCGGGGGCCCCGCTCCGAACTCGTGGGCCCCGGCATCCGGGCGCCCGTCGCGCGCGAAGCCGTCGCGGTCGAGGGCGGGGTGGTCATCCGGGTCGGCGGCGTTGATGGCCGGCGCGCCGGCCTTGAGCCGGAAGTTCAGGGCGCCGGGGTCGATCCACCCCAGCGGGGCCATCACCGCGGCGGACGACACGGCGGGGGAGACGCGCTTGTCCGACGCCGCGCATTTCTGGCCGACGTTGTGGCTGTAGCGCATGCCCCCCACGCAGTTCCAGCTGCCGAGGTTGCCCACCCAGCGAGAGCCGCCGGTGGCGGCGTGCTCCGCGCTGGCCGGGATCTCGAAGGTGTTGTTGCGGACCGTCCAGCCGTCGAGCGTGCCCCCGGCGTTGGCCGTATTGGCCACGTAGACGCTGTAGTAGTGCCAGGTGCCGTCGTCCTTGTAGGTGTGCCCGAACACGTTGTTCTCGAGCGTCACCTTCCCGTACGCCGGAGGCAGCGGCGACCACCAGCTTCCATACGTGAAGAACACGTCCATCGTGGCGCACTGGTGGAAGAGGCTGCGGCGGACCGTGAGGCCCGGCACCACGATCGCGTAGAGGCACTCGTTGTGGACCGTCTCGTCGGTCACGCGGACGTCGTGGAACACCACGTTGTCGAAGGTGAAGTTGGTGCCCGACACCAGCGCGCCCTTCTCGTCGGTCACGTTGCCGATGCGCCCGTTCTTGAAGCCGGAGTTGTCGCCGCTGTTGTGGAACGTGAGCGCCTTGGCGAACGCCCCGTCCACCTCGAGGCCGTCGAACACCACGTTGGAGGCCGCGTTGTCGAGCTGGCGCAGCTTCGGCAGGCCGCTGCCCTTGAACACCACGGCCTTCGACCCGGGGGGCACCACCTGCGGTGGATAGGCGCCGGGAGCGACCCGGACCAGATCGCCGCCGGCACTCTGCGCGTAGGCGTAGCCGAAGCTGCCGCAGGGGGCGCCGAGGCAGTTGCCCGAGTCGGGCGCGCCGGGCGCGATCTGGCGCGTGGCGGCGCCGGTGGCCGGCGCCAGCACCAGGAGGGCGGCGAGCGCCGCGAGCAGCGCGAAACCGCGACGCAGAGCCGCTGTCGGCGGGATGTGGGAGAAGGCCACGGCAGCTGTCTCCTGAACGAGCCGGCGCCGAGGCGCCGTCTCGAGGCGTTGCCGGACGAGTCATCCATGACCCGTGGCAATCAGCCCGGCAGGCTAGCGAACCTCCTGTGCGAGCGGAACGCGTGCAGGCGATGTTGCCGGGTCAGGATTCCACGGCGGCGGCGGGGCCGGCCAGCCGCTGGCCCGATCCTCGCCGCCGGAGCACGCCGCGCAGCTCCTGCCTGAGCTCCGGCACGCGCCAGGCGCAGAGCGCCAAGTACACCACCGCGGCCACCCCGGTGCAGACGATCAGCCGCACCGCCTCGTGGACTCCCGCGTCCACGAGCGCGACGCGGACGCCCAGGACCACGAGGCACATGCCCGCGGCGGCCTGGAACACCCCGGAGATGCTCCGCAGGAAGATCATCGGCGACACCCCGAGCGCGCGCGCCGCGAGGATGGTCTGCCACGGCTCCACGAGCGTCGTGGAGATCGCGAACGAGACCGCCACGCCCACCACGCCCCAGTTGAGGCCCACCGAGAACGCCACGAGGTGGCAGGTCACGAGGACGATCGAGAAGCGGAAGATGGTGCGAGCGCGGCCGCGGGCCATCAGCACGTCGATGCTGAGGCTCTGAAGGGCCTGCACGATCCCGACCCAGGCGAGGATCTGGATGACCGGCACGGCCGCCTGCCACTGGTGGCCGAGCACGACGGGCACGAAGTCGGGCGCCAGCACCACGAGCGCCGCCAGCGGGGCCACCGACACGGCCGCCAGGATCCGCACCACCCGGGCCCACGCCACGGCGATGCGCTCGGGCTCGTCCTGGATGCGGCAGAACGCGGGCGACATCACTCGCTGAAGCGGGCCGCCGATCTTGCTGGCGGGCTGGAGGATCGTGTTGAACGCGATCGCGTAGGTGCCGAGCGCGCTGGTGCCCAGGAAGCGGCCGATGAGGAAGCGGTCGCCGTTGGTCTGGAGGTAATAGAGCATCCGGTGGCCGAGCATGAACACGCTGAAGCCGCCGAGATCCCGCAGGCTGTTCATGGAGAAGGCCATCCGCGGCCTCCAGCTCGATCGCAGCCAGACGGCGATGGTCGTGACCGTCGCGCCCGCCGCGTACTGCACGATGATCGCCCATGCCCCGCCGCCCATCGCGGCCACCGTCACACCCGCGGCCGCCCCCGCCAGGGCCCCGATCATCGGGAGGATCTCGACCCGCGCGAAGTCCATGTCGCGCAGCATCAGCGACTGCTGCGGGGCGCCCACCGCGAAGACCACGAACCCGATCGAGAGCACCTGGAGCAGCGGCTTGGCGTCGGCGTCGCCGTAGAGCGCCGCCAGCGGGCCGGCGAGCGCGAACCCGACGATGGCGAAGAAGATGCCGCTGCCCACGGTGACCCAGAACGCCGTGTCCCGGTCCACCGCGCTCAGCTCCTTGCGCTGGATCAGCGCGGCGCCCAGGGCCAGGTCGGAGAAGACCATCACGAGGCTGGCGAAGACCAGCGCCAGAGCGGCCAGGCCGTATTCCTCGGGCGTGAGAAGCCGGGCGATCACGATCGCCGCGAGCGCCCGCGTGAGCTGCAGCCCGACCTGCGATCCGATCACCCAACCGAGACCTCCGAGCACCCGCGCGCGGAGGTCCGGGAAGCCCGGGCCAGGTGAAGAAGACATCCCTGCGCACGTTAAGGCCGCCGCTCTGGGAGCGTCCTGAACGGTCGGTTAGGCTCAGCCGGCTCCGGGGCGTCTACGGTGGCGCCATGTGCGGCATCGCAGGAGCGTTCAGGCTCGACGGCGCGAGCGCTCCGGCCCTGCCGGAGCACGTGCTCCGCGCGATGACGGACGTGATCGCCTACCGCGGCCCTGACGACGCCGGCCACGTTTCGGCCGAGGGCTGCTCGCTCGGCGCCCGGCGGCTGTCGATCATCGACGTGGCAGGGCGGGCATCAGCCGTTCTCGAACGAGGACGGCCGCGTGTGGGCGGCGCAGAACGGCGAGATCTACAACCACGCCGAGCTCCGCGACGAGCTTCGCGCGCGTGGGCACACGCTGCGCAGCCGCTGCGACACGGAGGTGCTGCCGCACCTCTACGAGGAGCACGGCCCCGACCTGGGGCAGCGCCTGCGCGGCATGTTCGCTGTGGCCGCCTGGGACCGCGTCGAGCGCCGCGGGGTGCTGATCCGCGATCGCATGGGCATCAAGCCGCTCTATTACGCCGTTACGGACGAGCTCGTGGTGTTCGGCTCGGAGCTCAAGTGCGTGCTCGCCAGCGGCCTCGTGGGACAGGAGCTCGATCCCGAGGCGATCGCCGCCTACCTCTCGCTTGGCTACGTGCCCGGATCGATGACCCCGCTACGCAAGGTGCGGAAGCTCGAGCCCGGTGAGCGCCTGGTGGTGGCCGATGGGCGCGCCACCGTGGAGCGCTGGTGGCGCTACCCGGCCCCGGCGCCCGATCCGATCGACCGCTCGGACGGCGAGTGGGCCGAGATGCTGATCGAGAAGCTGGACGAGTCGGTGCGCCTACGTCTCATGAGCGACGTTCCGCTCGGGGCCATGCTGAGCGGCGGCCTCGACTCCAGCCTGATCGTGAACCTCATGAAGCGGCACATGGCCGAGCCCGTGAAGACCTTCGCCGTGGGCTTCGCGGGCGAGGACTCGGAGCTGGGCGATGCCCGGCGCGTGGCCGACTGGAACGGTGCCGACCATCACGAGCTCGAGGTGACCACCAAGAGCGACGCCGACGAGCTGGCGCGGCTCGTCTGGCATCTCGACGAGCCGCTGGCCGACCTGTCCTCGCTCGGGTTCCTGCCGCTGTGCGAGCTGGCGCGCGAGCACGTGACCGTCGCGCTGACCGGCCAGGGGGCCGACGAGCTGCTCGGCGGCTACCGCAAGCACCGCGTGGCCTCGCTCGCCCAGTCGTGGGAGCGCATGCCGGCTCCGCTGCGCTCCGTCGCGGCGGCCGGGTTGAGGCACGGTCCGGGACGCGCGGGCCGCTTCGTGGACGTCCTTCAGGCCGGGGACCCGGTTACGCGCCTGCTGGCGTCGAGCGGGCTGGTGCACTCCGATCTGAGCGGCGACCTGTTCGGCGGTGCGCTGGCGGAGCAGGCCGGTGCGGCCGAGGCTCTGCTCGGCCGGCGGCTGGCGGACGCTCCCGGAGCCGCGCCGCTCGAGGCCGCGCTCTACCTGGACGCCCGCCTCGGCCTGGTGGACGACATGCTCACCTACTTCGACCGCGCCTCGATGGCGTGCTCGCTAGAGGTGCGCGTGCCGTTCCTCGACCATGAGCTCGTGGAGCTGTGCGCCCGCATCCCTGCGGGACACAAGGTGCGCAGGCTCAAGGGCAAGCACGTGCTGCGCCTCGCCGCGCGCGACCACGTGCCGCCGTTCGTGCTCGACAAGCGCAAGCGCGGCTTCTTCAACGAGGCCGTCGGGTCGTGGGTGGCTGCCGGCGACGGCTCGCTGGTGGAGCAGCTGCTGCTCGATCCCGACCCGGCCTACGCGGCCGTGCTCGACCGCGACGTGGTGGAGCGGGTGGTCATGGAGTGGCGCGGCGGGCGGCGCTCGCACGCCAACCTGCTGCTCGCGCTGATGATGCTCGAGCTCTGGCTCGGCGAGTACCTGCCGCGCGCCATGGCCGGCGACCGGGTGCAGGTGGCCGCATGACGCTGCGGTACGCGGTGGTCACGCCGGCGCGCAACGAGGAGCGCAACCTGCCGCGACTGGCCGCCGCCCTGGCCGCCCAGACCGTGCCGCCGGCCGAGTGGGTGGTGGTGGACGACGGCTCCACCGACGCCACGCCGGCCGTGCTCTCGGAGCTGGCCGCCCGCCATCACTGGCTCAGCCCGCTGGCGCAGCAGACGGGCAACGGGCAGCTGGCCGCCGGCCGGCGCGACGCACGCGACCTGATCGGGTTCCGGAACGGCATCCGCGCGCTGGCGCGAGCCCGCCGACGTGGTGATCAAGGTGGACGCCGACATCGACTTCGATCCGGACTTCTGCGAGCGCCTGGTGGGCCGCTTCGCCGAGGACGAGCAGCTGGGCATTGCCAGCGGCACGTGTTACGAGCTCGAGCGCGGCAGCTGGGTGCGCCGCTCCAAGTCCGACACCACGGTCTGGGGCGCCACCCGCGCATACCGGGCCGAGTGCATCGACGACATGATGGAGCTCGAGCCCTGCATGGGCTGGGACGGCCTCGACGAGATCCGGGTGCAGCTGCGCGGCATGCGCACCCAGACCTGGGTGGACCTGCCCTTCCGCCACCATCGCCCCGAGGGCGGCAGAGAGCTCACCTCGCTCCACCACGGCGAGGCCCTGGGCCGCGCCTCCTGGTACATGGGCTACCGGCCCAGCTACCTGGCGATGCGCGCGCTCTACCGGGCGCGCAGGGAGCCGGCCGCGCTGGCGATGCTCTGGGGCTACGCCGCCGCCGCGGCCACGCCGGGCGCCGCGGTGCCCGGACGAGCGCGTCATACGCGCGCTGCGCGAGCGCCAGCGCCTGGGCACGGCGCTCCGCCGTGGCGCCCCCGCGTCCTGAGTCAGGAGCGCGCCCGGCGCCGCTCGGCCGTGGTGCCGGAGCGCTCGAAGTCCACCACGTAGAACGACACCGTGCGGGTGAGCTCGACCAGGTGGGCCAGCTTGCGCCGGGGCGGCTCGTCGAGGCCCATGATCGAGCTGGAGTCCCGGTAGAACAGGCCGGCCGCCTCCCGGAGCGTGCGGCGCCGTGTGCGCGAGCCGTTGCCGCCTGAGGCGATGCGGTTCACGTCGATCAGGCGCTGCGCCTGCGCGCGCGGGCTCTCGCAGGTGCGAGTGGTACACGGACGCGGCCGGCTCGTAGACCACCGCCAGCCCGGCTCCCACCACCCGCTCGGCCCACTCGAGGTCCTCGGCGGCGGGGAGGGTGAAGGGCTGATCGAGCCAGACGCTGCGCCGGATGCAGGAGGCCGCGTTGCTGAAGAGGATCTCGCCGCCGCTCTCGCGCGTGAACTCGCGCCGGTGCTCGCCGAACTGGCTGCCGAGGCGGAGGACCTCGCGCCAGGGCGCGTCCTCCCAGGGCATCTGCCTGCCCGCCACGCCGGCCACGCGTGGATCCGCGAACGGTGCGGTCATGCCGGCCACCCAGTGCTCATCCACCGGCACGGCATGCGCGGACAGGACCAGCACCAGATCCCCGGAGACCCTCTCGATGCCCGCGTTCAGGGCCTTCGAGTAGTCGAAGTCGTCGGGCCGGACGGGATGGACTCGGGCCCCGTGCGAGCGCGCGATCTCCACCGTCGCGTCGGTGGACCCGCTGTCCACCACGAGCACGTCGAGATCGAAGTCCGAGCGCTGCCGGCCGAGGGTCTCGAGGCAGGTCCCGATCAGCTCGGCCTCGTTGAGCGTCCGGATGACCACGCCAATCGCCGCCATCTGGCCAAGCGTACGCCCGCGGGCAGCCGAGAGGGCAGAACTATACGGCCGCATAGTCACCCGGCAGGGCCCGCGGCTTAGGTTGGATGCGGTGCGTGATCCGACCACAGCCGACGCCGGGATCGCCGTCGTGGTCCTGACCCACAACCGTGCCGAGCTTCTCAAGAAGTGCGTGGAGAACGTGCTTCTGCGCACGTCGGCGGCCACTCGCGAGATCGTGATCTGGGACAACGGGTCCACCGACGCCACCCAGGAGTACCTCGCCTCCCTCGACGAGCCGCGCATCCGGGTGATGCGCAGCGAGACCAACGTGGGGCACAACGGCTATGCGCGAGCGTTCCGGGAGACCACCTCCGCCTACATGGTCGAGCTGGACGACGACGTGGTGGAGGCGCCCCAGGACTGGGACGCCATGCTGCTCGACGCATTCGTCCGGCTGCCCGAGATCGGCTTCCTGGCCGCGGACATCGAGAACGACCCGCACGACGAGGCCTCGCACTGGCGCCACGTCATTCGCGCCCACGAGTACACGGCCGTCGAGGTGAACGACGTGAGCCTGCTGGTGGGACCCACGGGCGGCGGCTGCGCGATGACCTCCAGGGAGGCCAACGAGAAGGCCGGCGGGTTCCGGGAGAACGACGACGAGGTTTTCTGGCTGGAGGACGGGGTGTACATCGAGGCGCTCCAGCGGGTCGGGTTCGGCGCCGCCGTGCTCGCCGACCTGGTGGTGCACCACACCGGGGGCTCCTACTACACGACCTCGTCGAAGGAGAAGGAGGAGTTCTGGAAGCGCTACTGGGCGCGCCGTGCTCGCCGCGAGGCCGTCAAGGGCGTGCTGGTACGCGTCCCGTTCGTGCGCCGGCTGAACGATCGCTTCGGCTGGTTCGTCGCACCCGGATGACGCCATGCGCAGACTTCTCTCCTCGTTCCGCTGGGCAGCCCGGCACTCGGTGCTTGCCGCGGGCCCGGTCAGCCGCGCCTGGCTCTTCCTGACGCTCCTGGCGCTCCCCGCCAAGCGCCGGCTCACGTCCGGCACGCCGGTCCCGGTGAGGCTGCGCCTCGGAGGGAGCCCGCGGCTCTTCTGGTTCTCGGACGAGAGCGAGCTCTTCGCGCTCGAGGAGATCTTCGGCGAGGGCGAGTACGCGGCCGCCGCGGTCGGCAGGCCCACGGTGATCGTGGACCTCGGATCGAACGTGGGCCAGGCGGCCCTCTGGTTCCGGAGCCGGTTCCCCGAGGCCCGGCTGCTCTGCGTCGAGCCCGACCCGCGCACGTTCGCGACGCTGACGAGGAACGTCGGCAACGACCCGCTCGTGACGCTCCGCCACGCCGCCGTGACCGCCGAGGACGGGCCCGTGGTGATCGAGCGGACGCCCCACTCGAGCTGGGGCACGCGCGTGAACGGCTCGTCAGGCAACGGCCTCGTGGTCCCCGGCCTGTCCCTGAAGACGCTCCTGGCGGACGGGCTGATCGACCAGGTGGACGTGCTGAAGGTGGACATCGAGGGCATGGAGCACGCGGCGCTCGCCGCCAGCCCGGCCCTGGCGCGAGCGCGCCTCGTGGTGGGCGAGCTGCACCCGGATCTGCTGCCGATGTCGCTCGACACAGCGCTCGAGGACATGCGCCTGAACGGCGGTTTCGCGCACGCCGAGCTCCGGGGCGACATCTTCGTCCTGAGCCGCGAGACCTGAACGTTGGGATAGGGACCTTCCGGCAGGTGGGGTAGGGACCGGCTCCCCCGACGCACCTAGGCTCCGAGCTATGGACCTAGCCCAGCATGCCGCAGTTCTCTGGCGCTTTCGCGCCGTCGTCGCCGGCGGCCTGGTGCTCGGCACCCTGCTCGCCATCCTGGCGGCCTACCAGCTTCCCTCGCTGTCCCCGCGCGGATCCGAGACCTGGACCAGCGAGTCCTCGCTCCTCGTCACGCAGTCGGGCTTCCCCGAGGGCCGTACCCTGGCCGGCGTGCCGGAGACCGGCGGTGAGGTGGGCGGCGCCGGGGGCAACGACGGCGGCTCGTTCGCCGATCCCAACCGTCTTTCGGCCCTCGCCAGCCTGTACGCGCAGCTCGCCACCGGCGACCGCGTCCGGAGCCGGCTGCCCGGCAGCCCCAAGCCCGCGCAGATCCAGGCGCTGGCCGTGGAGGGCAACGCCAGCACGCAGCTGCCGGTGATCAAGCTGACCACCACGGCGGGCAGCGGCCCGGCCGCCCGCGACCTCAACCAGCACACCGTGAAGGCCCTCCAGAACGTGCTCACCACCGAGCAGTCGAGGAACGCCATCCCCGCCGAGCAGCGGATCCACATCGACAAGATCAACGCTCCGGCGGCGCCGGTGATGACGTCGGGCCGCTCGCACACCGCTTCGATCCTGGCCTTCCTGCTCTGCGCCCTCGGCGCCGTGGCGCTGGCGCACCTGCTGGCGGCGCTGCGCGACGGGCGCGAGGAGACTCAGGCGCTCGACGGAGTGGTGGTGCCCTGGACCGTGGCCGAGAACGGCGCGCGGATCGACCAGGATCCTGTGGAGGCACAGGAGCCGATGGCCGCCCACGTGCCCGAGCCGGCACGTACCAGCTGGCTCTCCAGTAGGTACAGGGCGCGGTGACCACTCGGGCAGCCGTCCTCCCCGGTGCGGGGCGGGCGGGTACTGCGCGAGGAGCTGGAAGGTCGGAGCGGGGCCTCTGGATCGCCGTGGGCATCGGCGTGCTGGTGGTGCTGGCCGCCGCCGTCCTGCGCGTTCAGGCCAACCCGATCCTGGCGGCCGTGGTGCTGCCGCTGGCGCTGGTGGCCTACCAGCGCACGCTGCTCGCCTGGCAGACGCTGCTCGGACTGATCCTCCTCGTCATCCTCTTCATCCCGATCCGCCGCTACACGGTGGGTGGGGGGCTCCCGGTGGAGCTCGAGCCCTACCGGCTGCTGCTCGGCGTCGTCCTCGTCTGCTGGCTCTTCGCGGTGTGCGCCGACCCCGCAGTGCGCTGGCGCAGCTCCGGCCTCGAGGCGCCGATCCTCGTGGTGATCGCGGCCATCCTCGGATCGCTCGCGTTCAACGTCTCACGGGTGAACGGGGTGGGCGAGGTTGTGGTCAAGCAGGTCACCTTCTTCCTCACCTTCTTCCTGATCGTCTACTTCGTGGCCAGCATCGTGGCCCGAGGGCCGAAGCTCGAGCGGATGCTGCAGCTGCTCGCCGGCGGCGGGACTCTGCTGGCCGCGCTGTCGCTGATCGAGTGGCGTACCGGCACGAACTTCTTCAACGGGCTGGACAGCGTCATCCCGTTCCTGCACTACGTGGACTTCGGCTCGCACATCGCGCGCGGCACGGGCTTCCGCGCGCTCGGCTCCGCCCAGCACCCGATCGCCCTCGGGGCCGCGCTGGTGATGCTGATCCCGCTCACGGTCTACCTCTACCAGCGCTACCAGCACATCGGCTGGCTCGTCTGCGGCGGGGTGATCACGCTCGGCGCGTTCGCCTCGGGGTCGCGCACGGCCGCGATCATGCTGGTGGTCCTGCTGGTCACCTACGTCTGGATCAAGCGCCAGGAGACCATGCGTCTGCTCCCGATGCTCATCCCGCTGGTGATCGTGATCCAGGTGGTGATGCCGGGCACGCTCGGGACCTTCCGGGCGATCCTCCAGCCGAGCTACCTGATCCGGGAGCAGTCCCAGGAGGCGGGCGCCGGCAGTGGCCGGATCGCGGACCTCGGACCCAGCCTGAGCGAGTGGTCGCGCGAGCCGTTCCTGGGGCAGGGCTTCGGAACCCGGGTGGTCACCACGGAGCTCGGTCCGGGCGACGTGGGCGCCGGCGGCGACGTGGTGGCGTCGGACGTGCAGATCCTCGACAACCAGTGGCTGACCACGCTGCTCGAGATCGGCGCCGTGGGCGTGCTCGGGCTGCTCTGGCTCTTCTGCCGCGCCATCCGCAGGCTTGCGCGGAAGGCCCGCTCGGATCCGAGCCCGGAGGGCTGGCTGGCCACCGCTCTCGCGGCGGCGCTGGCGGCCTTCGCCGTCGGAATGCTCACCTTCGACGCGTTCGCGTTCATCCAGGTGACGTTCCTGGCCTTCGTGATGCTCGGCTTCAGCGTGGTCGTGACGAGGGACTCGGAGACTTGACCGAGCCGGCTCGGATCAGGCGCATCGGGGTGGCGTTCCCGGGCGATCCGAGCCAGCCGGCCACCTGGTCCGGCACCCCCGCGGGCGTCATGCGCGGGTTGCGCGGGGCCGGAGTCGAGCCGGTGCCGATCCGCGTGGAGCCTTCAGCCGTCCTGCGCTCGGTCGCCTTCAACGCCCTGGCTGCCGCCTACACGCGGCCGCGTGGCGGCATCCGCTCCACGGTCCAGAAGAGCCGCGCGGCTGCCTGGGCGTCACCCGAGCTCGCCGCCGTGAACACGTGGGCGGCGCCGAAGCGCCTGCGGCAGGCCGGCAGGCTCGACGCCATCGTGCAGATCGGGACCGGCTACACGCTTGCCACCGACGCGCCGATCGCGACGTTCGAGGACATGACCGTCGCTCAGACGAAGGGACACGCCTATCTGGGATGGGAGGACCTGTCCGATACCGCCTTCGCGTCGCGGATGGCCCGCCAGCGGCGGGCATACGAGCAGGCGGTGGCGTGCTGCCTCACCACTCCATGGGCCGCCGAGTCGGTGATCCGCGACTACGGGATCAAGCCCGCCAAGGTGCACGTGGTGGGGATCGGGTGCAATCACGCCGCCGCCGGCGAGCGCGACTGGACGCGCCCGCGCTTTCTCTTCGTCGGTATGGACTGGGCGCGCAAGAACGGGGCCGGCGTGCTCAGGGCCTTCGGGCGGCTGCGCGAGGAGGTTCCCGCCGCGCTGCTCGACGTGGTGGGCCGCCATCCGCGGCTCGACCAGCCGGGCGTGACGGGGCACGGGGTGCTCCACCTGAACGTGGCCGAGCAGCGGGACCGCCTCGACCACCTGTTCGGTTCCGCCACCTGCTTCGTGATGCCCTCGCACTCCGAGGCCAGCGCCATCACCTATGTCGAGGCCGTGGCGGCGGGGGTGCCGAGCATCGGAACCACCTCGGGAGGGTCGGGCTACCTGATCGGCCCGGGGGGCCTCGTGGTGGACCCACGCGACGACGATTCGCTTCTCGAGGCGATGCGCCGTCTCACGGATCCGGCCACGGCCGCCCGGCTGGGAGCGGCCGCCAAGCGGCGCTCCGAGGAGTTCACCTGGACCGCCGTGGCCCAGCGGCTGATGCGCGCGCTCGAGACCTAGGACGCCGCGCCCTGCGCGGCGGCAGCGAGGTGCTCGCCGGTGAGGGTCGACCGGGCGGCCACGAGGTCGGCGGGTGTGCCTTCGAAGACGATGCGTCCGCCGTCGTGGCCGGCGCCCGGGCCGACGTCGATGATCCAGTCGGCGTTCGCCATGACCCCCTGGTGGTGCGCTATGACGATGACGGATTTGCCTGAGTCCACGAGCCGGTCGAGCAGGCCCAGGAGCCGCTCGACATCAGCCAGGTGCAGGCCGGTGGTCGGCTCGTCGAGCACGTAGATAGGCATCGCTCCGGTCCGGGCCAGCCCGGCCCCTCGCGCACGGCCTCCTTTTTCCGCCATGCGGGTGGCCAGCTTGAGCCGCTGCCGCTCGCCGCCGGAAAGCGTCGTGAGCGGCTGCCCGAGGCTGAGGTATCCGAGCCCGACGTCGGCCAGCCGGTCGAGGATCTTGTGCGCGGCCGGCGTGCTCGCGTCGCCCTCGCTGAAGAACTCCTCGGCATCGGCCACCGGCATCGCCAGCACCTCGCTGATGTCCTTGCCGCCGAACTTGTACTCCAGCACCTCGGCCTGGTAGCGCTTTCCCTCGCACTCCTCGCAGGTGGTGGCCACGCCGGCCATCATCGCGAGGTCGGTGTAGATGACGCCGGCGCCGTTGCACGCGGGGCAGGCTCCGTCGGAGTTCGCGCTGAACAGCGCCGGCTTCACGCCGTTGGCCTTCGCGAACGCCTTGCGGATCGGGTCGAGTAGTCCGGTGTACGTGGCCGGGTTGCTGCGCCGCGAGCCACGGATCGGGGCCTGGTCCACCGCCACCACGCCCTCCTGCCCCGACACCGAGCCGTGTATCAGCGAGCTCTTTCCCGCCCCGGCCACGCCGGTCACCACCACCAGCACGCCGAGCGGAATGTCCACGTCGACGTCCTGCAGGTTGTGGCTGTCGGCGCCGCGGACCTCGAGCACCCCTGAGGGTGCTCGCACCGACGGCTTGAGGGAAGCCTGGTCGTCCAGGTGCCGCCCGGTCAGCGTGCCGCTGGCCCGCAGTCCCTCGACGGTCCCCTCGAACACCACCTCGCCGCCCCCCGTGCCGGCGCCGGGTCCCAGATCGACGGCGTGGTCGGCCACCTCGATCGTCTCCGGCTTGTGCTCCACGACCAGCACGGTGTTGCCCTTGTCGCGCAGCCGCAGCAGCAGGTCGTTCATCCGTTGGATGTCGTGAGGGTGCAGACCGACCGTCGGCTCGTCGAACACATAGGTCACGTCGGTGAGCGACGACCCGAGGTGGCGGATCATCTTCACGCGCTGTGCCTCGCCGCCGGACAGCGTGCCCGAGGGCCGCTCGAGCGAGAGGTAGCCCAGCCCCATCTCCACGAACGACTCGAGCGTCTGCTGCAGCGCCGCCAACAGCGGCGCCACCGACGGCTCGTCGAGCCCGCGGGCCCATTCGGCGAGGTCGCTGATCTGCATCGCGTCGACGTCCTTGGAGAGGAACGACTTCTGTATCTGCGGGATCAGACCCGCGTACGTCAGGTTGATCCCGTCGACCTTGATCTTGGTCGACTCCTTGTAGAGCAGGTCATGGACCTCGCGCTTGTTGTACTTGCGAATCGGCTTGTCCGGATCGAAGAAGCCGCAGCCCCTGAAGATGCGGCCGTACCAGCCGTCCATGCTGTAGCCGGGAATCGTGAGAGCGCCCTCGTTGAGCGACTTGCTGTCGTCGTACAGCGCGGACAGGTCGAAGTCGGTGACCGAGCCCCGGCCCTCACAGTGCGTGCACATGCCACCGGTGCGGGTGTAGCTCGCCTTCTCGGTCCTGGTCTTGCCCCCACGGTCGACAGTGATCGCGCCGCTCGCCTTGACCGACGCGACGTTGAACGAGAAACGCGTTGGGCGAGCCGATGTGCGGCTTTCCGAGCCGGCTGAAGAGGATGCGCAGCATCGCGTTGGAGTCGGTGGCGGTGCCGACCGTGGAGCGGGCGTCGGCACCCATCCGCTGCTGGTCGACGATGATCGCGGTCGTCAGCCCCTCGAGCACGTCGCCCTCCGGGCGGGCAAGCGTGGGCATGAAGCCCTGCAGGAAGGCGCTGTAGGTCTCGTTGATCAGCCGCCACCGGTGAACACCGTCAGGCGGCGCTTGGGGAGCTCGATGCTGACGTCCTTGAGGTTGTTCACGCGCGCGCCATGCACGCGGATCAGGTCATGGCTGTCGGCGCTCATCGCCGCCGGAGTCTAGGAGCCGCTGAGAACGGCGCGGAGCGCGGCGAGGTGACCGCGTCGCGAGGCGGGGTGGGGGAGGGCCGCCACCGCGTGGGTGGCCTCTCCGAGTGCCACACCGGCGGCCTGGATGCGCGCCCCCGCCGGGCTCATGTGCTTGCGCGCGTAGGTCACGCGGGCGCGGGCGGCGATCGCCTGGGTGTCGCCGGACTCCGATGATGCGCCGCCCACGTGGTGCACCACCGCCGTGGGCTCGAAGCGCACAGCGCGGCCCGCGTCCCAGAGGCGGCGGCAGAGGTCGGTGTCCTCGCAGTAGAGGAAGAAGCCCTCGTCGAACCCCCCGATCGCCTCGAACGCGTCGCGGCGGACGAGCATGCAGGCGCCGGACACCCACTCCGGCGTGCCGGGGCGGTCGTACTCGGCCGGGTCCCTGACGAGCTCATCGGTCCAGCGCGCACGCGGCCAGAGGCGGTGGAGGAAGAGGGCCTGCGCGAACGTGGAGCGCTGCCGCGGAAAGCGGCGCAGGCTCCACGCCAGCCCGCCGTCGTCGCCGAGGATCCGCGGGCCGGCCAGCGCGGCGCCGGGGTCCTCGCCGAGCGCCGCCCGCAGCGCCGCGATCGCGCCGGCGTCGATGCGGGCGTCGGGGTTGAGGAAGAGGAGGAAGGGAGCGTTCCCCCGCGCGGCCCCCAGGTTGCAGCCGTACGAGAACCCGCCGTTGTGCGGCGAGCGCACGAGGTCCGCGTCGAGGCCCGCGACGGCCCCGGCCGTGTCGTCGGGCGAGGCGTTGTCCACGACCGTCACGCTCACGTCGGACATTGCCGCCAGCGGCTCCACGCAGCCCCGCAGCGTCGCGGCGCTCCGGTAGGCCACGATGACCGCGTCGAGGGTGGCCGCCACGCCTCGAAACTAGCCCACGCCCCGGACTCCCAGGCTAGCCTTCCGGGGGGTTGCAGCCCGGGCTCCCACCGCGAAGATCGGGTATATGCGCAAGGTTGCGTTGACGCTACTCGTCGCGACGGCGCTGGCCGCTGCCGCGCTGCTCTCGATGGCCGACACGCTCGGCGATCCCGTGACGTGGACGCCCGACGGGCTCTTCTACCAGGCGCGCTCGCTCGAGCTGCGCGGGGTGGACGAGGACACGGCGCTCAAGCGGACATTCGAGGCCCCGCTGGGAGCGGAGCTGCGCAGCCGCGATCCAGAGCGCTCCGGCGATCCCGACTGGGTCCGCTACAACGCCCAGTTCTACGCCCGCAGGATCGCTCTTCCGGCCGCGGCCGCGGCCCTGGACCCGGTGGCGGGCGACCGTGCGCTGCTCGACCTGACGGTCGCGGGCTACGTGGCTGCGGTACTCGCGATCTTCGGGCTCCTGCTGGTCCGCTTCCGGCTGCCGATAGCGGCCGCGGTGGCGTTCGCCACCGTCCTACTCCCGGCGCTCGCGGACCATTCGAGCTATCCGCTCACCGACAGCTGGGGGTTGGCCCTCGAAACCCTGGCCCTGGCTTCAGGGATCCTCGCGATTCAGCGTGGACCACGCTGGCTGATCCCCTGGGCGGTGTCGATCTTCGTGCTTTCGATGACTCGCGACAGCGCCTTCATCCTGATCGCCGCCGCGGCATGGCTAACCCTCACGTTGAGGTCGAGAATAGCCTGGCAGCTGGTCGGCACGGCGGTCGCCGCGACGCTCCCCGTGACCCTCCTGTTCGCGATGCCGATCCGCGACCTCATGGCGATGATGCTCAACAACTTCCAGCCTGCCGCGGACCCCTCGTGGGGCTTCGTGGCAGAGCGCTACCCGGGCGCCTTCGTGGACCTGCTCCAGGCCGACGGCGGCTTCGTGCGGGACGGCGCCTGGTACTCCGCCACATACCTGGTCGGGGGCCTGGTTCTGCTGTTCCTGCTGGGCCGCGGCGGCCCCGTGAACAGCTTCCTCAAGGCGGCAGCCGTGGCGGGGGCGCTCTCGGTGCTCGTGATCCCCATCTTCAGCGCCTTCAGGCTCGAGCTCGTCTGCGTGCCGATGGCCGCTTTCGGCCTCGGCCTGGCGGCCGAGCGGGTGGCCGCTCGTGCGTCCACGCTCTCGTGGGGCCGGATGCCGGCTCCGCTGCCCGGTCGCTCGCGTACCTAGCCGAAGGTCCTGCCCGGCGCCCGCCGAAGGCCTGAATTAGTCCAAATTGCGAGCGCGCGGAGGGCACCTCGCTTAGCGTCGGAAGTGTGATGCGTGCCTTCCGCCCGCTGCTCGTTGCTGCTGCCATGGCCCTCGCCTTGGCGCTTCCGGGTGTTGCTCGCGCGCAGGCCCCCGCGTGTCCGTGCACCGTGTTCGGACCCACCGACGCGCCCCTCGGCGACGCCCTCCAGGACAGCGCGGTCGAGGTCGGCATGAAGTTCCGCTCCGACGAGGACGGGTTCATCACGGCGCTGCGCTTCTACAAGCAGCCGAACAACGTCGGCACGCACGTGGGTCACCTGTGGACGAGCACCGGACAGCAGCTCGCCGAGATCCAGTTCACGGGGGAGACGGCATCCGGGTGGCAGCAGGCCGCGCTGCCCGTGCCCGTCCAGATCAGCAAGGACACCACCTACATCACCTCGTACCACTCGAGCCAGGGACAGTTCGGGTTCAACCCCGGCTACTTCTCCGCGGGTGTCGACCGGGCGCCGATGCACGCGCCCTCCGACGCCCTCGCCGGCGGCAACGGCGTGTACCGCTACGGGCCGAGCGGCTTCCCGGACTCCACGTTCAACGCCACGAACTACTGGGTGGACGCAGTGCTCGACCGGCTGCCCCCCGTGGACTCGCGGGCGCCGCTCGTCAGCTCCGTCTCGCCTGCTGCCGGCGCCACCGGCGTCCCGGGCGGCACTCAGGTCACCGCCACCTTCGACGAGCCGCTCGACCCGCTCACCGTGAACGCCGGGTCCTTCACGCTCGCAGACGACACGGGCGCCGCCGTGGTGGCCCAGGTCACCTACGACGCGAACGCCCGCCGGGCCACCCTCACTCCGTCGGCGCCGCTCGCGCTCGGCAAGACCTACACGGCCACCGTCAAGAGCGGGACGGCCGGTGTGACCGACACCTCCGGCAACCGGCTCGCCACCGACAGGACCTGGACGTTCAGCACCGCGCCGCAATGTCCGTGCACCGTCTTCGGTGCCGATGCGCCGACGGGCGACGCCGTGAGCGACCAGCCGGTCGAGGTCGGGATGAAGTTCCGCTCCGACGAGGACGGCTACATCACGTCGCTGCGCTTCTACAAGCAGGCGAACAACACGGGCAGCCACGTGGGCCACCTCTGGTCGGCCACCGGCGACCTGCTCGCCGCGGTGCCCTTCACCGGCGAGACGGCCTCGGGCTGGCAGGAGGTCGCCCTCCCCAATCCGGTGCCGGTCACGAGGGACACCACCTACATCACCTCCTACTACGCGGCCGCGGGGCGCTACGGGTTCAGCCCGGGCTTCTTCAACCAGGGCGTTGACCGCCCGCCGCTGCACGCGCAGAACGCGACGCTCGCCGGCGGCAACGGCGTCTTCCGCTACGGCGCCAGCGGGTTCCCGGACCAGAGCTTCAACGCGACCAACTACTGGGTGGACGCGACATTCCACCGCACGATCCCCCCTGACACGCGCGGTCCCACGATCACCGAGCTCTCGCCCGAGGCCGGCGCGTCGGACGTGCAGGCCACCACTCAGGTCACGGCGACCTTCGACGAGCAGCTCGCTCCGGCGTCGGTCACGGGCGCCACCTTCACCCTCCGCGACGAGGACGGCGCCCTAGTGCCCGCCGACGTGAGCTACGACGCGCAGACACGCATCGCGAAGCTCAAGCCGCAGTCGGCGCTGTCCAACTCCGAGACCTACCTCGTTCGTCTGAAGGGCGGGCCCGGCGGCGTGACCGATGCCGTGGGCAACGGGCTGACCGCCGACCGCACCTGGTCGTTCACCACCGAGTCGCAGTCACCCGGCGTGGGCCCCGGCGGCCCGATCCAGGTGATCACCGATCCGGGCGATCCGTTCGGCCGCTACTACGCCGAGATCCTGCGGGCCGAGGGCCTGAACGAGTTCGACGTGACCGACGGACCGGTCACGGCGCCGAAGCTCGCCGGCCACCAGGTGGTGCTGCTGGCATCGGGGGCACTGACCGACACCGAGGCCGCGCTGCTCACCAGCTGGGTGCAGGGCGGCGGCAACCTGATCGCCATGCGGCCCGACAAGAAGCTTGCGGGCCTGCTGGGGCTCACCGACTCCGGCGGCACGCGCGCCAACCAGTACCTCAAGACGGACCCGGGCGCGTACGTGAGCGCCGGTATCGAAGGGCAGACGCTTCAGTTCCACGGGACCGCCGACCGCTACGCGCTCAATGGCGCGAGCGCGGTGGCGCGGCTGTACTCCGACGCGGCCACCGCCACGTCCGAGCCCGCGGTGTCCCTGCGCGACGTGGGCACCGGCGGCGGCCAGGCGGCGGCGTTCGCCTTCGACCTCGCGCGTTCGGTGGTCTACACGCGCCAGGGCAACCCGGCCTGGGCGGGCCAGAAGCGCGACGGCACCGCCAACGGGATCCGGGCCGATGACCTCTTCTACGGAGCGCAAGGCCGGCGACGTCCAGCCCGACTGGGTGGACATGAACAAGATCGACGTGCCGCAGGCCGACGAGCAGCAGCGCCTGCTGGCCAACCTGATCACGGAGATGAACCGTGACAAGGCCCCGCTTCCGCGCTTCTGGTACCTGCCCCGCGGCGAGAAGGCAGCGCTGGTCGAGACAGGCGACGATCACGCGCGCGGCGGCACTCCGGCCTTCTTCGACCGGCTGAAGGCGTCGAGCCCGGCCGGCTGCTCCGTGGCCGACTGGGAGTGCGTGCGCGCGACCTCGTACATGTATCCCGATACCGCGATGACCGACGCCCAGGCCGCCGCGTACGAGGCCGACGGCTTCGAGGTCGCGCTTCACCTGGTCACCGGCTCCGGCTGTCAGGACTTCACGAGCGAGTCGCTCGAGGACGATCTGACCACGCAGCTCTCGCGCTTCGCGGCCGCGTGGCCGAGCGTCAAGAAGCCCGTCACCAACCGGACCCACTGCATCGTGTGGAGCGACTGGGCCACCGAGGCAAAGCTCGAGAAGGCGCACGGGATCCGCTTCGACACGAACTACTACTACAACGGCCCTCCAGGCTGGCTCACGAAGCCCGGGCTGCTCACCGGCTCCGGGTTCCCGCAGCGCTTCGCGGACCTCGACGGCTCCCTCATCGACAACTACCAGGCGATGACGCAGGTCACGGACGAGTCCGAGATGCCGATGGCGCCGCAGGTGGACACCCTGCTCGACAACGCCCTCGGCCCGAAGGCGTGGTACGGCGTCGTCACCGTCCTCAACCACACCGACCACGGCGATCACGCCAACGCCAACAACATCGTGGCCTCCGCTCAGGATCGCGGGGTCCCCGTGGTGTCCTCGGCTCAGATGCTCGACTGGCTCGACGGGCGCAACGCCTCCTCCTTCAAGGACGTGGCATACAGCGGCGGGAGCCTCACCTTCTCGGTCGTCACGAACCCGAAGGCCCGCGGGCTCGAGGCGATGCTGCCGGCCCAGTCGGCCTCCGGACCGCTGTCCGGCCTCACCCGGGGCGGCCAGCCCGTCAGCCGCAAGACGCGCACCGTCAAGGGCGTGGACTACATCGTCTTCAAGGCCACGGCAGGGGACTACGCGGCCACCTACGCGAACGACGCGGCGGCTCCCTCCATCTCGAACGTGACCGCCGCCGCCGACGCGGACGGCCACGCCACGGTCACCTGGGAGACCGACGAGCCCTCGAGCTCGCGCGTGGACTACGGGCGCACCACCGCGCTCGGCAGCCAGACCTCCGACAGCGCCCGCGTGACCGATCACCGCATCGAGCTCACCGGCCTCAGCCCCAACACGACCTACCGCTTCCGCGTTTCCTCCGTCGATGCGGCGGGCAACTCCGCGAGTTCCCCGGCCGCGGCCCAGGCGCCCGGCACGTTCCAGACGCCCCCCGGCGCCCTCGTGGACGACAGGGCGTCCGAGTTCGGCGCCGGCACGCACACCTCCACTTACAGCGGACAGACCGTCGCCGGCACCGACGGCGAGGTCCAGCTTCAGCCCACCGTCGGCGAGGAGTTCGAGGGTACGGCTCTCCCCGCGGGCTGGAGTGTTCGCTCCTGGGGCCTCGGAGGCAGTGCCACCACGTCCGATGGCGCCCTCGTGGTCGACGGAGCGTCCACCTACACGACACCGATCTACGAGGGTCCGCGGGTGCTCGAGTTCAGCGCCATGTTCCGGCCGGTGAACGACGAGGCCGTGGGCTTCGGTGACGACCTCAGCGACTTCCCGTACGCGGTGTTCGGCACCGGCAGCGCCGGGATGCCCTTCGGCGTCTACGCCCAGAGCAGCGGCGCTTCGGGCGTCGACCAGGCTACGCCGCTGCCCAGCGTGAGCCTCAACGCCCCGCACCGGTTCCGGATCGAGTGGAACCCCACCAACGTCCTGTTCTACGTGGACGGCGCGCTCGTGGCCACGCACACGGTGACCATCGACCGCCTCATGCGCCCGGCCGCCAGCGACTACGGACTCTCGGGCGCCGGCGTGCACGTCTACTGGGTCCGCCAGGGCGGGTACGCGGGCTCGGGCACCTTCAGCTCGCGCACGCTCGACGCCGGACCGGGAGCCGCCCAGTGGCAGACGCTCACCGGGCAGGCCACGCTTCCCAGCGGCGCCCAGATCGCCTACGACACCCGCTCCGGGGCCACCCCGGCGCCCGACAGCAGCTGGTCCGCATGGCAGCCCGTGGGCGCCGGTGGGGCCATCGCCAGCCCGGCCTCGCGCTACATCCAGTACCGCGCCCGGATGGGGAGCACCACCGGCATTTCGTCGCCGACCCTGAACCGCGTGCAGGTGAGCTTCGGCGCCGGCCCCGACCGCGCGCCCGTTCAGGGCACGGTCACCGTCGCGCCCGCCGCGCCGACGACGAACCAGACGCTCACGGCCACGCCGAGCGGCTTCAGCGACCCCGACGGCGATCCGCTCACCTACCACTACCGCTGGCTGCGCAACGGCACGGCGATCCCCGGCGCCACCACCGCCACGCTCAACCTCTCGCTGGCCGGCAACGGCGACCGTGGAGACGTGCTGCGCGCCGAGGTGTACGCCACGGACGGCCGCGGAGCGGCGAGCGACCCGGCCTTCCGGGACGTGACCGTGGCCAACACCAGCCCGACCGCCGGCAGCGTGACGGTCAAGCCGACCGCGCCCTCCACCAACGATGTGGTGAAGGCGGTGCCGAGCGGCTACGCCGACCTCGACGGCGACCAGCTCACCTACCGCTACCAGTGGCTCCGCAACGGCACGCCGATCAACGGCGCCACCTCAGCGACGCTCAACCTCGCGGTGGCCGGCAACGGTGACCTCAACGATCGCATCGACGTGGACGTGACGGCCGTGGACGCCGGCGGCGCCACCAGCCCGGCCGCGCGCGGCGGCCAGAACGTGACCGGCACCAACGCCACTCCGGTCGAGGGCTCGGTCGCCGTGGCCCCGCCCGCGCCGAAGACGAACCAGACGCTCACGGCCACGCCCTCGGGCTTCAGCGACCCGGACGGCGACGCGCTGACGTACAAGTACAGGTGGCTGCGGAACGGCGCGGCCATCACCGGCGCCACTGGCGCCACCCTCGATCTCTCGGTGGCCGGCAACGGCGACCGCGGCGACACGGTGCGCGTCGAGGTGTCGGCGGCCGATCCGGGCGGCCGGACGAGCGACCCCGCGGCGGCCACGGTCACGGTGGGCAACACCGCTCCGACCGCCGGGACGGTGTCGGTGCGTCCGAACGCACCCTCGACCGACGACATCGTCTCCGCCGTACCCAGCGGGTACGCGGACGCGGACGGTGACGCCGTCAGCTACCAGTACCAGTGGTTCCGGAACGGCACCGCCATCAGCGGCGCCACCGGCCGCACGCTCGACCTGGCCGAGGCCGGTAACGGTGACTCCGGCGACGCGGTGGCGGTTGACGTGACCGCGCTCGACGGGAACGGCGGCAGCAGCCCGTCGGCCCGCGGCAGCCAGACCATCGGCAACGGCGCCTCCCACGCGGTCGCCGCCTACGGGTTCGAAGAGGCCGCCGGCACGGCCATCGTCGACGAGAGCGGCGGCACCGACGGAAACGTGGGCGGCGCTTCACGCACGAACGCGGGCCGCTTCGGCCGCGCGCTGTCCTTCGACGGCGAGGACGACATCGCCACCGTGCCGGATGGCGATCCGATCGACATGTCCGGCTCGCTCACGCTCGAGGCCTGGGTGCGGCCGAAGGCGGCCACCAACTGGCGCACCGTCCTGTTCAAGGAGTCGGCGGGCGGCGTCTCCTACGCGCTCTACGCCAGCAGCGACACCGACGTGCCGAGCGTCAACCTCGGCGGGGACCCCGGTGCGCGCGGCACGGGCGACCTCGATCCGGACAAGTGGAACCACCTGGCCGCCACCTATGACAACACGACCCTGCGCCTCTTCGTGAACGGCGTGCAGGTCGGCTCGCGCGAGCTGCCCGAGGCGCTCGTGGCCGGGCAGGGCGGCCCCCTGACCTTCGGCGCCAACAACGTCTGGGGCGAGCGCTTCAACGGCCTCATCGACGAGGTCCGCATCTACAACCGCGCCCTCAGCGCCGCCGAGATCGGCGCGGACATGACCCAGCCGGTCGTGCCGGGCACGCCCGCACCGCCGGCCGACCCGGGCACGGACGTGATCGGCAGCTTCGCCGCGCCGCACGCATGGCCGATCGTGCCCGTGCACATGGCGCTCACGTCGAACGGGCAGGTGGCGGCCTGGGACGGCTTCGAGGCCGCCCTCGACTCCGAGCGCCTGTGGAACCCGGCCACCGAGACCTTCCTGAGCATCCCGACCGGGCGCAACCTCTTCTGCGCCGGACAGGTCACGCTCGACAACGGCAAGCTGGCCGTCTTCGGCGGGCACGAGCAGGCCTACGAGGGCATCAAGGACACGAACCTCTACGACCCGCAGGCCGGCACGTGGAGCCGCGGCGCCGACATGAGCGTGGCGCGCTGGTATCCCACGGCCACGTCGCTCCCGGACGGCCGCGTGTTCGTCATCTCGGGCGACAACATCACGCTCAAGCAGCCGAACATGAGCGTGCCGCTCACCGATGCCTCGAACACCATCCCGTCGATCTACGACCCGAAGGCGAACTCATGGACCGACCTGCCGGCCGCCTCCCGGCGGATCCCGCTCTACCCGTTCATGTTCGTCCTGCCGAACGGCAAGCTGTTCGACGCCGGGCCTGACACCACCACACGCACGTTCGACCTCGACACCAAGCAGTGGGCCACGGTGGGCACGAGCCCGATCGACGGCCACAGCGCGGTGATGTACCGGCCCGGCAAGATCCTCAAGTCCGGCACCTGGTCCGACCCCGAGTTCCCCGGTCGTGCCGTGACCAACCGCGCCGCGGCGATCGACATGACGGCCGCGTCGCCGGCGTGGCGCGAGGTCGCGCCCATGAACTACCGGCGCACGTTCCACACCCTCACGGTGCTGCCCGACGGCAAGGTGCTGGCCACAGGCGGGCAGACCACCACCGATGGCGTGGACGAGACCACCGGCATCCTCGGCACCGAGATCTGGGACCCGGACACGGACACCTGGACCCCGACCGCATCGCACCGGCGTCCGCGCCTCTACCACTCCTCGGCGCTGCTGCTGCCCGATGCCCGCGTGCTGCTGGCCGGCGGCGGGGCGTTCGGCAACGCCAAGAACGAGAAGACCGCCGAGATCTACTCGCCGCCCTACCTCTTCAAGGGTCCGCGCCCGACCGTCACCGGCGCGCCCGCCAGCGTGGGCTACGGTCAGCCCTTCAACGTGTCCACGCCCGACTCGGCACGGATCCGGTCGGTGTCGCTCGTCCGCATGGGCTCCGTCACGCACAACCTGGACATGGACCAGCGCTTCATCCCGCTCGGCGTTCAGGCGCAGTCCGGAGGCGTGCGGGTCGACGGCCCGGCCAACGCCAACGTGGCCCCGCCCGGCTGGTACATGGTCTTCCTGGTCGACACCAACGGTGTGCCCTCGGTGGGCAAGATCGTCAAGGTCGAGCAGCCCGGTGACACCCAGGCGCCCTCCGGACCGTCCGCGCTCACGGCCACAGGCCAGAACGGCGCCGCGCAGCTCAGCTGGCCCGCCGCCACCGACGCCGTGGGCGTGACCGAGTACCGAGTGCACCGCTCCACCACCGCGGGCTTCACGCCGTCGGCGGCCAACCGGATCGCCACCGTCACGAGCGGCACCACCTACACCGACACCCCGCTCGCCACGGGCACCTACCACTACCGGGTGATCGCCGCAGACGCTGCCGGCAACGCCGGCACGCCGTCGCCGCAGGCCACGGTGGCCGTGACCAACGACTCGGCCGCTCCCACGGTGTCCGTCACCGCGCCCTCCGCCAACGCCCTGCTGGCCGGAACCGTCTCGGTCACAGCCAACGCCTCCGACAACGTAAGCGTCCAGAGCGTGCAGTTCCGCGTGGACGGGACCAACGTCGGCACGGCGGACACCTCCAGCCCGTACTCGCTGTCGCTGAACACGACGACGCTCACGAACGGCACGCACACGCTCAGCGCCGTGGCACGCGACGCCGCCGGGAACACCGGCACGTCGACCAACGTCACCGTGATCGTGGACAACGCCGCGCCCACGGCCCCCGGATCGTTCACGGCCGCGGGCGGGATCAACACCGCGCAGCTCAGCTGGGCGGCGTCGACCGACAACCGTGGCGTGACCGAGTACCGCGTGCACCGCGCCACCACCACTGGCTTCACGCCCTCCGCGGCCAACCGCGTGGCCACCGTGGCGAGCGGCACGAGCTACTCCGACACCGGCCTCACGCCGGGCACGTACTACTACCGCGTGATAGCGGCGGACGCTGCCGGGAACGTGAGCGCCGCGTCGAGCCAGGCGACCGCGGTGGTCACCGCCGACACGACGGCGCCGAACGTGGCGATCAGCGCACCGGCGGCGGCAGCCAGGGTCGCGGGCACGATCACCGTCACCGCCACGGCCACCGACAACGTAGGCGTCCAGAACGTGCAGTTCCGGGTCGACGGGGCCAACGTGGGCGCTGCCGACACCTCGAACCCGTACTCGCTGTCGCTCAACACCACGACGCTCACCAATGGCGCCCACACCCTGAGCGCGATCGCGCGTGACGCGGCGGGCAACACCCGCACCTCCGCGAACGTGTCCGTGACCGTCGACAACTCGCTTCCGACCGTGTCCCTCACGGCTCCCGCCGCGGGCGCGCTCGTGGCCGGCACCATCTCCCTCACGGCCACCGCGGCTGACAACGCCGGCGTGCAGGACGTGCAGTTCCGCGTTGACGGGGCCAACGTGGGCGCTGCCGACACCTCCAGCCCGTACTCGCTGTCGCTGAACACCACGACGCTCACCAACGGCACCCACACCCTGAGCGCCGTGGCGCGCGACACCGCCGGGAACACGCGCGCATCCACCAACGTCACGATCACCGTGGACAACCAGCTGCCGGCCGTGGCCATCTCGGCTCCGGTGAACGGCGCACGGATCTCCGGCACCACGACCGTGACCGCCACCGCCTCGGACAACGTTGCCGTGCAGAGCGTGGAGTTCAGGGTCGACGGCACGGCGGTGGCCACCGACACGTCGGCGCCCTACACGCTGTCCGGTGAGACCAGCTGGCTTGCGGACGGGACGCACACCCTGAGCGCGGTGGCACGCGACACGGCCGGGAACACGCGGACCTCCGCGAACGTGAGCGTCACGGTCGACAACAACGCCCCCAACGTCTCGATCACAGCCCCGGCGGCCGGCGCGGTCGTGTCCGGCACCACGAACGTGACCGCCAGCGCGTCCGACACGGTGGGCGTGCAGAACGTGCAGTTCAGGGTCGACGGCGCCAACGTCGGAGCGGCCGACACGAGCAGCCCGTACTCGCTGTCGCTGAACACCACGACCCTCACGGACGGCGACCACATCCTCAGCGCGGTGGCGAGTGACGCCACCGGCAACACGCGGACGTCGGCGAACGTGACCTTCACGGTCGACAACAAGGGCCTGATCGCGGCGTTCGGCTTCGACGAGGGCAGTGGAGCGACGGTCACCGACGAGGCGCGCGACCACGACGGCACGATCTCGGGCGCGACCCGCACGACCTCAGGGCGCTTCGGCAGCGCGCTCTCCTTCGACGGGGCCAACGACTGGGTCACGGTGCCGAACGACGCGGACTTCAACCTCACGTCGGGTCTGACGCTCGAGGCCTGGGTGTACCCGTCCGCGCTCGGCACCACCTGGCGCACCGTGGTCATGAAGGAGCGCTCGAGCGCGCTCGCCTACGCGCTGTTCGCCAACAACAACGCCTCAGATCCGACGGCCCGGGTGTTCACCACATCCGACCTGGCCACCTCCGGGACCAACCAGCTGCCCCTCAACACCTGGTCGCACCTCACGATGACCTGGGCCAGCTCCACGCTGCGCCTGTACGTGAACGGCACCCAGGTGGCCACGCGCGCCGCCGCCGGCTCGCTCACCACGGGCACCGGCCCACTGCGGATCGGCGGGAACAGCTTCAGCAGCCAGTGGTTCAGCGGGCGCATCGACGAACTTCGCGTGTACAGACGCGCCCTGTCGGCGGCTGAGATTGCCGCTGACATGGGTCGCGCGGCTCCCTAGGGCTCGGTTGCCCAGGGCGGTGGGCTTGCGCTCCGGCGTCCATCACCGTTCTCGCTCGCTTCGCTCGCTCGTCCGGTAATGGACAGCCGTCGCCGCCCCCGCTCCGCACGTCCTGGGCGGGCGGTGTGGGCGGTCTGCTTTTTTGCTTTAAGCAAACAACCGTTCGATCTTCGCTAGTTCCGGCTTTTTTATCGGCGCCTGCGTGACGATGCGCTTCTCGCACCTGTCAGTGTTTTCGTGGTCGCTGCCTTGGATTTGCACACGGACGTGCCTGCAAAGGGACATGCCCGCCGGAGACGGCGTCGGTTGCGCCTCCCCGGAGGCGCGCGTGTCGCTGCGCCGGCGCTGGCCCTCGTGGGGCTCGTGGTGTCCGGGTGCGCGTTCGGCGAGCCGCGGCCGCCCACGAGCGTGGGCGAGACGAGCGCGACGCTCAACGCCAACATCTTCAGCGACGTGGTGGGGGACACCGAGTACTGGTTCGACTACGGGCCGACCACCGGGTACGGCAGCCAGACCCCGCACCGCACGGTCTTCATCGATGACGGGGCTGCCCATCCCGTGTCGGAGCCGGTGAGCGGTCTTGCTCAGGGAACCGAGTACCACTGGAGGATCTGCGCGCAGGACGAGGGCGAGGACCCGCCGCGCACGGTCTGTAGCGCGGACCAGACCTTCACCACGTCGCAATCGCCCGCGGGCCCCGGCGGGCCGATCCTGGTGGTGGCGTCGCCGAGCGACCCGTTCTCCCGCTACTACGCCGAGATCCTGCGCGCCGAGGGGCTGAACGAGTTCGAGGTGGCCACCGGGCCGGTTACGTCCGGGATGCTCACCGGCAAGCAGGTGGTGATCCTCGGCTCGCAGACGCTCACCGACGCCCAGGCCACGCTCCTCACGAACTGGGTGCAGGCCGGTGGCAACCTGATCGCGATGCGCCCCGACGACCGGCTCACGGGGCTGCTCGGGATAACGGACGCCGGCGGAACGCGCACCAACCAGTACCTCAAGGTGGACACCAGCACGGCGGCGGGGGCGGGGGTGGAGGGGCAGACCCTCCAGTTCCACGGCACGGCCGACCGCTACACCCTCAACGGGGCGAGCCTCGTGGCAAGGCTGTACTCGACCGCCACCACCTCGACCACCAATCCGGCCGTCACGCTCCGCAGCGTCGGCACGTCCGGGGGCCAGGCGGCCGCCTTCACCTTCGACCTGGCGCGCTCGGTCGTCTATACGCGCCAGGGCAACCCCGCGTGGGCGGGCCAGAAGCGCGACGGCACCCCCAACGGGATCCGGCCCAACGACCTGTTCTACGGAGCCAAGGCCGGCGACGTCCAGCCCGACTGGGTGGACATGAGCAAGATCGACGTGCCGCAGGCCGACGAGCAGCAGCGCCTGCTCGCGAACCTGATCACCCGCATGAACCTCGACCGGGCGCCGCTGCCGCGCTTCTGGTACCTGCCCCGCGGGGAGAAGGCGGCCGTGGTCATGACCGGCGACGACCACGCCCAGAGCGGCACCGGGACGTCGGCCTTCTTCAACCGCTTCAAGACCACCAGCGCTCCTGGCTGCTCGGTGGCGGACTGGGAGTGCGTTCGAGCGACCTCGTACATGTACGCCGGCACGCCGATGAGCGACAGCCAGGCCGCGGGCTTCCAGGCCGACGGCTTCGAGATGGCGGCCCACCTGCACACGCAATGCCAGGACTTCACGCCGGCGTCGCTCGAAGCGGCTGTGAGCGACCAGCTTGCCGACTTCGCGAACGCCTGGCCAAGCGTGCGCGACCCCGCCACGAACCGCACCCACTGCCTGGTGTGGAGCGACTGGGCGAGTGAGCCGAAGATCGAGCGCGCGCACGGCATCCGCCTCGACACCACCTACTACTACCTCGGGCCGCCCGGCTGGCTGACCAGGCCGGGACTGCTCACCGGCTCGGGCTTCCCGCAGCGCTTCGCCGATCTGGACGGCTCCACCATCGACGTCTACCAGGCGATGACGCAGATCACCGACGAGTCCGACCTGCCGATCGCGGAGCAGGCGGACGTGCTGCTCGACAACGCGCTCGGCTCGAAGGCGTACTACGGCGTGGTGACCGCCAACATGCACTCCGACTACGGCGACCACGTGAACGCCAACGACATCGTGGCCTCGGCGCAGGAGCGCGGCGTGCCCGTGGTGTCCGCCGCCCAGATGCTCGACTGGCTCGACGGCCGCAACGGCTCGTCGTTCGGGAACGTGACCGCCAGCGCCGGCAGCCTGACCTTCTCGCTGGTTGCCGACGCGAGGGCACGCGGCCTGGAGGCCATGGTCCCGGCCTCCTCGCCGGCGGGGCCGCTCACGCGCCTCACCCGCAACGGTCAGGCCGTCACCCGGAACGCGCGCACCGTCAAGGGGGTGGACTACCTCGTCTTCAAGGCGACGGCCGGCAACTACGCCGCCACCTACGCGCCTGACAGCCGCGCACCGGAGATCAGCGGGGTCGCGGCGGTGGCCGACGGGGAGGGGCACGCCAAGGTCACGTGGACCACCGACGAGCCGGCAACCTCGCGCGTGGACTACGGGCGGACCGTGTCCCTGGGCAGCCAGGTGTCCGACGCCGCCCGCGTGACCGAGCACGAGCTGGAGCTCACCGGGCTCAGTCCCGGCACGACCTACTTCTTCCGCGTGCGCTCCGTCGACGCGCTCGGCAACGCCGCGGACCTCCCGGCGTCGAGTGGGCAGCCGAGCAGCTTCCAGACGCCCGCCGGCGGGCTCGTGGACAGCAGGATCTCCGAGTTCGCGTCCGGCACCGGGGCGAGCGCGCTCGCCGGCGCCACCCTGGCGGGAGCGGATGGCGAGGTGCAGCTCCAGCCGGCCGTGGCGGAGGAGTTCGAGGGCTCGCTGCCCGCCGCCTGGGAGGTCGCGCCATGGTTCCCGGACGGCACGGCGGCCGTCACGGGCGGGGCGCTCACCGTGGACGGCGCGGGCGCCCGCACGACCGCCTTCTACGACGGACCGCGCACGCTCGAGTTCGTGGCCGCGTTCGAGCCCGTGAACGACCAGGCGGGCGGGGCTGAGCCGGGACCTGGGCGACTTCCCGAGCGCGGCGTTCACCACCGGCGGCGCCGGGCAGCCGATCCGCCTGTACGCGTGGAGCGGCGCCGAGCTGCGAGCACCGAGACGCTCACGCCGCTGCCGGCGGTCAGGCTGCACGACCCGCACCGCTTCCGCATCGAGTGGTCCCCGGCCACCGTGCGCTTCTTCGTCGACGGCACGCTGGTGGCCACGCACTCCGTCTCGATCGGAGCGTCGCTGCGGCCGGTGGTGAGCGACTACCGCCCGTTCGGCGCGGGCGTGCGGGCGGAGTGGCTGCGCCAGGGCACCTACGCCACGGCCGGAACGTTCACGTCGCGTGTGCTCGACGGCGGCCCCGGCACGGCGTCCTGGCAGACGCTCACGGCCCAGACCACCGTGCCGAGCGGCACGACACTGGCATTCGACACCCGTAGCGGGTCCACGCCGCAGCCCGACGGAGGCTGGTCGGGCTGGCAGGCGCTCGGCGGGGGAGGGGCGATCGGTAGCCCCGCGGCCCGCTACATCCAGTACCGCGCCCGCATGACGAGCGCGACCGGCGCCGCCACTCCCACGCTGCGGCGTGCGGAGCTCCGCTTCGCGGGCCCCTGAGGACGTCCGCCCTAGGTCAAGCGTCCACGTTCGGCGGAGGCCCCTCGCGGTCCACCCGGGGGGCGTCGACAAGCGGCCCCAATGACGTCGTTCTGCCGCGACGACGATCCTGGCCGGAGGCTGCCCTTTGACGCCTCCGACCACCCTCGAACGGACGGGTCACCGGCGCTCGCCCACCCACCGGAGGGTTCGCGAAACCGTCTAATGGGCAATACTGCCGGACAGCGCACCGTCTCATCGCGCGGGCATGGACGCCTGCAGAGCGGTGCCTCAGCCGCCATGAACACCCGTTGGATTACGTCTGCCTGCGTGCGGGGACTCCGAGTCCCCATGCTTGCGTGCGCCCTGGCGGCGCTGATGCTGATCCCTCAGGCGGCCCAGGCGCGAGTCGCCGACTCCGACCACGACGGCCTGGGCAACCGCCTGGAGAAGCGCCACTCCCACACGAACCCGCGCAGGGCCGACACCGACCGCGACGGCCTGCGCGACAAGTACGAGCTCCGCCGTTCGCACACCAACCCGCGCAAGAAGGACACCGACCGGGACGGGCTCTCCGACGGCTTCGAGGTGAACAGGCTCGAAGAGCTCGCCGCGGCGCAAGGACACCGACGGCGACGGGCTCTCGGACCGCTACGAGGTCAAGCGATCGAAGACCTCGCCGCGTAAGAAGGACACCGACGGCGACGGCCTCTCCGACGGCTACGAGGTCAAGAAGTCGCGACACCTCGCCGCGGCGGGCCGACGACGACGGTGACGGCCTCAACGACGGCGTCGAGGTGCTGTTCGGGCTGGACCCGAATGCCGGGCCGAACGACGACCCGGCCCAGCCCGACGACCCAGGCCCGCCGGACGAGCCCGCGCCTCCGGACGACCCGGACACCCCGCCGCCGCCGGACGACCCGGACAACACCGATCACGTCGCACCCAACACCTCGCTCGGTCCGGGCGGCCCCAGCGGGACGGGCACCACGCGGCTCCGCCACCTTCTCGTTCACGTCCTCCGAGACGGGCTCGACCTACCAGTGCCGGCTGGATGCGGGCGTGTGGAGCCCATGCGCGTCCCCGAAGATCTTCACGGGGCTCGCAGGAGGGCTCGCACACCTTCTACGTGCGCGCCCGGCGACGCCGCGGGCAACCTCGACGCTTCCCCCGCGCAGCGGACCTGGGCCATCGACCTCCCGCCGCTTCCGGACATCACTCCCGCCGAACACCTCGCTCGGCATCCGGCGGTCCCGCACGGGACCGTGACCACGGGCTCGGCCAGCTTCACGTTCTCGTCGTCGGAGTCCGGCTCCACGTTCCAGTGCCGGCTGGACTCGGGCGCCTAGGGCGGCTGCGTCTCGCCGAAGGCCTACTCGGGCCTCGGCGAGGGGCAGCACAACTTCTACGTGCGCGCCATCGACGCGGTCCGGCAACGTCGACCCGGTGCCGGCTCAGCGGACCTGGACGATCGACTTCCCGCGCCCCGCCGCCTCCGCCGCCGCCGCCCGGACCCGCCGACGTGTTCGTCTCGGCGTCGGGCAGCGACTCGAATCCCTGCACGTCCGGGGCGCCCTGCCGGTCGCTGGCCCGCGGATACGCCGTGGCCGCCGCGGGAGACGTGATCGGCGTGGCGGCGGGCTCGTACCCGTCACAGACGATCTCCGGAGGGTCGAAGGCCGTCATCGTTCAAGGGCACCGGGCATGCCGAAGCTCCGCCAGCTCGACAACGGCGCCTCGAACGTGGTCTTCGACGGCTTCGACGTGGACGGCGCCTTCGCCACGGCGCTCACCTTCCACAACAGCGGCGACAACTCGACCTTCAAGAACGGCCGGATCGGCAACGTGATCGACGAGAAGGGCGCGCTCGTATCGGGCAACAACTTCACGTTCGACAACGTCCTGTTCCACGACGTGGAGATCCACACCCAGGGCGTCCACCTCGAGTGTCTCTACGCGATCGTCGTCCCGGGCCTGACGCTCAAGAACTCCGAGTTCAGGAACTGCGGCGTGTTCGACGTCTTCTTCACCTACGGCTTCTGGTGGCTCCCGCTGCCGCCCGCCTACGGCGGAGTGACGATGGAGAACAACCACTTCGGCAGGAGCTACAACCTCGGCGCGCCCGGCTACTACACGGTGATGGCGGCCTACACAGGCAGCGGACCCGTGTTCTCGCAGTGCGGCAACTCCTCCGAGCCGCAGGGATACCTGACGAACTGGCGCGTCATGGGCAACACGTTCGACCTGCCCACGGCCTATCTCGAGGACTGCCCCGCCCGCCACCGGAACTTCGTCTGGTCGGGCAATACCGGCGGATAGCCCACCGGCGTACCAATTTCGTCTCCTCTTGATTGCCCCGAAGGGGCGGCGCGCTTACGGTCGGTCTCGTGGTCTCGTCGCGGCGAGCGCGTCTGCGCGTTGCCTTTCTATGTCTCGTGCTGCTGCTCGCCCTGAGCGCGAGCTGCGCGCGCTCAGACCGGTCTTCGACCCGGCTGACCAGGGCCTGCCGGACGTAGGGCTCGCCGCCGCCGCGGCCATCGCCCCGAGCGGCTTCGAGCAGTCCGCCGCGCTCACCGGTCTGGAGGCGCCGATGGCCGTTCGCTTCGCGGCCGACGGCCGCGTGTTCGTCGCGGAGAAGGCCGGTCTGATCAAGGTCTTCGACGACCTGAACGACCCCACGGCCACGGTCTACGCGGATCTCCGCACCAAGGTGCACGACATCTGGGACCGCGGGCTGCTCGGCCTGGCCCTGGATCCGCAGTTCACCACGGGTCGGCCATTCGTGTACGCGCTGTACACGCACGACGCCGCGATCGGCGGCACGGCGCCGAGGTGGGGCGACGACTGTCCCACCCCGCCGGGTGCCAACGGGGACGGCTGCGTGGTGAGCGGCCGTCTCTCGAAGCTGAGCGGCGGCTCGGAGCAGGTGCTGATCGAGGACTGGTGCCAGCAGTATCCGAGCCACTCGATCGGCACGCTCACGTTCGGAGCCGACGGCGCGCTCTATGCGGGCGCCGGCGACGGCGCCAGCTTCGAGTTCGCCGACTACGGGCAGGAGGGCAATCCCGTCAACCCCTGCGGGGATCCCCCCGGGGGCGCCATCAGCCCGCCCACCGCGGAGGGCGGCGCCCTGCGCAGCCAGGACGCGCGCACCACCTCGGATCCGCAGACCCTGGACGGCTCGATCATTCGCGTGAACCCGGATACCGGCGCCGCGATGCCCGACAACCCGAACGCGGCCAGCGCGGATCCGAACACGCGCCGGGTCGTGGCCCACGGCCTGCGCAACCCGTACCGCTTCACGGTCCGGCCGGGTACCAACGACATCTACATCGGCGACGTGGGCTGGAACACCTGGGAGGAGATCGATCGCCTTCCGAGTCCGGCCGCGCCGGTCGAGAACTTCGGCTGGCCCTGTTACGAGGGGACGGGGCGCCACACCTCGTACGACAACCTGAACGTGAACATCTGCGAGAACCTGTACGCGGCCGGCGCCTCGGCGGTCACACGCGCCGCTGTACACCTACAACCACGCGGCCAAGGTCTCCACGGAGAGCTGCCCCACGGGCGGCTCGTCGCTGTCGGGCATGGAGTTCTACGACGGCGGCACGTTCCCGAGCCAATACAACGGCGCGCTGTTCTTCTCCGACTACTCGCGCAGCTGCATCTGGGTGATGTTCCCCGACGCCAACGGGATCCCCAACCCGGCCACCCGTCAGCCGTTCGTCGAGGACGCGGGTGGGCCGGTGGACATCCAGGTGGGGCCGGCCGGCGACCTCTTCTACGCGGACGCCAACACCGGCTCGATCCAGCGCATTCACGCGATCTCGAACAACCATGCCCCGACCGCCCACGCGAGCGCGAACCCCACAAGCGGCGCCACCCCGCTTCATGTGAACTTCAACGGCACCACCTCGACGGATCCCGACGACGACCCGCTCACGTACGCCTGGGACCTCGACGGCGACGGTGCCTACGACGACTCGACCGCGGCGCAGCCCAGCTTCGACTACACCACCAGCGGCACCCGCACGGTGCGCCTGCGCGTGACCGACCCGGGCGGCCTGTCAGGCACCGACTCGCTCACGATCACCGCCGGCACCCCGCCCACGGCGACCATCGCCACGCCCACCGCGGGCACCACCTGGCGGGTGAACGACGTGATCTCGTTCTCCGGCTCCGCCACCAGGGCCGGTGGCGGCGCGGTGCCGGCCTCCGACCTGTCCTGGGCGGTCGTGCTCAACCATTGCGCGGCGCTCCAGCCCACGAGCTGCCACGAGCACACGGTGCAGAACCTCACGGGCGCGTCCGGCTCGTTCACAGCGCCCAACCACGAGTATCCGGCCTACCTCGAGCTGAAGCTCACCGCCACCGACGGCGGCCTCACGAGCACCGTGACCAGGCGGCTCGATCCGCGCACCGTCGACCTGACCTTCGAGACGCAGCCCGCCGGCCTGCGGCTGTCGGTGGGAAGCGAGGAGCAGGCGGGACCGTTCACGCGCACGGTGATCCAGGGCTCCACGGTCGGGCTGATAGCCCCAGCGCCGCAGACGCTCGCCGGCAAGACCTATGACTTCACCTCGTGGTCGGACGGCGGCGCGGCGGCGCACACGGTCACGGCCCCCAGCAGCGCTACGCCCGCCACCTACCGGGCGAACTTCACGGAGCTGGTGTGCGCGCCCGACCCCAACCTGGTCGGCGCCTGGGGATTCGACGAGACCAGCCCCACCACCGTCGCGGACGTGTCGGGTCGGGGCAACAACGGCACGATCTCAGGAGCCACGCGCACCACCACGGGCAAGTTCGGCTCGGCGCTGAGCTTCGACGGCGTGAACGACATGGTTACAGTGGCCGACAGCGCGTCGCTCGACCTGACCAACCGCGCCACGCTCGAGGCGTGGGTCAACCCCACCGCCCTGGGCTCGGCATGGCGCACCGCGCTCCTGAAGGAGCAGACCGGGCAGCTGGTCTATGCGCTCTATGCCAACAACGACGTCAGCCGGCCCTCCGGTCACCTCTACACGAGCGGCGATCTCTTCGCCAGCGGCACGGCGCCGCTGGCCCTGAACGCCTGGGCGCACATGGCCATGACCTGGGACGGCACCACCCAGCGGCTCTTCATCAACGGCGCTCAGGTCGGCTCGCAGCCCGTGAGCGGGACACTTGTGAACAGCGCCGGCGCGCTGCGCTTCGGGGGCAACAGCGTATGGTCCGAGTGGTTCAGCGGACAGCTCGACGAGATCCGCATCTACGACCGCGCGCTCACCCAGACGGAGCTCCAGAGCGACATGGCCAAGCCGGTCACGTGCTCCGGAACCCCGCCGCCGCAGCCTGCCCTGGCGGTGTCGCGGACCAGCATGGCCTTCACCGCCACCCAGGGCGGAGCCAATCCGGCCGCGCAGACCTTCGACGTGACCAACACCGGCGGCGGCAGCCTCAGCTACACCGCCACCGAGTCCGCCTCCTGGCTCACCGTGAGCCCCGCCAGCGGCGCGGCGCCGGCGGCCGTGACCGCCACCGCATCGATCGCGGGGCTTGCGCCGGGCACCTACACCGCACCGATCACCATCACCGCTGCCGGCGCCACCGGTTCTCCCAAGACGGTGGACGTGACGTTGACGGTGAATCCGGCTACGCCTGTGTTGGCGGTGTCGCCTGCGTCGTTGTCGTTCAGTGGGACGGCTGGTGGCGCGAGTCCGGCGGCGCAGACGGTGAACGTGTCGAACACCGGCGGCGGGACGCTGAACTGGACGGCGTCTGACAACCAGACCTGGCTGAACGTGTCGCCGGCGAGCGGGACCGGCGCGGGTGCTTTGTCGGTGTCCGTGAACACGGCTGGTTTGGCGGCGGGGACCTATACGGGCACGGTCACGGTGACCGCCGCGGGGGCCACCGGATCGCCGAAGACCGTTGCCGTGACGTTGACGGTGAATCCGGCTACGCCCGTGTTGGCGGTGTCGCCCGCGTCGTTGTCGTTCAGTGGGACGGCTGGTGGCGCGAGTCCGGCGGCGCAGACTGTGAACGTGTCGAACACCGGCGGCGGGACGCTCAACTGGACCGCGTCTGACAACCAGACCTGGCTGAACGTGTCGCCGGTCAGCGGCACCGGCGCGGCTGCGCTCTCGGTCTCCACCAACACCGCCGGCCTGGCGGCCGGCACGTACACGGGCACGGTCACGGTGACCGCGGCCGGCGCGACCGGGTCTCCGAAGACGGTGGCCGTCACGCTGACCGTGAATCCGGCGACGCCCGTGCTGGCGGTGGCTCCCGCGAGCCTGTCGTTCTCGGCCACAGCGGGCGGCGCCAATCCGGCGGCGCAGACGGTGAGCGTGTCGAACACGGGCGGCGGGACGCTCAACTGGACCGCGTCTGACAACCAGACCTGGCTGAACGTGACGCCGGCGTCCGGCACCGGGGCTGGCGCCCTGTCGGTGTCGGTGGCCACGGCCGGCCTGGCGGCCGGCACGTACACGGGCACGGTCACGGTGACCGCGGCCGGCGCGACCGGGTCTCCGAAGACGGTGGCGGTCACGTTCACCGTCAATCCGGTGACTCCGCCCGGCACCGGACCCGTGGGCGCCTGGGGCTTCGACGAGGCCAGCGGCGCCACCACCGCCGACGCGTCGGGCCGCGGCAACACCGGCACGATCGCGGGCGCCACGCGCACCACCGCGGGCAGGATCGGATCGGCGCTCACCTTCGACGGTGTGAACGACTGGGTGACCGTGCCCGACGCGGCGTCGCTCGACCTGACCAACCGCGCGACGCTCGAGGCCTGGATCTACCCGACCGCGCTGAACGCGATCTGGCGGACGGCGCTGCTGAAGGAGCAGCCCGGCCAGCTCGTGTACGCGCTCTACGCGAACAACGACCTCAACCGTCCCTCGGGCCACCTCTACTCGGGCGCGGACCTCTTCACGAACGGAACCGCGGCGCTGCCGCTCAACGCCTGGTCCCACGTGGCGATGACCTGGGACGGCAGCACCCAGCGCCTGTGGCTGAACGGCGTGCAGGTGGGCTCGCGGGCCCTCACCGGCACGCTGCCGAACAGCACCGGCGTGCTGCGCTTCGGGGGCAACAACATCTGGTCCGAGTGGTTCGCGGGCCGGCTCGACGAGATCCGGGTGTACGACCGCGCCCTGACGCAGGCCGAGCTCCAGGCCGACATGACGCGGCCGGTGTCGGGCTCCGGTCCCTAGGCAGCTCCGCAATACGATCCAGGCCGCCCATGCGGCCGAGGACGCGCTACGCGAAGCACGACGGCGTGAGGATCGCCTACCAGGTCGTGGGCAAGGGTCCGGTGGACCTGCTCGTGGTGCCGGGCTTCATCTCGCATCTCGACCTGTCCTGGGCCATGCCCTCGGTCACCGCGATGTTCCGGCGGCTCGCGTCGTTCTCACGCCTGATCGTCTACGACAAGGCGGGCACGGGCATCTCGGACCCGATCGGCCACGTGCCCACGCTCGAGGACCGGATGGCCGAGGTCAACGCCGTGCTGAACGCCGCCGGGTCCGAGCATGCGGCATTGCTCGGCCTCTCGGAGGGGAGCCTGATGAGCGTGCTGTTCGCGGCCACCTACCCGGAGCGCACGCGCGCCCTGGCTCTCTACGGGGCATTTCCCTGCGGCAGCTACGACCCGGAGCTGCCGGCCGACCTGAAGGAGCCCGCGGAGCGGCTGACCTCCGAGATGTTCCGCGTGGTCGAGCACTGGGGCGAGGGCTGGATCTCGGACGAGAAGAAGTCCTGGAACCTCGGCTTCTTCGAGCGGGCAGCGGCCACGTCGGCCATGGCCCGCGGAATGGTCGAGGTGGCCCAGCGGCTGGACGTGCGGCCCGCGCTCGCCGCCGTGCAGGCGCCGACCGTGGTGGTTCACCGATCCGGTGACCCGTTCCCGGTGGGCGTGGCGCGCTGGATGGCCGGGCGGATTCCGGGTGCCCGCTTCGCGGAGCTGCCGGGAGACATGCACCCGCTGTGGCGGGGCGACATGCACGCGGTGGTCGACGAGATCGAGTCGGTGGTGGCCGGCGCCCCGGTGCCGCCGCGGCCGGACCGGACCTTCGTCACGGCCGTGTGCCTCCCCGACGGCCTGAGTGCCGACCTGGTGGAGCGGCAGGTGATCCGCTTCGGCGGCCGCCGCACGCCGCCAGTCGACGGGATCGTGCTCCTCGCCTTCGACGGACCGGTCCGGGCGATCCGCTGTGCGCACGCGATCGTGAGCTCGGACGCCGGGCTCCGGGCGGGTGTGTACGCCGGCGAGCTGGAGGTCGCGGGCGAGGCGCCGGCGGGAACCGCGCGCGACGCCGGCGCCGGCCTGATGGAGCGCGCGGGAGCGGGGGAGGTGCTGGTGTCCAGCAGCGCCAGGAACCTGGTGGCCGGGTCCGGCCTGAGCTTCGAGGACCGCGGCTCGGGGACCTATGGCGTCGTCAGCCCCACCGGTGTCGATCTGGCGCCGCCTCCGCCGCAGCCGGAGCTGGCGAGGCGATCGATCGACTCGCTGGGGGCGGGGGAGCGGCTGCGGCTGCTGGTGGCGCGCCGGGCGCCGGGGGCCGGTCGCGCGGTGTCCCGTGCGGTGGCGGCGCTGCGCGCCCGCAGGGGCTGAGCGTCAGGTCGAGCCGGCGGCGTCGGCCGACTCGGGCACGAGTCGCGGCGCGATCCGCTTGGCCAGGCCGGGCACGTGGAGGTGCACGTAGCGGCTGGCCTCGGTCCGGTTCGTCACGCCGAGCTTGCGGTAGATGTTCGACAGGTGGAACTTGACCGTCTGCTCGGTCACGCAGAGCTGCTTGCCGATCCTCGCGTTGGTCAGGCCGTCGGCCACCAGCGTGACGATCTCCCGCTCCCGTTCACTCAGCGGCGCCTTCCCGTTGAGCGTGTGGACGTTCAGGGACGCGGAGGGCGGCGCCACCACCACGTTGCGGTTCACGATCTCGAGGATGATCATGTCGAGGCTCGGCAGGTGCGCCGACTTCGACACGCACGCACTGGCTCCGGCGGCCAGGGCCTGGCCGACCCAGGCGTCGTCCATCCGCATCGTCAGCGCCACGACGGTGGCGTCGGGAGCCTCCTCGCGGCACTCGCGGACGCGCAGAAGCGCGTTGCCGCTCGCGTCCATCTCGTCCACGAGCACGATGTCCGGCTGGCGGAGCCTCACCTGATGGCGGACCGACACCCGGCCGTCGAGCTTGCCGGCCACTCGCAGCTCCACCGCACTGCGCAGCGACAGCCGGATCGTCTCGACGATGAACGAGCTGTCGGCGACGATCAGGACGGTCTTCACGAACCGGGCTCCTCGTCCACGTGCCCGTTCTCGCCCAGGCTCGCCGAGCTCTTGCCGGCGCTCGAGGGCCACGGAATGGCGGCCTTGCCGCGGGTGGGGGTGGCGTGGCCCTTGCCCAACTCGCGGGGGAACGTGATCGTCCGGGCGTTGGCCGAGTGCGTGGAGATGGCCCGTCCGGTCACATGCTCGGGTCGGGCGGCGTGCGGTGGCTCGAGCGGGCCGGAGCGCGCGTCCTCGATGCGGTCGATGAAGCGGGCGAAGCGCCGCAGCAGGGTGGAGTGGAAACCGTCGTGGCCGTTGACGGAGCCGTTGGCCTCGACCTCGAGAAGGGGCGGATCGTCTGCCTCGAGCGCCCGCACCAGCTCCGCGGGCGCCTTCTCGAGCAGCGGGCGCAGCAGCGACGCCACGCTCACCGCGATGGCGGCGGTGCCGATGCGATCCAGCGCGGCGCCGGCTCCGGCGCGCACGATGTGCTCGGGATCGCGTGTGGCCACCAGCAGCGGCTCGGAGGCGGCGGGGTCGCGCAGCTCGCCGAGCGCCACGCAGCTCTCCATCCGCACCTGTGCGCTCGGATGCCGTAGCGCGGCCACGAGCCCCTCGAGCGCGCGGGCGTCCTTGATCCGGCCGAGCACGGACGCGGCCCGCTCGGGGGCCAGCCCCCTGCCCAGCTCCAGCACCAGCGGCTCGACGCTCTCGGGAGCCAGGAGCTCGAGCAGGTCCTCGGCGCGTTCGGCCACGTCCTCCCGGGGGTCGCCGAGAGCCGAGATCAGAAGATCGACCACCTCGCCGGCGCCGGCGCCCTCGGCATCCAGCAGCTCGCGCACGATCGAGGCGTCCACCTCGTTCATCGGCCGCTCGTCCTCCCTGTGGACGATCGCCGACACCAGCTTGTGGGTGCTTCCGGGCTTCTGGAGCTCGAGCAGCGCACGGAAGGCGGTGGAGAGGGCCTGTCCGTCCTCGCCGCGGAGGTGGGCGGCGGCGAGTGACAGCACGTCGTCGTCACCGCGCTCGTAGAGGGCCATGATCGCGGCGCAGCGCACGCGGTCGGCGGGATCGCCGAGGGCGTTCACGAGGGTCTGCCCCGCGCGGTCGTCCTCTGTGTCGCGCAGGGCCAGGATCGCCGCCTCGCGGATGGCGGCGCCCGCATCGGAGGACCTTCCGTCCACACGCCGGACCACATCGCGGTAGCGCGCCGCCTCCACCAGGCCGTCGGTGTCGCCCGCCTGGGCGAGCGCCTTGACGTTGGGCTTGTCGAGGCCGAACAGGCGAGCCCAGTTCACGCGGCCACCAGACCTTCCAGGTACTCGCGCAGGTCGCCGGCCAGGTTGCGGTGCTCGGAGTCGTCCACCAGCGGTGGCGCAGGCGCGTCGGCGCCCACCGCGTTGATCGCGTCCGCCAGCCGATTCACGTCCTCCAGAAGAGTCACGACGCCGTTGGCGTGCAGCCGACGGGCGATCGGCAGCTGGTGGTCGTCCACCGCCTCGTTCAGATGGAGCCGGCGCGGGACCACGATCGGGCGCTTGCCGCACCTGCGGGCGAGCATGATGGAGCCCACTCCGGCGTGACACACGACCACGCGGGCCTGCTCCATCCGGGAGCTCAGCTCCTCGAATGAGACGAAGTCCACCCACTCGCCGCGGCCGTGAGGCACGCGCGAGGAGCCGTGCTGGACCACCAGGGACTCGAGGCCGCCCAGAGTCGCGGCCGCGCGCACCAGGCGGTCGAAGGGCTGCTCGTTGGTTCCGATCGTGACGAGGATCATCTACTTGAGGAACAGGTTTCCCGCGAAGCGCAGCCGGGGCGTGTGTTTGGCCAGCTCGGGCCACTGGACGTAGAGGCGGCTCGCGATCGGCGAGATCAGGCGCGCGGTGAGCGAGAGCTCGTCGATGCGAGTGAAGCTCTCCACGTAGACGGTGGGCACGCCCCAGAGCCGGCCCACCCACGCGAACGGCACGGCGATCCCGGCACCCGTGGTGAGGATGGCGGCGGGGCGCTGGGTGCGCATGACGCGGTTGGCCAGGCGGAGGTTGCGCAAGAGGTTCGGGATGCTGCGGTTGGTGGGGCCGTGGGCGTGAACCACGCGCTCGCCCTGGAGGAGCGAGACGCTGTCGGACTTCTCGAACGTGACCCATGTGCGCGGGAAGCTCTCCCATGCGGGACGCAGCTCGAGCAACTGCAAGAGGTGCCCGCCGGTGGAGCAGACGAGCAGCACCGGTCGGCCGCTCGGCCGCGCACCGTTATCCATGCCCTGATGCTGATGCTCGGGGCGCCGACCGGGAACGCCCGTCCGGAGAGCTACACCCTGACCTTTCGGGGGGCTCCCCTAGCGGCGCGCGAAAGCCGACGTAGCCTGGAATTTCCCGTGTACCAGGTCGAGAACTCCACCGCGCTGCTCACCGGTCACCGCCGGCTGTTCGCCCGCGGGCGCAGGACGCCGCGCGTGAGCCGCACGGTCGTCCTGCTCGGCCTCGTGAGCCTGCTCACCGACGTGTCCGCCGAGATGGTGTCCACGATCCTGCCGCTCTACCTGGTCTACACGCTCGGCTTCACGCCGCTCCAGTACGGGTTGGTGGACGGCGTCTACCAGGGCGCTTCGGCCCTCGTCCGTCTGGTCAGCGGCTTCACCGCCGACCGCTCACGCCGCCACAAGGAGGTGGCCACCGTGGGCTACGGGCTGTCGGCCGTATGCAAGCTCGGACTGGTGCTCGCGGGAGGCGCCTTCTCCGCCATCGGGGCCCTGGTGCTCCTCGACCGCACCGGCAAGGGCATCCGCACGGCGCCGCGCGACGCGATGATCTCGCTGTCGAGCAGCCCCGCCACCCTGGGCACGGCCTTCGGCGTGCACCGCGCGCTCGACACGACCGGGGCGATGCTGGGTCCGCTTGTGGCCTTTGGCCTGCTCGCCATGGCGCCGATGGCGTTCGACTCCGTGTTCATGGTCAGCTTCTGCGTGGCCATCGTGGGCGTGGCGCTGCTGGTGCTGTTCGTGGACGGCCGGCCCGGGCAGGGCGAGGACGACGCGACGCGCGAGTCCGTTCCGCCACCGTCGCTTGCCGAGGCGGGGCGCCTGCTGCAGGTGCCGGGCTTCGCGCGGCTGATCCTCGTGGGCAGCGTTCTCGGGCTGGCCACGCTCAGCGACGGCTTCCTCTACCTGGCGCTCGAGAAGCGCGTGGACTTCGAGCCGTCGGTGTTCCCGCTGCTGTTCGTGGGCACGGCGCTCGTGTACATGCTGCTCGCCGTGCCCATGGGCCGGCTTGCCGACCGTATCGGGCGCGGCCGGGTGTTCGTGGGCGGCTACGCGCTGCTGGCGCTGCTCTATTGCGTGATCCTCATGCCCACGGTCGGGTGGTGGACGGTGCCGCTGTCGCTCGGGCTCCTCGGCGTCTACTACGCGGCCACGGACGGCGTGCTGATGGCGCTCGGCAGCGCCCTGTCCCCGCCCGCCCTGCGCGGCACCTCGCTGGCGCTGCTCGGCACCGCCACCAGCATCGCGCGGCTGTTGGCCTCGGTGATCTTCGGCGCGCTCTGGATGGCGCTCGGCATGGAGCAGGCGATCGTCTGTTTCGGAGTCGCCCTTGTGGCCGCCCTGCTCGTCGGCGGAGCGGCGCTCATACCCCGGAGGGAGATGGCGGCCGGTGCCTGAGGCCACCGCCACCCGTCCTCGCCGCAAGCTGCTGTTCGGGCTCGTGGTGCTCGTCTGCGTGGCGATCGCCGCTGCCTCGATCGCCGTTAGCGCCGCGCGCGGGCCCGGCGCCGAGCAGGGTCGGGACGGTGTCGCGGCTCCCACCGAGACGCCCACCCGCGGCGCTCTGGTCTACCGCAGCCTCGACCGCTCGCGGCCGGGCCGCTACGGGCGGCTCGCCTGGACCCGGGCACCCGGGCGCCGTCCCACCTTCGCCGCTCCCGCATGCGAGCGCGTGTACTACGCCGCCGGCCACGGCCTCTGCCTGTCCCGCACCGGGGCGCTGGGAGCCTCGGTCAAGGTCCGGGTGCTCGGAAACGACCTCGTTCCGACGCACCAGCTCGAGCTTCCCGGTGTGCCGAGCCGGGCGCGCGTGTCGCCCGACGGCCGCCTGGGCGCCGTCACGGCCTTCGTGACGGGTCATTCGTACGCCGACCCGGGCACGTTCTCCACCCGCGCCACGATCATCGACATGGTGGCCGGGAAGAAGGTCGCCGATCTGGAGGACTTCCGCGTCAGCCGCGACGGCAGGGCCTTCAGATCGATCGACTTCAACTTCTGGGGCGTGACCTTCGCCCGCGACCACAACTCCTTCTACGCCACGCTGGCGAGCGGAGGGGAGACGTACCTGGTCCGCGGCGACCTCCGCCGGCGCTCGATGGTCACATTGCAGCGCAACGCCGAGTGTCCGTCGCTCTCGCCGGACGGCACGCGCGTGGTCTACAAGAAGCGGGTCGGGCAGCCGGCGGCGTGGCGCTATCACGTGCTGGATCTGGCCAGCGGCCGCGAGACGGCCCTTGCCGAGGCGCGCGCCGTGGACGACCAGGCGGAGTGGCGCGACGACTCCCACGTGCTCTACCGCGTGGGCGAGGACCTGTGGCAGGTCCCCGCGGACGGCAGCGGCCGCGCACGCCCGTATCTCGCGGGCGCCGACTCCCCGGCCCTGGTCAGGGACAACTAACCGAACGGCCGGGCCGTTTCAGGGGGGCCGGATCTACCTTCGAAAGATGAAGGTGGGAATCGTGGGCATGGGGTACGTGGGCCTGCCGCTGGCCGTGGCTTTCTGCGAGGCCGGGCACAGCGTGGTGGGCGTCGACACCGACGTCCGCAAGATCAACGGGCTCCTCCGCGGCGAGAGCCACGTGGAGGACGTCAGCCCGGAGCGCCTCGCCGGGATCTCGGACCGTTTCCTGCCCACGGCGCGCTACCCGGAGCTGTCGCGTTGCGACGCCGTGGTCATCAGCGTGCCCACTCCGCTCACGCGCAACCGCGAGCCCGACCTGGGACCGCTCCTGGCCGCCGCCTCCGGCGTGGCGAGGATCCTCCAGCGCGGTCAGCTCGTCATCCTGGAATCGACCACCTTCCCCGGCACGACTCGCGAGCGCCTCGTGCCGCTGCTCGAGGAGTCCGGCCTCGCCGTGGGCCGCGACTTCAACGTGGCCTTCTCGCCCGAGCGCATCGACCCGGGCCGCACCGACCACACGATGGCCACCACGCCCAAGGTCGTCGGCGGGCTCACGGACACCTGCCTCGAGCGCGCCGCCGAGCTCTACGCCACGGTCTGCGACGAAGTGGTGCGTGTGTCCACCCCCGAGGTGGCCGAGCTCACCAAGCTGCTCGAGAACGTCTTCCGCTCGGTCAACATCGCGCTCGTCAACGAGCTCGCGATGCTCTGCGACCGCATGGACATCGACGTCTGGGAGGTCGTGGAGGCCGCCAGCACCAAGCCCTACGGCTTCATGCGCTTCGAGCCCGGTCCGGGCATGGGCGGCCACTGCCTGCCGGTGGATCCCTTCTACCTGGCCTGGCGCGCCCGCGAGTTCGGCTGCACCACGGACTTCATCGAGCTCGCCGGCGAGGTCAACCAGGCCATGCCGCGCTTCTGCGCCGACAAGGTGAGCCGGGCCCTCAACGGCCACAGCAAGCCAGTTCGCGGCTCGCGGGTGGCGATCCTCGGCGTGTCCTACAAGGCCGGAGTGGGGGACATGCGCGAATCGCCCGCTCTGAAGATCATGCGCCTGCTCGCCGAGCAGGGCGCGGAGCTCGTCTACCACGACGACTACGTGCGCGAGGTGGCCGAGCTCGGCCTCTCGTCGTGCCCCCTGACGGACGCCCTTGCCGGCTGCGACGTGGCCGTGATCGTCACGGCCCATCCCGGCCTGGACCTCGACGCCGTGCTGGCAGCCCCCCTCGTGGTGGACTTCCGCGGCGTCACGCAGAAGCGCGCAGCGCCGAACCTCGTTCGGCTGTAGACACCGGGTCCGACTGCCGGGCAGTCGCCGGTGCCCACTGAATTGCTGCAGTGGATAAGTGTCGTGGTGCGACACCAATGCACTGCAGCGGCACCGACTCCGGAGCGTCTAAACCGCGGCTGGGTGGGGATGCGGTGGGCCGGCAGGCCAGCGGCTCCTTCGTGCCCGTCCCGTCACGCGGCCGTGCCCTCTTGGCGCACTCGGCCCGTGTGCCCTTCGGGCCCCTAGGCCGCCGCGTCAGTTAGAGGCCCTATATGGGCACCTAGATGACACAGCGATTCGGCCGGATCACGCCCGACCACACGGATGTGACGGGACGCCCACAGCACAACAGCCTCCCCTACCCAGCCGCAGTAAACGCCTCGGGCGATTGAACTCGAAGGCGGCCGATCACGAGCGCGGGTCGTCGCCATCGGCGAGCACGGGCTCACATGCCTGGCGCCGGATCGCGTCGGCGAGGGTGCTCGTGCGCAGCTCGTCTCGAGCCCAACCGATCACTCCAGGCTCGCCGTACGCTTTGGTGTCCCGGGCGACAACCGCTTCTCGCAGTCGGTCGTACAGGTCCTCGAGCGCCTCTTCCACCTCGGCGCCCCTGCCCTGCTCGCCGAACCCGGCGATCCGGGCGAAATACCCGCCGCACCCCGAGCCCTTCCCGAAGAAGTCACGTCGGGTGTAGATGAGCTCGACGACGGGCGTCACGCACGACAACCACATCAACGGCGTCGGACGAACACCCGTTCGCCCCCAGAACGCACAAAGGGCGGGCCCCGGCGGCCCGCCCCTTGCGTGATTCGGTTGAGATTGCGGCTCAGGCGGCGCCGGCGGCGCTGACCGGGCGCAGCTCGCTCACCGACGCCAGGTCGGCGTCGGTTGCGGCCGACGCCGCGGCGGGCGTGGCCACGCGGCGGAGCAGGCCGTGCGTGTAGGCGTACCGGCTCGCTTCGGTGCGGTTCGACACACCGAGCTTGCGGTAGATGTTCGAGAGGTGGAACTTGACCGTCTGCTCGGTCACCCACAGCTCTCGGCCGATACGGGCGTTGGTGAGCCCGTCGGACACGAGGCCGAGGATCTCCCGCTCGCGAGCGGTGAGGTCGTCGCCCGCGCCCAGGGGCAGCTTGCCCTCGGCCAGCGCCAGCGGCAGCGCCGTGACGATGTTCCGGGCCACGATCTCGCGGATGAGCGTGCCGAGGCTCGGGAGGTGGGCCGACTTCGAGAGGCAGGCGTCCGCACCGGCGGCCAGCGCCTCTGAGATCCACTGGTCCTCCATGCGCATCGTGAGCAGCAGGATCACGCTCGAGGGCGCCTCCTCGCGGCACTCGCGGATGCGCTCGAGCGCGTGCTCGGAGCTCTGCATCTCGTCGACCAGCACGATCTCCGGCTGCGACTCGGCGATCGGCCGGCGCACGGGGGCGCGACCGTCGACCTTCCCGATCAGGTTCAGGCCCGCGGCGCTGCGCAGAGCCAGGCGAATTGTCTCAATGACGAACGAGCTATCAGCGACTATCACCATCTTCTTCATGGCGGCTATCTCCCTTGGATGAGGTGTGAGCGCGGCGAAGTGGAACTCCCCCGCGCTCGACTAACGCACGGGGGACGCCATTTCTTCCTCGCCGATAGTCGGGGTGCCTTCGGGGGGGAGCGGGGGCCGGTCAGCCGGCCGGCTCGAAGACCACCACGCCGTCGCGCTCGTGCTCGCGCACGCGACCCTCGGCCATCAGGAGATCCATGTGGCCGAGCACCTCGGACAGCGTGAGAAAGGCCTGGGTGACCGCGATGTTCCCCCAGAGCGCCTGGGCCACCTCGTGGGCGGTCCGCGGGCGCTCGACCACCAGGCGGTGGATCTTGTCCGCGCGCCGGGCGTGCATCGCGAAGCGCTGGTCGATCAGCGGCCGGTGGTCCACGATCGGGTCGCCGTGGCCGGGCAGCACCAGCTCCAGGTCCATCTCGCGGGTCTGGCGCAGCGAGTCGAGGTAGGCGATGAGCGCCCGCGAGCGCTCCCCGGACCCGTCCAGCTTGCGGGTGATGAGGGGATTGGAGGAGATGTGGGCGAGCAGGTGGTCCCCGGCGATCAGGTGGCCGCGCTCGCGATCGAAGAACACCGTGTCGCTCGGGCTGTGCCCCGGACGGAACGCCACCTCGAACGTGCGATCACGCAGCTCGATCCGGCCGCCGTCGTGAAGCGCCCGCGTGACCTCCACGCGCGCCCCCCACGCGCGGAAGGCCCGCGACACGGACTGGAGCGCGGAGGTCACGTCCTCGCCGATGCCGTGACGGAGCATCACGTCCCGCGCGAAGTCGTCCTCGGCCTGGGACTCCACCGAGAAGTTCTCCACGAAGGGCACCGCGGAGTCGATCACGGCCACCTCGGCACCCGAGTGGGCGGCCACGAGCGACACGAGCCCGAGGTGATCGATGTGCTGGTGGGTCAGCACCACCAGCTCGATGTCCTCGAGGGCATGGCCGAGATCCGCGATCCCGCGCTGGAGCACGTCGAATGAGGTGCCCGAGTTGGGGCCCGCATCCACCAGGGTCAGCGGGTCGTCCTCGATCAGGTAGACGTTCACGCGCCCAACCGCGAACGGGGTGGGAATCGCCAGCCGGTGGATCCCGGCGGCGGCCGCGGGGGCGTAGGGATCGTCGCTCACGGTGACTCGTCCGGTTCGGGCCGAAGGTCCACGCTCATCGCCGGGCGCGCGGAGAGTCGCGTGCGAGCTCCTCGGCGGCGCGGATGGCGAGCGCCACGATCGTGAGGGTCGGGCCCACCGCCCCGGAGGTGGGGAACACCGAGCTACTCGCCACCACGAGGTTCGGCGCGCCGTGCACGCGGCAGTGCTCGTCCACCACCCCGCGTCCCGGGGCGTCCGCCATCCGCGTGAGCCCGAGCTGGTGCGTGCCGTCGCCCAGCTTCACGTCGGCCAGCGCCTCCTCCTCGGACGGCAGCTCCACGGTGCCCGCGCCGAGCCGCTCGAGCTCCGCGCCCACGATCGTGAGCCCGCGCGCCGATGCGCGCCCGATCCGAGCTGCTCACCCGGTAGGAGAGCGACAGCCGCGGCACCCCGTGGACGTCGCGCTCGCGCGAGAGCGTCACGCGGTTCTCCGACTCGGGCGACTGCTCGGCGTCGAAGCGCAGCCGCATCGAGCCCGACCGCGGGCTCGTCATGAAGGAGGGGAGGGTGCGCTTGGAGAGCCACCGCCGGCGCGCCCACATCGCGCCGTAGCTGCCCACGGCCGGAAGCCCGCGGGCCACGTTGGCCACATGGCGCGGCACGTTCTCGATCTCGCCGTAGCGGCGGTGGATGCCCTTGGACTTCCAGTCCACGCGCCCGCGGGCCATCCCGGCCCGGACGAGGGCGAATGTGGACAGGAGGGCGTCGGAGTGGGTGGGGTCGCCGGGCTCGGGATACCACAGCGCCAGCGCCAGGTTGAGCAGCCCGTGCTCGCGCTGAGCGTCGTCCCCGATCCTGAGGATGCGGCGGCAGTACACGGAGTCGCGCGTGAGGAGGAAGCCGCCGGCGTCGGCCGCCTTGGCCCGGTCCGTCGAGCTCCACCCGGCCCACCTCGGCCACCGGATGCGTCATGTAGAAGCGCCCGACGAGGTCGTGCTCGTTACCGATGCCCGCGGGGGTCTGCTCGTTCGACGCGAGCAGCAGCCGGGCCGACTCGAGCCCGCCGGCCGCGACCACGAACGCGCGCGCCTCGACCTCGAAGCGCCGCTCCGGGCCGCCCGCCACCACGGCACGCTCCACCGCGCCGCCCACGGGGTCGCGATCCAGCCGTGTGACCGTGGCGTGATGGATCACCCGCACGTTGGCCGCCAGGTCGAGCCGCTCCCTGTAGCGCCGCCAGAAGTTCACCGGCGGGCTCCAGCGCCACAGCCGCCCGTCCTCCAGGAGGCTCTGGCGGTCGCCGACCACGAACGGCTCGGCCATCGGCAGGGCCTCGGCGTCCTGATACTCGAACGCACCGAGGTCGCAGTACTCGTGGGCGCGGGCGTAGTACGGGTGCAGCGTGTCCGGGCCGATCGGCCAGCCGCTCCCCGGAATCCAGTCGCGGTGCTCGAAGTCGATCGCCTGGAGCGGCGCGCAGCGACCGCCCCACTGGGTGGTCGTGCCCCCCAAACGGCGCTGGCGCACCAGCTCGAGCGGATCGTGGTCGGTGCCCGGCTCGAGCTCCCCGCGGCTCGCATCCTGGCTCTCGTCCTCCGCCCGCGAGCCACCCGACTCGAGGAGCACCACCTCGAGGCCGGGGCGCGCGAGCTCGAGGGCGGCGGTCACGCCGGCCGCGCCTGAGCCGATCACGCAAACGTCGGCGCGGAGCACCTCGCCAGGCTCGACCTTGCGACCGTCGAGGATCACGCCTGTCCGGGCGGTGACGGGGCGAGGGCGGCCGCGACGTTGGCCTCCACGTGCTCGGTCCGGCTCATGCCCGCGAGCACGGAGCTCACCCCGGGCGCCGCGAGCGCGAACCGGAGCAGCTCCCCGGCGCGATTGGCGTCCTGGCCCAGCAGGCCCGAGTCGTCGAACGGACCCGCGCCCATGATTCCCACTCCCTGCTCGGCGGCGCGTGGCCCCACATGGCCCAGCACCGTACGCCGCGCGGCGCTGTAGGGGATCTGAAGGCAGGCGATGCCGGGCACCAGGAGTGCCGCGTCGGCCTCGTCCGGGGTCGCGCAGGACACGCCGAAGTGGCCCACCTTGCCGGCGAGCACGAGCGCCTCGAGCGCGGGGAGGAACTCCTGGCGCTCGAGGATGTCGAGCGGCGGCGCGTGAAGGAGGAGCAGCTCAACCCGGTCGCGGCCGAGCCGGCGGAGGCTGCGCTCGAGGGCCACGGTCAGGTAGCGCGGGGCGTAGCAACCAGCGGCGCTGCCGCCGCGCGCGAGGCCTCCGAGGCCGGCTTCGTGGCCGCGCGCTCCGGACCGCCGCGCGGACGCGACCGCGAGCGGGGTCTTCAACAGTCCCACCTTGGTGCAGAGCACCAGCTCGCCGGACTCGCCTCGGAACGCCCTTCCCAACATCCGCTCGCTGATCCCGCGTGCGTAGCAATCGGCGGTGTCGAAGAGGTTGATCCCCGCGTGCCTGGCCGCGTCGATCGCTCGGCGGCCCTCCGCCGGCGACCGGCCCTGCCAGAAGGCCCCGAGCTTCGCGCAGCCCATCCCGAGCGCGGAGACCATCAGCCCCGTGCCGCCGAGGGGCTTGCGCTCCAGCCCGTCCTCCGACACTCCTACGGCCCGGTTTCGAACGCGCTCGAAGCGGCCCGGCCGAGCGGTGTTCCGAGTCGTCCGCCGGAGGAGGCGCTCCGCGCTCACCGGGAGTGCCGCGTCGGCCTGGTTTCGCACGGTGGCCAGCAGACTGCGCCCACCGCGCCTGACGATCACGCTCGGGCGAGAAGAACTCCCGCACGTACGCGCGGCCGGCGGCGCCGATCCTCGCGGCCAGCTCGGGGTCGAGGGCAAGCTGCTCGAGGCACTCCACGAAACTCCTCGCCGGTGTCCGCCATCAGGCAGTGCACGCCGTCCTCGATTGCCAGGCCGCGCACCCCGGCCGAGGTGGTCACGACGGGCAGCCCCGCGGCCATGGCCTCGAGCACCTTGGTCTTCACGCCGGTGCCCTCGACCATCGGCGCCACGAACGCGCGGTGGCGCGAGAGCTCGGCGCCCACGTCGTCCACGTAGCCCAGGAACCTGATCGCAGGATGACTCGAGCTTCGGCGCACCCCTCGGGGCACGGCCCCACGACGGACAGCCGGAAGCGCGGCGGCACGCCCAGGCGACTCGCGACCTCGGACGCGAACCAGCGCACCGCCACCTCGTTCGGGAAGTAGTCGAGGCCGCCGACGAAAACGATCGACGAGGGTCGCTGGCGCGCACGTCCGCCGGACGGCTCGGGCACGCGGGATCGCCATGGGCAGGCACGCCACCGGCACACCCGGCGCGCTCCTCCAGCCGGGTCGGCCTCGCCGCGGCCACCAGCGAGACGGCATCGCCTCGCGCGCCACCTCCAGCTCGCGCCTGTCGAGCGTGCGCGCCTCGAGGCTGAGCGAGCCGCGCGGCGAGCCAGCCCGCCGGCTTGGAGAGGAACGGCGGCAGCTGGTGCGCGTAGTAGCCGAGGATGGTGGCGTTGTCGCCTCCCTGGACGCAGCAGCCAGCGGTAGCGCTCGGAGAGGAGGTCGTCGAGGTCGACGATCATGCGGGAGCCCGGTGGCGCGGGCGAGCGGCACCGTGCGGATCATGTCCGCCACCACGAGCTCGCAGCCCGTCGACGGCCGCGATCGCCCGGACCTTCTCGGCTCCGCGCTGGGAGAAGAAGAGGCACTCGTTCAGGCTCATGCGCCCGCGCGCGAAGCCCACGAGGTTGCGTGGCGATCTGCAGCGGGCCGGCAAGCGGGATCCTGTGCACGCGTGCATGCCCTGCGTCGCGGAGGCAGGCCCTCGGGCGTCCTTTCGGGCCACCACGGCCACCTCCAGCGGGTAACCGAGCGCCTGGAGCGAGCGGATGATCGTCGCGATGACGGCCTTGCGGCCGGTGCGGGGCCCGCCGGGGTCGCGGCTGGCGACGATCAGGATCCCGGGTTGCTCGGGCGGCGTCCTGTTGACCACGACTTTCGGCACCTGACAGAAGATCCGAGCCTGCTGACAGAGGTTGGCGGAGCAGATCGGTACTCCGTCCGGAGGCCCGGACTCCTGACAGAATGGGAGGTCCTTCGTTTCGGTACCCGCTGGGGGCGGGAGATATCAGCGATACGTCGACACTCGGTGACTACATCACAGATACTGCGCCGGCGCAAATGGATCGTCCTTCAGGCGGCGGTCCTCGTTCCGCTCGCCGTTCTCGCCTTCACGCTCACGCAGGAGCGAGCTGTTACCAGGGCGAGGCGCAGGTGCTCCTCAACACCGAGGACGCGACCGCGCAGGCGATCGGGGCACGTGGCCGGCAGGCGCAGCGCCGACGAGCTCGACCGCGACGCCTCGACCCAGGCGGAGTGGCGCGGACCCCTGAGCTGGCCGCCCGCGTCCTCCGCGAGGTGGGCGCCGACGGGCAGACCCCGGAGGAGCTGCTGGACAGGACCGAGCGTGGAGGCGCGCTCGGGTTCCGACATCCTGACCTTCAAGGTCGAGGACCCGTCTCCGGCTCGGGCTCGGCGAGCTGGCGGATGCCTACGCATCGGAGTACGTGAGCTACCGGCGCCCGCCTGGGAGCGGCATCGATCGCCGAGGCGCGGAACGACGTGCAGCGCCGCTTGGACAACCTGGGCCCGGAGCGACGGGCGGGCAGCTGGCCGAGCAGCTCGCGGCACGCTTCGCCGGCTCGAGACCGTGGCCGCGCTCCAGGGCGCCGACGTGACCGCGTGCGCAGAGCGGACGAAGCGGAGAAGGTGCAGCCGCGACCCGTCCGGAACACGGCAATCGGGCTCGTGCTCGGCCTGGTGCTCGGGGTGGCCCTCGCATTCTCGAGGGACCTCTTCGATCGGCGCGTGCGCTCGGCCGACGAGGCGGCGGAGCTGGTGGGACTTCCCCTCCTGGCGCGGCTGCCCGGGCGGACGATGAAGCGCCGCGGAGCCAGCCGGCTCCCGCTCGTGCACGAGCCGGACGGCCCGGAGGCGGACGGCTACCGAACGCTCATGTACCGGCTCCAGATGGTCAACGCGGAGCGTCGCGCGCAGGTGATCCTGGTCACCAGCGCGGTGGAGGGGGAGGGCAAGACCACCACCGCCGGCCAATCTCGCGCTCGCGCTGGCCCGCGCGGGCCACCGCACGGCGCTGGTCGAGCTCGACATGTGGCGGCCCGCGCTGCACCGCATGTTCGGGTTCAAGAGCCGGGTGGGGCTGGCCGACGTGCTGCTCGGCCGCGCCGAGCGTGGACGCGGCGCTGGTGCGCGCCGACTCCGGGCAGCGATCGTCGGACGCCGCGCGCGCGCAACGGCGGCGACCCGGGAGTGGGCGCCTCGCCGTGCTGCCCGCGGGCGCAGCCCGTCGCACCCCAGCGACCTGATCGCGCTGCCGACCCTGACCGGACGTCCTGGCCTCCCTGCGCGTGCGCGTGGAGATCGTGATCCTCGACGCGCCGCCGCTGGTGCAGGGCGGCGACGGAATCGCGCTCGCCGCAAGGCGGACGCGCGTGCTCGTGGTCACGCGGCTTGGCGGCGTCCATCGCGAGGGCCTGCTCAGGAGCTCCGCCGGCGCCTGCAGGACATCCCGGTTCCCGCGATCGGCGTGGCCGTCACGGACGCCGAGCGCGACGGCTCGGATCGCTGGCGCCGTTACTACCGTGCGGACCCGCTGGCGGGGCCAGGACCGGGCAGCGGTCAGCTGAACCGGCGCCGCCGGCCGATGGCACACCCCTCCGAAGCCCTGCGACAGCGGCTCGGCCGGGCCGGCGCATCGCCCGTGCGGCGGGCGAGCTCGGGACGCTCCTGTCGGGCTTCGTGGGTCAGGCGGTGATCGTGGTCAGCGGCGTGATCGCGGCGCGGCTGCTCGGCCCCGAGGACCGCGGCTACCTCGCGCTGCTTGTCCTCGTCCTGCTGATCGTGGCGAAGCTCGGCGGACTCGGGATCCCGCTGGCGGTGACCTACTACGTGGCGCGCGACCGCTCCGCCACCGCGGGGATCTGGGCCAAGCTGTCGGCCGCTCGTGCTGTTCCAGTGCGGCGCTGCTGGCGGGTCTGCACACGGTCGTCCTCTGGGCGCTGCTGGAGAACGACCCGAGTACGTGCTCGGCGCCGCGCTGTGACACCTGGTGCTCGTGCCGGCCGCGCTGGCGCAGGACTACGGGCTGGCGCACGCTTCAGGGGAAGGGCCGTTTCCTGGCATTCAACGTGCTGCGCCAGGCGCCCCGATCGTGATCTACGCCGCCGGCGTCGTGGTGCTGCTGGTGCTGGACCTGGATTGGCTCGGCGAGGTCGCCGTCGTCTGGGCGGGGGCGAACGTGTTGCTCGGCGCGCTGACCCTGATGGTCGCGCTGCGGCATCTGGGCGGAGGTGCTTCCCGAGCGGGCGCCCAGGATCCGCGGAATGGTCGCGTTCGGGGCCAAGGGGCTGCTCGGAGCCAACTCCCCGATCGAGTACTACCGCGTTGACCAGGCCGTGGTCGGGCTGTTCCTGACCCCCGTGGCCCTCGGCCTCTACTCGGTGGCGCTGGCATTCACGAACCTCCCGCGGTCCATCGCGAACAGCCTTGGGGTGGTCGCCTACCCACACGTGGCGGTGCAGAGGACCCCGCCGTGGCCCGGCGGAAGCTCTGGCGGTTCTTCATGATCACGGTGGCCGTCTGCCTGGCGGTGGTGGTGGCGCTCGAGGTGACCGCCGGGCGTGCTCGTGCCGTTCTTCTTCGGCGACGGCCTTCAAGGACTCGGTGCCGATCGTCCGCATCCTCCTGGTGAGCGCGCTGCTCATCGCCGCGCGCCGGATCCTCGCCGACGGCGCGCGCGGCCTCGGGCTTCCCACGCTCGGCACCGTGGCCGAAGTGGTGTCGCTGCTCACGCTCGCGCCCGCGCTGCCGCTGTGCATCAGCCGCTCTGGGGCGTCGAGGGCGTGGCGTTCGCGCTCGTCATCGCCGGCGTCACGAGCCTGGTGGTGATGCTGGTGGGAATTCTGTTCGCCACCCGCCGGTCCGAGCACCCGGCTGAGGCGCCGGAGGAGGCTGAGCCGGTCGTGCCCGAGCCGCTGGTGCCAGAGCCGAGCCGCGGGCCACGGGTACGGCGGCCCGCCTTCGGAGCGCCGCTGCGGGACTGGTCGCTGTGGCGTGTCGCGGTCGTGGCCCTGGCCGTGGACGCGGTGGCCGTGGCCGCCGTGGTGCTCTGGCCGGTAGCGGCTGCCGCGGGCGCGGTCATCGCCTGCTCGGGCCTCGCCCTCGTGGCCATGCGGCGCCGGCTGCGCGCTACACCGGTCGAGGAGGACGTGGCTCCGGCCGATGAGCCACCCGGGCGGAGGACCGCGACCTGGCCCTGGCGCGCGCCTTCTACTACGCGGGCTGTGTGATGGTGGGCTTCCTCGTCCTGCGCCCGGCAGCCGGGGTCACCGTCTCGGACCTGCTCTTCTTCGGCGCCCTGGGACTCGCGGCCCTGGCCATGGTCGCGGGGCGGCGCCAGGTGCCCGTGTTCATGGGCTCGGCTGCTCTTCATCGGCGTCGTTCTGTTCGGCGTGGGCGGCCTTCTGTCGTCCTTCTCAGCCGAGTCCCCGTTCGAGTCGGTGACCGTGGTGGCACGCGTCGTCTACTTGACGCTCATCTGGTTCTGCGCTCGGAACCGTGCTCCTCACGAAGCCGGCGCACCTCCGAGTGGCGATGGCGTGCTGGGTGGGCTCGGCGGCGCTCGGTGGTGCCGGCGCGATCGTCCAGACGCTCTTCGGTGACGTCATCCCGGGCGGGGACGTGCACTTCGGGCGTGTGAGCGGCTTCGTCTACCAGGTGAACGACCTCGGTGGCCTCTGTGCGGTTGCCGCCCTCCCCGCGGCGATGCTGGTGACGCGAGGCCAGGACGCTGGCCGGGCGCGCCGCGTCGCATCGGTGCGCTCCTGCTGATCGTGGCGGGCATCCTGCTGTCCAGCTCGGTCAGCGGCGCCGTGGCGGTGGCGTGGCGCCGGCGCGGTGTGGCTGGCGCTCGCCAGCCGCCGATCCGCGTGCTCGTGCCGCTCGCGGCGGCGGTGCTGGTGCTCTCCACGTTCGCGGCGGGCAACAACCGCTACTGCGAGTCGCCGCTCGAGCGCTTCGGCACCGCCAGCTCGAACTCGGGCACGGCCGACGCGACTCTTCAGACGCGAATCGACTCCTACGAGGCGGCGTGGGACACGATCCAGTCCTCGCCGCTGGTGGGGGTGGGGCTCGCACGCGAGGGCGCGGACACGCCCACCGGGCTGGCCGTGCACAACCTGTTCCTCGCCGCCTGGTACCAGGCCGGGCTGTTCGGCCTGATCGGCGTGCTGCTGGTGGCGGGGTCCGCCCTGGCGGCGGGCTGGAAGGCGATGCTCGCGGCGCGCAGACCGGGAGGAGCGGGCCACGGCCCAGGCCCTGTTCGCCGCTGTGCTGGCGTTCCTGCTGTTCGCTCAGGCGCAGCCAACCCTGTTCCAGCGCTACGGGTGGATCTCGGTGGCGCTGGTGATTGCGCTGCGCGGCTCAGCAGCGCTCGGCGGCCGCCGCTCGCGCCGACGGTCCCGGCTCGCGCCGACGCCGGCCTGGCCCGGGTCGCAGCGGCCACGTGAGCGCCACGCTGCGGGTGGCCCTCGCTCCGGCCGGCGATCGGGAGCTACCGCCAGCCCGTGCTCGAGATCCTCATCGAGCTCCTCGACGGCGATCTGCGCGTGTTCGCCGGCGAGGCGGACTTCGAGCCCACGTCGCGCACCGAGTGGATCTCGGGCGGGCACTCGTGACCGGTCGCCAACCGCTACCTGCTCGGCAGGCGGCTGCTGTGGCAGGCCGGCTGCTGGCGGACGCTGGTGCGCGCCGATGTGGCGGTGCTCGAGCTGAATCCGAGAATCCTGTCGTCCTGGGCGGCGATGCTCGGCGCGCAAGGCGCTGGGGCGCCCCACGGTCCTCTGGGGCCACGCTTTCCCCGCGCCGGCCGCGGCGCTCGCACGGATCGCGCTTCGCGGCCTGATGCGCCGACTCGCCGACGTGGTCGTGGTCTACACGGAGACCGAGCGCCGGCAGCTGCTCGAGCTGCACCCGGGCGCCAGCGTGTGCTGGCCGCGCCGAACGCGCTCTACCGGCTGCGCTGATCGCGCCGCCCGACAATGCCGCCGGGCCGCCCGGCACCTTCATCTACTCCGGGCGCCTCGATCGACACGCAAGAAGCCGCGCCTGCTCCTCGACGCCTTCCTCATGGCCAGGCCCGACCTGCCTCGGGACGACGGCTGATGTTCGTGGGCGACGGGCCCCTGCGGGCCGAGCTCGAGCGAGTCAGCGCGGCGCCGGCGGAGACGCGGTCCGGTGCAGTTCCTCGGCGCAGGTCGCCGACTACGAGCGGCTTCGCGGGCTCTTCGCGTCGGCGATCGCGAGCGTCTCGCCCGGGTACGTGGGCCTTTCGATAGTCCAGAGCCTCAGCTTCGGCGTGCCGATGATCGTCGGCGCGCGACGAGCCGCATGGCGCCGGAGGTGGAGGCGGCGCGCGATGGCGTGAACTGCGCGGTCGTGGACTCGGACTCGCCCGCGGCGCTGGCCGAGGCGCTGGTGCGCGTTCGCCGCGGACCGCGAGGGCGCTGGCTCGACCGGCGCCGCGGGCCATCGCGGCGGACTGCGCCGACCGCTACTCGGCCGACGCCACGGCGGCCGGGCTGCTTCGAGGCGATCCAGCGCGCGCTAGCCGCGGATGAGCGCGAGCACCTCGTCGCGCTTCTCGGCCATGTGCTCCGGGGACACGAGCGACTCGAGGTTGAGCCGCAGGAGCGGCTCGGTGTTGGACGGGCGCACGTTGAAGTGCCAGTCCTCGAAGTCCACCGACACGCCGTCGAGCCAGCTCACCTCGCCGCTCGAGTAGGTCTCCTCGATCTCCCGCATCTTGGCGTCCTGATCCTCGACCTCGGTGTTGATCTCCCCGGAGATGAAGTAGCGCTCGCGCAACGGGCGCAGCAGCTCGCTGAGCGACTTGCCCTCCTTGGACAGCAGCTCGAGCACGAGCAGCGCCGGCAGCGTGCCGGAGTCGGCGCAGTAGAAGTCGCGGAAGTAGTAGTGGCCGGACACCTCGCCGCCGAACACGGCGCCGGTCTCGCGCATGCGGGTCTTGAAGAAGGCGTGGCCCACGCGGTTCACGAGCGCGGTGCCGCCGCGCTCGGCCACCAGGTCGGGCACGGCGCGCGAGGCGCGCACGTCGTAGAGCACCGTGGCGCCCGGCTCCTTGCGCAGGAGCGACTCGGCCAGCAGCGCGGTCAGGAAGTCGCCGTCCACGAACTCGCCGGTGTCGTCGATGAAGAAGCAGCGGTCGGCGTCGCCGTCCCAGGCGATGCCGAGGTCGGCGCCCTCGCCGCGCACCTTGTCGATGATGAAGCGGCGGTTCTCCTCGAGCAGCGGGTTGGGCTCGTGGTCGGGGAACTCGCCGTCGGGCGTCCAGTAGGTCTGCACCTGCTCGATCGGGAAGAGATCGAGCAGCGGCCCGACCATCGGCCCGGCCATGCCGTTGCCGCCGTCGAGCACCACCTTGAGCGGCGCGATCGCGCCGGCGTCGATGTAGTCGAGCGCGGCCGACCGGAACGGCTCGCTCACGTCCTCGGTGTGCACGATGGCCGCGCCGTCGGCGGGCGGCCCGGGCTCGCCCTCGGCCACGAGGTCGCGCAGCTCGCCGATGCCGGAGTCCCCGGAGAGCGCCAGCGCGCCGCGGCGCACGAGCTTCGCGCCGGTGTACGCCTTGGGGTTGTGCGAGGCGGTGCACATCAGTCCGCCGTCGAGGTCGCGCGAGCCGACGGTCCAGTAGACCATCTCCGTGCCGGCCATCCCGATGTCGAGCACGTCCACGCCCTCGTCCACGAGTCCCTGGGCGTAGCGGGCGGCCATGGCCGGGGCGGAGAGCCGCATGTCGCGCCCCAGCGCCACGCGCAGGTCCGTCACGGGCTTGTCCTCCAGCTGGCCGAGCACGCGCGCGAAGGCCCGCCCGATGCGGTAGGCCACGTCCTCGTCCATCTGGTCCGGATAGGTGCCGCGGACGTCGTACGCCTTGAAGATGGAGGGGTCGACCACGGACGGCGTTCTACAGGAATCCGCGGCGGCGGAAGTAGGCGACCATCGCCGCGCAGCATCACGACCATCCCGCCGACGATCACCCAGAACGCTCCCGACGCCGGTGTGGAACGGGAAGTCCACGTTCATCCCGAACATGCTGGCGAGCAGCGTGAGCGGGAGGATCACGACGCTGAACGCGGTGAGGACCTTCAGCACCTCGTTCACGCGGTGGGAGATCACCGACTCGTTCGTGTCCTCGAGCGCCTCCACGACCTCCTTGTAGTTCTCGAGCATGTCCCAGATCCGCTCGGAGGCGTCGTTGATGTCGTCGAAGTAGATCTCGAGGTCGTCGGCGATGTAGCGCTGCTTGGTGCGCTCGAGGTCGCGCAGCACGGCCCGCTGCGGCCGGATGATCTTGCGGAAGTTGATGATCTCCTGCTTGGCGTTGGAGATGTCGCGCACGATCTCCTCGCCGCGGCCCTCGAAGATCTCCTCCTCGATCCGCTCGAGCTTGTTGCCCATCTTGCGGAGCATCGGGAAGCAGTAGTCGAAGGCGTCGTCGACGATCTTGTAGAGCAGGTAGCCGGATCCCTGCGAGAGCAGGTTCTTCCTGACCTCCTCCGAGGAGCGGCAGCGCTCGAACAGGTACTCCACCGGGGGGATCGGCAGGTTCGGCAGCGTGATCAGGAAGTCGGGCCCGACGAAGATGTCGAGCTCGGCCGCGTTCAGGCGCCCGACGGTCTTGTCGAAGACCGGGAAGTACAGGACGATGAACAGGTACTCGTCGTACTCGTCGATCTTCGGGCCGCTGGTTGCGCGACGCCACGTCCTCGTAGTCGAGGGCGTGGAACTCGAAGTGCTCCTCGAGCCAGGCCCGGTCCACGGGGCCGGGGCGCTCGATGTTGATCCAGCGAAGGCCGCCGGGACCATCGACGGTCTCGACGTTCGGCTCAGTCGAGGCGGGCCCGAGGTGACCGGCATCGACCCGCGCGCGTGCGGAGCGCCTGAGGCGTGGCTTCGGAAGGCTCGGCATCGCGTTGGAGCGGATCGTCGGTAACCGGGGTCACGCCATTGATTCTAGCCCTGGGGCCCGAAACCTCGCGGAAGCCTCTTCCAACCCGTCCGCGGATCCTGTATCCTGCGCCTCACATAGCCGTTGCATCGAGAGGGGTGGAGGGATATGGCCCTATGAAACCCCGGCAACCGTCCGCGACGCTGGCTTCGGCCATTCGTCAAGGGAAAGGTGCCAAGTCCATCGGACTTAGTCCGGCAGATGTGGCAAAGGGGCGCTCGTGAAGGCCTCCGTCACAGCAGCGGCGGAGGTTTTTTCATAGGCGAAAGGAAGCCATGTCGGTTCAAGCGCTCCAGTGCAAGGAATGTGCTCAGACGTACCCGCTCGACGCCCGTTACGTGTGCGAGCAGTGTTTCGGCCCTCTCGAGGTCGCGTACGACCACTCGGGTCTCGACCCCGCCTCGACCAGGCGGCGGATCCAGGCCGGTCCGCAGTCGATCTGGCGTTACGCGGACTTTCTGCCGTTCGAGTCGCCGCCGCAGCCGGGTCTCCCGGTTGGGCTGACGCCGCTTCAGGCGGCGCCGCGGCTGGCCGAGCGGCTCGGTCTCGGCGAGCTCTGGATCAAGAACGACACCGCCAACCCCACGCACTCGTTCAAGGACCGCGTGGTGGCGGTGGCACTGGCGAAGGCCAAGGAGCTCGGCTACGAGGTGGTGGCCTGCGCCTCCACCGGCAACCTGGCGAACGCGGTCGCGGCCCATGCCGCCGCGGCCGGGCTCGAGTCCTACGTGTTCATCCCGGCCGACCTCGAGGAGCAGAAGGTGCTCGCCACGGGCGTCTACGGCACCCACCTGGTGGCCGTGCGCGGCAGCTACGACGACGTGAACCGCCTGTGCACCGAGCTGTCCTCGGAGCGCGACTGGGCGTTCGTCAACGTGAACCTGCGGCCGTACTACGCCGAGGGCTCGAAGACGCTCGGGTTCGAGATCGCCGAGCAGCTCGGGTTCGAGCTGCCGGACCGCGTGGTGGCGCCGGTGGCCTCGGGCTCGCTCTTCACGAAGATCGCCCGCGGGTTCGAGGAGTGGCTCGAGCTGGGCCTCGTCGAGGGGGCGCTGCCCACCTTCAACGGCGCCCAGGCCGAGGGCTGCTCGCCCGTGGCCACGGCCTTCGACGCCGGCGAGGACTTCTGCCGGCCCGTCAAGCCGCAGCACGATCGCCAAGTCGCTGGCCATCGGCAACCCGGCCGACGGTCCGTACGCGCTCGATCTGGCGCGGCGCTCGGGCGGCTCGGTCGAGTCCGTGACCGACCAGGAGATCCGCGAGGGCATCCGGCTGCTCGCCGAGACCACCGGCATCTTCACCGAGACCGCCGGTGGCGTGACCACCGCCGTGCTCCGGAAGCTGGCCGATCAGGGTGCGATCGGAGCGGACGAGCGGGTGGTGGTGGTGATCACCGGCGACGGCCTGAAGACGCTGGACGCGGTACGCGACACGTTCGAGGTCCACGAGATCGAGCCCACGGCCGCGGCGTTCGAGGCGGCTGCTGTCGAGCAGCCCGTCGGGGCACTGTAAGCTGGCGGGCCGCTATGGCGGTGATGGTCAAGATTCCCACGCAGTTGCGGAGCGTCACGGGAGGCGACTCCGAGACGGCCGTGGACGGCGCCGCAACGGTCGGCGAGGTGCTCGACGGGCTCTACGACCGTTACGACGGGCTGCGCGACCGCATCGCCGAGGACGGCGACCTGCGCCGCTTCGTGAACGTGTACGTGGGCGGTGAGGACATCCGCTTCCTCGACGGCCTGGATACGTCGGTGGAGGACGGCGACGAGGTGACGATCCTCCCCGCCGTCGCCGGCGGCTGAGCGACCGTTGAGCGCCGGCTACGAGGGTGAGAGCGTGCTCGTCACGGGCGCGCAGGGCTTCGTGGGCTGCTCGATCGCCGAGCGTCTGCTGGATCAGGGCGCACGGGTGGTGGCGCTGCGGCGGGACATCGACCCCGAATCGCGCTTCCACACCGACGGCGTGCGCGAGCGCTGCGTCCAGGCTCTCGGTGACCTGACCGACTACGAGTCGCTGCTGCGGATCCTCAACGAGCACGAGATCACGGCCGTCTTCCACCTGCGGCGCGCAGGCGATCGTGAGCGCGGCCAACCGCTCGCCGCTGGCCACCTGGGAGTCGAACGTGCGCGGCACCTACAACATGCTCGAGGCCTGCCGCGCGCACGCCCTGGTCTCGGACGCCGTGGAGCGCATCGTGGTCGCCTCCTCCGACAAGGCGTACGGCGACCACGAGGAGCTTCCCTACCGGGAGGACCTCCCGCTGCAGCCGCGCTACCCGTACGACGTCTCCAAGGCCTGCACCGACCTGATCGCCCGCTCGTACGCGATCACCTACGGAATGCCGGTGGCGGTCACCCGCCTCGCGAACGTGTACGGCCCGGGGGACCTCAACTGGACGCGGATCATCCCCGACACGGCGCGGGCGCTGCTCAGGGGCGAGACCCCGGTGATCCGCTCCGACGGCAGTCCCGAGCGCGACTACCTCTACGTGGAGGACGCCGTGGAGGCCTACCTGACGGTGGCGGAGTCGCTGCGCCGGCCGGAGCTCTACGGGCGCGCCTGGAACGCCGGCTGCGGCGAGGCGGTGTCCGTGATCGACGTGACCCGGCGGCTGATCGCGGTGTCCGGGCTGGACGTCGAGCCAGACATCCAGGGTGAGGGAACCCCGCACGGGGAGATCGACCGCCAGTACCTGGACTCGTCGGCCATGCGCGAGGAGCTCGGGTGGCAGGCGTCCTGGGACCTGGACGACGGTCTCCGAGCGGCGTGGGAGTGGTACCAGCGCCGGCTCGCCTGACGGGGGCGGCCCAGGCGTGCAGCACATCGTCATCAGCCGATTCAACGTCCGCATGAGGGATCACGCGCCTCGGACGGAGGACTGGCTGCGCCGCCGCCTCGACCTGTTTCGCGCCTACGCGGTCCCTCGATGCGCTCCCAGTCGAGCGCCGTGCACGCGCTGGCTGATCTTCTGTCATGCCGGTTCGCCTGCGTGGTTCGAGCCGGCCCTCTCCGGAGGCGCTCGACGGCATTCCGGAGGCCGAGCCGGTCTGGATCGACCAGCCCTTCTGGGATTGCGTGAGGGCGGAGATCGCCCAACGGGCCGTGGGGAGGGCAAGCTGATCACCACCCGGCTGGACACCGACGACGCGATCGCCCGGGGTTACCTCGGGGCGGTGCAGGAGGACGGCGCGGGACGTCACGTTCGGGGCGGTGAACTTCCTTCACGGTGCCCAGCTGCTCGGCACCCGCGTATACAGGCGGTCGGACCCGTCCAACCCGTTTATCAGCTTCGTGGAGGAGGGCTCGGAGCAGCCCGCTGACGGTGTTCGTGGACGAGCACCACGTGCTCGATCGCCACGGCCCGCTCATTCAGGTCAGGACGTCGCCACTGTGGCTTCAGTCGATTCACGACAACAACATCACCAGCACGCTCGGCGGCATCCGCACGTCCGCCCACGGGGTTCTGCGTGACTTCGATCTTTCGGTGTCGCCGCGAGGAGACCCGGCTGCCGAGGTGGCCGTGGACCGGGTTCGCACCACGCTTCGGATGGCTGCGGGTGCTCACCGCCCCGCACCGGCTCCGGTGGGCCTGGCAGGTGCTTGTCCGCCGGGGAAGCGGAGGCCGGCGGGGCTCGAGCGGGCCGGGCAAGATCCTCAGGGCAGGTAGCCGGGCGAGCGGTAGCCGAGGCCGGCTCGGGTGGCCGGCACGAAGTCGCCTCCCGGCGGGTCACCGATCTTGAATCCGCCCCACCAGCTTCCAGCGACGATTCCGTTGGGATCGTCCGGCTTGTGAGTGCGGTACGGATAGAACGCCGCAGTTCCGCGGCCGTTGGGCTGACCCCAGAAGTTCGTGATCGAAGTCGGCGAGCCCGCGTCGAGCGTGCGCCGATCGAAGAGCGAGGCGATGCCGCACCTCCCGTTCAGCAGCTCGATGTTTCCGTTGCGGAGGTCGACGCGCTCGGTGATCTTCCTGGGCAGCTCCACGCCCGAGTTGATGTACAGACCCTGGTAGGTCGTGTACCCGGTGAAGCGGTCCAGGCGGAGGGTCTCCGGGTCCCTTGAACAGCTGGATCAGATCGGGGTGCGGGTGCAGGCACGTTCGTGCAGGCCGTGACCGGCCGGGTCGCGTGAACCGCGTCTACGCGGACGTTCTCCACCTGCGCGGTGGCGTTGTCGGCGGCGCTGCTGATCCAGAGGGCGTCCGACAGCCCGGAGCCGCGGAATCGCAGAGCCCTCGATGTGAGCCACACCGGTGAAGTCCCTGACCCATAGCCCCACGCCGGCTGTCGAGCCGGCCGACCACCGAACCGCCGAGATTCATCTCGCCACCTACGATCACCACGTCACGGCAGCCGACGATGTCGGTCCGCCGGGTCACCGCGGCGCCCGGGAACCTCACGAGGCAGTCGCGGCCGGCTCCTTCGTAGCGGCCGCCGCTCGTTCGAACCGCGATGTCGGTGATCGGCGCGTTGAGAGCCGGCGGCCGCCAGGTCAGCCGTGGACCGCTCCCGGGGGGTGTCCAGGACGGGATGGGGATCACCACCCCCTGCGGCCGACGATCGAGGTTGCATGCGACGGCGAACAGCGACGCGACGAGGACCATCAGGCCCACAATGGCCACGATCAGGCGCACATGAACTCCTTGGGGCGGCGAAGACTCCCGAAGCTTCGCAAATTTCCCGGCGCGCCGGACCTGAAGCCTCGGGCATGATCCAGTCCATGACACTGAAGTCACGAATCCGCGGCGGGCTGCACCGGCTCGGGATCGACGCCCGGCGGGTGGAGAATGCAATCGGCCGTGAGCCCTTCGAGGACATGCGCAAGCTCTGTGGCGCCGGTCCAGGGATCAGGATCGTGGATGCGGGCGCCAACGTCGGACAGACGGTCGAGCGATTTCGGCGTGCGTTCGATCGGCCGGAAATACATTCCTTCGAGCCGAGCCCGACTACCTTCCAGGAGCTCGAGCGGCCGGACAACGGGCGTCCAGGGCGTTCGTCTCAACAACCGCGGGCTTGGAGCAACCAGCGGGCAAGCTCGAGTTGATCGAGAACACCACGTCGCTGATGAGCTCCTTCCTCGAGCCCGGCCCGGAGTACTGGGGGGAGGTCAAGCGCCGGGTAACGGTTCCGGTAACGACGTTGGACAACTACTGCGCCGAGCTGTCGATAGAACGACTCGACATCCTCAAGACGGACACACAGGGATACGACCTGGAGGTGCTGAGGGGATCGGCTGACCTGCTCGGGCGGCACCGGGTTCGGCTGATCTACCTGGAGATCAGCTACGCGGATGTATACGAGAGCGGCCCGGGCCTGGACGAGGTCTATGCGTTCCTTCGGGGCCGCGGCTTCTTCCTCGTCTCGTTCTACAACTTTGCCTTCAAGAACGGCCGGGCCGACTGGTCCGACGCCCTTTTCGTCGACCCCGAGTTCTCGCACTGACCCGACTGAGCACGCTCCTCCGGCGCTCGGCGCTGCTGCCGGTCCTCGCCGCGATCCTGATCTACGGGGTGGTCGGGTACGGGTTCGGCAAGCCCGTGGGCAAGGCCGGCGACCCGAGCTACTTCATTCGGGCGGGACAGCTCTACCTGGCTCCGGACCTCCTGCCGGCGGACTCCTTCATCGAGACGGACACCGGGTACGACGGGCAGTTCTTCTTCTACATGGCCCAGGATCCGCTGCTGCGCGGCAAGGCGGCCACTCGCCATCAGGTCACGAGCGAGCACATCGACAACGTCGCCTACCGCTACCAGCGGATCCTGCTCCCGGTGGCGGGCTGGCTCGTCTCGTGGGGCAACCCGGACGTCCTTCAGTGGACGCTGCCGCTGGTGAACCTGCTGGCGGTGCTGGCGGCCACCTGGCTCCTGGCCGTGTTCCTGCGGGCACGCGATCGGCCCACCTGGGCCGCGCTCGCCTTCCCGACCTCGATCGGCGTGATGGTGGGCGTGTTCAACGATGTCTCCGATCCGCTGGCGGCCTCGCTGTTCGTGATGGGCGTCGTGTGGTGGCTCGACGACCGCCGAGCGCCCGCGATAGCGGCCCTCGCCGCCTGCCTCCTGGCGCGCGAGCTGTATCTCCTGCCGGTGGCGGTGCTCGCCGCAGGCGAGCTGTGGCGCGCGCGACGCGGTGGCCTGCCGTGGCTCATCCCGCTGGCGGTTTTCGGCCTCTGGCAGGTGTATCTGCGGCTGGCGTTCGCCGCCAGCCCCACGGAGGGGAGCCACGGCCCATCGGCGGTCCCGCTGCGCGGCACGATCCAGAAGCTCAGGAACGTGGTGCGCGAGGACGTGATCGGCGCGGCCAACTGGGAGATCGCCTTCATCGCCTTCACGTTCGCGTGCCTCGTCTACTTCGCGTTCCGGACCGTCGCCGTCGCGCGCAGCTCCGGGAGCAGGCCGAGCCGCGAGCAGCTGCTGCCCGTCGTGGCCCTTGGCGCCCTGCTGCTCGTTCCGTTCCTCACGCGCGAGCTGTGGGAGAACATCCCCAGCTACACGCGCTACGCCGCCGCCGTGCCCGGGCTGCTCGTGCTGGCGTACGGCGTGATCGGCGACACGGCCAGCCGCGCGCTGCTGGTCGGTTCAGTGGCACTGTCGCTCTTCAACCCGGTGCTGGCCGTGTTGCCCACCACCAACGGCTCGCGCGTCAAGCCGCCCGCGCCCGTGACCGCGGAGTCCGCGCGCGCCAACGTGGTGGCCGCCTGCATCGAGCGGGCGGGCGTGGTGGCGAGGGTCGGCGGCGAGGCCCCGGCCGGCGCTGCGGCCGTGCGCCTGACCGCCCGGTCCGGGCAGTCGGGCTCGCTGCTGGTGTTCGCCTCGGCCGGGGAGGCGAAGCGCGCGTCCGTGGGCCTGCTGGCGTTTGCCCGCGACGCGGGCGGCGAGGGCACCTACAGCGGCGACGCGGTCGTGATCTGGCCGCGCGGGGTGGGCGCCGCGGAGGCGCGCGCCACGGCAGCCTGCCTGGGCTGACTCAGGGGAGCTCGACCAGGATCTCTTCGGGCCTGGCCCGCCACTTGCGCCGGCCGGTGTCGCAGACCACCGCATCCTCGCCGGTGGCGGCGGCGCGCCGGAGCACCACCCGCACCGTTCCGCTGGCCTTGCTGCCCTTGAGCTTGCCGGTCACCTTCGTGCCCGCGTGCGCGGGGTCGGCGCCGGCCTTGACGGCGAACTCGAACTTCCCGCGGCTCACCTTGTAGGAGCGCTTGGCCGGCGTGCCGGGCAGGTTGACGGTCCCGGGCCTGCCGTCGGAGCAGGTCACATGAATGCTGCCGAAGTCGAGGTTCCTGACCCGCTTCTTCGTGGCGACGAACTCAACCGGGGGCGCGGCCTGGGCGGTCACGTTGCCGAGGTAGGGGCCGGTCTGGAAGAGGGGCTTCTTGGCTGCGAGCGCGGTCGAGCCTGAGCAGGCGAGCAGCAGGGCTGCCGCGAGGAGGGCACGTAGCGGCGGGCGTGGCACTGGAGGTTCCTTTCGAGCGGGACTGCGCGCAGGGTAGACGGCCAGAGGTGCCGGAGGGCGCCAGGCGCTGCGATACGATCCGTGGCGGCCGTAGCCGGGAGGAACCGCTCAGGGGGAGGACCCACTCGCCGTATGTCTCGCTCATCGACATTCCGTGCGCTGCTCGGCGCACTCGCAGTACTCGCGATCGTGCCCGCGTCCGCGAGCGCGCTCCCCGGCGCCCGCGTCTCGGCGAACAAGCTGGTCAAGCACGTCGAGTATCCGGGCACCCAGCACCTCCACTACGAGTACGGGCCGATCGAGATCCTGCCCGGGCAGAACAACATCGAGGCGCGGGTCAACCAGAACAAGCCGAAGGTCCCCGGGTACATCACCCGCTTCAACCCGAACCTCGTCTACTCGAGCGCCGGTCGCAAGATCCCGCGGGTGGACGTGATCCATCTGCATCACGGCGTCTGGCTGAACAACGGCTACCCGACGTTCGCCGCCGGCGAGGAGAAGACGGTCCAGCAGTTCCCGCGCGGCTACGGCTATCGCTACCGCCCGAGCGACAACTGGATCATGAATTACATGATCCACAACCTCACGCCGCGGCCTACGAAGGTGTCGATCACCTACGACATCGACTTCGTTCCGGAGTCGGCGCCCGCCGCCGCGAAGCTCACGGAAGCCCATCCGCTCTGGATGGACGTGGCGGGCATCAGCGCCTATCCGGTGTTCGATGCGCTGAAGGGCCAGGGCCGGCGCGGCAAGTTCACCTTCCCGAACCAGGCGAGCGCCTCCCAGCAGGACGACATCGGCCGCGCTCGCGAGTACACGGCACGGCGCGACATGACCCTGCTCAACACCGCCGGGCACCTGCATCCCGGTGGCCTCCGCACGGACCTGAAGGTCACGCGCGGCTCGCGCACCAAGGAGCTGTTCAGGTCGGAGGCCAAGTACTTCGAGCCGGCGGGAGCGGTGTCGTGGGACGTCTCGATGACGCACACCAAGCCGAACTGGCGGGTGGCCCTCAAGGCAGGCGACCGCCTGAACGTGTCGGCCACCTACGACACGCGCAAGGCCTCCTGGTACGAGTCGATGGGGATCATGGTCGTGTTCTACGCCGACGGCAAGGCGTCGGAGGCCAAGGACCCGTTCGCGTCGAAGGTCGACTGGCGCGGATTGCTCACGCACGGGCATCTGCGCGAGAACCGAGGACACGGAGGTAAGCCGCGACCGAGGCTTCCGGATGCGCGCACGCTGCCGAACGGCGTGTTCAGCAGCAACCTCGAGATCAAGGGCTTCAGCTACGAGCTCGGCAACCTTCTGCTCGCGGGCAAGAAGGGGCTGCCGCCGCTCGTCCGGGCCGGCGACTCGCTCACGTTCACCAACCTCGACGCGATCACGACGATGTCCGCGCAGGAGTCGGCGTACCACACGATCACCTCGTGCAAGGCGCCCTGTACCGGCACCAGCGGCATCGCCTATCCGCTCGCCGACGGCAAGGCCCAGTTCGACTCGGGCGAGCTCGGCTACGGACCGCCCGGCTTCACCCCGGCGGCCAACCGCAACACCTGGCAGACGCCCAAGAACCTGAAGTCGGGCACCTACACCTACTTCTGCCGCATCCACCCGTTCATGCGCGGAGCCTTCCGCGTGGTCGGGAAGGGCAAGCAGAAGGGCTGAGGACGCGCCCGGCAGGATTTGAACCTGCGACCTCTCGCTCCGGAGGCGAGCGCTCTATCCACTGAGCTACGGGCGCCAGATTGCGCCAGTCTAGACAGGCAGTGCTGATCGCCCTGATCTCCGACACGCACCTCCCAAGGGGTGGCCGGTGGCTCCCGGATGCGTGCGTGGAGCGGATCCGAGCGGCGGACCTGCTGCTGCACGCGGGCGACTTCACCGCCGTCGAGACGCTCCGGGAGCTCGAGGCGATCGGACCGCCGGTGCTGGGGGTCCACGGCAACATCGACGGCGCCGAGCTGCGCCGGCTCCTGCCGGCCGAGCGTGTGGTCGAGGCCGCCGGCGCCCGGATCGCGATGGTGCACGACGGAGGGCCGCGAACGGGACGTCTCGAGCGGCTCCGGCAGACCTACGGGGCGCGGGCGGACGCCGTGGTGTTCGGCCACTCGCACCTGCCCCTGCACGAGGAGAGCCACGGATTCCAGATCTTCAACCCGGGCAGCCCGACGGAGCGCCGCCGCGCTCCACGCCACACGATGGGGATCGCCCGGATCGAGGACGGAGCGGTGAGCTTCGAGCTCGTGCCGCTGGACGAGTCAAGATAGGGCGGTCATGGACCTCGACGTGCTCTTCCTCGGGACCGCGGGCTCGGCGCCCACCGCCCAGCGCGGCCTGCCGGCCACGCTCGTGCGGCTCGGCGGCGATCGGCTGCTCTTCGACTGTGGCGAGGGCACGCAGCGGCAGCTGGTCCGCTCGATCGGGCTGATCGAGCTGGAGGAGGTGTTCCTGACCCACTTCCACGCCGACCACGTGCTGGGCCTGCCCGGGATGCTCAAGACCTTCAGCCTCCGCCAGCGCGAGCGGCCCCTGACCGTCCACGGGCCGGCGGGCCTCAATCGCCTCTTCAAGCAGCTGCAGCCGCTGGTGGGCAACACGACCTTCCCCATCGATCTGGTCGAGCTCGAGCCCAACCAAGAGCTCGATCGCGACGGTTACCGGATCGCGGCGTACGAGGCGGACCATGCGCCGCGGTCGCTCGGCTACGCGCTGGTGGAGCACCCGCGCCCAGGTCACTTCGACCCCGAGCGCGCTCGCGAGCTCGGGGTGGATCCGGGCCCTGACTTCGGACGCCTGCAGCAGGGCGAGACGGTCAACGGGGTCCGGCCGGACCAGGTGATGGGGGAGACGCGGCGCGGCCGCAAGGTCGTACTGGCCGGCGACGGCCTGCCGAGCGAGATGACCCGTCTCGTGGCCTACGGGGCCGACCTGCTGGTGCACGAGGCCACCTTCCTCGAGGAGGAGGCCGCTCGCGCGGCGGAGACCAAGCACTCCACGGCGCGCGGCGCCGCGGAGCTGGCGGCTGCCGCGGACGTGCACACGCTCGCGCTCACGCACGTGTCCACGCGCTACGGGGGCGGGCAGGTGCGCGACGAGGCCCGCCAAGCGTTCGATCGGGTGATCGTGCCGCGCGACTTCGACTCCGTCGAGATCCCCTTCCCGGAGCGCGGCGAGCCCGTGCACGTGCGAGCCGATGAGGCGCGCCCTGTCCCTGCCGGCTGATAGCCTCGACGCGGTTCCTTTAACCAGGTCCGGAGAGGCCGGGAAGGGCGTGAACGGTGGACGAGAAAACGGTCCTCGACCGCGAGGACGTGCGGCGCACGCTGGTGCGCATCGCACACGAAATCGTCGAGAAGACGGGTGGCGAGGGCGTCGCGGTCGTGGGTATCCACCGTCGCGGTGCCGTGTTGGCGGCTCGCCTCCGCGACCTGGTGGCCGAGCTCGTGGGTGAGCCGGTGCCGCTCGGCGACGTGGACATCTCTTTCTACCGCGACGACGTCGGGCTCCGGGAGCCCGGGGCCCAGCCGGTGGTTCACGCCTCGCACATCAGCTTCCCCGTGGAGGAGGCCACGATCGTGCTGGTGGATGACGTGCTCTACACGGGCCGAACGGTCCGCGCGGCGATCGACGCGCTCTTCGACTACGGGCGCCCGCGACGGGTGCAGCTCGCCGTGCTGGCCGACCGCGGCCACAGGGAGCTCCCGATCCGGCCCGACTACGTGGGCAAGAACCTGCCCACGGCCCGGTCAGAGCGGGTGAACGTGCGGGTGGAGGAGATCGACGGCGCCGACGAGGTGGCGATCGTCCTGGCCGACGTGGGGGAGGCGGCGCGATGAGAAGACATCTGCTCTCGGTGGACGACGTCTCCCGCGAGGACATCGAACGCATCCTCGGCCGGGCCGAGAGCTTCGCCGAGGTGTCCGGACGCGAGATCAAGAAGGTGCCGACGCTTCGCGGCCGCACCGTGATCAACCTCTTCTACGAAGCCTCCACGCGCACCAGCTCGTCGTTCGAGCTGGCGGCCAAGCGCCTCTCCGCCGACCTCGTGAGCGTCAAGTCGAGCGGCTCCTCGGTCGAGAAGGGCGAGTCGCTCAAGGACACGGTGCAGACGCTGTCGGCCTACGACCCGGCGGCGATCGTAATCCGCTCGCCGCACGCGGGCGCGGCCGGGCTCGTGGCGCGCTGGACGGCGGCCTCGGTGATCAACGCGGGCGACGGCAAGCACGAGCACCCCACCCAGGCGCTGCTCGACCTCTACACGCTGCGCCGCCGCGTCGGCTCGCTCGAGGGGCTCTCGGTCTGGATCGTGGGCGACGTGCTGCACAGCCGCGTTGCGCGGTCGGGCATCCTCGCCTTCACGCGGATGGGCTGCCAGGTGACCGTCTGCGGACCGCCCACGCTGATCCCGCGCGGGATCGAGTCGCTCGGATGCGAGGTGCGCCACACACTCGACGGCCTCGCGCGCGCCGACGTGGTCTACGCCCTGCGGATGCAGCACGAGCGGATGCAGGGCAACTTCGTGCCCTCGCTCCGCGAGTACGCGGCGCAGTACCAGATCGACGGCCGGCGCCTTGGCGCCAACCAGCTGCTCATGCACCCCGGCCCCGTGAACCGCGGCGTGGAGCTGTCGGCCGAGGTGATCGACTCCCCGCAGGCGCTGATCGTCGAGCAGGTGGAGTCCGGGGTGGTCGTGCGAATGGCGGTCCTCTACGAGCTGCTGGCCGGTCGCGGAGCTCCCAACGTGGCGCCGGTTCCCGACGAGACCAGCGCGCCGCAGCCCGCATGAGAGCACTCGAGCTCGACCGCGCTCCCGCCCCGCCGGCGACGCTGCTGATCCGCGGCGCCCACCTCGTGGATCCCCGCGTGGGGCTCGACGGCCTCTCCGACGTGCTCGTCCGCGACGGCCGGATCGCCGAGCTGGGCGACGGGCTCGAGGCGCCCGAGGGCGCCGAGGTGGTGGACGCGGCGGGCCTCCACGCGCTGCCGGCCTTCGTGGACCCGCACGTGCATCTGCGCACGCCCGGCCGCGAGGACGAGGAGGACGTGGACTCCGGCACGCGCGCCGCGGCTGCCGGCGGCTACTGCGCGATCCTCGCGATGCCCAACACGGACCCGGTGGTGGACTCGGCCCCGGTGCTGCGCTCGCTGCGCGAGCGCGCCCGTGCCGAGGCCCGGATACCCACGGGCTTTCTGGCGGCGATCACCCGCGGACAGCGCGGCGAGGACCTGACCGAGATGGCCGAGCTCTCCGGCGCCGGCGCGGCCGGGTTCACCGACGACGGGCTGCCGGTGCGCTCGGGCGGCGTCCTGCGCCAGGCGCTCCAGTATCAGCGCCTCGCCGATCGGACGCTGGCGCTCCACGAGGAGGACCCCTCGCTGTCGGCCGACGGCGTGATGCACGAGGGTGAGATCTCGGCGCTGCTCGGGCTTGCCGGCATCCCGTCGGTCTCCGAGTCCACGATGGTCGCGCGCGACTGCGAGCTGGCCGCCTACGAGCAGGGCCGGATCCACATCCAGCACGTGTCCGCGCTCGAGACGGTACGGGCGATCGAGCGGGCGCGCGAGCTGGGCACCACCGTCACCTGCGAGGCCACTCCGCACCACCTGCTCCTCACCGACGAGGCGGTCCGCACCCTGGACGCCAACAGCAAGATGAACCCGCCGCTCCGCGGTGAGGCCGACCGCCAGGCGCTGATCGCCGCGCTGCGCTCCGGGGTGATCGACTGCGTGGCCACCGACCACGCCCCGCACGCCCGCGAGGAGAAGGAGCAGCCGTTCGAGCTGGCGCCGATGGGGGTGACCGGGCTCGAGACGGCCTTCGCCGCGCTCTACACCGGGCTCGTGCTGCCGGGCGAGCTCGAGCTCGGCGCTGCTCGTGGAGCGCATGACCGCGGGCGGCGAGCCGTTCGGCATCCCGGCGCCCACGCTCGCGCCGGGCTCGCCGGCGAACGTCTGCCTGGTGGACCTGACCTCCGAATGGGAGGTGGGGGAGGCCGGGTACGAGAGCCGCTCCGACAACTGCGCCTTCGCCGGCCGCCGGCTCACCGAGCCGCGTTCGCATGACCGTGGCCGACGGCGGCGTGGCCTACCGCGAGCGCAGCTTCGCCCTCGGAGCGGTCACGTGAGCGACGGCTACCTGCTGCTCGAGGACGGCACCCGCCTCGACGGCGAGGTGGGCGGCCCCACCGGCGGCGGAGCGGGGCTCGGTGAGGTGGTCTTCAACACCTCGATGTCGGGCTACCAGGAGTCCGTGACCGACCCCTCCTATGCCGGGCCAGATCATCGTCTTCACCTATCCGCTGGTGGGCAACTACGGCGTTACCCGCGACCACATGGAGTCCGACCGCATCCACGCCCGCGCCGTGGTCATGCGCGAGGGGATCGACCGCGAGGACGCGGCCAACGCGGAGGGCGGCTGGCTCACCTGGCTCTCGGACTGCGGCGTGCCCTGGATCACGGGCGTGGACACGCGCGCGCTCGTGCGCCACATCCGCGACCGCGGCGCCATGCGCGGCGGCGTGTTCGCCGCGGAGACGCCCGAGGGCGAGGCAATGGAGCGTGTCCAGGCCGAGCCCCAGATGACCGGACGCGATCTCGCGCGTGAGGTCACGCCGGCCGAGCCGCTGATCCTCGACGCCGCCGGTTCCTCCGGCCCGCTCGTCGTGGGGATCGACACCGGCATCAAGGACTCGATCGTGCGCAACCTGCGCGACCGCGGCGCCCGCCTGGAGCTGCATCCCTGCACCACCAGCGCCGAGGAGCTGCTGGCGCGCCGGCCCGATGCCGTGTTCCTCGCCAACGGCCCCGGCGACCCCGCCGCGCTCGACTACGTGGTGGACACCGTTCGCGACCTCGTGGGCAAGGTGCCGGTCTGGGGCATCTGCCTCGGCCACCAGCTGCTCTGCCGGGCGGTGGGACTCGAGACATTCAAGCTCCCGTTCGGCCACCGCGGCGCCAACCACCCGGTCAAGGACCTCGAGACGGGCCGCATCGAGATCACCTCCCAGAACCACGGCTTCGCCGTGCTCGGCCCCAACGGCGAGCAGCGCCTCGACGTGGACGCGCCGGTGCGCTGGGACACCGACTTCGGCGCCGCCGAGCTCTCGCAGCTCAACCTCTACGACCGCACGGTCGAGGGGCTGGTGCTGCGCGACGTGCCCGGATCCACCGTGCAGTACCACCCCGAGGCAGGCCCCGGCCCGCACGACGCACAGCACCTCTTCGACCGGTTCCTCGAGCGCCTGGTGCCCGCCTGATGCCACGCCGCGACGACATCAAGAAGATCCTCGTGATCGGGTCCGGCCCGATCGTGATCGGCCAGGCCGCGGAGTTCGACTACTCGGGCGCGCAGGCCTGCCGGGTGCTGCTCGAAGAGGGCTACGAGGTGGTGCTCGTGAACTCGAACCCGGCCACGATCATGACCGACCCGGAGTTCGCCACGGCCACCTACATCGAGCCGCTGCTGCCGGAGTCCGTGACGCGCGTGATCGAGCGCGAGCGCCCCGACGCCCTGCTGCCCACCCTCGGCGGGGGAACGGCGCTCAACCTGGCCCGCCAGCTCACCGACGACGGCACGCTCGAGCGCTTCCGGGTGGAACTGATCGGCGCCGACTACGAGGCCATCCGCCGGGCCGAGGACCGCGACCTGTTCCGGACGACCATGGAGCGCGCCGGCCTGCGCGTGCCGCGCAGCGCCGCCGTCAAGTCGATGCGCGAGGCCGAGCAGGCGCTCGAGCACATCGGCCTGCCCGCGATCGTGCGGCCGGGGTTCACGATGGGAGGCCAGGGCGGCGGCATCGCCCGCAGCGCCACCGAGTATCGCCAGGTGGTGGGCGAGGGGCTGGCCGCGAGCCCGATCGGCCAGGTGCTCGTGGAGGAGTCGGTGATCGGCTGGGGCGAGTTCGAGCTCGAGGTGATGCGCGATCACGCTGACAACGTGGTGATCGTCTGCTCGATCGAGAACATCGACCCGATGGGCGTGCACACCGGCGACTCGGTCACCGTGGCCCCCCAGCAGACGCTCTCGGACGTGCAGTACCAGCGCCTGCGCGACCAGGCCATGATCGTGATCCGCGCGGTGGGGGTGGAGACCGGCGGCTCGAACATCCAGTTCGCCGTCAACCCGCACACCGACGAGATCGTGGTGATCGAGATGAACCCGCGCGTGTCGCGCAGCTCGGCGCTCGCATCCAAGGCCACGGGCTTCCCCATCGCCAAGATCGCCGCTCGGCTGGCGGTGGGCTACGCGCTCGAGGAGATCGACAACGACATCACCATGCGCACGCCGGCCAGCTTCGAGCCGACGCTCGACTACGTGGTGGTCAAGTGGCCGCGCTTCGCCTTCGAGAAGTTCCCGGGGGCCGACGGGGCGCTCCACACGTCAATGCAGTCGGTGGGCGAGGCCATGGCGATCGGACGCACCTTCAAGCAGGCGTTCGTCAAGGCGCTGCGCTCGCGCGAGCTCGACGTGGGCGCGGACCTCTCGGGCGACCTGCTCGCCAGGCTCGAGACCCCGTCGCACGACCGCTACGAGGTGATCTACGAGGCGGTGCGCCAGGGCGCGACCGAGGAGGAGATCTGCGGCCGCACCGGCATCGATCCGTGGTTCATGGCCGAGATCGGCGAGCTGGCCCGCGGGCACGATCCCGAGGCCGGGCTCGAGCGCAGCTTCAAGGCGGTGGACACCTGCGCCGCGGAGTTCGAAGCCGAGACGCCCTACTACTACTCGGGCTGGGAGCGCAAGGCCACGCACGAGGTGCGGCTCACCGGCCGCCCGGCCGTGGCGATTCTCGGATCAGGGCCCAACCGCATCGGCCAGGGCATCGAGTTCGACTACTGCTGCGTGCACGCGGCGATGACGGTCCGGGCCTCGGGCCGCGACGCGGTGATGATCAACTGCAACCCGGAGACGGTCTCCACCGACTACGACACCTCCGACCGCCTCTACTTCGAGCCACTCACCCTCGAGGACGTGCTCGGCGTGCTCGAGCTGGAGCGTCCCGAGGGGGTGATCGTCCAGTTCGGCGGCCAGACCCCGCTCAAGCTGGCGCGCGGGCTGGCCGACGCCGGCGTGCCGCTGCTCGGCACCTCCGTGGACTCGATCCACATGGCCGAGGACCGGCCGAGCTTCAGCGCCGTGCTCGACGAGCTGGGGCTGCGCAGCCCCCCGTACGCCACGGCGGCCGGGCCCGACGAGGCGCTCGACGCCGCCAAGAGCGTGGGCTACCCGCTGCTCGTGCGCCCGTCCTACGTGCTCGGCGGGCGGGCGATGGAGATCTGCTACTCGTCGGACGGCCTGGCCGACTACCTGCGGCGGGTGGGCGGGGACCTGCCCGGATCCGGCGAGATCTTCCTGGACCGCTTCCTCGAGAACGCCATCGAGATCGACGTGGACGCGCTCTGCGACGGCCACGAGGTGCGGATCGGGGCGATCATGCAGCACGTCGAGGAGGCCGGCGTGCACTCGGGCGACTCCGCGTGCGTGATCCCCGCGATGTCGCTCGGGCCCTCCATGCTGGGCCAGGTCGAGGAGGCCACTCAGGCGATCGCCCTGCGGCTCGGGGTGGTCGGTCTCATCAACATCCAGTTCGCCGTCTTCGGCGACGAGGAGCTGTACGTGATCGAGGCCAACCCGCGGGCCTCGCGCACCGTCCCGTTCGTGTCGAAGGCCACCGGGCTGCCGCTGGCCAAGGTGGCCTGCCGGCTGATGCTGGGCGAGCGCCTGCGCGACCTCGACCTTCCCGCCGAGCGCCCGCCGCGGCACGTGTCCGTCAAGGAGGCGGTGCTCCCCTTCGAGCGCTTCCCGGGCGCCGACTCGCTGCTCGGTCCCGAGATGAAGTCCACCGGCGAGGTGATGGGCGTGGCCGCCGACTATCCGACGGCCTTCGGCAAGGCTCAGGCTGCGGCCGGCTCGGAGCTGCCCGGCCGGCGGCACGGTGTTCATCTCGGTCACCGACGCCGACAAGCCGGCCGCCACGCAGCTTGCCGCCGCCTTCTGCGACATGGGCTTCAGCATCGTGGCCACCGGCGGCACCGCCCAGGCGATCCGGCGCATGGGGGTTCCGGTCGAGCGGCTCATGAAGATCTCCGAGGGCTCGCCCAACGTGGTGGACCGCATCGAGGCGCGCGGCGTGGACCTCGTGATCAACACGCCCACCGGCTCGGGGGCGCGCGCGGACGGGTACGAGATCCGCCGCGCGGCCGTGGGCCGCGGGATCCCCTGCATCACCACGATGTCGGGGGCCAGCGCCGCGCAGCGCGCGATCCGCGCCCGCCGCACCGAGCAGACCGAGGTGATCTCGCTCCAGGAGCTGCACGCCGGCGCGGCCGGGCGCTTCGAGCGCCCTCCCGCCACGGAGAGGGCGGTCGAGGAGACCACGTGAGCGGCTCGGCCACCGCCGCCGAGCCGCGGACGCTGGCGCCGCCGGAGCGGCGCGTGGCGAGTGTGACCGGCGTGGAGCGCCTCGGCGCCTACGTCGTCGTTCGCGCCCTCGACCCGGATCCGGCGCCGATTCCCCACCCGGGCCAGTTCTACATGCTCGCCGCGGCCGAGGGCTGGGGCGGGGTGGAGGACGGCCGCCCGTACCTGCCGCGCGCCTTCTCGCACGCCCGCGCCACGCCAGGTCCGGGCGGTGTCGAGCTCTCCTTCCTCCTGGAGGAGGTGGGGCCCGGCACCACGCGCCTGGCCCGGTTGGCCCCCGGGGAGGGGCTCGCGCTGGTCGGCCCGCTCGGGATCGGGTTCCGCCCGCCGGCGCCCGGCACGCGACCGCTGCTCGTGGGCGGCGGGATCGGCGCGGCGCCGCTCCTCTGCCTCCAGGACGAGCTGGGCGAGGAGACCCCGGTGGCGCTCGGGTTCCGCTCGGCGGAGCACGCCGTGGCCGCGGGACTCTTCCGCGGCGCGGTCGGCCTGGCCACCGACGACGGCAGCGCGGGCCACCACGGGCTCGTCACCGATCTGCTGCGCGAGCGGCTCGACGCCGACGGCGCGCTCAGCGTCTTCGCCTGCGGTCCGCCGGCGATGCTCGAGGCGGTGCGCGCGCTCAGCGCCGAGCGCGGCGTGCACGCCCAGCTGGCGCTCGAGTCGGGCATGGCGTGTGGCTTCGGGGCGTGCTTCGGATGCGTGGTGCCCACGCGCGACGGCTACCTGCGGCTGTGCGTGGACGGCCCGGTGCTGGATGCGCAGCGGCTGGACACCGCGCTGGTGCGCGGCGCGGGGCACTGACGTGGCGCTCGAGCTGGCCGGCGTGCGCCTGGAGGGACCGGTTCTGAACGGCTCAGGAACCTTCGACGCGATCGCGGCGCGCCGGGCCTTCGGCGACGCGCTTCTCGAGCGCTTCCCGTTCCACGCGTTCGTCTCCAAGACGATCACGGTCGAGCCGCGCGAGGGCAATCCGCCCCCGCGACTGTGGGAGACCCCAGCCGGGATGATCAACTCGATCGGGCTTCCCAACAAGGGCCTGGAGGGCTTCCTGGCGCACGACCTGCCCCGGCTCGCCGAGCTCCCGGTGCCGCTGATCGTGTCGGTCATGGGCTTCAGCCGCGACGAGCTCGCCGGGCTCGTGGAGCGGGTGGGGGAGCGGCCCGAGGTGGCGATGCTGGAGCTGAACGTGTCTTGCCCGAACGTGGAGAGCGGGCTGGTGATGGGGGCGGACCCCGGCGAGACGGCACGCGCCGTGGAGCGGGTGCGCCCGCTGACCGGCCTGCCGATCGTGGTCAAGCTCACGCCCAACGCCGCTGATCCCGCCGCTGTGGCGGTGGCCGCCGAGAACGCCGGAGCCGACGCGCTGTCGCTGATCAACACCCTCAAGGGGATGGCGCTCGACCCCACGCGTGGCGGACCCTGGCTCGGTGGCGGCACCGGGGGCGTATCGGGCCCGGCGGTGCGAGCGGTGGCCCTCGAGCAGGTTCACTCCGTCGCGGCACGGGTCCGGATACCCGTGATCGGCATGGGCGGGATCGCGTCGGGGCGCCACGCGGCCGATTTCCTGGCCGCCGGCGCCACCTGCGTGGCCGTGGGCACCGAAAGCTTTCGCGACCCGGCCGCGGGCCGCAGAGTGGCCTCCGAGCTGGCAACCCTCGACCCCACCTCGCGGGCTGTGTGCCCTGCCGCCCCGGCCGCGGATGCCCTATCGGGGTGAACGCGCGGGCGCTTTTTCCGTAACTAGCGAGATAATGACCATGGTCCATGGGGCACCGAGAGGCCGTTGACCATGAAAACACCTGCAAAGCGAGTCAAAACGCTCAAGGAACCGCAACCGACTTAAAGCTGAGGTTGAGGTGCAGGTGAATTCGCGCGTTTTTCGCGTCTGGAGCCTCGCCGCCGCGACGCAAGCGTGTACTATCGCCGCCCATGCCGGCCGCCCCGCAGTCGCCCGCCAAAACCCACCCGGCGGGCCTAGCACCAGAGCGCTCGCTCACCCAGCGGATGGACGCTCTGAAGAGGGCGAACGAGATCCGTACCCGGCGCGCACGCTTGAAGCGGGACCTCAAGGCGGGGAGGGCGCAGGTCCACGGCCTGCTCCTGGATCCGCCTGAATACCTGCTTACGGCGAAGGTCTTCGATCTCCTGCTGGCGGTGCCCAAGTACGGCCGCGTGAAGGTCAATCGAATCCTCACGCACTGCCGCATCTCCCCCAGCAAGACCATCGGGGGCCTCTCCGAGCGGCAGCGCAACGAGCTCGTCTCCTACCTCAGGCGATAACGCCAATCCTGGTCATCACAGGGCCCTCCGGGGTGGGCAAGGGCACGCTCATCAAGGGGCTCCTGGAGCGGATGGACGGCCTGACGCTGGCCGTTTCCGCCACCACTCGCCCGCCGCGGCCCGGGTGAGGTCGACGGTCGCGATTATCACTTCCTCAGCCCAGAGGAGTTCGACCAGCGGGTGCGCCAGGGCGACTTCGTGGAGCACGCCGAATACGCCGGAAACCGCTATGGAACGCTGCGTTCCGAGCTGGACAAGCCCGGCGCGGGCACCGTGCTCGAGATCGACGTGCAGGGTGCGCGGCAGGTGCGCGAGACGCTCCCGGACGCCGTGCGGATCTTCGTGGAGCCGCCATCCGTGGACGATCTGGGGCGGAGGCTCACCGCTCGCGCCTCGGACGCGCCCGAGCAGATCGAGCGCCGGCTCCAGGCCGCCCGCGAGGAGCTGGCCGCCCGCGAGGAGTTCCCGCACCGCATCGTGAACGACGATCTCGAGCGCGCCACCGACGAGCTCGTGGACCTGGCCGCTAGAGTGTGCCGTTGATGATCAAGCCACGCCTGGACAATTTGCTCGAGCAGGTCGACTCTCATTACGCCTGCGTGCTCGTCGCCGCCAAGCGTGCGCGCCAGATCAACTCGTACTACCACAACCTCGGCGAAGGAACGTTCGACGAGTACCCGCCTCCGATGGTGGAGACGGGCTCGAAGAACTACCTCAAGATCTCCCTCGAGGAGCTCGCCGCCGGGAAGCTGAAGTACCGCTACCGGTAGTTGCGGGAGCAGCCGGCTCGGCCGGCTGCCACGGGCGACTCGCTGCAGGCCCTCGACGCACGGGCCGCTTGCGGGCACACTGATCTGATGGCCAGGATCCTCGTCGGCGTGTCCGGGGGCATCGCCGCCTACAAGGCGGTGGAGTTGGTGCGGCTCGCCACCGGTGCCGGCCACTCGGTGCGCGTGATTCAGACGCCCACCAGCCTGCGCTTCGTGGGCAAGGCCACCTTCGAGGGCGTGACCGGGTCGCCCGTGCTGGTCGACGAGTTCGAGCCCGACCCCGCGCGCGGAGCGTTCCCGGGCGAGGCCGTGCCGGACCATTCCGCGATCTCCCACCTCGAGCTGGTCAGGCGCTGTGACGTCTTCTGCGTCGCGCCCGCATCCGCGAACACCATCGCCAAGCTCGCCGCCGGCCTGGCCGACAACCTGCTCTCAGCGCCGCGCTGGCCTCGCCCGCGCCACTGGTGATCGCACCGGCGATGAACGACCGCATGTACTCGCACCCCGCCACCCAGGAGAACCTGGAGCGCCTGCGGGCGCGCGGCGCGCGGATCGTGCCCCCGGGCACGGGCCGGCTGGCGTCCAAGGGGGAGTGGGGCACCGGCCGGCTGGCCGAGCCGGCGGACATCCTCGCGGCGATCGAGGCCACGCTCGAGCCCGCTCCGTTCGCGCCGCGCTCACTCGACGGCCTGCGGGTGCTCGTCACCGCCGGCGGCACGCGCGAGGCGATCGACTCGGTGCGCTACGTCGGCAACCGCTCATCGGGACGCATGGGCCTGGCCCTGGCCGAGGAGGCGGCCGGGCGCGGGGCGGAGGTCGCCCTCATCTGCGCCAACGTGTCCCTCGAGCGCCCGCGCGGGGTGCGTGTGGTGGACGTGACGAGCGCGGCCGAGCTCGAGGCCGCCGCGCGCGCCGAGTTCCCCGAGGCGGACGTGCTGCTGATGGCCGCCGCGGTGGCCGACTTCCGGCCGAGCGCGCCGAGCGACACGAAGATCGTGAAGACCGGCCTCGAGGGTCTCGCCATCGAGCTCGAGCCCACCACCGACGTGCTCGCTGCGCTGGGCGCCCTGCGCCGTCCCGGCCAGACGCTCGTGGGCTTCGCCGCCGAGCACGGCGAGGGAGCCGTCGAGCGCGGACGCGGCAAGCTCGAGCGCAAGCACCTCGACGCGGTGGTGGTGAACGACATCGCGCGGTCGGACATCGGCTTCGACAGCGATCACAACGAGGTCACGATCGTGACGGCCACCGGGGAGCGGGCCGTGCCACGGGGACCCAAGGGAGCGGTCGCGGGGGCCGTGCTGGACGAGGTCGAGAGGCTCCGGGCGACCTCGGGAATGGCGAGTACCGTTGAGGGAGAACATGAGTGAGAGCGCCGTATACGACTTATTCAAGAAGGGCAGCGAGTTGCTCGAGGCGGGCGATTTCAACGCCGCCGCGATCCCGCTGGAGCGCGCCCGTTCACTCGAGCCCGACAAGGGCTCGATCCGCGAGGCGCTGGGGCGCGCCTACTTCCGCTCGGCGCGCTTCGAGCAGGCCGCCGAGGAGTTCGCGGCGCTGGTCGAGCGCTACCCGGTGAACGACTACGCGCACTTCTGCCTCGGGCGATCGCTCGAGAAGACGGGCCGCCGGCGCGAGGCGCGCCGGCATGCGGTGCTGGCGGCGGGCATGCGCCCCGACCGGGCCGACTACCGCGCTCTGCGCGACCGCCTGTCGATCAAGGCCTAGACGCTCGCCGCCGGCGGGCCGGACGCGGCGTGCTGGCGCACCGCCACCGCCGCCTCCACGAGGAGCCCGAGCAGCCGGTCCACGCCGCGCTCGTCGACCGCGGCCACGGGCAGGTCCGCGTGCGCCCAGATGTCGCGCCCGCGGGTGGAGGCGAAGCGCACGAGGCGGGTCTGGCGGTTCCACCAGAGCAGCATCCAGGGATCCACGAGCTCCGCCGCGCCCGGCAGCGCCAGCGCCTGGGCGCGCAGCAGCCCGTCCGCGATCCGCAAGCCCACGTCGAGCGGATGGCCTCCGAGCGTCTCGGCCGGGCACCTGCAGGCCCCACTCGCCGTGGGCCAGGCGGCGCGCCCTCAGCTCCGGCTCCGAGGCGAGGTAGGCGTCGATCGCGTCGGTGGCGGCCATTCGGGCAGAGTACGGAGCAATGCGCGCCCTGGTGCAACGCGTGAGCGAGGCGGCCGTGAGCGTCGACGGGGAGGAGGTCGCGCGCATCGGGCCGGGACTGCTCGTCCTGCTCGGCGTCCGGCGCGGCGACGGTGTCGAGGAGGCCGACCGGCTGGCCCGGAAGGTCCTGGCCCTGCGCGTGTTCGAGGACGCCGAAGGCAAGCTCAACCGCTCGGTGGGGGAGAGCGGCGGCCAGGTCCTCTGCGTCAGCCAGTTCACGCTCTACGGCGATGTGCGCAAGGGCAACCGGCCGAGCTTCGTGGACGCGGCGCCGCCGGAGGAGGCCGAGCCCCTCTACGAGCGCGTGCGGGCCGCGCTCGGGGCGCTGGGCGGCGTGTTCGGCGCACACATGGCGGTGGCGCTCGTGAACGACGGTCCCGTGACCCTCCTCGTGGAGGCGTGAAACACTCTCCGCCGGCTACGAATGAGGAGAACTGAGATGGCGGTGGCGGCAGAGGCTCTGGTCCGGGACAGGCTCTACATCGGCGGCGAGTGGGTCGACCCCGCCGGCGACGGCACGATCGACGTGATCAACCCGTCCACCGAGGAGGTCGTGGGCCGCATCCCGGAGGGCACCGCCGAGGACGCCGACCGCGCCGTCAAGGCCGCGCGCGCCGCGTTCGACTCGTGGTCGCAGACGACGCCCCAGGAGCGCTCCGACTACATGGCCGCGATCGGCGCCAAGCTGAACGAGCGCGGCGACGAGCTGGCCGCCCTGATCGCCACCGAGATGGGCATGCCGCTCAAGCTCACGCGGATGATCCAGGTGGGACTGCCCACAGCCAGCTTCTCGCTGATCCCGCAGCTGGTCGCGGAGGTCGAATGGGAGGAGAAGGTCGGCAACTCGCTGATCGTGCGCGAGCCCGCCGGAGTGGTGGCGGCGATCACGCCGTGGAACTACCCCCTCCACCAGATCGCCAACAAGGTGGCGCCGGCGCTGGCCGCGGGCTGCACGGTGGTGCTCAAGCCGAGCGAGGTGGTGCCGCTCAACGCCTTCGTGCTCGCCGAGATCATCGAGGAGGTCGGGCTTCCCGCCGGCGTCTTCAACCTGGTCACGGGAACCGGCCCCGTGGTGGGCGAGGCGATCGTCGCGCACCCGGAGACCGACATGGTCTCCTTCACAGGCTCGACGCGGGCCGGACGGCGCGTCTCCGAGCTGGCGGCGCAGAACGTCAAGCCGGTCACGCTCGAGCTCGGCGGGAAGTCGCCCAACGTGATCCTCGACGACGCGGATCTGGAGCGCGCGGTCACCGACGGCGTGGCCAAGTGCTTCCTCAACTCCGGCCAGACCTGCAGCGCCCTCACGCGCATGCTCGTGCCGCGCGAGAAGCTCGAGGAGACCGAGCGCATCGCCGTGGCCGCCGCCGAGCAGTTCACGCCCGGCGATCCCTTCGACGAGAGCTCGAGGCTGGGCCCGCTCGTGTCCGCCACGCAGCTCGAGCGGGTGCGCGGCTACATCGAGAAGGGGCAGGCCGAGGGAGCGAGGCTCGTGACCGGCGGCGCCGAGTCGCCCGAGGGTCGCGAGCAGGGGTACTTCGTCAGCCCGACCGTCTTCTCGGACGTCGAGCCCGACATGACGATCGCGCAGGAGGAGATCTTCGGCCCGGTGCTGTCGATCATTCCCTACGACTCCGAGGAGGACGCGGTCCGGATCGCCAACGACACGATCTACGGACTCGCCGGCGGGGTCTGGTCAGCCGACGAGGACCGCGCCCGCCGGGTGGCCGCCCGGATCCGCACCGGCCAGGTGGAGATCAACGGCGGGGCCTTCAACCCGCTCGCTCCCTTCGGCGGCTACAAGCAGTCCGGACACGGTCGCGAGCTCGGTCGCTACGGGCTCGAGGAGTTCCTCGTGGCCAAGTCCCTGCAGCTGTAAACGCCGTTGCGGAAGCAGCCGGCTCGGCCGGCTGCGCACCGACGGAATCCGGCCCTGTCGGGGGGGTCCGCCCGCTCTATACTGAACTCCCGCTAGGACTTTCAGTCGTACGCGATCCGTTCGGATCGCGCCTGGAGGTGGGCTTCGCAGCCCACCTCTCTTTTTGCCAAATGACACTCGAACAGCTACACGAACAGATCGAACAGCGACTCGCGACGAGCGAGCCGCAGGTCGAGCTGCTCGCGTGCGAGCGCGCCGGTCCCGACCGGCTTCGACTCGTGATCGACCACCCCGACGGGGTGTCGCTCGAGCTGTGCGAGCGCGTGACTGGGCACCTGCGCCACCTGCTCGTGGACTACGGGCTCGAGGTGGCTTCACCCGGCCCGCGCAGGCCGCTCACGAAGCCGGACCACTTCAGGCGCTTCCTCGGGAAGCGGGCCAAGCTCCGGCTTCGGAGCCCGCGCGAGGGCCAGCACAGCCTCACCGGCGAACTGGTGGGCGCATCCGACGCGGAGGTGACGGTGGCGGCCGACGATGGCGTCGTGTCGATCCCCTACTCCGAGATCAACAAGAGCAACCTTTTGGAGGCCCGATGACCAAGGAGATCGTCGAGGCCGTGGGAGTGCTCGAGCGCGAGAAGGGCATCTCGGCAGACCGCCTGATGGAAGCGCTCGAGGACGCGCTCCTTTCGGCCTACAAGAAGACCCCCGGGGCGGCGAAGTACGCCCGCGTGGAGGTGGACCGGGAGACCGGCGACTTCCTCGTGTTCGAGCTGATCCTTCCCTCCGAGCTCGAGGAGCAGCTCCTCGACGAGGTGGAGGAGGAGCTGGGCGAGGCGCAGGTGGACCCGGAGACGGGTGAGCTGCGCGAGCCCGAGCCGCCCGAGATCGACCAGGAGCGCCTGGCGCAGTACAGCGATCAGATCGACGAGCGCGACGTCACTCCGCACGACTTCGGCCGCATCGCGGCCCAGACCGCCAAGCAGGTGATCCTCCAGCGGATCCGCGAGGCCGAGCGGGACATGATGTTCCACGAGTACCAGGACCGGGTGGGCGAGCTGATCACCGGCATCGTCCAGCAGTCCGACTCGCGGTACACGCTCGTGCAGCTGCGCGAGCGCGTGGAGGCCCTGCTCCCTCGCGGCGAGCAGGTGCACGGCGAGCGCTACGACCACGGGCAGCGCGTCAAGGCCATCATCACGGACGTCTCGAACCAGTCGAAGGGCCCGAGCATCATCGTCTCGCGGCGCTCGCCCGAGCTGATCAGGGCGCTCTTCGAGCTCGAGGTGCCCGAGATCGCCGACGGTCTCGTGGAGATCCAGAACGTGGCCCGCGAGCCCGGCTACCGCTCGAAGATCGCGGTCATCTCACACGCCTCGGGCGTCGACCCCGTGGGCGCCTGCGTGGGCCCGCGCGGATCGCGCGTACGGATGGTCGTGTCCGAGCTGCGCGGCGAGAAGATCGACATCATCCCCTTCAACGAGGAGCCCGCCCGCTTCGTGGCCAAGGCGCTCTCGCCCGCCCGCGTGCGCGAGGTGCTCGTGGACGACGACGGCAAGCAGGCCACCGTGATCGTGCCCGACGACCAGCTGTCGCTGGCCATCGGCAAGGACGGCCTGAATGCCCGCCTCGCCGCCCGCCTCACCGGCTGGCGCGTGGACATCCGCTCCGAGACGGAGTTCGCGGAGGAAGAGGCGGAGATGGGCTACGACGACGAGGAGGTCGCGGGGCGCTGCGCCGCCATCCTCGCCAACGGCAAGCGCTGCCCGAACGCCTCGCTGCCCGGCTCGCGCTACTGCGGCCTGCCGGTGCACCAGGCGCTCACCGATCAGGAGGGCGACTTCGTCGTGCCGCCGGAGGAGGGCGCCAACGGCGACTCGCCGGCGGAGGAGCCGGCCGCCGAGGAGCCCGCGGCGGACGAGCCTGCCGGTGACGAGCCGACCGAGACCGAGGCCGTGGCGGAGGAGCCGGTCGAAGAGGAGGCGCCCGTCGAGGTGGAGGCCGTGGTGGCCGAGGAGACCGCGGCCGACGAGCCCGCCGGCGCCGAGGAGGCGGAGCGGCCGTAGAGCAGCTCCGCCAATGTGTCGCCTGCCGCCGCTCGTTTCCCCGCCGCGATCTGCTTAGACTCGTACGAGGAGCCGACGGTGCGGTGCTGGCGGACCCAGAGGGCCGCGCCGAGGGTCGGGGCGCCTACGTCTGCAGAAGCTCTGAGTGTGCCGACCGAATTGCGTCGGCGAACCCCCTGGCCCGGTCGTTTCGGGCGCCTGTGACAGTCCAACCGGAGACCATAGACTTACTGCGAACATGGCAAAGAAGCGCGTTCACGAGATAGCGAAGGAGAAGGGGATCTCCAGCAAGGAGGTTCTCGCGATCCTTCAGAAGGCCGGCTTCAACGTGAAGGCGGCTGCCTCGAGCGTGGACGAGGACGACATCGTGCGGGCCTTCAGCGGCGGTAGCGCCGACGACGCTCCGGCCGAGCCCGCCGACGGCGCGAAGGCGCCCGCGGCCTCGTCGAAGTCCGACGGCGCCCCCCGACCGGCCGAGCGCGCGCCAGGACCGAATGGCGCCGGAGCCAGTCCGGCGGACGCCGCCGGCGGAGGTGCCGCAGGCGACGCGAAGCGCCCGCGCCCGACCCGCGCGGCCCGCGGCGGCGAGGCCGGCGGTGGCGGAGGCGGCGGCCGGCGCAGGCGCGTGGTGATCGACTCCCAGGCGGCGCGCCGGGATCGTCAGCCCCCGCCGCCCCAGCAGCCGGCACGCCGCGGACGCGGACGCCGGCGCCGTCCACAGTGGGTGGAGCCCGATCTCGAAGCTCTGGCGGCGGCGCGCGACGCGCCGCGCGAGGAGCCGGCCGTGCCCGTGCAGTCGGGCTCGACGGTCAAGGAGGTGGCCGAGTCCCTCCAGCTCTCGTCGCCCGAGGTGATCAAGAAGCTGATGGAGCTCGGGGAGATGGCCACCCTCACGCAGACCCTCACCGACGAGGCGATCGAGGTGCTCGCCGACGCGTTCGACAAGCGGGTCGAGATCATCCACACGGCCGACGAGGGCGACGCCGACGTGGTCTTCGACGACGCCGAGGAAGAGCTTGTCACGCGCCCGCCGGTCATCACTGTGATGGGCCACGTGGACCACGGCAAGACCTCGCTCCTCGATGCGATCCGCGAGACCGAGGTCGCCGCGGGCGAGGCCGGTGGGATCACCCAGCACATCGGCGCGTACCAGGTCCACCACGACGACCACACGATCACCTTCCTCGACACCCCGGGCCACGAGGCCTTCACGGCCATGCGCGCACGCGGCGCCAAGGTCACCGACATAGCCGTAATCGTCGTAGCCGCCGACGACGGCGTCATGCCACAGACGGTCGAGGCGATCGACCACGCCAAGGCGGCCGAGGTGCCGGTGATGGTCGCGGTCAACAAGATCGACAAGGAGGGGGCCGACCCCAACCGCGTGCGCGGCGAGCTCGCCCAGCGCGGGCTGACCCCGGCCGACTGGGGAGGCGACACCGAGTTCGTCGACGTGTCCGCCAAGACGCACCAGAACATCGACGACCTGCTCGAGACGCTCGTCACGCTTGCCGAGATCCAGGAGCTGAAGGCCAACCCCACCGCCGAGGCGTCGGGGTTCGTGATCGAGTCGAAGCTCGACCCCGGTCGCGGCCCGGTGGTGACCGTGCTTGTGCTGCGCGGGCGCATGGCTGTCAGCGACGCGCTCGTGGCCGGCGAGCACTGGGGCAGGGTGCGCGCGATGCACGACTTCCGCGGCCAGCGCGTGACCGAGGCCACGCCCGGCATGCCGGTTGAGCTGCTCGGGTTCGACGGCGTGCCCGACGCGGGCGAGCAGTTCCGCGTGGTGGACAACGAGCGCGAGGCGCGCAGGCAGGCCCAGGAGCGCGAGATCCGCGTCAAGCGCGAGGCGCTTGCCAGGCAGTCCGGGCGCCGTGTGTCCCTCGAGGATGTGCTGGCGCGCGCAGAGCGCGGCGAGCAGGACCTCAACCTCGTGGTCAAGTCCGACGTGGCCGGGTCGCTCGAGGCGCTGGCCGACGAGATCGCACGGCTTCCGCAGCAGCAGGTGAACGTGAACATCATCCGCGACGGCGTGGGCGGCATCACGGAGTCCGACGTCATGCTCGCCGCCGCGTCCGACGCCGTGATCATCGGCTTCAACGTGCGCCCGGTCGGCAACGCGGCGCAGGTGGCCGACCGCGAGGGCGTGGAGATCCGCAACTACTCGGTCATCTACAAGATCGTCGAGGACCTCCGGGCCGCCATGGAGGGCATGCTCGTGCCCGAAGAGGTGGAGGAGACGATCGGCACCGTGGAGGTCCGCGCGACCTTCAAGGCCTCGCGCGTAGGAACGATCGCCGGCTCGTACGTCACGGACGGAGTGGTCCGGCGCGGCGCTCAGTGCCGCCTGGTGCGCGACGGGACCGTGGTGTTCGACGGCCGGATCGGATCGCTCCGCCGCTTCAAGGAGGACGTCCGCGAGGTCACCCAGGGCACAGAGTGCGGGATCGTGCTCGAGAACTACCCCGACGTGAAGGAGGGTGACGTGATCGAGGTCTACGAAACCAAGCAGGTCGAGCAGACACTGGCTTGAGCTTCTTCGTCTGCGTCGTGGAGCTGGAGCTGCATCTCCCGCGCACCCGGAGTCTGAAGGAGAAGCGGAAGGAGTTGAAGTCTCTGAAGGATCGGCTACAGCGCCGCTTCGGCGCGGCCGTGGCGGAGACGGACCATCACGACCTCTGGCAGCGAGCCACGCTCACCGCCACGCTCGTGGGGTCCGAGCCCGGTCCGCTGCGCGAACGCGGCTGGAGCCTCGGCCGCTACGCCGAGTCGAGCTTCCCCGACGGGACCCGCGTGCAATGCCATTTGCTGTCCGGCGAAGACCTGCGGTCCGGGGGTTAGAGTGTCCAAGGACCGCATGCGCAGGGTGAATGAGGCGGTCCGGGAGGTCCTCTCGAGCCGAATCGCGGAGGGCTTCAATGACCCGCGCATAGGATTCGTGACGGTGACCGCCGTAGACACAAGCACCGACCTTCGCTCCGCTCGCGTGTTCGTCAGCGTGCTCGGCAGCGCCGAGGAGCAGAAGCAGACGCTGGCCGGCCTGGGCGCGGCACACGGGCTCATGCAGCAGGCGATCGCGAGGGAGCTGCGGATGAAGCGCACCCCTACGCTCGTCTTTGCCTACGACGAGTCGATCGAGCGCGGAATGCGGATCTCGGAGCTGCTCGACGAATGACGGTCGCCACCGAACAAGACCAGGTGGTGGCCGCGCTGCGCCAGGCGGACCGGTTCCTGCTCACCACGCACGAGAACCCCGACGGCGACGCGCTCGGGTCGTTGCTCGCGATGCATCTCATCCTGCAGCAGCTCGGCAAGGACTCGCTGATGTACATCTCGCCGGACGAGTTCCCGCTGCCGTGGGAGTACCGCAACTGGACCTTCGACCACCTGGTGGGCGCGCCGCCCGACGACGTGGACGACCGCGCGATCGTGTTCCTCGACTGCGGAAACATCGACCGGATGCCGGTGGACTTCCTCCAGCGCGAGGGGCTCCACATCCTCAACATCGACCATCACCACGACAACACCCGCTTCGGCACCGTGAACTTCGTGGTGCCCGAGGCGTCGTGCACCGCGGAGATCGTCTGGCGGCTGGCCAGGGAGCTGGGCGCCGAGGTCACTCCGGAGATCGCCGAGGCGCTCTACACCGGGCTGGTCACCGACACCGGCCGGTTCATGTACGAGAACACGGGCGTGGAGGCGCACCGGATGGCGGCCGACCTGATCGCCGCCGGCGTGCAGCCGCGGCGCGTGTCCAAGCGCCTCTACGAGGACCTTCCCTTCAGCCGGCTCGAGCTCCTGCAGCGGGCGCTCGCGACGGTGGAGCGCCACGACCACGGAGCGGTCACCGTGGCCCATCTCGTCAAGTCGGACTACGAGGAGACCGGGGCGCTCGAGACCGACTCGGAGGGCGTGATCGACCACCTGCGGGCGGTCCAGGGCACGATGGTCGCCGTGCTCGTGCGCGAGCTGCTGGGCGAGGACCGCGGCGGCATGCGCAAGGTGAGCCTCAGGGCCACCGACAAGAGCGTCGACGTGTCGCGGATCGCGCGTACCTACGGCGGTGGCGGCCACACGCAGGCCGCCGGCTTCAGCACCGACATCCCGTATCCGGAGTTGGTGGAAGGGCTGCGCCGCCAGGTAGCTGAGCAGATCGCAGAGTGACCACCGCACCGGGGGTGCTGCTGTACGCCAAGCCCGCCGGCGTCACCTCCCACGATGTAGTGGACCAGGTTCGCCGCGGGCTCGACCGGGGCACGAAGGTGGGCCACGCCGGCACTCTCGATCCCTTCGCCACCGGACTGCTGCTCGTGCTGGTGGGGCGCGCCACGCGCGCGCAGCGCTTCCTGCTCGGCCTACCCAAGACCTATCGCGCGGTGGCCCGGCTTGGCTGGCGCTCCGACACCGGGGACCGCGACGGCCAGCTGGAGGAGACGGGCCGGGTGCCAGCGCGGCTCGAGTTGCCCACCGGTGACCTGATGCAGGCCCCTCACCCCTTCTCGGCCGTGAGGGTCGGGGGCGAGCGCGCCTACCGCGCGGCGCGCAGGGGGGAGACCCCCGAGCTGGAGCCGCGCCCGGTGACCGTCCACCGGGCCGAGCTCCTCGCCCAGACCCCCGAGCGTGCGACCTTCGAGATCGAGTGCTCGGCGGGCACCTACGTGCGCAGCCTGGTGGGGGAGCTCGAGGACGCCTACTGCGAGGAGCTCGAGCGAACGCGTATCGGCGCCTTCCGCCTGGAGGACGCCGATCCCGACAGGCTCGTGCCGCTGGGCGACGCGCTGGGGTTCCTGCCGGAGCGTCCTCTCGACGAGCTGGAGCACGCGGCGGTGCGCCACGGCCGGGCACTGCCGGACGCCGGCGACGCCGAGGGTGTCGTGCGCCTCACCAGAGAGGGGGAGCTCGTGGCCGTGGCCGAGCCCAGGGATGGCGAGCTCCGGCCCGTCGTAGTGTTCGCGCCCGGATGAAGGTCAGCCGGCTACCCGACGTGGTTCCCGCCGAGCGCCCGCGCTCGGTGGCCATCGGCACATTCGACGGGGTGCATCTCGGGCATCGCGAGGTGATCGGGAACAACGACACCGTGCTGACGTTCGATCCGCACCCGATGTCGGTGATCCGCCCGGAGGCCGCTCCGAAGCTGCTCACGTCGGCGTCCGTCAAGCGGGAGCTGATCGCAGACCTCGGGGTGGAGGAGCTGGTGGTGATCCCGTTCGACGAGGACTTCGCCTCGCGGAGCGCCGAGTCGTTCGTGGACGACGTGCTGGTGGCCAGGCTCGGTGCAGGCCGGGTGTCCGTGGGCGAGAACTTCCGCTTCGGCCACGGCGCGGAGGGCAATGCAGAACTGCTGCGGGCCCAGACCGTTTTCGAGACCCGTGTGGTCCCGCTGGTGGAGGTCGCGGGCGAGACGGTCACCTCGAGCCACATCCGGGGCCTCGTGGACGCGGGGGAGGTGGGCCAGGCCGCTTCGTTCCTGGGCGGCCCGTTCCTCTTCGAGGGCGAGGTGGTCGGCGGCGACCGGCGCGGCCGCGAGCTCGGGATGCCCACGGCCAACCTGGTTCCGGACGATCGCATGGTGTGCCCGGGGCACGGCGTCTACGCGGCCTGGGCCGGCGGCCACCCGGCGGCCGTGAACGTGGGCGTGAGGCCCACCTTCGAGACGGCTCGCGGCCTGCTGGTCGAGGCCCATCTGATCGACTTCGAGGGCGACCTCTACGGGCAGAACCTGCGCATAGCGTTCCTGGAGCGCATGCGCGGCGAGCAGCGCTTCGACACCGTGGACGCGCTGGTGGAGCAGATGCTCCGTGACGTGGCCCAGGCACGCGAGATCTGCGCGGGCTCGCGCCACCGGGCGGCGTGAGCACCCGACGCGCAGCGGGACGGCTGCTACGGTTTCGCGTCCGATGACGCTCACCGCGGACGCCAAGCGCGACATTGTCGCCAAGCATGGAAGGGCAGACGAGGACACCGGTTCCACCGAGGTCCAGGTCGCCCTCCTCACCGCGCGCATCAACGAGCTCACCGAGCACCTGCGTGAGCACCGCAAGGATCACCATTCGAGGCGCGGGCTGCTCATGCTGGTCGGCAAGCGCCGCCGCCTCCTCAAGTACCTCCAGCGGTCCGACATCGACCGCTACCGCGCGCTGATCCAAGAGCTCGGCCTGCGTAGGTGATCCAGGCGGGCGAGCCCGCTCCGGACTTCACCCTCCGGGATCAGGACGGGAAGAAGGTCTCTCTCTCCGATTTGAGAGGGCGGACCGTCGTGCTGGTGTTCTACCCGCTCGACTTCAGCCCCACGTGCACCGACCAGCTGAACGTCTACCACGAGGTCCTGGGGGAGCTCGAGGAGCAGGGCGTGTCCCTGTACGGCGTCTCCGTGGACTCGGCGTTCGCGCACAAGGCCTTCCAGGACCACCTGGGCATCGCCATCCCGCTGCTGGCCGACTTCCACCCCAAGGGCGCGGTGGCTCGCGACTACGGGGTGTTCATCGAGGAGCGCGGGCACAGCCAGCGGGCGCTTGTGATGATCGATCCCGAAGGCACTGTCGCGTGGTCGCACATGGCGTCCACACCGCTCGAGATCCCCGGCGTGAACCTCATCTTTGACGCGCTGGACCAGCAGCGCGCCGCCTGAGCCGGGGCCTGGCGATCACGTTCGCGGCACCGGGCCGGTGGTGCTCGAGTACGCGGACCTCGAGTGCCCACACTGCGCCCGGGCGCATCTGATCCTGAAGGAGCTTCCGGTGCGACGGGTGTTCCGGCATTTCCCGGTGACCTCCAAGCACCCGCGCGCCAGGGTGCTGGCGTGCGCCACCGAGGCGGCCGCGCTCCAGGGCCGCTTCTGGGAGATGCACGACTCCCTCCTGGAGGATCAGGCGCATCTGGACCAGCCGCACCTGTGGGAGCGGGCCCGCGTGCTCGGGCTCGACCTCGAGCGCTTCGAGCGGGACAGGCGCTCCGAGGAGATCGCGGAGCGCGTGGAGCGCGACTTCCGGTCGGGGCTGCGCGCGGGTGTGGTCACCACGCCGACTCAGTTCGTCGACGGTGTCGCACACCCCGGTGTTCCGGGCCGCGAGCTGCTCGCGCGCTTGAGTCCGTAGACAAAGCCGCTGCTAGCATCGGCCGGGTTCTCAATAGGACGAAAAAACGCATGTCGCCAACCGGAGGCGACCGAAAGGACCAACATGACTGATGGTGTTAGCCGGGTCTCCCTCGAGGTCGGGGGTACCGAGATCTCGTTCGAGACCGGCAAGCTCGCCAAGCAGGCGAGCGGCTCCGTCGTCGTTCGCGCAGGAGACACGATGGTGCTCTCCACTGCCACGGCAGGCAACGTTCGCGACGTCGACTTCCTCCCGCTTACCGTTGATGTGGAGGAGCGCATGTACGCCACGGGCAAGATCCCGGGCAGCTTCTTCCGCCGCGAGGCGCGCGCCGGTGAGAAGGCGACGCTCACGGCTCGCATGATCGACCGGCCGCTTCGCCCGCTCTTCCCGAAGGGCTGGAACCGCGAGACGCAGCTCGTCTCGATCACGATGTCGGTGGATCACGTAAATCCGTACGACATCCTCGCGATGAACGGCGCCAGCGCCGCTCTCATGATCTCGGACATCCCGTTCCCGGCACCCGTCGGTGCCGTGCGGATCGGCCAGGACTCCGAGGGCAGCTTCATCGTGAACCCGGACGAGGAGTGGCTGCAGGAGAGCCCGCTCGATCTGGTGGTGGCCGGCACCGAGGAGGCCATCCTGATGGTCGAGGCCGGCGCCAGCGAGATCACCGAGGCTGAGATCCTCGATGCGCTCGACATCGCGCACGCCGAGATCAAGCGCCTCTGCGAGGCGCAGCACGACCTGCGCAAGCAGGCGGGCAAGGACAAGATCGAGCACACCGCCCCGGCGGTCGACGAGAGCCTCGGCTCCGAGCTGAAGGAGCGCTTCGGCGCGTCCCTCGACGAGGCCACCCAGGTGGTGGACAAGCTCGAGCGCCAGGACGCCACCAAGCGGGTGGAGGAGGAGTCACTCGAGTCACTGGCCGGCGACGCCGACGACGCTGATCGCCGCGCGGCGGTGCAGCGCGCGTTCGACGCGCTCGAGAAGGACATCATCCGCAAGCGGATCGCCGTGGACAAGAAGCGTCCCGACGGCCGCGCGGCGGATGAGCTGCGCGACATCTGGATCGAGGTCGGCGTGGCTCCGCGCGCGCACGGCTCGGCGATCTTCACCCGTGGCCAGACGCAGGCGTTCTCAGTTGCCGCGCTCGGCACCACGCGTGACGAGATGAGGCTCGACACGCTCGGGCTCCAGGAGAAGAAGCACTACTTCCACCACTACAACTTCCCGCCGTTCTCGGTCGGGGAGGCGGGCTTCATGCGCGGACCCAAGCGCCGCGACATCGGACACGGAGCGCTCGCCGAGCGGGCCCTCGTGCCGGTCGTCCCGACGGTGGACGAGTTCCCGTACACGGTTCGCGTGGTCTCGGACATCCTCGAGTCGAACGGCTCGTCGTCCATGGCCTCGGTCTGCGGATCGTCGCTGTCGCTGATGGACGCCGGAGTGCCGATCAAGGCGCCGGTGGCCGGAATCGCGATGGGCCTGATCAAGGAGGGCGACGACTACGTCGTGCTCACCGACATCGCGGGCGTGGAGGACCACCTGGGCGACATGGACTTCAAGGTCGCCGGTACGTCCGAGGGCATCACCGCGCTCCAGATGGACATCAAGATCTCGGGCGTCACGTTCGACATCCTGCGCGACGCGCTCACGCAGGCCCAGAACGCCCGGCTGGCGATCCTCGGGAAGATGAAGGACGCGATCTCCGAGCCGCGTGCCGAGCTGTCGTCCTACGCGCCGCGGATCTCGCAGATCCAGATCGACACCGAGAAGATCGGTGCCGTCATCGGCAAGGGTGGCGAGACGATCCGGGCGCTCTCCGAGGAGTTCGACGCCCAGATCGACATCGATGACGACGGGACCATCCGCATCTACGCGGCCACAGGCGATCAGGGCGACGCCCTGACCGACCGGATCCGCCAGATGACCAAGGAGGTCGAGGTCGGCGACGAGTTCACCGGCAAGGTGGTCAAGACCACCACCTTCGGCGCGTTCATCGAGCTCGCCAAGGGCACCGACGGCCTGCTGCACATCTCCAACGTGTCGCCCGGTCAGCGGGTCGACACCGTGGAGGACGTGCTCAACCGCGGCGACGAGCTGAACGTGAAGGTCGTCGAGGTGGACCGCGAGCGCGGCCGCATCGGCCTCCGCCTCGCGGAGGACCCCGACGTGGCGGGCAAGTCGAAGGAAGAGCTCGCCTCGGTGGGCACCGGCGACAAGGGCCCGCGCGGCGGCGGTGACCGCGGAGATCGCGGCGACCGCGGTGGCCGCGGGAACGGTGGACGCCGTCGCGAGGGCGGCGGACGTGGCGGACGCGACCGCGACCCGGGTCGCGATCGCAACCGGACGGACGAGCGCTGAGCGACCCCGCCGGGCGAGGAGCGGAGGTCGATCGGTGATCGACCGAGCACCGCAGCCACAAGTTACGACGCTTAAGTCGGGCGTCAGGGTTGCCACCGAGGCGATGCCCTCGGTGCGCTCGATCGCGCTCGGCTTCTGGATCCGGGCCGGGTCGCGGGACGAGGGCCACGAGCAGGCGGGCATCTCGCATTTTCTCGAGCACCTGCTGTTCAAGGGCACGGACCGCTTCAGCTCGCTCGAGATAGACGAGGCGTTCGACGCGATGGGGGCGGAGGTGAATGCCGGTACCGGCAAGGAGACCACCTCCGTCTACTCGCGGTTCCTCGACGGTCACCTGGAGCGGGCGTTCGACCTGCTCCAGGACATGGTCCTGCACCCGGCCTACCCGGACATCGACGCCGAGCGGCAGGTGGTGATCGAGGAGATCGCCATGTACGAGGACGAGCCCCAGGACAAGGTGCACGACGTATTTGCCGGGGCGCTCTTCGGCGAGCATCCGCTCGGCCGGCCGATCATCGGCCGTGCCGACGTGGTGTCCTCCGTTCCGATCCCGAACATCGCGGCCTGGCACGACAGCCGCTACGTGCCCGGCGGCATCGTGGTGGCCGCGGCGGGCAACGTGGACCACGACAAGCTGGCGGGGCTCGTGGAAGGCGCCTTCAGCGGTGCCGAGCCGGCGGGTGCACCCGCCGACCTGGCGGCGCCCGGAGCCGCCGGAGAGCGGCTGCGCTTCCACCGCAAGGACACCGAGCAGTACCACCTGTGCCTCGGGGCTCCCGGCATCCCGCGCGGTGACGACCGCCGCTTCGCGCTCCGGATCCTCGACACGATTCTCGGCGGCTCCACATCGTCGCGGCTGTTCCAGGAGGTGCGCGAGAAGCGCGGCCTGGCCTACTCGGTCTACTCGTACACCAGCCACTACGCCGACACCGGCCAGGTGGCCGTCTACGTGGGAACACGGCCCGACAACGTGGCCGAGGCCTTCGAGGTGATCGGGGTGGAGCTGCGGCGCCTGATCGATGACGGCGTGACGCAGGAGGAGCTCGAGCGTGCCCGTGAGAACGTCAAGGGCCGCACGGTCCTGTCGATGGAGTCCACCTCCACCCGCATGAACCGGCTGGGCAGCTCGATCCTGATGGGCGTGCCGCTGCTCACAGTGGACGAGGTGCTGGCCGCGTTCGACGCGGTCACGCTCGACGACGTGACGGAACTGGCACGCGAGCTGTGGCTGCCCGAGTCGCTGGCCGCGGCGGGCGTCGGTGCGGATGAGGACACCTTCCGCTCGGCGCTGGGCGCGGTGAGCCCCCAACTCGCGGCGTGATCAACGTCGCCGTCTCCGGTGCGGCAGGCCGCATGGGGCAGACGGTGTGCTCGGCGGTCGACGGCGCGGACGACATGTCGCTGGTGGGCCGCGCCGATCCGCAGCTGGGCGTCTCTCTGGCCGACGTGCTCGGCGATGCCGACGTGGTGGTGGACTTCAGCCGGCCCGACTCGGCGCTGGAGAACGCGCGTGCCTGCCTCGAGGCCGGGGTGCATTGCGTGATGGGCACCACGGGCGCGTCGTTCGACGAGCTTCGCGGGGTCGGCAGCGCCAACCTGTTCGTGGCCCCGAACTTCGCCATCGGCGCGGTGCTCATGATGCAGTTCGCGCGTCAGGCGGCGGAGCACATGCCGGAGAGCGAGATCATCGAGCTGCACCACGACGGCAAGCTCGACGCCCCGTCGGGCACGGCCAAGCGCACGGCGGAGCTGATGCGTGCGGCCGGCGCCAGCGTGCACGAGCCGATCCACTCGGTGCGCCTACCGGGCCTGGTGGCGCATCAGGAGGTCCTCTTCGGGGGGTTGGGGGAGACGTTGTCGATCCGGCATGACTCGACCTCCCGCGAGAGCTTCATGCCGGGGGTGCTGCTCGCTGTCAGGAAGGTCGGCGACCTCACCGAGTCGCCTGTCGTCGGCCTCGAGCAGCTGCTCTAGCGACGGGTTGACGCCGAGCCCGCGGGCTGCGCAGTATGTGCGCAGTGGTCGCCGTCGCTCGACCGGTCGCCTTACTGATCGCCTGCGCCGCCCTGCTGGGCGGCTGTGCGTTCGGTGCGCCGAAGCCGACCACGGGGGTGTCGCTTACGGGGGCGACGTTGCACGGTGACGTGTATTCGAGCTTCGACGGGAACACCGAGTACTGGTGGCGCTACGGCGGGACGACCGGCTATGGGTCGGAGACGCCGCATCGGACGATCGCGATCGATGACGAGAGCGCGCATCCGGTGTCCGAGCCTTTGACCGGGCTGTCTCCCAACACGACTTACCACTTCCAGCTCTGCGCGCGGGACGGTGAGGAGAGCCCACCGCGTACCAACTGCTCCACCGACCAGAAGTTCTCGACGAACTCGGCGATCGGGGCCTCGCGGATCGCGTTCATCCGCTTCGACGGGACCGACTCCGACATCTTCGTCATGAGCCCGACGGGCGCCGGCGCCACCGCCGTGACGACAGACAGCACGTCATACGAGGGCGGGCCGGCCTGGTCGCCGGACGCCGGCAGGCTGGCCTTCCACTCGGATCAGGGCGCCAACTGGGACATCCGGACGATCGGCGCCAACGGGGTCGGCAACACGCGGCTGACCACCGACCCCGGTCTCGACTGGCAGGCCGACTGGTCGCCCGACGGGTCGAAGATCGCCTTCGTGTCACAGCGGGGCACACCCGAGCACGACGAGATCTACGTGATGGACGCGGATGGGACCGACGTCGTGCGGCTCACCAACGCGGCGGCCGGCTCCGCGGAGCCTGTGTGGTCCCCTGACGGCTCCCAGATCGCGTTCACCCGCGGCGGCACGCTCTACACGATCAACGCGACCGGGGGCACTCCCACGGCCCTCCCGGGTGGCGTCCAGGGCGGAGACCCCGACTGGTCCCCCGACGGCACGAAGATCGCGTTCACCACGAGTCTGGGCACCAACACCACGGACATCTTCGTCATCGACAGCGACGGCAGCGATCTCACACGCCTGACCAGATTCCCCGGGTACGACCGGTTCCCCACGTGGTCTCCGGACGGCCGCAAGATCGCGTTCGGGCGCCGCGGCGGCACCGCGGAGACCACCGACGAGATCTGGGTGATGGACGCAGACGGCAGCGACGACGTGCAACTGACGAGCAACTCGCTGATCGACATCCAGCCCGACTGGTCGCGGGTGCCCGCGGCGCCGAGCGCGCGCTAGCTCCGCAGCAGCAGGGCGGTGATCTCGGCCGCCGGGAGCGGGCGGGCCAGGTGGTATCCCTGCGCCATCGGGCAGCCCTGCGCGCAGAGGAAGACGCGCTGCTCCTCGGTCTCCACGCCCTCGGCCACAACCTCGCGTCCCAGTGCCTGCGCCAGCCGGATGATCGCCGTGACCACGGCCGAGGCGCTGCCGCTGCGCGGCACGTCGCGCATGAAGGAGCGGTCGATCTTGATCTGCTCCACGGACATCTGGCGCAGCCTGCTCAGCGACGAGAAGCCCTCGCCGAAGTCGTCGATGGCCACTCCCACGCCCAGGGCGTGCAGACGCTCGAGCGGGCCGCGCGCGGCGGCCTCGTCCATCGCGGCCGACTCCGTCACCTCCACGACCACGCGCGAGGGCTCGATGCCGTGCCGTTCGAGCGCGGCTCCGAGCACGTCCGCGTATTCGGGCCTGCGCAGCTCCCGCGGCGCGGCGTTCACGCTCAGCCGCGGTGTCAGCCCGAGAAGCTGCCACTCCGCGGCCTGGCGGCAGAGCTCGTCGATCACCCACGAGCCGATCGGCTCGATCAGCCCGCTGTGCTCGGCGGCCGGGATGAACGCGGCGGGCGGCACGAGGCCGCGTGAGGGGTCGTTCCAGCGCAGAAGCGCCTCCACCGCCGCGGGCTGCCCGCTCTCGAGCGAGTAGATCGGCTGATAGTGCAGCTCCAGCTCGTTGCGGTCGATCGACCTGCGCAGCCGGGCCGTCAGTGACAGCCGGTCCAGCGGATGCTGCTCCTCGGGCGTGTAGATCATGTGGCCGGACCGTCCGGCCCGCTTGGCCTGGTACATCGCGGTGTCGGCCTGGCGCAGCAGCTCCTCGCCGTCGACCGCGAGCCGCGGGTAGATGCTCACGCCCAGGCTTGCGCTCACGTGGAACTCGGCGCCCTCGACCTCCACCGGCTCGGCCAGCGCGGCCGATACGCGCTCGGCGGACGCCACGACGTGGTCCAGCCCGTCGGCCGGCAGGTCGGGAAGCAGCAGAAAGAAGTCGTCGCCGCCGGTGCGGACCAGCAGGTCCCCGTGCCGCTTGAGCTCCTCGAGCCGGCGCGCGATCGACACCAACAGCTCGTCGCCGACCGGATGGCCGAGGCTGTCGTTCACGAGCTTGAAGTCGTCGAGGTCCAGGCACAAAAGACCCACAGAGCGCCCGGCCTTGCGCGCGCTCTCGATCGCCGAGTACACGCTCTCGGACAGCTGGGAGCGGTTGGGAAGCCCGGTCAGGGGGTCGTGATAGGCGAGAAACGCAACGCGCTGCTCGGCCAGGCGGCGCTCCGTGATGTCCTCGCCCGATCCCAGCGACCCGCTCACACGCCCGTCCTCGCCGCGGAGCACGGTGTTGTGCCAGCGGATCAGGCGCTCCTCGCCCGAGGCAGCCATCACCGCGCTCTCGAACTCCGTGATGCCCTCGATCTCGCCGCGGATGACCTGGTCGAAGCCGCGCCGCGCCGATTCGCGCTCGACCTCCGGCACGGCGACCGCGAACCAGTCGCTGCCGAGCAGATCGGCCTCGTCCCGGCCCAGGACCTGGCAGGCGCGCCTGTTCACCAGGCTGATCGTGCCGTCGGCGGCCAGCACGACGATCATCGTGGCGGCGATGTCCAGGTAGCCCTGGGCGCGGTCGCGCTCCTCCCTGACGAGCGCCTCGCTCTCCTGGAGCGCGCTCTGCGTGCGCTTCAGCTCCGTCACGTCCACCAGCACGCCCTGTGTGCAGACCGGCCGGCCCGCGCCGTCGCGGATGATCGTGTCCCGCTCCCAGATCCAGACCACGCGCCCATCGGCGGCGACCATGCGGAACTCGCCCTCGTAGGGCACACAGCGCTCGTAGGTCAGCCGCTCGGCGGCCAGCACACGCTCACGATCCTCTGGGTGAAGGCGCTCCTCCCAGAGGTCGTCGTTCTCGATCCAGCGGTCCACCGGGAACCCGAGCAGCTGCTCGATCTGGGGGCTCACGTAGAGGAACGGTGCGGCGGCGGTGAAGTCCGCGATGTAGGTCACCGCCGGGATCTGCTCCACCAGCATCCGGTAGCGGACCTCGGCCGGAACGCCGGCCTCGGTCCGGACAGGGGCGTTCAACGGGAAGACTCGAGCTGGGTGCTCCATGGTTCGACGAGGTGCCGCGGGGCGGCTCCTTCCCCTAATCGGGTGACGGGAGAGCCGACTTGAGTCAGGCCGCTGTGCGGCTGCTGCTCTTGCGGAGCGTGCGCGGAACCACGAAGCGAATTCCCGAGCGCTCGTCGTCGATCGAGCACGTCTTGTTGTCGATCAGGCCGAGCCGCTTGGCGTGGGGGACCAGCGTCATCTGGTTCAGGTAGTTCTCATGGCCGCGCTTGCGGGTGATGATCCACAGGTAGCCGGTATCACGCAGCCGGGAGCGGTAGCGGACCAGCACCTCGCTGGCCTCGTCCATCGATTCCACCAGCACGATGGCCCCGTCGAGCTCGCCGGATCGGACGAGCCCGCGGCCCGCGGCCTCCTTGACGTCGCGCCTCAGGCCGGACCCCACGTCGCCGGCAACCTCGACACGATCGTCAGGTTTGACGCCGAGCTTCTGCACCGCCGTCCGGTGGCTGTAATCGCGTTCCCGCTCCATGGACAGTGAATTGTCTCATTTGCAGCGGGTGTTCCGGAAGGGATGAGAGCGCGCTATCGTCGCGCTGCATGATTTCGGGGGGAATCCTCACCGCGATGGTCACGCCGTTCGACGCGCACGGCGAGCTGGACGAGGCCGCGACAGTGCGCCTGATCCACGAGCTTCTGGAGGCCGGGTCCGACGGAATCGTGGTGGCGGGCACCACCGGCGAGTCCCCGACCCTGACCGACGAGGAGAAGGCGCGCCTCTGGCAGCTCGCCGTGGAGGAATCCGGCGACGCGCCGGTGATAGCGGGCACCGGGACCTATGACACCCGCCACAGCGCGGAGCTGACCGAGCGGGCCACGGAGATCGGCGTGGACGCTGTCCTGGTCGTGACGCCCTATTACAACAAGCCGAACAGGCGCGGACTGGTGGCGCATTTCGAGGCGGTGGCGGCAGCGACCGACCTACCCGTGATCCTCTACAACATTCCCGCCCGCACCGCACTGGACATGCCGAACGATCTCCTGGCCGAGCTGGCCCAGATCGACAACGTCTCCGCGGTCAAGCAAGCCCGCTATGAAGACCTCACACCAATCGACGGCCTCGACCTCCTCGCCGGGAACGACGACACGCTGGCGCGCGTGCTCGACATGGGCGGCACCGGGGGAATCCTGGTGGCATCCCAGCTGGTGGGCCGTGAGATGAGGCAGATGATCGACGAGCCCGAGCGCCGCCAGGAGATCCACGATTCGCTGAGTGACCTCTTCGAGGCGCTAGCCGTGACCACCAATCCGATCGCGATCAAGGCTGCGATGAACATGGCCGGCCACGAGGTCGGCGGCCTGCGGCTGCCGCTCGTGGAGGCCTCGGACGACGAGACGGCGGTCATACGCGCCGCGCTCGAGCGTCACGGCCTACTGGCGCGGGTTTGACGAGCAGCGGCACGCTCCGGGTGCTCCCCCTCGGCGGTCTGGGGGAGATCGGCAAGAACATGACGGTCGTGGAGTACGACGGCCGGATCGTCGTGGTGGACACCGGATTGATGTTCCCGACGCCGGATCAGCTCGGGATCGACCTGGTGCTACCGGACTTCGCATACCTGCGCGAACGCGCGGACGACGTGGAGGCGATCGTGCTCACGCACGGGCACGAGGACCACGTTGGGGCCCTGCCGTTCCTGCTCCGCCAGTTCGACCGCGCCCCGGCCATCTACACCGGCCCGCTCACCGCCGCGATGGTCCGCTCGAAGCTCGACGAGCACAAGCTCCGCGACGTCAACGTAGAGGACGTGCTGGCCGGCGGGACCTTCGACGCCGGCCCGTTCTCCCTCGAGATGGTGAAGATGGCCCACTCGATCCCCGACGCCTTCGCGGTGGCGATCAAGTGCGAGCTCGGCACGATGCTGGTGACCGGCGACTACAAATTCGACCAGACGCCCGTGGACGGCGCACCGGCGGACGTGGGGCGCCTCGCCGAGCTGGGACGCGAGGGCCTGCTTCTGCTCTGCGGCGACTCGACGAATGCCGACCGGCCCGGCACCTCGCTGTCGGAGTCGAGCGTGGGACCGCGCCTGCAGGAGGTGTTCGCCCGCTGCGAGGGCCGGATCATCGTCACCTGCTTTGCCTCGAACATCCACCGCGTGCAGCAGGTGGTGGACGCCGCCGCGGGGGTGGGCCGCAAGGTCGCGCTCGTGGGCCGCTCGATGCGCAAGAACGTGAACATCGGCCGGATGCTCGGTCACATCGAGGTTCCGGAGGGAATGCTGGTGGGCCCGGGCGAGATCGAGGACTTCCCGGACCCGAAGCTCGTGGTCCTATCGACGGGAAGCCAGGGCGAGCCGCTGTCGGCGCTGCGCCGCATGGCGCACGACGACCACCCCCAGGTCGCGCTCCACGAGGGCGACACGGTGATCTTCTCCGCCACGTCGATCCCCGGCAACGAGCGCGCCGTCAACGAGACGATCGACCGCATCTACCGCCTGGGAGCCACTGCGATCACGCCGAGCGATGTGCCGGTGCACGCCTCGGGACACGGCTACCAGGAGGAGCTCAAGCTGCTCCTCAACCTGACCAAGCCGCGCTACGTGCTGCCGGTGCACGGCGACCACCGCAGGCTGAGCCTCCACGGCCAGCTGGCCGAGGCGGTGGGCATACCGCCCAAGTCGATCTTCCACGGCGAGAACGGGCTGCCGCTCGAGCTCGACGCCAAGGGCGCGCGCTTCGGCGAGCGCGAGCAGGCCGGGATGATCTTCGTGGACGGCATGGAGGTGGGCGACATCGAGGACGTCGCGCTGCGCGACCGCCGGATGCTGTCGGCGGACGGGATCTTCATCGTGGTGGCCACGGTCTCCGAGCAGGACGGCCGCTCGGTCGCTGACCCGGAGATCATCTTCCGCGGGGTCCCCTTCGTGGAGGAGACCGACTCGTTCGTGCCGGAGCTGCGCGAGGCCGTGGACGCGTCGCTCGAGCGCTCCGCGAAGGAGCACATCACCGAGATCGACCTGCTCCAGGACCACCTGCACGACGACGTGGCCGAGTTCGTCTACCGGCGCCTCCGCAGGCGCCCGATGATCCTGCCGGTGGTCGTCGAGGTCTAGGGGACCGGCGGCGACTGCGGCGGGAGCCCGCCGAACGCGGCGTGGCCCTGGAAGCGGCACGAGCCCGAGCCCGCCCCGTCGGCTATCAGCAACACCGTCCCGGTCAGGCCCGCGGGACTGGCGCCGGACGCGACGATCGACGAGGACTCGATGGCCCGCGGACCGGCCGACGTGACGGCTGCCACCACCTGGGCGCTGGCTCCGAGGTTGCCGTAGGAGGCCTCCTCGCCGTCCGCGCTCGATCCAGCCTCGGTGGACTGCACCCGCACCTCAGCGCGCGGGCCGCCCATGTCGGCCGGGCATGCCGCCGACAGGGTGAGGGGTCCGTAGGTGAGCAGCGTGGTGGCCGCGCCGCCCTGCGGGACCGTGGTGGAGGGGATCACATGCAGCCCGTCCACGGCGTCGGCGCGGGTGGCACTCGGCACCTCGGCCAGGGTGGACTCCTTGATGTCCTCCCCGGTGAGGGTGGCCAGCGCCACGTCGCGGCCCTGGATCGTGCTGTTGCGGATGTCGAGGCCGCGGATCTCGTTGTTGCGGAGGTCCTTCGTCCGGATGTCGTTGTTGCGCAGGTCGCGCGTGCTCACCGAGTTGTTCTTCAGCTCGCGGCTGTCTATGTAGCCCGTGGCGACTCCGTAGGAGACGCCCCCAAGCGAGAGGAACAGCGCGAGCAGGGAGATGGCGATGGCGGGCGAGGGCCGCAGCCGAGTTAGGGACTTCAAGACAACTCCTACCGGTCGGGGTCTTGCGCGATTACCGTGACTGGCGGCTGGTCGGCCACCTCGGAGCCCAGCGTCAGTGGCAGCGTGACCACGAAGTTCGCGCCGCCGCCCTCGGCGTCGAGGAGCTCGACCCGCCCGTGGTGCGCCTCGGCCACGGCGCGCACGATGGCGAGCCCGAGGCCGCTCCCGCCGCCGGCGGCCGTGTCGCCAACGCCGCGCGCGAAGCGCTCGAAGATCCGCTCGCGAAGCTCTGGAGGCACGCCCGGACCGCGGTCGGATACCTCCAGCACCGCCTGGCCGTCGCGCCGGCGGGCCGACACCGTGACGGGTGTGCCCGACGCCGTGTGCACGAGCGCGTTCTCGATCAGGTTGGCCACGAGGCGGTGAAGGTCGTCCGGCACGCCGAGCACCGGTACGGGCTCGGGCGCATCGAGCGCAAGCGGCTGGCCCACGGCCAGGGGGCTGGCCTCCGTGGCCGCCTCGCGCGCCACCTCCGCGAGGTCGAGCGGCCGCTGGGGGGCCTGGCGGCCCGCGTCCGCGCGCGCGAGCAGCAGCAGGTCGGCCACCAGGCGGCGCATCCGCTGCGACGAGCGCAGGGCAGAGCTGGCCATCTCGCGGGCCTCGCCGTCGAGCTCGGGCTCGAGTAGCTCCAGGTTGGCCAGGATGCTCGTGAGGGGGGTGCGCAGCTCGTGCGAAGCGTCCGCCACGAAGTCCCGCTGTCGCTCCAGCGCCGCCTCGCTCTCGCCACGCGCGGCGCTCAGCTCGCGGAGCATGTCCTCGAGGGTGTGGGCCAGGTCCGACACCTCGTCGTTGGCCTGCGGCTTGGGGAGCGACACGTCGGGGTCGCGCGTCCGGGCCACCTCGCGTGCGGCGCGAGTGAGACCGGCGATCGGCCGCATTGCTCTCTGCGCCACGAACAGCCCGCCCGCGAAGGCGAGGAAGGTCCCGCCGATCACGCCGAAGGCCAGGAACAGGCGCACCTTGCCGATGGTGCGCGCCACCGCGTTCTCCGGCTTTCCGTACTGGACGTAGGCGAACGTCTGCGCCACGGGCCGGCCGAGACCGGGCGAGAACCCCGAGTCGCTCCCGTTGCTGCCTGCCACCAACGGACGCGAGACCACCCGATAACCGCCCACGTCGTGGACCCCTTCCGGCGTGGTTGGCCCCAGGTCCACGCTGCCGGTGGCAGGGATCTGCGGGATGCCGCGCTGATCCACCACGCGCACGGCGGCGTCGCCGGCCGCGGCGTACAGGAGCGGCTCCGGGGCCACCCGCAGCTCCACTTCGCCGGTCTGGCTCACAGCGCGGGTGACGGTGTCCTGGAGGCGATCCTGGAGGTCGGCCGCCGTGGCCCGGAGGTCGTCGTCGAAGCCGGTGCGGATCCGCTGCTCGGCCACGGCCCCGATCACGATCGCGAAGAGGCACAGGATCGCGAACGTGAGCGCGGAGCTCACGATCGCCACCTTCAGACGCACCGGCAGGCGTGCCCTCATGCGGCCCTCAGCACATAGCCCGCGCCGCGCACCGTGTGCAGCAGTCGCGGCTCGCCGCCCGCCTCGAGCTTGCGACGCAGGTTCGAGATGAACACGTCCACGGTGTTGGTCTCCGCGAACGGGTGGTAGCCCCAGACCTCGTCGAGTAGCGCCTGGCGCGAGACGACTATGCGCTCGTTGCGCATCAGGTGCTCGAGCAGCTCGAACTCCCGGGCCGTGAGCTCGAGCGCGCGCTCGCCGCGGAAGACCTCGTGGGTGTCGGGGTTGAGCCGCAGGTCCGCGGCCACCAGGAACGCGCTGCCGCGCGGCGGGCGGCGGCGCAGAAGCGCGCGCACGCGCGCGAGCAGCTCGGCGCGCTCGAAGGGCTTGACCAGGTAGTCGTCCGCGCCGGAGTCGAGGCCCTCCACGCGGGCGTCCACGGCGTCGCGGGCGGTCAGCATCAGGATCGGCACGTCGGCTCCCTCGCGGAGCCGGCGGCACACCTCCAGGCCGTCCAGCTTCGGGAGGCCGAGGTCGAGCACGACCGCGTCCGGCTCGAACAGGCCCGACTCCACGAGGGCCGCCTCGCCGTCTGCGGCCACGCGAACCTCGTAGCCCTCCTTGTCGAGCGAGCGCCTCAGGACGCCCGCGATGTCCGCGTCATCCTCGACCACGAGCACGCGGGGCCTTCCGCTCATCGGCCCAATGGTAGGGAGGGGGAGGGGGGTCTCCGTCGAAATTCCGGTGGATGGCCATCCGCCGGACCAAAGCACGTAAGCGCCGCCGCCCGGCCGGGCGATTCCGCGGCGGCGTCAAGCTGCCGACGCTCGACCAGGGTCAGTGGGATCTGGTCGGGCTCGGGCTCGTCTCGTTCGCGGCGTTCTTCGCGTGCGTGTTCTACCTCGGGTGGGCGGGCGGACAGGTGGGCGAGGCGATGGCCGACGGCATCCTCGTGCTCTTCGGCGGGGCCGGTTACCTGGCCCCGATCGCCCTGTTCGCCGCCGGCGCCGTGGTGATGCTCCGGCCGATGCTGCCCGCGGTCCAGCCGTGGGGCGTGGGCGCCCTCTGTCTCGCCGGCGCGCTCACGCTCGGGCTGGCGGCCGGGTCGCTCGGGCTCGGCCCGGGAGACACACCACGCGACGGGTTTCTCGACGCCGAGTACCTGAGACAGCACGGCGGACTGGTGGGCGAGTCGCTGTTCTGGGTCTCGAGCCACCTCTTCTCCCACGCCGGGTCCCACATCCTCTTCATGTTCCTGCTCCTGGCGGGCGTGCTGCTGCTCACCGGCGCGTCGGTGGCCGGAGTGGTCGGGGCCACGCGACAGGGCGTGGCCACCACCACCGAGCGCGTGCGCGTCTCGAAGCAGGATCTGGCCAACGCTCTCTCCGGTCTCACCTCCGCGCCGGCGGGAAGGGCCCCGGCCGAGGCGGTGTCGCCGCCCGAGCCCGAGGACTCCGAGCCGGTGGTGCGCGCGACACACGTGGAGGCGCCCGCCCTGGACGGGTCCGAGCGCTACCCCGATCTTTACGAGGACGACGACGACGTCGTCGAGGACCCGGTCGAGGAGCCGTTCGTGCCCGTGGACCTGGAGCCGGAGCCGCTTCCCGAGCCCTTGCCTCCGCCCGAGCCCGTCGCGGGCGACGCCGAGGACGAGCCTGCCCTGACTCCCCAGGGCAACCGCCGCTCGGCGGTCACCGAGTCGGACGAGATCGACTACCGGATGCCCAAGCCCTCGTTCCTGAAGCACTCGAGCGGCGCTCAGAAGGTGGACACCAAGGGGATCGCACGCACCGGCGGCCAGCTGGTGGAGACGCTCAGCCACTTCAACGTGGACGGCAAGGTGATCGGAACGGTCACCGGCCCGCACATCACGCGCTACGAGCTGCGCCTGGCGCCCGGGATCAAGATGTCCAAGGTCGCGACGCTGAAGGACGACCTCGCCTACGCCCTCGCCGCCGAGCAGGTGCGCATCCTCGCGCCCATCCCGGGCAAGCAGGCGGTGGGCGTGGAGGTGCCCAACCGCGTGCGCAAGATGGTGCATCTCGGCGACGTGTTCCAGGAGGCGCCGAAGGGCTGGTCGCCGCTTTCGGTCTGGCTCGGCAAGGACATCGCCGGCAAGGCCATCGGCACGGACCTCGCCAAGCAGCCACACATCCTGATCGCCGGAACCACCGGCTCGGGTAAGTCGGGGTGCGTGAACGCGATGCTCTCGTCGGTTCTGCTGCGCTCGTCTCCGAACGAGATGCGCATGGTGCTGGTGGATCCCAAGCGCGTTGAGCTGAACCACTACGAGGGCATCCCGCACCTCCTCACACCGGTCGTCACGAGCCCGCGCCTGGCGGCCAATGTGCTCGCCAACCTGATCAAGGAGATGGAGGAGCGCTACGGCGTGATGAGCCGCTCCAAGACGCGCAACCTGACGGAGCTCAACCGGGTGCGCAGGAGCCAGGGCGAGCGGCCGCTGCCGTACATCCTGTGCGTGATCGACGAGCTGGCCGACCTGATGATGGTCGCGCCCGCCGACGTGGAGGACTCGATCATCCGGCTGGCGCAGAAGTCGCGTGCGGTGGGCATCCACCTCGTGCTCGCCACCCAGCGCCCGAGCGCGGACGTGATCACCGGCATGATCAAGGCCAACGTGCCGGCCCGGATCGCCTTCGCGGTCTCCTCCCAGACCGATTCACGCGTGATCCTCGACCAGAACGGCGCGGAGTCACTGCTCGGACAGGGCGACATGCTCTTCCGGCCCGCCGGCGAGTCGCGCTCGGCGCGCATCCAGGGCGCCTTCATCGGCGAGGACGAGATCGAGCGGCTGACCGACCATTGGCGCCGCCAGGGCGAGCCTGAGCTGCGCGAGGAGCTGCTCGAGGCCGTGGAGCCCGAGGAGAGCGAGGACTCTCCCGGGGACTTCGACCCGGATCAGGACGACATGCTCGCGGACGCCATCTCGACCGTCGTGCAGATGGGCACCGCATCCACCTCGATGCTCCAGCGCCGCCTGAGGGTCGGGTACACCCGGGCAGGGCGCCTCGTGGACATGATGGAGCGGCGCGGCGTGATCTCCGGCTACGAGGGCTCCAAGGCCCGCCAGGTGCTGATCACCGAGGCCGACCTCTCCCGCGTGCTGGAATCGCTCACAGAGGCGCCTGTGGCCGCCTCGAGCGAGGACTGACGCAAGCTGGCCTGCGCCCCGCTCGGGGGCGCGTGAACATCGATACGGTCCTCGCCGATGCCCACCATCGGGGAAACGCTGCGCGAGGCCCGGATGCGCCAGCGGCTCGACATCGCGGACGTCGAGCGGCAGACCAAGATTCGCGCGAAGTACCTGCGCGCGCTCGAGAACGAGGAGTTCTCGATGCTGCCCGGGCCGACGTTCGTCAAGACGTTCCTGCGCACGTACGCGGAGCTGCTGGGGCTCGATCCGCACGCGCTGGTGGAGCAGTACCGCGCCGGGTACGAGCCGCGGGATGAGCTCGAGACCCTCAAGCCGCTGGGGCCGGCGGGCGGCGGCGGCCGCGACCGGCGGCGCAGCGGGCCACGGCCGTGGATGGTGCTCGCTCTGCTCGTGGTGGCCGTTCTGGCGGGCCTGGTGGCCCTCGGTTTGAGCACCGACGACGGGGGTGGCGGCGACAGCACCACCCTCGGGGCTACCGAGACGACCCCGCGCACCGAGCGCACCGAGACACAGCCCCGCGAGGAGCCGGCGGCCCCGACCAGGGTGGTCGTCCGGATCACGCCGAGCACGCCCACCTACGCCTGTATCGATACCGGCCCGGACACGGAGGTGACCTTCGAGGGCACGCTCGACGGCGCGCGCACGTTCCGAGGCCGGCGCGTGCGCCTCAACCTCGGGAAGACCGCGGTGAGCGTAAGCGTGAACGGACGTCGCGTGCCGATCGACCCAGGTCCGGAACCGGTGGGCTTCGACATCACCCCCGACGCCACCCGCCCGATCCCGATCGGACAGCGCCCGTGCGCCTGAGGAAGCCTTGAGCGCACGCGCCGGCATCGTCGTGACCGGCACCGAGGTCCTCACCGGGCGCATCAGCGACCGCAACGGCCCCTGGCTCGCCGACCGCCTGCTCGAGCTCGGCATCGAGCTGGCCCACATCACGATCACCGGCGACCGGGCGGAGGACATGGAAGCTCAGCTGCGCTTCATGGCCGACCAGGACGTGGACCTGATCATCACGAGCGGCGGCCTCGGGCCGACGGCCGACGACATGACGGTGGAGGTGGTGGCGCGGTTCGCGGGCCGGCCACTGGTGCTCGACGAGGTGCTCGAGGAGCGGATCGCGGACATCCTCCGCGGCCTGATGCAGCGCTTCCGCCACTGGGACTTCGACGCCGTGCGGGCCGCCAACCGCAAGCAGGCGCTGGTGCCGGAAGGCGCTTACGTGATCAACCCGGTCGGCACGGCGCCCGGGGTGGTGGTGCCCGGCAAGCCGACGGTGGTGGTGCTACCAGGCCCGCCGCGCGAGCTTCAGGGGATGTGGGACGAGGCCGTGTCCACGCCCGCCTTCCAGGAGGCCACCGCGGGTAGGACCGACTACGAGCAGGACACGATGCGGCTGTTCGGGCTGCCCGAGTCCGGGATGGCCGAGACGCTGCGGGTGGCTGAGCAGGACATCGCCGGCTTCGACCGGCTCGAGATCACCACCTGCCTCCGCCGCGGCGAGGTCGAGGTGGTCACCCGCCACGAGCCGGGATCGGGGCTGGAGGCCTACAGCGCGCTTGTGGAGCTCATCCGCAGCCGCCATCCGCGCGAGCTCTTCTCCGAGGACGGCTCCAAGGTGGACGACCAGGTGGCCGAGCTCCTGGCGGGCCGCCTGGTGGCCACCGCTGAGTCCTGCACCGCCGGGCTGATGGCCGCACGACTCACCGAGCGCCCGGGGTCCTCGGACTACGTGACGGGCGGCATGGTGTCCTACTCGAACGAGGCGAAGATCGAGCTGCTCGGGGTGGACCCCGCCCTGATCGAGGCCCACGGGGCGGTGTCCCCGGAGGTGGCCGCGGCGATGGCGCAGGGAGCGCTGAGGCGCTTCGATGCCGACACCGCGGTGGCCATCACGGGAATCGCGGGGCCCGGGGGAGGAACCGAGGAGAAGCCGGTGGGCACGGTCTGCTTCTGCGTGAGCACCGCCGACGGGCGAGTGCTTGCGCGTGACCTGCTGCTGCCCGGCGGGCGCGCCGACGTGCGCGAGCGCTCCACGACGGTGGCAATGCACCTGTTGCGCCGGCTCCTCAGGGGAGAGGACGAGGGGCTCTTCTGAGCGGACCGCGGGCGCGGATGTTCGTGGCCCTCGACCTGCCGGAGGCGTCGCGGGAGGCGCTGGCAGGCTGGTGCGAGGCGGCAATCGCGCCACGGAGCGACCTGCGCGGGGTGCCGGCCGGCCACCTGCACGTGACGCTCGTGTTCCTCGGGTGGCAGGACGAGGCGGCCGCCGCCTCGATCGCAGAGGCGGTCTTCGGCGCCGCCGGTGGGGTGGCGCCGCCGCGCCTCACTCCCGGCGAGCTGCGTCCGGTGCCGCCGCGGCGACCGCGGCTGTTCGCGCTCGATCTGGCTGACGAGGGTGGGCACGCCGGAGTACTCCAGGCCGGCGTGTCTGCCGCTATGGAGGCTGCGGGCGTCTACCTGCCCGAGCGGCGGCCCTGGTGGCCGCATGTGACCCTGGCGCGGGTGAAGCGCGGCCGGCGGGCGGTGGAGCCGCTCGCGGCGGATCCCCCCGCGCTGGGCGCGATCGAGCCGGCTGAGCTGACGCTCTACCGCTCGACCCTGCGCCCGCAGGGCGCGCTGTACGAGCCGCTGGCGCGGGCGGGGATTGGCAGCTGAGGTCGTCAGTGGCGTAGCTCCAGCAGTTAGCCGTCGAGGTCCCGTCGCTCTCGTGGCAGTACCGTCACATTCGCGCAGCGGAGTCCCTAGTGCGTGTTCAGTTAGTCCCGCATACCGGGAGGAATTGACACCTCACTCCGGGCATCAGGGCGCTTGTGTAACGGGAGCGCGACGACTGCTGCGGGCCGCACACAAATCAGCGCTCCTCGCTCGGCCGGGGGCGAACGTCTGTCCGGTCCGGCTCCTACGTTGTGTCGTTCCAGAGCTTCGAGGAGACGCGTCAAATGGACAAGGATCAGGAGAAGGCCGCCAAGGCCCGCGAGTCGGCCCTCAAGGGCGCGCTCACGCAGATCGAGCGGCAGTTCGGCGCCGGCTCGATCATGAAGATGGGGGATGACGCCTTCGCCGTCCAGGTGGAGGCCGTCCCGACCGGTGCGATATCGCTCGACCTGGCGCTCGGCGTGGGCGGGCTCCCGCGCGGGCGGATCGTCGAGATCTTCGGCCCGGAGTCCTCGGGTAAGACCACGCTGCTCTACCACGTGCTCGCCAGCGCCCAGAAGCTGGGCGGCATCTGCGCGTTCATCGACGCGGAGCACGCGATGGACCCGGTCTACGCCAAGCGCATCGGCGTGGACATCGACGAGCTGCTCGTCTCCCAGCCCGACCACGGCGAGCAGGCACTCGAGATCGCGGACATGCTGATCCGCTCCGGCGCGGTCGACGTCGTCGCGATCGACTCGGTTGCGGCGCTCACGCCCAAGGTCGAGCTCGAGGGGGCGATGGGTGACCAGACGGTGGGTCTCCAGGCCCGGATGATGAGCCAGGCGATGCGCAAGCTCGCCGGCAACCTGAACCGCGCCAACACGCTCTGCGTGTTCACCAACCAGATCCGCGAGAAGGTCGGCGTGATGTTCGGCTCGCCCGAGACCCAGCCGGGCGGCCGGGCGCTCAAGTTCTATTCCTCGCAGCGCCTCGACATCCGCCGCATCGAGACCCTCAAGGAGGGCACCGAGGCGGTGGGGAACCGGGTGCGGGTGAAGGTCGTGAAGAACAAGGTCGCGGCGCCGTTCCGCCAGGCCGAGTTCGACATCGAGTACGGCCAGGGCATCAGCTCGGAGGGCTGCATCCTCGATCTGGGGATCGAGCACGGGATCGTCCAGAAGTCGGGCTCGTTCTTCTCCTACGGCGACGAGCGGCTCGGGCAGGGGCGCAACAACGTGAAGGGCTACCTGCGCGAGCGCCCGGACATCGCCAAGGAGATCGAGGCCAAGATCTACGAGACGCTGGGCGCCGCGTCCGCGGAGGACGCGCCGCTGGCGGCCGTCCCGGAGGACGTCGACCCTGAGACGGGCGAGGTGGCGGTCGCCGCCGAGGCCTCCCCGGCGGAGCAGGCGGCCTAGACAGCGGGCCGCGGGCCATGGGCGAGCTTGCGCCGGACCTGGCCGAGCTGGAAAGGGCGCTCGCCTATGCCCACCGCGCGATTGCGCGGCGCGAGCAGACGGTCGCCCAGGTGCGGGCGCTGCTCGAGCGGCGCGGCGTTTCGGAGGAGAGCGCGGACCTGGCGGTCGAGGAGCTGCTCGGCACGGGCCTGCTGGACGACGCGCGCTTTGCGCGCCGGTTCGCGACCGACAAGCGCGACCTCGACCAATGGGGCTCCGACACGGATCGCCGCCGAGCTCGACCGGCACGGGGTCGATGCGGACCAGATCGAGGCGGTGTTGACCGAGACCGGTCGCCAGGACGAGCTCGACACCGCGCGCGTGCTGCTCGAGCGGCGCTGGCCACAGGCGCCCAGCGACGACCGCGAGCGCGATCGCGCGTGGCGCCTGCTGGTGCGTCGCGGCTACGCGCCCGAGCTGGCGTACGAGGCCGTGCGCGAGCACGAGCGGGCGGCAGCCGGCGACGCCTGATCGCACCCTGCCACGGGGTTGCCAGGGCACCGGACCGTGGTTACCCTCAACTCAAGCGGCCGGCACGGCCGCCGTGAGACCGGAACGTAGCAAGCAAAATGGCACCGATGGCACAGCATTTCCCACAGACACGACCGGCGGGTGGAATCCCGCGACATCTAACCGCCCCTACCCCGACCAGAATGGCTCTCAGAGCCTGTATGAGCGTTCAGGAAGGGCTGTAAGGCGGCTTCGCGCGCCCCTACCGGGGCGCGCGATCGAACACCGCCACGTCCACCGTCTCGCGGCGCTGAGCCGCACCGCTCGACAAATTCGAGATCGAGACCGGCGCCCGTGCGCCGGAACAAGGAGACGTGCGAGATGGAGATCGTGTTGGCTGCGCTCGTAGCCGCGGCGGTCGCGGTGGTGGTGGTGCTCTTCGTGCAGCGGCCGCGCGCGCTCCCTGCCAACGGTGGAGCCGCGAGCGCGCCGGAGCGCTCGCAGCCGGGTGCCGCGCCCATGGGTGCGGCTCGCCGTGACGCGCTCGAGGAGGAGCTGGTGGCGCGCCGCTCCGAGCTTGCGCGCCTGGAGGAGCGCCTGCGCTCGCGTGAGGGCACGCTGGAGCTGAAGGAGACGGAGCTGGCCGAGCAGGAACGGTCCCTGGAGGACCGGCGGCGCAACGTGGACCACGGCCGTGAGGAGCTGCGTGAGTCGAAGCGCGAGCAGATCCGGGAGCTCGAGCGGGTGGCCGGCCTGAGCGCGGGTCAGGCCAAGCAGGCGATGATGCGCGAGCTCGAGGACGAGCTGCGCCACGACAGCGCCCGCCTGGTGCGCCAGATCGAGGAGGAGACGCGCCGCGACGCCGACAGGCGCGTTCGCAGCATCCTCGCCACGGTGATGCAGCGCCTCGCGTCCAGCCACGCAGTGGAGACCACGGTGTCCGTGGTGGAGCTCAAGTCCGACGAGCTCAAGGGCAGGATCATCGGCCGCGAGGGCCGCAACATCCGCGCGCTCGAGACGCTCACCGGGATCGACTTCATCATCGACGACACGCCGGGCGCGGTGCTGCTGTCGGGATTCGACGGCGTGCGCCGCGAGATCGCCCGACTCACGCTCGAGCGGCTGCTCGTGGACGGGCGGATCCACCCGGCGCGGATCGAGGAGGCCTACCACCACGCCAAGTCGGAGATCGACAAGCACGTGGTCGAGATCGGCGAGCAGGCGGTGTTCGAGGCCAACGTCGGCTCTGTGCACCCCGAGCTCGTGAAGCTGCTCGGGCGCCTGCGCTTCAGCACGAGCTACGGGCAGAACGTGCTGCACCACTCCATCGAGTGCTCGCGCCTGGCGGCGCATGCTCGCCGCGGAGCTGGGCACCGACACCCGCGTGGCCTCGCGGGCCGCCCTGCTGCACGACATCGGCAAGGCCGTGTCGCACGAGACCGAGGGCCCGCACGCTCTGGTGGGCGGGGAGCTGGCCAGGCGCTGGAAGGAGACCGAGGCCGTGGCGCACGCGATGGAGGCGCACCACAACGAGGTGGAACCGCAGACCGTGGAGGCGGTGATCGTTCAGGTGGTGGACGCCCTGTCCGGGGCGCGGCCGGGAGCTCGCGGCGAGTCGCTCGAGAGCTACGTCAAGCGCCTGCATGAGCTCGAGGAGATCGCCGGCCGCCACGCGGGCGTGGAGAAGGTCTACGCCATGCACGCGGGACGCGAGATCCGCGTGATCGTGCAACCCGAGCAGGTGGACGACGACGCGGCCGCGCTGCTGTCGCGGCAGATCGCCCGCGACGTCGAAAAGGAGCTCGAGTACCCCGGGCAGATCAAGGTCACGGTCATCCGGGAGAGCAGGGCCACCGACTACGCACGCTGATGGGCGCGGCGAGTGCTCGTCTGGAAGGGGCTCGACGAGTGGCGGGCCGAGAGCGCCGAGGTGACCCTGGAGGGCGAGCGCCTCGCGGCGCACGGCGTGCAGATCGGCGCGGATCCCGGCGGCTACCGGCTGGAGTACGAGCTGGAGACCGCCGAGCGGTACGTGACGGCACGTCTGTCGGTGCGCGCCGAGGGCGACGGCTGGTCGGCGGAGCCTCGACCTGCAGAGGACTGAGGACGGCGAGTGGCGCGCCGGCGGCGAGCCGCTGGACGTGGACCTGGCGGGGGCGCTGGACTGCGATCTGGCGCTGTCGCCGCTCACGAACTTCATGCCGATCAAGCGGAACGGCGAAGGACCGGGGGACTACGTGATGGCGTGGGTGTCGGTGCCGGACCTGCGCGTGCACCGCTCCGAGCAGCGCTACGAGCCGCTCGCCGACGGCCGGGTGCGCTTCTCGTCGCCGGGGTTCACCGCCGACCTCGAGCTCGACGAGGACGGCTTCGTGGCGCACTACCCCGGGCTTGCCGAGCGGGTCTAGGACTATCCTCGGCGGCCGTGGCAGCCCAGCGCACCTACCACCTCACCACCTTCGGGTGCCAGATGAACGAGCACGACTCGGAGCGCATGAAGGGCATGCTCGACTCGCTCGGCTACGCCGAGGTCGAGGACCGCTCCGGCGCCGACCTGATCCTCTTCAACACCTGCTCGATCCGCGAGAAGGCGGACACCCGGATGGTGGGCCACCTCGGCGAGGCCAAGCGCCTGAAGACCGAGGACCCGACCCGCGTGGTGGGCGTGGGCGGCTGCTGGTCGCAGTCGGTCAAGGAGGGGGTCTTCGAGCAGTTCCCGTTCGTCGACGTGGCGTTCGGCCCAGGCCAGGTGCACAAGCTCGCCGAGTTCCTGACCAGCGACAGCCTCAGCGCCCAGGGCTACTTCGAGTTCGAGGGCTTCACCGGGCACCTCCCGATGAAGCGCGCCCGCGAGTTCCAGGCCTGGGTGCAGATCTCGGTGGGCTGCAACTGCGCCTGCTCGTACTGCATCGTGCCCTCCACGCGTGGACGCGAGGTCTCGCGCCCGCTGGCGGAGCTGCGCGCCGAGGTGCGGCGGCTGGCCGCCGACGGGGTGCGCGAGATCACGCTGCTCGGCCAGAACGTCTGCTCCTACGGCCGCGACCTGCCGCGCGGCGAGAAGGCGACCTTCGCGGAGCTGCTGGCGGAGGTGGACGCCGTGGAGGGGATCGAGCGGATCCGCTACACCAGCCCGCACCCCAAGGACATCCGCGAGGACGTGATCGACGCGCACGTGGAGCTCCCATCGGTTTGCGAGCACATCCACCTGCCGCTCCAGTCGGGCTCCAGCACGGATCCTCAAGGCGATGCGCCGCACGTACGGGCGCGAGCGCTACCTCGACCGGGTGGCGATGATCCGCGACAGGGCGCCCGACTGCTCGATCAGCACCGACATCATCGTCGGCTTCCCCGGCGAGACCGACGAGGACTTCGAGGAGACGATGTCGGTGGTGGACGAGGTGCGCTTCGACTCCGCGTTCACGTTCGCGTTCTCCCCGCGCCGCGGCACAGAGGCGGCCACCCTCGGCGAGCAGGTGCCGCACGACGTCAAGGGGCCGCGGATGGAGCGGCTCGTGGAGACCGTGCAGACGCACGCCACCGAGCGGGCGCAGCGCTTCGTGGGCCGCACGCTCGAGGTGCTGGTGGAAGGCCCGTCACGCACCGATCCGGCACGGCTGCGCGGCCGCACCAGGCACAACAAGACCGTTCACTTCGCCGGGGTGGCCGAGCCGGGTGAGCTCGCCCAGGTGGAGATCGCCTCCGCCACGAGCACCACGCTCGCCGGCGAGGAGCGCCTGCTCGCCCGCTTAGCCGGCTGACGCCTGCTCGGGCAGGACCCGCTCGAGCTCCCTCATCGCCGCGCGCGCCGCCAGCAGCCCGTCGCCGTCCCACCAGAGCCGGTCGTTCACCACGATCGCCTTGCGAAGACCGAGGCGCTTGAGCGAGGCATGCGCGCCGGGTGCCCGCGAGACGAGGACCACGTCCGCGCCCTGGCGCTCCTCGGCGGGAACGAGTCCCGCGTCGAGGAGCACCTTGCCGGGGAACGCCTCGGGGCGAGACAGGCGCAGGCCGCCGGGAAGGATCCTCACGACCGCCACGCGTGTGCCCTCGGCGGAGCGCAGCCGCTCGCGCGCCCGGGCGGCCGTGCGGTCCCAGCCGTCGAGCAGCGCCTCGGCGTCATTGGTCCTCCCGAGCGCCTCGCCGAACAGGCGCAGGTCGAGCTTCCAGTTGGTCGCGATGCCCCCCTCGCTGAACACCGTGGGCGCGATCTCGCTCAGGCGGTCGTAGAGACGGCCCTGGCGGGCCTTGCTGCCAAGGATCACGTCGGGATCCAGCACCTCCACGCCGAGCATGTACGCGCCCACGAGCGGGGGGCGCACCTCCACGTCGTCACGGAGCAGGTACGCCGGGGCGCGTCCGCCGGGCAGGAGCGCGGCCACGGGCTGCTCGTGCAGGGCGAGGATGGCGTCGAGGGCGCCGTCGGTGAGTGCCAGCGGCCGCTTGGCCAGCCCCGGGACCTTGCTCTCGCCGCTCGCGTGGGCCACCTTCAGCGGCTTGGCGTTCTCGCGCTCCTCGTCGAAGCCGGTGCCGCAGCCCGCCGCCACGAGGGCGGTCACCGCGAGGAGGGCTCCAAATCTGCGGGACATCGCCCGCGTATTCCTAGCGGGTCCACGCGCGGCAATACTGGGCGCGTGAACGTGATCGCCCTCTTCGGGCCGACGGGCGTGGGCAAGACCGAGGTCGCGATCGCGCTGGCCGAGCGGCTTCGGGCCGCTGGCGAGGACCCCGTGGCGATCTCGGCCGACGCCTTGCAGGTCTACCGCGGCCTCGAGCTCCTCAGCGGCGCCGCCGACGCCGCCGAGCAGGCGCGCCTGGAGCACCGGCTGCTGTCGTTCGTGCCATTGGACGAGACCTTCTCGGCCGGCGCCTTCGCCGAGCGGGCACGGGCGGAGGTGGACGGCGCCCTGGCAGCCGGCCGTCGCCCGCTGGTGGTGGGCGGCACCGGTCTGTACCTCCAGGCGGCGCTGACGGACCTCGAGCTGAGGCCTCCGCCGAGCGACGAGGTCCGCGCCCGGCTCGAGGCCGACCTGGCAGCTCGTGGAAGCGCGGCGCTCCACGCCGACCTGGCCGCCCTTGACGAACGTGCCGCCGCGGCCATCGAGCCCGGCGACCGCACACGGGTGCTGCGCGCGCTCGAGCTGCTCGAGATGGGGGAGGCCCCGGTGCCCTCCGGGGACCGGTCGCGACTCTGGACCGCGCGCCTGCGCCATCCGACCCTGCTCTGCGGGCTCGTGATGGAGCGCGCCACGCTGTACGCGCGGATCGACGAGCGCGTGGACGCGATGGTGGCCGCGGGGGCGGCGGAGGAGGTGAGCCGCGCGGCGGCGGCCGGCGCGTCGCGCACGGCCCGCGCCGCACTCGGCTTCGAGGAGCTCGTGGAGGGCGACGTGGACGGGATGAAGCGCAGGACTCGCAACTACGCCAAGCGGCAGCTCACGTGGCTGCGCCGGCTGCCGGACGTTCACGTGATCGACCTGACCGACGGCGACGCCGGGGCCGCGGCGGAGGCCGTCGAGCGACTCGCGCGGAGGTAGAGTGGCGCGCCGTGCGCTTCGAGAAATGGCAGGCGCTCGGCAACGACTACGCCATCGTGGACGAGACCGAGCTTCCCTTTCCCCTGACTCCGGGACGGATCCGCGCGCTCTGCGCGCCTCACACCGGGATCGGGTCCGACGGCGTGCTGCTGCTCAGCCGCGACGATGACCCGGGGTTTGCCGCGAGCCTGAGGATCTTCAACCCCGACGGCTCCGAGGCCGAGCTGTCCGGGAACGGCGTGCGCGAGGCCGTGCTCTACCTGCGCCGCAACGGCTGGGTGGACGAGGACAGCTTCTCGGTGCGCACGGCGGCGGGCGAGATCCGACCGCGGATCACCGGCCCGGACACCTGCACGGTGGCCATGGGCACCGCTGTGCTCCGCTCGGAGCGCGACTTTCCCACCGGGGGCGAGGACGGCGCCGGCAGGATCGAGGTGGAGGGCAGGGAGTTCGCCTTCCGCTTCGTGCAGGTGGGCAATCCCCAGGTGTCGATCGAGGTGGACGACGGGCTCGAGGAGCTCGACCTGGCCCGCTACGGCGCTGCCATCGAGCACCACGAGTGGTTCCCGCGGCGCACGAACGTGTCGTTCTGGACGCGCAGCGGCGACCGCGAGATCCGGGCGCGGATCTTCGAGCGCGGGGTGGGGGAGACCATGTCCTCCGGAACGGGGGCCTCGGGTGCGGCCGTGGCGGCGGTGCTCGACGGGGTGGAGAGCCCGGTGACGGTGCGCCTGGACGGCGGCGAGCTCGAGGTTGAGGTGGGCGAGGACCTGCAGGTGAATCTGACGGGCTGGGCCGTACCGGTGTATCGCGGCGAGCTGAGCGACGAGCTGTTGGGAGACATCCGTGAGATCGAGTAAGCGGCTCGGGCTGCTCCCGCCCTACCTGTTCGCGGAGCTGGAGCGGAAGATCACGGCGAAGAAGGCGGCCGGGGTGGACGTGATCAGCCTGGGCATAGGCGATCCCGACACGCCCACGCCCCCGGAGGTGGTGGCGGCGCTGGCAGAGGCGGCAGCCCAACCGGCCACCCATCAGTACCCGTCCAACCGCGGTCGGCCGGAGCTGCGGGAGGCGCTGGCGCGGTTTTACGCGCGCCGCTTCGGCGTGGACCTCGACCCGGACACGGAGATCGTGCCCGCTCTGGGGGCCAAGGAGGCGGTGTTCAACCTCAACCTCGCGTTCCTCGACCAGGGCGACGCGGCGCTCGCGTCCGACCCCGGGTACCCGGTCTACACCGGGGGACCGCTGCTGGCGGGCGGTGAGGCCGTGCTGATGCCGCTGCTCCCGGAGCGCGGCTTCGGGCCCGATCTCGAGGCGGTGGACCAGGCGGACCGCGACAGAGCCCGCCTCATGTTCCTCAACTACCCGAACAACCCGACCGGCGCGATCGTGCCCGACGGGCTGTTCGAGGAGGCCGTGGAGTTCGGGCGCCGCCACGACGTGCTGATCGTGCACGACGCCTCGTACACGGAAACCACCTTCGACGGCTACGTGGCCCCGAGCTTCCTCGCCACACCCGGTGCGCGAGAGGTGGGCATCGAGGTGTTCTCGCTCTCCAAGGGCTGGAACATGACGGGCTGGCGCACCGCCGCCGTGGTGGGGAACGCGGAGGCCGTGGAGGCTTACTGGAAGCTCAAGACCAACATCGACTCGGGAATGTTCGAGGCGGTGCAGCTGGCCATGGCCACAGCGCTCGACCAGGGACCGCCGGCCGGCATGGTCGAGGTGTACGCCCGCCGCCGCGACATGGTGTGCGACGCGCTCGCCGAGATCGGCGTGCGGGTGGAGCCCCCGCGCGGCACGATCTACGTCTGGGCGCCGGTGCCCGCGGGCCACGACTCGGCCTCGTTCTGCGAGCTGGTGCTGGAGGAGTCGGGCGTCGTGGTGTCCCCGGGAGCCTCGTACGGCCCCAACGGGGAGGGCTTCTTCCGGATCTCGCTCACCGTGCCCGACGAGCGGCTGGCCGAGGCCGTGGAACGGCTCCGGTCGAGCATGGGAGGCTGAGCGGTGCACTACTGCGGCGTCGTGCCGCTCCAGGGGGCGCTCCAGCTGGCTGTGCTCGAGGAGGTGCGCGCAACCGAGCCGCCGATCCGGCTGAGCGCGCTCTTCTTCGAGCCGGGTAACGCGGAGCAGGTGGCCGCCGAGCTGCGGGCGTTGAGCGACGTGGTGCTCGCGGTGGGAGCGCCGCTCTCAGGCGACGGCGCGCGGCGCCCCGCGGACGACCTGCTTGCCGCGCGCGGCGTGGCGCCCCAGCCGCCGAACGCCGAGCTCGTGCGGCTGGCGGCGCTGCTCGATGCCGGCGTGGAGCCGTACCGGCCCGACCAGAACGGGGACGAGAGCGGCCCTGTGGACGAGGGCGCCTACCGCACCTTCCCGCTCTTCGAGACCAACGCGGACGGCGTGTTCTGCGCCCTCCAGGGGCGCCGGCTGCCCGCCAAGCGCCACCCGCTCGGGATGCAGCTGCGCATCGACGAGCTGGCGGGCGACCACGTGATCGACGACGGCGGCGATCTCTGGCACCGCCGCATCGAGGAGCTGGACGCCGCGGCCTGCGCGCTCTGCGCCCATCGCTATGCGGTGGGGCACGCCTCCTGGGTGGGTGACGCCGGCGACGCCGTGATCGTCCTTCCCGGCTCCTCGGTCCCCAACGAATTCCTGCGTACCGGGGTCCTGCCGCCGGTGGAGCGCCTCCAGCTCCCGCCCGTCACAGGGGCCTAGACTTGACGCGATGGACAGAGGCCGCGACGGCCGCAACGCCGAGACTCGCTACGGCGAGGGCATCCGCAATCGCAGAGCGCGCCAGCGCGCGTTCCTGATCGGCGCCACCCCCGGCGACCCGGACCTGAGCGAGCTGCGCGAGCTGCTTCGCACGGCGGGCGTGGCGGTCACCGGCGAGATGGTGCAGCGCCGCGACCGGCCGGACCCCGACCGCTACTTCGGTCGCGGCAAGCTGGAAGAGGTCAAGGCCGCTGTGAAGGAGACCGGCGCCAACCTGGTGGCGTGCGACGACGAGCTGCTGCCGCGCCAGGAGCGCAACCTCGAGCAGGAGCTCGACGTGCCGGTGATCGATCGCACGGCGATCATCCTCGACATCTTCGCCGACCACGCCGGCTCGGCCGAGGGCAAGCTCCAGGTCGAGCTGGCCCAGCTCGAGTACAACCTCGCTCGCATGCGCGGCCTCTGGACGCACCTCGAGCGTCTGGGTGCGGGCCGCATGGACGGCGGCATCGGCACCCGCGGACCGGGCGAGTCCCAGATCGAGACCGACCGCCGGCTGGCGCGCGACCGCATCTCCCAGCTGCGCCGCCGCCTGCTCCACACCAAGGCCACGCGCGGCACGATGCGCCAGGAGCGCGAGCGCGCGGGACTTCCCACCGTGGCTCTGGCCGGGTACACCAACGCCGGCAAGTCCACGCTCCTGAACGCGCTCACAGGGTCGGACGTGGGCGTGCGCGAGCGGCTCTTCCACACCCTCGACCCGGCCACGCGCTCGTTCGAGATCACCGGACGCACCTATCTGCTCACCGACACGGTCGGGTTCATCCGCAAGCTGCCGCACGCGCTGGTGGAGGCGTTCTCCGCCACCCTCGAGGAGGCGCTGGGCGCCGACCTGATCGTGCACGTGGCCGACGCCTCTGTGGCGGAGGCCGAGCTGCACGACATGCTCGCCGCGGTGGACGACGTGCTTGACGAGATCGGGGCGGGGGACCGCCCCCGCCTGCTGGTGATGAACAAAGTGGACCTCCTCGACGAGGAGCGCCGGCGCGAGCTCACGTTCCGCTTCCCGAAGGCCGTCCAGGTGTCGGCGGCCCAGGGGGAGGGCCTCGATGCCCTGCGCAACGCGGTGGAGGCGCATTTCCTAAGCAGCCTGCTCCCGATGGAGCTGCTCGTGCCCTATTCCGAGGGCGGCAGCCTGTCGGAGCTGCACGAGCTGGCCGGCGAGCTCGAGCGCGAGGACACCCCCGCCGGCGTGCTGGTGAAGGCGCGCGTGCCCGCCGCCGCGGTGCAGCGCTTCGAGCGCTTCGCGCTGAACGGGCGCCAGGTGTGATCCTCCGCTTCCGGCGGCTCACGCCGGGGGCGCGGGCGCCCACCCGCGCGCATGAGGGCGACGCCGGCTTCGACCTCCACGCAGTCGAGGCCGCCTCCATCGAGCCCGGCCGGCGCGCCAGCGTGGGCACAGGCGTGGCCGTGGCGATCCCGGAGGGCCATGCGGGTCTCGTGGTCCCGCGCTCGGGCCTGGCCGCGCGCCACGGGATCTCGGTGGTGAACGCTCCGGGGCTGATCGACGCGGGCTACCGGGGAGAGGTGCGAGTGCTGCTCCAGAACGGCGATCCCGAGCAGACGTTCCAGGTCGATCCGGGAGACAGGATCGCCCAGCTCGTGGTCGTTGCGGTGGAGAGCCCTGAGCTCGAGGAGGTCGCCGAGCTGGACGCAACCGCCCGCGGCGAGGGCGGCTTTGGCTCGACCGGCCGCTGAAAAGCGGCTGTGAAGCCGTAAACCGGGCTTTCGGGGGTCCTCATTCGGGCCGTTCAGGCCCATGGACGAATTGCCGATAGGACTTTCATGAGCGATGTCCAGGCCGCCCCGGCGGAAGCACCCTCCGTGCCCGGACTGATCCCGCCGTCCGAGCGCACAGGTGCCAAGCGCCGGATCGGCGATGTGATCGTCCAGCTCGGATACACCAAGCGCGAGGTCGTGGAGGCCTCCGTGGACAACGCGCGCGAGCGCGGGCTCCCGCTCGGGCAGGCCCTGATCGCGGACGGCGTGGTCAACTCGAGCCAGCTGGCCCGTGCGCTCGCCGAGCGCAACGGGCTCGACTTCGTGGATCTGAACGAGTTCGAGGTCGATCACGGTGCCGCGCACCTGGTGGACCCGGGCAAGGCCCGCCGCAGCCGCACGATCCCGATCGCCTTCACGGGCGACCGCACCCTGCTGGTGGCCACCGCGGACCCCGCGAACGTGGTCGCCCTCGACGACATCCAGATGGCCACCGGCTACGAGGTGCGCCGCGCCGTGGCCTCGGCCGAGGACATCGACTCGGTGATCGCCCAGCTCTCGCGCCTCGACGAGTCCGTGCAGGAGATGGACACGGCCGAGGAGGAGGACCCGGCCCAGGTCATCGAGCTGCGCGAGTCCGCCGACGACGCGCCGGTGGTGAAGCTGGTGCACACCGTGATCGCCGACGCCGTGTCCCGCGGCGCCTCCGACATCCACTTCGAGCCGCGCCAGGGCGACATGCGCGTGCGCTTCCGCATCGACGGCGTGGTGAGCGACTCCACCACGGTGCCTCGCCACCTGGTGGCCGGACTCGTCTCGCGCGTCAAGATCATGTCCGACCTCAACATCGCCGAGCGCCGCGCGCCGCAGGACGGTCGCGTGGGCCTCACGGTCGACGGGCGGAGGATCGACCTGCGCGTGGCCACCCTGCCGGTGATGCGCGGCGAGGCCGTGGTCATGCGAATCCTGGACGCCGGCCAGAGCATGACCACGATCGACGCGCTCGGCATGGGCGCCACCGACCGCACCCTCTTCGAGAAGTCGCTCCTCGGCAAGACCCACGGCGCCATCCTCGTGACCGGCCCCACGGGCTCGGGTAAGACCACCACGCTGTACGCGGGCCTAGGCGCCCTCAACACGCCCGACAAGACCATCGTGACCATCGAGGACCCGGTGGAGTACGAGCTGGAGGGGATCAAGCAGGTTCAGGTGAACCCGAAGGCCGGCCTCAGCTTCCCGGCGGGACTGCGCTCGATGGTCCGAGCCGACCCGGACGTGATCATGGTCGGCGAGATCCGCGACCACGAGACCGCGCTGATCGCGATCGAGTCCGCGCTCACCGGCCACCTGGTGCTCAGCACCCTGCACACGAACGACGCTCCGATGGCCGCCGCACGGCTGATCGAGATGGGCATCGAGCCCTTCCTCGTGGCCTCCGGCCTCGAGTGCGTGGTGGCCCAGCGACTGGTGCGGCGGCTCTGCGACTGCAAGGTTCCGGTGGAGCTCAGCAAGGAGGTGCTCGTGTCGAACGGGTTCGACCCGGAGTACGCGCCGCTGACGGCCTACGAGCCCGGCAAGTGCGTGCGCTGCGGCGGCACCGGCTACAAGGGCCGCATCGGCGTGTACCAGGTGATGCGCGTGACCGACCCGGTGCGAAATCTCATCCTCGAGAAGGGCGCGCCCGAGGCGATCACCGACGTGGCAATGCAGGAGGGGATGGGCACGCTCCGCGGAGACGGCTTCGCGAAGGTGCGCGAGGGCGTCACGTCCGTCGCCGAAGTCCTCCGCGTAGCCGGCTCCGTCTAGACGCCGGCCGCACGACGCGCCGCCAGCGTGGGCCGCGTCCTCGAGAGCATCGTCCGGCAGGCGCTCGAGCTCGATGCCCAGCGCCAGCTCCATCAGGCGGTCGGCCAGCCAGACGTTCTTGGGCAGCAGCGGCCCGTGCAGGTAGGTGCCGATCACGTTGCCGCGCCGGACCCCCTCGTGGCCGTCGCGGTCGTTGTTGCCGTGGCCGGAAAGCACGCGCCCGAGCGGGCGTCTCGCCGGACTCGAGGTAGGTGCGGCCGCCGTGGTTCTCGAACCCGGCGATCACGCGCGGCCCCTGACCCAGGTCGACCTCGATCGCGCAGTTGCCGATCAGCCGCGGTCCCGGCTCCCGCACCGTGTGGAGGTCCACCAGCCCCACGCCGGGCAGCTCTGCGATCGCCCAGCTGGTAGGAGTGGCCCAGCAGCTGGTAACCGCCGCACACCGCCAGCACCACCGCGCCCCGGTCGGCCGCCGCGTGCAGCGCCGAGCGCTTGGTGTCGGCCATGTCCTCGGCCACGGCGATCTGGTCGCGGTCCTGGCCGCCCCCCAGGTACAGGAGGTCGTGGGCATCCGGGTCGAGCGGATCGCCCAGTGACGCCGACGCCAGCTCGAAGCCGAGCCCGCGCCATTCGCAGCGCGCCCGCAGCACAGTGATGTTCCCGCGGTCGGCGTAGATGTTCATCAACTCCGGGTAGAGCGCGCACACGCGCAGCCGGTCGCTCACGCCGGTGCCTCCAGGATCACCACGGTGCTGCCCACGTAGTCGACCGTGGCCGGCACCTGGCGGCGCCCGGCGGGCATCGAGCCCGGCCTCGGCGGCCTCCTGCTCGAGCTCGTCCGCGCTCACCGACTCGAGCACCACGGTGTTGAGCTCCTCGGTGAGCTCGCCGGTGGGGGAGACCAGCTGGCGCAGGCGGTCCACGGCCACCCCGCGCGACTCCTCGCGCACGTCCACCGGGCGGCTCGAGAGCACCCAGCCCTCCACCTCCGCCACGTCGGGCAGCGGCGGCAGAGCGTCGGACGGGGGCACGGCCTCGAACGGATCGGCGAGAGCGGCGCCGAAGCGGGCTCCCGGCTCCAGGTGCTCACGCACGCGCGCCATCAGGGCCAGGCGCCCCGGCCGGCCCCCGAGCAGCTGCACCACCTGCATGGCGGCGAGTGCGAACCCGAAGCGGCGTCCGAGCGCGAGCGTGCGCGCGTCGGCGGCCAGGCTGTCCACCCGCAGTCCGCGCTCACGCGCCCGGCGAGCCAGCTCCGCCACCAGCTCGGCGTCGGCGTCCACCGCCGTCACCGAGTGGCCCGCGCTCGGCGAGGTCGAGCGCCACCCGCCCGGTGCCGCACCCGAGGTCGAGCACAGGCCCGTCCGCGGCGCCGGCCAGCTCGCGCCAGAGCTCGAGGTCCGCCGCGTAGGAGGCGCACTCCACGTCGTGCCAGGCCACGGCGGTGGACCTCACGCCGACCACCGGTCGGCCAGCCCCCGCCGCGACAGCAGGTCGCGCAGCTCGAGCAGCGCCGTGTAGGTGGGCAGCGCAAACAGTCGGGATCCGGCCGTGGAGTCGAGCGCCGCGTCGAGCGAGCGGCCCAGGTCGCGCTCCACCACGATCTCCGCGTCCAGCTCCGCGTACTTCAGGCGCACGGCCATCTCCTCGGCGCGCGTGCCCGTGCAGGTCACGCGGCGGACGCGCCCGCGCAGGAGCTCGAAGTCGGCGTCCCAGATCCAGGACACGTCGCGGCCGTCGGCGATCCGGTCGTTGAGGGCGAGCCAGAGGTCCAGCGAGCCGTCCTCGAGCGTGAGCTGTGCGCAGCACCTCGTTGGCCCCCGCCGGATTCTTGATCAGGAGGATGGACAGCTCCCGGCCGTGCACGGCGATCGTCTCCACCCGCCCGAATGCGCCCCCAAAGGACTCGAGCGCGTCGCCGGCGGTGGCGAGCGGCACCCCGAGCTCGAGCGCAGTGGCCACCGCCGCCACGGCGTTGTAGACGTTGTAGAGGCCCGGTGCCGGGAGGCGGAGCGAGAGCTCGCCCTGCGGGGTGCGCAGCTCGATCCGCGACCCGGACATGCCCTCGAGCTCCACGCGCGTCACCGCGACCTGGGGGCGCGGGCGCTCCCTGCCGCACCCGGGGCAGCGGTAGCGCCCGAGATGGCCGAGGTAGACGGCGTCGTAGTGGTAGGCGGTGCCGCAGTTGCGGCAGTGCTTCGAGTCGGCCGCGTGCTGCAGCTCCGGCAGGGCCTGCGAGTCGTCCTCGAGCCCGAAGTAGGTCACGCCCTCGCGGTCGCGGCCGAGGTCCGCCACCAGCGGGTCGTCGGCGTTCAGCACCAGCGCGGGCGGCGCGTCGGCCCCTGCCAGGAGCTCGGCCCAGCGGTCGGCGAGCGACTCCAGCTCGCCGTAGCGGTCGAGCTGGTCGCGGAACAGGTTGGCCAGCAGGATCAGCCGCGGGCGCAGATCGTGCGCCACGGCGGGCAGCCATGCCTCATCCACCTCGAAGAGGCCGATCTGGCCACGTGTCGCGCTCGGCGTCGAGCAGGGCCGTGGCCACGCCCCAGGACATGTTCGACCCGGCCCGGTTGTGCACCACCGGGCGGCCCGGCGCACTCGAGCGCCGCCGCCACCATCGCCGCGGTGGTGGTCTTGCCGTTGGTGGCGGACACGAGCACGGATCCCTCGTCCAGGCCGGTGGCCATCCGCCGCATCGCGGTCGGCGAGAGGGCGAGCAGCAGGCGGCCGGGCGCCGTGGTGCCGCCGCTGCGGCCGAGCCTACGGCTCGCGGCCCGCAGGAGGCGGGCGAGGGCGCGCGCCGCGCGGTGCATCAGGAGGAGGCCGGGGGCACGATCACCCGCAGGCAGCGTGGCTCGACGGTCACGGTGGCCGGGGTGGTGCCGATCGGGTCGCCGTCGGCGTAGATCACGAAGGGGCGGTCCGAGCTCAGCTCGATCACCCGGCCGCGGAGCACGTGTGCGTGCGGCGAGTCGAGATGCGTGCCCTTGAACACCTTGGGCAGCCCGCGCAGGAACTCGAGCTTCGAGCTGTCCTCGGACATGAACACGTCCAGCTCGCCGTCGTCGAGCAGGGCGTGGGGGAGGAGGTACATGCCGCCGCCGTAGGCGCCCGAGTTGCCGACCGCCACGGAGTAGCCGGTCAGCTCGTGTGCCTCGCCGTCGACGGTCACCCCGAAGCGCGCCGGCTTCCAGGCGAGCAGGGCCCGGAGCGCCGCGTAGGCGTACACGGCGTCGCCCTTCACGAGCCGGGCCTCGTTCGCGATGCGGTTGGCGTCGGTGTCGAAGCCGAAGCTGGCGATGCCGAGGAAGGGCGTGCCGTCCACGTTGGCCACGTCCACCAGCCGCTCGCGCCCGGTCACGGCCGTCTCGACCGCCTCGGCCGGCTCCCTGGGCACTCCGAGCACGCGGGCCAGGTCGTTGCCCCGTCCCAGCGGGATCAGCGCGAGCGCGGTGTCACGGTCCTTGAGCGCGCCGGCGAGCGGGCGCAGCAGGCCGTCACCTCCGAGCGCGGCCACCGTCTCGCCCTGCTCGGAGGCTCGCAGCGCCTCCTCGCCGGCGTGCTCCACGCTTCGCGTGGTCACGGTGCGGTGGCTTGCGCCCAGGCGGTCGAAGGCCTCGATCACGGAGGGCAGCGCCTTGAGCGCCCGCCCCCCGGCCGACGCCGGGTTCACGATCAGGGCGAAGCGGCGGCTCACTCGGCCGCCGCGGCTGCGGTCCTGGCCGCGCGCTCCGCGGCCATGGCGCCGCGCTCGGCGCCGCGCAGGTGTGCTCCCGCCTCGAGCTTCTGGATGTCCGCCACCGCCACCACCTCGTCGCCCACGAGCCGCTCGGCGTGCGGCTCCTCCACGTCGTCCGGGTCGAGCACGAGCAGCACGTCCTGCTGGACGGAGTGCCACGGGTCGTCGGTCACGCACTCCGAGGCCACCAGCAGGCGCCCGGGCTCGGCGCGCCAGTGCAGCTCGAAGATCCCCAGTCGGTAGGCATAGAGCCGCTCGCCATCCGAGAAGAGGAAGTTGAGGCCCGAGAACGCCGAGCGCTCGACCGTGCCGGTCACCGCACGGCGCAGCGAGCCCGCCGGATCGCCGGGGTCGTAGTCGCGCATCAGGAAGTTGAAGAAGTGCTCCGAGTCGGTGTCGCCCGCCGGGCGGGCGATCCCGGTCTCCAGGAGCCGCGGGTACTGGATGATCGTTCCGTTGTGGCAGTAGGAGTAGTTGCCGAGCACGAACGGGTGCGTGTTCTCGAGTGACAGCCCGCCCATCGTGGCGCGGCGCACGTGAACGTTGAAGATCCGCCCCTGCGCCTCGGTGGCGTTGAGGAACTCCTGGTCGGCGAAGGCCGCCTGCGGGAAGCGCATCAGGTCCGGGTCGGCGCCGTCGGTGCGGCGGTACACGGCCATGCCCCAGCCGGAGTCGTGTTGCTCCGACTGGCGGATCATGGGGTTCTCCGACTCGAGCAGCTCGTGCCGGATCGAGACGGGCTCGGCGGAGACGCAGCCGAATACGCGGCACATGCGGGCAGATCCTACCGGGGCGAACCCCGCGCGCCGGGCGCTTTCAGCTCCAAACGGAACTGGAGGCGAGATGGTGGAGCCGCAACGGATCTGGTGGGCGCGCCCGCGCAAGCTGTGCGCGCTCGAGCGACCGGGAGGAGGGGGGAGGAGCCACCGCCCGGAGCGCCGGGCGGGGGAGATCGAGTACCTGAAGAGCCGCGGCGTGCGCCTGGTGGTGTCGGTCATGCGCACGCGGCACAACCTCGCGGCGTACGAGGAGGCAGGGCTCGAGTGGCGCCACGTGCCCGTGGCCACGCCGGAGGACGCTCCCGCGGCTCTCGAGGAGCTCCTGGCCCTGCTGCGGCGCGAGCTCCGGAAGCGAGGAGCGGTGGCCGTGCACGGCGATCGCCGGACGGAGTTCGTGAGCGCCGCTATGCGCGGCCCACCTGCACGAGGCGCGCGGGCAGGAAGCGGCGGTGGCGCTGGCGGCGGCCGCGGGGGCAGGACTCCAGGCGGGCGCCGACGCGTGCGAGCTCGTGGGCGTCGACCCGCCCGAGCTCGAGCGGCTGCTCAGCGCAGGATGAGCGCGGCCAGCGTGTCCGCCACCGCCACCGGCTGCGGGTCGGCGCCGTTCGCGTCGGCCTCGGTCTGGCCGCCGGTCTTGACCAGAGCGGCGTCGAGGTCGGCGCCGGCCGCGGCCGCCAGGTCGGAGTCCACCCGGTCGCCCACCACGAGCGTCCTGCCGTCGCCCAGACGGTCGAGGGCCGTCAGCAGCAGCTGCGGGTTCGGCTTCCCCACGATCTCGGCCTTGCTCTCGCTCGCGACCTCCACCGCGGCGAGCAGCGCACCGGTGCCGGGCCACATGCCGTCGGGCTGGGGGTAGGTGGGGTCGCGCCCGCTCGCGATGAACGCGGCCCCGCGGCGAACGGCGAGGCTCGCGTTGCGCAGATCGTCGTAAACGAAGTCCTCGGTGCCGGCGATCACCACGACCTCGGCGCGTGAAGCGAGGTCGGTCCCGTTGAGGACGCGCAGACCGGCGTCGGCCACGTGCTTCTTGAAGGCCGGGGTGCCGATCACAAAGGCGGTGCGCCCGGGCCTCGTCTCGGCCAGCAGATGCTGGGTGGCCCCGCCCACGGTCACCACGTCGCGCAGCGAGGCCTGCACGCCGATGCCCCACAGGCGGGTCACGTAGTCCTCGGTGGCGGCGCGCGGGTCGTTGGTGGCGAAAGCCACGCCCTTGCCGGCGTCGCGGAGGGCCTGGAGCGCCTCCTGGACGCCCTCCGTCGGCTCGTCGCCCACCCATACGCAGCCGTCCAGATCGAGGATGAACTGGTCGTATCCGGCGGCGAGTGGGCTCAGGGGCACGTCGCTAGCCTACGGCCGATGCCGCGCCTGCTCTCGCTGCTCCTGTGCGCCCTCGCGCTCCTGGCGGTCGCCTGCGGCGACGACGACAACGAGAAGGCGGCCTCCTCGACGCCGGCCGCGGCCGAGCCGGAGCCGTCCGGGGAGTGCCCCGACGTGGACCAGCCGGCGCCCCGCGAGGACGGCGGCGCGCAGCCGTCCCGACGGCCAAGCTCGACCCCGACAAGACGCTACCGCCTTGATCCTCGACACCAGCTGCGGGAAGATCGACATCCGCCTCGACCAGCGCACCTCTCCGCGCACCGCGGCGTCGGTGGTCTCGCCTGGCACGCGCGGGCTTCTTCGACGGCACCGTGTTCCACCGGATCGTGCCCGGCTTCGTGATCCAGGGCGGCGACCCCACCGGCAGCGGCATGGGCGGCCCCGGCTACAGCACGAGGGACAAGCCCCCGGCGGATACGACCTACCTGAAGGGAACGGTGGCGATGGCCAAGACCGAGGCAGAGCCGGCCGGCACGTCCGGCAGCCAGTTCTACATCGTCACCGGAGCCGACGCCGGGCTGCCGCCCGACTACGCGGTGCTCGGGAAGGTCGTCGGCGGGCTCGACGTGGCCGAGAAGATCGGGCAGCTCGGCGACCCGGCCAGCGGCGGCGCCGGCACGCCGCTCAAGCCCGTCGTGATCGAGAAGGCGAGCGTCAGTGGCGACTGAGACGCCCATCCACGACGTCGACGAGGCGACCTTCGAGACCGAGGTGCTCGAGCGCTCCAAGACGGTCCCCGTGGTCGTGGACTTCTGGGCCGACTGGTGCGGCCCGTGCAAGCAGCTCACCCCGGTGCTCGAGCGAGCCACCGCGGACCGCGAACGGCAAGGTGGAGCTCGCGAAGATCGACGTGGACGCCAACCAGCAGCTCGCGGCGGCCTTCGGCGTGCAGGGCATTCCGGCGGTCAAGGCCTTCCGGGACGGCAAGGTGGCGTCGGAGTTCACCGGCGCGGTGCCGCCGGCCGAGGTGGAGCGCTTCTTCGACGCGCTGGTGCCCTCGGAGGCCGACGAGCTGGTGGCCGCGGGGGACGAGGACTCCCTGCGCCGCGCGCTCGAAGCCGATCCCCGCCACCCCACGGCGCGCGCCGAGCTGGCCCGGCATGCTGATCCAGCGCGGAGAGACCGGCGAGGCGCTGGAGCTGCTGGGCGAGACCGCGGGAGACTTCGTGGCCGACGGGCTGGCCGCCAGGGCGCGCCTGGCGGACGACGAGGCGCTTGCACCGGCGTTCGAGGCCTGGGACCGCGGTGACTACCGAGAGGCGCTGGAGCGCTTCCAGGAGGCGCTGGCGGACCTCGAGCGCCGCGACGACGTGCGACGCATGATGGTCGCGATCTTCACCGAGCTGGGTCCTCAGGATCCGCTGGCGAGCGAGTACCGGCGCCGGCTGGCGACCGCGCTCAACTGAGGCCGCGGGCGGCGCGCGCACGCGCCTGCCGGCGTCTGCCCGAGGAAGATCAGCGCACCCAGCGACCAGCAGCAGCAGCAGGAAGCCGAAGAAGATGGCGCTGCCGGTGCCGATCCCGCCGAACGGGAGCGCCAGGAGCTTGACGATCCCGAAGCCGAGCGCCAGCAGGACGATCACGGCGACCACCAGCAGCACGATTCCCCGGATGCGGGGCACGATCCCGGCGCTGGCGGGCGGGGCCACCAGGCCCATCAGCCGGAGCAGGAGCAGCTGCCGCGAGGAGGGCGCCTCCTGGCCGAGCTTCTCCATGGCCGCCTTGAGGTCGTCGGGCCGGCGCTCGGCCAGCGCCAGGGACGCCTTCATCATCTGGCGCAGTGCCGGGCGCTCCTGCGGATGGCAGCCTGCCAGCGCCTCGTTGAAGTAGGCGCGAGCCGCCTTGACGTCGTAGCGCTCGGCTGCCCGGGCTCCCAGGATGGCCTTGGCGGCCACCCTGTGCTTGGACTCCGAGATCAGCTGCTCGTCGGTGCGCTGCTCGAGCTGCGGGATCGCGGAGAGCGCTCCGACCTGCATCTGCATCTTGACCTGCTTCGGCTTGGCCACGGTCGGGAGAGTCTGCCAGACGGCGGCGCGGACTCAGCCCGGCTCAGTCTTCGTCGGGGCGCTCGGTGGAGCGGACCTCGTCGGCCTCCGCGTGCTCCGCCGTCTCCCGATCGGTCTCCACCTCGGGTGTGAAGGCGTCGCGTGTCGGACTCGGCCCCTGGTCGCCGTGCTCGGCATGCTCGCGGAGCTCTTCCTCCGCCAGTTCGAAGCCCTCGGACACGCCGCCGCCGGCTTCCTCGACCGGCCGCCGCGCCGGATCCTCGTTCTCGGGGGCGCGGCCGCCGATGGCGCCCGCCTCGGCTGCCGCCGCGTCGGTCTCGCGCTCGATGTCTGTCTCCAGTGGATCTCGTTCGGTCATGGGCTTTCTACTTGCCGGTTTGCGATGTCCCCAAACCGGGGTATGTGCGACCCATGACAATCGCCGCCATAGTCGCAGTCTGCATCGTGCTCCTCGTGCTCGGCTTCCTGCTCCCACGGCTTTCGAGAGGTCCGCAGCGCGGAGTGGACCGCACCCTGGGTGTGGGGCAGAGGGCCGGAGGCAAGGCTCCGGGTCCGATCGGGCGCCTGATCTCGAAGTCCTTCGGGACGTCCCGCAAGGCCACGAACAAGAGCGCCTCCACGGGCAGGCGCGGCCGCGGCAAGCTGCCGCTCTAGACCGGCGGCCTGGTGACCGCGGCGTCGAGCTCCGGCGCGTTCTGCGGGTCCTGCGGCTCCTGGCTGGGCTCGGGGGGCGTCAGCGCCGCGGCCATGGCCTCCGGCGGCGTGAGCCGCTCGACGGCGTCCTCGGCGGTGGCGAGCACCTCGTCCGCGAGGCGCCGCACCTCCTCGAGAAGGTGCTGGCGCTCGGCCCAAAGCTTGCGCGTGTCCACGGCCACCTGCTCGGCGTACTTCTCGGCCTCTGCCTTGAGGATCTCCGCCTCGCGCTCGGCGCGCTGTAGGCGCCCCTCGGCCTGGGCACGTGAGCGCGCGGCCAGCTCGTCCGCCGTCTCGTTCGCGCTCTGGAGGATCCCCGCGGTCTGCTCGCCGACCTCGTCGAGCGCGCGGTGCACGACCTTCTCCCGCAGCTGCCGGCCCTCGAGCTCGTCGACCAGCTCCGTCAGCTCCGCGATGAAGTCATCGACCGCCCGGCGGTCATAGCCGCGCACGGCCAGCGGGAACTCGGCCTCACGTACGCGCTCGCCGGCGCTGCCGCGTGGGGACAGGTGCTGAGTGGTCTCTTGATCCGGTGAGATGCTCATAGGTCCAGGGGAGTATGCCCAGTGGAACGGCGGCTTCAACTGCCTGCAAGACCAACGCTCGATAACGAAGGTTATGGAAACTCACAGACGTTTTCGTAGGATCACGTGACCGTGCCGCTCCAGGCGAGCGATCTGGCCGCCGATCCCCTCGCCCAGTTCGATCGCTGGTTCGAGCACGCCCGCGCAGCCGGAATCGCCCTGCCAGAGGCCGTTGCGCTGGCCACGGCGACGCCGGACGGCCTCCCGTCGGCGCGGATGGTCCTCCTCAAGGCCTTCGACGAGCGCGGTTTCGCGTTCTTCACAAGCCTCGAGAGCCGCAAGGCCGCGGAACTCGAGTCGAACCCCCGCGCCGCCCTCCTCTTCCACTGGAAGGAGCTCAATCGCCAGGTGCGCGTCGAGGGCGCCATAACGGCTGTAAACCGGGTCGAGGTCGAGGAATACGCACGCAAACGGTCGCGCGAGAGCCAGTTGAGCGCTCTTGCCTCGCCGCAGAGCCATCCGGTGGACGATCGCGAGTGGCTCGAGCGGCGGGTGGCCGACCTGGCGCTGCGGAACCCCGGCGAGGTCCCCGTATCCGAGTCCTGGGGCGGCTTTCGCGTGATTCCCTCTGCCTACGAGTTCTGGCAGAGCGGAGCCAATCGGCTCCACGACCGCTTTCGCTACCTGCCGGCGGACGGCGGCTGGGCGATCGAGCGGCTGGGCCCCTAGCGGCGAGGGTCAGCCGTCGGGAAACGGCTGGATCTTCACGCCGTGGTCCTGCTCGCGCACGCCGAGCTCGTAGGCGGCGCTGCCGCGGATCTCGAGGGCCCGCACCGGCCGTTCCTTGGGCTCGACGCGCAGGCGCATGGTGGCCACGGAGCAGTTGAGCGAATGGTGCTCCCCGCCGGCGGGGTCGGCGTACTCCCAGCCAACGGTGTCCTCGAGCGCGGCGGTCACGTCGCCCGACACAGAGATGCCCTTCCCGGTCAGGTGGAACTGGCACACGCCCGGGCCCTCGCGCACCTCCGTGCCGCGCCGCCCGCCGAGCGCGTAGCGCTCCCCCTCCACCATCACGGCGCCGTTGGCGATCCACGGCGTGGTCATGCCGCCGATGATCACCCGTCCCACCGCGGCGTCGAGCCATTCGCCGTCCTCGGTCAGGCCGTGGAGCCAGATCCAGCGCTCCGCGTGCTCCGCACCCCAGTTGTGGCCCACCATCCCGTGCCAGCCGTCGAGGGAGATCTGGCGGTCCCCCACTCCGAGCCGGCCACCGAAGTACGCGGCGGGCAGCGGGCTCACGAGCTTGGTCTTCGGGAGCGGTGCGCGGTACATCCAGTCGCTCGACAGGTGGAAGAGGGGCTCCTCGTGCGACTCGAAGCTCAACTCCCACCAGGCCGCGCCGGCCCATCCGAACGCCCGGCCCGGCCCGATGCCGGAGGCGTCGCCGACCCTGAGCCAGTCGCGCTCGCCCGTCTCCGGGCCGGGGAGCGTCTCCTTGGCCGCCACCGGACCGCCGGCCCCGGCCTCGAAGAGGGTGAACCAGACCGATCCCGTCGGCTCCTCGTCCGGGCGCTTGTGGACCGTGTAGCGGATCCACACAGCCAGCGGCTCCTCCGGATGGCAGGCCTTCAGGTAGTAGCTCTCGTAGTGCCCGGCGGACGCGCGAATGCCCGGAAAACGGGCCTCGGTCGGATTCACGCCGGGCACGGTGGGCCCCAGCCTACCCACGGCGACTGCTAGAAACCCGGTCTGTGCCCGACCAACCGGTAATGGTCATCACCGGCGCCAGCAGCGGCATCGGCGCCGCCACGGCCCGCCGGGCCGTGGAGTTCGGGCATCGCGTGGTGCTGGCCGCCCGCTCCGAGGACAAGCTGGCGGTGCTGGCCGACGAGCTCGGCGACGCCGCTATCCCGGTGCGCTGCGACGTGACGAGCTGGGAAGACCAGCAGCAGCTGGTGGCCACCGCGCTCGACCGCTTCGGCCGCATGGACGTGTTCTTCGCGAACGCCGGGTTCGGCGCCAAGCGCGGGTTTCTCGAGGAGACCGTGGAGCACTGGCGGGCAATGGTGGACACCAACGTCTACGGCGCGGCGCTGTCGATACGAGCCGCGCTCGGCCATTTCCGCGAGCAGAACCGCGGGCATGTGCTGCTGACGAGCTCGGTGGCCGGCCGGCGCGTGCTGCCCGGATCGCTCTACTCCTGCACCAAGTGGGCGGTCACGGCGATGGGCGAGGCGCTCCGCCAGGAGGTGGCCGAGACCGACATCAAGGTCACGCTGATCGAGCCGGGCATGGTCGACACGCCCTTCTTCGACGACGCGCCCAGCGGCGCACTCGAGTCGGACGACATCGCCCGCGCGGTGCTCTTCGCCCTCACCCAGCCTCCGCACGTCGACGTGAACGAGGTGCTCGTGCGGCCGATTCACCAGCCCACCTGAGCTCACCGGCACCGCCCGAGGGCACGAAACCGGCTCCCGATGAGCACGGAGCCGGAATGATGGCCTCTGTGCGCCGCCCGCTGATCGCGTGGATCCACCTGGCGGTCCTGTGGTCGTTCGCCTTCGCGAAGCCGCTCTTCGACGTGCTCGCGGACAGCCCGGAGTTCTTCGTAGCCCGCGGAAACACCTCGTCGGACATCCTGCTCCTCGCGTTCGGGGTCACGCTCGTGCCACCGACGCTCATGCTGGCCGTGGAGCTCCTCCTGTGGCGGTTCGAGTCGATTCGCAACGCCGTTCACCTTGGCTTCGTGGCGGTGCTTGCGGCCGCCAGCGCGCTTCAGGTGCTTGCGGCTGTCGACGTCTCGTCCGCGTTGCTCATCCCGGTTGCGCTCCTGCTCGGCGCGCTCGGCGCGCTGTTCTACGCGCGCGGGCGCGTCGTACCCACTGTGCTCACGGTGCTGGCCCCGGTTCCGCTGCTCTTCCTCGTCCTGCTGGTCGTGTTCTCGCCCGTGTCGGATCTGGTGTTCCCGGATTCCGAGGAATCGGTGGCGCAGGCAGCGGTGAAAGGCCACACGCCCATCGTCTTCATCGTCTTCGACGAGTTCTCCGTGGCCGGGCTGATGGACGCGGAGCACCGCATCGACGCCACCCGTTACCCGAACTTCGCCAGGCTCGCCGGCGACTCCACCTGGTACCGGAACGCCACCACTGTCGCCGACGCGACCGTGCTCGCGGTGCCACCCATCCTGGCCGGACGGCGGCCGGACGCGGACGCCCTGCCGGTGGCCGCCGACTACCCGAACAACCTCTTCACGCTGCTGGGCGAGAGCTACAGCTTCGACGTGGACGAGTCCGCGACGGATCTGTGCCCACCCCGGCTGTGCACGCCCACTCGCCCACCCGCGGCCACCAGGCTGAGCTCGCTCGTCTCCGATCTGAGCCTGGTGTCCGCGCACCTCCTGCTACCCGACGACCTCTCGGAAGACCTTCCGGCGGTGGATCGCACCTTCAGCGGGTTCGGGGAAGAGGGCGGCAAGCAGCCGAGCGCGAGATCCCAGTTCCTGGGTGGTCTGGGCGACATCCTGAAGGGCAGGGACAAGACGTTCGCCAGCTTCGTCGACCGCATCAGGCCCACACGGGCGCGGCCGCGTGCGCATTTCCTGCACGTACAGCTCCCGCACATTCCCTGGGAGTACATGCCGGACGGCCGGCAGTACACGCTGGACGCGGACATGCCCCTGGCCGGCAACGGCCCCTGGAAGGGGGACTCGTCGCTGACCCACCTCGGCATGCAGCGCTACCTGCTGCAGCTCGGCTACGTCGATCGTCTGATCGGCCTGCTGCTCGACCACCTGCGGGAAACCGGGCTCTACCGCGACAGCCTGATGGTGGTCACGGCGGACCACGGCGTGGCCTTCCAGCCGGACCTCCCGCGCCGGACGGTCGACAGGGGGACGTTCGCGCAGATCGCGGGCGTGCCGCTCTTCATCAAGGCGCCCGGGCAGCGGGACGGGCGAGTCGAGGACGCGCCCGCCCGGAGCATCGACATCCTGCCGACCGTGGCCGACGAGCTGGACATCCGCATGCCATGGCCCGTGGAGGGGCGGTCGCTGCTCACGCCGGCAGGCGGGGACGTGCGGTCACTGTCGGTCGCCTCCAAGGACGGCCCGTCCGCGGTACGAGCCAGCCTGGACGAGCACATCGCCGGACTCGACGCGGCCGTGGAGCGCATGGTCCGGCTGTTCGGTGCCGATGACGGTGGCCGGGGCCTGTTCGCGGTCGGGCCGGACCGCGACCTGCTGGGCAGCGGGGTGGATCGGCTGCCCGCGTTCCGGGGTCAGCGCGCCGAGGTCGACTTCGCTTCCGCGGGGTCGCTCCGCTCGATCGGCCGGTCGTCGGGGGACACGGCCGTGGTCGAGGGACGGATCACGGGTGATGTGGCCGAGGGCGAGCGTGTGGCAATAGCGGTCGGTGGCCGGATCCGGGCGGTCACGCGCACGTATCGCTCGCACGACCAGGTCCACTTCTGGGCGGTGCTCCCCGGAGGGTCTTACGGGAAGGGGTCCAATCAGATCGGCGTGTTCGGCATCCACGGCCAGGGCGGCGAGCGCCGGCTGGCAAGCTTCAGAACCCCCTCCGCCGAGCAGCTGTCCACCCAGGACGGGCGTACGGTGATCGTCACCGCCTTCGGGAAGCGCACGGAGGTGGAGCCGGGAGCCGTGAACGGCTCCGTCGACAGGGTCGTCTCCCTGGCGGGCAACGCGCTCATAGTCCAGGGCTGGGCCGCCAACACCGATGCCGGCCGCGCGGCGGACAGGGTGCTCGTCTTCGCGGACGGGAGGCTGGTGGCCTCCGGCGCTCCGGACAAGGACCGGCCCGATGTGGCCGACGCGTACGACGGCAATGTGGCTCGATCCGGCTTCCAGCTCACCTTGGCGGCGGCGGGCCGGTCCGAGCGGTTGGCGAGGCGTTCCCGCCTGCGCGTGTTCGCGCTCGAGGGCAACCACGCCTCTGAGCTCAAGATCGCGAACGAGCCGGAGATCGTGGACTGAGCGTCCGTGGTCGAGGATGCCGAGGCTAATCTCGGTACCCCGCTCAGAAAACCTCCGTACCCGTTCCGGTTGCCCTCGCACCCGAACGGGGTTAGGTTGGACCTGCGGGCCCCGCGGCATGCGGCGGCCGGGCAGGACGCCTCTTCGCTTGGCCAGGTAGGCCTTCCCTCATTGCCGGCCCGGAGCGGGACGGCGGAAGGAGCGCCGATGCTGTCCAAGCTGGCCCGTTATCTCGGAAACAACGTCCTGGGGCTCGTGGCCCTGTTCGTCGCGCTGGGCGGCACGGCCTACGCGGTGAACACGGTCAGCAGCGCCGACATCATCGACGGGGAGGTCACCAGCGCCGACGTCCGGAACCAGGACATCCTCAGCGCGGATGTGAAGGACCAGAGCCTCACCACGTTCGACGTCTCGACCTTCTTGGGCCTGGACGTAGTGGACGGCACCCTCACCGGCGACGACGTGTCCGACGCGTCGACGCTCGGACCTCAGGAGATCCACGAGGAGTTCCTGAGCTTCAACGACACGCTGCTCGACTCGGACCTGGCCACCGGATCGGTGGGCACTGACGAGGTCGACGACAACTCGCTCACCGGGGCCGACATCAACGAGGCCACGCTCGCCGTGCCCGCCTCACTCGGTCCGGTGGCGTTCCGAGCCGCGAACGACGTGGCCCTGGACGACAGCAATCAGCCCACGCAGATCATCACGGTGGCGCTGCCGCCCGGTAACTACACGGCGGTTGCCACGGCGAACTTCAGCGGCGTGTCCTTCAACGGTGGAGGCCCCGCCCAGAGGACGGTGACCTGCGAGTTCCGTAGCGGCGGGAGCCCCGTGGGCGGGGGCGCCCGTGACACGCGACCGGTCCCCGTTGGCGGTTTCGTGGACCGGGAGCTGACGGTGCTCGGGACCGCGTTCGTGCCCGCGGGCCCCAACGGCGACATAACCCTGAGGTGCAGCAGCATGACCCAGGACGAGTTCGTCGACGATGCCGCGTTGATCGTCACGAAGACCGGGTCCGGCTTCTGACCTGAGGGGACGTCACGCTGGTCGGGCGGTGGAAGACACCTCCCACGTCTACGCACATCTCGACATGGACGCGTTCTACGTGAGCGTCGAGCTTCAACGTCGTCCAGAGCTGCGCGGGAAGCCGGTGGTGGTGGCGGGCAGCGGGCCGAGGGCGGTCGTGACCACCGCGAGCTACGAGGCGCGCCGCTTCGGGGTCTTCTCGGCCACCCCGGCGGAGCGCGCCCGCAGGCTCTGCCCCCAGGCAGTCTTCATCGCGCCTGACTTCGAGCTCTACCGCGCCCGTTCCCGCGACGTGATGGCCGTCCTGCGCAGCCATGTGGAGCGGCTCGAGGTGGTGGGGCTCGACGAGGCCTACATGGACCTCACCGGCCTCGATCGCCACCGGGCCGCGGCGCGGAGGATCAAGGCGGCCGTGCAGCGAGACACCGGCCTCTGCTGCTCCATCGGCATCGGGCCGAGCAAGCTGGTGGCCAAGGTCGCCTCGGATGCCGACAAGCCGGACGGCTTCCTCGAGCTGACCGCGGCCGAGGCCCGCGCCCGCTTCGCCGCCGCCTCCCCCGGGCTCATCCCCGGTATCGGCCCCAAGACCGTGCAGCGGCTCGAGGCCCACGGCATCACGACGCTGGCGGCTCTGGGAGAGCAGCCGGACGAGCGGCTGACGTCCTGGTTCGGCCCGCGTCTGGGCCCTCACCTCGGCCGCCTGGCTCGCTTCGAGGACGCCCGCGACCTGGAGCTCGCGCGCGTGGCCAAGTCGGAATCGCGCGAGACGACCTTCGACAGCGACCTTCACGGGCTGGAGCAGCTCGAGCCGGTTCTGGAACGGCTGACGGAGCAACTCTGCGCAACCTTGGTCAAGCAGGGACGAGCGGGGCGCACGATCGGCATAAAGGTGCGCCTGGACAACTTCACGACGGTCACGCGGGCGCGGAGTCTGGACAGGCCCACGGGCGCGCTCGACACCGTCTGGCCGGTGGCGCGCGATCTCCTGCGTCAGCTCGGGCCCAAGCGGCCTGTGCGGCTGCTCGGGGTACGGGTGGCCGGGCTGGACGAGGAGCGGCGGGACGCGCCCGCCGCTCCCGACGACCAGCTCAGCCTGTCGCTCTGATCAGTGGGCCACCCACACGGTGCCCGTGCTGCCGAAGCCGATGCGGCTCTTGGTGGCCGCGGTGAGGTCCCACTCGCGGTTGCCGGCGTAGGGGCCGCGGTCGATCACCGGAACCGTGACCGAACGGCCGTGGTAGCGGATCGTGACCTTGGTCCCGCACGGCAGCCACTTGTGGGCCACGCCCAGCCGGCTCGACGTGAGGGCGCCACCGCAGGCGGTGGAATTCCCGTACAGGCCGGGTCCGTACCAGCTTGCGGCGCTCGGCCGGTACACGTACACGCGACCGCGCAGGGTGCGGCTGACCGCTGAGTTGCGGCCGTCGCCCGCGAACTTCATCCGCAGGCGGTAGCGGCCGGAGCCGCTGGCGCGCCAGACCGCTCGGTAGCGGCCGCCGCGGCCCGTGAGGGTGCGGTCGACGGTGCGCCAGCCGTGCCCGGTGGCCAGCTGGAGCCGCACGCGGCGCCCGCCGAACCCGGGCGCGAGCCGCCCCCGGACACGGATGCGCTGGCCCTGGCGCACATGCCGGCTGGCGTGCCCCGCGAGGCGCGCCACGACGGTCACGCTGCGGACGCTCGAGATGCCCTCCGGGGAGACGGCGCGAAACGCGCCGGACCGCCTGGGGCGCAGCCGGAAGCTGTACGAGCCGGTGCGGACCAGCGTCTGGCCCACGTTGCGCCACCCGCCTCCGCGGGGGGCGTACTCGAGGCGGACGATGCCGCCGCCGGGCACCCGGCCGCTGAGCCGGAGCGCCTGGCCGTAGCGCAGCTTGGCCTGCGAGCCGGCTCCGGCCAGGGAGACGCCTCCAGTCTGGGCGGTTGCCGGGGCGGCGGTGAGGCCGATAAGTGTCATTGCTGCGCATGCGCACAGGACTGCGGGACGCAGTCCACCTGCGCGTGCACGGGCACGCGTATTCACGGTCTGGGTTCCCTTTCCCGACCCTCGCCTGCGGGGTTAGCTGACGGACTCGGGCGAGGTACGTCGCCCTAAGAGCGGATCACCGCTCCATTCGCCCCTGCCGAGCGCCTGAAGGCTCGGCCCTGGTTCCCCCGCCCGCCGCCCCTGGTGGGTCGACGGCTCGGCCAGGCCGATCGAACAACTGTTCGCACCCTAGAGGTCGACCTGGACGTTTGTGTGAGCCTCGTCACGGTTGACCGGCCCGGTCACGCCTACACGTAGACCCCTGAGCGGCGCTGCGGTACGGTGCTGCGTCTGTCCCGTTTCCCTTTTAGGAGGACGCCGTGGCCGGCGACCGGCTGAGCGCGCTAGACGCTTCATTCCTGCACATCGAGAACTCTTCCGCCCACATGCACGTGGCCTCGGTGATGCTGTTCGAGGGGCCTCCTCCCCCCTACGAGGAGCTGCTCGAGGCGATCGAGCGCCGGCTCGGCCTCGTGCCGCGCTACCGGCAGCGCCTGGCCTACGTGCCGCTGGCGCAGGGCCGTCCGCGCTGGGTCGATGACCCCCACCTGAACCTCAGGTACCACGTACGGGTGACGGCACTACCCGCGCCGGGCTCGGAAGAGCTGCTCATGGACCTGGCCGGCCGGGTGTTCTCGCAGCAGCTCGACCGTGACAAGCCGCTGTGGGAGATCTGGCTCGTGGAGGGTCTCGAGGACGACCGCTTCGCACTGCTCGCGAAGACGCACCACGCCCTCGTGGACGGCGTCTCCGGCATCGACATCGTCTCGGTGCTGTTCGACAGCTCCCCGGAGCCGGCCGCCCCGCCCGCAGAGGGCCAGCGCTGGCTCCCGCGTCCGGTCCCGAGCGGTGCGCAGATGCTCGGCGAGGCGCTGCTCGAGCGCGCCACCGTGCCCGGTGAGGTGGCGCGAACGGTGCGAGCCGTGTTCCGCGGCCCGCGCCGCGTGCTCGACGGCCTGAAGAACGCCGCCGTGGGCGTGGGCGCGATGGCCTGGGCCGGCCTCAATCCGGCCCCCGCATCCCCGTACAACGCCCCGATCGGCCCGCACCGCCGCTTCACGTGGGTGCGCGCCGAGCTGCGCGACATCAAGGCGATCAAGGACTCGCTGGGCGGCACCGTCAACGACGTGGTGCTGGCCACCGTGGCCGGCGCTCTCGGGCGTCACCTGCGCCGGCGCGGCCACGACACCGACGGGCTCGAGCTCAAGGCGATGATCCCGGTCAGCGTGCGCTCGGACGTGGAGCGCGGCGCGCTCGGCAACCGCGTGGCGGCGATGATGGCCCCGCTGCCCGTGTGGTGCCAGGAGCCGGTCGCCCGGCTCGACATCGTGCGCCAGGAGTTGAGCAACCTCAAGCAGAGCGGCCAGGCCGTGGGCGCGCAGGTGCTCACCGACCTGAGCGGGTTCGCACCCCCGACGATCATGGACCAGGCCGCCCGGCTGATGTCCCGCCAGCGCTTCTTCAACCTGGTGGTGACGAACGTGCCCGGGCCCCAGTTCCCGCTCTACCTGGCGGGACGCCGCATGCTCGACCCGTTCCCGATGGTGCCGCTGGCCGCCGGGCAGGGGCTCGGCGTGGCGCTGCTCTCCTATGACGGCAAGATCAACTTCGGGCTAGTGGGCGACTACGACATGCTCTGGGACCTCGACGAGCTCGCGGCCGACGTGCGAGGCTTCCCTGGCCGAGCTGGCCGATACCGCCGGTGTGCGGCTCACCTCCGACGGCCGGCGGTTCTCGGAGACCGTGGACGCATGAGGGACAGGGTGGCCAACAGCGCGCGCTCGCTCGGGCTGGTGGTGGAGGTGCAGCGGCTGGAGCGCTCGACGCGCACGGTCAGCGACGCCGCGCTGGCGATGGGCTGCCAGGAGGCGGAGATCGCAAAGTCGATCGTGTTCGTGGCCGACGGCGACCCGGTGGTCTGCGTGGCTTCCGGGCGCCACCGCATCGACCCGGACAAGCTTGCCGACGCGCTCGACGTGGCGGAGGTGCGCCAGGCGGGCGCGGACGAAGTGCGCGCGGCCACCGGCTTCGCGATCGGAGGCGTGCCCCCGTTCGGCCATGATCTGCCGGTGATCCTCGACGAGGCCCTCCTGCTCCACGAGCGCGTCTGGGCCGCCGCCGGCGACCCTCACAGCCTGTTCGCGATCGATCCGCGTGAGCTCGCACGCTGCACGAGCGCGCGCGTGGCCGCCGTCGGCAGCGACGGCGAGAGCTAGACCCACCGACAGGACCGCATGCGACCATCTCCCGCCATGCGCCGGGCGGCGTCGCATGCACGCGGGATGGTTGCTGCGCTGGCCGTGGTGGGTCTCGTCTCCATTGCCGCCGACTACGCCGGAGCGCCCCCGTCCGCGCCGGCCGGTGAGGCGGCCGCCGCCGTCGTGGCCACCCCCGTCGCCGCCAAGGCTCCGGGCACCTTTCCGAGCCGTGCGCGAGTGCGAGCGGCACGTCAGTTCATCGCCCGCCGTGCCGGCACCCGCTCGTTTGCCCTGATCGACTCCCGTGGACGCGTGTACGGCTACGCGCCGCGGCGGGCCTACGTATCGGCGAGCGTGACCAAGGCGATGCTGCTGGTGGCCTACCTGCGCGCCATCGGGCATCGCGCGCCGACCGCCGAGGAGAAGGCGCTGCTCGGACCCATGATCGTCGTCTCGGACAACGACCGGGCAGACGACGTCTACAGCCGGGTGGGCGATGCCGGCCTGCTCAGGGTGGCGCGGCGGGCCCACATGCGCCACTTCACCGCCGCGGGGTACTGGGCCTTCGCGAGCATCACGGCGCTGGACCAGGTGCGTTTCTTCCTGCGCGTGGACCGGCTCGTACCGAAACGCAACCGGGCCTATGCGCGCCGCCTGCTCGCGTCGATCGTGTCCTACGAGCGCTGGGGCTTCTCCCGCTACGCCGAGCGAGCGGGCTACCGCGCCTTCTTCAAGGGCGGCTGGCGCGGGACCGCCTCCGGTCGCCTCGTGCACGAGGCAGCGCTCTTCCAGCACGGGCGCACCAGGTTCGCGATGGCGGTGCTCACGGACGGCAACCCGACGCACGACTACGGCACCGAGACGCTGCGCGGGGTGGCCGCGCGCATCTTCGCCGGTCCGCACGTGCGGCGCGCCACTGGCGCGGCCTCCCGAGCCGCTCTCGAGCGAGCCGGGCTGGAGGACGTGCTCGAGCGAGCGCCGGGCATCGAGGTGGAGCCCGCCTACGGCAGCACGCACAACCTCACCGGCCACCCCCTGCCCGGCTACTGCCGCCCGTGGGCCTATCTGGCGAGCGCGGCCGCCGGCGATCTGGCCAAGGTCCAGCGCCGGCTCCGCCGAAACGGGCATGGGCTCCTGGTGCTCGACGCGTACCGCCCGGCGCGCGCCTCCCGGGCGCTCGTGCGCTGGGCGCGCCGGAGCGGTCGCCCGGAGCTCGTGGGCACCTACATCGCGCAGCGGAGCCGGCACAACCTCGGCAGCGCCGTGGACCTGACGCTGGTGCGTCTGCGCGACGGCCGCAGGCTGCGGATGGGCACCGGCTACGACCACCTCGGCCCACGCGCGCACACGCTCGCCGCGCGGGGCCGGCCGCTGCGCAACAGGCTCGCTCTCAAGTCGGCGATGGAGCGGCACGGGTTCAGTGGCTATTGGCGCGAGTGGTGGCACTTCGAGCACCGCGTGCAAGGGACCGTCCAGCTCGACCTCACGCTGGGGTGTAAACGCCCTGCACCCGCGATACTCGGGTCATGAGCGAATTGCTGCGAGTGGCGCTGGCGCAGATCGACCCCAAGGTGGGCGACATCACCGGCAATGCCCGCAAGATCGCCGAGTACACCGCCCGCGCCCGCGAGCGCGGCGCGTCGCTGGTGGTGTTCCCGGAGCTGGCCCTGACCGGCTACCCGCCCGAGGACCTCCTCCTCAAGACGGGCTTCCTGGACGCGGCCGCGGGCGCGCTCGAAGAGCTGGCCTCGCAGACCAACGGGATCGTTGCCCTGGTGGGCTTCCCGCAGCGGGCCGACGACGTGTACAACGCCGCCGCCGTGCTCGCCGACGGCCGGGTCGCGGCCGTGTACCGCAAGATGTACCTCCCGAACTACGGCGTGTTCGACGAGCAGCGCTACTTCCAGTCGGGCACCGAGGCGATGATGTTCGAGCTGAACGGCGTGCCCGGTGGGAGTGTCGATCTGCGAGGACATCTGGGAGCCCGGCCCGCCCGCGATGACCGAGGCGCTGGCGGGGGCCCAGGTGCTGGTCAACCTCTCGGCGTCGCCCTACCGGCGCGGCTACGGGGCGCGGCGCGAGCGGATGCTCATCCAGCGCGCGGTGGACTATCAGGCGGCGGTGGTGTTCGTGAACACCGTGGGCGGCCAGGACGAGCTTGTCTTCGACGGTCACAGCGTGGCCGTGAGCCCCGACGGCGCCGTTCTGGCACGCGGTGCGCAGTTCGAGGAGTCGCTGGCCATCTGCAGCATCGATCCGCGCGAGGTCGTGGCCGCGCGCCTGCGCGACACGCGGCACCGGGCCAACGTGCGCCACCAGCGCCGCGCCCAGGGACGGGCCGCGCTCGAGATCACGGTCAACCACGGCCCCGGCCGTGACGGTTGGGCGCGCCGGCAGCGGCCCGGACGCCGAGCGCGTGGGCGGCGAGCTGGCCACGCCGTTCGCGTCCGAGGAGGAAGAGGTCTACGCCGCCCTGCGCACGGGTCTGCGCGACTACGTGGAGAAGAACGGATTCGAGAAGGTGGTGCTGGCGCTGTCCGGCGGGATCGACTCGGCGCTGGTGGCGCTGATCGCGGTCGACGCCCTGGGTGCCGCGCGCGTGACCTGCGTATCCATGCCCTCCCCCTACTCCAGCGACGGCACCCGCGCGGACGCCCGGGCGATCGCGGAGAACCTCGGCGCCGCCTTCCTGGAGCTTCCGATCGAAGGGTCCATGGAGAGCTACACGCAGCTCCTCGAGAGTCCCTTCGAGGGCACCGAGCCGGACATCGCCGAGGAGAACCTCCAGGCGCGCATCCGCGGCAACGTGGTGATGGCGCTCTCGAACAAGTTCGGCTGGCTCGTGCTGACCACGGGCAACAAGTCCGAGCTCTCGGTGGGCTACGCCACGCTCTACGGGGACATGGCCGGCGGCCTGGCGGTCATCAAGGACGTCTACAAGGGGCTCGTCTACCGGCTCGTGCGCTGGCGCAACGAGACCGCCGAGCGCGAGCTCGTGCCGGCCTCCACGCTCGAGCGCCCACCGTCGGCGGAGCTTCGGCACGAGCAGCTCGACCAGGACTCCCTGCCGCCATACGACGTGCTGGACGCGATCCTCGAGGGCTACGTGGAGGAGGACCTGGACGCGTCCGAGCTGGTGGCGAGGGGCCTGCCGGTCGACGACGTGGAGCGCGTGATCGCGATGGTCGACCGCGCCGAGTACAAGCGCCGTCAGGCGCCGCCCGGCATAAAGATCTCCACACGCGCGTTCGGCCGTGACCGGCGTCTGCCTATCACCAACGGCTACGTGAGCACGGCGGCCCCCGTGCCCGAGCGGCACCTCCGCGCGCTGAAGTAGGCCCTCGCCTCAGCGCTGCGAGCGCACGGCCATCGTCACGCGGGCGATCGCGCACAGCTTGCCGTCGTCATCGGTGAAGTCCACGTCCCAGACCCAGGTGGTACGGCCGCGGTGGCGGGCGCGCGCCTGGGCGTGGATCGTGCCCGCAGTCACGGGCCGCAGGAACGTCGTGTGGTTGGACTGCCCCACGGCGAAGTTGCCCTCCTGGGACACGGCGAGGTGCGTGGCCCCGGACACCAGGGTCTCGGCCAGCGCGGCGTAGGTCCCGCCGTGCACGAGCCCGAAGGGCTGGCAGACGCGATCCTCCACGGGCACGCTGGCGCGCGCCAGCTCCGGGCCCATCTCGAGGAACTCGAAGCCGAGCACCTGGTCGAGCGTTCCGCTGGTGATGAGCCGGTTCTCAAGCTCCCTGTCGGTCACGCGGCGCAGCCTATAGTTCGCGATCCGTGGCGACCTTCGATCAGCTTTCCGAGGACCAGCGCGCCGTCGTGGAGCTCGTGCTCCGGCGCGGCAAGCGCTACGACGAGCTTGCCGGGATGCTCGACATGCCCGAGTCGCGCGTGCGCGAGCTTGCGCGCGACGCACTGGTGGACCTGGCGCCGCTGAGCGCCCGCGCCGTGGAGGAGGACTGGCGCGGCCAGCTGGCCGACTACGTGCTGGGCCAGCAGAGCGGCCCCGAGGCCACGGCCACCCGCGGCCATCTGCGCCGCTCGGAGGCGGCCCGCACCTGGGCCGGCTCGCTGCTCGACTCGCTCGAGCAGCTGTACGTGAACGGCTCCATGCCCGCGATCCCGGAGGGCGAGCGCGCAAGCCGCTCACGCCGGTCCGAGGAGGGCGCGGGTGCCCCACGTCTCGGCGGCGGCGATCTGACCCGGCGCCGGCGCTTCGTGGCGCTCGGCGGCACCCTGGCCGCCGTGGTGCTGGTGGCGGTGCTCCTGTGGCCGATCGGGCTGCTCACCGGTGACGACGACGACGGTGGCAGCGCCGACTCGGGCACCGAGACCACAGCAGCCGCCGGGTCCGGAAATCCCGCGGGGGCGGTGGTGGTGCTCGGCCAGGGCACACAGCGGGCCGTGCAGGTGCAGGCCACCGGCCTCGCCTCCCAGCACGCAGAAGTTCGCCTACCAGTTCTGGCTCTACGACAGCAAGGGCAAGGCCCGCTCGCTGGGCGCCCAGGTCACCGACCAGAACGGGACTCTCCAGGCGATCGGCAACCTGCCCAAGGGCTTCGAGAAGTACCGCTACTTCGACCTGTCGAAGGAGGCGATCGGCGGCGACGCCGGCCACTCCGGCCAGTCGGTCCTGCGCGGGGCCATGCCGAAGATCGGCGAAGTGAAGGGCAACAAGAAGATCACGCGCCTCGGCCAGGTCGTGCTGGCCCCGCCGGCGAACTGACGCTGCCGCTCTAGTCCGGCAGCAGCTTGCCGGGATTCATCACGCCCGCCGGGTCGAGCGTGGCCTTCGCTGCCCTCAGCACCTCGATGCCCAGCGGGCCCACCTCGGCCGGCATCCAGGGCCGGTGGTCGCGTCCGACGGCGTGGTGGTGGGTGATCGTGCCGCCCGTGGCCACGATCGCGTCCGATGCGGCCGTCTTGGCCGCGCGCCACTGACCGAGCTGATCGTCGACCTCCTGGCGCGCCAGGAAGGTGAAGTAGAGGGAGGCGCCGGAGCGGTACAGGTGCGACACGTGGCACATCACGAGCGGTGGCGTGCCGCGCTCCGACAGCGCCGTGCGCAGCGCGCCGCCCACGGCCGCGTAGAGGCTGCCCAGGTTGCTCCAGGTGGTGGCGGTCTCGAGCGTCTCCACCATCACGCCCCGGTCGAGCAGGTGGTCGCGCAGGTAGGGCCCGTGGTAGCGGCCCGCGGAGCCACGCCGCGCCCGGGCGTGAGCCCAATGCCAGCCCCCCGCCCGCACGAAGCAGCGCTCCGGCGCGCACGCGGCGGCGCTCCACCTCGTCGGCCTCGCCCTCGAAGCCCACGATCGCCAGACAGCCGCCCTCGTGCCCGCGCGCGCGCAGATAGGCGCGGCCCAGTCGCTCGGTGCGGCTCCCGCTGGAGGCGAGCGCCAGGGACATGCGTGTCTCGTGCTCGTCGGACAGGCGCGCGATGTCAGGCGAGGCGTCGGCCTGCTCCATCACCCGGAACGCCTCCGCCCCCTCCCCGAAGCTCCGGAACGACCAGCCCTCGTAGCGGCGCCGCTCCGGCGCCGGTCTCACCCGCAGGGTGGCCTGGGAGATGACCCCCAGCACGCCCTCCGAGCCCACCACGAGCTCGCGCAGGGCCGGTCCCGCCGCCGAGGCGGGCACGGCACGGCAGTCCAGGTCCCCGACGGGCGCGATCAGCCGCAGCCCCTCCACAAGGTCGTCGATCCGCCCATACCCGGTGGACGCCTGGCCCGCCGACCGGGTGGCCACCCAGCCCCCGACCGTCGAGAACTCGAAGGACTGCGGGAAATGGCCGAGCGTAAGTCCCTGCTCGCCCAGGCGCGCCTCCGCCGCGGGGCCGAGGAGGCCACCCTCCAGGGTGGCGGTGAGCGACTCGCGGTCCACGTGCAGCACCCGGTCGAGGCCCCTCAGGTCGAGCGACACCACCCCGGCCAGGCCGTCACCCACAGGCTCCACCCCGCCCACGACGCTGGTGCCGCCGCCGAACGGCACGACCGCCACGCGCTCGCGGGCGCAGGCCTCGAGCACGGCACGCACCTGCTCCGCGGACCCGGGAGCGAGCACCGCGTCGGGGGCGCTCAGCCCCTCGCCGGAGCGCAGCCTCACCAGATCCGGGTAGCTGCGCCCGGCCGCGTGCTCCACGCGCGCCTCGCGGTCCTCGCGGAGGCCGCTGCCGCCGAGGGCGGCCAGCAGGGCATCGCGCGCACGCGCCGGGAGCGACGACTCCGGCAGCCCGAGCTGCTCGAGAGCCAGGCGCGGGCGCGACTGGCCGGGCTCGGCCCCGATCTCCTCGCCCAGGAACGAGTCGGCGGCGTCGGGGAGCCCGCCCGCGTGCTCGTCCTCGCCCCAGCCCCACCAGCGCACGTCTAGCGCGTCTCCTCTGCGAACAGCCGCTCCAATCCGTCCAGCGCGCCCAGCACCTGCCGGCGCGCGGCCACGCGCAGCTGGAACGGAGCGAAGCGCGCCCAGCCACGCGGGCGCTGCACCAGGCCGAGACGCACGCGCGTGCCGCCGCCCTCGGGGGAGATGGTGATCTCCGTGAGGGCCTCTGTGAGCAGACGCTCGAACGGCGTGGCGGCCAGCTCCTGCCGCCAGACCAGCCGGTGCGGCTCGTCGGCCTCTGCGCGCGTGTAGTCGGCCCTGACAGCCTTGCCCTTGCTGGAGGTCATCACCGTCGTCCACGATTCCGGAGTGGCCTCCTCGACGCGCGTGACGCCGGGCCACCACGCGGGCAGCCGGTGGGGGTCCGCCACCAGGCGCCAGACCTCATCCGGGTCGGCCGCCAGAAGCCGTTCGCGCCGTACGGGCACTAGGCGTCGTACACCACGAGGCTGTGGACGTCGTGCGGCCGCAGCCGCTCGCGCCCGTGGAGGAAGGCCAGCTCGATCACGAAGGCGCATCCTGCCACGACTCCGCCCGCCCGCTCCACCAGGTCGCAGAGCGCGGACGCCGTGCCGCCGGTTGCGAGCAGGTCATCGTGCACCAGCACCCTTGCGCCGCCGCTGCACGGCGTCGGAGTGCATCTCGAGAGCGTCCACCCCGTATTCGAGCTGGTACTCGACCGTTTCGGTCTCGCGCGGCAGCTTGCCGGGCTTGCGGGCGAGGATGAAGCCCGCACCGGCGGCGGTGGCCACCGCGCCGCCCAGCACGAAGCCGCGCGCCTCCGCGGAAACCACGTAGTCCACTCGCTGGGCGCGGGCGTACTCGGCGAGGGCGTCCACCGTGCTCCTGAGTGCCTCCGCGTGCAGGAACAGCGGCGTGATGTCCTTGAACCCGATGCCCGGACGCGGGAAGTCCGGGATGTTCTCGATGTGGTCCTCGAGGCGCACGCCGGCCCGCTCAGCGAGCAAGCTTGCGGAGATCCCTGATCAGAAGCAGGTGCTTGAGGTGCGACGAGATGGCCGCGAGGTTCTCGAGGGCCTCCACAGCCTCCTTGCGCCGCTCCGGGTTCCGCGAGCGCAGGGCCGGCGCGAGTATCTGCTCGAGCAGCGCAGCCTCGCGATCGGCCGACGTGCGGAACACACGAAGGTTGCGGCCGCCCACGCCGAAGCGCTTGAGCTCCGTGACGGCGCGGATGATCTCGCGCTCGGTGTCGTCGTACAGCACCTCGCCGTCGCGCTTCTCCGCCTTGATCACGCCGTAGTCCTCGAGCTCCTTGACCAGCGAGTGCTCGGCCCCCGTGTCCTCGAGCACGTCCTCGAGCCGGTAGAGCGAGCCCGGCCCGCGGAGCGCGACCGTCGTGCGCCGGCCCGAGCGCTGGTCGGGCGGGCTGGCCTTGGCCACCTCCGCGTCGTCCCTGCCGGCGGCCAGCTCCTGGCGGATCACGCGCAGTGGGAGGAACTCGTCACGCTGGAGGCGGAGGATGGTGCGCAGGCGCGCGAGGTCGGCTCCGCTGTAGAGGCGGTATCCGCCCGGGGTGCGGCGCGGCGCCAGCAGCTTCTGGTCCTCGAGGTAGCGGATCTTCGAGATCGAGATGTCCGGGAACTCGCGCTCCAGCTGCTTGCAGACGGCGCCGATCGTCAGCGACTTCTCCTTGCGCGGCGGAGCCTCTGGGCCGGTTTCGATGCTCATGGGGTGAGGTAGGTGAGCTTGTACTTGCCCACCTGCAGCTCGTCGCCGGTCTGGAGCCTGTGGGACTCGATCCGCCGCCGGTTGACGTAGGTGCCGTTGAGCGACCCGAGATCGTCGATGTAGAGCCCGTCGCGGCGCCGCACGAGCAGTGCGTGGTTGCGCGAGACGGTCACGTCGTCCAGGAACACCTCGGCCTCCGGGCTGCGGCCGATCGTCATGCGCTCACCCTCGACGGGAAATGCCTCACCGGAGCGTCCGCCGCCCGAGCGGATCACAAGTGTGGCGCCCTCGCCCGTGACCTCCTCGAGGTCCATGGGCTTGAGCTCGCCGGCCTCCCCCACCTGGAAGACCTCGGTGGTGTCGCCGTCCTTCTCGACCTTGTCGGGCATGAAGGCACCGCACTTCTGGCAGTAGTTGGCACCCTCGGCGTTCGCGAATCCACACTCGGGACAATGCACCGCTCCTCCTAGGAGGCGTCCGGGTCCTCCGGGATCGCCTTCCCGGACAGGATGTCGGTGAGCTGCTGAACGTCAGCGCCGCTGATCACGGACTCGCCCTCGGCGTGCTTCTTCCGCAGGCGGTTCACGAGCTCCGCGCGCAGGATGTCGATCTTGCCGTGCAGGATCCGGCGCCGGTAGGAGACCTCCTGCTCCTCCTCCGTCAGTTCCTGGATCATGTCCTTGAGCTCCTCGTCCGAGAGGGCACCGAGGTCAGGGAAGGTGTCCATGCAGCGCTTGCTTCCTTTCCGAAGACTGGGACGGCGAGTATAGACCTATTCTCAAGCTGAGCTTGAGGGTGATTTCTCGCGGACGGCGCGAATGCCTGCCGCCACGTACTGCGCGGTGGCGCCGAACGTGAGGGCGAGCCCCACGTAGAGCAGGGCGTCGGTGAACCAGGTGTCCCACACCAGCACCAGCGCCAGAGCGGACATCACCGGCCACACCGCCCAGCGGCCCAGCATGTTGATCTCGAGGTCCAGGCCGCGGCGGAACGCCACTCGGGTGAGCACGAGCATGAATGCCTCGCGCGCCGCGAGCAGGGCCAGCGCCCAGCGCGGCAGCAGCTCGAAGTGCCAGGCCACGATCGCGCCCGAGAGCACCAGCATCCGGTCTGTGAGCGGGTCCAGCAGAGCGCCGAGACGGCTGTACTGGCCGAGCACGCGCGCGGCCATGCCGTCGAGGTAGTCGCTCCAGGCCACCACCGCGTACAGCACGAAGGCCGTGGTGCTCCGTCCGTCGTCGTCGCTCAGCGCGACAACGAGGAAGACCGGGAGCAGCGCAAGCCTGACGATGCCGATGGCGTTCGGGACCGTCCAGGGGTTGAGCGGCTGCGCGCGCCGCGTCTCCGGCGGCGGGGGACCCGACCGGTCCAGGCCCAGCAGCCGGCGCGTGGTCAGGGGAGTTCGCGCCACAACGCCGCCACCTCTGCGGCCGCACCCTCCAACGGCACGGAGCGCTGCTCGCGCCCACGCCGTACCTGCACCTCCACCTCGCCGGACTCCACGCTCCGCTTGCCAACAGTCAGCCGCAGCGGACATCCGAGCAGCTCCGCGTCCGCGAACTTCTCGCCCGGGCTGGCGGCGCGGTCGTCGTAGAGCACGTCCAGACCGGCCTCGCGGAGTTCCCCGTAGAGCCTGTCGGCCACGGAGCGCGCCTCCTCCCCCTCCTTGCCGAGCGTTACCAGCTCGACGTCGAAGGGCGTGATGCCGCGCGGCCAGACGATGCCGTGCTCGTCGGCGCCCTGCTCCACCGCCGCGGCCACCACGCGCGCCGGGCCGATGCCGTACGAGCCCATCCATACGAACTGCTCCTGGCCCTCCTCGTCGAGGTACTTGGCGCCGAGCGGCTCCGAGTAGCGCAGCCCCAGCTTGAAGATGTTCCCGATCTCGATTGCCGGCTCGATCGTGATCGTGGACCCGTCCGGGGCGGTGTCGCCGGCCTCGACCGCGCGCACGTCGGCCCAGGTCGGCGCGAAGTCGCGCCCTGGCTCCACCCCGCGCAGGTGCAAATCCTGCTCGTTGCCGCCCGCCACCAGCCCACGGAGGCCCTCGAGCGCTTGGTCGGCCAGCACCTCCACAGGGGCTCCCACGGGGCCGATGAAGCCCGGCACGGCGCCGAAGACGCTCCCGACCTCCTCGGGCTCGGCGGCCCGCACGGCCGCTCCGAGCGCGTTCTGAAGCTTGATCTCGTTGAGACGGTGATCGCCGCGGATCACCACCAGCACCGGGCCGCGATCCTCCACGAACACCGGGAATGCCTTGATGATCGCGCCTGTGGGCACGCCGAGCTGACCGGCCACCTGATCCACGGTGGCCGCCTTGGGCGTCTCGACGCGCTCCGGGGCGTCCAGCCCCTCGGGCAGTCCATCCACGGGCTGAGGGGCGGCGCTGGCCACCTCGACGTTGGCCGCGTAGCCGCCTGATGAAAGGGCCACGTCGTTCTCACCGGCCGGGCAGGGGGCCATGTACTCGTGCGCACCGAAGCCGCCCATCGCCCCCACGTCGGACTCGACCCGGTACCACTCGAGCCCCGCGCGGTCGAAGACGCGGTCGTAGGCCCCCACGAAGCGGTCGTACGAGACGTCGAGCCCCTCGCGGTCGCGGTCGAACGAGTAGGCGTCCTTCATGACGAACTCGCGCGTTCGCAGCACTCCGGCACGCGGGCGAGCCTCGTCGCGCTCCTTGGTCTGGAAGTGGTAGAGCAGCTTGGGCAGGTCGCGGTAGGAGCGCACCTCGCGCGCCATGTGGAAGGTGAGGTTCTCCTCGTGCGACAGCGCGAGCACCAGCTCGGCGCCGCGCCGGTCCTGGAGCTTGAACACCTCGTCGATGTCGTAGCGCCCGCTGCGCTTCCAGAGCTCGGCCGGCTGCAGCACCGGCATGAGCATCTCCCAGCACCCGATCGCCTCGAGCTCTTCGCGGATGATCCGCTCGACCCGCCGGTGGGCCCGCCACCCCGCCGGAAGCCAGGTCCAGAGGCCGGCCCCCACCTGGCGAGCCATCCCGGCCCGCACGAGCAGCCGGTGCGAAACCGCCTCGGCGTCGGCCGGAGCCTCCTTCTCGGTGGGCAGGAAGTAGGCGGAAAGGCGCGTCACGGCGGCGAGTCTAGTGCGGGCGGGCTCAGGGACCTCGGCCGAATGACCGATGTATGGGGGGTGAAAGAAGTGCCTCGCTTGGGCCGAACGGGCCGGGCGCTCTGGGCCGTCGTGGCGACGATCATGGCCGTGTATGCGGCACATACCGTGTTCCATTTCGGGTCGGGGTGGGTCTTCGAAGGCCTGATGTACAGCGGACTGATCGGGTGCGCGGCCGCCGCATGCATTCTCCGCGCCATTTGCGTGGAGCGCGAGCGCACCGCCTGGGCGGTGATGGGCGTGGCCCTCGCGGCGTGGATGGGCGGCGAGATCTACTGGTCGCTCATCCTCAACTACGAGGACGTCGTGCCGGTGCCCTCGCCCGCCGACGGGCTCTACTTCCTCTTCTACGCGGCGAGCTACGTGGCTCTGGTGTTGCTGCTGCGCGGGCGCATGCAGAGCTTCCGCTCCAGCCTGTGGCTGGACGGCGCCATCGCCGCATGCGCGGTGGCGGCGGTGGCTGGGGCTATCGCGTTCCAGCCGATCGTGGACGCCACCGTCGGCGACCGCGTGACGGTGGCCGTCAACCTCGCCTATCCGCTCTGCGACCTGCTGCTTCTCAGCCTCGTGGTGGCCAGCTTCGCCCTCTCGGGCTGGCGTCCCGACCGCGGCTGGATGCTGATGGGCCTCGGGCTGGGCCTGATGGCGGTGGGCGACGGCGTCTACCTCTTCCAGGCCGCGAAGGGCACCTACGTCGAGGGAACGGTTCTCGACGCCCTCTGGCCGGCCGCGGCCCTGCTCGTGGGCGCGGCGGCCTGGCAGCCGGTGGGCACACGCGCCACGCCGCGACTCGAGGGGTGGCGCGTGATCGCGATCCCGGCGGTGGCCGGCCTGGCTGCCGTGGCTCTCGAGACCTGGGACCACTTCGACCGGCTCGCCGACGGAGCGGTGGCGCTGGCCACCCTCACGATCGTTCTCGTGACGGTGCGCATGGCGCTCACGTTCCAGGAGAACCAGCGGATGATCCGCCACAGCCAGGCCGAGGCGAACACGGACGCCCTCACGGGGCTCCGCAACCGCCGCAGCCTAATGGCCGACCTCGAGCGCGAGCTGCCCTCCGCGACCGCGGAGCGGCCGCGCGTGCTCGTCCTCTTCGATCTGGACGGCTTCAAGCAGTACAACGACGCGTTCGGCCACCTGGCCGGGGACGGGCTGCTCGCGCGGCTCGGCACTCGCCTCGAGTCCGTGGTGATCGGGCAGGGGCGCGCCTACCGGCTCGGCGGCGACGAGTTCTGCGTCTTCTTCACGCCCGGCCCGGCCGGGGTCGACCCGCTGCTGGCCTCGTGCTCCGCGGCGCTCACGGAGGTCGGCGAGGGCTTCGCCATCGGAGCGTCGTACGGGGCCGTGGTGGCTCCGAGCGAGGCCGAGGACGCCACTGAGGCGCTCCAGGTGGCAGACAGGCGCATGTACGCGCAGAAGGGCGGCAGGCGCGCGTCGGCCGGGCGCCAGTCCCGCGACGTGCTCCTAAGCACGCTCACGGAGCGCGAGCCGCAGCTCGGCGAGCACCTGCACGACGTGGCCAAGCTGGCCACGGCCGTGGGCCGCGAGCTCGACATGAGCCCGGAGGAGCTGGACGAGGTGGCCCGCGCCGCGGAGCTGCACGACGTGGGCAAGGTGGCGATCCCCGACGCGATCCTGAACAAGCCCGGCCCGCTCGACGAGGCCGAGTGGAGCTTCATGCGCCGCCACACGATCATCGGCGAGCGGATCCTCCTGTCCGCCCCCGCCCTGCGTCCCGTCGCGCGCCTGGTGCGCTCGAGCCACGAGCGCTGGGACGGCAGCGGCTATCCCGACGGCCTGGCCGGCGAGGAGATCCCGCTGGGGGCACGCGTCGTGGCCGTCTGCGACGCCTTCGACGCCATGACCACCGACCGGCCCTACCGGAGCAAGCGCTCGGAACGATCGGCCCTGCGCGAGCTGGTGGCCTGCGCGTCGGTGCAGTTCGACCCGCGCGTGGTCAACGCGTTCGTGCGGGCGTTGGGCAAGGTCAAGCCCGGTGAGGACTGGGCTACGGACGAAGCGCTGACTGCTGACCGCTGACGGTCAGCTAGGCGCGGGTGAAGCGGCGGCCGTCGGTGGGCGATTCGTCCTCGCCCAGGACCACCTTCTTCGACGAGGAGCCGTTGCCGGCGCCCGCCATCGGCAGGGCTGTGCCCTCGGACGCGGCCTGCTCGGCCGCCGCGGCGGCCTCCATCGCGGCGATCCGCTCCGGAGTTAGCTCGCCGGCGTTCTCTTCCTCGATCTGAGAGAGCCATGCCGCGCCCTCCGCGGCCTTGCGCTGATCCACGACCACGCGGCCCTCTGCGAGCGACTTGTCGATCTCGGCGAACAGCTCGTCCACCAAGCGGTCCTGCGGGACCTTCCGCAGCGGCTCCCCGTGGGCGAAGATCAGGCCTTCGTTCTTGGCGCCGGTGATGCCGAAGTCCGCGTGCGAGGCCTCGCCGATCCCGTTGACCGCGCAGCCCAGCACGGCGACCTCGATCGGGTCGTCGTAGCGGCGCAGGCGCTCCTCGATGTCGGCCACCACCGTGTCCATGTCGAACTGGAGCCGGCCGCAGGTGGGACAGGCGATCAGCACCGGGCCGCGCTCGCGCAGCTTCAGCGCCTTCAGTACCTCCCAGGCCACCTTGACCTCCTCCTCCGCGTGGAAGGTGGAGAGCGAGATGCGGATCGTGTCACCGATGCCGTCCGCGAGCAGCGTGCCCAGCCCGACCGCGGACTTGAGCGAGCCCGACCACTTGGTGCCCGCCTCCGTGATCCCGAGGTGGAGCGGGTACTCCACGCGGCTGGACAGCAGCCGGTTGGCGGCGATCGTGTTCGGCACGTTGGTCGACTTGATCGACACCTTGAAGTCCTGGAAGTCGAGCTGCTCCATCAGCTGCACGTACTCCTCGGCGGCGCCCACGAGGGCCTCCACCGGGTTCGTGCGCTCCAGCTCGTGCAGATGCTTGGGCAGCGAGCCCGAGTTGACGCCCACCCGGATCGGCACGCCCGCCTCGCGGGCCTTGTCCACCACCTCGCGAGTCTTCTCGTGACCGCCGATGTTGCCGGGGTTGATCCGGATGCAGTGGGCGCCGGCGTCGATGGCCTTGAGCGCCAGCGTGTGGTTGAAGTGGATGTCGGCGATCACCGGGATCGGCGACTCGCGCACGATCCGGCGCAGCGCCTCCACGTCCTTGTCGCGCGGAACCGCGCAGCGCACGAGATCCGCGCCCTCGTCCGCGATTGCGTGGATCTGGCGCATCGTGGCGTCGTAGTCGGCAGTCTCCGTCTTCGTCATCGACTGGACGGCGACGGGGGCTCCCCCGCCGATCTTCACCCCTCCAACGTCGATCTGCCGCTTCGAGGCCATTGCCTCAAAGGGTATCTACGAGTACAGCTCCTCGATCTCGGTCGCGTACTTGGCGGAGATCGGCTTGCGCTTGAGCTTCATCGTGGGCGTGAGCTCGTCGCCGCCCGGCTCCCATTCCACCGGGAGCAGCTTGAAGCGCTTGATCTGCTCCACACGCGCGAGCTGCTCGTTGGCGGCGGCCACGCCGCGTTCGACCTCGGCCAGCACGGCGTCCTCGCCGTTCTGCTGCGCGAACGCGGGCGCCACGTCGGGGTCGAGGGTGATCAGAGCGACGTTGTAAGGGCGCATGTCCCCGATCGCCACCGCCTGGCCGATCACCGGGCTCGCGGCCTTGACCTTGGCCTCGATGTTGGCCGGCGACATGTTCTTGCCGGCCGCGTTGATGATCAGCTCCTTCTTGCGGTCGACGATCTTCAGGTAGCCGTCCTCGTCGAACTGGCCCACGTCGCCGGTGTGCAGCCAGCCGGCCTCGTCGATCGCCTCGCGGGTCTGCTCCTCCTGGTTGCGGTAGCCCTTCATGATCATCGGGCCGCGCATCAGCACCTCGCCGTCCTCGGCCAGCTTGATCTCCGCGCCGGGCGATACCGGGCCGACCGTGCCGATCTTGATGCGGTCCGGCGGGTTGCAGGTGCCGTACCCGCAGGTCTCGGACATGCCCCAGAGCTCGGCGAGCGGCACGCCGATCGCGTGGAAGAACTCGATCACCTCGCGCGGGGTGGGCGCGGCGCCCACGTTCACCGACTCCACCTGGTCGAGACCGAGCCGCGCGCGGATCTTGGAGAGCACCAGCTCGTCGGCCTTGGCGTGCTCGGCCCGGAGCTCGTCCGAGAGCTCCTCTCCGGCCTGGTCGGCGCGTACCTTGCGCAGACCGACGTCGAGAGCCCACTCGGTGGCCTTCTTGCGCTCCTCGTCCTGCTCGGCGGCCACACCGGCCTCGATCGCGGCCTTGAGCTTCTCCCAGATGCGCGGGACAGCGAAGAACCAGGTGGGATGAACCTCCGGCAGGTAGAACACGACCTGGCGCGGATCCGCGCAACAGGTGGTGGAGAAGCCGAGCACCATCGGCAGGTAGTGGCTGCAGGAGCGCTCGGCGATGTGCGCCATCGGGAGCCAGGAGATCACGCGGCCCTCGTCCGGGAACGCGATCACGTCGTCGAACCCGCGAACCGCCGACAGCAGGTTCTCGTGCGTTAGCTGCACCCCCTTCGGCGGCCCGGTGGTGCCTGAGGTGTAGATCAGCGTGAGCAGGTCGTCCGCGCCCACGGCGCGCCAGGCCGACTCGAAGTCGAAGTCCGGAGATCCGGCGGCCTCCACATCGGCGATCGAGAGCGAGCCCTCCGGCCCATCTCCGTCGATCACGACCAGGTGCTCAACACCCTCGAGGCCGCCGACTTGGTCGAGGAACGCCGTCTCTGTGACGACGATGCGAGCCTCGGCGTCCAGCACCTGGTACTGGATCTGCTCGCGCGCATACGTGTTGTAGATCGAGAAGGGTGTGGCGCCGGCGTGCAGCGCGGCCGAGTCGAACCAGTGGAACTCGGGCCGGTTGGTGAGCATGAGGCCGACCGTTCCGCCGGGCTGGAGCCCGAGGCCGGCGAGGCCCGCGGTGAGGACCCTGACCCGGTCGCCGTACTCCCGCCAGGTCATCGACATCTCGTCGTCCTTGAGGCGCAGGGCCACCCGGTCCGGATGGGCCTCGACGGTCAGCTGAAATGCCTCCGCCATCGTGGATGCCTCAAGGCCGGCCGGCCGCCCGGTCCGGCGTTCCGCGGTAACGCTCATCTGTCCTCCCTCAGGGGTACAGCGCGCGAGCCTACCGCACCCGGAAGCCCTCGCCCGACAGCCTGTCGATGTCGTTCGAGAGGCCCACGAGGAACAACAGGATCACCAACATGAAGCCCACCACGCCGGCGCGCTCCATCACGCTGAACGGCACCGGCTTGCGACGGATCTTCTCGACGATCGCCCAGAAGATGTGCCCGCCGTCCAGCGGCAGGAACGGGAACAGGTTCACGATCGCGAGCGAGAGCGAGATGATCGCCAGGATCCACACGGTGTCGGCCACGTCGCTGATGATCGTCTGGCGCGTGACCTCGTAGGAGCCCACCACCCCCGAGATCTCCTTGCGGTCCTGGGAGTCGAGCAGCCGGGCCGGGAGCTTGAGCGTCTCCTTGGTGATGAACCAGAACGCGTCGGCGGTCTGGTCGAAGCCCTCGCTCAGCGACAGCGGGTCGCGCGGGCCCGGCGCATACGCGAAGCCGAGCCGCGTGCGCTCGGCCGCCGGGTCGTAGATCGGGGTGATGCTGAGCGTCTTGCGCTCCCCGTCGCGGACCACCGTCAGCTCGACCGGCTCGGTGGCCTTGCATCCCTTCTTGGGCGGATCCTGGGCGCAGGTGTGCGAGGCGATCCGCTTCGAGAGCTGGGTGGGCGTGCCGCCGCGCCCGTCCACCGCCACGAGGCGGTCGCCGGAGCGCACGACCCCGGCTGCCGGATAGGCGCGCTCCACGGCCGCGACCTTGCGGGTTGTGGTCTCGGGTCCGATCGCGGTGAAGAACACGAACAGCAGCACGAAGGCCACCAGGAGGTTCATCGCCGGCCCGGCCCCGATCACCACGATGCGCTTCCAGACCGGCTGCGAGTAGTACGCCCGGGTGCGAACCTCGTCGGGGAGGCTCTCGTCCGGGTTCATCCCGCTGATCTTCACGTAGCCCCCGAGCGGGATGGCACCGATGGCGTACTCGGTCTCCCCCAGCTTCTTGCGCGCCAGCAGCGGCGGGAAGAACAGCGAGAAGCGCTCCACCCTCATGCCCACGGACTTGGCGGCCATGAAGTGGCCGAGCTCGTGGAGGATCACGAGCAGGGAGAAGCCCACGAACGCGAGCAGCCAGCTCATGCGCTCACACCCTCGGCCAGGCGGCGCGTGAGCTCACGCGCCTCCGAGTCGGCCGTGTAGAGGTCAGAGAAGTGACGTACCGGTCGGCTGGGAAGCTCGGCGAGGGCGCGCTCGATCAGCCGGGCGATGTCGAGGAAGCCGATCTCCCCCTCCAGGAAGGCGTGGACCGCGATCTCGTTGGCCGCGTTGAGCACACAGGGGGCGGTGCCTCCCGAGCGGGCGGCGTCGCGGGCCAGCGCCAGGCAGGCGAAGGTCTCCGTGTCGGGCGCCTCGAAGGTGAGCGACCCCAGCTTCACCAGGTCGAGCGCCGCCACCGGCACGTCGAAGCGCTCCGGGTGGTGGAGCGCAAACGAGATCGGCACGCGCATGTCGGGGTAGCCCAGGTGCGCCAGCGACGCGCCGTCGTTGAGGTGCACCATGGCGTGAACGATCGACTGCGGGTGGACCACCACCTCGATGCTGTCGTAGGGGACGCCGAACAGGTGGTGGGCCTCGATCAGCTCGAGCCCCTTGTTCATGAGGGTGGCGCTGTCGATCGTGATCTTCCCGCCCATGTCCCAGGTCGGGTGCGCGAGCGCCTGCTCGCGGGTCACGCCGCGCAGGGCGGCCGCGGTCATGCCCCGGAAGGGCCCGCCGCTGGCCGTGAGCACCAGGCGGTCGATCGTGCCGGGGCTCTCCGAGGAGATCAGCTGGTGGAGCGCCGAGTGCTCGGAGTCCACCGGGATGATGCGCGCGCCGGTGGCCTCGGCCAGTGCGCTCACCAGCTCACCGCCCACCACGAGGCTCTCCTTGTTGGCCAGAGCGAGGTCGATTCCCTCGCCCAGCGTGGCGATCGTGGGGCCGAGCCCGGCCGAGCCCACCAGGGCGTTGAGCACCAGGTCGCACTCACCCGCGGTGATCAGCTCGACGAGCCCCTCCGCCCCGCCCAGCACCTCACCGTCGGTCCACGCCTCCGAGGCGCGGGCCGCGGCGTCCTCGTCGGCCAGCGCTATGCGCTCCACGCCGAAGGTCCGTGCCTGGTCGAGCAGCGTCTCCCAGCTCGAGCCGGCGGCCAGCCCCACCACTTCGAGCTGCTCGCTGCGCTCGATCACGTCGAGGGCCTGGGTTCCGATCGAGCCCGTGGACCCGACGATCACGATACGTCGCACCCGGATCAGTCTAGGACCGTGCATAAAGGGCCAGTTAGGATGGGTTGGCCGGTCGGCCAATCCGGCTCGCCATGCGCTTCGGGATCTTCTACGAGCACCAGAATCCGCGTCCCTGGGCGGGCGAGCGCTCGGAGCACACGCTGCTCCGGAACGCCCTGGCCCAGATCGAGCTGGCCGACCGCGTGGGCTTCGACTACGTCTGGGAGGTCGAGCACCACTTCCTCGAGGAGTACTCCCACTCGTCGGCTCCGGAGGTGTTCCTCGCCGCGGCCGCCGCGCGTACCAAGCGCATCCGCCTGGGCCACGGAATCGTCCAGATCCCGCCCGGTGTGAATCACCCGGCCCGGGTGGCGGAGCGCGCCGCCACGCTCGACCTGATCTCCGACGGCCGGCTGGAGTTCGGCACCGGCGAGTCGAGCTCCGAGGCCGAGCTCGGCGGCTTCCTCGTGGACAGGGGGCAGAAGCGCGCCATGTGGGAGGACGCGATCGACGCGATCGCGCGGATGTTCGTAGAGGAGCCGTTCGCCGGGTGGGACAGCGAGTTTTTCCGCATGCCGCCGCGCAACGTGGTCCCCAAGCCGCTCCAGCGCCCGCACCCGCCGATGTGGGTGGCCTGCAGCCGCCGCGAGACGATCCAGTTCGCTGCCCGCAACGGCATCGGGGCGCTGTCGTTCTCGTTCGTGGAGCCGGAGGACGCCGGGAAGTGGGTGGCGGAGTACTACGAGCTGCTCGAGTCCGACGAGTGCGTGCCCGCGGGCTTCGCGGTCAACCCGAACGTGGCCGTGGTGCTGCCGATGATGCTCCACGAGGACGAGGCCACCGCGATCGAGCGCGGGATCGACGGCGCCCACTTCTTCGGCTATTCGCTCGCTCACTTCTACGGCATGGGCACCCACCAGCCCGGCCGCACCAATGTATGGGAGGACTTCCTCCAGAACCGCGACGCCACGGGGTTCGCACGCCATCTGGTGAGGCCGGACGAGGCCCCGCTGGCCGTGAAGATCATGCAGGAGGGCCTGGGCTCCCTCCGCGGGGCGATCGGGACCCCCGACCAGGTGACGGACCTGCTGAGGCGCTACGAGGCCGTGGGTGTGGACCAGGTGATCTTCGTGCTCCAGGCGGGCCCGAACCTGCACGAGCACATCTGCGAGTCGATCGAGCTGTTCGGCCGGCAGGTCGCGCCGCTGTTCGCGGAGGGCCGCGACGAGCGCGAGTTGGCCAAGGCGGACCGGCTGGCCGGGGCCGTGGAGCGAGCGCTTGCGCGGCGCTCTCCCCCACGCGAGGCGCCGCCGGGCTACGCGATCGACGAGCCCGCCGAGATGGCGCGGGCGGCGCGGGCCGCGAGGACCGGGGGCCTGCGCGAACGGGCGGCCGAGCTCGGCGCCGAGGCGGGCCGCGCGCTCCAGCACCAGACCCAGGCGCTGATGGCGCGCCTGGTGCGCGGCGCCAGCGACGAGCAGCTCGAGCGCCGTTTCGGCAACCGCCTGGCCCAGCGCGCGATCTTCACCGGCATGGCCCGCCAGTTCGAGCCGCGCTTCGCCTACGGCTTCGAGGGTGACATCGCCTACGAGCTCGGAGACGCCCGCTGGGTGATGCGCGTAAAGGACGGCGCCGCCAGCGCCGTCTCGGGCTCGAACGGATCGGCGGCCGTCACCTTCCGCCTCTCCGTGCCGGACTTCGCGCGTCTGGTGGCCGAGGAGGCCGACCCCCAGGAGCTGCTCTTCTCCGGCCGCTTCCAGGTGGAGGGCGACCTCGCCCTCGCGGCGCGGGTGCCGGAGATGTTCGGCGCGCAGCCGCGCTTCTAGTCAGACACCCACGTTGAGCTTGAGGGCGATGCCCTCGTCGGGAGAGCCGGACCACGAGGCCAGCTGGCTCCTGTAGCCGTCGCTGAACACCATGTCGGTGTCGAGCGAGGTCTGAGCGAGTGTCTGCGCGCTCTGCTGGTAGCCGCTGGTCGCGTAGACCGCCTCACACGCGTCCTGCGGCAGCGCGATCTGGGAGGTCCTGAGCTTCGAGCCGGCTGAACTCGGTCGGGAAGCCGACCGAGGTGTCCTCGAAGTCCATGCGGGAGCTCCCGCGGTCGGTGAACACGCCTTCTGGTGTTGTGATCGTCGCGGTGTACGCGAGCTGGGCCGGGTTCTCGAGGTGCAGCCCCGTCTGGGTTTGGCTGTCTCCGCAGACCGTGGCGCCCGCGTCGCCCGCGACGTGCGATACGAGCGTCTTGGTGCCGGTGACGTCTCCGGTGGCCGACCGGATCGTGAACTCCGCGCGCGCCGAGACGACCTGGATCTTGAAGTCCTCGGTGGGCCGTAGGACCAGCTGTCCCGTCTCGCGCAGCGGCCCTTGCGCGGTCAACCGTTAGGTGTAGCCAAGCGCCTGCGCCGTGTAATACGCCGCCACCATGGAGAAGAACACCGCGTCGAGGCGGTCGAGCACGCCGCCGTGGGCCCCGAAGAAGGAGCCGGTGTCCTTGACCGCCAGGTCGCGCTTGACGAGCGACTCGAAGAGGTCGCCCACCGGGGCCGCGAGCGCCACCGCCAGGCCGATCAGCAGGGCGTCGGCTCCGCTGAGCCAGTCCTGGTAGAGGCCGGCGCACCAGAACGCGAGCGTGCCACCCAGGATTCCGGCGATCAGGCCCTCCAGCGTCTTGTTGGGCGAGATCCGCGGCGCCAGCGGCCGGCGGCCGTAGAAGCGCCCGCCGAAGTAGGCGGCCGTGTCGCCGAGGAAGGTGCCCACCAGCACGTCCACCACGAGGCCGTCGCCGTGCGGGGTCTCGCGCAGGAACACGGCGTGCACCATCGGGATGCCCACCCACAGGACTCCGAAGAAGGTGGCCGCCAGCGCCCAGGACACGTGCTCGCGCCGTGGCCGGAAGAACGACAGCCAGAACACCAGCGGGAAGGAGATGGCCAGCGCCATGATCACGTGGCTGGGGTCGCCGTAGAGGGCCGCGGCGATCATCCCGCCGAGCGCGAGGAAGCCGCCCAGGTTCACCGGCCGCACGCGTCCCATCAGCGTGTACAGCTCGCCCAAGGCGAGCACGCCGAGCGCGAAGATCCCGATCGAGAACACGAGGCCGCCCTGCCCGACGATGAGGATGGCGAAGAGCACTGCCGGGATCGCGATCAGGACCCGTGACAGCAGGTCGGACTGGCGGGCGGGGCGCCGTTCGCGCGCGGACATCGCTCAGCGCGCCCCGAAGCGGCGCTTGCGGCTCGAGAACTCCTCGAGCGAATGCTCGAAGGCCTCGCGCGTGAAGTCCGGCCACAGCTCTTCGCGGAACACGAGCTCGGAATAGGCGCACTGCCACAGCAGGTAGTTGGAGATGCGCTGCTCGCCGCTCGTGCGGATCAGGAGGTCGGGGTCGTGCATCTCAGGTGCGTAGAGGTGGCGCCGGAACTCGTCCTCGTTCCCTCCGGAGAAGGTTCGCGCCGCGTCGAGTATCTCCGCTCTGCCGCCGTAGTCGAAGGCCACGAACAGAGTGATGCGCTCGTTGGTTGCTGTGCGCTCCTCTGCCCATTCCATCCGTTCGAGCAGCCCTGCCTCCAGGCGGTCGCGGCGGCCTATGAAGCGCATCCGCACGCCCTCGTCGTCGAGCTCCGGCGTCTCGCGGTCGATGCGCTCCGCGAACATGGCCATCAGCCCCTGGACCTCGGCCGTCGGGCGGGCCCAGTTCTCGGTGGAGAACGAGTACACGGTGAGCTCGCGGACACCCAGCTCGACGGCGTCCTTCAGTCGCGCCTTGACCACGTCCGCGCCTGCCTGGTGGCCCTCGATCACGGGACGGCCGCGCTGCTGGGCCCAGCGGCCGTTTCCGTCGGTGATGATCGCGACGAAGCGGGCCTTCGTGTCGCTCACGCCGCGCGGGCGTCAGACCTCAAGGATCTCCTCTTCCTTGCCCGCCAGCGTCGTGTCGATCTCGCCGATGCGCGCGTCGGTGAGCTTCTGGAGCTCGGCCTCCGCTCGGTGCTCGTCGTCGGAGCCGACCTCGCCCTCGCTCTTGAGCTCGCGCAGGTCGTGCATCACGTCGCGGCGGACGTTCCGGACGGACACCCGCCCCTGCTCCGCGATGTTGTGCACCACCTTGACCAGCTCGCGCCGGCGCTCCTCGGTCAGCTCGGGAATCTGTAGGCGAATCACCTGGCCGTCGTTCGACGGGGTGAGCCCCACGTCAGACTCGAGGATCGCCTTCTCGATCGCCTTGATCGAGCTCTTGTCATAGGGCGTGATCGTGAGCAGCCGCGCCTCGGTGGACGAGATCTGCGCAAGCTGCCTGAGCGGCGTGACGGCGCCGTAGTAGTCCACGTTCACGCGGTCCAGCAGATGGGGCGAGGCACGCCCCGTGCGCACGGTCGAGAACTCGCCGCGCGTGGCCTCCACGGACTTCGCCATTCGCGCCTTGGCCTCTTCTATGAAGTCCTTGAGGACGCCATCAGTCATGTGCTCACCACCGTCCCCACTCGCTCGCCGCACACTATCCGGTCGATGTTGCGCTCGTCATCCATGTTGAAGACGTGGATCGGGAGGTTGTTGTCCATGCAGAGCGACAGCGCCGTGGAATCCATCACGGCCAGACGCTGCTCGATGGCGGCCCGGTGCGTGATCGTCTCGAGGAACGTCGCGTTCGGGTCCTTGCGGGGGTCGGCCGTGTACACGCCCTCCACCCCGTTCTTGGCCATCAGGATGGCCTCGGCGTGCATCTCCAGGGCGCGCAGCGCCGCCGCCGTGTCGGTCGTGAAGAACGGGTTGCCCGTGCCGGCCGCGAAGATCACGATGCGGCCGTGCTCGAGGTGGCGCATGGCCCTGCGCCGGATGTACGGCTCGGCGACCTCGGAGATCTCGATCGCGGACTGCACGCGCGTGACGGCGCCCGTGTTCTCGAGCGCGTCCTGGAGCGCCAGCGCGTTGAGCACCGTGGCCAGCATGCCCATGTAGTCGCCGGTGGCGCGGTCCATTCCGGCGGCCGCGCCCGCCATGCCCCGGTAGATGTTGCCGCCACCCACCACGATGGCCACCTCCACGCCACGGTCGGCCACCGTCTTCACCTGCTCCGCGATCGACGCGATGCGCACCGGGTCCGCGCCGTAGGGAAGGTCCCCCATCAACGCCTCGCCGGACAGCTTGAGCAGGATGCGCTTGAAGGCTGGCTTCACTCCTCGCCGATCTGGAAGCGCGCGAAGCGCCGGATGACCACGTTCTCCCCGGTGCTCGCCGCAAGCTCCGTGCGGAGCTGCTCGATCGTCTTCGCGCTGTGCTTCTCCTCGTTCACGTGCGTCTGATCGAGGAGCACGACCTCCTCGAGCCACTTCTTGAGCCGGCCCTCCACGATCTTCTCCTGCACGTTCTCCGGCTTGCCCTCTCCGGCCGCCTGCTCGCGCAGCACCCGCAGCTCTGTCTCCTTGGCATCCTCGGGCACGTCCTCGTCCGACACGTACTGCGGGGCGGACGCGGCGATGTGCACCGCCACCTCGCGTGCGAACTCCTGGAACGGCTCGGTGCGGGCCACGAAGTCGGTCTCGCAGTCCACCTCCACGAGCACACCGATCTTGCCGTTGGCGTGCACGTAGCTGGACACCACGCCCTCCGCGGCGCCGCGCCCGCCGCGCTTGGCGGCCGAGGCCTGGCCCTTCACGCGCAGGATGTCGACTGCCTTGTCGATGTCCCCGCCGGCCTCTTGGAGCGCTGCCTTGCAGTCCATCATCCCCGCACCTGTGCGCTCGCGCAGGGCCTTCACGTCCTTGGCTGAGATGGCCACCTCGCTCATCTCAGCTCTCCTCGTCAGGGTCGAACGTGCGCCGCTCACGCGGGGCGGCGCCGGCCGGAGCCGGTGTGGCGGGCTCGTCGGGCGAGAATCCGGCCTCCTCGGCTTCGCGGCGGGCGCGCTCTTCGGCCTCGCGCTTCTCGGCCTCCTCGGCCTCGCGCTGAGCCTTCTCCTCCGCCTCGCGGCGCTCGGCCTCCTCACGCTCGAGCCGCGCCTGCTCCTCCTGGGCACGGAACTGCGCCGCGCTGTTGGCGGCCACGCCCGCGATGGCCTCGATGATCACCTTGCACGACCGGATCGCGTCGTCGTTCCCCGGAATCACGAACTGCACCGGGTCGGGGCTGCAGTTGGTGTCCACGAGCCCGATGATCGGGATCTTGAGGCGGATGGCCTCGCGCACGCCGATCTCCTCGGACTTCATGTCCACGACGAACATGGCGTCCGGCGGGCGCTGCATGTCCGCCACGCCGCCGAGGTTGATCTCGAGCTTGTCGCGCTCGGACATGGCGGCGATGCGCTCGCGCACCGGGAGCAGCTCCATCGTGCCGCTCTCGGTCCAGTCACGCAGCTCGTGGAGGCGCCTGATGCGCTTGGAGATCGTCTGGAAGTTGGTGAGCAGGCCACCGAGCCAGCGCTGGTCCACGTACGGCATTCCCGACGCGGTGGCGGCCTCCTTGATGGTGTCGCGGGCCTGCTTCTTCGTGCCCACGAAGAGGATCGTGCCCCCCCGCCCCGCCAGCTCGGCCGCGAAGTCCTGCGCCGTCTTCAACAGGCGCTCGGTCTTCTGAAGATCGATGACGTGGATCCCCCCGCGCTCACCGAAGATGAAGCGGCGCATCTTGGGGTTCCATCGGCGCGTCTGGTGGCCGAAATGGACGCCGGCCTCCAGCAGCTCCTTGATGCCTACATCCGTGACCAAAGAGACTCCCCTTGTTGATTGTTGTGTGAAGCGCCCGCCGGCCGGTTCGCGGACCCGGGAGATTTCCCGAGCAGGGTCGCGACCGCTGCCCCGGCGGGGTAGTGGTTCAGTTGGAACGGAGGATAGCGCCGCCCAGAATAGGAGCGGGGCGGCTTCACAGCCGCCCCGCATTCCCATCCTTCAGTTCCCGTCTGGCCCTCCGGGAACTGGCTCCTGCCGGGCTGCTTCGAGTGATCGTTGCAACTCGGCAGGTGGTTTGGACTCGCATCGGACAATTTCCCCGGTGATCGGGTGCTTAAACATCAACCGTGCCGCGTGGAGGAATTGGCGGTCCAGTCCGAGCCTGTGGCCGGCTGCCCCGCCCCCGTAGTGCGTGTCTCCGCAGACCGGATGGCCGATCGCCGCGAGGTGCGCCCGGATCTGGTGTGTACGGCCCGTTTCCAGGCGCAGGTCGAGCAGTGCCGTCCGCGGGAGCAGCTCGCGCACCTCGAAGTGGGTTACCGCGGGACGCCCGCGCGCGGTGCGGGTGGACATCACTTCGCGACGGGCGCGGTCGCGGCCCAGGGCGGCGTCGATCGTGCCCGAGGAGGCGTCGGGATGCCCCGCTACCAGGGCGATGTAGCCGCGCTCGATCTCGCGGCGCGCCAGCATCCGCACCAGCTCGGCGTGAGCCTCCTCCGACTTCGCCACCACCAGCAGCCCAGACGTGTCGCGATCCAGCCGGTGCACGATGCCGGCGCGGTCGGGATCCTCTCCACCCGCCGCACGGCCGCGCAGCGCCTCGGCCAGCGTGGTCTGCGAGTGGCCGGGCGCGGGATGGGTCACGAGGCCGGCCGGCTTGTCCACCACCAGCAGGTCATCGTCCTCGTAGGCCACTGCGAAGGCCACGCTCTCCGGCTCTGAGGGGCGCTCCGGCGCGTCGTCGAGCCTCACGGCCTCGCCCGCGGTCATCCGGTGGCTCTTGGGCCGCCGCTCGCCGTCCACGCTTACGCGCCCGGCGTCGATCGCGCGCTGAGCGGCCGCGCGGGAGCGCAGCGCGGTGTGCGACGCGAGGAATGCGTCGAGGCGAGTGCCGGCGTCCGCGGCAGCGGCCTTCAGGTGGACGCGGTCTTCCGTCGCGCCTCCCTCTCCACCACGAACAGGAGCACCACCACGCCGAGCACGATGCAGCTGTCGGCCACGTTGAAGGCCGGCCAGGCCACGGGATCGATGAAGTCCACAACGGCCCCCTCGCGGGCGCGGTCGATCAGGTTGCCCGCGGCGCCGCCCACGAGCATCCCCACCGGGAGCCACAGCAGCGGGATCCGGCGGTTGACCACGAAGTAGCCGATCAGGAGCGTCAGCGAGAGCCCGATGAGCACCGCCACTGCGAGTCCGGCCCCCTCGAGCGCCCCGAATGCCACGCCGGTGTTGCGCACGTTGCTGAGCTGGAGCCCCGGGAAGAGGTCCACGTGCTCGCCCGGGAGCACCTCGTCCTTCACGAGCGCCTTCGTCACCTGGTCGAGCGCCACGACCACGCCCGCGGTCACGAGGGCGCGCAGCGCCGGAGCCACGATCTCAGTCGATCAGGTTGACGATGAGCGAGCCCACGATCTGGAGCACGATGATCGCCACGATCGGGCTGATGTCGAGCGCCCCCGGCCCGAGCCGCACGAGGGGGATGAAGCGCCGGAACAGGTTCAGGTACGGATCCGTGACGTCGGTGACGAACTTGATCACCGCGGCCAGCACCGGGTTGTAGGGAATGCGCGGGATCCAGGTCAGCAGGATCCGGACGAAGATCAGGACCGTGTAGACGAGCACGAGCGTGCCGACGTAGTCGGCCACGTCGGCGCGCGTGAGGGCGAACACGGTCATCGCGTGCCCTCCACCACCGCGTCCACGGCCGCACGGCACACATCGCGGAGCCCCTCCGATTCGAGGCGCAGCAGGCCCCGCTCGGTGGCGCCGCCAGGGGTGGCCACGCGTGCGCGCAGGTCCTCGAGGTCGTAGTCGTGGCTCCTGAGCCAGGCCGCGGTTCCGGCCATCGTCTCCACGGTCATGCGGCGTGCATCCTCGGCGGCCAGACCGTGAGCCGCGCCGGCGTCGGCGAACGACTCGGCCACCAGCGACATGAACGCGGGGCCGCAGCTCATCAGGGCCATCGCGGGCTCGATCAGCGCCTCGTCGAGGCGAATCACGGCGCCGGCGCGGCCGAAGAGGGCGAGCAGCTCCTCCTCGGGCCCCTCCGCCGCCAGCCGTCCCGGGGCGTAACAGAGCACGCCCTGATGCACCTCGGCGGGGATGTTGGGGATGAAGCGGTACACGGGCAGATCCGGGTACGCGGCCTCGATGCGCTCGGTGGGCGTGGCGGCGAGGATGGATGCCACGGCGGACGCGCGGCCCTCCACCTGGCCGGCCACCTCATCGAGCTGCGCGGGCTTGTGGCAGAGCACCACCACGTCGGCGCGCTCGGCCAGCTCGGCGTTCGAGTCCACGGCCTCGCCGCCCAGCTCCTCGGCCAGAGCGCTCGCCCGGGCCGTGTCCAGGTCATGCACGAGAACCGGCTCGCCCACGCCGCGGGCCAGCGCAGACGCCATGTTTCCCGCTCCGATCAGCCCGAGCTTCATCGGCGGTGGAGCTTACTGCCGTGACCCCGGCCCTACGGCCGAGCGTCAGGACTGGTTGAAGAAGCCCTTCTCGATAAGCCGAGCGCGCTCCTCGGCAGACACCTCGACGTTGCGCGGCGTGAGCAGGAACACCTTGTCGGCGATCCGTTGCATCCCGCCGTCCAGCGCGTAGGTGAGGCCTGACGCGAAGTCGATCAGGCGCTTCGAGAGGTCCGTGTCCGAGCCCTGCAGGTTGAGGATCACGGGGATCGCGTCCTTGAACTGGTCGGCGATCTGCTGGGCGTCGTTGAAGTTCTTGGGGATGACCAGGTGAACCTGGATGTCCCCCCCGTTGCCGGTGCCCCGCCCGTTCGCGCCCACCGGGCGCAGCACGCGCGTGTCACGGCCGCCGCCACGCGGCTCGTCGGCGAAGATGTCGTCGATCTCGTCGCGCCGCTTACGCTGGAGCCGGCGCACGTTCGGGCGCTCGCGGTAACGGTCCTCGAGCTCAGCCTCCGGCTCGGGCTCGTCGTACGCGTCGAAGCGCGGATCCTCTTCCTCGGCGAGCCCGAAGTAGACCAGCGTCTTATGCCACGTGTCGCGGAGCGCCATGTTGCGGTTTTTCGCGCGTAAGCGGGAAACTCCTTTGTCACAGCGGACCGTAGCATTGCCCTGATGTCGCAGGAGAACATGGAGATCACGCGCAGGGCGGTGGATGCCTGGAACTCGGATGGAGTCGAGCCGCTACTGGAGTTCTATCCCGAGGACGTGATCTGGTTCCCGTTTCCGGATTCGCCCGACAGCGCCGACGGGTTCCGAGGCCACGACGGGCTCCGTGACGTGATGGCCGGCTGGAGCGACAGCTTCGACGACTTCACGGTCGCCACCACCGAGATCCGCGACTGTGGCGACAAGGTCGTCTGGCTGGGAGAGATCTCGGGCCGCATCAAGGGCTCCGGAGTGCAGGTCCACCAGCCGATGGGCAGCGTCGGCTGGGACTTTCGCGACGGCAAGATCGGCAGGGCCCGCTTCTTTCCCTCCTGGGCAGAGACCCTCGAAGCCGCGGGACTCTCGGAGTAGCCCGCCGGCCCGGTGGACCCTTGCGCGTTCGAGGTGCTGCGCCAGATCCCCGGCGCCGGCAGCGTGGCGATCGCCGGCGAGGAGGCCGGTGACGGCACGGCTCTGGTGCTGCTGCACGGCCTCTCCGCCACCCGCCGCAACGTCGTGCAGGGCTCGCGCCTGCTCACGCGCCGCGGATACAGGCTGGTGTCATACGACGCTCGCGGGCACGGAGCGTCCTCCCCCGGCCCCTCCTACGCCTATCCCGACCTGGTGGACGATCTCGCCGGCGTGCTCGACGACCGCGGACTCGACCAAGCGGTCCTGGTGGGCAGCTCGATGGGAGCCGCCACCGCCATGGCCTTCGCGCTCGCGCATCCCGGCCGGGTGCCCGCCCTGGTGCAGATCACGCCCGCCTTCCGGGGCCAGGCCGATACCGGAGGGCGTTGGGACCGCCTGGCCGACGCGCTCGAGAGCGGGGGCGTCGACGCGTTCGTGGAGGCCAACGACCCGGACTCGCTACCGGAGCGTTGGCGGGAGCCGGTGCGGCGCGCGGTGCGGCAGCGTATGGAGCGCCACGAGCATCCCGATGCGGTGGCGGCGGCGCTGCGCGAGGTGCCGCGCTCGCTCGCCTGGGACGGCGGGATGGAGGCCCTGGACCGGCTGGAAGTCCCCACCCTCGTCGTCGGCTCCCGCGACGACTCGGACCCCACGCATCCACTCGCGACCGCCGAGGAGTACGAGCGCCGCCTGCCGAACGGCCGGCTCGTCGTGGAGGACCAGGGCCAGGCGCCACTGGCGTGGCAGGGAGGGCGCCTGTCGGAGGCGATTGCCGACTTCCTGGCGAGCCCCTAGACCTCCACCGGGCGCTCCATGACCACGCCCTCGAGCGAGATGCCGTCAGGCGTCGTGACCAGGGTGCGCCTGACCTCGCGGAAGCCGCAGGCGCGGTAGAGCGGCTCCCCCGGCAGCGTGGCCATCAGGGCGAGCTGCGTGAAGCCCTCGTCGCGCGCGGCCCGCGCGCACGAGTCGAGGATCGCGCGGCCGAGCCCGCGGCGGGTCCAGTCGGAGCGCACGAACATCGCCCGCACGCGCGCCGGCTCGGTTAGCGGATCCAGGAGGCGGGCGTCGCTGTCGGCCTCGCCGGAGCCGGTGTAGAGCCTGGCGCGGCGGCTCCAGCCGCCGCACGCCACGATCTCGCTGCCCACCTCGTGCACGAAGTACGTGCCGTCCTCGATGAGCAGCATGTCGAGGTCGCCGATGTGATCCGCCGCGCTCGCCACCTGGCGCTCGTCGTAGAAGCGCGGAAACAGGTCGAGGATCGACGCGCGCATCAGCGCCGAGATCCGCGGGGCGTCCGCGGCCACGGCCGGCCGCTGCCGCGGCGTGATGCCCTTGCTCACCGAGGCGGGATCGCCTGCACGGCCCAGCCGTTCCCGTCCGGGTCGCTGAAGAAGACGAACGAGCCCCACGGGAACTCCTGGACCTCACTCACCTCCACCCCTCGGCCGGCGAGCTCGGCGTGTGCCTCCTGGATGTCGTCCACCACCAGCTGCAGCCCCTGCACGGAGCCCGGCGCCATCGCCGCACCCAGTCCGGTGCCGATGGCGATCGAGCAGCTCGATCCCGGTGGCGTGAGCTGGACGAACCGCATCTCGTCGCTCATCCGATGATCGTGGTCGGCGTTGAAGCCCGCCTTCTCGACGTAGAACTCCTTCGCCTGGTCGACGTCGGAGACGGGCACCTGCAGCAGTTCGAGACGGAATTCCATGGCCAGGCAGTGTAGATGCGGCACCCTCCTGCGGAGGGGCTACTGTCGCGTCCATGACGGGTCGGTGGTCCCCGACCGTATCGCTCGTCCTTCTCGCGTTCGTCGCGGTGGGCGCGATCACCCTGATGCAGGACCTCGACGGCGTCTGGATTCTCGTCGTCGCTCTGCCGCTGCTCGTCTACGCCGTGTTGCGCACCATCCCCGCGCCGCGCTGGATCGGTGCGATCGCCCTGGTGTGGGGATTGATCGTGATTCCCGTGTACGCGCTCCTCGGCGTGGACTGGCTCTGGGCGCACCTGACCAGCTGGAGACCCGACCCGCTCGGCAGCCTCGCCCTCGGCGCCCTCCTCATAGGCGCGGCCGCCTGGCTGTATCTGCGCCCGTGGTGGGTCCGCCGCACGCCGCGGCGTCCGCTCGCATGGACCCTCGGGACCGCCCTCATCCTGGTGCTGGTGCCGCCCTTCGGATTCTGGTTCGCCGGCTGGGTGAAAGGGGACGAGCGGTCGCTGGAGCAGAAGGCCTCGGTGGTCTCTCGGCTGGACGTCATCGTCCTGACCGACGAGACGGAGAGACCCGCCGAACCCGAGCCGCCGTTCGGCTGGAGCATCAGCACCTGGCGCGGCCAGGTGGGCGAAGGGGACCGCATCCGCTGGGACGCGGCCGGAGCGCCCCCGCTCGTGCCTCGCGACGACGTGGACCGCGTTCTTCTGTTGATGGTCGACGGCGGCCCGGAACGCCTCTCACGGGCGGACGCCCTGCCGGCCGCTCCGGACACTGGGGGCGAGATCGAGCGATGGCTTGGTCTAGCCGACAGGGTCACGTCGACCTTCACGCCCACGTTTGCCCTGCTGCGCACCGACGACGACACCCGCCTGAGGTCCTGGAACGACGCGCTTGCCGGGCGCCGGCCCGGCACGAGAAGCGGGAGAGCGCTGTCGCTCGAGGGAGCCGCCGGCTCCCGGACGGCAGCTGACCTGGCGCTCGCTCTGGCGGTACGAGCGCCCACGGGCGATCAGGACCTGACACTGGCGGCCAGGCACCGTCCGGCGCTGTTCTTCGATGGCGACGAGCCCTACCCGTCGCCGCTCAACGTCGACCGCCTGCTCGCCAGCGGCAGGATGAAGCTCTGCGAACAGGGTCAAGCCGTCGGGCGAATCTGCTCTGCCGTCCACAGGTCGGCCGACCTCCACAACGGGGCGAGCCACCTCGCGTTCGAGCCCGACGAGCTGGCGGAGGTGCGGGACCAGAGCACGATCTACGTGAACGTCACGCGCTCGGGCAACGACCGGCCCAACGCGATCTACCTCGATTACTGGTGGTACTTCCCGCACAACCCCGCGGGGGCGGCCGGGGGAGCACTCTGCGGAGCCGGCTTCGTGATCGCGGGCGTCACCTGCTTCGACCACCAGTCCGACTGGGAGGGCGTGACCGTCGTCCTCGACGGCGACTCACCGTCCGGTCCGCCCACGGCCGTCTCCTACGCCCAGCACAGCGGCGTGACGCGCTACACCTGGCGGGCACTCCAGCGCCTTTGGGACCGCGGCGACCTGAAGGCCTTTGGCCGCAGGATCGACACCGGCCTCCGGCCGCTCGTGTTCATCGCGCGCGGGACTCATGCCTCCTATCCCACGATCTGCCGCCAGGACAAGTGCAGGGTGGGCGACCTGCCCATCAAGGAGAACCGGCACGATGGCGGCGATCCGTGGCCCCGCGACGAGCGCGCGGACTGCCCGACGGTCTGCCTGGAAGCGCTGCCGGCGCGCCGCGGCGGTGCCGTGCCGGCGCTCTGGAACGCCTTCGACGGAGGGTGGGGAACCACCGAATGCGTGCTCGAGGCGATCTGCACCTCGTCCAATCCACCGGTGTCCCCGGCGTTCCAGGGCCGGTACCGGCATCCCTGGTGTGCCGACGACGCGATCGGGTTCTTCGACGGACGGTTCACACGAGCACATCCGCCCTGCACGAGCCGCAGGCCCTCCGCTCGCGAGATCACCGGGAACGAGCGGCTGCTGGCGCTGGGCGACTCGTTCTCGTCCGGACAGGGTGCCGGCTCCTACGACCCCGGTACGAACGGGGGCGGGAACACGTGCTTCCGCTCGCCCAGGGCCTGGCCGCAGGAGCTCGCGACGAGATTGCACCTGGTCGCGCTGCCTTCGCTGGCCTGCAGCGGCGCGGTGATTCACGACGTGACCACGGGTCAGCTCGGTCGCATCTCCGGGGACCCCGGCGTCGTCACGATCAGCATCGGTGGCAACGACGTCGGCTTCGCCAACGTCATCAAGTCGTGTCTGCTCGGGGATTGCGTCGCGAAGTACCACCGGCCGTCGGGCGATCGCCTGGAAGCCGAGATCGCGGACGTGGCCGGGCGGCTCCCCAGCTTCTACCGCTCCATCCGGGACGCCGCCCCGCGCGCCCGCGTGGTCGTGCTCGGGTATCCGCGGCTCTTCCCGAGCCGAGAGGACTGGCGCTCGGCGGGCGACTGCCTGATGCGCCGGCAGATCTCGGGCGACGAGGTCGAGTACCTCAACGCCCTCACGCCGGCCCTCAACGCCGCCATCGCCGGCGCGGCCAAGGACGCCGGCGTGGATTTCGTGGACGCGACGGAGGCCTTCAACGGTCGCGAGCTCCTGTGCTCCGGCGAGACGTTCCGCGAGACCTACCTCCGACCGCTTCAGGACCGCCTCAGCCTGGTACCCGCGTCGTTCCACCCGAACGCGGCGGGTCACGCGAGGCTCGCCGACGTGGCGGCGAGGCACCTGAGCGCGCCCTGACCGCCTTACGCCTACGCGTAGAGGACGCTGCCGAGGCGCACGATCGTCGCGCCCTCTTCCACGGCCACCGCGTAGTCCTGCGAGGTGCCCATCGAAAGACGCTGGAGCCCGTGCTCCGCCGCAAGCTCGGCGAGACGGGCGAAGTGCCTGCGGCTGTCCTCCGGCCGCTCGGTGAAGGGCGGCATCGTCATCAGGCCGGTGACCGGTGCAGGGCAGCGCGCGATGAAGTCGGCGAGCTCGTCGGGCGCCACGCCCTCCTTGCCCTCCTCCCCCGCCACGTTCACCTGCACCAGCACCTCACTCGCGGGGCTCTGCTCGAGGCGGCGCATGGCCGATTCGGACGCCAGCGAGTGGATCAGCCGGACGTTCGGGGCCACGTCCTTGACCTTGCGGCTCTGGAGCGCGCCGATGAAGTCCCAGGTGAAGAGGTCGCCGTGGCTCGCCTGCTTCTCGAGCAGCGACTGTGCGCGGTTCTCGCCCACCAGCTCGATGCCGCCCTCCGCGAGCGCCGGCAGGTCGTCGGTCGACACGTACTTGACCGCGGCGCAGATCTCCACCTCGGCGGGCACGCTCTCGCGGATCCGCTCCAGGTTCGCGCGAACGCGCGCCGCGTCGATCATCGAGGAATCAAGCATCGAGGCTGACTATGCCGCCCTGGCGGCCGGTGAGGCCGTGGTCACGGCGGTGTGAGAAGTACAGGTCGGCACGGCAGCTCGTGCAGTGTTCCACGTGCTGAACGTCGCTCACGCCCGCCGCGGCCAGCTCGAGCGTCAGGACCGCGCGCAGGTCGAGCATGCGTCCCTGCGCGACGCCCGGCAGGTCGGCGAACGCGGCCAGCACCTCCGGTCCCACCTCGTAGCAGCAGGCCCCGACCCCAGGCCCCACGGCCGCCGAGACGGGACCCTGCAGGCGCGCGACCGCCGCGCCCACGATTCCCGCGGCCAGCCCGCGCCAGCCGCAGTGGACCATCGCCACCGTGCGCCCGTCGGAGAGGGCGAGCGGGTAGCAGTCGGCCGCGAGCACCAGCAGTCCGAGACCTGGAAGCGAGGTCACGTGGCCATCCACCCGCGCGAGGCCGGCGCCCGGCAGCGCGTATCCGGGATCCGACGGCGGGGCGTCCCACTCGGCCAGCTCCGCGCCGTGCACCTGCCACCCCATTGCCACCCGCTCGGGCTCCACGCCCAGCCGGCCGGCGAGCCGCCGGCGGTTCTCCACCACGTTGTTCGGGTCGTCCTCCGTGAGCACGCCGAGGTTGAGGGACTCGTATGGACCCTCGCTCACGCCGCCGTGGCGGTCGGAGAAGATCACCCGACCGCCGGGAAGGTGCAGCTCGGTCACGAGCTCTCCGCGGCAATGGCGAGAGCGGTGCGGAGCTCCTCGTCGCGGCCGGACACGAGTCCATCCAGCTTCCGGTCGAGCGTCCCCTGCAGAGCCCGGCCTAGCGCGGGGCCCTCAGGCACGCCGGCCTCCAGCAGGTCGTCGCCGGTGATCTCGAGCCGCACCCGGGAGAGGTCGGTGATCCAGCGCAGCACTGGCTCGGGCGGCGCGCCGGAGGCCAGCGCCAGTGCCAGCGTCTCGGGACGCTCATGGGCGAGCAGGGCGCGCAGCTCGGCCGGGGTGTGCTCGCGCTCGCGCAGGGTGCGCGCCAGCGGCAGCGCCCAACGGGCGGCCCAGAGCACCGCATCGCGATCGCGCGCGTCCAGCTGGAGTCCGTCGAGCCAGTCCTCGAGCTCCTCGGGCGCCGACGCGCACAGGGCGGCCAGGGCGGCGAGCGAACGGTCGGCGGCCAGCGCGACAGCGCCCAGAGCGGCGGATGCCACCAGGTCGGGATCGGGCCGCAGCGCCGGGTGGAGGCCGCGGTCGATGCCGAGGTCGGACAGGCGCCGCACCGCGTCGGGTGCCTCGAGCTCGCCGAGCAGCTCCATCAGCTCGTCGCGTATGCGCTTGCCGGAGACGGTGGACAGCGCCCCCTCCATCACCGCCACCCGCGCCGCCCGCTCCGTCTCCTCGGCCATGCTGAACCCGAGACGGATCTCGAAGCGCACGGCGCGCAGGAGGCGAGTCGGGTCGTCCAGGAAGCTCCCGCCGTGCAGCACCCGGATCAGCCGCTCCTCGAGGTCGGCGAGACCTCGGTGCACGTCGTAGAGGTGGCCGAGGTCGTCGCCGCGGAGGCCGATCGCCATGGCGTTGATGCTGAAGTCCCTGCGACCGAGGTCCTCCGCGAGCGGTGCCGGCTCGACCCTCGGCAAAGCGCCCGGTTCGTCGTAGACCTCGCGCCGCGTGGTGGCCAGGTCGATCGGGATCGTCCCGGTCCAGATCGTGGCGGTGCCGAAGCTCTCGTACTCGCGCACGCGCCCGCCCAGCCGCGCGGCCAGCTCCCGGGCCACCACCCGCGCGTCCCCCTCCACGGCCAGGTCGAGGCTCGCCGGAGGGCGGTCGCTCGACAGCACGTGACGCACGCCTCCGCCCACCAGGTAGACCTGCGGCAGGTCGATCAGGGCCGGCAGCAGGTCATCCATGCCGGGCAGGCGGCGCACGCGCTCGCGCAGGTCGCCCGGGACGGTCACAGCCGGACGGGCACGCCGGCCCGGCGCATGTGCTCCTTGGCCTCGCGCACCGAGTAGGTGCCGTAGTGGAAGATCGAGGCGCACAGCACCGCGTCGGCTCCCCCAGCCTCCACGGCCTCCACCAGGTGGTCGAGCGTGCCCGCCCCGCCCGATGCGATCACCGGCACGTCAACGGCGTCGGCCACAGCTCGGGTGAGCTGCAGCTCGTAGCCGTGCTCGGTGCCGTCGCGGTCCATGCTGGTGAGGAGTATCTCCCCCGCTCCGCGCTCCACGGCCTCGCGCGCCCACTCCACCGCGTCGCGGCCCACGGGCGTGCGCCCTCCGTTCACGTACACGCCGTAGCTGTCGCCCTCGGCGCGGGCGTCGATCGCCAGCACCACGCACTGCGCGCCGAACACCTCCGCGAGCTCGCCCAGCAGCTCGGGCCGGGCCACCGCCGCCGAGTTGACCGACACCTTCTCCGCGCCGGCATCGAGCACCGCGTGAGCGTCGTCCAGCGAGCGTACGCCGCCGCCGATCGTGAACGGCACGAACACGTCGTCCGCGCACCGGCGAGCCAGGGCGGCCACCGTGTCGCGCTTCTCGTGCGACGCGGTGATGTCGAGGAACACGATCTCGTCCGCGCCGGCCTCCTGGTAGCGCACGGCCAGCTCCACCGGGTCGCCGGCGTCGCGCAGGTTCACGAACTCCACGCCCTTCACCACACGGCCCTTGTCCACGTCCAGGCACGGGATCACGCGGCGCAGCAGCATCAGCCGCCGTCCTCGAGCGCGGCCTGGCCCTCCCGGACGGTGAAGCGGTGCTCGTACAGCGCCTTGCCGGAGATCACGCCGGCCAGGTTCACGAGCCGGCGCACACGCAGCGCGCGCAGGTCCTCCACGGATCCGATGCCACCCGAGTAGATGAAGCGCCCGCGCACGGCCTGGGAGATGCGCGCCACCTCGTCGAGGTCCGGGCCGTCGAGCATGCCGTCCCGGTCCACGTTGGTGTACACGAAGCGCGAGGCGCCGCGGCGCTGCAGGCGCTCGATCACGTCCTCCCCGCGCGTCTGCGTCTCCTTGGTCCAGCCGGCCACCGACACCTGGCCCCCGCGAACGTCCACGGCCACCACCACGCGGCCGCCCCACGTCTCGAGCGCCCGGTCGAGCAGCTCGGGGTCGTTGTAGGCGGCTGTGCCGAGCACCACACGCGCGGCCCCCGCCGCCAGCGCGGCGCGCACGGAGGCGAGCGAGCGCAGGCCGCCTCCGTACTGCACCGGGACCTCGAGCTCGCGCGTGATCCGCTCGAGATGGCCGAGGCTCGCCGGTTCCCCGGCGCGGGCGCCGTCGAGATCGACCACGTGCAGGAAGCGGGCGCCCGCCTCCACGAACGAGCGCGCGGCGTCGAGCGGCGTGTCGGCGTACACCGTCTCGTCGTCGAAGTGCCCCTGCCGCAGGCGCACCGCTTTGCCGTCGCGAATGTCCACCGCGGGCAGCAGGATCATGCGGGCACTGGCACGCAGCTGCGCACGAAGTTCCCGAGCAGCCGGAGCCCGTCGGGACCGGACTTCTCCGGGTGGAACTGCACGCCGTATAGCGGCGGGCGCGCCACGGCGCTCACGAACTCGCTCCCGTAGTCGGCCGTGCCGAGCACGTGCTCCGGATCCTCAGGGCGCGGCGCGAACGAGTTCGCGTGGTAGAAGGCGCATGGATCCGGCAGGCCCTCGTTCAGGGGCTCGGTCCGGCGCCACTCCACTGGGTTCCACCCGATCTGCGGCACCTTGAGACCGGGAGCGTCGAGCTCGACCACCGCACCGGGGATCAGGCCGATGCCCTCGGCGCCGCCCTGCTCCGTGGTGGAGTCGAACAGCAGCTGCATCCCCATGCATACGCCGATCGCCGGCACGCCCTCGGCCACCCGCTCGCACATCAGCTCGTCGAGCCTCAGCCGGCGCACGTGCTCCATGGCCTTCGGCATCGCGCCCACGCCGGGCAGCACCACCCCGTCGGCCTCGCGCACGCGGCGGGGGTCGGCCGTCAGCTCGGGCCGCGCGCCCACGTGCTCCAGGGCCTTGGCCACGGAGCGGAGGTTGCCCATCCCGTAATCGAGGATCGCGATGCGGGGGCTCACAGGACTCCCTTGGTGGACGGCACCCCGGACTCGCTGGGATCGTCCGCCACGGCCGCGCGCAGCGCCCTCGCGAAGGCCTTGAACGAGGCCTCGACCATGTGGTGCGAGTTGGCGCCCGCCTCGACGCGCAGGTGCAGCGTCAGCTTGGCGGTGCTGGCCACCGCGCGGAAGAACTCCTCGGCGAGGTCGGTGTCGAAGTCGGCCACGCGCGCGTCCGGGTACTCGGCGTCGAAGAGCAGGAACGGCCGCCCCGAGATGTCGATCGCGCAGCTGGCGCGCGCCTCGTCCATCGGGATCACGGCGTGTCCGAAGCGGTGTATGCCGGCGCGGTCGCCCAGCGCCTCGTCCAGCGCCTGCCCCAGCGCCAGGCCCGTGTCCTCCACGGTGTGGTGCGCGCCGGTCTGGAGGTCGCCGTCCACCCGGATCTCGAGGTCGAGGCCGCCGTGGCGGGCCACCGCGTCCAGCAGGTGGTCGAAGAAACCGACACCGGTGGTGCGCGCTGCCCGCGCCCGCACCGTCCAGGTCGAGCCTGAGCTCGACATCGGTCTCGTTCGTCGTGCGGTGGATCTCTGCGGTTCTGCTCACGCCCGGCGCTCCATCGACTCGGCGTGCACGGGGAAGCCCTCGGCGCGGGCCAGCGCGGCGCCTGGGGGCGCGAGGCGAGCCGCCGCCTCGCCGGGCAAGGATACGCGAGCCATCCTGCGCCGGAACGTGGCCGGGGAGAGCGCCGACTGGAAGCGAGCGGCGCCACCGGTGGGCAGCACGTGGTTCGAGCCCGCCACGTAGTCGCCGAAGGCGGTGCCGGCGCCAGACCCCACGAACACGCAGCCGGCGCGCCGCACCCGGTCCGCGAGCGCCTCGGCGTCGGCTCCCGTCAGCTCGAGGTGCTCGGGCGCGATCTCCTCGGCTATCCGTACGGCCACGCGCACGTCGTCGGTGTCCACCAGCTGCAGCTCGGCGTCCCGCACGGTCGGGCGCTCCGGCGCCAGGCGCTCCACGGCCTCGGCCACCGCGTCCAGCAGGCCGGGCGTCGGGCGACACGCACCAGAGCGGGCTGTCGGCGCCATGCTCGGCCTGGGCCATCAGGTCCACGGCGATCAGGTCGGGATCGGCCCCCGCCGAGGCCACCACCACGAGCTCGCTCGGGCCTGCCACGCCGTCGATCCCCACCTGCCCCACCACCTGGCGTTTGGCCTCCTGAACGTACGGATTGCCCGGTCCGGCGATCACGTCCACGGCGTCCACGGACTCCGTGCCGTAGGCCAGGGCAGCGATCGCCTGCGCTCCGCCCATCCGGTACACCTCGGTCACCTCGCACAGCACGCAGGCGGCGAGTATCACCGGGTTGGCCTCCCCGCCCGGTCCCGGAGGGGCACAGACGGCGATCTCGTCCACCCCCGCAGCGCGCGCGGTGGCCGCGCCCATCACGACCGTGGACGGATATGGGCGCGCGCCCGCTCGGCACGTAGATGGCCGCGCGCCGGACCGGCACCTCGACCACCTCCACGCGATGGCCCTCGGGCAGCTCCGCCGCGGTCGAGCCCCCCAGCTGCGCCTTGGCGACGGTGCGAACGTTGGCTATCGCCGTGCGCAGGCCCGTCAGGACCTCGGGCTCGAGCACCCCGACCGACGATTCCAGTTCGCGCGCGTCGACTCTCAGCCGGCCCGGGGCCAGCTCCGCCTTGTCGAAGCGCTCGGTGAGGCTGAGGATGGCGTCGTCGCCGCCGGCGCGGACCTCCGCGATGATCGCGGCCACCTCGAGCGCAACGGCGGGCTCGGACTCCGGCCGGCGCCAGGCGTTGCGTGCGCGCGAGATCCTCATGCCCGGATCCGCTCCACGAGCCGGTCGATCGCGGCGGCCTTGAGCTTGTGCGACACGGGGTTCGCGATCAGGCGCGCGGTGCACACGCCGATCTCCTCCACCACACGCAGGTTGTTCTCCTCGAGCGTCTTCCCGGTGGCAGTGAGGTCCACGATCCCGTCCACGAGCCCCGTGAGCGGAGCGAGCTCAACCGACCCCTTGACCTCCACGATCTCGGCCTGGCGGCCGGTGCCGGCGAAGTGGTCGGCCGCGATGCGCGGGTACTTGGTGGCGATGCGCACCCGTCCCAGGCGCCGCAGCGCGTCGGCGATCGGGTCGCCGCCCTCGCGTGCCGCCACCACCATGGTGCAGCGGCCGTAGTCCAGGTCGAGCAGCTCGTAGACCTTGCGGTCGGCCTGCTCGAGCAGCACATCCTTGCCGGTGATGCCGATGTCGGCGGATCCGTGCTCCACGTAGGTGGGCACGTCGCTGGGGCGCATCGTCACGATCCCGGGCCCGTCGAAGAGCAGCTTGCGGTCGTTGGAGCGGACCTCCGACACGTCGAGGCCGAGCCGCTCCAGCAGGTCGAGCGTCCCGCCGAAGAGCGCGCCGCGCGGCACCGCCACCATCAGGCGCTCGCTCATCGCAGCGCCTCCTCGGCCGCCTGGGCCTGGTGGACACGCTGCACGTCGAGGGCCACACCACACGCCGGCAGGGGGCGCCCGAAGCGCCCGAGCAGATCGTCGTAGCGGCCGCCGCCGCCGAGGGTGAAGCCCACGGCCGGGTCGTAGACCTCGAATACGGCGCCGGTGTAGTAGCCGAGCTCGCGCACCAGCCCGAGATCGAAGATCACGCGGTCGGCCACTCCGCGCTCGGCCAGCAGGGCGTTCAGGTCGCGCAGGCCGGAGACCGCGTCCGGCACTAGCGCCTCGGCCCGGTCGAGCACCTCCGCGCCGCCGCGCAGCTCGGGCAGGCGCACCAGAAGGTCGCGGTCGGCCTGTCCGATCCCGAGGGAATCGACCTCCATCTCGAGCCCCACCAGGTCACGCCGCGCCAGCGCCGCGAGCAGCGGGGTGTGCCGCTCCACCGGCACGTCGAGCGAGGCCAGCAGGCGCCGGTACAGCGAGGCGTCGCCCACTCCCACTCGATGACGGCGCAGGCCCGCCTCGTCCAGCGCGGCCACGGTCAGCGCCAGCACCTCGGCCTCGCCCTCCACGCCCTCCGGCCCGATCAGCTCCAGGCCGGCCTGCATGAACTCGCGCGGCTCGCCCACGCCCCGGTCGACCGCACGCCAGGCGTGGGCGAAGTAGCAAAAGCGGAGCGGTGGATCCGAGTCGGCGTAGCGCGACGCCACCACCCGCGCTATCGGGATCGTCATGTCGGAGCGCAGCGCCAGCACGTCGCCCTGCTCGTCGAAGGTGCGGTAGCGCGCCCCGGCCGCGCTCTCGTCGCCGCGGCGCAGCACGTCCTCGTACTCGATCGCGGGCGTGTGCACCTCGCCGTAGCCGGCCTGCGTGAACGCCCTCCTCATGCGCTCGGTGATGGCGCGCAGCTCGCGCATCTCGTCCGGAAGCACGTCGCGGGTGCCCGGCGGGATCGGGTGCGTCATCGGGACCTCCGGGCCGCTCTAGACGGCGACGCGCTCGGAGGCCACGCGCTCGATCCGCGCGCCCAGGGCCCGCAGCCGCTCGTCGATGCGCTCATAGCCGCGGTCGATCTGGCGGATGTTGCCGATCTCGGAGCGGCCCTCGGCGCACAGCGCGGCGATGAGCATCGCCATCCCGGCCCGGATGTCCGGGCTCTCCACGCGCTCACCGTGAAGCCGGCTCGGGCCGCTGACGACCGCCCTGTGGGGGTCGCAGACGATCACCCGAGCGCCCATGGATACGAGCTTGTCGACGAAGAACAGGCGGTTCTCGAACATCTTCTCGTGGATCAGCACGAGGCCGTCGGCCTGGGTGGCCATGGCGAGCGCGATGCTCGTGAGGTCGGCCGGGAACGCCGGCCAGGGGCCGTCCTCGATCTTGGAGACGGCGTCGCCCTCGTCCGACTTGATGCGGAGCTCCTGGTCCGGCGGCACGATCGCGTCGTTGCCGTCGAACTCGATCTCGCAGCCGAGCCGCGCGAAGCAAAGGCGCGTCATGCGCAGGTCGTCCGGCACCACGTCGCGTATGCGCAGCTCGCCGCCGGTGCACGCCGCGAGCGCGATGAAGCTGCCCACCTCGATGTAGTCGGGCCCGATCGTGTAGTCGGCTCCGCCCAGCTCCTCCTGGCCGTGCACGATCATCAGGTTCGAGCCGATTCCCTCGATGCGCGCGCCCATCTGCATCAACAGGCGCGCGAGGTCCTGCACGTGCGGCTCGGCCGCGGCGTTGTGGATCACGGTGGAGCCCGGCGCCAGCGCGGCGGCCATAAGGGCGTTCTCGGTGGCCATCACCGACGGCTCGTCCATGAAGAAGTCGCAGGCGTGCAGGCCGTCGGCGGCCGACAGCTGGAAGGAGGAGCGCTCCACCACCACCTCGGCACCGAGCGCCCGGAAGGCGTCGAAGTGCGGGTCGAGCCGGCGGCGGCCGATCACGTCGCCGCCCGGGGGCGGCATGTCCGCGCGCCCGAAGCGGGCGAGCAGCGGCCCGGCCAGCAGGAACGAGGCTCGGATCCGCTCCGCGCACTCGCGGTCCACGGCGGTGCTCGTGACCTCGTCGGCCCGGAGCGCCACCACGTTCTCTTCGCGCCACTCGGCCTTGACGCCGAGGCGCACCAGTAGCTCGATCATGGCCTCCACGTCGCGGATGCGCGGCACGTTCCGGAGCACGACCTCCTGGTCGGTCAGGACAGACGCAGCAAGCGCCGGCAGAGCGGCGTTCTTGTTCCCTGCGGGAACGACGGAGCCCGAGAGGGGCGTGCCGCCTTCGATGATGAACTTCTCCATGCGCGGATCCCAGGCAGGCCGCCGTCCAAGCGGCTTGGGAAGGGTACCGGAGGCCATCAGCTCCGGTTTCGGGCCGGGCCGCGGATACCCTCCCGGCATGACTGGCTCCGCTCCCACCCGCGACGAGGCCTGGGAGCTCGTGTGCGAGTGGACGGTGTCCGACTCGCTGCGCAAGCACATGCTCGGGGTGGAGGCCGCGATGCGGGCCTACGCCGAGCGGTTCGGCGAGGACGAGGAGGTCTATTCGGTCACGGGGCTGCTCCACGACCTGGACTACGAGCGCCATCCGGACATGGACAGCCCGACCGGGCACCCGCGCACGGCCCTCGCGCTGTTCCGCGAGCGCGGCTATCCGGAGGAGCTGATCGACGCGGTGGCCGGCCACGCGGACTTCCTCGAGGTGCCGCGCGAGTCGCGGATGGCCAAGACGCTCTACGCGGTCGACGAGCTTTCGGGGTTCGTGGCGGCCTGCGCGCTCGTGCGCCCCACCGGCATCGAGGGCCTGACGCCCAAGTCCGTGAAGAAGAAGCTCAAGCAGCCGAGCTTCGCGGCCGGGGTGAACCGCGACGACGTCCGCCGCGGCGCCGAGGAGCTGGGCGTGGACTTCGACGAGCACGTGGCCTTCGTGATCGCCGCGATGGAGCCGAAGGCCGGGGAGCTCGGCCTGGCTCCCCGACCGACCTAGCGCCAGCGCCCGCCGGCCTTCGCCCAGTCGGCCATGTGCTCGACGGAGCAGAAGGAGTCGGCGATGCGGTGCTCGCCGCGGTGGCGCACCAGGGTGACCGTCACGTCGCCGAGCGGCTCTCCGCAATGGGCGCACGATCCGGGTACGCCGGGCTCGTCATCCCATTCCCCGTCCGGGCCGGGTGCGACCGCGTCCCAGTGGGCTCCCTGGATCCACCAGGGCACCACGTGCTCGAGCCGGCAGAAGGCGGCGCGGCGCGCCCCGGGCAGCTCGTGGAGGCGCCATCCGTCGTCGCGTTCCACCGCGCTATCGCACCAGGAGCAGCGTTCGAGGTCCGTCATGACTAGATTCCGCCGCGAATGGCGCAACCACTGCGGATTATCGTCCTCGAGGGCGACGAGACCGGCCAGGAGCTGCTGGAGCAGGCCCTGCGGGTGCTCGACCCGGAGGTCACGAAGGTCGCTGTCGAGCTGGAGCACCACGACCTGTCGCTCGAGAACCGGCGCAGCACCGGCAACGAGGTGGTGAGCACCGCCGCGGCGGCGATGCGCGAGGCGCGCTTCGGCATCAAGGCCGCCACCGTCACCCCTGAGGGCGCCGACGACGTGGGCAGCCCCAACCGCCTGCTCCGCGAGGCGATCGACGGCAAGGTGATCATCCGGACCGGGCGCCGGATCCCGGGCGTGACGCCGGTGGCAGGGGTGCATTACCCGATCGCGGTGGTGCGCATGGCGGTGGGCGACGCCTACGGCGCCGAGCAGTGGCGCACCGATGAGGACGGCGAGGAGGTGGCCTACCGCACCGAGCGCATCACTCGCGGGGTCTGCCGCGCCGTGGCCGAGTACAGCTTCCGGACCGCGGACCGGATCACGGGCCGGGTCTACGGCGGCCCCAAGTGGACGGTCAGCCCGGTGTACGAGGGCATGCTCAAGGAGGAGATGGACTCGGCGGCGGAGCGGCACCCTGACGTGCCCTACACGCCCGTGCTGATCGACGCCACGTATGCCGGCCTGATCTCGGGTGCCGCCGACACACCGCTCGTGATCCCGGCCCTCAACCGCGACGGCGACTGCCTCTCAGACCTCGTGATGCCGATGTTCGGCTCGATCGCGGGCGCCGAGTCGGTGCTGCTCGCCTTCGACGGCGACTACGAGCCCAGCGCCGTGATGGCCGAGGCGCCGCACGGCACCGCTCCGGCGCTCCTCGGCAAGGACATCGCGAACCCGATGGCGATGATCCTGGCCGTGGCCGCGGTGCTCCACTACGCGGGCACGATGGGCCATGCCGGCGCCCCCGTGGCATCGCGGGCGATCTACGAGTCGGTGCTCGAGGCCACCGCCGCCGGCGTCCGCACACCCGACCTGGGCGGGCACGCGAGCACGAGCGAGTTCACCTCAGAGGTGATCGAGCGCGTGGGCACCAAGATCGACATCTGGTCCTCGCTCTAGGCGGAAGCCGGCTGTTCGGCGTCCATCTTGTGGCGCTCCAGACCGGCTCTGACCGATTCGGGAATGGGCCGCTTCCGCAGCGTCTCTGGCACCACGAAGACATGGCGCAGCCGCCCCTCGGCCAGCACCTCGCCGGCGGGCATGCGCTCGACGGACAGCGCCGTGGTCATCGAGGTTTCCCCCATGGACACCACGCTGGCCACCAGGTCGATCTCGTCGTCGAAGCGCGCCGAGGCCCTGTAGGAGATGTTCGCCTCGGCCACCACCATGTCCGCCCCCGTGGCGTTCATCTCGCCGAACGGAACGACCGCCTCGCGCCACAGCTCGGTCATCGCCACGTCGAAGTACATGAGGTAGTTCGCGTAGAAGACGACGCCCTGAAGGTCGCACTCGTTCCAGCGCACGCGGGTGCGGTGACGGAAGGGCTCGCCCATCCGCGGAGCGTAACCGTCGGTGCGCAGCCGGCCGGGCCGGCTGCTTCCGCTGAATCCCGCGCCCCAGAGCCAAGCTCGACCCACCTGCAATGGAACTTGCAGCAAATCGGGCTTTCCATCCGCCGATGCTCCTAGCTTTGCGAACACATGTTCCCCAGCCTGAGAGAACGGTTCGACACGGCGCTCGACCTAATCGTCGAGTTCTCGACGCTCGGCGAGTACGGCCTGGCGGCTACGGCCGCCGACGGTCCCGCGAGTGCCCCCGTCGCCGCGAAAGCGGCACCGATGTCATCAGAGCAGGGCCCGCGGATGGGAGGCGCCGGCGGACACGCCGCGCGCTCCGCGGATCAGCAAGTCGTGGGCGGAGCGGCCGCGACCGCGCGGGGTGCCGCTGTTCGGGCACCGTTGCGTGGCGCGGCCGCCACCCCCGCGGCTCGCCGCCGTGCCCGTCGCGGCGTTGAGCGCTCCACAGCGGTCGCCAGCCCGCACCGGGTTCGCGGCGGGGCGCCCGCGGCGCCCGAGCAGCTCTGCCTCGCCGTCTAGCCGGCTCGCCAAAGCCCGGTTAGTGTCCGGTTCACTTGCCATGAGCACTCGGACTATCCGGACCTGTGCGCCGCTGACGCTGGTTCTTCTCGGCCTCGTCACGACGACCGCCAGTGCGAACCACATCCGGACGCTCGCCTCGGCCAACTACGTGCTCATCGACGACTTCGGCTCGAACGCCCACCGTGACGGATGCGGTAATCGCGCCGCTCTCTCCGGCGGGTTCGACAACAAGTTCGACCGCCGGCGGTCCAGGCTGTTCATCTTCGGGTTCAACCCGATCGGCAGCTCCGTCCCGTTCGGGCCCTCCTGGCGAATGACGGTCGCCAATCGCGGGCCCGCACCGGGCAGCACGGCAAGCGCGGTGGCAAACAGATCACCTACGCGTACTGCGTGAAGCGCCCGCCGCCACTTCAGGTGGTGGACAAGAGCGTCCGGATCGGCCCGGGTGCCACCGCATCCGCCACCGCCACCTGCCCGCGCGGAACCGAAGCCCTGTCGGGCGGGTTCTCGGACGCGTATGCGGGCACGAACGGATCGCTGGTTTTCGGCTTCCGTTCGATGCGCGTCGGAACGCGCGGCTGGCGCGCGAGCGCCGTCAACATGAGCGCCACGATCGGCTCGGAGCTGACGGCGATGGCCACGTGCAGCCCTGCCCAGCCGGGGCTTTCGGAGCGCTGGCGAACGCTCGAGCTTCGGCCCGGCGGGGCCAGGTCCACCACGCTTCGCTGCTTCCCGGGCACCGAGCCCTGGTCGGGCGGCTTCGAAAGCAACGTCCGGGCTCCCAGCGGGCACGGCGCATACCCGTTCCGGATGAAGCGGACCGGCAGCCGCGGATGGAGGGCCGCCGCCTTCGCGGTGGGCCCGGCCACGACGTTCAGGGTCCACGTCTACTGCGGGCCGCGCTCCTAATTGGGGCGCGTTCGAGGCATCGGGGTCAGGCCCCGGCCGCGGATCTCCTCGCGGAACCACTCGATCGGGGCGTGCGTCTTGCCTTCGGTCGAGCCGTCCAGCTCCACGAAGCGCACGAACAGCTCGAGATCGGGGATGCGGGCGAGCATCGAGTCCACCTTGTGGTCCGGCACGCCGGCCGTCCACCGCCGCTTGCGCCAGAGCCCGTAGGGCCGGTCGTGAAGCTCGATCGTGGCGAGCAGGCGCTCGTCGTCGGTGTACTCCTCCGCGAAGCGCCGCGCCCGCATCGCGTGATGGTTCTCGCCGGACTTGGGGCGCAGCGGGCTGACGGCGTGCTTGAAGGCGTCATGCACCAGGGAGATGAAGCGGAGATCGGCGCGACGGGCGCCCGTCTCTCCCCAGGCATCGATGGTCTCCAGTAGATCGCCTACATGGTTGGCCACCGCGCCCTCGGGGTGCCCCTTGCGCGGTCGGCCCCATGCCAGGCCCTCAACCAGGCGCGGGTCGAGGTCCAGCCTTGCTTCGAGCTCGTTTTCCGGGTGGAACGCCGGAAGCAGCTCCACCACGCTGGCCGCGTGCGACCTCACTCGCCGGCGCTAGCTGACGCTCTCGGCCACCCAGTTGCCGCCCTGGCGGCCGAGGACGACCATGACGTCCTTGCCGTCCTCTCCAACGGCGACGAAATGGGCCCGGTCCTCGTCCATGCCCGGCCGGTCCTCAACGAGAACGAGGTGAAGGTGCTTGTGGGACATGTCCGGGCGCGCCTCGGAGAGCGCCGACTTGGCGATGCCCTCCATCCGGTCCTTGTCCCAGCCGCGATCGGTCGCGCGCGCCTCCTCGAGCGCCTGGTCGGCAGCCCGCACGTGCGCCTCGTAGCTGCCCGCCTCGCGCTTGGAGCGCACCGACACGGCGATCAGACCGCCGATGAAGAACACGACCATGATCCCCCCGATGATCAGGAAGATCAGCCCGAGGGTGGACAGGGCTACCAGGGTCACGGGGTGTCTGAGACGGTCATTGGCGCTAGGAGTCTAGATAGGCCGCAGGCCTGAAGCACAGCGGGCCGCCCGGTGGGCGGCCCGCATGAAGTAAATCGGCGGCGACCTACTCTCCCAGGGCCGCGAGGCCCAAGTACCATCGGCGCTGAGAGGCTTAACTTCTCTGTTCGGAATGGGAAGAGGTGTGGCCCTCTCGCTATCGCCACCGAAAGGTTGCGAGACCAGGGCCCTCCTCGAGCCTTGAAAACTGCACAGCGGCCAAACTCAGACGGGGAAAGAAAAATCCGTCAAGCCCTCGAACCATTAGTACCGGTCTGCTGAGGACATTGCTGCCCTTACACATCCGGCCTATCACCTGGTGGTCTTCCAGGGGTCTTACTCCCTCAAGGGGATGGGAGAACTCATCTCGAGGTCGGCTTCCCGCTTAGATGCCTTCAGCGGTTATCCGGTCCGCACGTAGCTAACCAGCAGTGCCCCTGGCGGGACAACTGGTACACCAGAGGTGCGTTCGTCCCGGTCCTCTCGTACTAGGGACGACTCCTCTCAATTCTCCAACGCCCACGGCAGATAGGGACCGAACTGTCTCACGACGTTCTGAACCCAGCTCGCGTACCGCTTTAATGGGCGAACAGCCCAACCCTTGGGACCGACTACAGCCCCAGGATGCGACGAGCCGACATCGAGGTGCCAAACCGGGCCGTCGATGTGGACTCTTGGGCCCGATAAGCCTGTTATCCCCGGAGTACCTTTTATCCGTTGAGCGACGGCGCTTCCACTTGCTACCGCCGGATCACTAAAGCCTGCTTTCGCACCTGCTCGACATGTCTGTCTCACAGTCAAGCTCCCTTGTTGCTTTTGCACTCTACGCACGATTTCCAACCGTGCTGAGGGAACCTTTGCGCGCCTCCGTTACATTTTAGGAGGCGACCGCCCCAGTCAAACTACCCACCTGACACTGTTCACCACCCGGATTCACGGCGTGGTGTTAGAAGCCCAAGACACCAAGGGTGGTATCTCAAGGGTGGCTCCACAGGGACCGCAGTCCCTGCTTCGTAGCCTCCCACCTATCCTGAACGAGATGCCTCAGACTCCAATATCAGGCTGTAGTAAAGGTTCACGGGGTCTTTCCGTCTTGCCGCGGGTACTCGGCATCTTCACCGAGACTGCGATTTCACCGAGCCCCTCGTTGAGACAGCGCCCAACTCGTTACGCCATTCGTGCAGGTCGGAACTTACCCGACAAGGAATTTCGCTACCTTAGGACGGTTATAGTTACCGCCGCCGTTTACCGGGGCTTAGTTTCGGAGCTTTGCCGGCCGAAGCCAGCTAACCCCTCCACGTAACCTTCCGGCACCGGGCAGGCGTCAGCCCCTATACGTCGTCTTGCGACTTAGCAGAGAGCTGTGTTTTTGGTAAACAGTCGGTTGGGCCTATTCACTGCGGCCCCCTCGGGCTCCGCGCGCGAAGCGCTTCACCCTACCGGGGCGCCCCTTCTCCCGAAGTTACGGGGCAATTTTGCCGAGTTCCTTAACGAGGGTTATCTCGATCACCTTAGTATGCTCTACTTGTCCACCTGTGTCGGTTTTGGTACGGGCACGCACGTCCTGCCTAGAGGCTTTTCTTGGAGGTATGGCGTCAGGGACTCGCCGGCCTTCCGGCCAGCTGGCATCGCACCTCACCGTAACGGGCTCCCGGATTTACCTGAGAGCCCTGGCTACATGCTTACCCCCGCACAACCGTCGGCGGGTACCCTTAGCCTTCCTCGTCCCCCCATCGGTCGTAACGGACGCGACGTGGTACGGGAATATCAACCCGTTGGCCATCGGCTACGCCTTTCGGCCTCGCCTTAGGTCCCGACTGACCCTGAGCCGAAGAGCGTTGCTCAGGAAACCTTGGACAATCGGTGGAGGGGATTCTCACCCCTCTTTCGTTACTCACGCCGACATTCTCACTTCCCAGGCGTCCACGGCTGACTTCCGTCGCCGCTTCACACGCGCTGGGAACGCTCTCCTACCGCGTACGCGATCCCGAAGGAACGCATACACCCGCAGCTTCGGTGACTGGCTTGAGCCCCGTTACATTTTCCGCGCCCGAACACTTGACCAGTGAGCTGTTACGCACTCTTTCAAGGGTGGCTGCCTCTAAGCCAACCTCCTGGTTGTCTTCGCACTTGGACATCGTTTTCCACTTAGCCAGTACTTAGGGACCTTAGCCGGCGGTCTGGGTTGTTCCCCTCTTGCCTACGAAGTTTATCCCCCGCAAGCTGACTCCCCGGGTACACACTAATGGTCTTCGGAGTTTGCCTGAAGTCGGTAACCTGGTAGGGCCCCTAGTCCAAACAGTGCTCTACGGCCATTAGGCAATTGCCGGAGGCTATACCTAAATATATTTCGGAGAGAACCAGATATCTCCGGGCTTGATTAGCCTTTCACTCCGATCCACAGGTCATCCGCCCAGTTTTTAACCTAGGTCGGTTCGGCCCTTCACGGGGTCTTACCCCCGCTTCAGCCTGCCCATGGATAGCTCGCCCGGTTTCGGGTCTACCGCCACTGACTGAGTCGCCCTATTAGGACTCGCTTTCGCTGCGGCTCCGCTCATCGCTTAACCTTGCCAGTGACGAGTAACTCGTCGGCTCGTTATGCAAAAAGCACGCCGTCACACCCGAAGGTGCTCCGACCGCTTGTAGGCACGCGGTTTCAGGTACTATTTCACTCCCCTTCTGGGGTACTTTTCACCTTTCCCTCACGGTACTAGTCCGCTATCGGTCATCAGGGAGTACTTAGCCTTGGAGGGTGGTCCCCCCAGATTCGGACCGCGTTTCACGGGTGCGGTCCTACTCAGGGACATGTATCGAGAGGCCGCCTGCTTTCGCCTACGGGACTGTTACCCGCTGTGGTGCCCGTGTTCCACGGATCTTCGGCTAGCAGATGGCTTTATGACTCTCGCCGGATCGGACATGATCCGGGCAACACGCCCTACAACCCCCGACGGACAACGCGTGTCCGCTTACATTCGCCGGGTTTGGGCTGGATCCCCTTTCGCTCGCCACTACTCGGGGAGTCTCGGTTGATTTCCTTTCCTCGGGGTACTGAGATGTTTCAGTTCCCCCGCTTGCCTCCGCGCGCCTATGTATTCAGCGCGCGGTGACACCGCATTACCGGTGCCGGGTTTCCCCATTCGGGAATCCGCGGGTCAAAGCCTGTTCAGCAGCTCACCGCGGCTTATCGCAGCCGTCCACGCCCTTCATCGACTCCTGATGCCAAGGCATCCACCGTGTGCCCTTACTATCTTGACGGTGATCGCAGCGCCCGGACCGAAGTCCGTGACGCGGCTGGTGATTTCTTTTTACCCGTCTTTACTTGGCCAACTGTGCAGTTTTCAAGGACCGATGAGGGCCCGGCGGGGGGATTCCCCGCGCTGGTCTCTCAAAACTCAGCAGTACGGGCCACCGTCCGAAGACGATGGACCACCAGGTTCGGTCGACATGCTAGAGACGCCCGCCGGCCAGAAGGCCGACGAGACGGGCTCCCTAGTTAGGAAGCTCCCTAGAAAGGAGGTGATCCAGCCGCACCTTCCGGTACGGCTACCTTGTTACGACTTCACCCCAATCACGAGCCCCACCTTCGGCGGCTCCCTCCCGTAAGGGTTGGGTCACCGACTTCGGGTGTTGCCCGCTTTCGTGGTGTGACGGGCGGTGTGTACAAGGCCCGGGAACGTATTCACCCCGGCGTTGCTGATCCGGGATTACTAGCAACTCCGCCTTCATGGAGGCGAGTTTCAGCCTCCAATCCGAACCGAGACCGGCTTTTTGGGATTCGCTCCACCTCGCGGTATCGCAGCCCTTTGTACCGGCCAATGTAGCACGTGTGTAGCCCTGGACATAAGGGGCATGATGACTTGACGTCATCCCCACCTTCCTCCGGTTTGTCACCGGCAGTCTCGCATGAGTCCCCAACTAAATGCTGGCAACATGCGACAGGGGTTGCGCTCGTTGCGGGACTTAACCCAACATCTCACGACACGAGCTGACGACAGCCATGCACCACCTGTGAAAGTGCCCCTAAGGGAAACCGTGTTTCCACGGCGGTCACTCACATGTCAAGCCCAGGTAAGGTTCTTCGCGTTGCGTCGAATTAAACCACATGCTCCGCTGCTTGTGCGGGCCCCCGTCAATTCCTTTGAGTTTTAGCCTTGCGGCCGTACTCCCCAGGCGGGGCACTTAATGCGTTAGCTGCGGCACGGGAGGAGTCGACACCTCCCACACCTAGTGCCCATCGTTTACGGCGTGGACTACCAGGGTATCTAATCCTGTTTGCTCCCCACGCTTTCGCGTCTCAGCGTCAGTACCGTCCCAGCGAGCTGCCTTCGCCATTGGTGTTCCTCCCGATATCTGCGCATTTCACCGCTACACCGGGAATTCCACTCGCCTCTTCCGGACTCTAGTCCGGCAGTATCGACCGGCATCCCAGGGTTGAGCCCTGGACTTTCACAGCCGACTTACCGGACCGCCTACACGCGCTTTACGCCCAATGATTCCGGACAACGCTTGCCCCCTACGTATTACCGCGGCTGCTGGCACGTAGTTAGCCGGGGCTTCTTCTGGAGGTACCGTCACCCGAGTCGGCTATTCACCGCCCGGGCTTCGTCCCTCCTGAAAGGGGTTTACAACCCGAAGGCCGTCTTCCCCCACGCGGCGTTGCTGCGTCACGCTTTCGCGCATTGCGCAAGATTCCCCACTGCTGCCTCCCGTAGGAGTCTGGGCCGTGTCTCAGTCCCAGTGTGGCTGATCGTCCTCTCAGACCAGCTACCCATCGAAGCCTTGGTGAGCCGTTACCTCACCAACAAGCTAATGGGCCGCGGGCCCATCCCGATGCGGAGGCCGAAGCTTCCTTTCCTACACCTCACTGATGTGAGAGCAGCACATCCGGTATTAGCCCGGGTTTCCCCGGGTTGTCCCAGTCATCGGGGCAGGTTACCCACGTGTTACTCACCCGTTCGCGGCTCTGCCCCAGGCCGAAGCCTGGTTCGTCGCTCCACTTGCATGTGTTAAGCACGCCGCCAGCGTTCGTCCTGAGCCAGGATCAAACTCTCCGTGAAAGTCTGGCGTGGAATCAATCCAGTGCCGCCTGGCGACGGCGCCGGTCCACTGTCAGATCAGAGAGCTGTCAAGTCTTTAATGAGCCGGCCCGAGGGCCGTTCACGAGGGCTCCCCGCGTACACATGCGGGAGAGCCGGACTCGACGGGTCTGTTCAGGCCCCTAGCTCATGCGTCACGCGACCGAAGATCGCTTCGGCGGCGACTCGGGGGTCGAACCTGGACGCGACCAAATTCGGTCGCGCGTACTGCTGAGTTTTCAAAGACCGCGCGCCCTCGCGGGCCGGTGATTCCGGCTCGCTGCCGAGCGCGACGGGGCAGTGTAGCACCGCAGAGAGGGCTCGCTGGACAAGGCGTCCAGACACGCGACCTCAGCGCTAGCCGGAGCCGCTTGAAGCGCCGGCGCCCGACCTGGAGCACGACGCCGTCGAGCCGCGCGGCCGGCAGGTCCATGCGTCCGGCGTCGATCGGCTCTCCGTCGAGCCTGACCCCGGCCTGGGCCAGCAGCCGGCGCCCCTCGGAGCGCGAGAGCCCGAAGGCGTCGGCGAGCAGCGCCGGCAGGTGGACCTCGCCGTTGTCGGCCGCGAAGGCGTGCTCCTCGACGTCGTCCGGCAGGCTCGTGCTCCACGTGGAGCCGGTCGAAGTGCGCCTCGCGCCGGGCGCGCGGCCTCCTCGCCGTGGAGGCGCTCGGTGAGCGCCCGGGCCAGGCGGCGCTTCTGGTCGCGCGGGGACGAGCGCGGGTCCACGGCTCGTCCAGCAGCAGCTCGTAGTAGATCGGCATCGCGTCGTCCGGGACGCGCATGAGCTTCCCGAAGACCTCCTCCGGCGGGCTCGGTGACGCCCACGTAGTTGCCGAGCGACTTCGACATCTTCTGCACGCCGTCGATCCCCGGCAGGATCGGCATCGTGAGGATGGACTGCGGCGGCGACGCCGTAGGCCTGCTGGATGTCCCGCGCGAGCAGGATGTTGAACTTCTGGTCGGTGCCGCCGAGCTCCACGTCCGAGCGCGATGGCCACCGAGTCGTAGCCCTGCAGCAGCGGGTAGAGCAGCTCGAGGATCGAGATCGGCTCGCCGGGCCGGTAGCGCTTGGCGAAGTCGTCGCGCTCGAGCAGCTGGGCCACCGTGGCCGTGCGCGCGAGGCGGAAGAGGTCCTCCATCGCCATGTCGAGCCACTCGCCGTTGCGCCGGACCTCCGTGCGCTCGCGGTCGAGCACCTTGAAGGCCTGCTCCTGGTAGGTCTCGGCGTTGCGGTCGATCTCCTCGCGGAGTCCGCGTCGGGCGGGTCGAGCGAGCGGCCGCTCGGGTCCCCCACGCGCGCGGTGTAGTCGCCGATGATCAGCACGACGGTGTGGCCGAGGTCCTGAAACTCGCGCAGCTTGCGCAGCACCACCGTGTGGCCCAGGTGGATGTCCGGCGTGGTGGGGTCCACGCCGAGCTTCACGCGCAGCGGCCGCTCCTCGCGCCAGCTGGCGTCCGAGCTCGCCCTCCGGCAGCGCGTCGACGGCGTTGCGGGTGAGGAGGCGGGCTGCCCCGCCCGGGGGATCCGGCATGCGGCCAATGCTAGACTGCCGACCGCTCGCCGAGCCCCCGCGCCGCGCCGTGCCGGACGGGGCGCAGAGCTCAGGTGAGCGTCATGCACGGCGCCAAGAAGACCTCTCAGAGGCGCTCACAGGAATGCCCGAGCCGCCGACGTCCACCCTCACTCCGCCCGCCGGGCTCCCGCGCGGTCGCTTCGCCCGGTCGAACGGCGGGCCGCCCGCCCCCCGAACGCGCCCAAGCCGAAGGTCAAGAAGCTGCGCCTGGCCTTCGTCGCTGCTCGGCCTCGGCGTGCTGGCCCTGATCTCCACCGTCTTCGGGATGCTGATGGCGGTGGCCAGCGACCTGCCGGCGCTGGAGAACAAGGCGGAGTACAACGCGGCCCGGAACTCCGTGCTCTACGCCGACCTGCCCGGCTGCAAGGAGTCGGATACCGACGGGTGCACGAGGTGGCGCGGCTGACCGGCAACCAGAACCGGATCCTGCTCGACCGAGAAGCAGATCTCGCCCAACATCAAGAACGCCGTGATCGCCATCGAGGACCGGCGCTTCTACGAGCACGAGGGCGTGGACTACCAGGGCATCGCGCGCGCTCTCTCGCAGGACCTGCTCCAGCGCAGCGCGCGCGCAGGGCGGCTCGACGATCACCCAGCAGTTCGTGAAGAACGCGCTCTCGGCGCAGGGCGACCGCACGGTCTTCCAGAAGCTGCGCGAGGCGGCGCTGGCCTACCACCTCGAGCGCAAGTGGTCGAAGGACAAGATCCTCACCCAGTACCTCAACACCGTGTACTTCGGGAACGGCGCCTACGGCGTGGAGTCGGCCGTGCGCGACCTACTTCCGGGCCCCGACGATGCTCCAGCGCCGACGGGACCACGGACGAGGCTACGAGCGACGGCGACCAGGCCGCCGACGTGACGCCCGCCGAGGCCGCGCTGCTGGCCGGGATGATCGCGTCGCCCTCGCTCTACGACCCGGTGGAGAACCCGCGCCGCGCCACGCGCCGCCGCAACCTGGTGCTCGTCGCGCATGCTCGAGCAGCAGACCATCTCGCGCGCGCAGTACGACGAGGCCGTCGACGAGCCCGCTCCCGACCGAGGGCGACATCGACCCGCCCGCGCTGGACTCGAGCCAGCCGTACTTCTCCAGCTGGCTGACCCAGCAGCTCGTGGACCGCTACCGGCCCGGGGTGGTGTTCGGCGGCGGGCTGAAGATCAAGACCACCATCGACACCGAGCTCCAGCGGGCGGCCGAGCAGGCGATCGTCGGGCCGGCTCGGCGGGTACGGGCCCGAGCGCGTCGCTCGTGGCGATCAAGAACAGCACCGGCGAGGTGAAGGCCATGGTCGGCGGCGCGGACTACAAGGAGAACGCCTTCAACCTGGCCACGAACGGCCACCGCCAGCCCGGCTCGGCCTTCAAGCCGTTCACCCTGATCCGCGCGCTGGCGGACGGGGTGAGCCCGGAGCCACGTACACCTCCCAGAAGACCAGACCTTCGACCTCGAAGAGCGGGCCGTTCGACGTGAACAACTACGACGACAACTACTACGGGATCGAGTCGCTGCGGACGGCCACCGCCACCTCGGACAACTCCGTGTTCGCCGAGCTCGGGCCTGAAGGTCGGGACCCGCAGGGTCGCGCGGATGGCCCGGCGCATGGGCGTCCGCACCAAGGTCTCCACCAACCCGGCCATGACCCTCGGCGGCCTCAAGGAGGGCGTCACGCCGCTCGAGATGGCCTACGCCTACTCGACGATCGCCAACAACGGCGAGCGCCGTGTCGGGCAGGCTCGCCCCCGACGGCGACGGGCCGGTGGCATCGAGAGGGTGAAGGGCAGCGGAAGCGACGACGAGAACAAGCGCCGTCGCAAGCGCGTGTTCCCGGAGAAGGTGGGCGAGACGCGCAGGAGCTGCTCGGCGGGGTGGTCTCGAGCGGCACCGGCAAGGCGGCGCAGATCGGCGAGTTCGCCGCCGGCAAGACCGGCACCACCGAGAACTACGGCGACGCCTGGTTCGTGGGCTCCAACAAGGAGCTGACCGTGGCGGTGTGGGTCGGCTACCCGGACCGGCTGACAGCCGATGGAGACCGAGTACCACGGCGGCCCGGTGGCCGGCGGCACCTTCCCGGCCGAGATCTGGCACGACTTCATGCGCGCCTGGATCGGCGATCCGCGACCAGCGGCGCGTCGACCGCGGCAGGGAGCCCGAACGACGGCGACGAGACCACGCCCACTGCCCGCGGACCCGGCCCCCACGACCACCGCGCCGAGCACGACGCCGGAGGAGGGCGCCGAGGACGGCGGCGACGCGCCTGAGGACCGGGCGGACAGCAGCCCGAGGCCACGCCCACGCCGGAGGAGCCCGACGCCGCCCACGGACCGGCGCCCGAGACGCCGGCTCCGCCCACACCGCCCGCCACGCCCACGCCCGCTCCGGGCGGCGGCGGCGGCGGCGCGAGCGCGCGGCGCGCGTGGCGCCCGACGGCTAGTCAGGCCGCGCGGACCGGCGCATCGCGGCGGGCCAGGGCCGCGACACGTGGCGGCTGGCCGCGTCGCAGAAGCGCCACGGAAGCTCCACGGCCTTGGTGATCCCGATCCGCTCGCCGGTGACCATGCGCGGGCGCCGGCCCGGCCGCCCGCGCCAGGACCTCGATCGGGCCGCCGAGCAGCGAGGTGCTCGTTGAGGACCAGGCCGATGCCCAGGGCCTGCGTGAGCTTGCCCGGGCCCGAGCAGAGGTCCTCAGCGCGCTCGAGCCCGCGCCGCTCGCGCATGAGGTCGAGCCCTCGAGCGGCTCCAGCGCCCGGATCAGCACCGCGGCGCCCACGCCCTCCGGCTCGGTCACCGCGTTCAGCAGGGCATGGATGCCGTAGAGCAGTAGACGTAGGCGACGCCCGGGCGGCCGAACAGCGTGCGGCGTCCGCGGCGTGAGGCCGACGTAGGCGTGGCAGGCGGGCTCGGACTCGTGGTAGGCCTCGGTCTCCACGATCCGGCCGGCGGTGTGGCCGTGGCGGATCGTGCAGCCCATCAGGTCGCGGGCCACCTCGTTCACCGGCCGCTCGTAGAACTCCGGCTCGAGCGGCGGCGCTCGATTCGTCGGAGGACGTGGCGAGCCTGCGCGAGCTGCTCGCGCACCCGGGCCAGCGAGGTGCCGCCCTCCGAGACCTTGGACTCGAGCCAGCCTCCGGCCGGAGCAGGTCGCGGAACGACGCCGTCCAGCTGCGGCGACCAGCTCGGCAAGCTCGTCCTCGGTCAGCTCGGACAGGCTCTTGCCCCGCTCCACCGCCGCGCGGACCAGCGCCGCCGACGATCCCGTGGGCCTCGCGGAAGGGCACGCCCTGCCGCACCAGCAGGTCGGCGACGTCGGTGGCGGCGATGAACTCGTCGGACGCCGCCGCGGCCATGCGCTCGCGGTCGAAGGCGATGCTCTCGAGCATGTCGGTGGCCACCCGCAGGCACAGCTCGAGCGTGTCGATGGCGTCGAAGAGCGGCTCCTTGTCCTCCTGGAGGTCCTTGTTGTAGGTGAGCGGCAGGCCGTGGAGCACGCCGTGGACGGCCACGCAGGTGCGCACCACCCGCGGCGCCTTGGCGCGCAGCAGCTCCGCGGCGTCGGGGTTCTTCTTCTGCGGCATGAGGCTCGAGCCCCGAGCGAAGGCGTCGGCGACCTCGCAGAAGCCGAACTCCTGGCTCGACCAGAGCACGATCTCCGCGCCCGAGCTGCGACAGGTGGGTGGCGCAGGTGGCGGCGGCCGCGAGGTAGTCGAGCACGAAGTCGCGGTTCGACACCGCGTCGAGCGAGTTCTCGGCGATGCCGCCGAAGCCCGAGCTCCTGGGCCACGAACATCCGGCTCGGTGTCGAAGTTCACCCCGGCCAGCGCGCCCGCGCCGAGCGGCAGGTCGTCGGTGGACGTCAGGCAGAAGTTGAAGCGCTGGAGGTCGCGGCGGAGCTTCCAGAAGTGGGCCAGCAGGTGATGCGAGAGGTAGACGGGCTGTGCGCGCTGCAGGTGGGTGTAGCCGGGCAGCGGCCAGTCGAGGTGGCGCTCGGCCAGGTCCTCGAGGGTCCCCATCAGCCCGAGCAGCAGCTCGCTGGCGGTGAGGCTGTGGGCCCGTACG
>CAWEPQ010000021.1:0-121815 GCA_963811055.1 uncultured Thermoleophilaceae bacterium
TCGACTCCTCCGGCTGAGGTTTCCCCCGTGCCCCTGATTGGGCAGGGGGCTCAGCATGGAAGCGAGCACCACGGGGCTGCGGCGTGCGATAGGCCCGCGCCTGTTGACGATCTTCGTGGTGGGCGACGTGCTCGGCGCGGGGATCTACGCGCTCGTGGGGGAGGTGGCGGGCGAGGTGGGCGGCGCCATCTGGACCTCCTTCCTGACCGCGCTCGTCCTGGCCGTGTTCACGGCCTTCGCCTACGCCGAGCTGGTGACCAAGTACCCGCAGGCCGCCGGCGCCGCGCTGTACACCGACAAGGCGTTCAGGACCCCTTTCCTGACGTTCATGGTCGCGTTCGCCGTCATGTCCTCCGGGATCGCGTCGGCCAGCACGCTCGCGCGCGCCTTCGCCGGTGACTACCTCTCCGAGTTCGTGGACCTGCCGCTCGTGCTCGCTGCGATCGGGTTCATCCTGGTGGTGGCTGCCATCAATCTCAGGGGCATCGCCGAGTCCGTGAAGCTGAACGCGGTGCTCACCGCCATCGAGGTGATCGGGCTCCTGCTGATCGTCGCGATCGGCGTGGCGGCGCTCGGCGAGGGCTCGGGCGACGCGTCGCGCACCGTCGAGTTCAAGGACGGCGAGAGCGTCGTGCTCGCGGTGTTCGGAGGGGCCGCCGTGGCCTTCTACGCGCTGATCGGCTTCGAGGACGCCGTGAACGTGGCCGAGGAGACCGAGCGCCCCGAGTATGCGTTCCCGCGTGCGCTGTTCTTCGGCCTCGCCATCGCGGGCGTGCTCTACCTGCTCGTCACGCTCACCGCCTCCTACGTGGTCCCCACGGACGCGCTCAGCGGGTCCGACGCGCCGCTGCTCGAGGTGGTGGAGCAGGGACCGCTCGGGATCTCGGCCAAGCTCTTCGCCTTCATCGCGCTGATCGCGGTGGCCAACGGGGCGCTGATCAACATGATCATGGCCTCGCGGATCGTCTACGGCATGGCCGACCGGGAGATCGTGCCGCGCGGGCTCGGCCGGCTGCTGCCGGGTCGCAGGACGCCCTGGGTGGCGATCCTGCTGACCACCTCGATCGCCGTGGTGCTGATCGCCACCGGGGATCTCGGCACGCTCGCCGACACCACCGTGCTGCTGCTTCTCCTGGTGTTCACGCTGGTGAACGTGGCGGTGCTGGTGCTCAGGAGCGACAGCGTGGACCACGACCACTTCCGGGCGCCGTCGGTGCTGCCGGTCCTGGGCGCGATCGTGTCGCTGGGGCTGATCCTCCACACGGCACTGGACGACACCGCCGTGGTGGTACGGGTGGGATTGCTGCTGGCGGTCGGCGTGGTCCTCTGGGCGCTCAACGCTACGCTGAAGCCCGATGGGCGAGCGAACTGAATACACGCCCGGCACGTTCAGCTGGGTGGAGCTGCTGACGAGCGACGCGGACGGCGCGAAGGCCTTCTACGGAGAGGTTCTCGGCTGGGAGTACGACGACGCGCCGCTGCCGGAGGGCGGCACCTACACGCTCGTGCTCAAGGACGGCAAGCGGGTGGCCGGGCTCCACCAGCCCTCGCCCGAGAACGCCGGGCCGCCGGCGTGGCTCTCGTACGTGGCGGTCGAGGACGCCGACGCCGCCGCGGCCAAGGCGGGAGAGCTGGGCGCCAGCGTGCTGGCCGGGCCCTTCGACGTGATGGACGTGGGCCGCATGGCCGTGCTCCAGGACCCGCAGGGGGCGGTGTTCGCCGTCTGGCAGGCGGGCCGGACGGCCGGGGCGGAGCTGGTGAACGATCCGGGCTCGCTCACGATGAACCAGCTGAACGCCGCCGACGTGGACGGCGGGCGCGAGCTTCTACACAAAGCTCTTCGGATGGCGGTTCGAGCTGGCGTCGGAGGATCCGCCCTTCTGGGGCATCTACAACGGCGACGTCCTGAACGGCGGGCTCATGCCGCTCCCGCCGGACGCCGGAGCGCCCCCGCACTGGCTCGCCTACTTCACGATCTCCGACCTGGATGGCGCCGCGGAGCGGATACCCGGTCTCGGCGGCTCGGTGATCGTCGCGCCCATGCCGGTACCCGCCGGGCGGTTCCTCGTGGCGTCTGACCCTCAGGGTGCAGTCTTTGCGCTCTTCGAGGGCGAGGTCGATCCTTAGGGCAGCAAGCCACGTGGCCGCGCCCGAGAGCGCGGAAGCATCGGATGTCGATCCGAAAGTCAAGACAAGGACCGACCCCGAAGCCGGGCAACGGCGGCGCGGGAGGGTCACGGCGCGCGACTTCTCGTCCGCGTGCTCATCGGCGCGGTCGTGGCGCCGATCCTCACGTTCGTCGTGCTCGTGGTCTTCGGTTCGAGCGGCGACGGCGGCAGGAGCGCCGAGACCCCGGCCAGCGTGCCCGCCGTTCCGGGTGCAGGACGGCCGGATCGTGGCCCCGGACGGGAACAGGTTCGTGGTGAAGGGGCGTGACGATCCCCTACGGGACCTTCGCCGGCGGCGACGCCAAGGGCCTCGGGACGCTCAACTTCGCTGACGGTGGCGCAGCGACCTCCGGCGGCCTGCGCGGCCTCGGGGTGAACACCGTCCGGATCCTCGTGACGCCGCGGCCCGGCGATCGCGACCAGATGCCGCGCCTGCGCACCGTGGTGCGCTGCGCGCGGCGCAGGGCTTCGTGGTCGAGATCGGGCCTGCCTTCACCGCGTTTCGAAGCGGCAGGGGACGCTCACTGCGCGAGCTGGCGTCGACCGTACAGGCGCGACCCGTCCGTGTGGCTCCAGCCGATGAACGAGCCCAACTGCCCCAGCGGCGCGGCCGGTGCCGAGCTGCTTCGACTGGTTGCTGTGGCAGCAGCCAGCAGCGACCGCGCTGATCGAGGCGCATCCGCGCGCAGGGAGTGCGCTCGCCGGTGGTGGTCAACACGCCGGACTACTCCGCGGACCTGTCGCGAGATGGACAGCTATCCGCTCGGCGGACGACGGCGTCGTCCTGGGGCGTTCACCGCTACGCGAACGTCAAGGTCGCCTTCACCGACCTCGACCGCGGTGGACGAGCGCCGCGCCTGGGCGGATCGCAGCGCTCGAGCGCGCGGTGATCGTGGACAAGGTCGGCAGCCGCGCCGGCCCCGGCGTTCGGCCCCTCTCGCCCTGGGTGGCCGGCTTCCTCGACTTCGTGTCGGACTGGGTGCGCGACGAGCGAGGGATCGGGCGCGATCGGCTTCGTGTGGCGCTGGTACGGACGCCAACACGATGACCGCGGCCGTCGCGGCGCGCTCACGCCGTGGGGCGAGGCTGTTCGTGCAGCGCTACCTGCACCAGGTGCCGGCGCGGCGTAGGGGCAGGTAGCCGTCGTACGGCGCGTCCCGCTCCCGGACGGCCTCGCGCCAGCCCGACTCGGCCGCGCGCTGCTGGAACGCGTAGCCCTCCGGGGTGTGCCGGGCGATCGCCGTCGAAGACGCACGCCGAGCGCCTGCGTGGCGTGAAGGCCCTGGGCGTAGAGGGCCTGGTTGACCAGCAGCTTCATCATCACGAGCTGGTTGACCGGCGTGAGGGCGATCCGCTCGAGCAGCGCCTCGAAGCGCTCGTCGAGCTCGGCGGCCGGGGCGCCTCCACGGCCAGCCCCCAGTCGAGCGCCTCGCGGCCGCTGATCAGGTCGCCGGTGAACAGCAGGCGCTTGGCGCGCTGGTCGCCGATCCGGAACGCCCACAGGGCCGAGGTGGGCACGCCCCAGACGCGTGCCGGGCGGATAGCCGATCCGGGCGTCGTCGGCCACCACGCAGCAGGTCCGAGCAGAGCGCCATGTCGGTGCCACCGGCCACGCAGAAGCCGTGGACCTTGCAGACCACGGGCTTGTCGGAGTGGAAGAGGCTCATGAAGCCGCGCAGGTTGCGGCTCATCATCTGCCAGTCCACCACCGGGTCCCAGGTGCCCGACGGGTCGTGATTGGCCGCCATGCACGGCGGGATCGAGCGGGCGAGCCGGGCGGGCCGCGTCCGCCGTCGAGCGCGCCGCCGGCCTCCGCCGACTCGCACGAGGTCGTAGCCGCCGCAGAAGCCGGGGCCCGTTGCCGGACAGGGCGATCACGTGCACGCCGGGTCGAGGTTCGCCTGCTCGACGCAGTCGGCGAGCTCGCGCGGCATCTCGAGGGTGATCCCGTTTCCGCGGTCCGGGCCGGTCGAGCGTGATGCGGGCGATCCGGCCCGTGACCTCGTACTCGAGCGTCGACGGCGGCGGGCTCACGGCCGGACTATCTATCAGACGCGTCGTGCCCGAAGCGGGCGGCGTGGCCCTCCCGCACGGCGCGCACCAGGTGCTCCACGTACGCGTCGAGCCCGGCCTCGCGCTCCACGTACTCGCGCGCGGCGCGGCCCATGCGGGCGCGCTCCTGCGGGGCGGCGAGCAACCGGAGGATCGTCTCGCGCAACGCCTGGGCGTCTCCCGGCGGCACGTACACGCCGTTCACCCCGTCCACGATCGTGTCGGTCTGGCCGCGGGTGCGGCTGGCCACCACGCAGCGGCCCATGGCCATCATCTCGAGGATCGTGGCGATCCCGCTCTGGTAGTCGTTCTCCACCAGCGGGACCACGGCCACGGCTGCCCGCGAGTACAGATCGCGCAGCGCGAAGCGGTCGTAGCGGCGCCAGTCGACGTTGGGCGGGAGGCCGCCGCGTCGCCGCGGCTCGCGCGGGCTCCACGGGCTTCCGGCGGCGATGCGCACCCGCACCGGCAGGTCGGTGGTGGCCTCCACGAGGGTGTCGTAGTCGCGCAGCAGCTGGCCGGCGGCGCAGACCAGGTCGGGCTCCTCGGCCACCGGCAGCGGGCGGAAGAAGCGGTCGTCGGCCTGGAAGTTCATCCGCTCGACGGTGCTCGCGCGGCAGCCCGAGATCCTCGAGCAGCAGCCGCTCCTCGGTGGAGGCGTAACAGATCACCCGATCGAGGCGCCGCTGGACTCCGAACCTGAGCAGGGCGCGCTTCTTAAGCGGCGCGAGGGTGTGGGCGACCATCGTGTGCGAGGCGGATACGCGCCGGGCTCCGAGCAGGGCGGCCAGCGGCAGGCCCACGTCCTCGCCGTTGGTGAAGAACGCGTTCGCGTTGCCGCGCTCGAGGAAGGCCAGCCGTGCGAGCGCCGGGGCGGGACCGAGCGTGCGCCGGATCGCCCGGACGTCCGGGCGTCGGCTTCGGTCCACGTCGCCGTAGTCGAGCATGCGCGTGCGGTCGGGGCCGAGCGCGCGCACGAGCTCCAGCACGTCCCTGCGCGGCTCGTGGTCCGCGGCGATCGCCTCGACCAGGCCCGCGCCGTGCCACGCGGCCACGGCGATGACGGTCTCGAGCCGTGTAGAGGGGGACTCTTGGCTCGACGACGGCATCTGGTGGACGGCGACTCTAGCTGCGCCGCACCTGATCGGCGCCGCCCGGATTGCTGGCATGCTGGGGGGCGCGCCGGTGCGACCCCGCCGCCTGCGCTTCGACATGGGATCGATCGTCAGACACTCACCGAAGCGCGATCGCCGCAGCGCGATGGCGAGCGCCGGCGGGGAGGCGCGGCCGATGGCCGCGCTCACGGCGTCCGAGGGCGTGTCGCGGCTGCTCAGCCTCGTGTTCTACGTGGTGGCGGCGCGCACGCTGACCACCGAGGGGTTCGGCGTCCTCCGCTACACGGTCGGGCTGGCGCTCCTCATCTTCGCCCTGCTGGCCGTCCTCACCACGTCCGTCACGCGCGAGGTCGGCGCGGCCCGCGGAAACGACGTGCGCACCGGGGAGGTGCTCGGCTCCGGCCTCTGGGTGGCCGCCCTGCTGGTGGGGGTCTCCTCCGTGGTGTGCGTGCTCGCCTCACTGCTGGGCCTCACCGGCGGCGCAAGCCTGCTCGGGCTGCTGGCGGTGGGCTTCACGTACACGATGTTCCAGCTCTACTACGCGATCAGCCGCGGCGTGGGCGACGCGTCACGTGCCGCCATCGCATACGTCTGCGCCTCGGCCGCGCAGCTGATCCTGCTGGTGGGCCTGGGCGCGTTGCTCGACCCGAGCCCCGGCGTGGCCCTGTTCGCGTATGGCGCCAGCAGCGTGCTGCCGGTGCTCGCGTACGAGTTGCGCCGGCCGTTGATCCGCGGGCGCGCGCTCAGCGTGCGGCGGGTCGAGCTCGACCGGATCTGGAGGCTGTCGGCGCCGTTGGTGCTGGCGCAGGCCGGCTTCGTGGTCTGGTTCTCGGTCGATCAGATCTGGATCGAGAGTGCTCTCACCACCGAGGACGTGGGCCTCTACGGCGCCGCCAAGACGCTGTCCCAGGTGTTCCTGGTGCTGCCCGCCGGCGTGACGGGCGTTTTGCTGCCGCGCGTGGCGGAGCTGCGCACGGCGGGCGACGCGGTCAGGGCGCGCCGGCTCGTCTATTGGGCCACGGTCGGGTCGATGCTGATCTCCTCGCTGCTGGCGCTCGCGGTAGTATTGCCCGGCACCGAGCTGCTCGAGGCGGTCTATCGGAGACCGCTACGGCGCCGCCGACGACTCGCTCACGGGGCTCGCGGTGGCGATGGTGCTTCTACACCGGCTTCATGACGCTCACCAACGCCGCGGTGGGGTGGGGGCGCCCCGCCGTCTACTCGATCGGCATGGTGGTGACGGCGCTGGCTCAGCTCGCCTGCCTCGCCCTCATCTGGGACGACCAGGTGGCCACCGCCGCCTGGGCAAGCGCGATCTCCATCGGGATCGGCTTCCTGCTCGTCCTCGGGCTCCTGGTGGCGCGGCCCTTCAGCGAGCCTTCGGGCGTTCGCTGACTCTGCGGCCGGCTACTCTTCCGCGTCCGGCGTCCGCCGGGCCGAGTCTTTGATGTTCCCCTGGTCCAAACAGCAGGCTGCGAGCGGCTCGCGCCATCCACTCCTTCGCCGGATCCTGCTCCTGGGCGTGCTCGCGATCGTGGTGGCATACGGAGCGTCATGGGCGATCTCGGGCGACCCGGAGACGGCGCCGCGCGCAGATCCTCGGACAGAGCGACGACGACGGCGACGGGACCTTCCACGTGGAGGACAGCCACATCGTCGACCCGGACGGCCGGCGCTTCGTGGTGAAGGGCGTCGTGGCGGTCCACGGAGCCTTCGCCGGCGGCGACGAGGCCGGTTTCGGCGCCACCAACTACGCCACGGCGGTGGCCGACCTGGCTCGGATTAAGGGACTGGGGTGAACCTGCTGCGCCTCCTGATCACGCCCCGACCGGGCGACACCGCGCAGCTCGACCGGCTCTACGGCGTGGTGCGCGCAGCCCGCCAAGAGGGCCTCGTGGTCGAGATCGGCGCTGCCTTCACGACCTTCGAGATCTCCAACGAGTTGATGGGCCGGCTGGCCCGGCGCTACCGCGACGACCCTTACATCTGGCTCCAGCCGATGAACGAGCCCAACTGCCCGATCGAGGCTCCCGGGCCGGAATGCGGGGACTGGGAGCTATGGCAGGACCAACACAGGGAGGCGATCAGGGTGATCCGGTCCCAGGGCATGGAGTCCCCGATCGTGATCAACACACCCGGGTACTCGGCGAGCCTGGCGAGGATCGACAGCCATCCGCTCGGCGACGACAACATCGTCTGGGGCGTTCACCAGTACGCGAACGCGCGGCTCTCCTTCGGCGGACCCGAGCGCACCGAGGAGCGCAACGATTGGGCGGACCGGACCCTCGACGACCGCGCGATCATCGTGGACGAGGTGGGCGGCCAGGCCTATCCCGAGCACCCGCCGTATTCGCCATGGCTGCCCGGATTCATCGACTTCGTGGTCGAGTGGATCAAGGATCGCAACGGGTCGGGGGCGGTCGGCTTCGTTTGGCACTGGTCGGACTCGAACACCATGACCGACGCCGCGGGGGCACTCACTCCTTGGGGGCGCCTATACCTCGATCAATACCTTCGACGGGTACCCGCGAGGCTCTAGAGAGCGATCGCTCGTCCACAGGGGTAGGGTCCTGGCCCTTCTACCGGTATCGGCTTGCGGTCAGGCCTTTTGCCGCTACGCTGTTTTTGGTAGGTCGGCCCTGAGCAGGGGCACTTCTCGTCTCATGGAACGGAATCTCACAGAGACCCCCAAGCGCTTCTCGCTGAGCTCTTTCGCTCGGCGCTGGTGGCTGATCCCGATCGCGGTCGCCGCCACGGCGCTCGCCGGCTTCGGAGCGGCTCAGCTCAAGGAGAACAACTACGCGTCCTCCTCGTGGATCGTCGCCTCCTCGGATGACGGCAGCCCCGGCCCGGGCCGCGGCTTCGACGCCAGCCGCCTGGCGCTCACCTACGCGACCTCCCTTGCCGAGGACGACCAGCTGATCAACCACATCGCCACCGCGATCGGCAAGTCCACCGACGAGGTGGACGACCACTTCACCGTCCTCAACCAGCCGGACACCGCGGCGCTGAGGCTGCGCTACCGCGATGACGATCCCGCTGTGGCGCAGGCCGGCTCGCGCGCCGCCGCAGAGGGCGTCGTGGGCAGCCAGCCCGTGGCCTCCTCGGTCACGCCCGGCACGCTGAGCCAGGTCCAGGTCGCTGACGATCCGAAGAAGGGCACCAACCTCACGGTTCTTGGACTCATCCTCGGCGCGGCGCTGGGCCTCGGGCTCGCGCTCATCCTGATGTTCGCCTGGGAGCGGGCCGACCCGCGCGTGGACGAACCTCACGACGCTCAGGCGCTCACGGGAATACCCACCACGCGCCTCGACGACCTCACGCCAAGCCGCGCCTCCGCGCTGCTCGAGCGCTGGCTCGGGCTGTCCGGCAAGCCCGCTCCGCGGGTGACGATCGTGCCCACCTCGAAGATGGAGCCGCTGGGCGGGCTCACCGCCGGCTGGCTCTACGGACTCCACACGGACGGCCCCGTTCTCAGCCCGACTGGAACGGCGCGTCCGGGGACAGCCCACGCACGAGACGCCTGCCGTGGCGCCGGAGCCGGACGAGCAGGCCGACGAGGCGACGCCTTGGCGTCACGCTGGCACCGCCCGGCGGTCGCGCCCAGCCCATATCCCGCTCCCGGTCTGCCCACGCCCGCCGAGGGGGATCCTGGCAGAGAGGTGGCGATGGAGCCCGAGGAGTTCCGTCCCGAGCACATCACCGACCCGCAGTACGGGGGCGTGAGCCGCTCGGCGAGTGAACGCGTGACGCTCACGGCAGCGGGCCAGCCCGGCTCCGACACCGGACCCGAGGTCGAGGCCATCCGCAGCGACGTGCTCGTGATCCTCGCGCAGAAGGCCGTTCGCAACTCCGAGCTCCTGGACCTCGTCGAGACCGTGACCAAGTTCGGTCGGCATCCCGCGTGGATTCTCATGGTGGACTCGCAGCGCAAGGTCGAGAAGCTGATGGATCAGGCTCAGGAGGCCGGCGTGAGCCTGCGGGCGGCCAACGGGTCTCCTCCGCCGGCCACGAGGAACTGACCTTCAGCCATGGCTAGCGCGGCCGGCTCGCTTGGCCAGGCGGAGCCGATGGCGCTTCCGCGGCGCGGGCTGCCGTACCGGCGGCCCGGACTCGTGATCGGGGCCGTGGGCGCGCTCGCCGCGCTGCTTCTCGGCGCTTCCGCGACGCTCGGCGTCCTCCCGGGCGTGATGATGCTCGTGGCCGTGGCAGGTGTGCTGCTGGTGCTCCACCGCCCGGACATCGGCGCCCTCGTGCTCGTGGCGCTGGTGCCAGCCACCTCAGGTTTCGCCCGCGGACTGCTCGTCCGGGCCTGCGGCTCTCGGAGATCCTCATCGTCGGGCTCGCCGGCCTGATCCTCCTCAGCGCGGACGGCCGCAAGACACGGTCCTGGGGCTGGTTCGACTGGATCGCGCTCGCCTACGCGGTCACCGCGCTCGGGCTCGGCCTCAGCCAGCTGCTGGTGCGCGGCGCGGACCTCGACTGGGAGGTCGTGGGCATCCTGCTGGGCCCGTTCCAGTACTTCCTGCTCTACCGGGCGGTGCTCGTGGCTCTGCCCGAGCCCGCCCAACGGGCGCTGGCGCTGCGCTGCCTCCTGATCGCCAGCATCCCGATCTCGCTGTCGGCGATCCTCCAGCACTTCCACCTGCTCGGCGTCCGCGGTCTGATCCCGGACATCACCGGCGTGAACGTGGACACGGACTTCGGCGACGCCTGGGGCGTCTCGCCAGAGGGCAAGGGCGGTCGGCCACAGGGCTCTTCCCGCACTGGCAGGTGCTTGGCGCCTACGAGTTCTGGATCATCCTGATCGGCACCGCGGCGGCCCTCGAGCCGCGCCCCATCATGCGCCGCTGGTTCCTCATCGGGATCGTGGCGCTGGCCGCCGCCGGCATCTTCACCACGATCACCCTCTCGGTGATCATCACCGCCGTGCTGGGCGCCGGGGCGCTGGCGCTCTGGTACGGACGGGTGGCCTGGATCATCCCGACCGTGCTCGTGGGCGGCACGCTCGTGGCCGTCAGCTTCGGCCCCTCACTCCAGAAGCGGGTGAACGACCAGTTCAGCGATGCAGGGCGCTCCCGGCCGGCGTGGGTACCGCAGACGATGGACTACCGCTACCGGCTCTGGCGCGACCAGTACCTGCCGATCGTGTCCGACGGCAAGTGGTGGACGGGGTACGGCCCCGACGCCGCACCGAATCTGGTGTTCAACTACACCGAGTCGATGTACATCACGCTGCTCATGCGCGGCGGGTTGCCGCTGCTGGTGCTGTTCGTGGGCCTCATGGCGGCGCTCGTGGGAGCCGCGCTGCGCGTGCGCGGCGACCCCGACGCCGTGACCAGAGCGGCGGCGCGGGCCACCCTTGTAGGGGCGGCCCTGCTGGTGCCGATGCACTCCGTGGAGCCGTACTTCACCTTCACGGGCATAGCGCCACTGATCTGGATAACCGCGGCGTTCGCGATCGGCGGAAAGCCGGCCCCGCGCCCCGAGTGGGTACCTCACCCGGCGCCGCGGCCGGTGGCCGCGGCGTCATAGGGCAGCGCGCCCCGAGTCTAGGATCGGACGAGTGGACTACGAAGCGGTTGCCGCCGCCGTGGAAGGCGTGCCCTTCATGTCGCCCGCCCAGGGACGGATCGTGTACGACCACGTGCGCAGCACGCGGCCGGCAGCGGTGCTGGAGCTGGGGGCCGCGCATGGCGTATCGAGCGCGTACATCGCGGCGGCGCTGGAGGAGAACGGGGGCGGCTCGCTCACGACGGTCGAGTCGTCGGCGATCCGCTTCGAGGATCCCACGGCCGAGGAGCTGCTCGAGCGCATAGGCCTGTCGCGGATGGCGAGCGTCGACCGCAGCGCCAGCACGTACACCTGGTTCCTCAAGAAGCAGGTGGAGGCGCGCTCCGACGCCGCCGGCAACTGCGAGCCGCTATACGATTTCTGCTATCTCGACGGCTCGAAGGACTGGACCACCGACGGGCTGGCCGTCGTGCTGATCGAGAAGCTGCTGCGGCCAGGCGGCTGGCTTCTGATGGACGACCTGGACTGGACGTTCTCCTCCCACGAGGGCGACACGATCGGGGTCATGAACATCGCGCCGATGTCGGCAGCCGAGCGCAACGAGCCGCACCTTCGCGCCGTATTCGAGCTGATCGTCAAACAGCACCCCTCGTTCACCGAGATGCGCATCCAGGACGGCTGGTGGGGCTGGGCCCGCAAGGCTCCGGGCGAGCCGCGGCACCTGTCGCTGGAGACCTCGCGCTCGTTGCGGTCGTTCATCGTGGCGGGCATGCGCATGGGCAAGCGCGCCTGCTGGCCCGCGGCTAGGTCCGCGCGAAGCGCGCGATACCCAGCACACCGCGCGCCCTGCGCACCGCCGTGTCGAACACGGCGAGCGGGTACTCCGCGAGGCTGAGCGCCGCCGGGCCGCGGGGCGGACGGCGTCCGAGCCAGGGGGCGGACTCCTCGAGCTCGGCGGAGTAGCGCCGTGCCGCGAGCGTGTACGGGCTCTGCGCGGCGTGAAGGCGCTCGTAAGCCCCGCGGGCGCCCGGCAGGGCGGCGGCCTCCCAGGGCTTCCTGCCCATGGCGTGGATCAGCGGCGGCGCCTGGCGGGCGAGCGCGCGGCGTACGCGGGCGCCGGGTGAGTACCCGCCCGGACCGGAGCACTGGGCGATCTCAGCGCCCTGGCGCAGCAGGCGGAGCGGCACGCTCGCGAAGCGGCGGAGCCAAGCAGGGCGGTGAGCACCTCCTGGTCACCAACGAGGTGCATCGGACGCTCGTTCCAGGGCCGCCGCTGCGCCGCCTGGTACTCCGGTCGTGCCAGCAGTTCCTGCCAGGCCCCGAGTAGCTCGACGTGGTCCGGAGTGACTTTCACGAAGGCTGTGTTCACGGTGGTGACAAGTTCGCGGCCGGGCTCCAGGCCCCAGGCCACAGCCCTATGGCTTCCCCCGCGGTGCTGGCCGAGCGGCATCTCCTCCGTGGCCACGAGCTCCGTGCTCGGACCCCCTCGCGTGAGCGCCCGCGGGTCGGTCGTACAAAGAAGGTCCGCGTCGAACCAAGCAACCTCCGGCGCGCCGGCCGCGAGGTGGTGCAGGAGCACGCCGGGCTTCACGTCCCAGCCCGACACGCCGCGTACGGGAATCGGCTCGACCTCCACGTCGATGCGGCGCGCGCACCAGTCCGAGAACGCGGGATCGGAGGTATGCACAGAGAGCTCGAGGCTGGGAGCGTTGGCGCGGAGACTCAGTAGGGCCACCTTCGCGCCGACCAGATGGGTCGCGCGGTCCTCGGCAATCACGAAGCGCATCAGGGTGCCCCCGGAGCGCTAGCCCGACTGGCCGTCGCCGCCCACCGATGTCTCCTCGAGCAGCTGGAGCCAGCGCAGGTTGTAGTAGCGCGGATCGCTGAGCGCCGAGGGATCGTCGAGCGGGAGGTGGGCGAGCATGTGCTGGATCCCGTCAAGCACCGAGTGGCGGGGGATGTAGCCCACGCGCTTCGTGAGCTTCGAGTTGGAGAGGGCATAGGTGCGGTTGAGCGAGGGGGCGGGCACCTCGGTGAGCTCCACGTCCCTGCCGAGCATCCGGAGCGAGCCGGCCACGTCCATGGCCAGTTCCCGGACCTGGTGGTTGGAGTGCAGGATGTTGAAGATCTCGCCGCTCACGGCCTCCCTGGGGGCCTTCAGCACGGCGATGATCGCCTCCGACACGTCACGGACGTCCACCAGGGGGCGCGACATCCAGCCACCCCCGTGCAGGAACAGCTCGCCCTGAAGGAGCGCGTCCTTGAGGAACGTGTTGACCACGAGGTCGAAGCGCATCCGCGGGCTGTGCCCGTAGAGAGTGCCGTTGCGGAGGATCACGGGCTCGAGGCCGGCCGGGACCAGCTCGAGCAGGCGCTCCTCGGCGTAGCGCTTGGCGGTGGCGTAGGGGCCGGAGGGGGTCACGGTGGCGGTTTCGTCGTGGAGGCCCTCGGGAAGCCCGTCGTACAGCGATGCCGACGACGTGAACACGAAGCGCTTGATGCCGCGCTCCACGCATGCCTTGGCCAGCTCTTCGGTGGCCACGGCGCCGATCTCCCAGTTGGCCACCGGGTCGTGCTCGGCTGTCGGATCGTTCGAGAGGGCGGCCAGATGGACCACCATGTCCACGTTGTCCAGGGCGGACTCGGGCATGTCTCGCACGTCCGCCTCGATCAGCTCGATGCGATCGCGAACGGCCGCGAGCGGCTCCTCGCCCCACCAGAGCCGGTCGAGCACGCGTACCGCGAACCCGTTGTCGAGTAGACGCTCGGCCAGCACGCAGCCGGTGAACCCGGCTCCGCCGGTCACAAGAACCGTGGTCTGACCCGTCGTCGCGCTCACCTCGTGGCCGAGATGTGTTCCCCGGATTCCCGGCGGAACAGGTAGGCGGCGGTCTGGGCCAAGATCTTCACGTCTCCCCAGAGGGTCCAGTCCGCACAGTAGAGGTAGTCCAGCTTGACCATCTCCTCGAGCGGGACCCGGGTAGATCCGAGCACCTGCCAGGGCCCTGTCATGCCGGGCCGAAGGTGGTAGCGCCAGCGATGCCAGCTCTCGGTGAACAGCGATTCCTCGTCGATCACGAAGGGCCGCGGGCCGACGAGGCTCATGGTCCCACGCGCCACGTCGAGTAGCTGGGCCAGCTCGTCGATCGACGTCTTCCGCAGCCAGCGTCCTACAGGGGTCACGCGCGGATCATTAGAGATCTTGAAGAGGCTGGCCGCCTCGTTCAGCTCGAGCAGCTCCTCTTTCTTGGCCTCGGCGTCCTGCTGCATGGTCCGGAACTTGATCATGCGGAACGGCCGGCCGTCGCGCCCGGTGCGGAGCTGTCGGAAGAAGACCGGCCCCGGGGAGGTGACCTTGATGGCGATAGCGACTGCGGCGAACAGGGGAGCGAACAACACCAGCAGCACTATGGCTAGGACGAAGTCGAACGTGCGCTTGGCGAACGCGGCGGTGCGGCTGAGGCCGTAGGGCGCCACGCCCACCAACCTGATCCCGTCGACGTCGTCCAGCTGCATCGAGGGACCGACGATGTCCATCAGATGGGGCACCAGGCTGACGCGCATGCCGGCGGCCTCGAGTTTGCGTACGGTGTCCTGCACGTCATCGCTGTCGTCCTGGGGGCCCGGAGCCACGATCACGCGCTCCACGCCGTTCTTCTCGACCAAGTCCTCGAGCGAGGACCCGCGTACGAGCCAGCGCTCCTGCTCGCGCCCCTCGCGTGTGAGCGGCAGCCGAAGCACCACCTCGGCGTTGAGCCGCCCGCTCGATGCCAGACGCGTGGCCAGCGTCTCCGCCTCGTCGTCGCCGCCGATCACGAGGCAGCGCTCGGCTGGCAGCACACGCCCGAGCGCCGTGCGCACCAGGGCGCGCCCAAGGATCACGGTCACGCTCGATATCACCCAGAGGAGCCCCACTGGTCCGGCACCCACGTCTGTGGACCAGGCCAGGTCCTCGAGCAACCAAAACCCGAGCGCGGCAACGCTCGCCAGCTGAACGATCGAAGGAACCTCGTCGAGCACGCTTCGGCTGAGCACGAGGCGGTCACGGTCGTACAGGCCGGCCAGGCCGGTCAGCCCGGCGAAGATCAGCGCGTACAGCGCCACGGCAAGCGTGACGCCCTCGTCGGCAGCGGCGAGCGCGACGAGCGCCGAGACGACCACCGCCACGAGGTCGGCTCCGAGCAGGGACCTGCGAAAGGCACGGTCGCGACTGCGGTCTCGCTGCGGAAAGGGCCGCGGCAGTTGGAGGCGTGAGAGCAGGTGCGGTTGCGCCGGACGCTCCGACGTGGTCCGGGGTCCGCTGGGCTCCGCGGAGCGGCTCTGACTCTCATTCATCGTTTCTAGGATTCGGACGGCAGACGACCTCACCTAGTAGACCACAACCTGTTTCGGCGGGGTACAGGTGCAAGGGCGCGTACCGGGCACGAAAGGCGGGCATCCGGCTCGCCTCATGCAGGTCTCGTATCCTCGCACCATCGTGTCGATCCTGCTCGTCTGCTCGACGGGCGGCCACCTCAAGGAGCTTCAGCGCCTGCGCCGCCGTATTCCCGACGTGGGCGATTCCCCACTCTGGGTGACGTTCGACTCCCCGCAGAGCCGGTCCCTCCTCGAGGGCGAGCGCGTGGAGTGGGCGCGCTACGTGGGCTCGCGCAACCCCGGGAGCGTCGCTCGCAACACCCTGCTGGCGGCGCGTGTGCTGCGCGACGGCTCGTACACTCGCATCCTGAGCACCGGATCGGCGATCGCGCTGTCGTTCATGCCGCTGGCGCGCGCCCGGGGAATCGAGTGCCACTTCATCGAGAGTGCCGCACGTGGCGACGGCCCGTCCATGACCGGACGGATCACGAGCCACATCCCCGGCATGAAGCTCTACACGCAGTATCCCTCATGGGCCGACGAGCGCTGGCGCTACGCGGGGTCCGTCCTCGACGGCTTCCGGCCCGCGCCGGCGCAGGGCCACATCGAAATACGCCGGGTGGTGGTGTTGCTCGGCACCATGGAGCACGGCTTCCGCCGCTTGGTGGAGAGGCTGCTCAGGATCCTGCCGCCCGACGCGGAGGTGCTTTGGCAGACCGGCTCCACCGATCTCACCGGCCTGCCGGTGGCCGGCCGGCCGTACGTGCCCTCCGCAGAGGTCGAGCAGGCCATCCGCGACTCCGACGTGCTCGTCGCCCATTCCGGCATGGGCGCGGCCCTGAGCGCGCTCGAGCTGGGGCGCACCCCGGTGTTGGTGCCGCGCCGGGGACACCTGAAGGAGCACGTGGACGACCATCAGACCCACATCGCCGCGGAGCTGGAGCGCCGCGGGCTGGCGGTGACGAAGGACGCCGACGAGCTGGAGCTGGCAGACCTGGAGCGGGCGGCCGGACTGCGGGCCGAGGAACTGCCCGACGTGCCGGAGTTCGTGCTGTCCTGAGCTGCCCGAGCGGGGTTAGCGGCCCTCCACCAGCCCCCGCAGCTCCGTGAGTTGCTCGCGCCAGCGTTCCTGTTGCAGCTCGCGGGCGCTCGTGGCCGCCCGAAGCAGCTCGGCGTGGCGGGCCACGGCGCCTCGCAGGCCGGCGGCAATGGCCTCCGGCGTCACGTCCACGTAGACGGCAAACGGGAAGATCTGGCGCAGCAGGGGGCGATCCGGCACTACGAGCGGGCGGGCCGCGTACACCGCCTCGTATGCGGTGCGCATCACGGAAACCCGCTCGGTGCTGAGCGAGAGCACGATGTCGGCCCCCTCGATCGCCCGGGCGAACTCGCGCCCTGGTAGGAAACCCAACAGCTTCACGTTCGGGGGCGCACCGGCACGCAGCTCGGGCGGGCACCTGCGCAGGTCGCCGGTCATGTGCACGTCGAGCTCGGGCAGGGCGCGCGCCGCCTCCATCACCTCGGCCACCGGTTCGTCGCGCTGGAAGGTGCCGGCGAACAGCACGCGGGGGCGCTCCCGGAGCGGCGCGGCCGGGGCAACGGGCCAGGCCAGCGGGGGTTCGTGCACGATTGCCGGGCGCGCTCCCCACGAGTGTGCGATTGCGCCCAGCTCGTCGTCGGTGACGAGCACCGCCGCGGCACGGGGCGCCAGCCAGCGATGCACGGGCAGCATGACCTCGGACAGCCTGTCGTTCATGAGCCCGAACGCCGAGATGTGGCTGTCGAGCACGAACGGAGCCCGCGCCACCCGCGAGTAGGCGTAGGCGATCAGGCCCGGGAACAGCGGCGGGTGGGTGGCGATCACGGCACGCGGGCGGCGGTGGATCAAGTACCCGACCGTTCGCAGCGAGTCGAGCAGATAGCGAAGCGGTATGACGCGGCGGTCCACGAGGCCGAGCGCGTTGAATGGGCGAGCCTCGCCGCCGAGGGCTCCGGCTATGTCCACGGCCCGTCCGGGGGTGGCGGTCCAGGCGATGAACGCCACCGGAGGCCTGCTCATCGCCGGAGCGTCCAATAGGCGGCGAGGCCGGGAAATGCCTGCAAATCAAGGGGGGAGAGGGACGGCATCGACCGAGCGACCTTAGCGCGGGACCGAGCGCGCGGTCAGGCGATAGTGCAACTTTGGCCGGATCCCCTTGTTACTGTCTCCGACGTGCTTCGCCGCTCACAACTCTCATTGACCCTGCTCATTTGCGCGCTCGCGGTCCTCATGGCCGCGCCGGCCGCCGGCCATGCCAAGGCGCCTCGCGGCTTCTTCGGCGCGATCGACTTCCTGCCGCCGAACAACCTCTCGCAGCCGCAGCGCGACGACATGTACGAGCTGATGCACGACTCCGGAGTGGAGTCGGTGCGCTCGCTCTTCGCATGGACCAACGTGGAGACCGCGAAGGGCACCTACAACTGGACCGGGCTCGATCGCCAGGTCGGCCTGTCGGCCAGCCACGGCCTCACGATCCTCGCCACGATCCAGGCCACGCCGCGATGGGCGTCCACACGCCCGGACCGCGGTGACTACTCGATCTACCCGCCCCGCAGGCTGTCGGACCTCCAGGACTTCATCGGGGCCCTGATCGCCCGCTACGGGCCCAAGGGCGCCTTCTGGACCGCCAACCCGGCGATCCCCAAGCGCCCGATCCGCGAGTGGCAGATCTGGAACGAGCCCTCCGCCAGCTACTTCCTGAACGTCAAGAACTACCGGGCGTACTACCCGAAGATGCTGAAGGCCGGCTACAAGGCCGTCAAGAAGGGCGACCGCAAGGCCAAGGTCGTGGCCGCCGGGCTGGCCAGCTTCCTCCAGGAGAGCGGCAAGAAGACGTTCAGCTGGCAGGACCAGGCCGCCTTCTACAAGCGCGGCATCCGCAAGTACTTCGACGTCGCGGCCGTCCATCCGTTCAACAAGACGGTCGGGGCCTACGTGGACGCGCTCGAGGAGCACCGCAAGGTGATGAAGCGCTACAAGGACGGCCGCAAGCCGATCTACGTGACCGAGTTCACCTTCCTCGGGTCCAAGGGCAAGCTCAACAGCAAGAACGACTACTTCGGCCTCGAGGTCAGCGCCGCCCAGCAGCGCAAGCGTCTGAAGGCCACCTACAAGGCGTTCGCCACCAAGAAGAAGCTGCGTGTGAAGAAGGCGTTCTGGTACGCCTGGGGCTCGGCCTACGCGCCCGTGTCGTGCGACAACGGCGGCACGGATCCGACCTTCCAGTACGCCGGCCTGCTCTCCGTGCCCTGCAACGGCACGGTGTTCAGCGCCACGCCGCTGCTGGCCGCGTACAAGAGCGCCGCCAAGAAGTACTAGCGCTAGACGCTCAGGGCGCGATCAACGATCGCGCCCGCGTCCACGCCGGCGGGCAGCGCGCCGAACACTCGTCCGCCGCCCTCGAGGCGTGCGGCGCAGAACGCGTCGGCAACGGCCGGCGGGGAGTTGCGCACGAGCAGGCTGGCCTGGAGCGCGAGCGCCAGGTCGCCGGCCAGCCGGCGCGCCTCGAACTCCGGGTCCCGGGCCTGGTCGCCCAGCCGGTCCAGGTGAGCGTCCAACCGGGCATCCGCGCCGCGGGCCAGCTCGCACTCGGCGATGAAGGCGGGTAGGCCCTCGGGCTCCTTGATGGTGGCGCGCAGGACGTCGAGCGCGGCCACGTTGCCCGAGCCCTCCCAGATCGAGTTGAGCGGCGAGTCGCGCAGGAGGCGCGGAAGTCCCGACTCCTCCACGTAGCCGTTGCCGCCGAGGCACTCGAGCGCCTCCAGGGCGTGCTGGGGCGCGCGCTTGCAGACCCAGTACTTCATGACTGCGGTGGCGAAGCGCCGGAACGGCGCGTCCTGCTCGTCGTAGGCGCGGGCCACGCGCATCGCGGTGGCGGTGGCGGCCTCGGACTCGATCGCCAGGTCGGCCAGCACGTTCTGCATCAGCGGCTGCTCGGCGAGCAGCCTGCCGAACGCCGAGCGGTGGCGGGCGTGGTGCACCGCCTGGGCCAGACCCCAGCGCATGGCCGAGGCGGACCCGATCAGGCAGTCGAGCCTCGTGTGGTTGACCATCCGGACGATCGTCCGCACCCCGTGGCCCTCTTCGCCCACGAGCCGGCCGCGCACGCCCTGGAACTCCACCTCGGACGAGGGGAGCGAGCGCGTGCCGAGCTTGTCCTTGAGCCGCTGGATGCGGAAGCCCGGGTCGCTGCCCTCGATCAGGAAGCAGGAGAGGCCCGAGGAGGTCTGGGCCAGCGTCAGGAAGATGTCGCACGAGGGGTAGGAGCAGAACCACTTGTGGCCCGTGATCTCGTACGTGCCGTCGCCGGCGGGCTCCGCCACGGTGGTGTTGGCGCGCACGTCGGACCCGCCCTGCTTCTCGGTCATCGCCATCCCGGAGAGGGCGCCGTCCTCGTAGCTCGGCTTGGTCAGGCGCGGCTCCCACTCCTCGGCGAGGTCGGGGGCCTCGCGCAGCGCCGGGATCGCCGAGTAGGTCATCGACACGGGGCACATGACCCCGGCGTTCACCTGGCTCCAGGTGTACATGAGCGAGGCGCGCACCACGTGCGCTCCGGAGCGCGGGTCGCGCCAGGGCAGCGAGTGGATCTCGCGCTCCACGGCCTGGCGCAGCAGCCAGTGCCAGGAGGGATCGAGCTCCACCTCGTCGATTCGGTGGCCGTAGCGGTCGTGGGTCCGCAGCCGCGGCTCGTTGCGCTCGCAGCGCTCCGAGTGCTCGATGGCCTCCACGCTGCCGGCCAGCTCCCCGGTGTCGCGCAGCCGGTCCACGCCCCAGCCGCCGCCCTCGCGCTCGAGCGCCTCGCGCATGGGCAGATCTGCCTCGAACACGTTGTACGGCGCGAGCGGGGGCGCCTGGTTCAGGACGTCGTGCGTGGACCTGGACGCGAGCACCCCCAAAGCTTCCCACATGGCGCGGCTCCAGGCCCCGGATCAGCCCTGGGCCAGCAGCTGCCCTATCGCGGCGTCGGTGAGCTCCGCCGTTCGGCTCCAGGAGTAGAGCGCGGCGCGCTCGATCCCGGCTCGGACCAGCCCGTCGGCCACCTCCGGATCGCTCACGGCGGCGCTGAGGGCGTCGGCCAGCGCGCTGCCGTCGGTGGGGTCCACGAGCAGCGCCGCGGGGCCGCACACCTCGGGCAGGGCGCCGCGGTCGGCCGCCACCACGGGGGTGCCGGACGCCATGGCCTCGATGCAGGGCAGCCCGAAGCCCTCGTAAAGCGAGGGCATGGCCAGCGCCGACGCGCCGCTGTAGAGCCCCGGCAGGAGCTCCTCGGGCACATATCCGAGCTCGCGGATGGCCAGACCGCCCTCGGCGCGCATGTAGCCGCGCCCCGATCCCGCCGCCACCAGGTCCACGCCCTGCTCCCGGAGGCGGGCGGCCGCCCCCTCGAGGACCGCGAGGTTCTTGCGGGCGATCCTGCTGCCCACCACCAGCACGTAGGGCCGGTCGAGCTGCAGCGCGCGCCGGGCCGCGTTGGCGTCCGCGGCAGGGGAGAAGCGCTCGTCCACGCCGTTGGGCACCACGCGGACGTGGTCCTCGGGCACGTCCAGCCGGCTGACGATCTCCGAGCGCGAGAACTCCGAGACCGTGATCACGAGCCGCGCGCGCCGAGCGAGGGCGGGGAGGACCCGGCGCTGGTAGCCGGAGTAGACAGGGCTGTACCACTCGGGTTCCCGCAGCGGCGCCACGTCGTGGATCACCACCACGTTCCTGCGCGATGCCAGAGGCGCCAGGTTGGCCGGGCAGTAGATCAGGCGGGCACCGGGCGCCGCCGGCAGGACCAGCTGCTCCCAGAGGTGGCCGGCGCGGTGGGCGAAGGCCGCCGGAGGGCGGCAGACCCGGTAGCGGCCGGGCGCCAGCGCCGGCAGGCGCCGCGCCATCTCGTGGGCCAGGCGCTCCACCCCTCCGATCTCCCGGCGTGCGGTGGCGCGGGCGTTGATCGCTACCAGCACCGGTCGATTCCTAGCAGAGCGGTTGTACGTAGCGGCATTCCTCTCCTACTCATAGACTGGGTTACATGCCGACCGTCGTCGGAGTCCAGGACGCCAGCCGTCCAAGGGTCGCACTCGTCCACGATTTCCTGCTGGATCTGCGGGGAGCGGAGCGGGTCTTCCTTGCCATGTGCGATGTCTGGCCGGAGGCCGACATCTATACGGCTGTCTACAACGAGGACGGCACCGAGGGGCGCTTTGCCCAGCGCAACGTGCACAGCTCGTTCCTCCAGCGAGTCGGTCCCACCGCCCGGACCTTCCGCGCCCTGCTGCCGCTCTACCCGGCCGCCATCGAGTCCTTCGATTTCTCGGAGTACGACCTGGTGGTGTCCAGCTCGAGCGCCTGGGCGCACGCGATCATCTGCGACGAGCGCACCACCCACGTCTGTTACTGCCACAACCCGTTCCGCTACGCCTGGAGCGACCGCGACCGCACGCTGGCCGGCAGGCTCGCGCCGTCTCGCGCCGTTCTCGACGTGATCTTCCGGCGCTGGCGCCAATGGGACTGGATCGCCGCGCAGCGCGTGGATCGCTACATCACGAACTCGCGCACCACCCAGGCCCGGATCCGGAACTACTGGAACCGCGACTCGGTGGTGGTCTATCCGCCCGTCGAGACCAGCCGCTTCCAGCCGGGACCCGTGGGGGACCACTACATGGTGCTCTCCGAGCTCATGCCGCACAAGCGCATCGACGTGGCCATCGAGGCCTTCAACAAGCTCAAGCTTCCGCTCGTGATCTGCGGCGACGGGCCCGAGGCGCGGGCGCTGCGGCGCATCTCCGGGCCCACGATCCAGTTCGTGGGACGGGTGAGCGACCCCGAGGCGGCGCGCCTGCTCAGCTCCAGTCGCGGCCTCGTGGTGGCCGCGGTCGAGGAGTTCGGCATCGCGGCCGTGGAGGCCCAGGCCGCCGGCCGGCCGGTGATCGCGGTTCGCGGCGGCGGCACCCTCGAAACCGTCGTGGATGGAGCCACCGGCTGCTTCTGGGCGGGCGGGCCCAACGAGCTCGCCGCCGCGGTGGCCGGCTTCGACGACGCCGCGGTGGATCCGGAGGCCTGCGTGCGCAACGCCGCCCGCTTCGACACGTCAGTCTTCAAGCGAGAGCTACCCCGTCAGGTGGAGAGCGCCCTCGCAGTCGAGGACGCCCAGCCGCGCCGCCCGCGCCCCGTGCTCCGCACCGCCCGGCTCGCCAGGCGCGCCGGGCTCTGAGAGCTCAGAACATGATCAATTTCCTCGACCTTCCTAGGGTGATCCGTCCATGAACGCTGCCGCCGGCCACTGCCGGATCTGCTCAGGACCGCTCGAGCTTCGCTTCCGCGGCACGCCGGGCGGGCCCTCGCCCGAGAGCTTCTCCCCGACCTACCACGGCACCGGCCAGCACGGCGATCTGTACGTGTGCCGCGAGTGCGCCACGGTGCAGCAGCCGTCGCTGCCCGGCGGCGACGCGCTCCACGAGCTGTATCGCGACATGAGCGACTCCGACTACCTCGTCGAGGAGGAGGGCCGCCGCGCCACTGCCGGCCGGCTGCTCGACCAGGTGGGCGGCTACGTGGCGCACGGCTCCCTTCTGGACGTGGGCTGCGGCCACGGGGTGCTCCTGGACGAGGCACGCAAGCGCGGCTACGAAACCACCGGCCTCGAGCTGTCGGCGGACGCCGCCAAGCATGCCCGCGAGACGTTCGGGCTCGATGTGCAGGAGGTGCCGCTCGAGAGCTTCGATCCCGGCCCGCGCCGCTTCGACGTGATCATGCTCGCCGACCTGATCGAGCACCTCGAGGACCCGGTCGGGGCGCTCGACCGCTGCTACGAGCTGCTCGCCGACGGCGGCGTGCTCTGCGTGGTCACCCCGGACCCCTCGTCCCGTACCGCCCAGATCGCCGGATCGAAGTGGTGGGGCTACATCCCCGCCCACATGTGCCTGCTGCCGCGCAAGACGCTCCGCGAGCTGCTGGCGTCACGCGGCCTCGTGATCTCGGAGGACGGCCCGCTCGTCCGCACGTTCACGGCGGGCTACTGGCTCAACGGGATGGCGGAGCGCGGCGGCCCGATCGGATCTGCGGCCAAGCTGCTGGCCGGCGCTCTCGGGAACAGGCGCTCGATCACGGCGAGCCTCGGCGACGAGCGCGTGATCCTGGCCCACAAGGTCAAGCCGCGCGAGCCGCTGCAGAAGCTCGTGCCGGACCGCGGCGGGCCCACCAAGGTGCACATCGTGCTGCCGGCATACAAGGCTTCGGCGACCATTCCCACGGTCGCAAAGGAGATCCCGGTGGGCGCGGCCGACCGCGCGCTGCTGGTGGACGACGCCAGCCCCGACGACACCACGGGCGTGGCGCTCCAGGAGGGCTTCGAGGTGATCCGCCACCCGGGCAACCGTGGGTACGGCGCCAACCAGATGACCTGTTACACCCGGGCCATCCTCGACGGCGCCGACATCGTGGTGATGGTGCACGCCGACAACCAGTACGACCCCACGCTGGTGAGCAAGATGGTGCGCCCGATCGAGCGCGGCGAGGCCGACGTGGTGATCGGATCGCGGCTGCTCGAGGACGAGGCGATCGCCGGCGGCATGCCGCGCTGGAAGTGGGTCGGCAACCGCTTCCTCACCTGGATCGAGAACCGCGCCTTCCGGACGGGCTTCTCGGAGTTCCACACCGGCTACAGGGCCTTCTCCGCTGACATCCTGCGCGAGATCGCGTTCCTGCGGAACTCGGACGGGTTCGTGTTCGACCAGGAGATCTTCGCCCAGCTGGTGCGGCGCGGAGCCCGGGTGCACGAGATCGCCATCCCCACGCGCTACTTCCTCGAGGCGTCCAGCGTCTCGTTCACCCGCAGCGTCGAGTACGGGCTGCGCACCCTGGTGGTGCTGGGCCGGTTCCGGCTCGACGAGAAGCGCGGCGACTGGCCGCTTGTGCGGCACCCCGCGGTCCGCCTGCGCTCCACCGGGTCGGTGGACGAGCAGCCCGAGCTGCGCGTCCCGCGGGCCGGCTGAGCGCCGCCTAGGTGACGGCGTCGCGCCAGCGTGCGCCGGCGCTCTCGAGGCCGTAGCGGGCCTGGGCGCGGCGGCGGCCCTCGGCGCCCAGCGTGGCGGCGAGGGCGGGGTCTCCCAGCACCTCGACGAGCCGTGCGGCCGCGGCCCGCGCGTCGCCGGGCGGGTACAGCCGCCCCACGCCGTCGTCGAGCAGCTCCGCGGGACCGCCTGACGCCGGCGCCACCACCGGTCGTCCCGCGGCGAGCGCCTCGAGCACCACGAGCCCGAACGGCTCGCTGTCCGCGCAGTGGAACAGGCAGGACGCGTCGCGCAGGGCGTCGGCGGCGTCCATGGGGCCGCTGAGCTCCACGCGCCCGGCCAGATCCGGGCGCTCGCTGCGGGCGCGCAGGCCGCGCAGCAGCTCCTCACCGCCTCCGGCGAGCGGCGCACCGGCCACCCGCAGGCGCAGGCCGGGGAACTCACGGGAGGCGATCGCCACGGCCTCGAGCGCCAGATCCGGGCGCTTCCAGTCGACGATCGCCCCAAGCAGGAGCGCCTGACCGGGGTTCTGCGGCTCTGGGAGCCCCGAGAAGCGCTCCAGGTCCACTCCGGGGTGGCAGACGCGCAGGCGCTCTCCCAGGGCCCCTGAGGGGTCCAGGTCGTGCGCGACCGCGCCCGAGAGCGCCACAACGCGGTCGTAGCGGCCGGCCACGGCCCGCACGAGCCGCCCGACGGTGGGGCTGGGGAGCAGGTCGTTGTGCTGGAAGACCGTTCGCGCCGGCCGGGCCGCGCCGAGCGGCGCCGCGCCCAGCGCGATCGCCGAGCGCATGCCCCAGGCCAGGAGCAGGTCCGGGCCCACGCTCCGTACCAGCCGGCGTGTCTCGAGCGCATGGGAGCCCAGCCCCAGCACGGCGCCGGCTCCGGCCCGCGGCGAGCCGCGCAGCTCCAGGGGGTGCTCGCGCAGAGGGACCACCCGCAGGCCTGCCGCCGCCGCGCTGTCCGCGAGCGGGCCGCGCGGGCAGGCGAGCACGCGGTCGCCCTCCAGGGCCGCCGCGCAGTCGAGCAGCAGGCGCTCTCCGCCGCCGAAGCGGCCGGAGTAGCTCACGAACAGGGAGAGCACCGCGGGCCCCTAGCCGGCCGTCGCGTGGCGCGAGCGGTGGCCGCCCGCCTGGGTGCCCCGTATAGGGCGGGAGGGCACAACCTCGTCCATCGAGACGCGGGCGGCGCGCCGCAGCGCACGCCGCTCCCGGAGCATCGTGGGCAGGAGCGGCAGCGCGGCCCGCGCGCCGCGCAGGTGGGCGCCGAGGCGCCGCCGGCGCAGCGCGTGCACGGCCCAGCCGAGCTGGCGGTAGGCCACCAGCGGGAGCCAGCGGGCGGGAAACGCCTTGGCGAGCAGCAGGAGGGTGTTGCGCTCGACCCAGAAGTGCAGGGGGTCGGAGAGGCGCACGGACGAGCCCTCGCCGGCGTGGAGGGCCACCACCGGCTCGTAGCGGCAGCCCCAGCCGGCGAGCCGCAGCCGCAGCGCCAGGTCCACGTCCTCGAGATAGGTGAAGAAGCGCTCGTCGAAGCCGCCGGCGGCGAGCACGACGGAGCGCCTGTAGAGCGCGGCACCGGCGCACGCTCCGAACACCTCGCCGGGCTGGTTGAAGCGGCCGTCGTCGCGCTCGAAGCGCCCGCGCTGCTCGCATGCGCCGTCGCGGCGCAGCACGTCGCCCGCGTCGTAGAGCAGCTCGGGGTGGTGCAGATCCACCATCTTGCAGGCCACGGACGCCGCGCCCGGGTCCGACTCGAGCGTACGGGCCATGCGCTCGAGCCAGTCCCGCGCGAGCACGATGTCGGTGTTGACGAGCGCCACCAACTCGCTCTCCGCCGCCTCCACGCCGCGGTTGGCCGCGAACGCGAAGCCGGTGTTGCTGCCCAGGCTCACCACACGCACGCCGGGGCTCTCACGCAGGAGCTCGAGCGAACCGTCGGTGGAGCCGTTGTCCACCACGATCACCTCGGCCGGCGCAAGCGTCTGGGCGGCTATCGACTCGAGGCAGTCGGGCAGCCAGCGCCTCCCGTTCCAGTTCGGGATGACGACGGCGACGGGGGTGTCCACTACTCGGTGGGTCCGGCGGTGGGCGTCTGCCGGTCGCCCGGCTGCCCCTGCAGCACGGGCGCGTGCCCATGGCCGGCGCGCGGGTCGAAGCCGGGACGCCGGTAGTCCCCGCGGCTGAGGTGGTGCTCCAGGAACGCGTAGAGCACGATGAACAGGTAGCGGCTGCCCATCTCGCGCAGGCCGAGCTTGGACTCGCCGGCCGCGCGGTTGCGCCAGGAGATCGGGACGACCGCGAAGCTGTGGCCGCGGATGAAGGCCTTCAGCGGCAGCTCGACCGTGAGGTTGAAGTGGTTCGACAGGAGCGGCTGGATGTTGTCGATCACCTCGCGGCGGTAGGCCTTGAAGGCGTTGGTGGTGTCGTTGTACCCGTGCCGGAACAGCATGCGGATCCCGGCGTTGACCACCCGGTTCATCGCCAGCTTCAGCTTCGGGTAGTCCGTGACCACCGAGCCGGGCAGGAAGCGCGAGCCGAAGGCGCAGTCGTAGCCCTCCTCCAGCAGGTGGTGGTAGCGGACCACGTCCTTCGGGTCGTCCGACCCGTCGGCCATCACGATCGCCACGGCGTCGCCGCGGTAGGCCTCGAGCCCGGCACGCACCGTCAGGCCGAACCCGCCGCTGTACGGCGAGAGGATCCGGCGCACCGTGGCGGGCCGCGAGGCGGCCACCGCATCCACCTCGGCGCCGGTGCCGTCGGTGCTGTGGTCGTCCACCACGATGATCTCGTGGTCCACGCCCGCGCGCTCGAGCTCCGTGGCCAGGCCCAACACCGTGTGCCCGATCGAGCCCTCCTCGTCGCGGGCGGGGATGACCAGCGAGAGCCTCACGAGGCGGCGCTCCAGCGCTCCACGTTCTGGTCGTGGATCTCGCTCAGGATGGCGCGCAGGTCGTACTCGGGCTCCCAGTCGGGGTAGTCCGTCTGGAACTGGTGAAGGTCGCTGATCCACCAGCGGTGATCGCCCATGCGCGCCTGGTCGCTGAGCGTCCACTCGAGCTTGCGGCCGGAGATCTCCTCGCAGATCGCGATGGCCTCGATCATCGAGCAGTTGCTGTAGCGCCCGCCGCCGATGTTGTAGACCGCCGCCGGCCGTGGCGACCGGTGCACCGCCTCGAAGGCGCGCACCAGATCTGCGCTGTGAATGTTGTCGCGCACCTGCCGGCCGTCGTAACCGAAAATCGTGTACGGCTCACCGGCGACGGTGCAGCGCATCAGGTAGGACAGGAATCCGTGGAGCATCGCCCCGGCGTGGTTGGGGCCCGTCAGGCAGCCCGCCCGGAAGCAGACGGTGGGCATATCGAAGTAGCGCCCGTATTCCTGAACCATCAGGTCTGCGGCCACCTTCGAGACGCCGAAGAGCGAGTGCATGGAATCGTCGATCGTCATCGACGTGTCGATGCCGCCGAAGTACCTGTGGTCGGCCGGCAGCTCCAGGCGTGTCTCCAGCTCCACCAGCGGCAGGAAGTTGGGCGTGTCCCCGTAGACCTTGTTGGTGGAGGTGAACACGAACGTGGCGGTGGGGCAGTGGCGGCGCGTTGACTCGAGCAGGTTGAGAGTGCCGTTCGCGTTCACGCCGAAATCGGTGAGCGGCTCCGACGCCGCCCAGTCATGCGAGGGCTGCGCCGCGGTGTGCACCACGAGCTCGATCTGCCCGCCGTGCTCCGCGAACACCGCATCCACCGCGTCGGTGTCGCGGATGTCCACGTTCAGCGAGCGGAACTCGGGGAACTGGCGCACCAGGCGCTCCGTGACCGGGTGCGTGGACGCATCGGGCCCGAAGAAGCGCGCCCGCATGTCGTTCTCGAGGCCGAGCACGTCGAATCCCGACCGAATGAAGTGAGCCACCGATTCGGAGCCGATGAGGCCGCCCGAGCCGGTCACGAGGGCTATTCCCATGCCGGGCTAGCCTAGCGCCGCACGCACGGCGCGCTCGTTGTCATGGACCCAGGTGAAGATGTCCTCGAGCACCTCGCGCGGGCCGCGCTGCGGCCGCCAGTCGGTGTGCTGCCCGAGCCGCTCGCAGTCGGAGAGGTAGACGCGAACGTCGCCGGGGCGGTCCTGGGTTGCGGCGGCCACGTCGATCGAGCGCCCGGTCAGCTCGGCGCAGATGGCGGTGGTCTCGCGCAGGGACAGGCTCACCTCGCGCCCGCCGCCGGCGTTCGCGGTCACCCCGTCCCAGTGGTCGGGTCGTTCGAGCTGGTCTTCCACCAAGGCGATCACGTCGGCCACGTGCATCAGGTCCCGCACCTGCTTGCCCTGGCCGCCATACCCGATATAGCTCAGATCCCAACCGAAGTAGTGACTCAGCACCCAATGGGTGAACACGCCCTGGTCGACCTTGCCCATCTGCCAGGGGCCGGCGATCACCCCGCAGCGGTCGATCACGGTGCGCAGCCCGAAGGCGGCGCGATATTCCGTCACAAGCAGCTCCGCGGCCAGCTTGGTGGCGCCGTAGAGCGTTCGCGGGCCGTCGAGCGGGAAGGCCTCGGACACTCCCGCGCCGCTCAGGCCCGGCAGCGGCTGCTCGGCCTCGAGCTCGAAGCGCGAGTCCTCCTCCCGGTACGCCGCCGTGTCCAGGGCGTCGTAGGGGTACACGCGGCTCGTGGAGAGGAACACGAACTGCGCCGAGTCGCGCCTGGCAAGCTCGAGGCAGTTCTGGGCTCCCAGCAGGTTGGAGCCCACCACGTAGGAGGTGTCCCCGGCGCGCCCGGCCAGCGCGGAGGGCTCGGCCGAGCACTCCACGATCGCGTCCACCTCGTCCACGGCCAGCACGTCGTCCACGGCGCGGACGTCCCCGTGCACGAAGCGCACGCCCGCCTCGCGGAGGCGCGTGAGGTTGAGCTCCGAGCCGCGCCGGCGCAGGTTGTCCAGCGCCACGATCTCCCAGTCCGGCCGGCTCGCGGCGAGCGAGAGCGCCAGGTTCGCGCCCACGAACCCAGCACCGCCGGTGACGAGTACCCGCAGGCCGGCCATGGCGCTCAGGGGCGGCGGTCGGCCGGCTCGGGCACGAGCGGCTCCGAGGAGACGCGCGCCTGGGCCGCCGCGGCCCGTACCTGCCGGCGAGCCTGGATCAGCTCGCGCAGCACCGGTCCGAACACGCGCGTCATGGAGAGGCGGGAGCCGTCCCGGTCGTTCCACACGATGCCGGTCTCGGTGATGCGGTAACCGAGCGCACGGCCGATGGCCAGCGCCTCGGCGTCGAACACCCAGCCGTCGATCTGCACCCGCGAGAACACTTCCTCCGCGGTCTGCCCGCGCCAGAGCTTGAAGCCGCAGAACAGGTCGCGGGTGGGCTCGCCGAGCATCAGCCGGCAGAGCTGCTGGAACGAGCGGCCCACGATGCGCCGCCGCAACGGCTGGCGCTGGCCCACATCGGCGCCCTCGGCCAGCCGCGACCCGGTGATCACGTCGGCGTGCTCGAGCAGATCCAGCATCTTGGTGAGCGAGGCGATCGACGGGGCGCAGTCCGCGTCGCAGTGGAGGCGCAGATCGCCGGTGGCCGCGAGCATGCCGCGACGTACCGAATAGCCCTTGCCCATGTTCTCCTCGTTGCGGAGGAGGCGGACGCGTTCATCCGCGGTGTGCGGCTCGACGAGGGCCGGGGTGGAGTCGCTGCTGGCGTTGTCCACGACGATGATCTCCCAGGTGCGGCCACTCGCCTCGAGCCACGAGCGCAGGGCTGTGATCGTGCCCACGATCGCCCGCTCCTCGTTGAAGGCGGGCACCACGACTGACATCCAGGGCTGAGCCACGGTTCGAGTCTAGGTGGAGTTCGGTCCTGGCGCTTCAGGCGAGGCGCGCGCGGAGGACAAGCCCACCGGCCAGGAGCGGCACTCCCAGAGCCACGAGCCCGGCGAGGCCGAGGCCCGTGTTGGGGAGCCCGGGGCCCGAGCCGGTCCCGGCGTCGTCCGCGAGGGGCGCTGCCGTGCCGTCCTCCTGAAGGGTGGACGCGCCCGTGGCCGACCCGTCCGAGGTGTTCTCGGGGGCCTGGGCGCTGTCGGCGCCGCCCTGGCTCTTCGGCGGCGGGCTGTTCGCGAACGGATCGCGGTACTGGTTCTCGCCGGCGTCCTGGGAGCAGTGGGCCACGGGCCCGGAGCCGGGCTGCTCGGCGGAGGCCGTGGCCACCGGGTCCGGCGCAGGCTCCGTGACGGGCGTCAGCGTGTCCTCGGGCTCCGGAGCGGGAGCGCAGGGGGAGGCCTCAGGCTCGGCCACGGGCGCGGCGGGAGCCGCCGCGGGCAGAGCCGTGGTCGGTGGCGGTGGCGGCACGGCACTCGCAACCGGCTCCTGCGCGAGTGCACAGGCAGGCACGGCGGCAAGCCCGCCAGCCACCACGAGAGCGGTGAAGGCGACCCCCCGAGAGAACACTGGGGGCAACTTTTAGCAGAGCACCGGGATAACGATTGCAGGGCCGCTTGCGGATGGTCAGGCCCTGGGAGACGATGACGACGGCGGAAAGATGTCTCTCGTCGCACCAGCCCCACCCGTGAATCGCCGCATGTCGGTGGAGCAGTACGCGCTCGTGGCTCTCGGCCTGGCGATGTTGGCCTCTGCGGTTCTGGTGCTCGTGATCACCCGCCGGCACAACGTCTCGCAGGACGAGCTCAACTTCATGCTGTACCGCGGAGGGCACGACGCGAGCACCTTCCTGGAGCCCTACAACGAGCACATCATCCTGGGGCCGCTGCTCGTCTACAAGACGCTGTTCCAGCTGTTCGGGGTGGATTCCTACTGGCCCTACCGCGTTGTGGTGGTGGCGCTGCACCTGCTCTGCGCGGGCCTGCTCTATGCGCTGGCGCGCCGGCGGATGGGGCCTGTGCCGGCGCTGGTGCCCGCTGTGATGCTGCTCTTCCTCGGCACGGCATGGGAGGTGGTGCTCCAGCTGGCGCTGGTCGTTTTCATGCTCCCGCTCGCCGCCGGTCTCGGGATGCTGCTGGCACTGGAGCGGGAGGACCGCCGCGGGGACCTCATCGCCGCGGCATGCCTGCTCGTTGCGCTGTCTGGCGGAAGCCTCGGCGTGGTCATCGCGATCGGAGCCATCGTCACGATCCTGCTCGGGCCGCGGCCGGTGGGACGGCTCGCGCGGGTGGTGGCGGGTCCGCTGGCGCTCTACGCCGCGTGGGCGCTCAAGTACGGCGACAGCCATCTGTTCGACCAGTGGCTCGACCTCCCGCGGCTTCTGACCCGCTACCTGGCCGCGAACGTCGCGGCGCTGACGGGGTTCGAATACGGCGCCGCATCGGGCCTGTGGACGGCGCTGGCGGGCCTGATGGTGCTGGCGGTGGCCTACGCCGTCGTGCGCCGCGTGGAGGCGTGGCGCCAGGTCGTGGCGCTCTCCGCGATCGTGCTCGGCTACTGGGTGGCGGTAGTGCTGTTCCGGCCACCGTTCGCGGACATCCCGTCCCGCTACGTGTACCCGGGGTCGGCGTTTCTGCTGCTGCTCATGGCGTCGGCATGGGGCCGGCGCCGGATCCCCCGCGCGGCCGTAGCCGGGATCGCGATCGCGCTCGTGGTGGTGGTGGCCGCACAGCTGGGGGACCTGAGGGACGGGGCTCGCGGCCTCGACCGGAGGGCGGAGTTCCTCGGCCCGTCGCTGGGAGCACTCGAGCTGGCTCGCGCGCAGGTGCCGGGCGGCTTCGTGGCCGAGCCCACGCGCGCCCCGGGGGTGACCGCCGAACGCTATTTCGCGGCCACCGAGGTGAACGGGTCCCCCGCCGACAGCCCCGGCGAGATCGCCGGCCGTCCCGAAGAGGCGCGCCGCGCGGCGGACATCGTGTCGACCAGGGCGCTCGGGGTGGGGCTCGCCGGAATACCTCACGAGCGCTTCCGCAAGGTCCACGAGGGCTGCCGGGACGTGGCGCTCGAAGCGGCCGGCGAGGGTCCCGAGCTGCCTCTGCCGCCCGCCGGTGTGACGCTGCGGGCCCCGGCCGGCGGGTATCTCACCATCCGGGTGCGCCGCTTCGCGGACGGCTACGGGCCGAACGATGCGGCCCCGGGGGAGCGCTTCTTCCCCCTGAGTCTCTACCGCCCCCTCCTGGTCCCGCTCGTGCGCGTGCTCGACCCGGGCGAGGCCGCGGTGCTGAGCGTGCCGGCCGACGCCAGCCCGGTGCCGTGGCACGTGCGGCTCAGCGGTGCGGGTACTGCCGTTGTGTGCCGCTCCTAGCCGCTAGCGTGCCGCGGCTGTGACGGTCGCCCGCTACGGACTCGGCCTCCTGTTGGCGGTGGCCACCCTCGCGCCGCTCCTCACCGCTGCCGGCGCCCTCCGGAGAAGCCTGCTCCCGGACTGGAGCGGCGCCCCCGCCGAGCTGGTCCGGCTGGTGCTGACGATCGCGGGCCTGATCGTGATCCTCCAGGTGCTCGGCCTGGTGGGTCTGCTCTACGCGCTGCCGGTGGCGCTGGCGTCCGTGGCGGTGGGCGTGGGCGTCCGGCACCTGGCCGCTCGGCTGGGCGCCCGCCACGCCGAGGAGGGGAGTCCGCAGGCGCCGGGCGTTGGGCTCGTGCCGGCGCTGGTGGCCACCGTGGGCGTGGCCGTGGTGGTGGCCGAGTGGTGCACCCGGCTGCTGCCGGCGCTCGATCACGGCATGACCGGCGCCGACACCGTCTGGTACCACCTCCCGCAGGCGGCGAGCTTCGTTCAGAACGCCTCGATCGCCCACGTCCAGTTCTTCGAGACCGGCGCGGGAACAGCGTTCTACCCCGCCACGTCGGGCCTCTTCCACGCACTCGGGATGCTCTGGTTCGGGAACGACTTCCCGTCGGTATTCATGAACGTGGGCTGGCTCGGCATGGCCCTGTTGGCGGCCTGGTGCCTCGGCAGGCCCTACGGGCGCGGGCCGGTCTGCGTGCTCGGGCTGTGCCTGCTGCTGGCCACGCCGATCATGGTCGAGACCCAGCCGGGCGGCGCCTACAACGACCTGATGGGACTCACGCTGCTGCTGGCCGCGGCAGCGCTGCTCGTGAACGGCGGGCCGACCGGGGTGCCCGGCGCCATCGCCGCGCTCGCGGCCGCCCCCGCGCTCGGCACCAAGCTCACCATGGCGGTGCCGCTGGTGGCGCTGGCCGTGGGGGCCGTGGCGATCACGCCGGCGGGCCGCCGTGCGCGTACCGCGGCGATCTGGCTCGGTGCGCTGCTCGCGCTCGGAGTCCTCTGGTACGCCCGCAACCTGGTGGCCTTCGGCAATCCGGTGCCCGCCGCGCACCTGGAGCTCGGGCCGGTCGCGCTGCCCTCGCCGCCGCTCACCAGCCTCACCTACTCGCTGATCCACTACGCGGGCACCCCCGGGGTCTTGAGGGGCACCTTCCTGCCGGGCCTGCTCGATGGCTACGGGCCGGCCTGGTGGGCGCTTCTCGGGCTGGCGGCCGTGGGAATGGTGGCCGTGGCCGTGTCCGGGCGCACGCGCGTGGAGCGGATGCTCGGCGTGGTGGCGATCGTGAGCGCCGTGGCCTTCGTCTTCACGCCGCAGGGCCTCGGCACGGAGGACGACCCGCTCTTCTTCAAGTTCAACCTCCGCTATCCCACGCCCGCAATCGCGCTCGGGCTGGTGCTGCTGCCGCTGGTGCCCGCGCTCGCCGCCCGGGTCCGCCAGCAGGTGCTGCTCGGCCTGTACGCGGCGGTGCTGCTCGTGACGCAGCTCGACCCGGCGATCTGGCCCACGGACCTGCGCGAGGGGCGCTTCGCCGAGCCCCCGTCGGGCCGCGAGGCCGCGGTGTCGCTGGCGCTGGGAGCGGCGTTCCTCGCGGTGGTGGTGGCGTTCGCGCTCCTGCGCCGCCGAGCCACCCCGGCAGGGCGGGGGCCGGTGCTCGCCGCCTCTTTGGCGGCGCTCGTGGCGCTGGTGGTGGGCGGCTGGTTCGTGCAGCACGACTACCTGCGCGGCCGCTACGCCGACTTCGAGCCGATGCCGCGCGTGGCCCGCTGGGCTCGGCGACGTGGAGGACGCGCGGATCGGGATCGCCGGCTTCTTCCTCCAGTACCCGCTCTATGGCAAGGACCTCTCGAACCGCGTGGAGTACGTGGCCCATCACGGACCGCACGGGGCGTTCACGCCGATCAAGAGCTGTGCCGCGTGGCGCAGCGCGCTGAACGACGGCGGCTACGACTACGTGGTCACCACGCCGTTCAACTACCCGGGCAGCCTGCGCGGCGATCAGCCGGCCGAGGCCGGCTGGACGGGCTCGGACCCGTCGGCGCGGCTGGTCATGCGCGATCGCGACGTGGTGTCGCTCTACCGGCTCGACGGACCGCTCGACCCGGGCGCCTGCCCCGGGTCGTAGTTCGGGCCTCGCCCGGCCGTGTACTCGAACGCGGCCACGGGCACGATCCCGCGCCAGCTGTGCATGTCCGTGAGGTGGAAGCGGCCGGCGTACCGTGGCGGTAGCGGGGCCCCGCCGGCCCGGTGCGAGGCGTCCCAGGGCGTGACCACGAATACCCGCCTGAAGCGGTTGAGGCCATCCCAGCCGGGGCTGTCGGGGTTGCGCACCTGGCGGAGCTCGTGGTTTTGGCCGAAATGCGCCTCCAGGTGCCGCGCGAGCGCGATGTCGGTGTTGGCGAAGGCGGGGAAGAGGGGGTATTCGATCACCACTCCGCGGCCGTGGTCGCGCGCGTCCACGAACTCCGCGGCCTGGCGGTATGGCGGACGGCCGCGGTCCGGGTCCACGGCACGCAGCGTCCCGATCCCCAGCGCGAGTACCACGGCGGCGGTGCCCAGCGCCGCCCAGGGGCGCCGCAGCGCCATCAGCCCCGCCGCGAGCGCCAGGAAGATCGGCGGCAACGAGGCGCCGAGGTTGCGCGGGATGTAGGTGTTCTGGCCGACGATGCTGTAGAGCGCCACCCCGGCGGGTGTGGCGATCGCCAGCAGCAGCACCAGCGTCACGCGCGACCGCGCCGCGCCCGCCGGCAGGCCGCCGCGGAAGCGCAGGGTCGCGCCGGCCAGCGCAGCGGCCGCGCCGATGCCGAGGAGCGCCACGGCCAGGCGCCCCGGCACGCTGGAGAGCGGGAGGAAGGGATGGCCGTCGACCGCGATGGTCAGCTCGCGCACCACGCCCTTGGGCGTGAACTGCTTGAAGGTGGAGATGCGCTGGGCGCTCGTGTCGTCGCTCTGGACCACGAACGAGGGGAGCCAGGGCAGGTATGCGACCACGATCGCCGCGTGCGCGAAGAGCAGCTCGCGCAGGTGCTCGCGCTGGGTCCAGAACGACCAGGCGGCCATCGCGACCACCACGAAGACACCCATGTAGTGCGTGTAGAGGATCAGGCACGCCGAGATCGCGTAGGCGACCCACCAGGTCGTCCTCCGGGTGTCGAGCGCGCGCACCAGCGCCAGCGCCGCGAGCACCGTCAGGAACATCAGCGTGGAGTAGGCGCGCGCCTCGACCGCGTACCAGAGGGCGAACGGGCTGATCGCGAAGAAGGCCGCGCCCACCAGTGCCGGCAGGCGGCCGACGGTGCGCACGCCGAGCAGGTAGGTGAGCGGGATCGCGGCGGTGCCGAGCACGAGCGAGGGCAGGCGCACGGTGACCGTGGGGTCGCCCAGCTTGGTGGCCGCCCACGCGAGCACGAAGCCGAACGGGGGCGTGCTCTCGGTGTCGTGCACCTTGCTCAGCACGTCCCCGAGGCCGGGGAGCCGGGCGATCTCGTACAGGTACAGCTCGTCGCCGAACAGGCCCTCCTTCAGGCCGGTGAGCCGGAGCGCGAGCCCGAGCAGCGTGAGAGCGGCCACGGCGAGTGCCGGCCGGCCGAAGCGGGTTCTCATCAGCTCGGCGGCAGTCCGCAGACGGTCAGGGGCGCGGTGTAGACCACGCGAGCGTGCCATGGGGTCGAGGCGGCATCCGCCGGAATGCGGAGGACGGCGGGGCGGCCGCCATCCGTTCGCAGCGTCCGCGCGCGCAGCACGACGCGCCCGAACGCCTGCCGGTTGCCGCCGAAGAGCTCCAGGTCCGGAGCCGACTGATCGGCCTGGAACGCGTCGCTGAAGCGGCGCAGCTGCACCTCGACAGGGGCCTCAGAGGCCAGCGCGACGCCGCCCGCGGGCAGCAGCAGCTCCGCGGCGCCCGGCCCGCTGGGGGTGAACCTCAGGCAGCCGGCGCGCTCAGCGGTTCGGCCGTTCGCCACGCCGTCGACCCCGGGCAGTGGTCCCGGCGGGGTCGGAAGCGTCCCCGGCCGCAGGTCCAGCCGGAGCGCCTCCACCAGCACGATGTCGGCGGCGGCCCGAGGCCCCGGCCCGCGTGTGAGGATCTCGGCGGGGCTGTCCGCGGGTGAGCCCCAGCGATCGACGGCGCGGAAGTACCGGCCCGCGACGATGTCCGGGGCGCGGGTGGGCTCGGGCTCGAAGCCGGCACGCACATGGCCGCGCGTGAGCTCGAGGGCGCCGAGGCCCGGCTCCACGAAGTCGGAGTAGGCCCGCACGCGGTGCGCGCCGTCGCGCAGGTCGTCGAAGTTGGAGGCCGCCGACAGCAGGACGACCACGCCCACGAGCGCGACGGCGGCTGTGCCCAGGCGCCGGCCGCGCGCCACCTCGAGCAGCGCCAGCAGCACCAGCACCGCCCCGCCGTAGAGGAAGCGGCTGGGCTCCTGGTCGGCCACCCACGGCCGGTAGAGGGCGAGGGCGGCCCAGTACGCGAGCGCCATGGCCACCACGGCGGCCAGGCGCCCGCGGTCCACTCCGCCGCGCACGAAGCGCTCGGCCAGCACCACCAGCAGCACCGCGGCCGCCACCAGGGCCGGAGCCTGCACCGAGTGGTACTGGAAGCCGGCGATGGCCGCGATCGCCGAGCCGAGCTGCTCGAACACGAATCCGGGCACCGACTCGTAGGTGCCGAAGCGATGTCGGAACGGGTCGTACTCGTGCAGCCAGACCACGTAGAGGGCCGCCGGCAGCGCCACCACCCGCGCCAGGCGCCTGAAGCGGTCGGGGCGGAAGAGGATGTCCACGCCCGCCCCCACGAGCATCGGGATGCCGAGGCTGCCGCCCGCCAGGGCGAGCACGAGCAGGCCACACGCCCACAGGTCTGAACGCAGCTCGCGGCGCTCCAGCAGCATGAACGCGCCCAGGCCGGCCGCGATCGGGATCAGGAACTGCACCTCGAAGGGCCAGAGGATGATCTCCCAGGCGGTGCCGAGGAACAGCACGATCAGGGCCGGCGCCAGCGCCAGCGCAGGCCCCACCCGCCGGCGGGCATAGACGTAGATCATCCCGCTGCAGAGCAGGTGCAGAGCCACCACGAGCAGGCGGAAGGCCACGTAGTGGTCGAGCCCGACGAGCTCCCACAGGCCCTTGAACAGCAGCACCACGATCATCACGTTGTGCTCGTTGTGGGGCAGGAGCAGGGCGTCCGCGGTGAACTCCTGCCGGTTGATCAGGAAGTTCCACTCGTCGTAGTAGAAGGTGAAGCCGCGGGTCAGGTGGAGCAGCAGCGCGGCGGCCGCCAGCATGGCCAGACCAAGGACGGCGAGCGGCCAGCGTTCGGGCAGCCGTCGCAAGATCGGAGCCGCGGCATGCGGATCGGGTGCCTCCGGCGCGGCGACGCTGGACGCCATGGAGCTCAGGCGCCTCCCGCGCGGCGAGTCATGCCGTGATGCTAGTGCCAGTCCCTGCGTCAGGCCACCGCCTCGCGGCAGCGTCGCATCGGCCAACATAGAAGCTCGTGAGCAACGCCGGACGCCAAGCCCGGGCGCCGCTCGCCGCCCTGGTAGCGCTCGGGGGGCTGGCGGCGTTCATCTACTTCTACCGCCTCGGCGTGCCCACGTGGCTCGGCGACGAGGTCGTGTACCGCGACGCCGGATACCAGTACGTACACGGGGACTTTCGCCTCGCGCTCGAGAACCCGCCGCTCGTCAAGTACCTGCTCGGGCTGGTGCAGGTGGTGTTCGGCTCGGGCCACTTCGCGGTGCGGGCACCGGCCGCGCTGGCGGGGCTCCTCACCGGGGTGCTGCTGTTCCTGTTCGGCCGCCGCGAGGCCGGCATCTGGGCCGGGGTGCTGGCGCTCGCGCTCTGGGTGCTGCTGCCGCGGCCGGAGCTGGTGGGGCCCTACGACATCGGCCAGGTGAAGATCGACCGCTACGCGCGCCAGGAGGTCTTCATGGCGCTGTTCGCCACCGCGGCGCTGCTGGCCGGGTGGCGCTGGGCCGAGAGCGGGCGCTGGCGCCCGGCCGTCCTGAGCGGCGTCGCGCTCGGGCTGGCCATTGCGTGCAAGGCGCCCGCCGTGCTCACCCTCCCCGCGATCCTGCTCACCGGCGTCGTGACCCTCGGCCTGTCGCGGCAGACGCTCCTCCAGGCGGCCGGGGTGGGCGCGGTGGCGGCGCTCACGGCGGCGGTCACCTACGTGCCGATGGGCGGCGAGGCGCGTGACGCGATCGACTTCATGTTCACCACCAGCGGCTGGCGCGACGCCATCGGCCACCCGTTCGTGTTCGACGGCACGCTCTACCAGCACCCGCCCTGGTGGGCCAACTTCTGGTGGCAGTGGAAGGCGCTCGGCACTCCCGCCGCGCTCTCGGTGCTCGCCTGCCTCCTGGTCTCGCCGTTCCTGCTGAGACGCGGGCCGGCCGTCCTGCTGCTGAGCGCCGTGCTCGTACCCGCCTTCTTCCTCGCCTTCGGCCTGAGCTACGCCCTGCCGTACTACTACTACACGTGGGAGCCGCCGCTCGTGCTGCTGTGCGCCCTCGTGATCCACGCGCTCATCGTCCGCGGCGGCCTGGCTCGCGTGGCGGCCGCGGCCCTCGTGATTCCGCTGCTCGTGGCCGGCCTCGGCGTGGTGCGCGACGTGGCGCGCATCAAGAAGCGCGACTACGCGGCGGTGGCCGCCCTGGCTCCCGGCCTGCGGCCGGGACCGCTCGTGACCTGGGACCTCGACTCCTACACCGCGCTGGGCGCCGAGGGCTCTGGCCGCACCGTCACGTTCGACCCGCGCGGCGACAGCGCGCCGGCGGCGATCATCGTGGACCCGGCCTCGTCGGGCCGGCGCGCCAACCCCACGATCGTGGCCTACATCCGCGACAACCGCCGCGATCTGCGGCTCATGGACGTGGACCGCCTGCACGTGTACGTCCCGCGTTCCGACGCCGCCGCGCGGCGGCTGGCGGCAGCGTCCGCCAAGCGCGAGCCGGTCAACCCGGGCGTGGTGGCGATCCGCCGGTGCCTCGTGGCGCAGGGCCTCGAGCCGTCGGTGCCCTCTGCGATCCCGGGCGCTCCGTCACAGGGCGTCAAGGCCGCGCTCTCGGGCTCGAACAGGGGCAACTTCTGGGTCTACCGGTCGACCGCTCAGGCCGAGAAGGACGCTCGCGCGATCGACGGCTTCCTGTCGCGCGGGGGCGGCAGCGCGACGGCCCGCGGGCATGTGGTGGTGGGCTACTCGACAGCGCCCACGGCGGCTGAGCGCGAGCTGCTCGAGGCCTGCGCGGACCGCGCCGAACGGGCGCTGGGCCGGTGAACACGGTTTCGCGCCGGTCGGCCCTCGTGGTGGGGCTCCTGACCCTCGTGGCGTTCGCGCTGCGGCTGAAGGGCCTCGGGGACAGCATCTTCGGCGACGAGGTGCTGCTGCTCGACCGCGTGCACGACCGCAGCCTCGGCGCGATGCTCGATCAGGTCCACGACATCGAGAGCACGCCGCCGTTCCACTTCGTGCTGGCGTGGGCGGGCACCAAGGTGGCCGGGGACCCGATCACCGGCATCCGGCTGCCCTCGCTGCTGCTCGGGCCCGCCACGGTGCCGCTGGTATACCTGGCCGGCCGCCGGGCGCTGGGGGAGGCCGCCGGCGTGGTGGGCGCGGCGGTGGTGGCGCTGTCGCCCTTCGCGATCTTCTACGGCACCGAGGGGCGCGCCTACGCGACGCTCGCGTTCCTCGTGGCGGCCTCGATGGTGTGCCTGCTGAGGGCGGTCGATACCGGCCGCACGGGGTGGTGGGCCGCCTGGGCGCTCGCCTGCGTGCTCGTGCTCTACACGCACTACACCGGCGTGTACGTGCTCGTGGCCGAGGGCATCTGGGCGCTGATCGCCCACCCGGCTCGCCGCCGGGCGCTGCTGCTGGCCGGCGGCGCCGTGGTGCTCGCCTACCTGCCGTGGCTCCCGTCGTTCGTCACCCAGAGCGACGACAACGCCTCGAACCGGATCGACTCCTTCGCCCCGCTCTCGGCCGAGTCGTTCGTGCGCGACTGGCTGAAGTCGGTGGACGGCCATCCGTTCATCCCGCTCCGGGACCTTCCGGGGCGGCCCGCCGAGCTCCTGTTCTGCGTGGTCGTGGCGGTGGCGCTGGTGGTAGCGCTGGTCCGGTTCTTCCGTGACCGCGACCGGCCGCGTGACGGGCTGGCGCTGGTGGCGGCCGTGGCCCTGGCCACGCCCGTCGGCCTGCTGCTCTACTCGCTGGCGGCCAAGAGCATCGTGCTGCCCCGCAACATGACCGCATCGCTCCCCGCCGCGGCGCTGCTCGTGGGGTGGGCGCTGACCAGCGTCGGCAGGCGCGCCGCTCCGGTGGCCGTGGCTCTGGCGCTCGGCGGGCTCTGCGTGGGTACGGTCGCGATGATGGACGACGACAACCGGCGTCCTCCCTTCGAGGACGCCGCCGCGTTCATCGACGCGCGGGCGCAACCGGGTGACGGCGTGATCGACTTCTTCTACAACCCGATGTCCAAGACGTCGGGCCGCGAGCTGGTGATCAACCTCGAGGGCCGCTACCGGCTCTTCCGCGCCGGCGAGGACGACGACGGCGCCTGGCGGCGCGCGGAGGCCGGCGGCGGGCGCGTGTTCCTTGTGGTGCCCCAGGTGGGGGCGCTGCGCGGCGTGCCGCAGAGGTCCGGGCCGGGCGGGCGCTTCCCCCTGCGCGCCCATCGCATCTACCCCGGCTTCATCCCGATCGGGGTGTTCGAATACAGGATGTAGCCCCGGCATCCGAGGCACGGCGCTCCCGCGTGCGCCTGCCGCGCCTGTCCGGCCCCGAGTGGGCGGTGCTGGCCGCGTTCGTGGCGGTGTCGTCGCTGCCGCTGCTGCTGCTCGTCTGGCGCGACCTCGTGACCGGCTGGATCTGGATCGGCGCCGACGCCGGCGCGGCGGTCCAGGACCAGTGGCAGTACGTGTCCTTCATCCGCGAGGCCGCCGAGCAGGTGGTGGTGTCGAACCACTACCGGGCGGAGCCGGGCGAGGCCAGCTACCTGCATCCGGGGGTGGTCCTCTCGGCCGTGCTCGTCAAGCTCGGGCTGGCGCCCAAGGTGGCGTACCTGCTCTGGAAGCCGGTGGCCGTGCTGGCGCTCTTCACGGCGATCACCGCCTGGGTGCGCCGCCTGCTGCCCGCCGGGCCCGGTCGCTGGGCCGCGCTCGTGCTCGCGCTCTTCTACCTGCCGCCCGTGGTCCAGATCTTCGGGGAGAACGTGGACTGGACGGTCACCTCGGGCGAGCTCTGGCCGATCGACATGCTCTGGGGCTACTACTACTCGGCGCTCGGTGTGGCGGGCATGGTGGCCGCGCTGCTGCTGTACGAGCGCGACCGCGCCGCCGGGCGGCTGACCGCGTGGCCGCTGGTGGTGGCTCTGCTGGCGGCCTGGCTGCAGCCGTGGTCGGGTGCGCTCACGATCGGCGTGGCGGTGGGGGCCGAGGCGTGGATCGCGATCCTCCGCCGCCGCTCGCCGGCGGATGCGGTTGCGGACGGGCTCGCGCCGGGCGGCGGGCGGTCGGTGCTGAGCCTGCTCGCGCCGCTGGTGGTGGCCGCCGGGGTGCCGCTGGCGTACTACACGGTGCTCGGACGGGTGGACCCCTCGTGGCGGATCGACAACGGGGTGGACTCCTTTTTGGCCCCGCCGTGGTCCGCGCTCTTGATCACCATCGCGCCGCTGGCGCTGCCGGCCCTGCTGGCCTACCGCTTCCGGCCCACGAGCTTCCAGGAGGCGGCCGTGCGCGTGTGGCCGCCCTTCGCGCTCGTGCTCTTCTGGATCCTCGCCAACCCGCTTGCCGGGCGCTACGCGGCGCACGCCTTCCGCGCCCTCTCGATCCCGCTGGCGGTGCTCGCGGTGGTGGGCCTGGCGAGCCTGCGCCTGCCGCGCAGCCGGGCCGTGGCGGTGGCGGCCACGATCGGGATCGGCCTGCTGGTGGTGCCGGGCACGGTGGACCGCCTGGACGAGTTCCGCGACCGCGCCTCCGGCAACAGGCAGCCCTACTTCCTCCAGGAGGGCGAGCGCGCGGCGCTCGACTACCTGGACCGCAATCCCACGCCCGGGTCGGTGCTGGCCCCCGTGGCGATGGGCCAGATCATCCCCGGCGAGACGGGCCGGCGCACGAACGTGGGCAACATCTTCTGGACGCCCGACTTCCTGCGCCGCAGGCTCTTCACCGACATCTTCTTCCGCGGCCGCCTGAACGCCGCGGGGAGCCAGAGCGTGGTGCGCGAGAGCGGCTCGCGCTTCCTCCTGTCGGGGTGTGACGGCTACGCCGACCTGAGCAAGCTGATCGCGCCCCAGCTGCAGTCGGTGCGCCGCTTCGGCTGCGCGACCGTGTACGAGATCAGGCCGTCGGCGCTGCGGTCCTGAGGCCCGAGCCGGCGAACCTTCAAACGCACGCCTCCACGCGCTCCGCCAGCTCCTCAGCCGGCGGCGCGGTGTAGCCCACCACGGTCTGGCCGCGCAGGCGGGCCTCGCCGCCGCTGTTCCGCAGGAAGCCGTCGATGCCCGGCAGCTCGCGCTCGGCGCGTGCCGGCGTGGGGTACACGTAGAAGAGCGCGCGCTCGCCGCCGCGTGTGGGCGTCTCCAGGGCGATCGATCCGGGCGGCGAGGTCTCGGCCCGCCGGGCCGCGAAGCCGGCCTCCACGAGGCAGGCCCGCACGGCGGCGACCTTGCGGCCGCGCTCGCGAGCGAGCGCCTCGGCCTCCGCCAGGCCCTCCGTGGCGAAGCCGGCCGCGGGATCGGTGGGCGTGTAGAGCCGCACCTCGAGTGGCAGCAGGCCGCCGAACCCCTTCTGCTCCACGAGCCGGGCACCAAGTCCGCGCGGCGGGTCCGGAAGCGGCGCGGGCCCCACGAGCAGCAGCCGTGGGTGTGTGGCGGCCCGTGCGTAGGCGGGCACGATGTCGTTCTCCTCGAACACCGAGATCAGGTCGTGCCGGCGGTCGAAGTTCACGTCGAGGCTCAGCTGGCGCCCGCCCTTCGTGACCTGCGACTTGGTGGCGCCGAGGGTCAGGTCGAGCTGCACCACAGCGTCACCGGGCCGCGCCGTCCGGTCGATGAAGTGGGCGGCCTCCTTGTACGCCGGGCGCCGGTGCTCCTCCTGGAGCGACTGCAGGGCCCCAAGCGCCAGCACACCGGCCACGAGCACCGTGGCCGTCAGGCCGATCGCGCGCGGCGCGGCGGCCAGGATCGCGCCGATAGTGAGCACGAGTCCCGGCACGGCCCCGTTCATGTAGCGGCCGATGAACACCTCCGGGCCGAGCGCCGAGTAGATCGTGAACCCGATCGGCGTGGCGACCGCGAGCAGCGCCACCAGCACCAGCCGGGACCGCGGACCCGGGAGCGCCGCGCCGCGCGAGCGGGCCACGATCGCGGCCACCAGCGCCACCCCGATCGCGAGCCACACGAGCCACACGAACCCGGCGCCGGGAATCTCGGCAGGCACGAAGCTCGGATGACCCGGGAAGAGGCGCAGCAGCTCGCGCGCCGCGCCGCGCCACGTGAGCGGCGCGTAGAAGGCCAGGATCGAGATGCTGTTCCCCTTCTGGTCCAGGAAGATCAGCAGCCCGGGGATGAAGCCCACGAGGATCCCGGCGTTGGCCAGCAGCAGCGGGAGCCACTGGCGGCGTTGCGTGACGAGCACCCATGCGCCCTGTGCCATCAGGGGGAATACCGCGAAGTAGTGGGCGTACAGCGAGAGCGAGCCCACGATCGCGTAGAGCACCCACCATCGCCGGCGCCCGCTGTCCAGCGCGGCGAGCAGCAGCAGCGTGGACAGCCCGACGAGGAACGTGAGCGTGCCGTACGGGCGCGCCTCGCTCGAGAAGTAGATGGCGAACGGGCTGAGCGTTACGAGCAGCGATGCGATCAGCGCCGCCCGCCGGCCCACCGTGCGCAGCCCGAGCACGTACACGAGCGGCACCAGGGCGGTGCCGAGCACCAGCGAGGGCAGGCGGATCAGCACTGTTGAGTCGCCGCCGAGCTTCATCGACAGCCAGGCGAGCGCGAAGAACAGCGGCGGGCTGTTCTCACCGCCCTCGCGGACACGCTCGAACACCTCGGTGAAGCTGCGGTTGTGCACCTCGGCGTAGGCGTACATCTCGTCGCCCACGAGGCTCTCCCCGATGTGGGGCAGGCGCAGCGCGAGAGCTATCAGCGTGAGCAGCCCGACGACGCCGAGGGCGGCGTCGATCGGCAGCCGGGCGGCCAGCCCGCGGGGCTCGCCGCTCGCGCTCATCGGGGGAGGTAGACCTCGATCCGGTCGATCTTCCTCAGCGTCAGCTCGCCGCGGTGCTCGCGGATGTAGGCGGCGATGGCGGGGACCGGCCTGCGCTCGTCGATCGCCCGGTCCACCACGATGCCGGACAGCCTGTCCACCCCGGTGGGGTCGAACGCGATCTTCGAGCTCGGCAGCTCGTTCTTCAGCACGCGCCCCGCCTCGAGCCCGGAGGTGACCACCACGCCGTCGCTCAGCTCGGGGCCGAGCTGCTCCGCCACCGCGGCGTAGTCCTTGGGCTCGTCGGTCACCACGTCGCGGATCGTGCCCAGCGCCAGCAGCACGAACGGCACGGCGATCAGCGCCGCGGCCCCGCGCCACAGCCCGCCGCGCCTGACGAGCTCCGCGAGCACCAGCGCGCAGGTGATCAGGAGCTGCGGCTGCCAGGCGTAGTAGTAGTACGGCAGGGCGTAGTTCAGCTGGATCACGAAGAACGCGATCGGCACGAGGAGCGCCGCCCCGAGCACGATGGCCGCGCGGCGGGGCAGGAGGAACGGCGCGAGGCCGAGACACGCCACCACCGCGATCGTGGCGGGGGTGCCGAGGCTCTTCCACTGCCACCAGAAGTTGGCCCACCAGGGCGGGTTCTCATAAAAGGTGCCAGAGAACACGAACGGGGTGGTGAGTTCATTGTTGCGCAGGTCGCTCACGTAGAACATGTCGTCGATCGCGTCGAAGGTGTCGAGGCCGAGCGGCGCGTAGGTGATCAGCACCGTGGCGAACGCGAGCGCTCCCACCGCGGCCGCCTGGATGAGCGGGCGGCGCCCGAGCGGCTGGCCGATCACGCCGGCCAGCATCACGGCCGGCAGGGCGAGGATCCCCGGTGCCTTGGATGCCGCCGCCAGCCCCACCAGTACGCCGGCCGCGGCCGCCCAGCGCCAGCTCCCGTTCTCGCACCAGCGCCAGGCGGCGTAGAGCGCGAACACCGCGAACAGGGCCATGAACACCTCGAGCCGGAAGTAGCGCTCGATCTGGATGCGGCCCACGTCGAAGTCGCCGACGATCTCCGGCCGCGGGAGAAAGCACCAGAGCGAGAAGGCGATGACGCCCGCCCAGAGGCTGCCACTCATCCGCCGCGCCACCAGCAGCAGTCCCACCCCCGTGAGCAGGCCCGCCAGCGCCGCCGGGGCGCGCACCGTCTCCTTGCCTCCGCCGCCGGTCAGCTCCTGCGCCAGGCCCACGATGTACTTGGCGAGCATCGTGTTCTCGCGGTTCACGCTGAAGTCGCCGTGCATGTAGGCGCGGCCGGCCTCGCGGTAGAAGAGCTCGTCGCTCAGCCAGGTGCCGGTGCCGAGCCGGTAGAAGGCCACGAATGCGGCCAGTGCGCCGAGCACCACGAGCACGCCGAGCACGAGCGGGTTCCGGAGCGAAGGCTCCTGCCCGGGGTGGGGAGGCTGGGGAGCCGCGGCGGCGGGCGAGAGGGAGGCCATCCGGAGGGCTAGCGGGGCGGAGGGAGCCGGGGGTCGAGCGCGCGTGCGCGGGCGTAGGCCCGCTGCGCGGCGGCCGGGTTGCCGGTCCGCTCCGCGTTGCGGAGGCGCACAAACCAGAGGAAGACGTTCTCGGGCTCGCGCTCGGTGATCTCGCGGAGCCGCGCCGCGCGACCTGCCTCGCCGCGCTCCAAGAAGACCGCCATCTGAACGTCCACGTCGCTGTCGGGGTTGAGAAGCCGCGCGCTCGGCACGAGGTCGAGCGCCTTCAGCCGCGCCTGCTCGCGCTCGGCCGCCGACACCCGCGGCTCGACCGTGGTGAGGGCGAGCTTGCGGATCTCCGTGAGGCGCCGCTCGGAGCGGTGGGCCACGAGCGCCGCGAACGCTCCGGCAAGGCACAGGACGACGATCAGGGCGCGCACGCCGGCGCGCACACCCGGCCCCGGCGAAGCCGGGCGGCTGGGGCTCACCCGATGGCCCGTGGCGGCCACTGGAAGCAGTCCTGTTTCCGTGTCCACTGGCCGAGAGCGCAGATCGAAGGCGGGGCCGCGGGGCCCCCGGAAAGGCCAGCGTAACAGCCGGAACGGGCCGTCTCGCCGGCACGCGCGCGCCATCCGCCGTCTAGCATCGCGCCGCGTGTCGGAGCTGCTGGACCTTCAGGAGACCCTCTACACCTCGCGCAACCCGACTCGCCGCTGGCTTCACCGCACGCGACGCGCCCGGATCGAGGACACGTTGCGGCGGGCGGCCGCCACGGCCGGGTCCGGTCGCGCCCTCGAGGTGGGCCCCGGCAGCGGCGTGTACCTGCCGCTGTTGTGCGAGCTGTTCGACGAGGTGGTGGCCTCGGACGTGGAGGAGGCCTTCCTCGCGAACGCCCGCGAGCTGGCCGGCGCCCATCCGAACCTCCAGGCGGTGGCCGACGACATCACCGCCAGCCGGCTCCCCGCCGGCAGCTTCGACGTGGTGCTGTGCTCCGAGGTCATCGAGCACATCGACGACTCCGCCGGGGCGCTCCGCGCGATGCACGGGCTGCTGCGGCCCGGCGGGCTGCTGGTGCTGTCCACCCCGCAGCGCCACAGCCCGCTGGAGCTGGCGGGCCGGATCGCCTTCCTGCCGGGGATCGTGACGTTCGTGCGCGCCGTCTACCGGGAGCCCATCCTGGCCACCGGCCACGTGAACCTGCTCACCGCTCCCGAGGCGCGGCGCCAGCTGGAGGGCGCCGGGTTCTCCGTGCTGGAGAGCGCTCAGTCGGGCGTGTACCTGCCGCTGGTAGCGGAGTTCACGGGCCGGATTGGCCTTAAGCTCGAACAGTGGATCGAGCGACGGATGATCGGCGGACGGCTGAGCGGGCTGCTCTGGGTTCAGTACTACCTGGCGCGGGCCTGACCGCTCCGACCCTGTCCATCGTCGTGCCCGTGTACGACGAGGAGCGCCGCCTTGGCCCGTTCCTCGAGTCGCTGGGCGCCGCTGCTGCGCCCGCGGTCGGGGAGATGGGCCTCGAGCTGCTCGAGGTGGTGGTTATCGACGACGGCAGCAGCGACGCCACGCCGGAGATGATCCGCGACGCCGCCGCCCGGGACGACACCTACAAGCCGCTGCTGCGCGGCGGTGGCAACGAGGGCAAGGGAGCGGCCCTGCGGGCCGGGGCGTCGGCCGCCCGCGGCGACTACACGCTGTTCGTGGACGTGGACATGTCCACCCCGCTCACCGAGCTCGAGAAGCTCTGGGAGCACGTGCGCGAGGGAGCCGACGTGGCGATCGGCTCCCGCGACGTGACCGGCTCCGTGGTGGTGCGGGCGCCGCAGCACCGCAAGCAGATCGGGCGCACCTTCAACCTGCTGGTGCGCGGCCTGACCGGTCTGCCCTTCAAGGACACCCAGTGCGGCTTCAAGCTGATGCGCACGGACACCGCCCGCACGCTGCTGGAGCACCAGCTCGTGAGCGGCTACGCCTTCGACGTGGAGCTGCTGATGCGCGCGCGGGCGAAGGGACTCCGGGTGGTCGAGGTGCCGGTGACCTACATCCACGACAACGACTCGCGGGTCAACCCGCTCACCGCCTCTCCGCGGATGGCGCTCGACTTGATGCGGCTGGTCTATCGGCTGCGGTTGCGCCGCGGGCGCTGAGGGTCCGGCGCGTACTGCGGCTGGGTAGGGAGGGTGTTGTGCTTTCGGCGTCGCGTCACATTCGCGTGGTCTCCTGTGGCTCGCGGCCGCGACGGAGGAAACGAGACCCGACTTAAGCTGAATTATTCAGTACAAGCTTGGTCTCGCCGAATTTGGGTCCCCCGCCCGGAGGACCTACACCCGCCGGCACACCATCCCCACCGACACGCCGGCGGGCAATGACAGGCCGCGGCGGATCAGGGCTGCCTCGGCGCGCATCGGCAGTGCGAGCAGCGGGTCCAGCCAGGCGGGAGTCAGCTCGAGTTCGGGCCGGGCGCTGTCGCCACTACGGCGCAGGGTTCGCGCCAGCGCCACCGGGCCCAGCAGGACCGAGTTGAAGTAGGTGGACAGCAGCGGCTCCCAGCCGTTCTCCCGGGCTCGCGAGGTGAGGACGCCGCGGGAGTAGCGGCGCTGGTGGTGGAGCGCCACGTCGCTCTGGCTCCACAGCCACATGTACGCCGGCACCGTGGCCACGAGCAGGCCGCCCGGCGCCGCGACCCGGTGCAGCTCGCGGAACGCCGCGGCGTCGTCAGGCACGTGCTCGAGCACGTCGGTGGCGAACGCGATGTCGAACGAGCCGTCCTCGAACGGCAGCGCCTCCACGCCGGCCTGGACCACCTCGGTGAGGCCGCGCTGGTGACAGAACTCCACGGCGCTGGCCTCCGGCTCGATGCCGCGGGCGGGGCCGAGCCGCCGGTAGTCCTGGAGGTTCCGGCCGGTGCCGCAGCCCGCGTCGAGCACCCGCAGCGGCGGCTCCACGTGCGCACGCGCCAGCATCGCCGCCACCACCGCGCGCCTGCCCCTGAACCACCAGTGACGATCCTCGACCTGGTGGACGAGCGGGTAGTACTGCTCGTCCAAGCCGCTAGCCGAGCCCGCAGGCGGTCACTCGCCCGGCCGGCAGGAGCTGGACGTGCCACGGCTGGGGAGCGCCGTCGGCGGGGATCCGCACGACCGTGCTGGTGCCGCCCTGGATAACGCCGAGAGGCTGCCGCGGGAACTTCGTGGCGAAGCGGCGCGCGTACAGGTCCACCGGCTGCCCCTCCTCGGCTCTGAGCAGCAGCCCGCTGTCCGGCACCTCCACCACCAGCACGGGACGCACCCACGGCGCGTTGTAGCCGCTCGGGCGCAGCGACACGCACGAGCCGGCGGTCGCGAGCGTGCCGGCTTCGCTGAAGTCGACCGTCGGCGGCGGGCCGGCCGGCCGCCCATTCGCCGCACGCGGCGTGGCCAGGCCATAGATCTGCGAGAGCACGAAGTCGGCCCCCGCCCGCTGCTTCTCAGGCCCCGTGGCGATCTCCTCGGGGGAGCGCGCGGGCGAGCCCCAGTCGCGGCTGGCCTCGAAGAACGGCCCGGCCGTCAGGTAGGGCCCGGCCTCGTGCGCGGCCGGCGTCCGCGCTCCGGCCAGCTCGAGCGCCCCCAGGTTGGTGGTCACGATCGTGGCGTTGCCGCGGAGGTAGCGCCCGGCGTCGCGGAAGGCCCCCATGTGCGACACCACGCCCGCCGCCAGCGTGACGGTGAGCAGCAGCCAGGCCGTGGACGTGAGCTTCACGCCGCGCAGCAGCTCCACCGCGATCAGCACCAGGAAGAACCCACCGACGTACAGGTAGCGGCTGGAGTAGGGGGGAGCGAGCGAGTAGCCGCCCACGCTCACCCCGGCCCTGCTGATCGCGGTGAGCACCCAGAACCCCACGATCGTCGCGCCCAGCGTGGCCACCCGCGGCGGCACCCGGCCGAGCTTCACCAGGCGCCACGTGATCACGACCACCGCCGCCACGGCGAGCGGGCGCCCCCAGTCGAGGGTGTCGCCCCGGTCCGGGATCGTCTGGCCCGTCAACCCCACCATCGAGGCCAGGGCCGAGGCCAGCGAGTCGGCCACGTAGGCGGGCACCTTGGCCAGCCGATGGAGCGCGAAGTTGGACTCCCCGTAGGCTAGGTACCACGCCACGTACACCCCGAGCGGCGCGGCCACGACCCAGGGCCGGCGCGGGCGGCGGAGCAGCGTCTCCGCGAGCGCGCCGATCAGGATGGCCACGCCGAGGCCGGAGCTGATCACCGACAGCGTGAGGAGAACCGCGGCGCCCACGTTGCCGCGCCGGTCGCGGCGGTCGAGCAGCAGCAGCGCGCCGAGGCCCGCGGCCAGCGATGCCACCCAGGCCATCTCGAACGGCCAGATGATCACCTGCCAGGCCGGCCCGAGGAAGAGGATCAGCACCGCGCCCGCCAGCGCCATCCAGCCGCCCACCCGGCGCTCCGCGTACACGTAGATCAGGCCCACGCAGAGCAGGTGCAGCGCCACGACAACGAGCCGGAAAGGCCAGTAGTGGTCCATCCCCGCCACCGACAACAGTGCCTTGTAGGCGAGGATCGGCAGCAGCGAGAGATGCCCGTTGTGGGGGTCGAGGAACGTGCCGAGGTCACTGCCGCGACGGCCCAGGACGAACGCCCACTCGTCGTACCAGAACGTCTGCCCGTGGCCGTTGAGGAACAGGAAGAGGCCGGCGGTGAGCAGCGCCAGCGCCAGTACGAGCCGGGGCGAGGAAGGGCGCGCGAGCCAGGCGCGCGCGGTCCGCTCCAGCGATTCCGGATTTCCGAGTCCCTGACTGGACTCGCGGAGGCCGCTGGCGGTCACGCGGTCAGTCTAGGGTGAGATCCGGGGGCCGGTCGCGCATGGTTCGTCGTGCCCGGACGGGCGGCACTAGGCTCCCGCTCGTGGCTGCCGAGCCCGGTGCCGACCGGCTGTGGGGGCGTCCGGCGGGAGTCGCCTGGGCGCGGCTGGCCCACGCCCTGGCGCCGTTGCTGATCGCCGTACCGACGGTGATCGTGATCGCGACGATGGTGGCGCGGGCGCTCGACGTGTCGCACCCCGACCTGGGCTTCGCGACCACCGTGAACTCGGACGCGGAGGCCTTCTACCTCGGCGAGACGATCTACCAGGACCCGGCCGACGGCTTCACCGGCCAGCTGTACACCCCGCTGTTCCCGTTCCTGGTCAGCCTGCTGCACCGGATCGACCTCTGGGGCGGCTGGCCGCTCCTCCTCAACTACGCGTCCACGTTCGTGCTGATCGGACTGGCCGCCCTGCTCGCGTTCGACCGGACCTCCACGGGCCGCGGACGGGCGCTCGCGCTGGTGGGGGCGCTCGGGATGGGGGCGTTCGCCTGGTGGGTGGTGAGCGTGCTGCCCGTCAACCTGCTGTTCGAGGGCCGCTCGGACCACACCGCGTGGGCGCTGGCGCTGAGCGGCCTGGTGCTGCTCGCCTGGCGACCGAACGGGTCCATGCGCGTGCTCGCGGGGGCGGTGCTGCTCCTGTCCGCCGCCTTTTGGGCCAAGCAGACCACCGCCGTGGCCTCCGTGGCGGCAGTGCTGTGGGTGCTCGCCACGGCGCTGCTCGGCGGGCTGACCTGGCGCCGGGCGCTGGTCTTCTGCGCCGCGCTGTTGGCCACGAACCTGGCCGTGCTCGGCATTCTCAACCTCGCCACCGACGGCTGGGAGCACTACTTCGACTTCGAGCTCGCGCGGGAGCACCCTCAGTTCGCCGACTACGGACCCTCGGCGCGCGAGTTCGGCCGCTACGTGGCGGCCGCGGTGGCGTTCCCGGTCCTGCTCGGGCTGGCGCTGGCGGTGAGGACGCGCGCGTGGCGCCGGCTCGGCGCCCCCGGCGCCCTGCTCGCCCGCTCCCGCGACGCCCGGCTGGCCACGCTGCTGGCGGTCTTCGTGCTGGTGGGCAGCCCGCTGGCCGTGTACTTCCGGCTCAAGGTGGGCTCGGAGCCCAACCAGTACGTGGGGGTTCTGTGGGGGCTGGGCCTGCTGGCGGCGCTGGCCTGGCGCGGCGCCCGCGTGAGCGCGGTCACCGCGCTGATCGCTGTGGGTCTGATCGGCGTGCTGGTCGTGCTCGCGCAGCGTCCGGGGGAGACCGTTCGCGGGTACTGGGTGGCGCCGCTCGAGCGCACCCGCGAGTACACGGAGGTGCCGCCGGAGCTCGTGGACTACGCGCGCACCAACCTGGTCTGGCATCAGGTGCAGTCGGACCTGAACGTGGAGCCCCAGCGCTCCCTCTACCCGAACTTCTACAACGTGGTGGACCTGCTGGCGGCCGGCAAGCAGCCGCTCTACCTGGTGCGCGCCTTCCTCGACCGCCGCTTCGACGCGGTGGCGCCGATCACGTTCCCGCCGGGGCCCACGCAGACCTACTGGGACCTCTACTCATCGGGCGCGGGCGACGAGGAGGAGCACTACATCTGGAAGCTGAACGAGGTGATCCGTGCCGGCTATGCCCCGGCCGCCGGCACACCCGCCGGCTTCCTCGCCCGCTCACCCGGCCCCTCGCGGGCGCCGTGGATGCGCGACTGCTTCGGGCCCTTCGAGCTGGGCGGGAGGGACTTCGGCATCCGTCGCGGCGGCGGCTTCTGGTGCCGCGACGGGACCGACGCCGTGGTGCTGCGCGACACACCGGCGCCGGTGTCCGAGATCCACGCCCTCGACCCGGTGGACGCGCTGGCCGGAGAGCTCCGGATCCGCACGGACGGGCCCGTCACCGTGTCGCTCAGCGGGGGTGACGGCCACTCCTGGGCGCTCTCGCTGCGGCCGGCGCTGGGCGGGGGCGCCCGTCTGGAGGCCAGCGTGGACGGGCAACCCGCGGGTGACGCGGTGGTGCTGCCGGACGGAGTGAGCGACCGGCCTGTGGTCATCACATTCGAGGACTCCGCCGAGGGCGACGCCGGCGTGTCGAGAGCCGGGGCCGGCGGCGCGCTGGCGCGGATGCCGGGCGTGGAGGGCGGCGACCTGTCGATCCGGGCGGCGCGCGGCAGCGAGGCTCGGGTGGAGCTGCGGCCCTAGCTCGCGCCGAGCGGCAGCCAGCTCACGCTCCGGCGGAACTCCTCGGGTGCCGTGGCGAACTCGCGCTCGATCGCCTCGCGGCCCTCCCGGAAGTGCTTCCAGCCCTCATAGTGGATCGGGATCACGGTGCGCGGGCGGATGAGGCCGCACAGCTCGACCGCCTGCGCCGCGGTCATCGTGTAGTGCAGCGGACCCGACACAGGGAACCGAACGCCGCCGAGGTGCATCAGCGCGGTGTCCACCTCAAGGCGGTCGGCCACCTGGCGCACCCCGTCGTAGAGCACGGTGTCCCCGGAGATCCAGAGCACCCCGTGCTCCTGTCCGTCCCACCGCAGCGCGAAGCCGATCACGTCGCCCACGATCGGGTGGCTGAGCGGCGGGCCGTGACGGCAGGGCGTGGCGGTGATCTCGATCGACGGCCGCCCCGGGGCCTCGAGCACGGTGGTGGCCCACGGCTCGAGCCCGCGGGCGCCGGCGCCCAGGCGCCCGGCGCCGGATGCGGTGGTCACCACGACGCCGGCTGACGGCAGCAGTGCCCGCCCGGCCTCGTCGAGGTTGTCGTCGTGGTGGTCGTGGCTGAGCAACACGGCGTCGATCGGGCCGAGATCGGCCGCTGCCACGGCCGGCCCCGCCAGCTTGCGCGAGCTGGTACCCCAGCCGAACACGTAGCGCCGGCCGGGCGGGTCGAAGGTCGGATCGGTCAGCAGCCGCCAGCCGGCAGCCTCGATCAGGACCGTGGGCCCGCCGACGTGCGTGATCCGCACGTCCTTCATGCGTGGCTCAGCGCCCAGTCGAGGGCGTAGTCGGCCACCTCTTCCCACCCCTCCTGGGCGGGAAGGAGATGCGCGCGGCCCTCGTACTCCTTGACCTCCGTGACGGTGTTCGGCGCCTTGTAGTGCTTGGCGTTCGATTGCTGGATCTTCGGCGGCATCAGGTGGTCCTCGCTACCGGAGATGAACAGCAGCGGCGCACGACTCTCGTTGTGGTAGTCCACGTAGGTGTCGTCCTTGCCGGGGTGGATTGTGGCGAGCGCGCTGCCCCAGAAGATCGAGCCGGACGCCGGCACGTGGTAGCGCTCGTAGAGCCGGCGGGACTCCTCCTCGCCGAACGTGTTGGTGAACGCGTAGTGCCACTGCTCGTGCGTGAACCCGACGGCCTTGTTCCGGTTGGCCGGGTTCTTGAGCACCGGGAACGCTGCCTTGACCTGCGACGGCGGCACCACCTTCACGCCCTCGGTGGGAGCGGAGTTGATCGCCACGCCGGCGGCGCCGAAGCCGTGATCGAGCAGAAGCTGGGTGAACGCCCCGCCGGCGCCTCGATCGGCGAGGTATCCGCGTTGAGCGCCTCGACCTCCACCTCGAAGCCCGGATATGCGGGCGTGATCACGCGGAAGCCGCGCCCCTCGTAGCGGGTCTTCCACTGCTCCCAGCTTCGGGGGTCACCCAGAAGCCGTGGATCAGCACGATCGTGTCAGGGGCCGAGGTTGTGCTCATGCGAGTCCTTTTGAGTCGATTTTTCGGGAACCTATCTCAGGGCGCGCAGCCGGCGGCCCGCGCCAGCACACCCGGTCCCGGCGGGGCGAGATAGCCGACCACCGTGCGTCCATGGAGCTCGGCGCTTCCGGTGGTGCCCTCCTCGATGAACGAACGGATCTCCGGCAGCCGCTCACGTGCCGCCGCCTCGTTTCCGTACACATAGAGCGAGATCTTGCCGTTGTCGGGAAGTGGCACCTCCAACGTGGCGGAGCCGGCGGGCGAGCCCTCGGCGCGCAGCGGCTCGAAGCCCTCGCGCTCGAGGCAGGCGAGCACGGGGGCCGTGCCCAGCTCGTCGTCAGCCGGGGCGGAGGCGCTGATGTCGTCCGGCGTGAAGCGACCGGCCACGGGCTCGTAGGTGGTGACCGCGAGCGACAGCGACCCGGGGAACTCCTTGCGTCCCGTCTGCTCCGCGCCGAGCCCCTCGGGGGGCTGCGGCTGCGCCCCAGGGCCGACCACGAAGATGCGCCGCCTGCTCCCTGCCTTCCGGAACGCCGGGACCGTGTCCGCGGTGGCGAAGATCGGATAGATGTCGCGGTTCTTCAGGTAGACCTCGATGCTGAGCGCGCGGCCGCCGCGCAGGACCACATCGCCGCTGGCGCCGAGCGTCACGTCGGCGAAGATCACGGCGTCGCGGCGGTCGGAGTGCGCCTCCACGAAGTTCGCGGCCGCCTCGTAGTCGGGGCGGAGATGGTCGCCCTCGAAGCCATGGACCGTGCCGGACACGAGCACGGCGAGCACCGCCGCCACGGCGGCCACGGCGGCGGGCCGCGGGAGCGCCGTGAGCAGGGCGCCAACCACCAGCAGGATCGCCGGCAGCGACGCCGTGAGGTAGCGCGCGGTCATCGTGTGCGGGCCGCTGAGGCTGTAGACGAGGAAGCCGAGCGGTGTCGCGAGCGCCAGCAGCAGCACGAGCAACAGCCGCGGCGAGGGTCGTGGCAGCCCGCCCGCTCGCGACTTCCGCCACAGGCGGACCGCGAAGGCGGCCAGTGCGGCGGCGAGCACGGCCACCAGGACGATCACGGCGCCCCGGCCCGGCAGGTCCGACCAGAGGAAGCTCGGGTGCCCCGGGAAGAAGCTGAGCAGCTCCCGCTTGGCGCCCTCGAAGCTGAGCGGCTTGAAGAACTTGAGGAAGGCGGGCGCCTCGGTGCCGCGGTTGAGGAACGCCGGGACCCACGGGATGTATGCCGCGATCACGAGCGCGTGCACCACGATCAGCTCACGCCGGCGCTCACGCGCCGCCCACAGCGCCCAGAGCGCCTGCACCGCCAGCACGAAGATCCCGAAGTTGTGGGTGTAGAGCACCCCGCACGCGGCCAGCCAGTAGAGCGCCCACCAGCGACGCCGGCCGTCGTCGAGGGCCACCAGGAGGCAGAGCGTGGAGAGGACGGAGAAGAAGATCAGGAGCCCGTAGGGCCGCGCCTCGACCGACTGGAAGACGGCGAACGGGCTCAGCGCCATCAGCGCGGCGGCCACGAGCCCGGCCGTGCGGCCGACCGTGCGCGCTCCGAGCAGGTAGAGGAGCGGTATCGCCGCGGTGCCGCCGATCAGGGAGGGCAGGCGGATCAGCTGGCTCGAGTCCCCCAGCTTCTCCGCGAGCCAGGCCAGCACGAAGGACAGCGGCGGGTGCTGCTCCACCCCGCCGCGCACCGTCTCGAGCACGTCGAGGAAGGAGCGGGCGTGGATCTCGCCATAGGTGAGGAACTCGTCCTCGGCGAGGCTCTCGCCGTAGTGGGCCAGCCTCAGCCCGAGCCCGACGAGCGTGATCGCGACGATGGCCAGCGTGCTCGGCCGCGGGCGACGCACGGCGTCAGCCTCGCAGCAGGCGCGCCAGCGCGCCGCGGAGCGGGCGCCGGTGGGCGGACGGGCCGTCGGCCTCGCCGCGGCTCACGTAGTCGTCGTACGAGCTCGTGAGGGTGTCGTCGTTCGAGTAGCGGGGCCGCCAGCCGAGGTCGGCCTCCGCGTTCGAGAGGTCCAGGTAGAAGTCCGCGCCCGCCGAGCCCCAGTGCCACTCGGTGAACGGAGAGCGCCCGATCAGGTCGAGGGGCTGGAGCACGGCCCGGATCGCCCAGACGGGCACCGGCTGGACGCTCGCGGAGGTTCCGGCGTGAGCGATCAGCGCCTCGATGTCGTCGCGCACCGTGCCGTAGCCGGAGCTGCCCACGTTGTAGTCCCCGCTGGCGCGCCGCTCGATCGCGGCCAGCACCGCGGAGCAGAGGTCCTGCACGTCGCACAGCTGCGAGCGGTTGAGCCCGCGCCCGAAGACCGGCACCCGCTTCCCGGCCCGGACACGACCGAAGATCACGTCGAAGAGCCCCAAGCGCCCCTCGCCGACGAGCGTGCGCGGCCGCAGGCTGGCGATGGCCAGGCCGCCCTCGCGGCGGGCGGCCACCATGCGCTCGGCCTCGGCCTTGCTGCGGCCGTAGGGGTCGAAGGCGTCCAGTGGCGCGGTGGTGGGGGTGGGGAGGATCTTGGGCACGCCGTAGATCGCACTGGAGGACACGCGCACCACGTAGGCGCCCACCGCCTCGGCGGCGTCGAGCGTGGTGCGGCACCCGTCCACGTTCACCGAGCGGTACTCGGCTTCGCTGGACCGCGTGACCGGCACGAGCGCGGCGTTCTCCACCACCACCTCGCAGCCCTCCACCGCGGCGCGCATGGCGCCGGCGTCGCGCGTGTCCGCCTGAACGAACTCGTGGCCGGTCGGGTCGGGCGACGGGTTCACGTCGAGCGTGCGGACCTCCCACCCGGCGGCGGCGAGCGCGTTCGCGATGTGCGACCCGGTGAACCCGGTGCCGCCTGTTACCAGGGCTCTCGGCATGTCTAGGACGCCAGTGTGATCACGGCGGCGGTCACGCCCCAGCCGACGATGCAGGCCTGGAGCGGGAGGTCGCGCCAGACGAGCTCGGTTGGGTCGTCGGGGAGGGCGGAGTCCGCCAGGTGGATCAGGTAGAGCACCCGGAACACGCCGTAGAGCACGAACGGGATCGTCAGCCCCATCAGCTGGGTCTCCGCGCCGAGCACGGCGTACAGGCAGTAGCTCACCAGGATCGACGGCGTGATCACGCGGGTGAGCTCATCGATCAGGCCCACCGAGTAGCCCTCCAGCACGCGCCGCTGCGGCGCCGCCGCGCCGCCCAGCGCCACGGCCTCACCGCGGCGCTTGCCGAGCGCGAGGTAGAGCGCCACCAGGCCGGTGCAGAGCAGCAGCCAGACCGAGAAGCGCACCTCGATCGAGATCAGGCCGGCGTAGGCGCGCAGCACGAACCCGGTCGCGATCGCGATCACGTCGAGCAGCAGCACGTGCTTGAGCTTGTACGAGTAGGCGGCCTGCAGGACCACGAAGCCGGCGAGCGTGACCACGGTCTGCCAGTTGCTCACCGCCGCGGCCAGCGCGAACGCGAGAGCCGCGAGGGCCACGGCCGACAGCAGCGCCGTGCGCGGCGCCAGGTCCCCGCGCGCGATCGGGCGCGACGCCGTGCGCGGCGTGTGGCGGTCGGCCTCCATGTCCACCACGTCGTTGACCAGGTATGCGGCGCTGCTGGCCAGGCAGAACGCGACGAACACGAGCACCGCGATGCCGACCTTGTCGGCGTGGAGCGTCTCGCCCGCGAACACGAGGCCGCCGAGCACGAAGACGTTCTTGACCCACTGGCGGGGTCGCATCGTCTCGAGCACGAGCCTCGGCGTGCTCTTGCTCACGCCCACCCCCGCGGCGGCGGTGGCCATCGGGTCTAAATCTCCTGCCCTGCCTCGATGCACCAGCGGATGGACCGGCGCATGCCCTCCTGCAGCTCCACGCGCGGCTCGTAGCCCAGGTCCGCACGAGCCTTGTCGACCGTGCAGGCAATCGTCTTGTTCATCTCGCTCAACACGTGGATTCGCTGTTCGTAGAGCCCGGTCCGCTGGATCGTCGCGTCCACGGCCAGGGCCACCTCGCTGGCGATCGAGGGAAGCCGCATCCGGTCGTGGGCCACCTCCATCCCGAATTCATTCTCAAGCAGGTTCTCCACCGTGTCCACGATCTCATTCATCGAGTAAGCGCGCTCGTCGGCGATCCAGTAGGTCTGACCGGCCGCCTGCGGCTCCGCGGCGGCCAGCAGCAGGCCCAGCGAGGTGTTGTCCACATACGACATGCTGCGCCTCGATTCGCCGTCGCCCACGATCGGCGCCTTGCCCTGGCGGATCATCTGGAAGAACTGGCTCTGGCGCGGAGGCTGCTCCGGCCCGTAGAACCAGCAGGGCCGCAGGATCGTGGTCTCGAGCGCTCCGGACGCGTGAGCGGCGTTGAGGTCGTCCTCCATCAGCTTCTTCGAGCGACCGTAGGCCATGTACGGGTTGTATGGGCTCTGCTCGTCGAAGCGCGTGGACGAGTCGCGGCTGGCGCCGGCCGGGCTGTTGGAGGAGGTGGCCACCACCCGCCGCACGCCGGCCGCCGAGGCGGCCGCGAGCAGGTGGCGCGTACCGCCCGTGTTGATGTCGAACAGGTCCTTGATCCGGCGCGGGTGGATGATGCCCGCCAGGTGGAACGCCGTGGCGCCCTCGGCCCCGGCGCACAGCTTGCCCACGGCGCTGGGGTCGCGGATGTCGCCCTCCACAACCTCGATGTCCGGGTAGCGGCCGCGCACGGCCTCCGCCGGCGTGCCCGGCAGCACCAGGCAGCGCACGTGGGCGAAGCGAGGCTGCACGCGGGTGGCGGGGTAGTCCGGGTGCGGCTCATGCAGGAAGTTCATGAGCCGGTTCCCGAGCCATCCGGGGAAGCCGGTGACGAGCGCTATTGAGTTTGAGGTGCTCACAGCGCACGGACCCTACACGTGGCAATCGGTCTGGAGGCCCGGTTCCGGAAGGTAATGTGGCCCCGATGACGGGTGGCGCCGGACGCGCGCGCGGGTCGCAGCGGAGCATCGCCACGATCGCGGCGCACCGGCTGGCCCCACTGCTTTTGGGGGTGCCCGTCCTGGTGGGCGTGGCCGTGACGCTGGCGCGGCTGCTCACGTCGTCGCACCCGGACATCGGGTACGCCACCACTCCGAACAGCGACGCCGAGGTGCTCTTCCTCGGCCACACGATCTACCAGGACCCCGACGACGGGTACACGGGCCAGCTCTACACGCCGCTGTTCCCGGCGCTGGTGAGCCTGTTCCACCACGTGCGCCTCTGGAACGGCTGGCCGATCACGCTCAGCATGGCCGCGACGCTGGTGCTCGTGGGCCTGGTGGCGGCCCTCGCCTATCCCCCCGGAGGGCGCACCAAGAGCGACCGGTGGCTGTGGATGGCCGGCGCGGTGGGAGTGGGGGCGGTGGCGTGGTGGCTCGTGAGCGCCCTCGGTCTCAATCTTCTCTACGAGGGGCGCGCCGATCACGTGGCCTGGGCCTTCGCGCTGGTGGGGCTGGTGATGCTCGCCCGCGGCGGGCGGCGAGTCACGGTGGTCTCGGTGCTGCTGCTGTCGGCCGCCTTCTGGGCCAAGCAGAACACGCTCGTGGTGGCCGTGGCGTGCGCCCTATGGATGCTCGCGGGGGCGGCGCTCGGCGCGTGGGACTGGCGCCGGGCGTTGTCCTTCTGCGCCGCCCTGCTGGCGCTCAACCTCGCGATCCTTGGGCTGCTCAGCCTCGTGACGGGTGGCTGGGCGTTCTACTTCGTCTTCGAGCTCGGGCTCAACCACCCCAAGGTGTCCACCTTCGGGGACTACGCGCGAGAGGGCGTGCGCGCGGTCGGGTTCGGGTTCGTCCTGGCGCTGCTCGTGGGGGCGGGAGTGCTGGTCGAGGCCCGGCGCGCGGGGCAGCGCAGGCGGATCGCCAGGGTGCTGGCCGGATCCTTCGACGCGCGGCTCGTGTCGCTTCTGGCCCTGTTCGCCGTGCTCGGCTTCCCGGCGGCGGTGTACTTCAGGACCCAGCTCGGGGGCGACACCAACCAGTACATCGGCCTGGCCTGGGTCATGGGGATTCTGGTGGCGGTGGCCTACCGGCGCGCCGCGGCGCGCGATTGGACCGCGCTGGTGGCTGCCGGGGCGTTGGCGCTGGCATTCGTGGTGGCCGTGGCGCCCGGCGGCAAGGTTGCCGGCCTGAACGTGGCCGAGGCCGGCCAGGACCGCGAGTTCGCCGAGCTGCCCGCACCGTGGCTCGACTACGCCCGCTCTCACGTCATGTACGAGCAGGTGCACGCGGACCTGAACGTCGAGCCGCAGGGGGTGGTCTACCCCAACCTCTACAACTTCGCCGACCTCCTGTCGGTGGGCAGACAGCCCTTCTACCTGGTGAACGCCCTGCTCGACCGGCGCTTCGACGCCGTCAAGCCGATCGGCTTCGCCAGCCCGCAGGAGTTGCTGTTCTGGGAGATCTACGCGTCCGGGAACGGCCGCGAGGAGTCGAGCTATATCTGGAAGCTCAACCAGGTGATCGACTCGGGCTACGCGCCGGCGCCGGGATTGCCGGAGGGCTTCCTGGCGCGGCGGCCGGGCCCGCCCCGAGATCCGTGGATGCGGATGTGCTTCGGCCCCTTCGACGTGGGCGCGCTCGAGTTCGAGATCCGCGACGGCGGCGGGTTCTGGTGCCGCGACGGCGAGGGCGCCGTGGTGCTGCGGCGCACGCCCGCGCCCGTCACCGAGCTGCACGCCACCGAGAAGGTCAGCGGTCTGGCGGGGAGCCTGGGCGTGACCCTGCCGCGCGGTCGCTTCGAGCTGCGGTTGAGCGGCGAGGGGGGCGAGCTCTGGAAGCTGCGCGGCGCCCGCACTCCCGGAGGCGTGCGCCTGGGCGGCGTGCGGGTGCCGGTGCGGGCCGGAGGGAGGCTCATCGTCGACTTCAAGGGCGGCGGCGCGATCGAGGCCAGCGGCCCGCGGGTGAGCGTGCCGGTGCCGGACGTGGGCGATGCGCACCTATCGATCTACGCCACTCGGGGAAGCGGCGCTCGCTTCGAGCTCGCGGACCTGCGGTCTAGCGGGTGAAGCGGAAGCGGAGCAGGAGGGCCACCGCGGTCACGCCGTCCTGCCACGTGATCTTCTTGCCCTCCTCGTAGGTGCGGCCGTAGTAGGAGACCGGGATCTCGTAGAGGCGCACGTTCTTCTTGCGAAGGATCTTCGCCGTCACCTCGGGCTCGAACCCGAAGTTTTCGGACACCAGCGGGAGCGAGCGGATCAGCTCCCCGCGGAAGGCCTTGTAGCCCACCTCCATGTCCGAGATCGTGGTGTTGTAGAGCACGTTCGTGAGCAGCGTGAGGAAGCGGTTGCCCACGTAGTGCCAGAAGAGGTGGGCGCGCTGGGGCTGCCCGCCGCGCAGGCGGGTGCCGTAGACCACGTCGGCGTGGCCCTCGATGATCGGCCCGACCAGGCGCGGGAGGTCCTGGGGGTCGTACTCGAGGTCGGCGTCCTGGATCAGGACGATGTCCCCGCGCGAGTCAGCGATTCCGGTGCGCACGGCGGCGCTCTTGCCCTTGTTGGTGGTGTGCCGAAGCACCCGCAGCCCGCCAAGGCCCTCGCGCTGTAGCGGCGCCAGCAGCGCCTGGGTGGCGTCGCTCGAGCCGTCGTCCACCACGATCGTCTCGATTCGGAGCGGCTGCTCGGCCACGCGCCGCAGCACCTGCTCGAGCGTCGCGGCCTCGTTGTAGGCCGGGATGATCACGCTCACGAGCGGCTGATCGTTCGGGCGGCCCGCACCGGCCTCGAACGCGGCCGTGGCGGTGGAGGCCGCGTCTGGGGTCGGCGTGGTCATTCGCACTACTTGTACCTCAACCTGCCCGCGGGCGCCTCGTCTACCATGCCCCGCCGGTGCTGCAACGCCTCGCCGCCAGGAACCCGACGGCGCTCGCGGCGGCGATCTTCGCGGTGCTCTCGCTGCTCTTCGTCGCGCCCGCCCTGATCCCGGGCCGGACGCTTTCCTCCACGGACTACCTGTACTCGCAGATCCCGTGGTCGGCAGCGGCTCCGGAGGGATACACGGCGCCCTCGAACACCGAGCTGTACGACCCGGCGTTTCAGTTCATCCCGTGGTTCGAGTACACGCGCTCGGAGCTCCCGGGCGACGAGCTGCTCTGGAATCCGCACATGGCCGCGGGCCGCCCCTATCTGGCCAACATGCAGTCGGGCGTCTTCTCGCCGTTCAGCCTGCCCACCTACCTGCTCCCGTTCTGGTGGTCGCTGGGCTTCGTGGCGGCGATCAAGCTGTTCCTGGCGAGCTTCGGCACCTATCTGATGGCGCGCCGGCTGGGGCAGTCGTTCTGGGCCGGGATGGCGGCAGGCGTGGTGTTCGGCTTCGGCCTCTACGTGGTGGTGCACCTCATGTACCCGATCGGCAGCGTGTACGTGCTCATCCCGCTGCTGCTGGTGGCCACGGACGAGGTCACGCGAAGACCGGGGCCCTGGTCGGGGCTGGGGCTGGCGCTGCTGGTGGCGCTCTCGCTGCTCGCCGGCCACCCCGAATCGACCTTCCACGCGGTCGGGCTCGCGTTCGCATATGCCGTGTTCCGGGTGGCGGTGGGGTCGCGCGACGCCCCGCCGGCGCGGAGCGTGGCGGGCTGGTTCGTGGCAGGCGGCATCGCCGGCGGGCTGTTGTCGGCGGTCGTGCTGCTGCCGTTCACCGAGCTGCTGACCCACTCGGCCGACTTCGGCAACCGCGAGGGCGTGGACATCAAGCTGGAGCCGAGCTGGCTGGCGGCTCTGGCTCTTCCCGAGTACTTCGGCACCCCCACGGACTCGAGCGGCGGCTCCGTGCAGCTCGGCGCGGCTGGCCTGTTCATCGCCAGGGCCCTCTACGCCGGGGCGCTGCCGCTGATGCTCGCCCTGGTCGCGACGCTGCCCGCGCTGCGGCGAGCGCCGGATGCGCGGCTGGCGGGCCTGGCCGAGCGCCGCTTCCTCTTCGGCGTGGTGGTCCTCTGCCTCGCGCTCACGTTTGGCCTGCCGGGGCTGTTCGACGTGGTGGGAGCCGTGCCGGTGCTCGGGCAGACCAACAACACCCGGCTGATCGTGGTCTACCTCCTGGCGCTCGGGCTGCTCGCCGGGTTCGGCCTGGACGATCTGCGCGGCTCGCTCTCGCCGGCCACGCGCAGGCTCGTGGTGGGCGTGGCCCTCGTGGCGTTCGCCGTGCCGGTGGTCTACGTGTTGGCCACCTGGCCCCAGCCGGGCACGCTCTGGAAGGGCGCCAAACTCGCGCTCGGCTTCATCGACCCCACCCCCGAGGTGGACGTGATCCACTCGCGGGCGCTCTTCTGGTGGACGCTGTTCGGGCTGCTGTCCTGCGCGCTGATCGCGGCACGGGCCCGCGGGCGCCTTGCGGGCGGCGCCTTCGCGGTGCTGGCGGTGGCGCTGGTGTGCCTCGACCTGTTCAGGGCCGGCGCGGGCTTCAACCCGGCGGTTTCCACGGATACGGCGTCGCTGCCCACCACACCGGCGATCCGCTACCTCCAGAGCCGGCGCCCGGCCCGGTTCGTCGCGTTCGACCGCGGCCTCGCTCCCAACTACGCCATGCGCTACGGCCTCTACGACGCGCGCAACTACGACTTTCCGATCGAGAAGCGCTACGACGTGATCTGGCGCAAGCTCGTGTTCCCGCTGCCCTACCAGCCGGGCGCGCCTCAGTGGGTGCTCACGGTCAACCCCCCGGCTCTGCGGGTACTCGGCCTCCTCGGGGTCACCGACGTGATGGTGCCGCCGGACGAGCAGGCCTACGCCCGGCGCATCGGCATCCCGCACTCGGACCTCGGCCTCGACGACCTGAAGGTGGCCTACGACCGGCCGGACGGCCGCATCTACCGCAACCCGCAGGCGCTTCCGCGGGCGTTCGTGGTGCACGCCCAGCGCGTGGTGGACGGCGCCGACGAGGCGCTGAGCGTGGTGGGGGACCCGGCCGGCCCCGACCTGGGTCGGGTGGCGGTGACCGAGCACGACCTGCCGGGGCTCGCGCGCAGCGGCGCGCCGCCGGCCTCGCCGGCGCGGATCGTGTCCCAGAGCCCGCAGCGGGTGGTGGTGGAGGCGCGTGCCGCCCGCCCCGGTCTGGCCGTGCTCAGCGACGTGGCCTATCCCGGGTGGAAGGCGACCGTGAACGGCCGCGAGGAGCGGATCGAGCGTGTGGACTACCTGGTGCGTGGCGTGCGCGTGCCGGCGGGCACCAGCCGCGTGGTGTTCACCTACGACCCGGCCAGCGCCCGTGCCGGGGCATGGCTGAGCGCCGTGTCGCTCCTCGCGCTCGGCGCGGCGGCGGGCCTACTGCTCCTCGGGCGCAGGCGGACGCGCTAGATTCGCCGGCCTGATGGAGACCGGCGCCGCGCAGACCCCAAGCAGCTCCCCGGCGCCGTTCGACCTGGATGAGCTGGCCGGCGCCACCGGCCTCGCCGACTGGATGTTCGCCCAGTTCAAGGACTACGTGGCGCCCGCCACGGCCGAGGTCGGACCGGGCGTGGGCACGTTCACGGAGCGCCTGCTCGAAGCGGGTGTGGACCGGCTCCTGCTCGTGGAGCTGGACGCCGCCCTCTCCGACTACCTCAGCGGGCGCTTCGGCTCCGATCCGCGGGTGACTGTTGCCACCGAGGGCCTGCCCGAGGCGCCGGCGCTCGCCTCCACGGCGGGGCAGTGGGGCTTCGTCCTGTGCCAGAACGTGCTCGAGCACATCGAGGACGACCATGCCGCGGCCGCCGCGATGGCCTCAGCGCTCGAACCCGGCGGGCATCTGGTGATCCTGGTGCCCGCGCACCCGCGTCTGTACGGAGCGCTCGACTCGGCGTTCGGGCACCACCGCCGCTACACCCGCGACCGGCTGCGGGATGTGGTGGAGGCCGCCGGCCTCGAGGTGCAGGACCTCTACTCGTTCAACCTGCTCGGCGTGGCCGGCTGGATCGCCAAGCGGCGGTCCACCTCCCAGAGCCTCGGCGCCCGCTCCCTGGCGGCGTACGAGCGCATCCTGAAGGTCTGGCGACCGATCGAGGAACGCGTGCGCGTTCCCTGGGGCCTCAGCCTGATCGTGGTCGCCCGCCGCCCGGGCTAGGCGCTCAGGGGCCCTCGAGCTGTTGGAGCTCTGAAGCCGCGCTGCCGGCTACCGCGAACACCTGGATCCTGGATGGATCGGTCGAGCGCGCCACCGTCGCGGTGAGCCTGAACCCCGAGGTCGTGGCCGCGCTGCCGTGGGCCTGGGCAACATCGGGTCGCACCTTGGTCGGCTCACCGATCGCGACGAGCCGTCCCTTTGAGAACGCGATCAGCCGATCGGCGGGTTCCTGGCTGCGGGCGTCGGTTGCCCAGCCGGTGATCGCGAGCTTGCCCGCTTCGACGGAGAGCTGCTCGACAAAGCCGGTAGCAGCGGAGGGCCGCACGGCGATGGGAGGCTTCCCGGACAGCGCGATGACCTGCTCACCGTCGCGACTCTGGAGACGCCCGCGCGCCTCCCCGCTGTAACGGCCGACGAAGAACGGCAGCAGGCCCGGATACCTCCGTTGCTCACGTAGCTCGTAGCGACCGCCCGGGCCGCCATAGGGGGGAGCGCCCCGGTCCCCGCCCGGCGGGTCGAAGAGGAACAGGAACACGCTGTGCCCTCGCGAGGCGGGCTCCCACGCGGTTGACTCGGCCGCGCCCTCGGCTGCGGGCTGGTCGTAGTGCCGCTTCGAATACAGGTTCAGCGGTGACAGGTCGTCGTCGGGGAACAGTGAGATCACCGTGTCCCCAGGGCGAGCCGTCTCGTCGATGAAGGCGACCATCTGCGCGTATGGCGGACGCTGATATCGATTGTCGAGGCTCCTGACGCTTGTGATCAGCCCCGCGCCGACCACGAGGGCTGCCACCGCCCAAATCATCGGGGGGCGAAGCGACGCCACCAGCACGCCCACGAGCACGGCCAGGGCGGGGAGGGACGGGGTCAGGTTGCGCGGGTAGTAGATCTCTCCGCCTACGAACAGCGTGTACGCAGCGATGCCGACCGGCGTGGCCACGGCGAGCAGTGCGATCAGGGACGCGGGAGAGCGCATGCCAGCGCGCACGCCTTCGTGCGGTTCCCGGGATCGGATCCAGGCCCCGACGCCGATCGCGGCGGCCAGTCCGAGGACAGCCAGAGCCGCCCTGCCGGGAAGCTCCTCGAGCGGGAACGACGAGTGTCCGAACAGCATCTGAAGCGGATAGCTGAAGAAGTTCCTGACGTTCAGCTGGGCGCCGGTGAAGAAGTCCTCGAGTCCCTTCCCCTTCTGCTCGGATAGGGAGGGAAGCCATGGCGCGTAGGCCAGGAGGATTCCGGCGTGGACCAGCGCCAGGACCTTGAAACGCTCTCTGAAGCACAGCAGCGCCCAGATCGCCTGCGTGCCGACGACGAAGACCGCCGTGTACTGCGTGTACATGGCCGCGGTCACGGCCAGCCCGTAGAGGAACCACCAGCCCGCTTCGTTCCGTTCGAGCGCCGTCAGAAGAGCCAGGGTGGACACCGCGACGAGGAAGGCCATGGTCGCGTAGGCGCGACCCTCGGTCGAATAGAAGACGGCGTACGGGCTGAGCGCGACTATCGCCGCCGCCACGAGGCCGGCTGCCACGCCACCTGCCTTCCGGCCTAGCGCGAAGACCACCGGGACCATCGCCGTGCCGAGCACGATCGAGGGCAGGCGGATCCAATTGAGGGAGTCGCCGAGGTGCGCGGATCCCCATGCAAGGAGGAAATAGAACGGTGGGGTGGCCTCCGTGGCGCTCTGCCCGAGGAGCAGGTCGAACAGCTCGCTGATGCTGCCCCGCACCACGCGAAACGCGCGCACCTCGTCACCGTGGAGGTTGCTCCCGACCTCCTGAACACGTAGTGCGAGCCCCACCAGGACCAGGCCCAATACCGCGAGTCTCGTGACATGCGCGTTCTCGAGGGCGGCGCGCGGGACTCGACCGGGGGGCCGAACGGACACGCGACAACTATGGCGGCCAAGTGTTCGGAACGTGCCGATTGATCAGCTGCTTGCCGCTGACCGGCCCGCGGCCCTGACCGCGGCCGCGGCAAGTCGCTCCAGGGCCACAGCAGCGAGCACGACGAGGGCCGGCTCGGCTGCCAGCCGAAAGCGTGTGAACCCGAAGGCACTTGCCGCTACCAGGGAGGCCAGCAGAATCATGGCCAGGAACGGCAGGACCGTAACGCGGCGCCTTGCCAACAGGATGCCGCCGATCAGGGCCAATGGCACGAGCAGCGCGTACATGATGAGGCCCACCCTCGCCATTCCCTTCGGGCGGGCCCAGAGGTATTGGCCGTAGTCCAGATTCTGGGTGGGGTGGTAGACCTCCCAGACGCGGCCCACACGCGCCAGCAACACGAGCGGCAGACGATCGAGATGATCACGTATGTAGGCCGTTCCCTTTCGCTCCCGACACTCCGAGAGCGGCAGTTCTTCGAGCTTCTTGCTGCAGTGCGCCAGCCCCACACAACTATGGGCGACGAAGCCGATGTCCTTGGCGGTGTAGTAGGTCGGGTCGCAATTCGTGGCCACCACCGTGTACCCGCTGTTGGTTGACAGAAGGGGAAAGCGGTCGAACACCAGCCAGTTACGACCCAGCCACGGCGCGAACAGCAGAGCGACGCCCGCCGTACAGACGACAAGCGTCACCACTCGGCGGCGCCCGAACCGCCACACCAGGGGAAGGACGAGAACAACGAGGAGCAGAATTCCGTCCGAGCGGGTCAGCGCCACCAAGCCCACGACGAGTCCGAGGACAGCGGCTCGGCCCAGGCTCGGCTCTTCGACGTAGCGATAGGCGGCTAGCAGCGTCAGAACTATGAGTGGAGCAAACAGCGACTCGGAGTTGACGGTGCTGTCGATCATTGCGAGGGGCGGGTAAACCGCTGCGATGAAGGCTGCGATCACTCCGACGCTCGGCCCGGCGACACGCCGGCCCAGCAGCGCGATGAGCGCGACTGTCGCTGCACCCAGCACACAGGTAACGAGCTGGTAGGTGCGAAAGGCCTCTACCCCGAGCTTCGCCCAGATCGCGAGATAGATGGGGAACAGCGGCGGGTGTTGTGCCGTTGGCCTCGGGTCGTTGATCAGGGTGGTGAACGGATCGAGATATCCGTCACCTCTGGCCAGGTTCTCACCGGCGCCCCGGTAGAAGAACGAGTCTCCATACGGGCCGCGCGTGTCGAGGAGCACGTACGCGTAACGCACCGCGAACGCAAGAAGCACTGTGCAGAGGACCCAACGCCCGAAATGTCGGTTGCCCGCACGCTTGTCGCTCCACGGCACGCCGCAACTATTACGGACCTGGAGAAGGGTTGATCAATCAGGTTAGGCTGCCGCCACGCACAGGCAGGTACTCCAACGTGGGCGGGCGCAGGGTGCAGCAGAGCCGATGTGGCTCTGGATCGTGCTGCTCGCGCTGTCCGCAGTGGCGTTCGCGCTCAGGGTCAGGGGTTTGCACCAAGACCTCTTCGCCGACGAGCTGTTCACGTTCGACGACGTCTACGGGCGCGGGGTCGCGGGGGTCGTAGAGCGGGTCCGTGACGGATACGAGGACAGCCCGCCGCTCTTCTTCCTGCTGGCATGGGCTACGGCGAAGCTGGGCGACCCGACGATCTGGATCCGTGTCCCGTCCGTCGTCCTCGGAACGGCGCTGGTCCCACTCGTCTACGTCCTCGGAACGAGAACCCTGGGCCGGGCGGCGGGAATCGCAGCGGCGGGAATCGTGGCCGTGAGTCCCTTCACCGTCTTCTATGGAGGCGAGGCACGCGCGTACGCCTCCTTGATGTTCTTCTCCGCGCTTTCAACCGTTGCGCTGCTCCGCGCGCTCGAGACGAGGAGCGGGCGCTGGTGGCTGGCCTACGCGGCCTGCGTCTGCGCGATCTTCTACACGCACTACACCGGTGTCTTCGTCGTGCTGACCCAGGCGGCGTGGGCGCTGTGGTTTTTCCCTGAGAGCCGGCGCCGCGTCGTGCTGGCCAACCTCGTGGCCGTCGTGTTCTACGGGCCCTGGCTGGTCACGGAGCTCACGAATGCGCCCACGTACACGAGGATTCCGGCGCTGTCGCCCCGGTACCTGCTGACCACGCTGGCGGAGACCGTGCCCGGACATCCGCTCGAACGGCCGCAGGAGCTCCCGGGCAGCGGCCTGCTGGCCCTCTTCCTCACGACGCTCGGCGTGGCCGCCGCGCTGCTGGCCTGGCGCACACTCCGGAGCAGGCCGAAACCCGCAACGATGAGCCCGGAACTGGTGCTCCTGGTCCTCCTTGGCGTCGCGACTCCCTGTGGCATGGTCGCCTTCTCGCTCGGCGAGCACAACATCCTTTTTGCACGCGGTCTGAGCGCATCGGTACCCGCCGCGGTGATCCTGATCGGATTCGTGCTCGCCAGGCCCCCTCCGGCGCTGGCGGTCGTGTTGACCGGCATCGCCGTGGGGGTGTTGCTCGTCGGCACGTCCCGGAGCCTGCGCGACCCTCCGCGCGACACGGGATTCCGGGAGGTTGCCCAGTACATCGATTCCCACCGGGAGGCCCACGATGCCGTGGCCTACGTGTCGCTCTACTACGACCCACCGCATCCTCTCGCCGGTTTCCTGACCGCGTACCTGAAGGGCGAGCGGATGCCGGTACGGGAGCTGAACGTGAACGACGAGGCCACCTGGCGCTTTGCCGCGCATGGAGGAAGGGTCTTCTTGGTGCTCCAGCCGATCGTCGTGTTCGGACGCCCTCTCCGGCTCGAGGAGCACGCCGGGCCGGCCAACTGCTTCGCGCTCGAATCGAAGCGGGTGATATCGCGCTCGCCGCCCCTGCTCCTTGGGATCTACGGCGTGCCGAAGCGCCACCGCCCCTGCTTCAGCTGAGTCGGCCCTATCATCCGGCGCCGTGGCAGTCCGCGCCCGTCCGTGTCCCAAGTAGCGCCACGCCCGCCGACCATCGGCGGGGGGGACGACGCGGCGACTGCGTCGGAGCGGATCGACCTGTTCGACCTGGCCGTTCTGGCCTGCCTCGCCGGGCTGTCGCTCGCCTTCCTCTTCTGGATCTTCGTGCACGGCGGGATCTTCGGCGGCTGGGAGGGCTACGTCGTGGCCGACCAGGGCCAGTACCTGGCCTGGGCGAGGGACGCCGGCGAGCACGTGCTCCTGGCCAACCCGTTCGACATGCGCCCCGACTCGCACGTGTATCTCCAGCCGGCCCTGGTCGTGTCCGGCCTGCTGTACGCGCTCGGCCTGTCCGCGCCGCTGGCGTACCTGTTCTGGAAGCCGGTGGCGGTGGCCGTGCTCTTCCTCGGCACCTGGACCTACGTGCGGCGCAGCATCGAGCCGACCTGGGAGCGGCGCGTGGCGCTGGTGCTCGCGCTCTTCTTCGTGTCGCCGCTGGCGGTTCTGTCGCCGCTGTGGGGGGAGACCGGACGCGGGAGCTTCGACTTCATCTCCGGGGAGATCTGGGGTCCGGGGCACTTCTGGGGGTACCCGTTCGGGGCGATCGCGGCCGGCCTGACACCGCTCGTGTTCCTGGCGGCCGAGCACGCGCTCCTGGCCGAGGACCGGCGGGCGACCCGGCGTTGGGTCGTGTGGGGAACGGTGGGCGGCCTCCTCACCACCGCGCTGCACCCCTGGCAGGGCGCGATCGTGCTCGCCACCGTGGCCGCGGCCGGCCTATGGGAGGTGCGCGCGGGGCGCGCCGCGCCACGTGCTGCCATGGCTGTGCTGGCTCCGATCGTCGGCGCGACGCTCGTACCGGCCGTCTACTACTTCCTGCTCCCTCACTTCGACGCGTCGTGGGAACTCGGCCAATCCAACTACGAGCAGCCCCTCGACGGCGTGCTGACGCTACGGGCCGGGCTCGCGCTGGCCCCGCTCCTGATCCCGGCGCTGCTGGCCTACCGGCGCAGGCCCGCGGACTTCCAGGAGCGGATCCTCTGGTTGTGGGCGCCGTTCGGGCTGGCTCTCTGCCTCGCGCCGCCGACGCCGGTTCGCTTCCATGCGCTCAACGGGCTTTCGATCCCGCTGGCGATCCTCGCCGTGCGCGCCCTGGCGCCGTACGTGTCGCGCCTGACCGCGCGCGGCGGGCGCGAGCGCACGCTGGCGGTGGCGGGCGTGGCAGCCGTGTGCGCGCTGCTGATCCTCCCGGGGACCTTCGACCGAATCCGGTCCGCGCGCGGCGCCGTCTACCTGAACGAACAGCCCTACCTGCTCCAGCCGGGCGAGCGGGACGCTCTCGACGCACTCGAAAAGGTGTCGGACGGCGGAGTGATGGCGCCGGTGAACCTCGCGGCGCTGGTCCCGTACCGCTCGGGACACGAGACCTGGGTGGCCACTCCGTCCTGGTCGCCCGACTTCGGTGAGCGCGCCGCGGCGGTGGCCAACCTGTTCGCCGGCCGGCTGACGCCGCCCGACGCGCGCCGGTTCGTGGAGCAGAGCGGTGTGCGCTTCGTGCTCGCCGATTGCCACGTGCAGGCCGACCTGCGCCCTGCGCTCGAGCCGATAGCGAGCGCGCGCGGCTTCGGCTGCGCGACCCTCTACGAGGTCAGGCAGCCGGGCGCCGGCTCAAGCAGCGATCTCTGAGACCGGCCGGCCGCGGCGCTTGGAACGGCCGGGCTCGTCGCCCTCGGCCTCGGGCCAGGGCGCCCATATGGCGTGCGCCAGGGCGGCGAGGTAACAGGCGAGTGCCACCAGCGTGGTGATCGCGAAGCCGAAGCTGATCGCGACGAAGATCGCGAGCACGGACGAGAGCACCGATGCGATGCCGTTGATGCCCCAGGCCCACGGCACGCCGTTCGGGTACTCCGCCTGAAGGCGGCCGATCCCGATCGGCATCGCCATGCCGAGGGTGAGCCCCAGCGGGGCAAGCAGCACCACCGTGAGCACCACGCGGATCGCGAACGGCAGCTGGATGAGCTCCCTGAGCAGGGGTTGGAGCCCGTACGCGCTGGCGGCGATCAGCACGCAGGCCACCGTCAGCGCGCTCACGAGCACGCGCTTGGGGTCCGGCCCCGCGCGCGCCGAGAGCAGCGAGCCGATTCCCGTGAACACGAGCAGCGCGAACAGCACCACGGACAGCGCGTAGGTGGGGAAGCCGAGGAAGAGCACGAAGCGCTGGATCAGCGCCACCTCGAGCAGGAGGAAGCCGAGCCCGATCGCCGCGAAGAAGAACAGCGAGCCGATCGTGGGGCGGCCTTCGCTGCCCACCAGGAACAGCGGGATCACGAAGGCGAGCCCGGAGAGCACGAGCAGGATGCCGAGCGTGATCAGCAGCAGCAGGATCGGGTCCGGGATGCCGAGGCTGCCGGTGGTGGACGCGCCGCCCACGTCCTCGAGGCGCTTCATGTTGAAGAAGAAGGGCTTGTCGTCGGTCGGCGGGCACACGTCGAGCTTGTACGACTCGCAGAAGGCGATCGGGCTCGAGGCATCGGCCAGCTGGCGCCACTCGCGGATGTTCGGGCCGCCCGGGGCCATCGCGATCCCTGTGCTCCGCACCTTGGCCAGGCGCGCGATCTGGTCGAGCTCGGCGCGCGTGAACGGCTCGAGCTTGGCAAGGATCGTGCCGTACTCGAAGCCGCGGAACGGGGTGGCGTAGTTGGCGAGGATGACGACGACGTTGCGCTCCGGGTTCTTGACCCCGTAGCTGCGCAGAGCGTCGAGGGTGAGCACGGTCGCGCGCAGGGCCTCCTCGCCGTTGTGCTCCACGGGCCGCGCCAGGTTGAGCACCCCGCCCGGCTTGAGGTGGTCGAAGAACTCGTGGAACGCCTCGACGGTGTAGAGGTTGTGCTCGGTGAGGGCGAACGCCTGCGCCCCGCTCGGGCTGAAGGTGTCCACGTAGCCGATCTGGAGCTGGTCGTAGTCGCGGTCGCTCTCCGCGACCGCGGAGCGCCCGTCGCCGATAGTCGTGTGCACGCGGGGCAGCGTGTAGGGCCCGCCCGAGAAGTCGCGCAGATCCTCGTTCACGACCTTGCGGATGCCGTGGTTGAGCTCCACCACGTCCACCCGGCGCATCCCGGAGGTGAGCGCGGCCAGCACGTCACGGCCGCCGCCGCCGCCGATCACCAGCGCTTCGCCACGGGGCGTGAGCGAGTAGCCGATCGTCTGCGGACCCTCCTGCAGCGGGCGCCAGTCCGGGAGCGGCTCGCCGCGCTTGTAGGGGATGATCTCGCCGAAGTTGCGGTCGTAGACCACGTCGCCGTTGCGCAGCTCCGGGCCGGGCAGGTAGCCGAGCACGCGTCCCAGCGGAGTCCAGCGCTCGACCTCGGGCTCCTGGCCGAGCGGCGAGAGGTACACGATGCCCGTGGTGCCCGCCAGCACCATGAACAGCACGGCGCCCGCCACGGTGGCCCCCGCCAGACGGGTCTCCTTGGGGTGGCCGGTGGCGAACAGCAGGGCGGCCAGCGCGGCCACGAGCGACAGGGCCACCAGCAGGGTGGGGGCGTCGAATATCCACATCAGCGGCACCACGGCCGCCGCGCCGATACCGGCCCCGGCCAGGTCGAATGCGTAGACGCGGCCGATCGAGCTGGCGTAGCCGCGCACAGCGAGGCCGATCACGATGCCGGCGGCGAGGAACGGCAATGCGGCCAGCACGCAGGCCGCCGCCAGGTTGAGCACGAAGGTGGTGGTGATCTCGTCGCCCAGCGTGTAGTCGAGCCGCACCAGGAGCAGCACAGCCACCACGAGCAGGCCCGCGTACAGGGCGCTCCAGCGGGCCAGGGAGCGCTCGAGCGGGTCGCTGGCGAACCGGTGCGGGCGGACGTAGATCAGGATGGCCCCCGCGCCGACCCCCAGAAGGGCCAGCGAAATGGCCATGAAGCCGAAGTGGTAGTAGAGAACAGCCGCGAAGACGCGCGTCAGGAGAACCTGAAGCGCGAGGGTGGATCCCGCCACGAGGCCGACCGCGACAAGGATCCGCACTGGAGGGCGGCGGTCTCCCACCGCGTCCATCCTAGAGGAGGTAACCGAGCGGGGAGACGGTCCCCGAGGGTGCAATAGGGTTGCCGCCCCGGCGGGCCATTCGCATCTGATCACTCAATGACTTTCGGACGCTACCTGGCGGGATTGGTGCTGCTCGCGCTCACGATCGCGCCGCTCGTGTTCGCCGCGGTGCGGCTGCGGGGGCGGCTCCTACCCGATGCCACGGGCGCGTCGGCGCGGCTGGCGGAGGCGGTCCTGGGCCTCGCCATGCTGCTTTTCGTGGCCCACGTGATGGGCGCCGTGGGCCTGCTCCGGCCGCTGCCGGTGGTGGTGGCGGCCATGCTGTGCGGACTGGCCGTGGGCAGGCTCGTGCGGGCGCGGCCGGCGGGCGAGCGCCCCTCGGTGCCCCGGCCCGGGCGCACCGGCATGATCCTGGCGGCGGGGGGCACCGCCGTGGTGGTGGGGCAGTGGGCGGTGGGCACGGTGGACGCCCTCGACGCGGGGATGTACGGCAGCGACACGCTGCGCTACCACGGGCCGGTGGCGGCCCGGTTCGTGCAGGAGCACGGCCTCACGGGCCTCCACTTCCTGCTGAACGACCCGACGCTTACGTTCTTCCCGTTCGACTCCGAGCTGATCCATGCGCTCGGGATCATGTTCATGGGCAGCGATGTGCTCTCGCCGCTCGTGAACCTCGGATGGCTCGCGCTGGCGCTGCTCGCGGCGTGGTGTGTCGGACGCCCCCACGGGCTCGGCCCGGCCACGCTGCTGCTGGCCGCGCTGGTGCTGGCGTCGCCGGCGCTGGCGCAGTCCCAGCCCGGCAGCGGTGACAACGACATCGTGGCGCTGGCGCTGCTGCTGGCCACGGTGGCGCTGCTGCTGGAGTGGGAGGGGCGCCGCCAGGCGGTGGCCCTCGCGGGCCTGGCCGCGGGAATGGCCCTCGGCACCAAGCTCACGGTGTTCGGGATCGTCGGGGCGATCACGCTCGGCCTGGCTCTGGACGCGGAGCGGGGGGACCGGCGCGCCCTTGTGGGCACCTGGCTGGCGGCGCTGCTCGCGACGGGCGGGTTCTGGTACCTCCGCAACCTGTTCGCGATCGGCAATCCGCTGCCCTGGTTCAGCTTCGGGCCGCTCAACCTGCCCTCGCCGCCGTTTCTCCAGGACCCCTCGGTGGCGCACTACATCACCGACAGCCACATCTGGCGCACGGTGTACATCCCCGGGTTCCACGACCGCTACGGGACCGTGTGGGTGGCCATGGCCGTGCTCGCCCTTGCGGGGATCGTGCTGGCCGGCCTCCGCGGCGCGAGCCCCATGCACCGCATGCTGGGCGCGGTGGGTGCGCTCGGGCTCGTGGCGTACGCGGTCGCTCCCAACACGGCCGCCGGCCCCGAGGACTTCCCGATCTTCTTCAGCGCGACCGCCCGCTACGCCGCGCCGGCCCTCGCCCTGGGGCTCGTGTTGCTCCCGCTGGTCCCGTGGCTGCGCTCGCTCGCCGCGCGACCGTGGGTGCTGGCGGTGCTGCTCGGCCTGGTGCTGGCCACGCTCACGAATCAGGGCGTCGAGCCGCTCGACTCCTCACGGGCACTGGCCGCGCTCGCCTGCCTGGCGTTGATCGCCGCGCTCGCTTGGCTGGCCGCGCACCGGTCCGCAATTCGGAGCCCGCTGCTCGCGGGCGGGCTCGCCGTCCTGGTGCTCGTGGTGGCGCTCGCCGGATGGCGGGTCACCGACGGGTTCATCCAGGACCGCTACGCCACGGGCGAGCTCGCATTCGCTCGCGCGATCGAGGACTCTCGTGTGGGACTCGTGGGCAGCAGCCGTCAATACCACCTCTATGGAACCGACCTCTCGAACCACGTCCAGTACGTGGGCCGGCGCGGGCCCGACGGCGCGTTCAGCTCGGTGCGAGGCTGCCGGGAGTGGCGCCGGGCGCTGGACAGGGGCGGCTACGAATACGTGGTTGTGACCCCCGCCAACGAGCTCTTCGGCACCTACACGACCAAGCGGCCGCCCGAGCTCGGGTGGACGCGCAGCTCGCCCAAGGCCTCGGTCGACCTGCGCGAGCCCGGGGGGGTCACGCTCTTCCACCTCGACGGGAAGCTCGGCACGGACGGCTGCCCGCGCCGGGTGGTGATCGGATGAAGGCGGCGCTGCGCGACCGGAGGCCGGAGCTGCTCGCCGTGGCAGGGCTGACGCTGCTCGCGTTCGCGCTGCGGCTCGCAGCGTTCCGGCAGGGCCTCTTCGGCGACGAGCTGCTCACCTACGGCGAGACCCGCGACGGCCTGGGTGAGGTCTTCGAGGGGCTCAAGCGGAGCGGCGCCGAGGTCACCCCGCCGCTCTACTTCATGCTCGCCTGGGCGTCCGCCAAGCTCGGAAGCGCCCCGGAGCTGATCCGCCTGCCCTCGCTGCTGCTCGGCACCGCCACGGTGCCGGTGGTGTACGCGCTCGGCCGGCGTGTGGCCGGCACTCGGGCCGGCCTGCTGGCGGCCGCGATGGTGGCCATCGGCCCGTTCGCCCTCTTCTATGGCAGCGAGGCCCGCGCCTACACGAGCGCGACCTTCTTCGTGGCTCTGTCCACCCTCGCGCTGCTGGAGGCGCTCGGCGAGGGCCGGCGCGCCTGGTGGGTGGTCTACGTGGTGGCGGCCTGCCTCGCTTGCTACACGCACTACACGACGATCTTCGTGCTCGGCGCCCAGGCGGCGTGGGCGCTCTGGGTGCATCGCGAGCGGCTGCGCGCGCTGGTGATCGCGCATGTCGCGATCGGCATCGGGTACCTGGCCTGGCTGCCGTCGCTGCTCGACCAGCGCCAGAAGGGTCTCAACATCGCCGTGGTGGGCAGCTCGGGCCCGCTTACCCCGAGGAGCTTCGCGGACAACGTGTTCCGGACGCTCGTGGGCCACCCGTACCAGAAGCTCACACAGCTTCCGGGCCGGCCGGCGCTGGTGCTGATCGCTCTCGCCGGGGCCATCGTTGTGGTCGCGGCCGTGCTCGCGTTCCGCCGTCACGGGGCGCCGCCACGGCCGCGCTCGGACTCTCCGCTGATCCTGTTGGTGATCCTGGCGCTGGCCACGCCGGTGGGGCTGGCCGTCTACGGAGCCTTCGGCGAGGACCTCTTCGGACCGCGCAACCTCAGCGCGTCGATCCCGGCGCTGGCGGTCGTGGTGGCCGCGCTCGTGACCGCGGTCCCGGCCCGGGTGGCCGCCGTGGCGGCCACGCTCCTGCTGGCCGGCCTGGCGCTCGGCGTCGTCGCGTTCTTCGACCCGGACCGCAGGCGCCCGGAGTACAAGCAGGCCGTGCAGTACCTGGAGGACCGCGCGGGCCCGGCCGACCCGGTGGTAGCCACGGACCGGGACGCTCTCAACGCCTACTTCGAGCGCAAGCACGCCGTGTACCGCCCAGCGCTGGAGGACGCGCCCGCCTGGGAGCAGGCCCGCCGCGGCGGCCAGCTCTTCTACGTGGGCTCGGCGGTGCTGGCGCGCTACGCGGGCGACCGCCGCGTGGGCGGCCCGGGCAACCTCTTCGTGCGCCGCGACCGCAAGGCCTACCGCGGGCTGGTGCCGCTTCTGGTGGACCGCTACGAGGGCACGGTCTCGGGCCGGATCGAGGGCTCCGGCGACGACGAGTCGATCTCCTGGACCTTCGGGCGCGCGCTGCCGGTCACGCCGGACGCGGCGCAGGGCGAGGTGGAGGACGTGGCGCTCGCCCCGGGCGAGGTCACGATTCCGGGCTGGGCCACTGCCAGCCCCGAGCCGCACGAGGTGAGCTGGGTGCTGGGGTTCGACTCGGGCCGCCTCGTGGTGGTCGGCTGGACGCCGTTCAAGCGCCCGGACGTGGCGCAGCGGCTGGGACCCGCCGCGCTCAGCTCCGGCTTCCTCCTGCGCTACCCGGCGCTCGAGCTGCCCAAGGCGATGCGCGTGTTCGCCGTGACCGGCGGGCGTGCCACGGAGCTCAAGCGGTAGCGGTGGCGGCCGCGCCGCGCCGGCGCTTGAGGTATCCAGCCATCTCGGCCAGCAGCGGTCGCTCGAGCAGCCAGGTGACCAGCAGGAGCACGAGCGCGAACAGCGCCAGCTCGGCCAGCGCCACGCCGGCCGACCGCGACCCGGACTCGGCCAGCCGCACCAGCAGCACCGCCGCCGAGGCGGCCAGCACCGGGATCGAGGCGCGCACCGCCAGCCTGGTCAGGCGCACGTCCGGCAGCAGCCGCTTGATGTACCAGGCGCGCGTGCCCCAGGCCGCTGCCATCACGGCGAACATCCCGTAGGCGAACCCCTCGATGCCCTCCGCGAACAGGAGCGGCAGCGGCACGGCGAGGAAGGCGATCGCGGCGGCCGCGGCGTACACCGCCTGCGGGCGCGAGATCCCGACGGCCCGGTAGAAGGCGGTCCAGTTGAAGCCGAGCTGGTGCACAGCTCCCGTGATCCCCAGGATCTGGAGCAGGATCACGGCCGGCTCCCACTTGTCGCCGAGCACGAAGTGCACGACGTCGGGGGCGAACAGCGCGAGGAACGCTCCGAACGGGAGCGCCCACATGGCGGTCACCCGGTTCGACTTCATGAACAGCTCGGTCATCACCTCGCGGCGGTCGGTGACCGCGCAGATGGCGGGATAGATCGTGGCGGTGACGATCTGGTCGGCGCGGTCCACGTAGCGGGTGAGCGTGACCGCGAGGGTGATGAAGCCCGCGCCCGCCAGACCGAGGTGGGCGTTGAACGCGTACACCTGGCCCTGGCGGATCACGAGCCCCGCCACCGCCGCGAACAGGATCGGCCACGAGAACATGGCGTAGAGGCGCACGCTGGGCCGGTGCAGGTCGAGCCGCAGCCGGTAGGGCGACAGCCGCAGGGCGATCACGGCCGCCACCACGTTGCCCACCAGCGCTCCCAGCACGAGCGCCCACACGTCGAGCCCGGCCAGCAGCAGCGCGAGCGTGGCCACGAACGTGGCGGTGGGCACCGCGGCCTGGATGGCGCGCTGGCGCACGAAGTCCATACGCCTTAGGAAGATCCATGCGGGGGCCTGCAGCGCGAACGCCAGCGGCAGATAGGCGAGCGCGAGCATGAGCGGGGCCAGCTCCCAGTCCCCGTAGAGCACCGCGATCACGGGCGCGAGCAGGGCCACCAGGAGCGCGAAGATCCCTGACAGCGCCAGCTCGATCGTGAAGGCGCGCTGGAACGCCACCTCCTGGTCGGCCTCGTCCTGTTGCACGAACTGCTCGTCGATGCCCACCTGCTTGAGCGTGAGCAGGGTGATCACGGTGACCGAGACGATCCCGTAGAGGCCCAGCTGCGAGACGGACAGGAAGCGCGCCACCAGCACCTGCTGCACCACCACGAGCCCCTCGGCCACCAGGATGAAGGCCCCGTTCACGAGCACGCCGCGCGCGGTCCGGTGGCGAAGCTCACCGGCCGGAAAGCTGAAGCGCTCGCTGGCCATCCCTGGCGAGCTTAGACCCGGGTCAGGCGCCCGGGCGGCAGCGATGTCCTACCCTCGCGCCCGTCGGATGAGCGCGCACGGTCCACAATCTGCACAGCCCGACGTCAGCGTGGTGGTGGCCACGCGCAACCGGCCAGAAAGCGTGCTGAGGCTGCTGGACGCCCTCGAACGGCAAACGCTGGCCCGCCACCGTTTCGAGGTGGTGATCGTGGACGACGGCTCCCAGGACGGCACCGCGGCGGTGCTCCGCGACCCGCGCGTGGACCGCACGCTGCGCCAGGAGCCCTCGCGCGGGCCGGCGAGCGCGCGCAACCTGGGCTGGCGGGCGGGCACGGGGCCGCTGGTGGCGTTCACCGACGACGACTGCCGTCCCGAGCCGGGCTGGCTCGAGGCGGGCCTGCGCGCCCACGCGGCGGCGCCGGACGCGGTGGTGCAGGGCCAGACCCGGCCCGAGCCGGAGGAGGAGCACCTGCTCGACCGGCCGCGCGCACGCTCGATCCGCGTGGAGCGGCTGGGGCCGTTCTTCGAGACCTGCAACATCTTCTACCCGCGCCCGCTGCTGGAGCGCCTGGGCGGCTTCGACGAGGCCATTCCCACCGCCGGTGCCGAGGACACAGACCTGGCGCTCCGTTCCTTCGAGCTGGGCGCCCGCGCCGTCTTCGCGCCCGACGCCCTGGTCAGCCATGCCGTTCACGAGTTCACGGTTGCCGACGCCGTGCGCTTCACGGTGCGCTGGCGCACGCTCGTGGCGCTGGTCAAGCGCCATCCGCGGCTGCGCGCGGTCTTCCCGTGGCGCGGCCGGATCTGGCGCGAGAGCCACGCCCGGCTGATCCTGGCGCTGCTGGGGCTGGCGCTGGGGCGCCGGCACCCGGTGTTCCTGCTCTGGTGCGTGCCCTACCTGAGCTACCGGCACGGCTGGCGCCCCGCGGGCCTGGCGCGCACGCTGCGCGAGCTGCCCGGCGTGGCGCCGGTGGACTTGGCGGAGCTCGCCGTGCTCGCGGCCGCGAGCGCGCGCCAGCGCCTGCTGCTGCTGTAGCCGGGCGGCCGGCCTACGGGATCCCGCGCAGCACGAGCGAGGCGTGCACGGCGCAGGGGTAGGTGGCCTGGACGATCTCGATCGCAGCCTGGCCCGACTTGTTGGGGATCACGTTCTTGACGTTCTCCGCCGACTTCTGGAGCTGCTTGACGGAGGCCTTGTCGGCAGCCACTGCCTTGACCTCGCACCCGTCCGACCAGACGTAGCCGGCGCCCTTCTTCTCCAGCCCGGCGGCCTTGATCAGCTTGGCCTCGGTGAGCTTGCCCTTGACGGGCTCGGGAGCGGGTGCGGCGTCCGCGGAGGTGTCGGCGGCCGGCGCGTCAGCGCCGCCGGCGCTCCCGCTGTCAGCCGAGCTGTCGTCGTCGTCGCCACCGCCGCAGCCGGCTAGAGCCATCAAGGCAAGCACGGCAAGGGTCTTCCACTTCATTCCGAGGGGCCTCCTGTTTCGCATCCGGTGGCGCACACTGTTGCGTAGATCAAACCGGGACGCTAGCGGGAGCCGTCGCCCCGATGCGACACCACGCGGGCGGTCACGTACAGCGGCCGGTGCAGCGACTCCTCGTGCACGCGGGCCAGATAGCGGCCCAGGATCCCCACGCTGATCAGCTGCACGCCGCCCAGGAACAGCACCGATACGAGGATCCATAGCTCGCCGCTGGCCTCGAGCGCTCCGCCCAGCGTGAGCCCCAGCAGCACCACCGTCCCGAGCGCGCTGAGGCCCGCGGTGAGCAGCCCGAAGTAGGACGCGATCGACAGCGGGACGTCCGAGAAGGAGGCGATCGCCTCGAGCGCCAGCCGGAAGAGCTGCGGGTACGACGCGCCGCGCCCGCTCGTGCGGCCCGCGCGGCGATATTCGATCGGCACCTGCCGGAAGCCGACCCAGGCCACCATGCCGCGCAGGAAGCGGCGGCGCTCGGGCATCTGCCGGATGGCCTCGACCACCGGCTCGCTCATCAGGCGGAAGTCGCCGGCCTGACCCTGGTAGGGCACGCGAGCCAGGCGGCTCATCAGGCCGTAGAAGGAGGTGGCCAGTGCCCGCTTGACGGCGCTCTCCTCGCGGCCGATGCGGCGCGCGAACACCACGTCGGCGCCCTCGCCCTCCCGCGCCGTGGCCAGCATCTGGGGGATCAGCTCCGGCGGGTCCTGGAGGTCGGCGTGCATCAGCACCACGTAGCTGCCGGCGGCCTGGTCGATGCCCGCCGACATGGCCACCTCCATGCCGAAGTTGCGCGAGAGCTGTACGAGCACCACCTCCTCGCCGGCGTCGATCCAGCCCTCGATCAGGCGCACCGACCCGTCCGTGGAGCCATCGTCCACGTACACCACCTCCACGCGGCCGGGCACCTCGCCGATGGCCTCGTTGAGGCGCCGGTGGAGCTCCGGCAGCCCGTCCTCCTCGTTCAGCACGGGAACGACGACCGACAGGAGCGGCCGGTTGGGCTCGTCGGCGGGGCGCTCCACGCGTCCCGACTCTATTTCAGCACCCGGTAGACCGTGGCGCAGCCGAAGCGCATGGGGGGGCCGGCCACGCCGGCCACCAGGCGCGAGATGTCCGGGTGTCCGCGGCAGTCCGAGTAGAGGAAGCGGGCGCCCGAGCGCTCCACCAGCCGGGTGGCCTGTTGCTCGTCGAGCGCGCCCGAGAACAGCCTGTCCGTGGCGGTCCGGCGTTCCTTGAAGTCGGGCGTCCACGACATCGCCCCCAGCCAGGTCGGGAGCCCCGTGAAAGCCGGCACGGCCTGGCCGCTGAACACCGTGGTGAGCACCCCTCCGCCCTCCGGGGCCGCTTCGAGGTAGCGGAGCGCGTCGTGCTCCGAGGGCTCCAGGAAGAACGGCTGGAAGCCGGCGTTCACGGCACCGCGCAGGCGATCGACCCGATATGCCAGGCCGGGCACCACCAGCACCAGCACGGCGGCCGCGGCCAGCAGGAGCGGCAGCGGACGGGCGCCCAGCCGGGAGCGCAGCCAGAGCGCGGCAAGCATGGCCAGCGGGATCGTGAGGCCCTGGACCGCGTGTGCGGGGAAGGTGCCGGCGGGCTGGTAGAAGACGAGCAGGGCGGCCACCGGCCACAGGCGCAGGGCGATGGCGCCGAAGTCGGGCGCGGGCAGCCGGTACGCCAGCAGCGCCGGCAGTGCCAGCGGCGCCAATCCGACCGCCATGATCCAGAACGGCCAGCCGCCCGCCTCGTTGGCGCTCCCCGCGAGCTCCCAGGCCTCGTCGGTACGCGAGAGCACCAGGTAATAGACGAGCGGCGCGGCGGTGGCCAGCAGCGGCGCCGCCAGGTCGCCCACGGCCGCCATCACGGCCGGCCGTGAGAGCCGGCCGCGCAGGGAGAGGGCCTCCGCGCCCAGGATCACGAGCGCGAAGGTCACGCCCTGCCAGGGCTGGAGCCAGGCGCACAGCAGTCCGGCCCCGGCGGCGGCCGCCAGCAGCCGGCCGCTGCCGCCCGCACGCCCGCGCTCGTAGGCCAGCAGCCCGAGCGGCAGCAGGCCCACCGCCACCGCGGTGAACATGTAGCCCCAGAGGTAGTGCCCGGTCCAGGCCTCGCCCGCGAAGAAGTCGAGCTGGAGGCGCTGCTTGCCGGAGCCCCACTCGCCCCAGCCGAACGCCGCGGCCACCGGCGACACGCTGAACAGCGCCACCACGAGCGCCAGGAGCCGGTCCCGGCGGTCTGACAGGAAGCGCCGCGAGTACGCGAGCACCCCGGCGAACAGCACGGGCAGCGCCAGCAGCTTCAGCGCCTGGAACGAGGCCACGAGGCCAAGCCCGAGCCGGTCGAGGAGCGCGGCCAGCAGCACGCCGGGATGCAGGAACGGGCGCGGCCCTCCGGACAGGTCGAAGAGGTTCCCGACCGTCACGTGCTCGCCGGCCTGGCGGATCCAGGCCAGGTACTGGAGCTGGTCCACGGCCACGTAGGAATCGGCCCCGGTGAACACCCCGCCCTGGCTCCAGACGCGTACAAGCATGCCCGCCAGTGCCGCCACGCCCAGGGCGGCAAAGGCGGCGAACACGGCCAGCTCGAAGCCGTCGAGGCCGGCGAGGCGCCCCGGGCGCCGCGCCGGAGCCGAGCTAGGTGCCGCCGCGCGCACGGACCCTCGGCCTGGCCGGCTGCACGGCCGCGGCCGCGAAGAGCAGCGCGATCAGGGTCACGGCCGGAAACTCCCACGTCCAGTCGAGCCCCACGTGGACGAGGAACGCCGCCAGGCAGGCCGCTGCCGCGGGCGCCATCGGATCCACTCCGTCGGTGGCCGATCTGGCCACGCCGAGGAGCACTGCGCCGAGGAACGCGCCGAGCAGCAGCACCCCCACCAGGCCGAGCTCGGCGGCGGTCTCCAGGTACAGCGTGTGCGCGTCCTGCGCGAAGTCGTCCGACTCGCGCTCACGCCGCCACTCGACGCCGTACGAGCCTGCGCCCACTCCGCTCACGGGGTGGTCCGCGAAGCTGCCGAGCGCCACCCTCCAGTACTCGCCGCGGTTGGTGGAGACACTGGTCAGGCGCTCCTTGGAGGTGGGGAGCGGATCCGTCTTCTCGGACCCGGTGGCGATCAGCCACGCCACGCCGATCACCGCCACCAGCGTGCCCACGGCCAGCGCCCTTCGGAGCCTGGGCGCGAGCTCGATCACGCCTTTGCCCGGCCGCGGCCTCGTCAGCCGCGCGAACGCGGCGGCCACCGCCACGGTCACGAGCACCATCGCGGCGAGGAAGATCGCGCCCTGGGCGGTCTGGTCGCCGCTGTCGCCCCGATCGAGATCGAGGACCGCGGGAAGCAGCTGCAGCACCAGCGCGAGCACCACGGCACCCGCCAGCACCACCGCGCCCATCACGAGCTGCGCGCGCCGCGGGCGCATGAGGAAGAGCGCCACGAACCCGGCCGCCAGCGCCACGAGCGACCCGCGCGAGAAGGTGAGATAGAGCACTACGGCGCAGGGCATGGCAGCGGCGCATGCCGCCATGCGCACCCGCGCGCCCAGCCGGGCGTCGGAGGCCACCGCGGCAGCCAGCAGCAGCCCGAAGGTCATCAGGAGGCCCAGGGCGTTCCAGTACGTGAGCGGCTGCTGGATCCGCGAGCCCGCGCGCAGGCTGAGCGTGACGGGGAACAGGTCGGGCAGAAGCCGCCCGGACAGCGCGTAGAGCGCCACGACCACCGCGCCCGCCAGCAGCACGATCGGAGCCGCCCTGCGCACCGAGCGGTCCTGGAGCGCCAGCAGCGCCGCCGCGAAGAAGCTCGCGTAGAGGCAGAGCTGGGCGGTCTCGTCTGCCGCGAGGTTGCGGATCCGGCTCCAGTCGATGGATATCCCGGTCCATATCGCCAGGCCCACCAGCGCGGCGAGCGCCACGAGCGCCAGCCCCGAGGGCACGAGCGGCCACGGCGAGGCCATCGCCAGCACCGCGAGTACGAGCAGCGTCACGGCCAGGGCCAGCAGCTGGGACTCCACGCCGAAGCCCCCGCTGAAGAAGGCGAGGGCGGTGGGACCGGCCAGCAGCACCGCGGCCGCCACGGGCACGGCGCGCGCCGCGGAGGAGGTCGCGGTCACGGCTGTGCGGGAGGGCGCCGGCGCGGCCGCGCCGTCCGAGAGGGCCCGGCCGGTCAGGTCGCAGGCTCCGCCTGGAATCGGGGGCGGGAGCGCACAATCGAAGCTAGGGTTACCCCGATCAGAGGCGTCCCGAAGCGCCGTCCGAGCATTGCGCGAGAGGCTAACGAAAGCAGTGGGGGGATCGACGACCCCCCGACTGGAAGCGGACGCGCCACTGATCCGGCGAGGTCGGCGCACGCATTCGTCGCTGAGCGCCTTCACGGGGCGTTTCGGGCTCGACCCGTTCGAGGCCGCCTGCCTGGTCGTGCTGATCGGCGTGTCGATGGCGGTGTTCGTGCCGCTGGCGTTTCAGGGGCGGCCGCTGTCGGGGGTGGAGGGGCTCTTCCCGCCCGACCAGTTCCAGTACTTCGCGTGGATCCGTGAGGCCGCCCACCACGGCCTGATCGGCAACCGCTTCGACCTCGCCCCCGGGGACCGCCCGTTCCTGCATCCGGGCTTCGGCCTGTCGGGGCTGCTCCACGACGTGACCGGCGTCTCGATTCCGCTGGCGTACCAGGCGTGGAAGCCGCTGGCGGTGCTCGTCACGTTCGCCGGCTGCCTGCTCTACGTGCGCCGCCTGCTGCCGCCCGGCGGCGCGCAGCGCGCCGGGCTCGTGATCGCGCTGTTCGCCGTGATGCCCGCCGTGGCCGTGGTGTCGTGGACCAACTGGGGCGGCAACCCGCGCCAGTACATGTTCGACTTCATCTCGGGCGAGATGTGGTCCGGGCAGTACCTGTGGGGCTACCTGATGACCGCGATCGCGGTGTTCACGATGCCGCTGGTGCTGCTCGGGATCGAGCGCTGGCGAGAGAGCGGACGCCCGCGGACGCTCGCGCTCTGCGCGCTCGGGTCGCTGATCGTCTTCTGGCTCCAGCCCTGGCAGGGCGCCACGCTCCTGCTGATCGTGGTGGCTGTGGAGGCGCTCCGCTGGCGGCGCACCGGCGAGCGCCCGCCGCTCGCCCTGGCCGTGGTGCTGGTCGCGGGCGCGGTGCCGGCGATCTACTACTTCGTGCTCTCGCACGCCGACCACGCCTGGAAGCTGGCCGCGGAGTCCAATGCCGCCGGCGGGCAGCCGCTCTGGTCGTGGCCCTGGTGGGCGGTGGCGCTCACGATGTTCCCGCTCGTGATCCCCGCGGCGCTGGCCTACCGGCTGCCGGCGCCGGACTGGCAGGACCTGGCGGTGCGCGTATGGCCGCTCGCGGCATTCGCCGTGTACCTGCTGCCACTCGGCACCTTCCCGTACCACGCGATCCAGGGCCTGGCTCTTCCGCTCGGCATCCTGGCCGTCCAGGGCGTGCTCAGCGTGCGGCCGCGCCCGCGGCCCGCGCTCGTGGTGGCCGCGCTGTTCCTGCTCACGGTGCCGGGCTTCATCCACAAGCTCGAGCTCCCGCGGGCCAACATCAAGAACAACATCTACCCGTACTACCTCCTTCGCGACGAACAGCGCGCGCTCAACTGGCTCGAGCACGATCCGCGGCCGGGTGGGGTGCTGGCGGCGGAGTACCTGAGCAACGTGGTGCCGTACGCGACGGGGCGTGAGACCTACCTGGGCGCCGTGTCGTGGACGCCCAACTACCTGGTGCGCCTGGCCAAGTCCAACCTGCTCTTCGACGGCCGGATGCCGGTCCGCGAGTCGCGCGTGTACGTGCGCGGATCGCGTGCGCGCTTCCTGCTGGCCAGCTGCCGCCCCTCCGCGGACCTCACCCGGGTGCTGGGGCCGATGCTGGCTCGCACGCACGAGTTCGGGTGCGCCAAGGTCTACGAGCTGCGGTTGCGACCCGGCATGACCGAGTCCGCCGGCACGCCCGACTCCTGAAGTACCGAGTGCTCCACATCCACTGAGCGTTCGGATAAGGTGCGCCATGCGCTTGAGGCACCTCGGCGGCCCCGGGGGCCTCGTACTACTGGCCGCGCTCACGTTGCCCGTGGTCTTCGGTGCCCCGGTCGTCGACGTTGCTTTGGGAGTCGGCGTACCAGCTCGGCTGGCTGATCGTGCCGGGCGTCCTCGTCTACCGAGCGCTCAGCCCACGGGCGGGATCGATCCTCAGACAGCTCGCCATCGGATGGGCGCTGGGCTATGTGCTCGAGATCCTCGCGTTCGCCGCCACAGCGGCCGTGGGCGTGCGTGAGCTCCTGTACGCGTATCCGATTCTGGTGGCCGCTGCGGCAATTCCGGTCATCAGAAGGAGAGCGGCGGAGGAGGACACCACCTCGGAGCGCGGCCGCTGGGAGTGGGGACTGGCCGCGGTGCTGCTGGTGGCGTTCGCCTACCTGGCCGTGGCCAGCTTCTCGCAGACGCCGCTTCCCAGCACCGACCACACGACGGTCTACCACCCGGACCATCCCTTTCACGTCTCGATAGCGGCTGAGGCCAAGCATCACTGGCCGCTGCTCGACTCGCAGGTGTTCGGGGAGCCGCGTGCGTATCACGTGTTCTCCCACATCCACCTGGCCGCGATGTCTCAGGTCACGGGGATCGACCTCCCGGCCGTCTACTTCCGGCTCTACTCGATCCCGCTGATCGTCCTGCTCGCCCTTCAGATGGTCGTGGCAGCCAGATCGCTCGGACGCAGTCCCTGGGTGGGTGTGGTCGCGGTCGCGCTTCTGTTCCTGGTCGGGGAGATCGACCTCGATCCGCGGGAGCGCTACGCGGACACGCCCTTCGGCGGGTTGTTCTTCGCATACCTCCACGACAGCCCGTCGTTCCTCCTGGGCCTGGTCTTCTTCGTGCCGGCGATCGTTCTGCTCTACGAGCTCCTGGCGGCCGAGCGGATGCGGGCGAATGCGGGGCAGTGGGCCCTCGTGGCGTTGCTCCTCGTCGGCTGCGGAGGTGCCAAGGTCACGACGCTGCCGGTCCTCGTCGGCGGTCTCGGGCTGTTCGTGCTCTGGGAACGCATAGCCACGGGCCGCCTCAATCGCCAGGCGCTCGCCGGAGCCGGCCTGGCGGCCGCCGTCATGGCGGGCTTCTATCTGGTCCAGTACCGGGGGCACTCGAGCGGAACATCCCTCGACCCTCTTGCCAGCACGGACTCGATGCTTGGCGTGGACCTCGTCGAATCGTGGCTGGAGGGCGCGCCGGGTCTGCTCGGCTCGACCGCGGTGCTCGACGCCGGGGGCTCGGTGGTGGTGCTTCTGGCCCTCCTTGCCGCCCCCCTCATCGGCATCGCGTGGTGGCTACGACGCGGGAACGGGCTCGAGGTGCGCCACCGCTGGCTCTTCGCGCTGTTCCTGTCGGGGCTCGGCGGCTTCCTGCTCATAGACATCAACAGCGCGTTCTTCCTCTTCTACGGCTATGTGGCCGGTGCGCTCCTGTCGGCCGAGGGGCTCACCGGTTTCTTCTCCGAGGCATCTGCGCGCCCGCGGCCGTCGAGCCTTGCGGCCTTCACGGTGGCATGGCTGCTCTTCGTCGGACTCGTGATAGCGCTTCCCCTCGTCCTCTGGGACCCCGGCGGAGGCCTGAAGAACGCGGGTCTCTTCTTCAGCCAGGACAAGACCGGCACGCGCGACAACGGCGCGCTCTACTCGGGTGGTACGCGTGCGTCGGGCTCGGCCTGGCCGCGGTCTCCGCCCTGGCCCGAAGCCGCGGCAGGGGGATCGGGGGCATCAGCGCGCCGGTGGCGCTGGTGGTGGCCGTGCTGGTGCTAGGCGCGCTCAATTTTCCGCTCGACAACTGGCAGCGGGTGGCCGGCACCGGCAAATCGGCATCGGACCGCTTCCTGAACGTCGGCATGTCCGGGGGGCTCTTCGAGGGGCTTTCCTGGATCCGAGACAACACGGACGAGGACGACGTGCTGGCGGTGAACCGGCACCTCAAGGTGGAGGGCCGGAACCCGTTTCTCGGCTACTTCTACTACTCCGCCTTCTCCGAGCGGCGCGTGTTCCTCGAGGACTGGACGTTCGCCGTGAGAGCGTCCGACACGGGCCTGGGCAGCCCCTTTCCGGAACGCCTCGAGCTGAACGACGCGGTCTTCGCACGGGCCGATCCCTGGGCGATACGCGCCCTGGCAGACGGGGCCGGCGTCCGCGAGCTCCTGGTGGACGCGCATGCCGACAGGGTGTCCCCGCGCCTCTCCGATCGCGTGCGGCTCGTGCACTCGAACCCGGACGTGCGCGTCTACACGATCAGCCCAGAGCCTGCCCGTGCTGACCGCGAGTGCGGCCGGTGAGACGATCATCGGGCCCGGCGGCGAGAGCCTGCCGGTCACGGACGCGGGCGGCGGATTCGTCGAACGGTTGATCCGGTCACCGGGCCAGGTGGAGCTCACCGGTTGGTCCGCCGGCGCCGCGGGCGCCGCGGAACGCGTGCTCGTGTTCGCGGACGGACACCTCGTAGCCGCTCCGCGGCCCTCCGTCGAACGACCGGACGTGGCGAAGATCCAGGGGCCGGGGGCGCTGATGGCCGGGTTCAGCTTCACGGCTCCCACTGCCGCCGATCCCGAATCGTCAACCGGCGAGATCCGCGTCTTCGGCCTGCTCGCCGACCGCGCGATCGAGCTTCAGCGCCTGCGTCCGGTTGAGCAGCACGCCGAGCTGTGAGAGGCCGAACGGCAGACCGTGCCCGCGGCGGAGCCAGGCCGCCTCGATCCGGTTGGGCAGCTCGAGCGCAGCGTTGACGGGCCGGGACGGGATCCACGTGTCGAACTCCCGTTGCGCCCCGCCGCGGCGCAGGCGCTCCGCCAGCCGCACTGCGGCGGCCGGCACGAGCAGCAGGGAGTTGAAGGCCGTGATCCGCAGCACCTGCCATCCGGCGCCCTCCGCCGCCTTGGCCAGCGACCGGCGCCGGTAGCGGCGATGGTGATGGTTGGCCACGTCATACGCCGACCAGAGGGCCTGATAGGCGGGCACGGTCACGATCGCGTGCCCGCCGGGGGTCGTCACGCGGCGCAGCTCCGTGAGCGAGACGTGATCGTCGGCGGTGTGCTCGATCACGTCGAGGCACGTGACCAGGGAGAACGACGCCGCGGCGAACGGGAGCTGCTCCACAGCCGCCACGCTCACGTCGGCGTGGCCGCGGATGCGCGACGCCTCGACGGAGGCGGCGCTGAGGTCCACCCCGGTCACGGGGCCGTAGCGGGCGAGCTGGTCGAGCTCGGCCCCGGACCCGCACCCGGCATCGAGGATCCGCGCCTGCGGCCGCGGAGCGAACTCGTCGAGCATCGCCGCGAGCACGCGCCGGCGTCCGCGATACCACCAGTGCGCGTCGTCCATCTCGAGCATGTGGGCGAGGAGATCGCGGTCCACCCGACGATCGTATTGCGCCCTCGCCGGTGAGGTTAGGATTAGCTGACTAGTAGGAAGTTCCATCGACATGTCGCAGATGGCCACCCAACAGTCCGAAGCAGATCACCCGCCGACCCTGAGCGTCGTGGTGCCGGTGTACGGCTGCGGAAGCTGCCTCCGGCAACTGGTGGCTCGGATCTCGGCGAGCCTCGAGCCGGCGGTGGACACCTTCGAGATCGTGCTGGTGGACGATCGGAGTCCTGATGACGCCTGGGAGGTCATGAAGGACCTGGCCTGCTCGGACCCGCGCATCCGCTCCTTCCGCCTGAGCCGCAACTTCGGCCAGCACGCGGCCATCACCGCCGGCTTGACGCAGAGCCACGGCCGCTGGGTCGCGGTGATGGACTGCGACCTCCAGGAGCCGCCCGAGGAGCTTCCCCGTCTGTTCGCCAAGGCCCAGGAGGGCTACGACGTGGTGCACGCCACGCGACGCGGATGGACGCATTCGCGGCTGCGTCGAATGGTCAGCCGTACCTATCGCTTCATGCTGCTCGAGAGCGAGCGTCGCGGGGAGTTCAGCACGCTCAGCGTGATCTCCCGCAAGGTGGTGGACGCCCTGCTGCGGCTCGGCGACCGCGATCGCGAGTACCTGCTCATGCTCGACTGGCTGGGCTTCTCGTCGGCCACCGTGGAGTTCGACCACGTGGGGCGCGCGCAGGGCCAGAGCTCCTACACGTTCCGCAGGCTCGTCCGAGTGGCCTTCGATGGGATGTTCTTCCGCACCACCGTCCTGCTCCGGGCGATCGTCCTGCTCGGCTTCGTGATCGCCTTCTGCGGGGCGGGCCTGGCGGTCTACCTCGCGATCTCGTACTTCACGGTCGGCGCGCCCACGGGCTACACGAGCCTCGTGCTGCTGCTCCTGCTGCTCAGCGGCTTCACGATCATCAGCCTCGGCGTGGTGGGCATCTACGTCGGCCGCGTGTTCGACCAGGTGAAGGACCGCCCGCTGTTCATCCTGGACGAGGAGATCACGGCGGAGCTGGAATCGCCCGCGGCCGGGCTGGCGGGTCGCGACGCGCTGGGGCGGGGCTAGGGGGCTCTTGTCGAGCCAGGGACCCGGCGGTGGCGAGGGCCTCGTCTACCGGAGCGCCATCGGGTACCGCTGGGTGATGCTCGCGCTGTACAGGCGCCACTTCCGCGCCCGCTATGCGGAGGTGGCACGGCTCGTTCGGCCGGGCGCGTCGGTGGTCGAGCTCTGCTGCGGCCCGGGGGACCTGGAGAGGCACCTGGCCGGGCGCGGCGTGGACTACGTGGGCATCGACGTGAACCGGGGCTTCGTCGAGCGCCTGCGGCGGCGCGGTGTTCGGGCGGAGCTGAGGGACGTGGCCGGGGAGGAGCCGCTTCCGGGCGCCGACGTGGTGGTCATGCAGGGGAGCCTCTACCACTTCCTGCCGCGCGCGGACGCGATGGTGGCCCGGATGCTGGCGGCGGCCCGCGAGCGGGTGATCGTGGCCGAGCCGGTCCGCAACCTGGCCACCAGCAGCAACCCGCTCGTGCGCCGGCTCGCCCGGCGCCACGCGGATCCCGGCACGGGCCGGGCCGAGGAGCGCTTCACCGCCGAGACTCTCCGCGACCTGATGGCCCGCTGCGGCGCGGCCGTGGAGACTTGTTCGCCGCTTGCCGGCGGCCGGGAGCATGTGTACGTGCTGAGGGCCGGCGGTGACTGACTCGGCCACAAGGGGCGCCGCGCCACGGGCCGCGGCGGTCCCGTTCAACCGGCCGTTGGTCACCGGCGCGGAGTGCGACGCCGTGAAGGAGGCGCTCGAGCACGGCTACACCGGGGGCAATGGCCCCTTCACCGCCCGCTGCGAGGAATGGCTCGAGGAGCTCACCGGGGCGGCCAAGGTGCTCCTCACTCCGTCCTGCACGAGCGCGCTCGAAATGGCCGCCCTGCTGCTGGACATCGCACCCGGCGACGAGGTGATCATGCCCTCGTTCACGTTCGTCTCCACCGCCAACGCCTTCGTCCTCCGCGGAGCCACGCCGGTGTTCGTGGACATCCGTGCGGACGACCTCGGCCTGGACCCGGCGCTGCTGGAGGAGGCCATGACCCCGCGGACCCGCGCGATCGTGCCGGTGCACTACGGGGGTGCCGCGGCGCGCATTGACGCGATCGTCGAGCACGCGTCGAGGCACTCGCTGGCGGTGGTCGAGGACGCGGCGCAGTCGGTGATGACCCGCGTCGGCGAGCGCTCGCCGGGCGGCTTCGGCCAGCTCGGCGCCTTCAGCTTTCACGAGACGAAGAACCTCAGCTGTGGCGAGGGCGGCGCCCTCGTGATCAATCGGGCGGACCTCGTGCAGCGCGCCGAGGTCCTCCAGGAGAAGGGCACCGACCGCCTGCGTTTCGTCCGGGGTGAGGTGAGCGCTTACACCTGGGTGGGGCTCGGCTCCTCCTTCCTGCTCAGCGATCTCAGCGCCGCGCTGCTCTGGACCCAGCTCGAGCGGGCGGAGGCCATCACCGCCGACAGGGTCCGCACCTGGGAGCGCTACAACGACGCGTTCGAGGATCTCGAGCGCCGCGGGGTGGTCCGGCGGCCGCGCATCGACCCGGGCGTGCGGCACAACGGGCACCTCTTCTATCTCCTGCTCGCGGACCGCGGCGCTCGCGACGCGTTCATCGCAGACCTGGCGACGGAGGGGGTCGGCGCCCAGTTCCACTACGTTCCCCTCCACTCGTCCCCCGCCGGACGCCGATTCGGGCGGGCGAGCGGTTCCATGAAGCACACCGACGACATCTCCGGGCGCATCGTTCGCCTGCCGCTCTGGGCCGGAATGGCGGAGGCGGACATCCACCGGGTCGCGGCCGCCGCGCACCGAGCCCTCGGCTGACCGCGGGTGGATCCAGGCCGGTACCTGCTGGGCCTCGCGCTGTCCGCGGTCGCGCTCGGACCGATCGTGGCCGGCGCGCTCGCCGTACGCCGGCGCCTCCTGCCCGACTGGACCGGCGCGCCGGCACGCGTGGCCGAGGCAGTGGTGTTCCTGGCGCTGGTCTGGGCGGTGGCGCAGCTGCTCGGGGTGGTGGGGCTGCTCGAGCGGCTGCCGCTCGTGATCGGGCTGGCTCTGGCCGGGATGGGGGCGAGGTGGGCGGCCGGCCGTGTGCCCGCGCCCGCCGCCGGGGAGCCGCCGCCGGCGCCGGAGCCCGCCCTGCTCGGCGCGGTGGTCGCGGCTGCCGCCGCCGCGCTCGTGCTCGCCCAGTGGGGGGTCCAGGTGGTGGAGGTGCTCGGCCAGGGGATGTCGAGCAGCGACACCCTCTCGTACCACGGCCCCGTGGCCGCGCGCTTCTTCCAGGAGGGCTCGATCACGTCGCTCGAGTTCGTCTACAGCGACCCGATCATCCCGTTCCTGCCGTTCAACTCCGAGCTGCTCCACGCCGTGGGGATGCTGCTGCTCGGCCGCGACGTGGCGTCACCGTTCCTCAACCTCGGGTGGCTCGGCCTGGCGCTGCTCTCCGCCTGGTGCGTGGGGCGGCCCTACGGCCTCGGCCCCGCCAGCCTGATGGCCACCTGCCTGTTCCTGGCGTCGCCGGCGCTCGTGACCTCACAGGCCGGCTCGGCGGGCAACGACATCGTGGCCGGCGCGCTCATGCTCGCCGCCGCGGCGCTCCTCCTCAACGGGCGCTGGCGCTCGCAAGCCGTGGGGCTGGCCGGCGTGGCTGCGGGGCTGGCGCTGGCCGCCAAGGTCACGGCGATCGCGCCGGTGGCGGTGCTCACCATCGGGATCGTGCTGGCGGCGCCGCGCGTGACGCGGTGGCGGCTCGGCGCGATCTGGACCGCCGCCGTGGTGGTGGCGGGCGGGCTCTGGTACCTGCGCAACCTCATCCGTGTGGGCAACCCGTTCCCGGCTGTGGGGATCGACATCGGGCCGATCTCGCTTCCATCGCCGCCGCTGCCCGAGACCTTCACCGTGAGCAGCTACCTCACCGACGGAAGCATCTGGCGCGAGTTCTACCTGCCGGGCCTCAACACCGCGTTCGGCGAGGCCTGGTGGGCGCTGCTCGCGCTCGTGGCTGCCGGGATCGTGGTGGCGCTGGTGGCCGGCCGCCCGCTCGAGCGCGCCCTGGCCGCCGCCGCGCTCGCGGCCGTGGCCGCCTACCTCGTCACACCGCGCAGCGCCGACGGGCCTCGCGACGTGCCCTTCTTCTTCCAGTTCACGCTGCGCTACATGACGCCGGGGCTGCTGATCGCCCTGGCGCTGCTGCCGGTGGTCCGGCCGCTCGAGTGGGTGGCCCGGCAGTGGTGGTACTACGCGGCGCTGGGCGTCCTGCTGCTGGTGGTGCTGGACGACTCCGGGATCCGCACCGGGGACATGCGGCGGGTGGCCATCGCCGTCGCCTGCGCCGGGCTGGCCGTGCTGGTGCTGGCCGGACCGCGTCTGCTGCCGCGCTCAGCGCTGGGCGCGGGCCTGGCGGCGATGCTGGCCGTGGGGGTGGGGGCCGGCTACCTCGTGCAGCGCCACTACCTCGACGAGCGCTACCGCGACGACCCGCTCGCGTTCGCGCTCGACCTCACCGACACCCGCATCGCCGTGGTCGGGTTCGTGCGCACCTACCCGCTGTTCGGCAACGAGCTCTCGAACCGGGTGGAGCAGGTGGCGCGCCGCGGCCCGCACGGGGCCTTCCTGCCGATCCGCAGCTGCCGCGCGTGGCGCGCGGCGCTGGCCGCCGGGAACTACCGGTACGCCGTCACCAGCCCGCCGCTGCTGCCGTACTCGCCCGAGGGCGTGATCTTCGGCGCGGCGTTCGATCCCAAGCGCAGCCCCGAGGCGGCGTGGACGCGCACCGACCCCGCGGCCACCCCGGTGGTGCGGGACGGGCGGATCACGGTGTTCCGGCTGGATGGCGCGCCCGACCCCTCCGCATGCGCGTGAGCGCGAGCCCCGAGCGCCGCGTGCATGTGGCGCTGGCGGCGGCGTTCGCGGCCGCCGCCGCCGTGATCGTCTGGGCGGGACGCGGGCTCACCTTCCAGAGCGACGACTGGACCTTCATCCGCACCCGGCTGGACTCCGGCGTGGACGTCTATCTCGATCCCCACAACGAGCACCTCTCCGCGGTCCCGGTGGCGGTCTACAAGCTGCTGTTCGCGACGGCCGGGCTCGACCACCACGGCGCCTACAGGATCGTCCTGTTGGCGGCCTTCCTCGCCTGCGCGGCGCTGGTCTTCGCGTACGGCCGCCCGCGGGTCGGGCCGGTGGCGGCGCTGCTCGCGGCGGTGCTCATCGTGTTTCTCGGCCAGGCCTGGGAGGTCCTGTTCGTCACGATCGGGATCGGCTACCTGGTCTCGCTGGCCGCGGGGATCGGAATGCTGCTGATGCTCGACAGGCGCACGCGCCTGGGCGACGCCTGCGCGGCCGGGCTGCTGGCCGTGGCGATCGCGAGCTCGAGCCTGGGCCTGCCGTTCGCGCTCGGGGCTCTCGTGGAGCTGGTCAGCGACTCGGACCGCAGGCGGCGGCTCCTGGTGGTGGCGGTGCCGCTCGCCCTCTACGCCGCATGGTTCCTGGCGTACCGCAACGCCCCCACGCGCGGGATCGATCTGGCCGACGCCCCTGAGTTCCTCGCACAGGTGGCGGCGTCCGCCATGGGCGGGCTCACCGGCGTGGCGGTGGTGAGCGACCACCTGGACGGGACCCTCCACTGGCTCGTCACGGCGGAGCACCTGATCGCGCTCGCGGCGGTGGCGCTGCTCGTGCGCACGCTGGCGCGCGACGGGATCCGGCCACGCGCCGCGATGCTGATCACCACGCTGGCCGCCTTCTGGCTGCTGCTCGCGGTGCTGCGGGCGGGCGGGAACGACGGCTTCGGGGGCACGGTGAGCCCCTACAGCAGCCGCTACGTGTACCCCGGCGCCGTGCTGATCGTTCTGATCGCGCTCGAGCTGGCTCGCGGTCGCGAGCCGCAGGGACGGGTGCTGACCGCGCTGGCGGCGGCGGTCGGCGCGGTGTGCGTGGCCAACGTCGTGTGGCTGGTGGTGAGCGCCAACGAGCTGCGCCGGCAGGCGGACCTCACGCGCGCCGACCTGGCCGCGATCGAGATCATGTCGGACGAGGTGCGGCCGTCGTTCGTGCCCAGCGGCGACCCGCGCGACGGCAACGTCCAGGCCGCGTCGTACCTGAGCGCGGTGCGCCGGATCGGCAGCTCGCCCGCCTGGACCGCGGCCGAGCTGGCCGGCGCCCCGGAGCGGGCCAGGCTCACCGGTGACCGGACGCTGGTCCGCATCCAGGAGATCAGCTGGCTCGGGCCCATACCCGCCGCACCGGGCCGCGGCTGCAGAGTGGTGCGCGCTGAGGGTGGATCGGCGGTGGAGGACCTCGAGCTGCCCGCCGGGGGCGTGTTCCTGCCTCGCGCGCCGCGGCAGCCCGTGGAGATCCGGTTGCGGCGCTTCGCCTCCGGCTACGGGACCGCTCCGTCCGGCGGCACGGAGCAGGCCGTGGCCATCCGTCCCTCGCTCGGGAGCGCTCCGGGCCCGCCGTGGCACGCCCGGCTGAGCTCCGGCGCGGCGTTCACGATCTGCGACGCGCCATGAAGCGGCTCGCGGCCCGACTCGACTCCCTGCCGGCGCTCTGGCTCCAGGTCGGCGTGGTGGTCTTCCAGCTGGCGGCGCTGGTGCCGATGGCGATCGCCCGCAACATCGACGGCGACGAGGGCTACTACACGCTCGCCGCGTCGCTGGTGTCCGACGGCAAGCTGCCCTACCAGGACTTCTTCTACCCGCAGATGCCGCTGCTGCCGTTCGCCTACGGGCCCTGGACCGCGGTGTTCGGCGAGACCTGGTTCAGCGCCCGCTCGCTGTCGGTCATCTGCGCCGCCGCCACCGGGCTGCTGCTCTTCCGGCACGTGTCGGCGCGCTGGCGCTCGCAGGCGCTCGGCGTGCTGGCGGTGTCGCTCTACATCTCGTCGATGCTCGTGCTCGTGTGGATGTCGGTCGTCAAGACGTATCCGCTGTCCACGTTCATCCTGATCGCGGCCTTCGTGGCCGCCGACCGGCCCGACCTCGCGCAGACCCCCCGCCGCTGGCTCGTGGCGGGTCTGCTGTTCGGGCTCGCGCTCGACTCGCGCCTGCTGTTCGCGGCGGCGGTGCCGGTTTTCCTCTGGTACGCCTGGCGCGCGCTGCCCGGAGCGGCGGGGCGGCGCCTGGCCGTGGCGTGGGCCGGGGGAATGGTCGTGGGCCTGCTCCCGAGCATCGTGTTCTTCGCGCTCGACGCGCGGCGCTTCTGGTTCCACAACCTCGGCTACCACTCGGTGCGTAGCCCGGGCGGCCTGTTCGGCGACGTGGGCGACAAGCTCGACGTGGTCGGTGAGCTGCTGTCCGACAACCCGCAGTTCACGCTTCTTCTGCTGGCGGGCGTGCTCACGATCGTGGCCTGCCGCGTGCTGGGCCGGCGCGTGCCGCTGGCCTACCCGGTGGCGGCGATGCTCGGGCTGGCGAGCATCGCGCCCAACCCGCCGTTCGTGCAGGACTACTCCACGCTCGTGCCGTTCCTGGTGGTGGGGGCGGTGGAGCTGGTGGCGAGCCTGCCGGACCTGGCGCGCAAGCTCGGCCCCGACCGGCGCCTCGCCGCCCTGCGGACGGTGCTGCCGGCGGCGCTCGTGTTCTACCTCGCCGTGCCGCTGGTCGAGATCCCGCGCGCCGCGAACGGCGGCTACCTCGGCGGCGGCGACTACATCGCCGACACGCTCCGCCCCAACACCGTCGAGGAGGTCACCCGGGCGATCGACGCGCACAGCCGCCCCGGCGACCGGGTGCTGGCCTTCTGGCCCGGCTACCTGTTCGGCTCCCACGCGGAGCCCGTGTCCGGGTTCGAGAACGACTTCGCCACCCAGGGCGTGCTCAACGCCGGCTACTCCGACGCGAAGGCGCGCCGCTACCTGCTGGCCTCGCCCGGCTATCTGAACGACCTGATCCGGCGCCGGGGCGTTCCGCTGGTGGCGATCGGGCCGCTGGGCGACTGGACCAAGCGCCACAACTCGCAGCCGCTGATCCTGCGCAGCGGCTACCGCCCGGTGGACCACGTGGGCGTGACGGCGATCCTGGCCCGCGGCCGGCCCGGGCGTGAGGTGGCGCTCGAGCGCTGCCTGCGCGGCGCCGGGCTGCGACCGGCGCTGGCCCCGCGGGTGCGCGACGCCGCGCTCGTGTCCGTGCCGCTGCCCGGCGATGGGCGCGCCCAGGTGTTCATCTACCCGAGCGCCGAGCGGGCCCGCGGGGCCGTGCCGGAGGTCGAGCGCGTGCTGCGGCTGGACGCCGGCGCCGCTCGCGTGCACGGCAGCGCCGTGGTGGCCCTCATCGGCGACCCGCCGGCGGCCGGCGCACGGCTGGTCGAGCGCTGTGCGGACCGGACCGCCGGAGCCTGAGCGAGGCTAGGGTGAGTCGGATGGCGGAACCGGCTGAAGCGGGGCTCTCGATCGTGGTGCCCACGCGCAACCGCGCGGCCAAGCTGCGCCGCTGCCTGGAGGCGCTCACCGCCCAGCGCGCCGACACTCCGGTTCAGATCGTGGTGGTGGACGACGGCTCCACCGATGCCACCCCCGAGGTGCTCGGGCGCTTCCCGGCCGTCGAGACGGTGCGCCGTACCGCGGGAGGCCGGGCCGCCGCGCGCAACCCGGCTGTCGAGCGCGCCACCGCGCCGCTGCTGCTGTTCGTGGACGACGACGTGGTGGTCACCCCGGGGCTGCTCCAGCGCCACCTTGACCACCACCGCGCCCACCCGGAGGAGAACGAGGCCCTGATCGGGCTCGTCACGTGGGCTCCGGAGCTGCGCATCACGCCGCACATGCTCTGGCTCGAGGACGGCGGGCCGCTCTTCTCGTTCAACACGATCGACGACCCCGAGAACGTGGACTGGCGCCACTTCTGCACGGCAAACGTGTCGGTCAAGCGCTCGTTCCTGCCCTCCGCGCACCCGTTCGACGAGGACCTGAGGCGCTGCGTGGACATAGAGCTCGGCTACCGCCTGTCGCGCCGCGGGATGCGGCTGCGCTACGACGCCGGCGCCGTTGGCCACCACCTGCGGGTGGACACCCCGGCCAGCACCGAGGCGCGCATGGTGGAGGTGGGCAAGGCCATGAGGCGGGTGCACGCCAAGCATCCAGAGCTGACCGAGCCGCCGCCGCCGTTCACCGTGCTCAGCCACGTCAAGGCCGCGGCGGCCCGCCCCGCCGCGCCGCTGCTGAGGCGGCTCGGCGCGCCCGGTCTGGAGGAGCGCCTCTACAGCTACCGCGCTGCCCGCGGCTTCGCGCGCGGCTACGCGGAGGCCGGCTCGGAGAACGGCGGAGCACCCGAGTGAGCGAGGCGCGCGGCTCGGCGCCCGGGACCGTCCGGGCGTCGCGGTTCAAGCTGGACAAGCTCGACGCCCTGCTGCTCGCGGCGTTCGCGGGGATGTCCGTGTGCATCCTGGCCGCCCTGGCCACGAGACCGCTCGCCATGACCGGAGCCGAGAGCGGCGTGGTGGCGGACCAGCTCCAGTACTTCGCCTGGATCCGCGAGGCCGGCCAGAGCGTGGTGATCCGCAACGTCTGGGACATCGACCCGGACGGGACCTCGTACTTCGTGCATCCCGGATTCCTGATCTCCGGCCTGCTCCACCAGCTTGGCCTGTCGATCCCGCTGGCCTACCTGATCCTTTGGAAGCCGGTGGCGGTGGCCACGGTGTTCTTCGGCTTCCTCGCGTACGTGCGGCGCGCGCTGCCGCAGCGCGGCGCCCGTGCCGCTGCGCTCGCCATCGCGCTTTTCTACGTTTCCCCGCTCGCGGCCGGCATCGACCTGCTCTCGATCGGCGAGCTCGACTTTCGCAAGGAGCTCAGGTTCCTCAGCGGCGAGGTGTTCCCGGGGGTCTACGTCTGGGGCTACCTCATGACGGCCATCGCGGTCGGCCTCGTGCCGATCGTCCTGCTCACAGCCGAGCGCGCGCGGGTGCCGGAACGGCGCGCCGCCGGCCGCGGCCGCGGCTGGTACGTGGCCTGGGCGTCCGCGGGCGCGCTGATGGTGTCGTGGCTCCAGCCCTGGCAGGGCGTGGCGCTGATCGCCACGGTGGGGGTCGTCGAGCTGCTCGAGCTGCGCGGGAAACGGGCGCGGCTGGGGGAGGTGCTGGCGCTGGCGGGTCCGCTGATAGCCGCCGCCGTCCTGCCGCTCCTCTACTACTGGATCCTCGAGCGGGTCGACCCGGCCTGGGAGATAGCCGGCCACGCCAACCGCAAGTTCGAGCTCGGCTGGCCGCCGTCGGTCTGGGCGATCGGGTTGCTCCCGCTGGCGATCCCGGCCGCCCTGGCGTACCGGCGCCGGCCGCGGGACTGGCAGGAGCTGGCACTGCGCGTGCTCCCGCTGATGATGGTGGGGGAGTACTTCCTGATCAGCTGGAGCGGCCTCGGCACCTTCCCGTTCCACTCGCTCCAGGGCTTGTCCCTTCCGCTGGCGATCCTGGCGGTGGCGGGCGTGGCCGAGCTGCGGCCCGCGCAGTGGTGGGCCGCGAATGCGCGCTGGGTGGGAGCCGCCCTGGTGCTGCTGCTCGCGCTGGGCGTGGCCTCCCGCCTGAACCAGATCCGTATCGAGATCCACAAGGGCGGGCAGCCCTATCTGCTCGAGCCCGGAGAGCAGGCGGCCTTCGACTATCTCGAGCACCTCGACCGCGACGGCGGGGTGCTCGCTCCCATCTACGCGGGGCTCATGGTGCCGTACCAGACCGGTCGCGAGACCTGGGTCGGGCAGATCAGCTGGACGCCGCACTACCACGACCGGGTGGACCGGGCGGAGGAGCTGTTCTCGGGCGAGCTCTCGAATGACCAGGCGGTGAGATTCGTGTCGCGCACGGGGGTTCGCTTCCTGTACGCCGACTGCCTTGACCGCGCCGATCTGACGGCCGCGTTGCGTCCGTACCTGACGTCGGTCCGGCGGTTCGGATGCGCCACGGTCTACGAGCTCGACCGCGGAGCCCTGCCGTGACGGCCGCGGTCCGGTCCCGCCGGCTCGAGCTCGCGCTGCTGTTTCTCGGGGGCGCCGCCATCTCGGCCGTGGTGATCCTCAAGGGCATGCAGCCCAACGACGAGGGGCTGATGTTGCAGGCCGCCAACCGGATTGCCGACGGCGAGGTGCCCTACCGCGACTTCTGGTGGTTCTATCCGCCCGGCCAGCCCTACCTGCTCGCCGGGCTCGTGAAGATCTTCGGCCCGTCGCTGGTGGCCTGGCGGGTGGTGAGGGTGCTGCTGGGCGGAGTGGTGGCGGTGTTCGTATACGTGCTGGCCCGCCGCGAGGCCCCGCGCGGGATCGCGCTGCTGGCCTGGGCGGTGGCCGCGCTCGCCCTCGCCGCCCCCACGGGGCCGCATCCCTACCCGATGGCCATGGCGCTGGGCCTCGGATGCCTCCTCCTGCTCGAGCGTTCTCCGGTGGGCGCCGGGGTGGTGTTGGGCGTGTGCGCGCTGTGGCGGCTCGAGTTCGCGGCGTATCTCGGCCTTGGCGTGGTGATCGGCTACCTCGTGCGATCCGGTCCGGAGGGGCGCCGCGACGCGCTGCGCTTCGCGGCGGCCGGCGTGGTCACCGGGCTCGTCACGTTCGCTCCCGTGGTCCTGCCCGCCGGGATCTCGAACTCCTGGGACCTGCTGATCCGCTACCCGATCGAGGACTTCGGGGACTACCAGTCGCTGCCGTTCCCGCTCTTCTTCAACGCGGGCACCGACTTCCACTCGCTCAGCGCCACGCGCGACACGATCGGCTCGATCCTCTCGTTCGAGGTGCCGTTGCTGCTACTGCTCCAGCTCGCCGCGGTGCTGGCGGTGCTGGCGCTCCGCTTCAAGCGCGAGAACTGGTTCCACGTGCCCGTGGCGGTCTTCGCGATCGGGATGGCCCACTACCTGCTGACGCGTCCCGACGCCTTTCACGTCGGCCCACTGGCCGTGGTGCTGGCGGCGCCGTCCGCGTGGGTGCTCTCCTACGCGCTGGAGGCGCTCCGCGGGCGCGATGTCATGGCCCGCCTGCGCGCGCTCCCGTTGCGCTCGCGGCTGGCCCTCGTGCCCGTGCCGCTCGTGGCGGTGGTGGCGGTCTGGCTGGTGCTCGACGGCGTCCAGCGGGTCGAGCGCCAGTGGTCCTCGGACATGGTCCGCGTGCACCTGGACGTGGCCGACGGCGTCCGCGAGCTGCCCACCTACAACTGCTCGCTACCGGGCACCGAACCGGTCCAGGTGTGCACGCTGGCCGACCTCGAGCGGACCGTGCGCTACGTCCGGGCGCACGTGCCTCCCGACGAGCCCATTTACGTAGGCACCCGCCGCGCCGACTGGGTCACGTCGGGTGCGCCGCTGCTGTACGTGCTCACGGATCGTCCGAGCGCCACGCGCTACGACATCGCCGCGCCCGGCGTGGTCACCTCGGCGCCCGTGCAGCGCGAGATCATCGAGAGCCTCGAGCGCCGCGACCTTCCACTGGTGGTCCGCTGGACAGCCTCGATCACAGCGGGCCGCGAGCCCAACCGCGCCGGCCGCTCCACCGGGGTGCGGATCCTCGACGAGTTCTTCAAGCGCCGCTACCGCGAGAGCGCACGCTTCGGGCCGTACCTGATCCTCGAGCGCCGCGGCTGAGCCGCTCGGCACGCGCAAAGTCCGGGGAGCTTGTGACAAAAGGTGCGAAGCCGTCCGGTGGGGGGTCTAAGTTGCGATTTGCTCCCAACGTCGCCCACCCGACCAGGGTGGGGGGAGGCGGGAGCGTGAACGAGGAGAGGCACCATGCGCGACCGCCCGGAACTGCTCGCGACCCGCTCAGCGGAGGGCTGAGGAATGCTCCTCGTCGCGGCACTCGTGTTCGCCTGGGTGTCGGCCTCGCTGTTCTTCCTGGCCGTGTGCGCGGCCGCGAAGCGCGGCGGGAGTGCTCCGGGGGGCGGGGCTGAGGGCTAAAACGCCCCGCGGGCGCGGACCACGGCGGACACGGTCCGCATGAGGATCTTGATGTCCTTGCGCAGCGAGTAGTTCTCCACGTACTCGCGCTCCACGGCAAGGCGCTCCTGGAAGGTGAGCTCGCCGCGGCCGTGCACCTGCATGGGTCCGGTGATGCCGGGCCGCATCTCGAGGCGGAAGCGCTCCGTCTCGCTGTAGCGCTCCACCAGCCAGAGCGCCTCGGGGCGCGGGCCCACGAGGCTCATGTCGCCGCGGACCACGTTGATCAGCTGGGGCAGCTCGTCGAGGCTCGTCTGGCGCAGGAAGCGGCCGAGGCGCGTGACCCGCGGGTCGTCTCGCAGCTTGAACATCGGCTCCTGGAGGTCCTCCATGGACACCACCTCGGAGATGCGCGCCTCGGCGTCCTGGTCCATGGTGCGGAACTTCAGGATCGGGAAGGGCACGCCCTTGCGGCCGGCGCGCGGCTGGATGAAGAGCACGGGGCCGCGCGAGTCGAGCTTGATCATCAGCGCCACCACCGCCATCACCGGCGTGAGGACCACCAGGCCGGCGCTGGCCACCACCACGTCGAGGGTCCGCTTGAGCGCCATCGTGGACCGGGACGGGTTGCCCGTCCGGTACTCGATCACCGGCAGCTCGGCGATGTGGCTGAGCTCCACGGCGGTTCCGAGCATCGCCCGCATCGGCGGCGCCACGCTGAGCTTCACGCCCAGCGAGCGGCAGCTGCGCACCACGCGGGCAAGGGTGGGCTCGTCGAGCTCGGGTGCGGCGAGGATCACCCGCTCGGCGCGGGTGGCCTTGATCAGCTCCTCGAGGTCGGCCTGGTCGAGGTCGTCCAGCTGCGCCGACACGGCCACCTCATCGCGGGTGACCGTGAGGCCATTGCCCGTGGAGGCGTCCGGCCCGTGCCCGTTGCGGCCCGACGGGGAGCCGGTGTAGCCCACCACCGTCATGTGGTGGCCGGGCTCGAGCTTGAGCTTGCGGCGCACCGCGGAGGCCAACTGGCCGCTGCCGATCACGAGACCGCGCTCGGGCGGCACGATCCGGCGCCAGATGTTGCGAGCGGCGCTGCGCAGGCCGGCGGCCGACAGCAGGGCCGTGATCCACATCACCGCGGCGCCCTTGGCCGAAAGCCAGCCGGCGTCCAGGAACGCGGCCATGAGCAGCGAGGTGGTGGCCACCGACACCGTGACCCAGTGGACGAGGGCCGGGGCCTCGTCGATCGTCAGGTACCAGATCTTCGGCTGATCGCGGTCGTAGAGCCCCTCGATCTTGGCGAGCAGCAGCCACACCGGCAGCAGCGCAAAGGACCAGAGCAGGAAGTTATGGCCCTCGGTTATTCCCGCGACCGCGATCGCGATAAAGAACGTGAGGGAGTCCGCCACAGCGAGCATCCGGCGCCGGAGGGCGTCCTTCCAAGGCCCGCGACGGCGGATCAGGGAGTATTCCTCCGGCGCCGGCGCCGCTTGAGGGCGTCCGTGCGTAGCCAAGCGGGCCGGCATCCCGTTCTGTATACCTCGCAAGCGCGGAAAACGCTAGTCCAGTTTCTGCCCTAGCGCTGAAGCTGGGCCCGAACCTGCGCTACTGCTCGTACACGAACGGCAGCTCGTCGGCGATCTCACTCAGCCGCGGGGCGTTCGCGTCGCGATCCGACGGAATCAGCTCTACATCAGGCCACTGGATGCCGATTTCGGGATCGTCGTACTTGATTCCGCGCTCGATCGACTCGTCGTAGTAGGCCGAGCACTTGTACATCACGTCGGCCACATCGCTCGTCACGCAGAAGCCGTGGGCGAAACCGATCGGGCAGTAGAGCTGGCGGAGGTTCTCGTCGTTCAGCTCGAAGCCCTCCCACTCGCCGAACGTGGGCGAGCCGCGCCGGAGGTCCACCACCACGTCGACCACCGAGCCGCGCCCGCAGCGCACGAGCTTGGACATTCCGCCGCCCACCTGGAAGTGCATCCCGCGGACGATGCCCAGGCTGGAGCGGGAGTGGTTGTCCTGCACGAAGTCGTCGTGGATGCCGAGCTCCGCGTAGACGTTCTTGCGATACGTCTCGTGGAAGAACCCGCGATGGTCGCCGTGGACAACCGGCTCCACCAGGATGGGGCCGTCCAGCCGTGTCTCGATGCTCTTCATGACTGCTCCAAGCTCGCACTCGAGCCGTTGCCGTGTCGCGCCGCCGGAGCGGAGCCGTTCGAGCGCAGCGCCGTGGAGCTGCCCTGCCACGCCGCGCGGCGCCCCAGCGCCTCCCTCAGCCCGCGCGGGGGCGCGAGCTCGACCGGGGCCCGGTGCTCGGCACCGGCACGCCGGTAGGTGCGCCACTGCGCCAGGCCCTTGACCCTGCCCCTGAGCGGGGCGAGGGTCCGGTCTTTCACCGCCGCGAATGCCACGTAGGCCATGTCATAGCCGATCATGGCCAGGCCGTGGCGGCGCAGCTGCGCCGAGTCGGCGTTCTTGGCGAGCGTCCGGACTCGGTTCAGGCCCACCTGGAAGTACTTGTTGCTCGACCCGTGGGGCATCGTGGCGCCGTGGTGGTGGTGGACCACCGCGCCGGGCACGTAGAGGCAGCGCCAGCCGCGCATCCGGGCCCGCCAGGCCACGTCGGCGTCCTCGAGCACGAAGAAGTAGGTGTCGTCGAAGCCGCCGATGTCGTCGAGCATCGCCCGCCGGTAGAGGGCGGCGCCGCCGGACGCGCCGAACACGTCCACCGGCTCCGGCTCGCTCGAGGAGGACGGCTGCCCGAGCAGGCGGTCGTAGGCCACGCCCAGGCGGTCGATGCCTATCCCCGCCGAGTTGATCGTGTCGCGGTCGCTGGCGAAGCGCATCTGAGCGGCCACCGAGCCGACGTCGCCGGCCGAGCGCCCGGCCGCGAGCAGCTGACGCACGGCGTCCGGCTCGGTCTCCACGTCGTTGTTCACCAGCAGGACCCACTCACCGGTGGAAGCCTCGATGCCCTTGCTCACGGCAGCGAAGCCGAGGTTCTCGGTCATCACGAGGAGCTTGGCGTCGGGCGCCACCTCCTCGACCACCTGGCAGGAGCTGTCGCCGGAGGCGTTGTCCACCACCACGAGCTCGGTCTCGGCGTCCACGCGCGCAAGCGCGATCCGCAGGGACTCCAGGCACGTGCCCAGGATCTCGGGCCGCCGGTAGTTCACGACGATGGCGGAGATCGCCGGGGCGGGCATCTACAGGATCTTCTTGCGCGCGACGCTGCTGCGCAGCGCCGCGATGACGAACTTGCCCAGGATGGCCACGTAGATCCCGGCATCCACCAGTGGGCGCTCACCTGCGTAGAACTTGCGGTAGAAGCGCCCCATGCTGCGATGGAAGGCCAGGTTGTGCTTGAGGCCGCGGTGGCGGCCGCTGCGGCGCGCCTCCACGGTGGTGCCGCCCTTGACGTGGATGCAGGTGACCGAGCCGTCGTACCAGACCTTCCAGCCCTTCTGCTTGAACCGGTAGCACCAGTCGAGGTCGTCCATGTACAGCCAGTAGCCCTCGTCGAGCGGGCCCACCTGCTCGAGCGCGGTGTCGCGCACGAGCATGAACGCCCCGTTGACGGCGTCCACCTCGCCGCTGTCGAGCTCGTCGAGCTCGGGCGCGCGGTATTGCGCGAGCCGGGTGTCGGCCGCGGCACGGCGGCCGAGGCCGGTGAAGTGGGCGAGGGCGCCGAGAGGGGTGGGGAAGGAGCGCTTGGCCGCGTGGTCGAAGGTGCCGTCCGGCTGCACCAGCCGGCAGCTGGCCATGCCGATGTCCGGCCGGGCGTCCATCAGGCGGATCATCCAGTCGAGCGCGCCGGGGGTGACCTCGGTGTCGGGGTTGAGGAGCAGCACGTAGCGCGCGGTGGCGCGCCGGAGCACCACGTTGTTGGCAATGCAGAAGCCGGAGTTCCACGGCAGCGTCTGGAGCTGGACCTCGGGGAAGTCGCTGCGGATCATCTCCGCCGTGCCGTCGCTGCTGGCGTTGTCCACCACGTGGGTGACCATCGGCCCCGATTCGGCCGGATGCTGGCGCAGCGACTCGAGGCAGGCGCGCACGTGCTCGCGCGCGCCGTCGGACACGACGATCACGATCTCGAGCAGGGGCTCAGCGGGCTGGGGCGCCGTGCTGGCCGGCTGTGCGGAGGTGGGTTCGGCTGCCATCGATCTTTATCCTGCCGTGGCGGACGCGCACGACGCGCCATCAAGCTACAGGGAACGGCCGATATCCGCGAAGCCAGCCAATTGCGGGTGCATTTGTATTGCCGCGATATTCGGCGACCTGCGGTAGCGTAGGCGCGGTGAGCGAGCCCACCAATCACGTCCCCGAGCCCACGGGACGTACCAATGGCCTGTCCCCCGAACCGCCGCGGGGCGGGACCGTCCTCGTTACCGGCGGCGCCGGCTACATCGGGGCCATACTCGTCGAGCGGTTGCTTCAGCGCGGATACAAGGTCCGCGTGCTCGATCGCCTCTACTGGGGCGAGAAGCCGCTGGAGCACGTGCGCGACCGGATCGAGCTCGTCGTGGCCGACGTCCGCGACATCCCCGCCACGGCCCTCGACGGCGTGGACGGCGTGATCCACCTCGCCGGCCTCTCGAACGACCCCACCGCCGAGTACGACCCCGAGGCCAACTGGCAGATGAACGCCGTGGCCACCGAGGCGCTCGGCAAGGCGTGCGTCGAGCGCGGCGTGGAGCGGGTGGTCTTCTCGTCCTCCTGCTCCCTCTACGACGGCCTTCCGCCCGGAATGCACGACGAGAACGCCGCGGTCCAGCCGCGCGGGGCCTACTCGACCTCCAAGCACTACGGGGAGCAGGCGCTCCTGGCCCTCCAGGACCAGGGCCTGTGCCCGGTCATCCTCCGCAACGGCACGGTCTACGGCCACAGCTCGCGCATGCGCTTCGACCTCGTGGTCAACACCTTCGTCAAGGACGCGCTCGTCGAGGGCCGGCTCCTTCTGCACGGCGGCGGCTGGATGTGGCGCCCGCTCGTGGACGTCCGCGACGTGTCCGACGCGATGGTGGCGGCCTACGAGGCCCCCGATCACATCGTGAAGGGCGAGATCTACAACGTCCTGCACTCGAACTACCAGATCCGCGAGCTGGCGATGCTGGTGGCGGGCTCGGTACAGCTGGTCGGCGCAACCGTCCGCCTCGAGGAGGCGCCCGCGCCGAAGCTGACGCGTGACTACGAGTGCTCGAACGCCAAGCTGTCGGCGCAGATCGGCTTCATACCCGCGCCGTTCCGTGGTCGAGGCCGTGTCGGACATGCTCGGGGCCATCGACATCAAGGACCGTGCTCAGCTCACCGACCCGCGGTACTACAACATCCGCTGGCTGCAGCTGCTGCACGAGGTCCAGCCCCGTATCGAGGAGTTCGGCTCGGTCTTGTGAGTGCCCGCCGCGTCCTGATCACCGGCGGCGGCGGTCAGCTGGCTTCCGACCTGGTGGAGCTTCTGAGCGGCACCGACGAGGTGACCGCCCGGTCTCGCAAGGAGCTGGACGTGACGGACGACGTGGCCGTGGACCGCGCGTTCGGCGAGCTCGAGCCGGACCTGGTGTTCAACTGCGCCGCCTTCCACAACGTGGAGGTGTGCGAGCACGAGGAGGATCGCGCGTCCGAGGTGAACGTGCGCGCCGTCAAGCGGCTGGCCCAGCGCTGTGCCGACCACGGTGCCAAGTTCGTCCACCTGAGCACCAACTACGTCTTCGACGGGAGCGCGCCCGATCCGTACACGGAGTACGACCCGCCCTCCCCGCGGAGCGTCTACGCCCTCACCAAGCTCGGCGGCGAGTACGCGGCCCTCGCGTACGCGCCTGACGCGCTCGTGGCCCGCACCGCCGGTCTCTACGGCCTGCACGGGAGCGTGTCCAAGGGCGGCAACTTCGTAACGCGGATGTCTGCGCGCGCGCGCGAGCAGGGAGCGCTGAAGATGGTGGCCGACCAGCGCCTGAGCCCGACCTACACCGCGGACCTCGCGGCGGCGCTGCTCGAGGGCGTCGACCGCAAGGCCTCCGGGCTCGTGCACGTCACGGCCTCGGGGTCCTGCTCCTGGCTCGAGTTCACGCAGGCGATCATGGAGATCGGCGGGATCGACGTGGAGATCGAGCCGGTGACGACCACGCGCGCGCCCGACGGAGCCGACCGGCCGCTCAACGGAGTTCTGGATCGGCGGCGCGCCGAGTCTCTCGGCCTGACGCCCATCCGTCACTGGAGGGAGGGGCTCGCCGACTACATGCAGCGCGCGGGCCTCACCGCCGGTGCCGAGCACGCGGTCAGCCTGGAGGACTGACGCAATGGTCGTACGGCGAGTCGCCGCGCTCGTCGTCCTCCTGTGCGCCGTGCTCGGGTCCGGCTGCGGCGAGCTTGGTGGCGACACGCAGACCTCCCAGAAAGGCGCCGGTGGTCACCGAGGCGAGCCTCGACCGCTACGAGCCCGGCACGCCCGCACGCGCATTCCTCGAGTGGTTTCGGGCGCTCCAGCTGCGCCAGTCAGGCGAACTCGCCGACCACTACGTCAAGTCGCTCGGGCTGACGGCGGAGACGCTCGCCCGGCAGCGCGAGGCCGGGGCCTACGCGATCGACCCGCTGGCGCCTCCGGTGATCGAGCAGGTGAGCGTTAACGGGACGCGGGCGCGGGTGATGGCCCACTTCCGGACCGGCAGGATCTGGCCGAACGGACGCGTGGACTACCTCGAGAAGCAGGTGGTGCCCTTCGACCTGAGGCTCCAGGACGGGCGCTGGCTCCTGGCCAGCAACGGCTTCCTGGAGCTGGTGGCGAGAGAGGCCGAGGGGGTGCTCGAGGAGGCCGCGAAGGTGCCCACGGTGAGCCGGCGCCAGGTCGCGCGCTACCCGGCTGGGAGTCCGGAGAGAGCGTTCTTGGAGTGGTTCGGCGCGCTCCAGCGAAGCGAGGCGCGGAAGGCCGCGCGCTACTACGCCCCGGACCTCGAAGCTCAGCGCCCGCGAGATCGCCCGGCTGCGCAAACGGGCTTACGGCTTCGACGTGCTCGGCCCGCCGCGGATCGTGCGCGTGGCCAGGCGCGGGAGCGAGGCCACGGTGATTGTCCGGAACAGGACGGTCCTTGACGCGGCCAACCCCAAGCTGGGGTACAAGATCAGCGACCCCACGCCGTACCCGCTTCGCAAGGTGGATGGCCGCTGGGTGCTGCCCAAGAACGACTTCCTCGAGATCCTGGCCCGAGTGCCGGTTAGCTGATGTCGCGCTTGGATCACTTCGATCGCTTCGATCGCGGTGTGGTGGCCGTGCTGGCGGCCGGGCTGCTCGCCACGTGCGCGGTGGTGCTGATCGGCGGCGCGCCGGTGGCCTGGGTGATGCTGGCTCTCTCCGGGGCGATTTGCGTGGCCGCGCTCCTGATCCAGCTCAGGCAGCGCCGCTTCTTCGACCCGCTCACCGTCGTCGCCGCCGTGGGGCTTCTCTCATTCGTGGCGCGCCCGCTCCAGCTGTTCCTGAACGTCAACGATCTGCTCAGCTGGCGCTACGAGTCGTCGGACGTCGACCGACTGCTCCGCACCGAGAACCAGGAGACTCGCGCTATTCGTGACGCGCGAGCTTCAGGAGGGCCTCGAGCCGGCCCTGACGCGTGCCATGGCCGCGGTCACGATCTTCCTCGCGCTCTTCGTGGTCGGGTACCTCCTGCCGTACGGGCGCCGGCTCGGCGCCCGCCTCGCGCGAGTGGGCGCCGGCATCGGGGTCACCGACGTTCCGGTGGTCGTCGGGGTTTGCATGATCATCGCGTTCGCCGGCCAGGTGGCCGTGCTCATCAAGGTCGGAGGCCCGTCAGGTGCCGCCAACGCCATGCTCGAGCAGGGGGTCCTCAACGCCGGGCTGGCGCTACCAGATCCTGCTCGGCTTCGGCACGGTGGGCCTGCTGGTATGGGCTGCTTGGAGCCCGCCGCGCTCAACCCGCGCCAAGGTCGGCTTCGTGGCGGCCACGATCGAGGTGTGCGCCTACTACGCGATCGCCGGGCACGCGCACGCGAGTCTTCCTGTCCCTGCTCATGGTGGCCGTGGTCACCCACTACCTGTGGCGGCCCTGGCGGCTGAGGGAGGTCTTGGCCGGGCGTGCTCGTGGTCGTGGTCTTCGCGGCCGGGCTGCTCGGGCGTAAGGCAGGCCACGGAGAGGGAGACCGATCGGCGAGGCGCTCGGGTCTGCGCCGGCCTACATCGTCGACCCGCGCGGCGTGCTCAACGACATGACCGAGTTCGACGGCGTGTTCACGGCCACCACCGTGATCGGCTCGTCCCACGAGTACCGTCGCCCGGCGCCGTTCCAGTACGGCGGGGGGATCGTGGACGCTCTCCACTCCTACGTGCCGGGCAGGATCGATTCGGGCAAGCCCGAGGGCGGCGACATCGAGTTCCGGAAGTTGGTGTGGGGCAACGAGCTCGAGGCAGGGCGGCCATACACGGTCATCGGTGACTTCTGGAACGACTTCGGCTTTCCCGGGCGTGGTGTTGGGGTCGCTGATCTTCGGCCTGCTGGCGCGGGCGTTGCTCGGCTTGGTCGTCGCCGGGGATCGCGGGCCCTGGGCGCGAGTTCCGCGTTCTCCTCTACTCGCTGGCGCTCGTGGTCTGTACATGGAGGTGATCACCACGTATTCGGTGGCGCTGGGGTTCATCGTCACGTTCGGGCTCCCGCTGGTGGTGGCGATGTTCCTGATCCGACCCGCCAGCGAGCGCGTCCGCCGCCGGCTGACGGCGCTCGCCGGGGGGCAGCAGAAGGCCCCTGCGGCGTGACCGGGCGGTCGCGGTCCGCCGGGGACCGCACCGTGGCCGTGGTGTTCCACGAGCCCGTGGTGGGAGGGGCCTCGAGCGGCTTCCTGAGGATCGTCCCGCTACTGGAGGACAGAGGCTGGCGGTTCGTGTTCTGGGTGCCGCGGCCCGGCCCGCTCGAACGGGAGCTCGAGGACCGCGGCTACGAGGTGGCCGGCGAGCCGCGCCTGCTGCGCTACAGCCGTGCGGCGCTGAGCATGCCCCCGGGCGCCGCTCGCGCGACTCGCGAGCGTGCCGGGCTATCTGCGGCGCTTCCGCCGTTGGGTGCAGGCGGCAGAGTCCGGCCCTCGTCCACGCGAACTCAGTGATAACGATCCCCGAGGCGGTCACCGCCCGAACCACCGGCGCGCCCGTGCTCCTCTACGTCCACGAGATCGTGTCGGGCGGCACCCGCGGTGCGGCGGCGGCACGCCTGATCCGAGCCTCGGCGAAGACGGTGGTGACCAACTCCGGCGCGAGCGTGGCCGCGCTGAGGGCGCGAGGCGTGAGCGCCCGGATGGCGTACTACGGGGTCGAGCTCCCGCCCGTCCGCGACCGCGAGCGGAACGCGGACGACCCGGCTGATCGTCGGCACGCTCGGAACGGTGTCGCACCGCAAGGGCAGCGACACCTTCCTGAAGATCGCGGAGCATCTGCGCGAGCGCATGCCCGACGCGGAGTTCCGGATGGTCGGACCGCGCCCCGAGGGCTCCGAGCGCGCCTGGGCCGACCGGGTGATCGAGGAAGCGCAGGCGAGCGGCGTGAGGTGGGGGGCCACCACCGACGCGTTCCAGGAGCTCCGAGAATGGGACATGCTCGTGCTGCCGACGCGGAGCGACGCGTTCGGGCTCGTGATCATCGAGGCGATGGCGGTGGGGCTGCCGGTGGTGGCGAGCCGCGTGGAGGGCCCGGCCGAGCTCGTGACCCGCGAGACGGGCTGCTCGCGGACGCGGAGGACGTGGCGGGCTTCGCCGCGGCGATTCAGGAGCTGGCCGGGGATCCTGAGGCGCAGTCGGCGGATGGGGCTAGCCGGTCGCGCCAGGGTCGAGCGGGAGTTCAGTCTCGACGCCCAGGCCGAGGCGGTGCACGCGGCCTATATGGAGGCGGCCGGACCTAACCGGTCGGTAGCCGGTCTGCGCCAGCTCCGCTGCGGGGAGCTCGAGCCCGCCCGCCGCTGACTGCCCGGACTCGCGACGACCCGAGCTGGCGCTCGAGCACGAGTACCGAGAGCGCGGCCATCACGAACAGCGAGCCCACGTAGGTCCAGGCAGCGCCGGTGTCGCCGCCGGAGCGGGATCAGCACGGCCGACAGAACCGCGCACACAGCCAGTCCGAGGAGGCCGATCCCCACGAGGCGGGCCTCGCCGTCGAAGGCCACCACCGCGTACCAGCACACCCCGAGGGTCGCGTAGGCCGGGATGCCGATGAGCACGATCCGAAGCAGGTCGGCGCCCGCGGCGTAGTCCGAGCCGAAGATCGCGCGCATGATCGGCTCGGCGAGCGGCAGGGCGGCGAGCGCGACAAGCACGCTCAGCCCCAGCACCGCGAGCAGCACGCGGTGCATCAGCCGGCGCGCCCGCGGGGGGTCGGACTGCGCCAGGTAGGAGATGCCCGGGAGCAGCGCGAAGCCGGAGCTGATCGCGAGGATGTACACGGCGTCGCCGAATCGCTGGGCCGCGGAGAACAGAGCCACCTCCCGTACCGTGCCGACGTTGCCGAGCACGGCCAGCGGGATCCGCATCAGGAGCGCCACGGCGATCCCGGCCACGGCGAGCTTGATCCCGATGCGAACGAGTGAGCGCCAGCTCGTGCGTCGGCGGAACGCCCTCCGGCCGGACCAGGTCCTCGCGGAGGGCCAGGTAGGCGATCACCGCCGACACCAGCTCCTTGGCGGCCAGGATCGCGAGCACGGCGGTCACGCCCAGGTCGGCGATCGTGACCGCGCTCGCCCCGACGATGAAGACCACGGCGCCGACCGATTGGAGCACCGCCTCGAAGGTGAAGCGCCCGACGGAGCGCAGCATCGTGGCGGTGAAGTCGAAGAGCCGGTTGAACAGCACGTACGCGGACGGTCACGAGGACCGGCACGAACGAGCTGCCGGGCCCGGCGTCGAACGCGCCGAAGACGGGCAGGAGCAGCGCGGCGAGAACGGCGCTCACGGCCACGACGGGCAGCGCCGAGAAGAAGAGGTCCCCCGGCGAGGCGCGGCCGGCGGACGCGTCCCGGCTCGCCACGAGCGGCACGCCCGTGTCGCTCAGGATCGTGAACGCGGCCGCGAGGACGAGCAGGTACGAGTAGCTCGCGAACTCCTCCACGGACAGGAGCCGGGCGGCGAGGACGAGGAAGAAGATCTGGGCGAACTTCGAGAACTCCGCGGGAGACGAGCGTTACGGAGGATCGCGCGATGAGCCGGCGGTCGGATTGGGCGGCCCGCTCGAGCCGATGCGGACCCCGCGGCGGCGTCGGGCGGCACGGCCGCAGGCCGTTCAGCGCGTCACCGGTCAGGAACGCGGCGATCGATTCCGCTATCCAATCGACCATCTCGTCGCTCAGGCCCGGATAGCAGCCCACCCACAGCGAGGCGTCCATGACACGGTCGGCGTTCTCGAGCGGAGCGGGGATCCGGTGCTCGCGGCCGAGGAAGCCCGGCTGGCGCGTCAGGTTGCCGCCGAGCATCAGCCGGTTGTCGATCTTCCTCTCGAGCAGGAAGCGCTGAAGGTCGCGCCGGTCGTCGGAGCTGCCGTCGCGGAGGGTGAACGGGTAGCCGAACCAGGACGGGTCGGCCTGCGTCGAGCGCACGTGGGAGCACCAGCCTGTCCTCGAGCGGCGAGAGCGCCTCCTGGAGGCGGGCGAAGTTGTGCCGGCGCCGGGCGCCGAAGCCCTCGAGCCGGTCGAGCTGCGCCATTCCCAGCGACGCCTGCATGTCCGTGACCTTGAAGTTGAAGCCCACGTGCGAGAACACGTACTTGTGGTCGAATCCGGCGGGCAGCTCGCCGAAGCGCCCGTCGAAGCGCTTGCCGCAGGCGTCGTTCACGCCCGGGGGGCACCAGCAGTCGCGGCCCCACTCGCGCAGCGAGCCGATGGCGCGCAGCCAGGTCGGGATCGTCGGCCACCACGGCGCCGCCCTCGCCGGTGGTCATGTGATGCGCGGGGTAGAACGAGAACGTCGCGGCCTGGCCGAAGCTGCCCACGGGCTTGCCGGCGTAGGTGGAGCCGAGCGCGTCGCAGCAGTCCTCGATGAGCACGAGGTCGTGCTCGCGGCAGAGCTCGGCCACGCCCTCCACGTCGAACGGGTTGCCGAGGCAGTGCGCCACGAGGATCGCCCTCGTCCGGTCGCTGATGGCGGCGGCGATCGCGTCCACGGTCGGGTTGAAGGTGTCGAGCTCCACGTCCACGTAGACCGGCACGAGCCCGTACTGGTAGAGCGGGCCAACGGTCGTCGAGAAGCCGAGCGCGGGCGTGATGACCTCGTCGCCGGCCTGGAGCGGCCGCTCGTGCAGATGCGACGTGGTGGCCGCGATCGCCAGCAGGTTGGCCTGCGATCCGGAGACCGACGAGGAAGCGTCTGCGAGCGGCCCACCACCTTGCGCGAACGCCTCGGAGAACGCGCGCGCGAAGCGGCCTTCGGTCAGCCAGCCGTCGAGCGAGGCGTCGGTGAGCGCCTCGAGCTCGGGTGCGCCGATCACGCGGCCGGCCACCGGGCACATTGCTCTCTCCGGCCACGAACTCGCTCTGCACGAACGCCTGGTCCGCGTAGCGGCGAACGGCGGCCAGTGCCTCCGCCCGGAGGGCGTCGAGGCTTTCCTCGTAGCTCGCGATGCCGTCGGGGGTCCGGCTTGACACCTCGGCGACTTTAGACGAGGTAGTGGGCAGACGCGCCGCCATGAGCCGGCGTTATGGACCCTCCCCGATCTTGGCTCCGGCCGAGGTCTCGAGCGCCGCCGCGCGGTCTCCGGCGACGGCGATTACACGCAGTTTGTCGGGATCGGCGAGCGACGCCGCCTGATCGGTCAGCGCGCTCGCTAGGAATCCGGATCGCGTGGCCCCCTCGCCGAAGCGCGCGGCGATGTCCGGGCGGTCCACCGAGGGCCTGCTCGCCAGCAGCAAGCCATCCTCGCTGAACACGAGTATCTGATCGGGCGCCCGCCCGCGCTTCGTGTCCACAGCCCAGCCCGTCACGCTCAGCTGGTTTCCCTGATAGGTCAGGCGGTCGACGTACCCGGAGATCCCGTCGCCGGTCAGCGCCACCTCCGTGCCCGTCGGGAGGATCACCACCTCTCGCCCATTCCGCTCCGCGAGCTTCGCCGCGCCGCCGGATCCCAGGGGGCCAAGGCGTACCTGCACCGCCGGTGTCGTCGAGTGCGAAAACCGTGACGGCGTTGCGCCCAGTCTTGAACGAAGCGGGGGGGACCATCGCACCGAAGCGCACCTCGCCGTCAATCTCGTAGCTCTCGGTCACGGCGCCGACGCGCCCGTTAACCGCAATGGCCAGCGACGTCGCGCGGGCGGCGGGGCCGGTGAGGTGCCCGGTGATGTAGGACGGGACGGCCTCGCCGCGAGGATTCACGGACTGGAACAGCGCTGGTGCGTCGAGCTGGGCGGTGGCATCTGACTCGTGCGCCGGCGGGAAAATCTCCCACCGGTCGGTTGAGTACCCCGAGGACGGGGCCGAACTTGAGGAACGACCCCGGACCGGCGGCGCTCACAGCTCCGACCTCGCCGGAGATCGCGTCACGCATGCGCTTGAACTCGCCGAATGGCACACGCACATCGCCTCCGGTGAAAGCCGTGACGTCGATCACGTCTCCGTCACTGGTTACTCGCTCGCCTGCCGGCAGGCCGTCGGGTTTCCACGGGAGGTCCACGCCGAGCTCGCGGGCGATCGTGGGGACGATGTCGATCGTCTGCGTGTTCGAATCGTCGGTCCGTCCCCTCTCCTGACCCGGCGCCTTGATGAAGAGCGGCACGTTGGCGATCTCGCCGAAGATGTCCTTGCTGATGTAACGCCGGCTCAGGCCATGGCGGAAGGCGATCCCGTGGTCTGCAGTCACGACGACGAGCGATCTCTTCCAGAGCCCGGTTTGGCGGAGACGGTCCATCAGCCGGCCGACGAGGCGGTCCACGAACCCCATCTGCAGTAACTCGCGCTCAAGGTTCTGCCGTACGGGCGCCGGGTCCTCCGTCCAGGTTTCGCCGTCGAGTCCGGGCGCGTCGTTGTCCCCGCTCACCGGATATCGCTGCCCGGATGGCAGGTAGATCCAGGGATAGTGCGGCACTTGGGAGTGGATGAAGTTGAGCCGCGGTCGCGTGCCCGGACGACCGACCTCGGCCAGAAACTGCTCAAAGATCCGCTTCCGGTTGAAGAGATGCTGGTCAGGGATGCCGGCGTCTGCGCCTCCCTCCCCGCCACCACCGAAGCTCCCGAACGTGCGGTCCACTGCGGGGATCCGATCGTCGAGGTCGTCGGGAGCCAGCTGATGGAGGGAGACCAGGCTGAGGTCCTCAACCAGCGACGACAGCCTGCTCCTGGCCGACGCGGTTGTCACGACTGCCGCAGAGATCCTCAGGGCACATCCTGGACACCGACTCACGCACATCCAGGTCGTAGCTCGTTCCCAGCAGCGTGAACAGGTTGTCCGGATGGTCGGAGAACGTCGGAAGGCTGCCGGGAGCAGAGCGTTTGCCCGTCAGGATGGCCGGCACGGCCTGAGTGGTCACGTCGGCCACGGTGGTCGCGTTGCGATACCAGGTCGATCTGTCGGCGAGGCGGGCCAGGTGGGGAAAGCGGCTTTTGTCTATATCGCCCGCCCGATCGAGGAGGAAGGGATTCGACATCTCGTCGAAGATGACCATGACCACGGGGGTGTCGCCCCCGATCGCGGTGGCGGCAGCTGCGCTTTCGTCCTCTGGAAGGACCAGATCGGAGACCGGCGAGAAGAGCAGGAAGAGCGCGAGGAACAGCAGCGTGACCGGACTCAGCACCGTGAGCGTCGACCGGACGGCGCCGGGTCCGGAGGTAGCCGAAGGCTCCAATGGCTCCGAAGAGCGCAGCGACCGCCGCGAGGACGGGTGTGCTGGAGACCGCATCCGCGAGCAGCTGCACTACGAACAGGGCTACGAGGCCCCCGATGAAGAGCGTGTGGAGCCCCGCCCGCACCCTGGCCCATTGAAGAAGACGGCCTCGATCGCCACGAGTGCCGCCGGCGGCAGGACTACGAGCCCGATGGCGAAGAGGACGATGTCGGCGCCGGTGTTTCCGCGGGCCACGAAGAAGGCCGGCTCGTCCGCGAGCACGTCGAACAGCGGCTTGGCGATTGCGAACGTCCACAGCACCGCGAGGTGCAGGAACGAGAGGGCGAGTTCCGTTCGCAGAGGCCGCCGAGCGGCGGGAGCTTCAGCGGTCATGAGCAGGCATCGTAGGTCAGCGGATCCTCGCGGAGAGGACAGCACGATCGACCCGCCACCGCGCCCCCAGGTCTCTGTCCTAGCCGCGTGACGCCCTCGCTGAGGAGGTCGTACCTGTCGAGGTCGTACGCGACCGAGTCCGCCTCCCGGCCGGCGATCGTGGGGCCCCGGGCTCGTCCGGTCGGCTGGATACACCGACCGCGAATCGCCGATCGGAAACGCTGCGCGTCTCAGGGCCGCGCCAGGGCGCGCTCCAGGCGGTCGAGGAACTCCGGCCGCAGCAAGCTGCCGTATCGCACTCCCCAAAACCCCCGCTCCACATGCTCGTAGACGAGCAACCTGGATCGCTTGATCGCGCGGATCAGCAGCCGCTCGGCCTGGGGGAGCCGGCCCGCGTTCGCGGCGTCCACGAGCTGAGGCACGCGGGTGACGTCCGCGAAGTAGGGGACCAGCTTCTCCGCGGAGATGATGGTGAAAGAGCTGCCATGAACGACGGTGGGGTGCGGGTAGAGGCGAGCCCCGCCGGGCGCCGAGGTCCTGAGCTCGCGCGTGATCAGCCCTCCCGGGAAGAGCGTCCGTTCGGTCTTTCGGGGCTCCGACACTCCCGCCCGGTCGATCCTCAGGCCGGGCTGGCTAACCGGCTGGGGATCGCCAAGCAGGGTCGTGAGGTCTCCGTTCGTGTTCTGTTGCGCGCCCGGGACGACCTTTGTGCCGCGCAGGAGCCGCGGGTCGATCGCCTGCGCCACGCCGCGCCCGTACAGGACCTCCCCGATCTGCTTCCAGTGCGAATCCAAGGGTCCATAGATCGGTACGCCGCTCGCGCCGCCGCCGCGCTTCCAGGAGCGCCTGCATGTCGACGAACCCAGGGAGCGAAATTCGCCGCAGCGCCGCGATCCGAGCCTGGTGCGCCCGCTCCGCGCATCGCCTGAGCGCGTAGTCATCGGGGATCTCCTCCCGCTCGATGGTGCTCTTGTCAGGAGGCACCACCAGGACGAGCCGGCGGCCAGATCTCCGGATGATCGAGTCAAGGCGCCGGACATTTCGCTCGACCGCGGCCATCGACCACTCGGGGTTGCAGGCGCTGGTGAAGTCCTGGGTGAGGTACAGCCAGCCGTGGTCCCCTCTCACCACCGGGCTCGCCGCCCCGGTCTCTTTGGGTTTCTCAGCGGCCTGGCCGGCGAGCTTGGACGCCTGTCCTACGCCCACGGGCCCGGTCGCCGCAAGCGTGGAAGGCGCCTCCCCGAACACGTTCTCCGAGAGCCGGGTGTTCAACCGGACGGCGTTGGACCGCAGTGGCAGGTAGTCGGTGGTCCACTGGGTCAGCACAGGGAAGATGTCCCACCCGCGGTCGAGCGAGGGGAAATCGACCAGCGCGCGGTTCTCGATCGGCTTGGCGCGCTCGCCGGTCAGCCATGCGAACGCCGGCGCGAAGAAGAAGACCGCGGCCAGCAGGACCAGCACCATGGTTGGGGGTCGGTAGCGCACGTCAGAATTGGTAGTAGAGGAATGGACTGAACGTGCCGGCGGCCACGAGCACAGCCGCGTACGGCGCGCCTATGGCGGATACGGCAACGCGGGCTCCGAAGGCGACCTGGGAACGGGCCTCCTCCAGGTAGCGGCCTGTGACCCAGGCGCGCGGCAGGAGCACGACGGCGGCGGCGAGCACGAGCGTGAGGGTCGCCCGGTTGGTGGCGGCCTCGGAGATCGACGCGGGCAGCCCGCCGAGGTCCGGGACGAACATCGCCTGGAGGAACACGCCCGTCTGGTGAAGGTCGGCGGCACGGAACGGCACCCAGCCGATCGTCACGAGCACGAAGGCGATGGCGCGGCGCAGGGCCACGGGACCGAGTGCTCCGTCGCGCCAGCCGCTTGCACGCTCGAGCGTGAGCAGAGCGCCGTGGTACGCGCCCCAGAGGATGAACGTCCACGAGGCGCCGTGCCACAGCCCGACGAGGAGGAAGACCGTGATGAGGTTTCGGTACGTGCTGGCCGCGGAGCCGCGGTTGCCGCCGAGCGGGATGTAGAGGTAGTCGCGAAACCAGCGCGACAGCGACATGTGCCAGCGACGCCAGAAATCCGTGATCGAAACGGCCGAGTAGGGCCGGTTGAAGTTCTCCGGGAGCTGGAAGCCCAGCATCCTGCCCAGCCCGATGGCCATGTCCGTATAGCCGGAGAAGTCGAAGTAGATCTGGAGCGTGAAGGCGAACGTGCCGACCCAGGCGGCGGCCGTGGTGACCTCACCGCCGGGCAGTGCGAAGGCGCTGTCCGCGATCGGCGCGATCGAGTCCGCGATCACGACCTTCTTGAAGAGCCCGAAGGCGAACCGCGGGAATCCGGCCGCGAAGTCCTCGAGCCGGTCTCGTGGGCGGTCGGCCGGCAGCTGGTCCGCGATCTCGTGGTAGCGCACGATCGGGCCGGCCACGAGCTGGGGGAACATCACGATGTAGGTGAGGAACTGCAGCGGCTTGGTCTGCGGCGCCCGCACACCGCGGTACACGTCGACCACGTACGAGATGTTGTGGAACGTGAAGAAGGAGATCCCGATCGGAAGGGCGATCGCGGTCACCGCCGCGAAGTCGGCGCCGAACGCGTTTGCCACGTCCGCGATCTGGTTCAGCCCGAAGCTGCCGTACTTCCAGACGACCAGGACGCTCAGGTCGAAGACGACGACGGCCGCGAGCAGTGCGCGGCGCCGGCTTTCCGGGCGCCCCTGGCCCGGCTCGCCGATAAGCAGCCCGGCCGCGTAGTTGACGGCCACGCAGGCGAGCAGCATGAGCACGAACTCGCCGGCGCCCCATGTGTAGAAGAGGAGGCTCGCGACAGCCACCACCCCGTTCCGCCAGCGCTTCGGCGCAGCCCACAGGGCCACGAGGACCGCGGGCATGAAGTACCAGAGGAAGACCGGAGAGGCGAAGGACACGGGTGGCGGGCTTGTCGGGACAGCCATGTCCCGTGGTCGCGAGGGCGCCGATGCTACCTGCGGCGGACGGCCTTTCCACCCACTTGCC
>CAWEPQ010000022.1:0-18840 GCA_963811055.1 uncultured Thermoleophilaceae bacterium
TTACCACGGCATTCTCTACGCGGGACTCATGATGACCTCCGACGGCCCGCGCGTGCTCGAGTTCAACTGCCGCTTCGGCGATCCTGAGACACAGGCAGTGCTCCCTCGGCTGCGCAGCGACCTGGTGGAGCTGCTCGAGGCGGCCGTCACTCCCGGCGGCCTGGCGGGCGTGGAGCCGGAGTGGTCCAGGGACTGGGCCGTGACGGTCGTGCTCGCCGCCGGCGGCTATCCGGGCCCCTACTCGACGGGTGACGAGATCACCGGCCTCGACGGACTCGACGCGGACGTGTTCCACGCCGGGACTGAGGCGGTGGACGGCGCGATCGTGACCGCCGGCGGCCGTGTGCTCAACGTGACCGGGCTGGGAGCGACCGCCGCCGAGGCACGCGACAGCGCCTACGAGGCGGCCGGGCGTATCCGGTTCGCCGGCAAGCAAATGCGAACCGACATAGCCGCCCGCGCGGTGGAAGGAGCCCGCGTATGAACTCTCCGGAGGAGATGACCCCCGTCACGCAGACCGAGGTCGAGCACCAGTTCGACGAGTTGGACGTGGACGCCCCGCGCGTGGGGATCGTGATGGGCTCGAAGAGCGACATGCCCGTGATGGAGAAGGCCGGCGCCGAGCTCGAGACGCGCGGGGTCCGGTATGAGATCCGCGTGATGAGCGCCCACCGCGACCCGGACACCGTGGCGGACTACGCGAAGAACGCGAAGTTTCGCGGGCTGAAGGTGATCATCGCCGGGGCCGGGCTGGCCGCCGCCCTGCCGGGTGTTGTGGCGGCGCACACCGAGCTGCCCGTGATCGGGGTGCCGCTCACGTCGAAGACGTCCGTGGCCGGCGGGCTCGATGCCCTCCTGGCGATCGCGCAGATGCCGCCGGGCGTGCCGGTGGCGTGCGTGGGCGTGGACAACGCGCGCAACGCCGCGGTGCTGGCGGCGCGGATCCTGGACGCCTAGATGGTCGTCAGCCACCGGTGATCGACCGCTACACGCGCCCCGAGCTGCAGGCCGTCTGGTCCGACCAGCGGAAGCTCGAGACCTGGCTCGCGGTCGAGCTGGCGGTGGTGGACGCTCTGGCCGAGGCGGGCGTGGTGCCGGCGGAGGACGCCGCGACCGTGCGCGAGCGCGCTTCCTTCAGCGTGGAGGCGGTACTCGAGCGCGAGAAGATCACCGACCACGACGTGGCCGCGTTCGTGGACGTGGTGGCCGAGTCGGTGGGCGAAGCCGGACGCTGGGTGCACCACGGCCTCACGTCCTCGGATGTTCTGGACACCGCCCTGGGCCTTCAGCTCTCCCAGGCGGGGCTCGTGCTGGTGTCGGGCGCCCTCGACTACCGCGACGCGCTGATTCGCAGGGCCCGCGAGCACGTGGACACTCTGTGCGTGGGCCGCACGCACGGCGTGCATGCCGAGCCCACGACGTTCGGAGTCAAGCTCGCCGGATTCGCGTTCGAGGCCGATCGCAACCTGCGCCGCCTCGAGCGTGCGGTCAGGGACGTGTCCGTGGGAGCCCTCTCCGGTGCCGTGGGCACGTACTCGGCCAACGGCCCCGAGGTGGAGGCCGCCGTGCTCGAACGGCTTGGCCTCGCTCGCGAGGAGGTGTCGACGCAGGTGGTGCCGCGCGACCGCCACGCGGAGCTGCTCAGCGCGATCGCCCTGGCAGGCGCGGGGCTGGAGCGCTTCGCCACCGAGGTGCGCCACCTGCAGCGCACGGAGGTCCGCGAGGTGGAGGAGCCGTTTCGCGCGGGCGCCCAGAAGGGCTCGTCGGCGATGCCGCACAAGCGCAACCCGATCGTCAGCGAGCGCATCACCGGGATCGCCCGGCTGCTGCGCGGGTACGCGCAGGCCGGTATCGAGGACGTGGCGCTCTGGCACGAGCGCGACATCTCGCACTCCTCGGTGGAGCGCGTGGCCCTCCCGGACGCCACCGCGCTGCTCGACTACGCCCAGCACCTGGCCATCCGGGTGGTGGACGGGATGGTGGTGGACGAGGAACGGATGCGAGCCAACCTCGACCTCACGCACGGGGCGCTCTACTCGCAACGGGCGCTGCTGGCCCTGGTGGAGGCCGGCCGCTCCCGCGACGACGCCTACCGGGTGGTGCAGGAGGCAGCGCAGCGGGCCTACCGCGAGGGCGTGAACCTCCGCGAGCTGCTGGCCGAGACCGCGCCGGAGCTCGATCTCGACAGGGTCTTCGACGCCCGCGATTTCGTCCAAAATGCGCGGGCGATCGTCGGGCGACTCGACCATCTGACCGACTAACAGCGGGTAGCCCGCAAACGCAAGACACAGCCAAAGCCGAAGCCACACTGCCGCCCCGCCAAGCGCCGGGCGCACGGCGTCTGCGACGCAAGCGCAAGCGGCTGAAGGCCTGTAAGCCGAAGCACAGGCACAAGAAGCCGAAGAAGCCGGTGGTACGCAAGCCGCCGCCGGCGCCCAGCAAGCCCGCGCCCCGGCTCCAGCCGGTCCCGCCGCCGCCCGCTCCGCCCAGGCCGCCGCCGCCACCCGCCGAGTTCCGGCTGCCCACGCCGGTGGCCGCCTACTCCGGCACGTTCGGCGTGCGTCAGGCGGAGCGCCTGCTGTGGCGCGCCGGGTTCGGCCCTTCGCCGGGACACGCGGAGGCCCTGGCCGCCATGGGGCTCCACCGCGCCGTGGCATCGCTGACCCGCCCCGGCGGCGCGGCCGTGCTCACGGGCGCCGAGCCGGTGGACGACGACGGCAATCCGCTCGCGCCGGCCGACGTGTGGGGCCACGACCACCTCTGGTGGCTCGACCGCATGGTGCGCACCAACCAGCCGCTCGTGGAGCGCATGACGCTCGTGTGGCACGACTGGTTCGCGACCTCGCTCGAGGGGGTCAGCCAGCAGCAGCTGATGCTCGACCAGAACGCCCTCTTCCGCAGCTCGGCGCTCGGGTCCTTCCGGCAGCTCGCGCTCGACGTGACCTCCAACCCGGCGATGATCATCTGGCTCAACCTGAACGAGAACCGGCTCGGGCGCCCCAACGAGAACTACGCCCGCGAGCTGATGGAGCTGTTCACCCTCGGGGCGGACCGGGGCGCGTACAGCGAGAGCGACGTGCGGCAGGCGGCAAGGGCGCTCACCGGCTGGGCCTACGACTGGAGCTCGCAGCTCGGCGCGCACAACTTCCGCTACGTCGCCTCCCGCCACGACCCGGGAACGAAGACGATCTTCGGCCAGACGGGCGCCTTCACCTGGGAGCAGGCGGTGTCGCTGTGCGTGTCGAACGCCCTGCACCCCTCCTTCTTCGTCCAGAAGCTGTGGAGCTACTTCATCCCTGTCCCCGCCGTCCGCCGCGGAGCGCATCGCCCTGGAGCAGGCGTACGTGGCCGGCGGGCTACAAGGTGCGGCCGGTGCTCGAGGCGATCCTCCTCCACCCGCAGCTGCACACGGGTCCGCGGATGGTCAAGCCGCCGGTGGTGTTCGTGGCCGGGCATGCTCCGCGCGCTGCGCCAGGCGATCGACACCGAGGACTGGTGGTGGCTCTGCCAGACGGCCGGCCAGCGGCTGTTCCTCCCGCCCGACGTGGCCGGCTGGGACCACGAGCGCTGGCTCGACTCGGGAACGGTGCGCGGCCGCTGGCTGATCGTGGAGCAGGTCCTCCGCAGCCGCTACATCCAGGGAGCCGCCTACACCCAGTACGACGCCGACCGAGACCGCTCAGCAGGCGCGTGGCCAAGGCGCTCGGCTTCTGGGGCAACCCGGACGTGACCAGCGAGACGTCGGCCGCGCTCACCAGCTTCGCCGCCGGGTGCGTGAACGCCGGCATGGCGAGCTGGCAGCAGCACCAGTACCGCGGCGCGCGCCAGAACGCGCTCCGCCAGCTCATCTGTTCCTCCCCCGACCTCCAGGTGTCATGACGCCGATCACGTGCGGCTGCGGCGACTGGTCCCGGGCGCGCCTGCTGCGCAGCGCCGCGGCTCAGGCCGGCCAGGGGCTTCCGGCGATCGAGCCCGGCATGCCCATGCCGGCCGGCAGCGGCCTGACCCGCCGGAGCTTCGTATCCCGGGCCGCGGGACTGGCCTTCGCCGTCTACGGCGCCGCGAGCCTGGGTCCCAGGGCATTCGAGGAGGGCATCGCCGCGGCGGCCGCCGCCGCGCCGGACGAGCGCGTGCTCGTGTCGGTGTTCCTCTCCGGCGGCGCCGACTCGATGACCGTGCTGGCGCCCACCGGCGATCCCCGCTACGCGACGCTCCGCCCGACGCTGGCGATGAGCCCCTCGGCGGGCAGCGCCTTCGCCGACGACGCCCGGCTGCGCTGGCATCCGTCCGCTGGCGGGCTGGCCACCCTCCACGGCGAGGGCAAGCTCACCGTGATGCCGGCGGTCGGGTACACGGGCGCGAACCAGTCGCATTTCACGAGCCGTCACTACTGGGAGGTAGGCGAGACGAACCCGAACGGCCGCTGGGGCTGGCTCGGCCGCTTCCTCGATCGGCACGGCGCCGCCGACAACCCGCTGCAGGGCGTGACGCTGGGCTCGGCGCTCCAGCCCTCGATGGCGGCCAGCCAGGTGCCGGTGGCCACCGTGCGCCAGCCCAGCAGCTACTACTTCTACGGGCCGGGAGTGAGCGACCCCGTGGCCGGGCAGATGCTCGATGCCTTCGGCGATCTCGGCGAGCTCACCACCAGCCGACGCCAACCTCGCGTACGCGCGCAAGGCGGTGGCCACCACGAGCCGCCTGCGCGAGCAGCTCCTGCCGTTCCAGAACGGCTTCACCACCCCGGTGACCTATCCGGCCGGCACGCTTCGCGGGGCGGCTCAAGGCGGTGGCGGCGATGATCGACGCCGACCTTCCGCTGCGCGTGGTGGCGCTCGAGGCAGACGGGAGCTTCGACACGCACGCGAACCAGGCCGCGGACCTCGACACGCGCATGCAGGCCACGAGCGCGAGCCTGCTGGCGTTCCAGCGCGACCTCGAGGCGCGCGGACTGGCCGACCGGGTGCTCGTGCACGTGTGGAGCGAGTTCGGCCGGCGGGCCGCGGAGAACGGGTCGGGCACCGACCACGGCGCCGCGGGGATGGGCTTCGTGATGGGCGCCAATGCCTCGGGCGAGATGATCGGCGAGTTCCCCGGACTCTCCGTGCTCGACAGCGGCGGCAACCTGCTGCCCACGTCGGACTTCCGCTCGGTCTACAGCTCCCTGCTCGAGCAGTGGCTCGGCGTGGACGCCGCGCCGCTCATCCCCAACGCGGGCGCGTTCGCGCGCGTTCCGCTCGTCGCGCCGTGAGGACGGCGCTCGCAGCGCTGGCGGCCGCCGCGGCGGTGGCGGCGCTGGCTCCCTCCGCGCCGGCCCGGGACCGCGGCGGCCGCGGCCGCCGCGGCCCGGACCTCCGGCAAGCCGTCCGCCGTGCACGCCCGCGCGCTCAGGCGAAAGCGCTGCCGCGCGTCGCGCCGGGCGAGGACACGCGGGCGCTGTCCGCGCGTGCGTCTCACGCCACGGCGCGCGCAGGCGTCGCGCGAGCTGCTGACGGACGGCTTGAGCACCTCGCCGGGCGGCGGCGAGAAGCCGGTCAGGCCTCCGGGCGGCCCGTCAGTCCCGGCGCCAATCACCCTCGCGAACGTCGGGGTGACCGCCGACGAGCTCTCGCCCACGCAGTTCACGTTGCAGCTGTCGCGCCCATCGGTCCCGGCCGGCCGAGTGCGGATCGAGCTGCGGAACGCGGGCGAGGATCCCCACAACCTGCGGGTGCGCCGCGAGGGCGGGCTCCTGCCGCTGCTCAGCTTCGCGGACCTCATGCCGGACGGGCTCGAGCGCCAGACGACCACCCTGGCGCATGGGCGCTACGTCCTCTGGTGCGCGCTGGACGGGCACGAGGCGCTCGGGATGCACACCACGCTCGAGGTCCAATAGGACAAGCGCCGCTTGTGGGACATGGCCGCCGGGCGCCCGCGGGCCTAGCGTCCGGGTAATGGCGCTCCTGCTCGGCTTCATCGGAGTGCTCGGCTTCTCGTTCTCGCTGCCCGCCACGCGGCTCGCCGTTGAGGACCTCGACCCGGTGGTGGTGGGTCTCGGCCGCGCAGTGGTGGCGGGGCTGCTCGCCGCGGCCTGGCTCGCCCTGGCACGCCAGCCGCTGCCGTCGGGCGATCAGCGCCGGCGGCTGGCGCTCGTGTCGCTCGGCGTGGTGCTGGGCTTCCCGGTGCTCACCTCGATCGCGCTGCGCGACCTGCCCGCGGCGCACGCCGCGGTGATCGTCGGGATCCTGCCCGCGGCCACGGCGGTCGCGGCCGTGCTCAGGGCGGGAGAGCGCCCGTCGCGCGGCTTCTGGGCGGCGGGGGTGGCCGGACTCGTGGCCGCGCTCGGCTTCGCCGCCGCTCAGGGCGCCGGCACCCCTCAGGCCGCCGATCTGCTGCTGCTTGCGGCCGTGGCCCTGTGCGCGCTGGGCTACGCGGAGGGCGCGGTGCTCGCGCGCGACCTCGGCGGGGCGCGCACGATCTCGTGGGCGCTGGTCCTCTCGCTGCCGGTCACCGCCGCCGGGACCGCGGTCGCGGCCGCCACGACCGATGGCGGGCTGAGCGGCGGGCCGGTGGCGTGGCTCGGCTTCGCCTACGTGGCGCTGGTGAGCATGTTCCTCGCCTTCTTCGCCTGGTACGCGGGGTTGGCGCGCGGCGGCGTGGCGAAGATCGGCCAGGTCCAGCTCTCGCAGGCGCTGCTCACCCTGGGCTGGTCCGCGCTCCTCCTGGGCGAGGAGGTGGACGGGCTCACCCTCCTTGCTGCGGTGGCCGTGCTGGCGTGCGTGGTGCTCACCCAGCGCAGCCGCGTGGACGACGTGGTGGTCGCCGAGGGCCCAAGAAGCGACGGTCGGGACCTGCTGTTAGCCTCGGACCCGTGAGCGAAGCCGCCGCTCTTCCGGGCCTCGAACTTGTCTCCCAGGGCAAGGTCAGGGACATCTACGCCGCTGGCGCCGACCGGCTGCTGATGGTCGTCTCCGACCGCATCTCCACGTACGACGTGGTGCATCCCACGCCGATCCCCGACAAGGGCAAGATGCTCACCGGGCTGACCGCCTTCTGGCTGGCGCACACCGAGCAGCTGTGCCCCAACCACCTCGTGTCCTACACGGACGTGCCCGACGACGTGCGCGGCCGCGGGATGCTTGTCGAGCGGCTCGAGATGGTGCCCGTGGAGTGCGTCGTGCGCGGGTACATCACGGGCTCGGGCTGGAAGGACTACCAGTCCTCGGGCGCCGTATGCGGGATCGACCTGCCGGCCGGGCTGAGCGAGTCGGAGCAGCTGCCGGAGCCGATCTTCACGCCGGCCACCAAGGCCGAGCTGGGGGACCACGACGAGAACGTGGACTTCGACCGCGCGGCCGAGATCGTGGGCGACCGCGCGCTGCTCGAGGAGCTGCGCCGCCTGTCGCTGGCCATCTACGAGCACGGCGCCCGCCACGCGCGCGAGCGCGGGATCATCCTGGCCGACACCAAGTTCGAGTTCGGCCGCCGCGCCGACGGCACGATCGTGCTCGGCGACGAGGTGCTCACCCCCGACTCCTCGCGCTTCTGGCCGGTGGACGGGTACGAGCCGGGCCGCGGGCAGCCGAGCTTCGACAAGCAGTTCGTGCGCGACTGGGCGTCCGGGTCCGGCTGGGACAAGTCGCCGCCCGCGCCGCCTGTGCCCCCGGAGGTCATCGAGGGCACCCGGGCGCGCTACCAGGAGGCCTACGAGCGCATCACCGACGAGCCCTTCGGGGCCTGGCTCGAGCGTTCCGGCGGTTGACCGCTCGGGTGCTCATCCGGCCGAAGGAGGGCATCCTCGACCCGGCCGGCCAGGTGGTGGAGCGGGCGCTGGGCGCGCTCGGCTTCGCCGGCGTGTCCGACGTCAAGGTCGGACGCCTGGTGGAGCTCGAGGTGGAGGACCCGGCGCTCGTGCCGGAGATGTGCGAGCGGCTGCTCGCCAATCCGCTGATCGAGGACTACGAGGTGGTAGTGCTGGAGGACGTGACCGGGTGAGGTTCGGCGTCCTGCGCTTCCCCGGGAGCTGCGACGAGGTCGACGCCCTGCTCGCCTGCCGGCGCTTCGCGGAGGCCGAGCTGATCTGGCACGGGGACCGCGACCTCGACGGCGTGGACGCCGTGGTGGTGCCGGGCGGCTTCTCATACGGGGACTACCTGCGCGCCGGGGCGATCGCGCGCTTCTCGCCCGCGATGGAGGCGGTCGCCGAGTTCGCGCGCGAGGGCGGACCGGTGCTCGGCATCTGCAACGGCTTCCAGGTGCTCTGCGAGGCCGGGCTGCTTCCGGGCGCGCTGCTCCCCAACGACTCGCTGCGCTTCATCTGCAGGCAGGTGGACGTGGAGGTCGTGAGCGCCGACTCCCCGTTCACGCGCGAGAGCGCCGTGGGCGACCGCCTCTCGATCCCGGTCAAGCACACCACCGGCCGCTACTACGCGCCGGAGCGCACGCTCGACGAGCTCGAGGCCGGCGGCCAGGTGCTGCTCCGCTACGCCGCCGGGCAGAACCCGAACGGCTCACTCCGCGACATCGCGGCGGTGTGCAACCGGGATCGCAACGTGATGGGCCTGATGCCGCACCCCGAGCACGCGGTCGATCCGCTCACGGGCTCGGCCGACGGCGGCGTGCTGTTCGCCTCGCTCGTGGCGCACGTGGACGAGCTGGTCGCCGCCGCGTGAGCACGGTCGCGCCGCATCGCGAGCTCGGCCTCACCGACGCCGAATACGAGGGCATCGTGGAGCAGCTCGAGCGCGAGCCGAACGGCCTCGAGCTGGCCGTGTTCTCGCTGATGTGGTCTGAGCACTGCGCCTACAAGCATTCGAAGAAGCTGCTCCGCCGGCTGCCCACCGAGGGCCGGCACGTGGTCATGGGCCCCGGCGAGAACGCGGGCGCGGTGGACGTTGGCGACGGCCTGGTGGTGGCTTTCAAGGTCGAGTCGCACAACCATCCCAGCGCGGTGGAGCCGTTCCAGGGCGCCGCCACCGGCGTCGGCGGCATCCTGCGCGACGTGTTCGCGATCGGCGCCCGGCCGATCGCGGTGCTCGACTCGCTCCGCTTCGGCGAGCTCGACTCGGAGCGCTCCCGCTTCCTGTTCGACTGGTCGGTCAAGGGCATCGGCCACTACGGCAACTCGATCGGCGTGCCCACCGTGGGCGGCGAGGTGATGTTCGAGGCCCCCTACGAGCAGAACTGCCTGGTGAACGCGATGTGCGTGGGCCTCGCCAGAGAGGGCTCGATGATCCGCAGCGCCGCCACCGGCGTGGGAAACCTGCTGGTGCTGATGGGTGCGCGCACCGGCCGCGACGGCATCGGCGGCGCCTCCGTGCTGGCCAGCGCCGAGCTCTCGGAGGAGGACTCTGCCAAGCGCCCTACCGTGCAGATCGGAGATCCCTTCGAGGAGAAGCGGGTGCTCGAGTGCTGCCTCGAGCTGCTCGAGCGGGAGGTGCTGGTGGCGCTGCAGGACCTCGGCGCCGCCGGGCTCTCGTCGAGCTCGTCCGAGATGGCGTCGAAGGGCGAGGTGGGCCTCGACATCGACGTGTCGAAGGTGCCGCTGCGAGAGGCGGACATGGAGCCCTTCGAGATCATGATCTCGGAGTCGCAGGAGCGGATGCTCTGCGTGATCGAGCCGCGGCGCCTGCCCGAGCTGCTCGAGATCTGCGAGCGCTGGGAGGTCCGTGCCACGGCGATCGGCGAGGTCACCGGCAGCCGCCGGCTGCGGGTGCTCGAAGGCGACGAGGTGGTGGGGGACATGCCCGTCGCGGCGCTGGTGGACGACTGCCCGCTCTACGACCTGGAGCCGGAGGAGCCCACCGGGCGCATCTATCCCGATCCACCGGCGCGCCTCGACGAGGACGCGGACCCGGAGAGCACGCTGCTGGCCCTGCTGGGCTCGTCGAACGTGGCCTCCAAGCGCTTCGCGTTCGAGCAGTACGACTCGATCGTCGGCTCGCGCACGGTGCGCCGCCCGGAGGCGGCCGATGCGGCGGTGCTCCAGCTCTCCGACGACGGCGGCAGCGGCGCGATCGCCGTGTCGATCGACGGGAACGGCCGGCGCGTGGCTTGCGATCCGTACACCGGCGCGGTGGAGGCCGTGCTCGAGTGCGCGCGCAACCTCGCGTGTGTCGGGGCCGAGCCGCTCGGCCTCACCAACTGCCTCAACTTCGGCAACCCTGAGAAGCCTCACATCGCCTGGCAGCTCACCCGTGCCGTGGAGGGCCTCCGCGACGCCTGCCTCGCACTCGGCGTGCCGGTGGTGGGCGGCAACGTCTCGCTCTACAACGAGGGCGCCGAGGGACCGATCTATCCCACGCCGATCGTCGGCATGGTGGGGAGCCTCCCGGATCCCGAGCGGGTGCCGGTGTCCGGCTTCGTCGAGCCTGGCCACACCATCGCGTTGGTGGGCCCGTTCGCGCCGGACCTCGAGGGCTCCGAGCTCGAGAAGCTCCACGGGCGCCTCGCCGACGGGCTGCCGGCGGTGGATCTCGCCCGCCAGGCGGCCGGCCTGGAAGAGCTGCGCGCGGCCGTGCGCGCCGGCGGCCTCGCCACGGTCCACGACATCTCGGAGGGCGGGCTTGCCTGCGCGCTGGCCGAGTGCTGCATCGCGGGCGGGCTGGGTGCCGTGGTGGCCGGCGGGCACGACCGCGCCGGGCTCTTCGGGGAGGCCCCGGGCGGCGCGCTGGTGGCCGGCCCGGCCGATCTGGTGGAGCGCATCTCGGGCGCGGTCACGCTGGGCACGACGGGTGGAGATCGCCTGCAAATCGCCGGTTTGGTGGACCTGGAGGTGACCTCGCTGCGGGATCGCTTCCGGGGGGCAATCCCGGCCGCTTACGCGTGAGTGCACCGGCGGTCGCCGACTGCCCGCGCTGGTAGCCTCTCCCGGAGCAGGGAACCTCGAGGCGGGTCACCCTTCGAGACCCCGCCATCCATGACGAACCGAGACATCCTCGACGATCGGGACGGTCCCCGCGACGAGTGCGGCGTCTTCGGCGTGTACGCGCCGGATTCCGACGTCGCCCGGCTCGCATACTTCGCGCTGTTCGCGCTTCAGCACCGGGGTCAGGAGTCGGCGGGCATCGCCGCCTCGGACGAGGGTCACATCATGACCGTGCGCGACCTCGGCCTCGTGTCGCAGGTGTTCGACGAGGAGAAGCTCCGCGCCCTGCGCGGGCAGCTCGCGGTGGGCCACGTGCGCTACTCGACGACGGGGTCGTCGGCGTGGGAGAACGCCCAGCCGGTGTGGCGCTCGGATGGCCGTCAGGTGGCGCTCGCGCACAACGGCAACCTGATCAACGCGGTCGAGCTGCACGCCGAGCTCACCGATGCCGGCATCCAGTTCCGCGGCACCTCCGACTCGGAGATCATCGCCGCGCTGCTCTCCACCCACCCGGCGGAGCGCATCGAGGACGCCCTCGCCGAGGTGGTGCCGAGGCTGCACGGGGCCTTCTCCACCGTGGTGATGACCAAGGACTCCGTGGTGGCCTTCCGCGACGGCGCGGGGCTGCGGCCGCTGTCGCTCGGCATGCTGGGGGACAGCTACTGCGTGGCCTCCGAGAGCTGCGCGTTCGACATCATCGGCGCCAAGCTGCTCCGCGAGGTGCTGCCGGGCGAGATGGTGTCGCTGGGCAAGGGCGGGATCGAGACCCGTCAGCTCGTGGAGTCGGAGCGCAAGGCGTTCTGCGTCTTCGAGCACATCTACTTCGCGCGCCCCGACTCGATCCTCGAGGGCAACCGCACCCAGGTGTCGCGCCGCAAGATGGGCGAGATCCTCTGGCGCGAGTCGCCCGCCGAGGCCGACGTGGTGATCGCGGTGCCGGACTCCGGCAACCCGGCGGCCACCGGGTACTCCAAGGCCTCCGGGATCCCGCGCGACGACGGCCTGATCAAGAACCGCTACGTGGCGCGCACCTTCATCCAGCCCGGCCAGGAGCTGCGCAAGCACGGCCTGCGGATGAAGTTCAACCCGCTGCGCGAGGTGGTGGAGGGCAAGCGGCTCGTGGTCGTGGACGACTCGATCGTGCGCGGCAACACCACGCGCCAGATCGTGAAGATGCTCCGCGACGCCGGGGCCGCCGAGATCCACATGCGCATATCGGCGCCGCCGATCCGGCACACCTGCCACTACGGAGTGGACATGTCCACCACGCAGGAGATGGTGGCCCACGGGCGCACGGAGGAAGAGATCGCCCGCGAGCTCGGCTGCGACTCGCTCAACTACCTGTCGCTCGACGGCGTGTACGAGGCGATCCGCTCGACGCGCGAGACCCACTGCGACGCCTGCTTCTCGGGCAACTACCCGCTCGAGAATTCGGACACCGCGAACGGCAAGTTCGCGCTCGAAGAGCTCGCCGTCGTCCGCAGCTAGACCGTTTTCTCGAGAGCCGCGAAGGCGTCATCGGGCTCGTTGAAGGCCCGGATCTCGATCGCCCGGCCGTCGCGGAAACGCCAGAGGTGCCCGAGCGTGCGGCTGTCCTCGATTCCGCTGTGGCGCCCGCGCACCTCGAGCCGCACGAGCACCGCCACGGCGTCGCCCCGCTCCTCGAAGCGCTCGGGCTCGAAGTGCATGTCCTCGAAGGCGTCGGCCAGGCGGCCGAAGAACTCCGCCACCTGCTCGCGACCGTGCAGCATCGACGCGTCGTCGAGCCACAGTCCACCCGGCTTGAACCTGATCTCGGGGTCGCAGATCGCGAGCATCGCCGCGACGCCGGCCTCGCGGTCGCGGGCGTCGTAGAGCGGTTTCAGGACATCCGTCAGGTCGCCCACGACGGCGAGTATGCGACTTCTTCGCGCCCTCTGTCAAAGCGGTGTGACGGGGCGCCCGCTCCCTCCGCGAACGGCGCTAGGGTGGCTTTCCGCCATGGATCTGACCGCCTCACTTCACGAGCTGTTCGGCTTCAGCGACTTCCGTCGCGGTCAGCGTGAGGCCTGCGAGGCGGCGCTGGCCGGCCGCGACGTGCTCGTGGTCATGCCCACGGGGTCCGGCAAGTCGCTCTGCTACCAGCTGCCGGCACTCCTGCGCGACGACCTGACGGTGGTGGTGTCGCCGCTCGTCGCGCTGATGCAGGACCAGGTGGAGGCGCTCCAGGCGCGCGGGCTCGGAGAACGCGTCGCGCTCGTCAACGCGCAGCAGGACGCCTCCGCCAACAGCGCCGCCCTCGAGCGGGCGCTGGCGGGCGATCTGCGGCTCCTCTACGTGGCGCCCGAGCGCTTCGCGGCCCGCGGCTTCATGGAGCGGATGGGCGCGGCGCGCGTCGGTCTCTTCGTGGTCGACGAGGCCCACTGCGTGTCCCAGTGGGGGCACGACTTCCGGCCCGACTACTTCCGCCTCGCGGACGCCGCCCGCGCGCTCGGCGCGGGCTCGCTCGTGGCCTCCACGGCCACGGCCACGCCGCGCGTGGCGGCCGACGTGGCCAGCCGCCTCGGCCTGCGCGACCCGCTCAAGGTGGCCACCGGGTTCGACCGGCCCAACATCACGTTCGGCGTAGCGCGCCCGGCTCCACACGAGAAGCGCGCACTGATCGCGGAGTGCCTGCGCGGCGAGGACGCGCTGCCCGCGATCGTCTACACGGGCACGCGAGCGGGGGCGGAGGAGGCGGCGTCGGAGCTGACGGAGGCTCTCGGCGAGCCCGCGGTCGCCTACCACGCCGGGATCGAGCGCGAGCGCCGCGCCGACGTCCAGCGCCGCTTCCTGGCCGACGACGTCCGGGTGATCTGCGCCACCAACGCATTCGGCATGGGCGTGGACAAGCCGAACGTGCGCACTGTGGTCCACGCCACCGTTCCATCGTCGCTCGAGGCCTACTACCAGGAGGCTGGCCGCGCGGGCCGCGACGGTGCTCCCGCCCGGGCGCTGCTGCTCGCCGAGAACCGCGACAAGGCGCTCCACGTGCACTTCATCAAGCGCGACGAGATCGACACGGACCTGCCCGCCTGGCTCGCGGACCGGCTCGCGGCCGCCGCGGACGGCAACGGCCGCTTCGACCTCGAGGCCGCTGGGCTCGCCCGTGACCTCAAGGGCGACGGGGACCGCCTGCGGGCGTTGGTGGGCCATCTCACGCGCGCCGGCTTCCTCTCGCCCACGCCGTCGGCTCCAGATCGCCTTGCCGGCCGGCTCCTGGGGCGCTTCGACGCCCGGGCGTCGGCCCTCTGCCGCGCCTCCGTCGAGGAGGGCGGCCGCACGCGCTGGCGCCAGTACCGGGAGATCTGGGCCTACGTCGAGCAGGACGCCTGCCGCCGCCAGGCCGTGCTCAGCCACTTCGGGGATTCCGTCGACCCCGGTCGCTCGGCCGAGCTCTGCTGCGACGTCTGCGATCCCGGGTTGATCCCCGCGCTGCCCCCGCCGGATCCCCAGCTGCTGCACGACCTGGACGACGCGATCGTGTCGGTGGCCTCCGGTGCCCGTCCCGCCGTCGGCCGCACGCTCTGCGCCGAGATCATCCACGGCGCCCGGACCAAGAAGATCGAGCGCAACTCGTACAACGGGCTCCCCGCCTACGGCGTGTCCTCGCACATGCGCCGCGCCGACATCCTCGCGCGCGTGGACGACCTGATCGCGTCAGGCACGATCGAGACGTCCGGGGGGCCGTATCCGGTTCTCCGGATCCCCGCGCACGCCGCCGTCTGACCGTGGCGTTCCGCATCGCCGTACTCATCTCCGGCGAGGGAACGAACCTTCAGGCCCTGCTCGACGAGGTCCACGGCACCGGTGCGATGGAGGTGGTTGGTGTCGCATCGAGTCGCGCGGAGGCGCGAGGGCTGGAGCGCGCCCGCGGAGCGGGGGTGGAGACCGCCGTGTTCGCCATCGCCGACCACCCGGACCGCGGCGCCCGCGACACGGCCCTGGCGGACTGGCTGGACGGGCTGGCCGTGGACCTCGTGGTGCTGGCCGGCTTCATGGAGCTGCTCGCGCCGGAGTTCATCCGGCGCTTCGCCGGCCGGATCCTGAACGTCCATCCCTCGCTCCTCCCCGCCTTCCCGGGCGTCCGCTCGATCGAGCAGGCGCTCGACCACGGAGTCAAGGTCCTGGGTGTCACCGTCCACCTGGTGGACGAGGGTGTGGACAGCGGCCCGATCGTCTTACAGGAGTCCTTCCCGCTTCTCCCCTATCCTCGCGGGATCGCCGAGGTCGAGGAGCGTGTTCACGAGGTGGAGCACCGGTTGTTGCCGCGTGCCGTTCGCCTGATCGCCGAGGGGCGCGTCCGCCCCGTCGCCGGCAATCCCCGGATGCTTGAGATCGTGGATGGCGAGCGAGACTAAGGGCGGCGCCGAGCCGGTCGCTCCCGGAGAGGTCGTCGTCCGGAGAGCGCTGCTGTCGGTCTCCGACAAGCGCGGCCTCGTGGACTTCGCACGTGGGCTCTCCGAGCTGGGAGTGGAGATCGTGTCCACGGGCGGCACGGCGAAGGAGCTTCGCGAGGAGGGCATCGAGATCCGGTCCGTCGAGGACTACACGGGCTTCCCGGAGATCCTCGACGGGCGCGTCAAGACGCTTCATCCGCACATTCACGCCGGCCTGCTCGCGGTCCGCTCGAGCGAGGAGCACGTGCAGACGCTGGACGAGCACGAGATCGATCCGATCGACCTCGTGTGCGTGAACCTCTACCCCTTCGAGCGCGTGTCCTCCAGGCGCGGGGTGGACGAGAAGGACGTGATCGAGAACATCGACGTCGGCGGCCCCACACTCATCCGTGCGGCGGCCAAGAACCACGACTACGCCGCTGTGGTGGTCTCGCCCGAGAGCTACGACGCGGTGCTCGCCGAGCTGCGCGAGAGCGAGGGCCAGCTGTCCGACCGCACGCGCGAGAGCCTCGCGCTCGAGGCGTTCGCCTACACCGCTCGCTACGACACCGCGATCGCGCGCTGGTTCGCCGAGCGCGAGGACGACTTCCCGGCGCAGTACACGATGTCGCTCGAGAAGGTCCTCGATCTTCCCTACGGCGAGAACCCGCATCAGCGCGCGGCCTACTACGCGGAGGTCGGCGCGCGCACGCACCTGCTCTCGATGGTGTCGAAGCTCCACGGCAAGGAGCTGTCGTTCAACAACCTCCTCGACCTCGACTCCGGGCGCCGGCTGGTGGACGAGTACGAGCTGCCGACCGTGGCGATCATCAAGCACAACAACCCCTGCGGCGCAGCCGTGGCCGCGCACCAGGACGACGCCTTCGAGCTGGCGCTGGCCACCGACCGCCAGAGCGCCTACGGCGGCGTGTTCTGCTTCAACCGGAAGATCGACCGCCCGCTCGCCGAGCGCCTCAACTCGCTGTTCCTCGAGGCGGTGCTCGCGCCGGAGTTCTCCGAGGAGGCGCTCGAGATCCTCAAAGCCAAGCCCGACGTGCGCCTGATGGAGAACCAGGAGCGCCGGCGCTCGCCGATCACCGAGCACGACATCAAGCGCGTGCGCGGCGGTCTCCTGATCCAGGACCGGGACACCGGCCTCGAGTCGCGCGAGGAGATGCGCGCCGTCACGCAGCGAACCCCGACCGAGGAGGAGTGGGGCGAGCTCGTGTTCGCGATGGGCGTCTGCAAGCACGTGCGCTCGAACGCGATCGTCCTCTCGAAGGGACTGGCCACCGCCGGGATCGGCGCCGGCCAGATGAGCCGCGTGGACTCCGTGCGCATCGCCGTGGACAAGGCCGCCGCCGCCGACATCGAGCTCACCGGCGCGGTCATGGCGTCCGACGCCTTCTTCCCGTTCGCCGACGGTCCCAAGATGGCGATCGAGGCGGGCGTGCGGGCGATCATCCAGCCCGGCGGCTCCCGCCGGGACTCGGAGGTCGTGGACGCGTGCGACGAGGCGGGCGTGGCGATGGTCTTCACCGCGCGCCGGCACTTCCGGCACTGACCTGACCCCGCTCTTTGCGGAAGAACGGATGTCATTCGACATCCATCGAACGGTCGCTACAGTAGAGGTCAAGCGGACGCTTCTTCTCGCCCATGAGAGAGCCTCACCACCCACCCCGCGAGGAGCTCGAACTTCCCTCCGTGCTCCACGCCCTCAGCGACCCAGCCCGGCTCGAGATAGTTCGGCGCCTGGCCGCGGGAACAGAGGAGTGGTCATGCGGCAGATTCGAGCTCGGTCTCTCCAAGGCCACGCTCTCGCACCACTTCCGCGTCTTGCGCGAGGCCGGTGTTGTTCGCACCCGCCCTGACGGCCGCAAGCGCCTGCTGTCACTGCGCGAGGATGACCTCAGCGCTCGCTTCCCGGGGCTGCTCGACGCGGTCCTGGCGGGAGAGCGCGCACGGCCGATGCCGCCGGTGCTGGCCGCGGCCAGCGCGGGAGTGGCCGCCCAGGCCGCGGCGGTCGCATCGCACCAGCTGCGCCCCGCTCCCTAGCCGCCCCAAAGGGAAGGTCTGATGGAGCTCGGCCTCTACACCTTCGCCGAGTTGCCCGTGTCCGCGGGCGCGTCGGACGTCACGCCCGAGCGCCGCATGCGCAACCTGCTGGAGGAGGCGGAGCTGGCGGAACAGGTCGGGCTCGAGGTGTTCGGCGTGGGGGAGCACCACCGTCCCGACTTCGTGGTGTCGTCACCGGCCGTGGCGCTAGGGGCCATCGCGGCGCGCACCGAGCGGATCCGTCTCACCAGCGCCGTGACGGTGCTGAGCTCGGACGATCCGGTCCGGGTGTTCCAGGACTTCGCCACGATCGACCTGCTCTCCGGGGGGCGTGCGGAGATCATGGTCGGCCGCGGCTCGTTCATCGAGTCGTTCCCGCTGTTCGGCTACGACCTCGACGACTACGACGAGCTGTTCGCCGAGAAGCTCGAGCTGCTCCTGGCCCTCCGCGAGTCCGAGCGGGTCACGTGGTCCGGTAGACACCGCGCCGGGCTGACCGACGCTGGGGTGTATCCGCGGCCCGTTCAGGATCCGCTGCCGATCTGGGTGGCGGTGGGCGGTTCGCCGCAGTCGATCGTGCGAGCCGCCGGGCTCGGCCTGCCGCTGGCGCTGGCGATCATCGGCGGCGAGCCCGCTCGCTTCGCCCCGCTGATGCAGCTCTATCGCGACGCCGCGGGCCAGGCCGGGCACGACCCCGCGCGGCTCCCGGTGAGCATCAACTCCCACACCTATGTGGCGGACACGCCCGAGCAGGCGGCGCGCGAGTTCTTCCCGGCCTACGGCGGGATGATGACCAGGATCGGCCGCGAGCGCGGCTGGTCGCCGATGACGCGCGAGCAGTTCGACTTCCTGCGCTCGCCGAGCGGCGCCCTGCTGGTGGGCAGCCCGGAGCAGGTGGTCGAGAAGATCCTCTACCAGCACGAGCTCTTCGGTCACGATCGCTTCCTCGCGCAGATGAGCGTCGGCGACCTGCCGCACGCGCAGGTGATGCGGGCGATCGAGCTGCTCGGCACCGAGGTGGCGCCGGCGGTGCGGGCGGAGCTGGCCCGCCGCACGGCCGTGCCGGGTGTCTAGTGGGTCGCCTGGGGCTCGAACCCAGATCTCACGGATTAACCTGCCGCACCGGCTCTCACCGGCCTCCCGCGATGGTCACGGGCGTTGCGGTCTGGACCATCTCTTCGCCCTCGGCTCGACGTTAGGGCGGGCGGCGTATGGCCTCTGAGGGCTCTCCGGCAGACCTTGTGGGCTGCCGGGTTGCCTGCTGATTGCCCAATCCTGAGGATTGTCACCGCAAGCGGTACCTCAGGCTCTAAGGGGATCCCAGCAAACAGCCGCCGACCAACCAGCGGTTTCCCGACTGGCGCTCCTATTCGTTGAAGTCCGGTGCTCTGCCAATTGAGCTAACGACCCTGCGGGCATTATGTCGGCCCATACAATCGATGGACCGCGGGGGCGTGGTCTAGCGGTCTAGGACACCGGCCTTTCACGCCGGGGATCACGGGTTCGAATCCCGTCGCCCCTATCAGCTTCGGGTAAGGCGTCGCA
>CAWEPQ010000023.1:0-19701 GCA_963811055.1 uncultured Thermoleophilaceae bacterium
GCACGCACCGAGGAAGGCGGCCGTGACCGGCGGCTGGATCGTCCAGGCGAAGAGCTCGTCGGTGCGCGTGGCGAGCCCGAACAGCTGGACCCCGGCGAGCGTGACGAAGCCGCCGCCCGCCCAGAGGATCGCCCGCATGCCCCAGAACAGCTCGCGCTCCTCCATGTGCGCCTCGGTGCTCATCCGGGGCGGAACAATCGCACCGCGAGCGTCTAGGCGGCGAGCGCCAGCTCCACCGCGCGCTCCGCGTGGAGGCGAGTGGTGTCGAACACGGGCACCGTCGCGTCGTCCTGACCCACGAGCAGGTCGATCTCCGTGCAGCCGAGCAGGATCGCCTCGGCGCCGCGCTCGGCGAGGCCGCTCATGATCCTCCGGTACTCGTCTCGGGAGCCGTCGTTCACAGTGCCCACGCAGAGCTCCTCGTAGATCACGTCGTGGACGATCCGCCGGTCACCGGCATCGGGCACGAGCACCTCGAGACCGTGCCGGTCGCGCAGCCGGCCGACGTAGAAGTCCTGCTCCATTGTGTACGCGGTGGCCAGCAGGCCGACCCTGGAGGCGCCGGACGCGAGCACGGCCGCCGCCGTGGCGTCGGCGATGTGCACGAACGGCACGTCGATCGCCGCGACAATCGCATCGGCCACCTTGTGCATGGTGTTGGTGCAGAGCACGATCAGCCCGGCGCCGGCGGCCTCGAGCGCATGCGCCTCGTCGGCCAGCAGCGTCCCGGCCTCGTCCCAGCGCGAGCCGCGCTGAAGCTGCTCCACTCCGGCGAAGTCGACGGAACGCACGAGACAGTCGGCCGAGTGGAGCCCGCCCATGCGGTCTCGCACGGCCTCGTTGACGAACCGGTAGTACTCGGCGGTGGACTCCCAGCTCATACCTCCGAGCAGGCCGATCCGCTTCACGACCCCTACCTCAGAGCGCGTTTCAAACGCGCCGGGCGCACGGCGAACCAGAAGTGGTCGGCGCCGGCCCATGCCGCGAAACAGAGGCCCCCGACCGTTCCGGTGACCGTCAGCAGCACCCCGGCGGCGGCCGCGGCGGCCACTCCCTCGCTGCCGAGGATGAGCACGGCGGCAGCCGCGCCCACGGCGGGTCCGACGGGCAGCTGCCCGAGCGTGACCACGGCGATCAGCACGGCGGTGGCGTCGAACACGGAGGCCTCCACTCCGACGGCGTGGAGGAGTAGCCAGGCGCGCAGGATCTGCGAGAACACGGCCACCAGCACGAACGCGACCACACGCATTCCATGGGCCCGGTGACGAAGCACCGCCAGGCCGCGCCAGAGCTTGCGCCCCTTGCGGAGCGCAAGCCGCCGGAGGCCGACGCTGGCCGATCCCACGATCACGAACCCGACCACCGGCAACCACCAGGGCAGGCCGAGCGGCGCGACGAGCGTGAACGACGCCACCGCGGCCAGCATCGCCTCGATGGCGAGAATCGGGAACTCGGCCGCGATCAGGGTCGGCACCTGCGGGCTGTGGTCCGGGCAGGAGCGCCGCAGGGCGGCGATTCGCGCGGCCACACCGAGCTGGCCGTTGATGAAGCTGCCGAGGACCTGCATGCTCGACGCGCGGTAGAGCACGCGGCGCCGGACCTCTCCTCCGGCCGCCTCGATGGTGAGGTGCCACGCCTCGCTGCGGGCAACGAGGGCGGTGATCTGGAGCAGGGCCGCCGCCGCCAGCACGGAGAGCGGGGCGCTCGAAAGCGCGGCGGTGAACTCCTCGCGCCTTCCCGCCAGCAGCAGCACGAGCAGCGCCGCGGTGAGCAGCGAGCCGATGACCGTGATCGGCGCCCGCCGGCGGCGGCCGAAGTCACGAAGCCTCCGCGTCAGGTCGACCCGCGCGACCGGGCGGCGCGGAGCGGCGGATGCCTCAGGCAGAGCGCTACCGACAGCGGTCTGCATTCAGACGCGGGACCGGCTGCTAGCTGTGATGGCGATCGAGCTGCTTGTTGCGCTTGACGTTCGCCGCGTGACGAACGGTCTCGCGCTTGCGCTCGTAGTCCTCACGCTCGACCTTGCCCGCCTTGCGGGTCTCGGCGTTGCGCGAGGCGATTCCGTCCCTTACTTCCTTCCAGGCCTGGTCACCGCGCGTGGAGGGGGCGAAAACGGACTTGTCCTGCTCGGGCATTGCGTTATTCCTTGCAGCTCCCGGGAGGATTGGCCACTGGGGGGCGCAGGAGCGCGACACCCGACTGTGGGACTGTCCTCTATGAGCATAGCCCCGATGCGGGTGGCTCCGGCCCACTACCGGCCCACCGCACCCCCGGACGGTTAGTCCTGACCGGGACGGACCCAGACCACGTGGGAGGGATTCACGCCGAACCGCTCCCCGTCCGGCGCCTCTTCGAGCCACGCCAGCGTGCCCGCGCTGCTGCGGGCGGCGTTCTCGAGCGCCTTCGAGACCTGTTCCAGCGGACCCTGGATCTCGAGGGCCTCACCGGTGGCGAGCAGGAGGGTCGTGGTGGGCACCGTCGGCGCGAGCATACCGTCGCGAGACTAGGCGGTCACGTTGCGCCTGATCGCCCGGTCGATGGCCTCGGGAGACAGGACGTGCTCGATCGCCATGATCGCGGCTCCAATCACGCCGGCGCGGTCGCCGAGCCGGCTCGGAACCACGCGCAGCTCCTCCGTCGCGAGTGGCAGCGAGCGGCTGAAGGTGACCTCGCGCACGCCGGCGAGCAGCTGCTCGGAGGCCTGCCCGAGGTCCCCGCCGATCACGATCACGCCGGGGTTGAAGAAGTTCACGCACCCGGCGAGCACCTGGCCGAGATTGCGACCGGCCTCGCGCACCAGGTGGGTGGCCAGCGGGTTGCCCGCCCGCACGAGGAGCACCACGTCGCGGCTGGTCGAGGCCTCCACCCCCTCCTCGGCCAGGCGTCGCGCCAGGGCGCCGCCTCCCGACACGGCCTCGAGGCAGCCGACGTTGCCGCAACGACAGACCACGTCCTGGTCGGCCAGGCGGATGTGCCCGATGTCGCCGGCCGCCCCCTTGGCCCCGCGGTGGATGTGCCCCGCGGCCACGATGCCGCAGCCGATGCCAGTGCCGACCTTGATGAAGAGGAAATGCTCGCGGTCGCGCCAGTGGGTCCAGTGCTCCCCCAGCGCCATGATGTTCACGTCGTTGTCCACCAGGACTGGCGCGTCGTAGCGGCCCGCGAACCAACCCGGGATCGAGAAGCCGTCCCAGCCGGGCATGATCGGCGGGTTGGTGGGCTCGCCACGGTCGAAGGCCACCGGGCCCGGAACCCCGATGCCGATCCCCTGGACGTTGCCGTGCTCGCGCCCGGCCTCTGACACGAGGTCCACGAAGTGCTCCTGGACCGCCTCGAGCACCGCGTCGGGTCCCGAGGCGATGTCGAGCTCGCTGGCCCGCTCGGCCAGCGGGACGCCGCCGAGGTCGCACACGGCCATGCGCGAGTGCGTGGCCCCGAGATCGGCGCACAGGACAACGCCCGAGCGGTCGTTGAACGCGAGCGCGGTCGGGGGGCGCCCGCCTGTGGACGCGCTCTCGCCGGCTTCGTAGACCAGCTCGTGCTTGAGCAGCACGTCCACCCGCTGCGCCACGGTCGAGCGGCCGAGGCCCGTGCGCCTCGCGAGCTCGGCCCTGGTGATGGTGCCCGCCTCGCGAATCACCCGGAGCACCGCGCCCGCCGTATGGGCCTCCCCGCTCACGCTGCGGAGTAAATCAGACTTGGGAGCCGCGTTGAGCAGACTTTGAACGGCTTTCGGCCTATATCGGGCAAGTTTTGCTTGACATTCAGCAAAAGATCGGCGACTGTCCCGCTCATGGGGAGAGGAGCCCCGCTCCGAGTCGGGGTGATAGGCGCCGGATTCATCGGCGCGGTGCATGCTCGGTCAGCCCTGCTCGCGGGCGGCCGGGTGACCGGCGTGGCCGCATCCACGCTGCGCAGCTCCGAGGAGGCCGCCGCCAGGATCGGCGCCGAGCGCGCCTTCGAGTCGGCCGAGGCGCTTGTCGAGTCGCCGGATGTGGACGTCGTCCACATCTGCGCTCCCAACCACGTCCACGTGCCGCTTGCGCTGGCGGCGCTTCAGGCGGGCAAGCACGTGATCTGCGAGAAGCCCCTGGCGCTCGACGCGGCGGGCGCGGCCGCGCTCGTCGAGGCCGCCGCCGAGAGCGGCCTGCAGGCCGCGGTCCCGTTCGTCTACCGCTACTACCCGATGGCGCGCGAGGCCCGCGCCCGGATGCTGGGCGGCTCGAGCGGCCGCCTTCGCCTGCTCCATGGCACCTACCTCCAGGACTGGCTCTCGCTGCCGGCGGACGACAACTGGCGCGTGGACGAGGAGCTCGGGGGCGCCTCGAGGGCCTTCGCCGACATCGGCTCTCATTGGTGCGACCTGGCGGAGTTCATCTCAGGCGATCGCATCACGCGGCTCTCGGCGCGGATGGCCACGGTGCTGCCGGAGCGCAGCCTCGGAGTGGGCAGGGCCTCCTTCGACCGCGGCCACGGGGACGGCCCCACCCGGCAGGTGCACACCGAGGATGCCGCGATCGTCCAGTTCGAGACCGCCACCGGGGCGCTGGGCTCGGTGGTGGTCAGCCAGGTGTCACCGGGCCGGAAGAACAGGCTCTGGATCGAGCTCGATGCCTCCGAGGAGGCGCTCGTGTTCGACCAGGAGAACCCCGAGTCGCTCTGGCGCGGGCACAGGGACGGCACCGCCGTCACGGTCCGGGACCCCGCCGTGCTCGCGCCCGACGCCGCCCGTCTCTCGACGCTGCCGCCCGGTCATCCCCAGGGCTACGCGGACTGCTTCGACGCCTTCGTGGCCGACGTTTACAGAGCCGTACGCGGCGAAGCCGAGCCCGACGGCATGCCGCGATTCGCGGACGGACGGCGCGCCGTGCAGATCACGGAGGCGGTGCTGGCGTCGGCCGCCGACGAGGCCTGGTCGGAAGTCCCCACCCACGAGCCGGCCGAGTCGCGCCTGTGAAGCTCGGCTTCCTCACCGCGTGCATGCCCGAGCGGCCGCTCGAGGAGATCGCCGCGTGGGCGGGCGGCCACGGCTACGAGGCGCTCGAGCTCGCCGCCTGGCCCTCGATCGGGGACCGACCCTTCACCGCGTCCCACGTCCGGGCCGATGCCTTCGACGACGCCGAGGCCGAGCGGGTTCGCGGCGCGCTCGGCGAGCACGGCCTCGAGCTGTCGGCGCTCGCCTACTACGACAACAACCTCCATCCGGACCCCACCGAGCGCGAGGCCGCTCACACGCACCTCCGCGCATGCGTGGACGCGGCGGCGGCGCTTGGCGGCGTGCCCGTCGGGACGTTCATCGGCCGCGATCCCGGGCGCAGCGTCGCCGAGAACCTCCGCGAGGCCGAGCGCATCTTCCCGTCGCTCGTGGACTACGCGGGCGAGCGCGGCGTGAGGCTGATGATCGAGAACTGCGTCATGGAGGGCTGGCACCCGGACGGGTACCCCGGGAACCTGGCCTACTCGCCGGAGCTCTGGGAGTGGATGTTCGAGCTGGGCCTGTTCCTGAACTTCGACCCGTCGCATCTGCTCTGGCTGGGGATCGACCCGGTGGCCGCGCTCCGCCCCTACGTGGACCGCGTGGCCCATGCGCACGCCAAGGACGCCGAGACGTTCCCCGACGCGCGCAATCGCTTCGGGTTCTTCGGGCGCACCTCCACGCGCGAGGAGGACCCGTGGGACATGGGCTGGTGGCGCTACCGGATTCCCGGCCTCGGGCAGGTGGACTTCCGCCGCTACGTGGACGCGCTCTACGAGGGCGGCTTCGATGGCGTGCTCTCCGTGGAGCACGAGGATCCCGTCTGGGGCGGCAGCCCGGAGAAGGTCGAGCAGGGCCTGGAGATCGCCCAGCGCAACCTGCGGCCGCTGGTGGTCGGCTGATGTCCACGGCCACCGGCACCAAGACGCTCGAGGTCCGCGGACTCGTGAAGGAATACCCCGGCGTGAAGGCCCTCCAGGGCGTGGACTTCGACGTGGAGGCGGGCGAGGTGCACTGCCTTCTCGGGCCCAACGGCGCCGGCAAGTCGACGCTCATCAAGTGCGTGTCGGGCGCGGTCGAGCCCACGGAGGGAGAGATCCTGGTGGGCGGCGAGCCGCTGCCGGTCGGCGACCCCGCCGGCTCGCTGGCGCGTGGCGTGGCCACGATCTACCAGGAGCTCGACCTCGTTGAGGACCTCACGGTGGCCCAGAGCGTGTTCCTGGCCCACGAGCCGCGCCGCGGGCCGTTCCTGGACCTCGACCGGATGAGCCGCGAGACCGCCGCCCTGCTCGCGCGGCTCGGGCACGACGGCATCCCGCCACGCGCGAGCGTGAAGTCGCTGCGTCCGGCCGCCCGGCAGGTCGTGTCGATCGCCAGGGCGCTCTCCCACGACGTGCGCCTCCTGATCATGGACGAGCCCTCGGCGATCCTCGACGACGGCGAGGTCGAGACGCTGTTCGACGTCGTGCGCCGGCTGACCGCCGACGGTGTGGCGGTCGTCTACATCTCCCACCGCCTGGACGAGATCCGCCGGATCGGCGACCGCGTGACGGTGCTCGCGGACGGCCGGACCACCGCCACCGGGCTTCCCGCCGACACCCCCACGGACAAGCTCGTGGAGCTCATGGTGGGCCGCATCGTCGACCGGCTCTATCCCGAACGGCCCCAGAGCCGGGGCGAGGTCGTGCTCGAGGTGCGCGGGGTCAAGCGACTGCCCGAGGTGCGCGGCGTGAGCCTCGAGGTGCGCTCCGGTGAGGTGGTGGGCCTCGGCGGTCTAGTCGGGTCGGGACGCACGGAGCTGCTGCGCCTGATCTACGGGCTCGAATCGCCGGAGGAGGGCGAGGTGTTCCTGGACGGCGAGCCCCTGCCCCCCAACCGCCCCTCTCGTGCGATCGCGGCCGGCCTCGGGCTCGCGCCGGAGGACCGCAAGTCGCAGGGCCTGCTGCTCGACTGGAGCCAGGTCAAGAACGTGACGCTCGCGGACCTCGGGCGCTTCCAGAAGGGCCTGCTCAACGTGCGTGCCGAGCGCGCGTCGGCCCATGAGCACCTGCGGTCGCTCAAGACGGTGCCCGACGACCCCGACCGCATCGTTCGCGAGCTCTCCGGTGGGAACCAGCAGAAGGTGGTGCTCGCGCGCTGGCTGCTGCACAGCTGCCGCGTGCTCCTGCTCGACGAGCCCACGCGCGGCGTGGACGTGGCCACGAAGGCGGAGCTCTACCGCGTGATCACCGACCTCGCCAAGGAGGGGCTGGCGGTGCTGGTGGTGTCCTCGGAGCTCCCCGAGCTCGTGGGCATCTGCTCGCGGATCCTCGTGATGCGCGAGGGCGAGATCGTCTTCGAGGTGGACGGGGCCGCCGCCACGGAGCGCGAGCTGCTTCGCCACGCGGTGGCGCCCACGGATTCGGCCGACCTGGTCGAGGAGGTCACATGACGTCAGTTCCGGAAGCCGCCCGGCGGCGGCTCGGGGGGATGGCTTTCCAGGAGTACGCCCTCGTGATCGTCGTCGTGCTCCTGTTCGTGGTCGGGGCGATCCTCAGGCCGGACAGCTTCCCCACCGCGGACAACGTGCGGAACATGCTCACCCAGGCGAGCGTGGTCGGCGTGCTCGCGATGGGCATGACGTTCGTGATCGCCACGGCCGGGATCGACCTCAGCGTGGGCTCGATGCTGGCCGCGGCCGGCATGGCCGGCGGCGTGCTCGTGGACCCCAACGGCTCGACGCTGGTCTTCATCCTCGGAGCGCTCGGGTTCGCGACCCTCCTCGGCACGGTCAACGCCACCGCGGTGGCCTACGGCCGCGTGGTGCCGTTCATCGCCACCCTCGCCATGTTCTCGATCGGCAGGGGCATCGCGCTGTTACTCAACGACAAGCTGCCGGTGAGCCTGCTCGATCTCAACGGCGGGTCGTTCGGCGATCCCGGAACGTTCTCGCTGCTCTGGTTCGGCACCGGCCGAATCGTCGGCATCCCGGTGTCGGTCTACGTGTTCATCGGGATCACGATCGCCGCCTGGCTCCTGCTCAACCGCACCCGCTACGGGCGCTACGTCGTGGCCGTGGGCGGCAACCGCGAGGCGGCGCGCATCGCCGGCGTGCCCGTCCGGCGGACCATCTTCAGCGTCTACGTGCTGTCGGGCCTGCTCGCCGGCGTGGCCGCCGTGCTGCTGTGCTCGCGCCTGGCGAGCGCGTCACCGGTGAGCGGCAATCTCTACGAGCTCGACGCCATCGGCGCGGTGGTCATCGGCGGCACCAGCCTCGCCGGCGGCCGGGCCACGATCGTGGGCACCTTCCTCGGCGTGCTCACCTTCGCCCTCATCTTCAGCTTGATGACGCAGCTCAACCTCTCCACGGAGGTCCAGCAGGTCACCAAGGGAGCGATCGTGCTCGGGGCGGTCCTCCTGCAACGCCCGGAGGCAAGGCTTTGAAGGTTCAAACCACAGGAGGAGGAGTGCATACATGTCCCTGAAGCGACTGTTGTTGATGTTGGTGGCAGCGGCGCTGCTGGCCACGGGGGTCGTTGCCTGCGGAGGTGACGACGACGATGGCGACAGCGGAGCCGCCGCTCAGAGCACGACCGAGGAGTCGCCGGCCAAGGGCGGCAAGGTCGACATCGTGGCCAGCGTCCCGCCGACCGACCACGGCTGGCTCGGCGCCATCTCGAAGAACGCGAAGGCGGCGGCGGAGGCGCACGACGACGTGAACTTCAGGCTGCTCGAAGCGGCCGACGCCGATTCGCAGGCTCAGCAGATCGAGCAGGTGATCTCGGACAAGCCCGACGCGCTCGTGGTGCTCCCCCAGGACGGGGAAGCCCTCACGCCCGTCGCGCAGAAGGCCGAGGCGGCCGGTATCCCCGTGATCAACGTGGACCGGCTCTTCTCGCAGCCCGACGCGGCCACAGCGACGATCCTCGGCGACAACTACCAGATCGGCGTGCTGGCGGCGGACTACATCTCCGACCAGCTGAAGTGCAAGGGCAACGTGGTGGAGATCCAGGGCCTGGCCGGCATCTCGGTGACCGAGGAGCGGAGCAAGGGCTTCTCCGACGAGCTCAAGAAGAAGTGCCCCGGAGGCGGGGTCGAGATCGTGGCCAAGCAGCCGGGTGACTTCAACCCGGACACCGGCCTCAAGGTGATGGAGAACATCCTGCAGGCCGAGGACCAGATCGACGCCGTGTACACGCACGACGACGACATGGCCCAGGGCGTGGTCCAGGCCATCCGCAACGCCGGCCGCGAGGACGACATGTTCCTCACCGGAGTGGGCGGCTCCCAGGACGCGATGGAGCAGATCAAGGAGGGTGGCCTGTACCGGGCGACCTTCCTCTACAACCCGAACATGGCGGCCTCAGCGGTCAACATGGCTCGGCTGATCGCACTCGGCGAGGGCTTCCCGGAGCTCGTCCCGCCGGAGGTCCCGCGCCAGATCATCGTGCCCGCCGCCACGGTGACCAAGGAGAACGTGGCCGACTACGAGCAGTACGCCTTCAACTAGGCCCCAGGGCCATCAATCGGGATTCCCCGGGCGTGTGGGAGCGCGCCCGGGGGGCCCGTGTCGTCATAGACGTGGTCCGCGGGTTGGGCCATCACGCGCTCAGCCATCTCCAGCTTCAGGACGTCGAGCCGGCGCTCCTGTTCCGCGTTGCGCGGATCGGTGCGAGCCAGGTCGATGAACTCATCGGTCACGAAGCCCTCGCGCAGTTCGAGCGTGGTCACGCGCTCGCGGTAGCCCAGCCGGAAGACGAAGCGCTCGAGCGCCCTGCCGCGCTCCGGCCGCGCGAGCGCCGGGTTCAGGCGGTAGCGGTCGCCGGTCACGGCTCTGGTGACCAGCTCGAACGCGTCGCGGGCGCCCGGCCCGCCGAAAGCGGTCTCCACCACGATCTCGCGGCGCTCGCAGAGCCCGTCCGGGGCCAGCAGCGGCAGCGCACGCTCCAGGACCTTGAAGCCGTGCGCGACTCCACCGGGCGAGCCGGGGCCGTGGTAGCGCATGAGGTCCTCGAACGAGAACTCGAGGCGCTGATCGCGGTCGATCACCTCGAGCACGGCGGTCACGGGGCGTAGCCTCTCAGGCGTTCCCGCAGTCCGGCGAGCGCTTCGAGGGCGTCGAGAACCCCCGCGAGTGGAGAAGCAGCTACCCGCCGGACACGGCCGTCGAGTTCCGCTAGGTCCGGGGCCGCGACGACGTCTGGGTCGAGGCCACAGGATCGCGCGCGAGAAGATCTACGTGGCCGAGGGCTGGGAGGCGCCGGAGTGGCGAGCCCGGTGGAGGTCCCAGTAGCTGGTCAGGGGGTCATGCGCACCGCGACCTCGTACTTAGTCACCGAGGCGCGCTGGCCCGGGGTGTCCCCCGCGGGCATCGCCTGCAGGACTTCGTCGCCCCGCCTGTAGTCGTCCTCCGATTCGAAGAAGAGGACAACGAGCGACTTCTCGCTCTCCGGGTCGTGAAGCACCACGACCTCCGTCGCCGATAGCCCCTCCGGTGGCTCACCGTCGGTCATCTCGCCCCGCATTTCCTCCATGCGGTCCCTGCTGACTCCTTCGAAGGTCACAACACGTGCCAGTGCCATCCGAACCCCTCTCGATTGATGATCGGCCCAGTCCTATCGTCGGTTGGCGGCGACATTCGTTACGTGCGAGGATCGCCGCCGGATGGCCACCGCTCTGCCGCGGGACGAGGCTGCGCTGCTGATGGCGCTGAGGGACGGCGACGAGGCCGTCTTCATGGCGGTCGTCGAGTCCTGGGGGCCGCCGATGCTCCGGCTCGCCCGCACGCACGTGCCGAGCCAGGCGATCGCCGAGGAAGTCGTGCAGGAGGCGTGGTTCGGCATCCTGCGGGCGCTCGATCGCTTCGAGGGGCGCTCGTCGCTGAGGACGTGGGCGTTCCGGATCGTGGCCAACATCGCCAAGACGCGTGGGGTCAAGGAGTCCCGGAGCGTGCCGTTCTCGTCAGCGACGGTAAGCGCAGGCGATGGGCCGGTGGTGAATCTGGATCGGTTCCGGACGGCCGATGACCCCTATCCGGGGCACTGGCAGACGCCCCCCGAGCCGTGGCCCGAGGAGCGACTCGAGCAGGCCGAGACGCGCGACGCCGCGCTCGCCGCGATCGCCGGGCTGCCGCCACGCCAGCGCGAGATCATCACCCTCCGTGACATTGCGGGCTTCTCGGCGGAGGAGGCATGTAACGCGCTGGAGGTCGCGGAGACCAATCAGCGTGTGCTCCTTCACCGTGCACGCGCGGCGGTCCGCAACGCTCTCGAGAGCCACTTCGACGCCGCAACCGGAACATGAGACTCAGACGCCACCACAAGCCCGCGCCGGAAATGACCTGCAAGGAGCTCGTCGAGCTCGTCACGGACTACCTCGAGATGCGGCTGGCCCGCGGCGACCTGAAGCGCTTCGAGGCGCACCTCGAGCTGTGCGACCCCTGCGTCACGTACATCGAGCAGATCCGCCAGTCGCTGGCGGTCGTCGGCACGCTCAGCGAGGAGACCCTGCCGCAGGGGGCCGCCGAAACGCTGCTGGCTGAGTTCCGCGACTGGAAGCGCGACAAGGGAATAGGCCCGGCGTAACGCTCGCCGCCCCCGGCCGACTGAGGGGGCATGCACGAGCCAGCCTTCTCGGGCCTGCTGCTGGTAGTCGCGGTTGCCTTCGCGGCGCCCTTCCTGCTCGGCCTCTTCCCGAGCGTGCGGCTGCCCGCCGTCGTCCTCGAGATCACCGCGGGGATCGCGATCGGGCCGGCCGGGCTCGGGTGGGTCGAGATCGACGAGACGATCTCGGTGCTCGCGACGATCGGGCTCGTCTTCCTCCTCTTCCTCGCCGGCCTCGAGGTGGAGTTCGAGAAGCTCCGCGGGCGCCTCCTGCGGACTGCGGGCGGGGGCTGGCTTGTGTCGTTCGGGCTCGCCGTGGCCGCCGGCCTGGCGCTGAAGGCCGGTGGCCTCGCCGAGACCCCCCTGCTCGTGGCCGTGATCCTCTCGGCGACATCGCTCGGCGTGATCATCCCCGTGCTCAAGGACGCCGGCGAGATCGCTTCACCTTTCGGCCAGCTCGTCGTGGCTGCTGGATCGATCGCCGACTTCGGGGCGATCATCCTGCTCTCGGTCCTGTTCGCGGGCGAGGGCGGCACCGGGGCGACGCTCGTCCTGATCGGCGGCCTGCTTGCGCTGGCCGCCACGGTCCTCTTCGTGGTGCGCGGGGCGGAAAGGTCGAAGCGAATCGGCGACGACCTGCTGCGGCTCCAGGACACCACTGCCCAGATCAGGGTGCGCGGGGCGATGGTGCTGTTGATCGCGTTTGCCGCGGTCGCCGAGCAGTTCGGCCTCGAGGTGATCCTCGGAGCGTTCGCGGCCGGCGCGGTCCTGACGCTCGCCGATCGCGACGAGGTGATGACCCACCCCGCGTTCCGGCTGAAGCTCGAGGCGATCGGCTTCGGCGTGTTCATTCCGGTCTTCTTCGTGGCGAGCGGCCTGCGATTCGACCTCAACGCCCTGCTCGACGATCCGTCGAACCTGGCGATGGTTCCGGTGTTCCTGCTGGCGCTCGTGGTCGTGCGCGGCCTGCCTGCCCTGCTCTACCGGCCGCTTGTCGGCGCCCGCCGCGCCGTCGTCGCCGGCCTGTTCCAGGCGACGACGCTGCCGTTCATCGTCGCCGCGACGGCGATCGGCCGCGACGTGGGCATGATCGGCGGCGCCGAGAGCGCCGAGCTGATCGCGGCCGGTCTGCTCTCGGTGCTGTTGTTCCCGCTCGCGGGCAGCCTGCTCCTGCGCGGAGACGTGAAACAGGTTGTTCTGATCCCCAAGGAGGAGATGTGACGATGTCCGACCTTGCCGAAAGGCACGAAGCCCTTGCGACCGAGTCCAACTGGGATTTCTCGGACCTCAGCGCGCTCTTCATCAACTGCACCCTGAAGCGCTCGCCCGAGATCTCCAACACGCGTGCGCTCGGTGACCTGTCTGCCGGGATCATGGAGCGGAACGGCGTCTCGGTCGAGTTCATCCGCGCGATCGACCATGACATCGCGACCGGTGTGCAACCGGACATGACCGAGCACGGCTGGGAGAAGGACGACTGGCCGGCGATCTACGAGAAGGTCCAGGCAGCGGACATCCTCGTGCTGCTCGCGCCGATCTGGCTCGGCGAGAAGTCGTCGGTCTGCACCCATGTCATCGAGCGGCTCTACGGCAACAGCCACCTGCTCAACGAGCACGGCCAGTACGCCTACTACGGCCGGGTCGGCGGCTGCCTCATCACCGGTAACGAGGACGGCGCCAAGCATTGCTCCATGAACATCCTCTACTCACTCCAGCACCTCGGCTACGCGATCCCGCCACAGGCGGACTCCGGCTGGATGGGCGAGGCCGGACCCGGGCCGAGCTATCTCGACCCCGGTTCGGGCGGTCCCGAGAACGACTTCACCAACCGCAACACAACCTTCATGACGTGGAACCTGATGCACCTGGCCCGCATGCTCAAGGACGCCGGCGGCTTCCCGGCCCACGGCAACCAACGCTCGGAATGGGACGCCGGCTGCCGCTTCGACTTCGCGAACCCCGAACACCGCTAGATGCGTTGAAAGCGCTCGCCGAGCGGTCGCCGCGGACTGCGCGAACGAAGCGGCGGAGCATCGTGGTCACCATCCATCGTCGCGAGACACGAGGCTCCGACCTGCGGGCGGTTGCCGGCGCCGTCCGCGAGATCGCCGAACGGCACCCCGAGATCGACCTGATCTGGCCGTGCACCCTGACCCCGCGGTACGAGAGCCGGTCCGTGAGGTGTTTCACGGCTTCAGCTCGCCGAATGTGCGGCTGCTGAGCCCGCTGGCATATCCGGTCTTCGTGCGAGCGCTCGCGGACGCCTATCTGGTGTTGACCGACTCCGGCGGGGTGCAGGAGGAGGCCCCGCTGCTCGGCGTTCCGGTGCTCGTTCTCCAACAGAAGACGGCGCGGACCGAACCCGTCGACCGCGGAACAGCGCAGATCGTCGGCACGGATCGAGAATCGATCGTCGAAGCCGTCGATACAAGTCACCCGCTCAGGAAGGCAGGCGCCGCCGACCCGTGCAGCGCTCAGCGACAAGAATGGGAACGACTGGCGCAACGCCGTGGCTTTCTCGTTTGATCTGGCGATGATCCTGCGCGGGCTCGCACTGCACGCCGGGAACGAAACGATGCTGCGGCGGCTCGGTCAGATGTTCTCTGATCGGTTCATGCGTACCGATGGGCTCTTGGCCACGTCCACGCCTCGAGCCCGGCCGATCCCCAAGAGGTGGTCCACGGTTGAGGGCCCGTTCCAGGTCATCCTCGAGCTCCCCCCGGACTCAATCGGGGAGACTGCGCGTACCGCCGCCATGAGGACGATCCACCGATGGAGGAGTGGTGCTCAGACGGAGCCGTCGGGGGACCTGCATCCCGCCCTGTATCTGGGTGAAGGGCTCGTCATGGCCGGGCTGAGCACCGGCGAAGATCAGCTCCTGCTGGACGCGGCCGAGCTCTGTCGCAGGGTCTTCCTCCTCCAGCGAAAGGACGGGAGCCTTCCCCCACGTGCTTGCAGGCCCACCGCGCCTGGACGCGCCGACGTCGCGGCTCAGGCATTGCGGCTCGCGAGCATGTGCGTGCAGCTCGGCGTGACGGATTCGGACCGTTGGAAAGAACCAATGGACCGACTTCGCACTTCGCTGCTGGATCACGTGACCCCCGAGGGGCGCAGTGCTGTTCTCGCTTGCGGGGAACGGTTGCGGCCAGCGCAACACCTGGTGCGCGATCTTCGCTCATCAGGCCCTGCAGTTCCACACGCAGACCCTCGATCGGCGCGCGCCGGGTCTGATCGCCTGAGGATGACGCCAGGGGACACCCGAGGCCGCGAGGTGCTTGTGATCCTCCACGAGCCGACCTTCGGAGGAGCGACCCAGACCGTCCTCAAGCTGGTGCCGTATCTCGAGGCCCGCGGTTGGCGCTTCGCGTTCTGGGGGCCGTGTCCGAGCCCGGTGTCCGAGCGGTTGGCGAAGCAAGGGCATCCGGTGTTCGGCCAAGCGCGTCCGTTCGCCTATAGCGGACGCGCACTCCGTGAGCCGCCTGGACTAACGGTGCGCGTTCGGAATACCCCGGGCTACACGCGGGCCCTCAGCAGATTGATCCGGGTGCGCCGACCCGCCGTGGTGCATGTCAACAGCGTCGTCGCTATCCCGGAAGCGGGGATAGCCCGGTTCGCTGGAGCACCGGTGGTGTTTCACCTCCACGAGGTACTTCGCGGTCTGCGCGGCGGCGCCGCGAGACGATTGTTACCCGTCGTGGCCGACGAAGTGGTGGCTGTTTCCGGGGTCGTCGCAGACAGTCTGCCCCCCTCGAAGGTGAGGGCTCGGACCATCTACAACGGGGTCGAGCTTCAAGAGGCTCAGCCGATACGCCGCGACGGTCCCCTCGTGGTGGGAACGCTTGGCACGATCTGCGCACGCAAGGGCAGTGATGTCTTCGTCGAAGCTGCCCGCCTGCTCGGGGGGAGCTCGCATCGATTCAGGTTTCGGATGGCCGGCCCACAGGCCCTTGGCGTCGAAGCGGCATGGGCGCGGGAGGTAACCCAGCGGGCCGCCGACGTAGGAGTGGAAGTGCTCGGCCCGGTTGATGGACTCTCGGAGCTCCGACAGTGGGACCTGGTCGTCGTGCCGTCCCGAGACGAAGGATTCTCACTTGCTGCGGCGGAGGGCATGGCGGCTGGAGTACCCGTGATCGCCACTCTCGTCGGAGCGATACCGGAAGTGGTGGCCGACGCCGGGAAGCTGATTCCGCCCACCGACCCAATCGCACTCGCCGAGAGCATTGCCGGCCTGGCTCGTGATTCCGCTGCCCGCGAGCGACTTGCCGCAGCCGGGCGGGCCCGCGTGGCACAGCTCTTCACGCTCGAGCATCAGGCTGACGGCTTCGACAGCGCATACACCGAGACGACGTCGCGCTGCAAAGGCGGAGGGGGAGGGATTCGAACCCTCGAACGACCTATCGGCCGTTAACGGTTTTCAAGACCGTCGCATTCAACCGCTCTGCCACCCCTCCAGGGTGGGATTCTCGCGTACGCGTGCGAGTAGGCCTTGGTACGCGACGCAACCAGGGCCTATCCGTCTTAGGCTGTTTCTCGTGCAGGGGGTACGAGAGGCGTCGATCGCGGATTCGCTGCTCGAGCGCGGCGACGAGCTCGAGCGCATCATGGCCGCCGTGGAGTCGGCCCGCCAGGGGCGCGGCGAGGTTGTGGCGATCGAGGGCGGCGCGGGCACCGGGAAGACGTCCCTGCTGCGCGCAGCGATGCAGGAAGCCGACCGGAGCCTGCGCGTGCTCCACGCACGCGGGTCGGAGCTCGAGGGCGAGTTCGGCTTCGGGGTGATCCGCCAGCTCTTCGAGCGACCGCTGCTCGGCGAACCTCCTGAGCGCCGCGCCCAGCTGCTGCAAGGTGCCGCCGGGTTGGCGGCACCGGCGCTGGGGCTCGCGCCGGCCGACCCGGGCGGCAGCGTGTTCGCGCCGCTCCACGGCATCTATTGGCTGCTGGCCGAGCTGGCCGAGGAGACCCCGCTGCTGGTGGTGGTCGACGACGCGCACTGGGCCGATCTGGACTCCCTGCGCTGCCTCGCCTATGTGGGCAACCGGGTGAGGGAGATCCCCGTGTCGGTCCTGATCGCGCTTCGGCCACTCGGTGACCGCGACCCGCGCGCACACATGTCCGCCTTCACCCCGGACGCCGGGCTGATCGAGCTGGAGCCGCTCGGCCTGGATTCGGTGGGCGAGCTCGTTCACGCCCGGCTCGCCGTTGAGCCGGACCCGGACTTCACAGCGGCCTGCCATCGCGCGACGGGCGGCAACCCACTGGCCGTCAACGAGGTGCTGCGCGAGCTCGCCGCGCGCCATGCCCAGCCCTCGGCGGAGGTGGCGGCCACGCTCGAGGACCGTCCGCCGCCGCTGCTCGCCCGCGGAATTCGCGCGCGCGTGAAGGCAGCCGGCCGCGCCGCCGAGAGGTTCGCGCGGGCGCTGGCGGTGCTCGGCGACGAGGCCGAGCCGCACGTGGCGGCCGAGCTCGCGGAGCTGGAGCCGGACGCCGCCGCCCGGGCCGCGGACGCGCTGGTGGAGCACGACGTTCTCGCCCCGGGGCGGCCGTACAGGTTCCTGCACCCGCTCATCCGCTCCGCGATCTACGACGGGATCGCCGCGGGCGCGCGCTCGCGCGCGCACCGGCGCGCCGCTGAGCTCGTGGCCGGGCACGCCGGCGGCGCCCCCACGGCGGCGATGCATCTTCTGGCCGTGGATCCGGCAGGCGACGCGGAGGTGGTGGATCAGCTCGCGGCGGCCGCCGGAGCGGCGATCGAGTCCGGGGCGCCCGCGGCGGCGGCCAGCTACCTCAGCCGCGCGCTGCGCGAGCCTCCTACGCCCGCCGGGCGTATCGAGATACTGCGCAACCTCGGCATGGCGCAGGTGGCCACGGGCAGGCTGGAGGGCCTCGACCACCTGCGAGCTGCCCTTGACTCCGCCACCGACCCGGTGGTCAAGGCCACGATCGCGGCGCAGCTCGGCGGAGCCCTCTCCTACTTCGGCGACTGGCGGGCCGCGATCGGGATCGTCCGCGAGACGCTCACGGAGCTGGACGATCCCAGCCACCCCGTGGCGCTGTCGCTCGAGGCGAGCGCCGCTGCCCTCGAGTGGCAGGACGCCGACTCGGTCGCACACTTCGAGGAGAGCCTGCCGCGGCTTCAAGAGCTCGCCCAGACCCCCAACCCATCGGCGCGGGCACTCGCGCTCATCGTCGGGGCGGCGCTGGCCGGCCGTGGCTCGACCGGGCCGGCGCTCGAGCTGATCGAGCGGGGGCTGGACGGTGGGGCGTTCATTCAGGAGGAGTCCACAGACCGGCTCGAGGCGGCCCAGGCGCTGAACGGACTGATCTGGTCGGAGCGCATGGACGATGCCGTGCGCGTTGCGACGGAGGTGATCGACGAAGCCGGCCGGCGCGGATCTCTCTTCGGCCTCGTCTCCGGCTCGACGCAGCGCGGCCTGGCCCGGCTGCGACGCGGCGAGCTGGCCGAGGCCGAGGCGGACCTGCTGGTGGCCGATCGCCTGGTGACCGAGCACGGCTTCCTTGCGGTGCGACCCTTCGCGATCGCGGTCCTGGCACAGGTCATGGTGGAGCTCGGCCGGGCAGGCGAGCTGCGCAGTCAGATCGACTCCCTCCCGGAGGGAGTCGTGACCTCGGCGCAGATCACCATCCGCCACGCTCGCGGCGTCGTGAGGATCGCGGACGGCGACCACGCCGCCGGAGTCGAGGACCTCCGTGCCGTGGGCCTCGACCTCGACCGCCTCGGCACCTCGGGGCCCGGCGTGATTCCCTGGCGCGCTCAGCTGGCCGAGGCGCTGGTGGAGCAGGATCCGGACGAGGCGCGTGCCCTCGCCGAGGAGGACCTGCGGCGAGCTCGCACCTCCGGCCTCGCGGCCGCCGAGGGCATCGCGCTCCGGGTGCTCGCCCTGATCGAGACCGGGGACGAGCGGATCGCCCTGCTGGAGCAGTCCGTGGCCGCGCTAGAGCCCACACACGCCCGGCTCGAGCACGCGCGCGCGCTCACGGACCTCGGCACGGCGCTGCGCGAGCAGGGCCGGGCCGAGGAGGCGCGTCCACCGCTGCTCAGCGCGCTCGACCTAGCTCACCGCTGCGGCGCATGGCCACTCGGAGAACGCGCTCGCGCCGAGGCCGTGGCCGCGGGCGCGCGACCGCGGCGGCCGTACCTGACCGGCGTGCGGGCGCTCACCCCGAGCGAGCTGCGCGTGGTGGGGCTGGCCGCCGAGGGACAGTCCAACCGCGAGATCGCCCAGTCGCTGTTCGTGACCAAGAAGACCGTGGCCGACCATCTCCGTGCGGCCTACCGCAAGCTGGGCGTGTCGCGCCGCGACGAGCTCCCGGCCGCCCTGGCCACGAGTCCGCGCAGCTCGGCCAACATCCGCCGCGTCGTCGAACACATCGCCGTAGGTGTAGCGCCGGAACTCGTCACCGCGGGCATGGGCCTCCCGCTCGCGGCGCCGGTCCTGCTCCCAGGCATGGCGCGACCGGTGGTAGCGGTAGCTGTCGAGCTCGACCGTGAGCGCGCGCTCGGGCCAGCGGGCGTCCACCCGGCGGCCACCGGCAGGCCGGTTGGTTTCGGGTAGCTCGAGCGCGTGCTCGGTGAGCAGCGCGGCGGCGCCGGTGCTGTTGGGCCGGCGCCTCAGCGCCGCCTCGACCCGCTCGGGCGTGGTGTGGTGGCGGATGCCCGCCTCGTGGAACGCCCGGGCAAGGTCGTCCTCGTCGAGAACGGCGGCGAGGTCCACGAGCGTGCGCGGCACGGAGGTGACCGGGATGCCGCGCCAGAGGCGGGTGCCCACGCCCGGCACCTGTCGGCGGCCTTCCGCCGTAATCTCCGGACGTGGCGGCGCCGCACGCCCGCTCAGCACGGCTCCGTCACCACAGGCTTTTACGGCGGCGATGAAGGAGGCCTCGGTGCTCGCGGAGAAGCGCGCCCGACTCCACGCGCCGCCGGATCTCCTTGACGGTCAATCCCGCCCTCAGAGCCGCCGATCGCGTGACCACCCCGTGCGACCGACGGGCGATCAGACCCAACTTCCTTGCCGCTGTGTCATCTAGAGGCCCTATCGGGCACCTAACTGACGCGGCGGGCGGGCGCCCCCAGCAGGGGGGATCTCGGGTGGCGCTCCGTACTCGTGGAGCACCGCCGGGATCTCGATG